>CAVPMC010000005.1:0-465593 GCA_963706465.1 Terriglobales bacterium
GTGCTGCCTCGACGACTACGTATTGCTCTGCGCGGGGCCATCCACCCCGGCGCGGTGAAACTGCAACAGCTGCCCGACCCCGAACAACTGCGCGCCATCGCCGCCGACCTCGCCGAAGTCGCCGACCTGACACTTGCCAACACCGTGGTTTACGACCGCTTCGCCGGCACCGCCGTCCTGGACAGCGACGACGCCCGCGGCATCGGCTGTCTGGGATATGTCGCCCGGGCAAGCGGTCTGCGCACCGACGCCCGCATCGAACACCCGACGACCGCGCTGCCCGTCATTGAGATCGGCGCAGCGGCTGGCGACGTCTTGGCCCGCTACACCGTGCGACGCGACGAATTCGCCGCGTCCGCCGCACTGGCCAGCTATCTCATCGAATCCCACACCGGCACAACCCAATACGCCACCCCCGCGCCCTCACCGGGCGGCACCCGCAGTCACTTGCGAAAAGTGCCACGGGCCGGGGCGTGAACATGTGCAGCGCGTTCACTCGAAATCGGCGGACACTCAAGCAGTTTCCGCCATCCTCAACCCAGCGCGCTTTTCGAGGGAGCGCCAAATGGATCTTTGTGCCTGGTGCCACGCCGGCCATGGTGAAGCCCTGCTTCCGGGGTTTTCCTATATTCCCGGCGAGCCTCTGGACAAGTTTCTCGAGTGTACCACTACCCGCGGCCGACGCGCCGATCGATGTCCATGGAAGCCAGGTCGAACTGCTCAAAAAAAGCCGGTGCTATCAATCATCGACGATGACTTGTCTGACCTGCCACGATGTCCATGCGAGCCAGAAGGATCCAGTTGCTTTCATTGCTTGCACTGCCATAAGGGGGGGAGCCATCCAAAGATTCGAGAGCTAATCGCGAATAACTGCGTTGACTGCCATATGCCGAAGCAGCAGACAGCCTTAATCGTGTTTAACTGGAATGGCCGGAAAGTGAGCCCCGAGGTGCGAAATCATTGGATCAAGGTTTATTCAGGGACAAAAGTTTCGCTGGATGCAACACGAGATGGAGTCTTGAAGTAAGCAATCGCAAACAGGACACCGAACAGTAAATCGGCGGCGCCGAAGATCAAATCTGACGAGTGCATGCGCCTTTGCAAAACGAGCACAGCCGCGGCTATGCCATAGCTAAACTTTTCAAACACCGAAGGAACCATTAATGGCCGATGGCGCGCTGGATCGGTGGCGATGAAGAAAAAGGCGATCTGCCAAGCCAGCCCCGCTCCCGCGAATCCGTAGAAAAATCCAGGGTGGGTGATCGGTGGTGGATCGTTACGTCCAATCAGATCGAACATGAAGTAGAGCGGCGTGAGAGCCAGTACACCCCAAATGCCGGCGATCCAAAACACAATCTTCGCAAATTTCATCCTCGTCCTCCAAAACTCCCGTGCGTGCCGGAATTCTACCGCAGGGCCAGCGATGAAACCAATTCTCCTGCCCTGTTTGGTTACAATAGGAGGCATGGCAGACGCTTTGATCATTGCTGGCCGCGAATTCCGTTCCCGGCTCATCGTGGGTACGGGGAAATACAAGTCCTTTCAGGAAACCGCGCGGGCGCTGGAAGCCAGCGGCGCTGAGATGGTCACGGTGGCGGTGCGCCGCGTGAATCTTGATCGCAGCAAGGAATCGCTGCTCGACTACATCGATCCCAAGAAATACTTTCTGCTGCCCAATACGGCTGGCTGTTACACCGCCGATGAAGCGATTCGCGCCGCGCGTCTGGGGCGCGAGGTTGGACTTTCCGATTGGGTGAAGCTTGAGGTCATCGGCGATCAGGCGACGCTTTATCCCGATGTGCAAGCCACCCTCGAAGCCACTCGCGTCCTGGTGAAGGAAGGATTCACGGTCCTGCCCTACACCTCGGACGACATTGTGTTTGCCAAGCGCCTGCTCGATGCCGGGGCCAGCGCGATTATGCCCTTGGGAGCGCCCATCGGCAGCGGCTTGGGGATTCAGAACGCCGCGAATATCCGAATCTTGCGCGAGATGATTACCGGCGTGCCGTTAATTCTGGACGCAGGCGTAGGCACAGCGTCGGACGCGACGATTGCAATGGAACTGGGCGCAGATGCGGTATTGATGAATACCGGTATCGCCGGTGCTCAGGATCCGGTGCTGATGGCGGAAGCGATGAAACACGCAGTGCTGGCCGGGCGCCAGGCTTATCTAGCCGGTCGCATGCCGAAAAAACTCTACGCGACGGCGAGTTCCCCCTTGGAAGGCGTTGTGCGTTAGCGTTTCTAGCACCAAAACAAAAAGGGCGACACGAAGCCGCCCTTTCAATTCTCTATCCAGAAATCAAAGCATCTTCACACTCTCGACGTGCATGGAGTCGCCAGTCATTTCTCCAGTGACTGCCACATGATGGCCTTCATGGCCTTTCAGCACGTCCGGGTTGTCGACGCTTACGACCTTCTGGTCACTGTCGGTGACAATTACCGCTTTCGCACCTTTTCCCAGACATTTGTTCATGCAAGCGGCATGGTTTGCGTTGGCGCCCTTTGCGCCGCACATGGAATCGCTCACGTACCCCTTCACGGTCGCCGAACTGTCAGCCGCCGAGGCTAACGCGACCATAAAGAACAGAACCAGGACCGCAGCACCACTCATCATTACTTTTTTCATAGCACACCTCATTTTAGCGGTTAACCCGCAGATTTTGTAACTCATCTCTTGCCCGGCATTCCGCTGCGCACGGGGAAGTCACAAACAAGGCGAAAACTGTCAGACCGCCTTGCGGTTAAAGAATAATTTGACAGAACTATATCACAAAATAATTATCGGGGAATTGCGGGCCGACTCACTTACGAGCGGCGTTTGTCTCGGGCACGGCAGGATGAACTGGCGGCGGGGCAACATATACTACTTCTCCAGGGCGCGCGTAGTGCAATTGCTCCCGGGCTTCTTTCTCAATCGTATTGGGATCGGTGTCTGCAATGACTTTGATCTGCTGGGTGTAGCGGTTGTTTTCCTTTTGTAAGTCTTCGATCTGCTTCTGCAGGCTCTGGTATTCCGTCCTTCTTCTGCCGATAAACGACCATGCCGTTGGCGCCAAACATTACATGCGCGAATAGCCACACGGTGAGCACGCCCACAGCAGCCGTGGCCAGACGGCGGCGCGATGGCATAGAGCAGCGTCAGCATAGGACGAAGTCTGTCAATCCGGCGCTCCGCCCACGCTTCTGCTTGCGGAGCGCGCTCTACCAGCGTGCGCAGGCCTATTCTCCGGCCGTGGCAAGATCCGGATTTTCGGAAACTGTTTTAGTCGAAAATCCATTGTTTGGCCGCTGCGCTCAACTTCTCCAGTTCTTCTTTACTTCCGGCCTCGGAATATACCCGGACCACCGGTTCAGTCCCCGAAAGCCGGTAACATACCCAGGAACCGTCCTCGAAAACCAGCTTCAGTCCGTCGGTGCGCACGACTTCGACGACCTTGCGGCCGAAGAATTCCCGCGGATTCTGTGCTGCAACTTCTCAGTGAACTTCTCTTTCACTTCCGGCGTCAAGCGGAAGTTCTCACGTTGGGGATAAAAGGAACCAACTTTGACAAATAGCTCCTTCAATTGCTGGCCCAGCGACTTGCCACGCCGGGCCACCATCTCGCAACAAAGCAGTCCGGCGAGGATGCCGTCTTTCTCCGGAACGTGATGACGGATGGAGAGTCCGGCGCTTTCTTCGCCGCCGATGGCGATTTTGTCCTGCTTGATCAGCTCGCCGATGTATTTGAAGCCGACCGGCGTTTCGTGCAGTTCGACCTGGTGATGTTTGGCCAGCGCATTGATCAGATTTGTGGTGGCGACGGACTTCGCCGACGCCGTTTTTCCAGCCGCGGCTTTCGACCAGGTAGTCGAACGAGCAGCGCGATGATGTAGTTGGGCTGGAAGAATGTGCCGTCTTCATCGACGATGCCAAAGCGGTCGGCGTCGCCGTCGGTCGCGATGCCGATGTGGGCTTTGGTCGCGCGCATCTTTTCGCGAAGGGTCTCGAGCAGGTGATCGTCGGGCTCGGGAGCGTGGCCGCCAAAGAGCACGTCGCGATAGTCGTGGACGGTGGCGACTTCCACGCCGGCGTCGCGCAGCAGCGCATCCGGATATCCACGGGCCGCTCCCCAGAGCGGATCGAAGACAACGCGCAGGCCGGCTTTCTGGATCACGTCGAAATCAATGATTTCGCGCAGGCGCGCCAGATATGCGCTCGCGAGGATCGAGAGATTGCGGAGGCAGGCTTTGAAGTGGAGTGCGGCGATCGCTCCGGCGTCGCTGTCGAAGGCCGCGATTTCCGCTTCGATCTGCTTGGTGACTTCGGGCAACGCGGGTGCGCCATCCGGAGTGGAAAATTTGATTCCGTTGTATTCCGGCGGATTGTGGGAGGCGGTAAAGTTGATGGCGCCATCCGCATGCTCGCGGATGACCGCGTAGGCAGATGGCCGGAGTGGGCGCGGCGTCGCGCGATCACCAGCGGCGTGATGCCGTGGGCGGCGAGGATGTCGGCTGCCATGGAGCAGAAAGTCTCGCCCAGAAAGCGCGGGATCGCGGCCGACAATGACGCGCGCACCGGACGGCTTCTGCGAAACCACGTAGCGGGCGATCCCGCTGACCGCGCGCCGCACGTTGGCAAAGGTAAATTCCTCCGCCATGACCGCCCGCCATCCCGAAGTGCCAAACTTGATTTGAGTCATAGGTTAGTCGTAGCGCCGGCATCTGGCCGGCTTCGGTCATC
This sequence comes from Terriglobales bacterium, assembly GCA_963706465.1. Classification (GTDB taxonomy): domain Bacteria; phylum Acidobacteriota; class Terriglobia; order Terriglobales; family Acidobacteriaceae; genus JABDBE01. The sequence goes on from CAVPMC010000005.1 coordinate 4,724, forward strand.
CTGTCCCGGGCACGGGCGGAAGGCCCGCTGTACATTCGCTGGGCGCTACACTTTCTAAAAGTGCTAATCTTTGATGCTTGGAATCAAACTACTGAAGGCTGATTTTATATGAGTGACCAGAGAATCGTCATGACTACCGCCGGCTCTGTCGATGAGGCGCGCCGGATCGCCGAAGGCTTAGTCGACCGCAAGCTCGCAGCCTGCGTCAACATCGTCCCCAAAGTCGTATCGATCTACCGCTGGAAAGGGAAAGTCGAAGAAGCCGAGGAATGGTTGCTGTGGATCAAAACCGCCGCTCCTTTTGAGAAGGTACGCGATGCCATTCTCGAAATGCATTCGTATGAGTTGCCGGAATGCTTGTCGATCTCGATTGAAAGCGGCAGCCCAGACTATCTCAAGTGGCTGGATGAGTCGGTGAGATAACAGCTCTGACTCGAAACGACTCTCATCCTCATTCAGACACGGAAGCGGAGGATTTACGTGGGAACCTTCGCACTTAAGTTTAGCCGCCAGTAATCAAGTGAAAATGGAGGATCGTCGGTCGCTGCCTGGCCCGCGAGCGTAGCGACAAATGCCGCGCGCAATTCGTGGTTTGGAATCCGCTCCAGATGTTGCCGCAGAATCACTGCGCGCACAAACTCGGAATACCTCGGCAGGTCCTCCAGAATGGTAAGCGCGGGTTCAAGGCTGGTATCGACGTCCGCAAATCCTGCGCGGCGCAGAAGCGACGCGGCAGTTTCAGCATCGTTGAAAATCCAGGGCTCGCGAAAGCCGTCGAAGTACGGCGCATACTTCGGAGTGGCCGCGAGTTCGTCGGTTCGTTTGCGTAGCCGGGCCAGATTCGGCCCACCGCCACACTGCGCCCGCAACCATCCCCCAGGCCGCAAGGCGCGAAAGAGACTACGAAAGAGACGGTCGTGATCTAGAACCCAGTGAAACGAGGCCGTGCTGAAAATGCCGTTAAACGCCCTTTCAAAAGGGAGGACCTGCAGATCGGCAGCCACCAGCAAGAACTTGCCGCTGAAATCCTGAGACAGATGATTTCGCGCACCGGTCAGCATGTTTTCGGATAGGTCCACGCCCACCACCCAGCCTCGCGGCAGGTTCTTCAACAACTCAGCTGTCAGCCTTCCGGTGCCGCAACCGGCATCCAAGAGCACCTCGTCACCGCGCAGGTGCACTCTAGCCAGGACCTTCCTTCCCCAACTGACTTGCGGCGTGGAAATACGATGGTAGTCAGTGGCGTTCCATTCGCGCGCTTGGGAGGGAATCAACATAGGACTCAGGTAAAGGATGAACGCTGAATGAAAAAGCAATCGCCTGTGAACCGACGAGCGACCTCTGCCCTAATCGGCGGCAATATGCTTAGATGGCCACCAGGGCTTGATCCAGGTCGGCGATGATGTCTTCCACGTTCTCGATGCCGACTGAAATCCTCACCATGCCATCGGTGATGCCGATTTGTTTTCTTCCCTTTTCGCCCAAGCGCGGCGTGAGTCATGGTTGCGGGGTGGGAAATCAGCGTCTCCACTCCGCCGAGAGATTCCGCCAGGGAGCAGACCCGGACTTTTCTCAGCATCTTGTTGGCATTTGAGAGCGAGCCGGTCTCGAAGGTGATCATGGAGCCGAAGCCGGTCATCTGCTTCTGCGCGAGCTCGTATTGCGGATGGTCCGGCAGGCCGGGATAGAAAACCTTTTTTACTTTCTTGTGTCGGGCAAGAAACTCCGCGACCACTCGGCCGCTGCGATCGTGCTGCTCCATGCGCACCGCCAGAGTTTTGACCCCGCGCAGCACCAGCCAACACTCGAATGGAGAAAGAATCGCTCCCACCGCTTTCTGTACAAAGCTCATTTGCTCGGTCTGCTCGGGCCGGGTGCAGACCACGACGCCTCCCAGACCATCGCTGTGCCCGTTGAGGAATTTTGTTGTCGAATGTACGACCATGTCCGCGCCCAGCGCGATCGGCTGCTGAAAATATGGCGACATGAAAGTATTGTCGACCACCAGTTCGACCTTCTTGGCGCGGCAAACCTTGCTGATGGCCTCGAGGTCGGCGAGCGCCATCAGCGGGATTGGTCGGCGTCTCCACATACACCATGCGGGTATTCTTGCGAATGGCGCGCTCGACGTTTCTGACCTCGGAAGTGTCGACGTAGGTGAACTCCATCCCGTAGCCGGTGAGCACCTGATTGAACAGGCGCGGCACACCGCCATAAAGGTTATGGCCGCACACCACGTGGTCGCCCGACTTGTACATCGTGCAAATGGCGTTAATCGCGGCCATTCCGCTGGCGAAGACGCGCGAAGCGATTCCCCCTTCGAGGGCGGCGAGATTTGTCTTCCAGGCGGGTGCGCGTCGGATTGGAAACTCGGGCATACTCGTAGCCTTTGTTCTTGCCAATCTCCTGCTGAACATAGGTGGAGGTTGGATGAATCGGGGCCGAGATCGCGCCGCTCTCAAGGTCAGGATCCTGCCCGACGTGAATGGCGCGAGTGGCAAAACCGGGGAGCTTGGTGTTTTTATTCATGATGGGTTGCGTTCAGTGCTTAGCATTCAGCATTCAGTCCGAATCGGCAAAATGCCAATGTAGGCGCGGGCGTCCCCGAGGGCCTGACTGCCGATTGAAGCTCTCAAATTCCGCCCTCGAAGATTTTCTTTGACAGATAGCGCTCGGCTGAATCCGGAATCATGGTCACTACGCGCTTTCCCGATCCCAAGCGCCGGGCCACAGTCAGAGAAGCAAACACGTTGGCGCCGCCGCTGGAACCCGCCAGCACGCCTTCACGCGCCGCCAACTGCTTCACCATTCCAAACGCTTCCGGATCGGTCACCATGAGCACTTCGTCACAGACCGAGGGATCGAAATTCTTGGGAATAAAGCTGGCGCCGATTCCTTCGACTTTATGCGGGCCTGGTTGTCCGCCTCCGAGCACCGATCCCTGCGTCTCAACCGCGTATGCGAGAATTTTGGGCAGACGCTCCTTCAGATAGCGCGCCACGCCGGTAAATGTGCCCGCCGTGCCCGAGCCAATCACAACGGCGTCGATTTTTCCTTCCATTTGCTCGAAGATTTCGTGGCCGGTGGTTTCGTAGTGATAATCGGGATTGGCTGGATTTTCGAACTGCGCTGCCATGAAGGCATTGGGGTCGTGGGAGGCTAATTCCTTGGCTCGCTTGATCGCTCCCTGCATACCCTCAGCGTCCGGCGTGCGGGTGACCTCGGCGCCGAGGGCTCGCATGATTGTCACTTTTTCCTCTGAGAAAGTCTCCGGGACAAATAACGCGACCTTGTAGCCGCGATTGACGCCAATCAGGGCCAGACCAATGCCGGTATTGCCCGCCGTCGCTTCGACGATGGTTCCACCGGGCTTAAGCAGACCTTGCGCTTCGGCCCGTCCGATAATGCCGATAGCTGCGCGATCCTTCACGCTTCCCCCGGGATTCAGATACTCCAGCTTGGCGTAAACCCCCGCCGAGCCGGCAGGAACAAGACGTTTCAGGTTGAGGATGGGAGTGTCACCAACAAGTTCAGTAATATCGTCGGTCACCTGCAGGCGGGAGCGCTCGATGGTTGTCTTCTGCACTCTACAGGGTACGGAAGCGGGGCAATGACGTCAATCGCACGAAAGGGCCTAACCCTTGTGGAGACAGAATCGAAAATGGAGCAAGCTCCGTCTCTACCGGACCGCAGCAAGGTTCCGACAAGTTGGGCATCGCTCGATTGCACGGCCGAAGATTCCTCCGGTGTCAGAACAAGCTTACTGCGGGGCGTGCTCCTGGCCGGGATAGTAGCCGGTCCGGGTGCGAACCGTGAGTTTGCCGAATCCCTTGGCGCGTGCTTCCACTCGGATAGCGCGGTATCCGCCTGCGCTCTTCGGGGTGGAAGGCTTATATCCGATGGTGTATTGATTGCGGATGTCGTGAGCCACGGTGCGGCTGATCTCATCGACCTCATCGAGGGTCCGGGGCAGGAACGCGATTCCTCCGGTTCGCTGGGCAATGGATTCAAGGGCGCGGCGGGCACGGCGAGCTTTCTCTTCGCCGAGTAATCCGATTGCATAGACGGTGGGGCCGTTCTCCTCTTGCAGGCGGCGAACCGCTTCTTCCAACGATTCCCGGCTGGCGTTATCTTCTCCGTCAGTGACCACGAACAATACTTTCTTCTGCAGTCTGGCATTCTTCTTCATGTAGTCGGACGAGGCCACAATCGCGTCGTAGAGCGCGGTGCCGCCTCGGGCTTCGACCTTTTCCAGCGCCTCGCGCAATTTATTGATGTTACTGGTGAACGCCTGGTCGAGGTAGTATTCATCGTTGAAGTTGACCACGAAAACCTGGTCCTGAGGATTGCTGGAACGCACCAGGTTTAGCGCCGCCTTATTTACTTTGTCACGTTTCTCCCGCATGGAGCCCGAGTTGTCGATGACAATGCCCATGGCTACCGGGACATCCTCGTGCCGGAACGAAGTAATCGTCTGCAGTTGGTTGTTCTCAAAAACGGTAAACGCATCCTTATCGAGGGTTGTGACCAGGTGGTTCTTGTCATCCATGGCGGTCGCATGCAGCACGACTTCCTCGACTTCCTTGGTGAAGACGAAGACTCCGCTCTCACTGGATGTCTGTCCCTCTTCCTGATTTTTCTTACCCTGCTCTGTTTGAGCCGGATTGGGTTGAGCCTGATTTGGTTCAGCCGGATCGGGTTGAGCCTGATTGGGTTGAGGCGAGGCGGGCGGATTCTTCTGATTTTGAGTTTGCGAATCTTGGGATTGCGATGGAGCGGGCGGGGTTGTCGGTGCCTGATTGGGAGCCTGCGGCGATTGCGTTTGTCCCTGGTTCGCTGTGCCAGGTGCTTGAGCCGCAACTGCCGGGTGCCGGCATGCTAGGGCGGTGAACAGAAAAACAAGCAGAAGAACGGGAACCCGGCTATTCCGAAGGAGCATAGTACCCCGTTTTGGCGTACACCTTTAGCGGCGGCAATCCTTTCGGCGGAATCAACTTCACTTTTATTTTACGCCATTTGCCGTCGTGCCCGGGGTTTTTTGGACGATATCCAAGTACATACTGATTGCGCAATTCAATCCCTATTTTTGTCGCTACATCAGCCAGGTCGTTGGGGTTATCGATGGTAAAAGAACGTCCTCCGGTGAGTTCCGCAATTTCGCCCAGCAAAGCCGGCCCTAAAGCTTCTTCCGGCGTGGCCATGTAGTGATCGTAAATTCCGATGGCGTAGATCAGTACGTCGGCCTCTTTGACCGTGGATTTGATTTCGCCTTCGGTGTAACGGCTATGGTTGTCGCCCCCGTCAGAAATAATGAGCAGCGCCTTCTTCTGATACTTCGCCTGCCGCATTTTGCTCACGCCCAGATAAATCGCGTCCAGCAGCGCGGTTCTGCCCTTGGGAACTGTGTAGACCAGCTTGCCCTGTATGTCCTCCACCGAAGACGTAAAGTCGGAGACTTCCTGTGGCTTGTCCGAGAACGCGACCATGAAGAACTCGTCCTGCGGGTTAGCAGTCTTGAAGAACTCGATCACGGCCTCCCGAGCCCGCTCGATCTTGCTGACCATACTTCCGCTCATGTCAAAGATCACCCCGATGGAGACGGGAGCATCTTCACTGGAGAAATGCCGTATCTCCTGCGCATCTTTGCCTTCAAACAGCTGGAAATTTTCTTTGTCCAGACCCGTGACCAGGCGGTTCATGGGATCGGTAATGGTCACCGGCACGAGAACGAGATTCACCTCGGTCTTCAGCGGCTTGGTATGGGTCTTCAGCGACGGATCTATGTAGGCGGCAGCGTCGGGCTTGAGCGCCTGCACTCGGGGGCTGATGTGCACATCATCGACTGGACTCTGGGCCGCGGCGCAGGATGGAACGCAGCAAATTACCGCGGCAGTCGCCACCAGGAATAAGCACAGAGCCAGGACGCTCTTTCCCGCACCCAGCACGGCTCTTCCAGGGATCCTGAGAGGGTCCATGTGGAGATCGCGGTTTGCGGTGCGACGGCGAGAGCACTCGTGCCTGTGATGGCGGCCCACAAATACCTCATTAGCGCTGATCGTACCACAGCTTAAACGCGGCGGCGTCAGCCTTTTTTTCTACTAATCAACGATTTCCCACGTTGGTGCAAGAATGCCATCGAGTTGCTTTCTGGACAGCACCGTCATTTCGATTTCATCATCCCGGCTGGAACCTATTTGTCAAATTTCTGTCAAATTCCCAAGTTCTTCTTACCGCGCGACCTCCGGGATTCCGAGGCGTCACCAAACTCGATTTCGCCCGGCACAGCCAGGTACCGGGCAGGATGTACAATTCCACTTCCGGCTATGGCTTACATTGCACCGTTCCGCGCCCTACGCTACGACCCCGCCCGGGTGGACCCGACCCAAGTCGTGACCCAACCTTATGACAAGATCACGCCGGAGATGCGAAACCGCTACTATGATGCCGATCCCCACAATTTGGTTCGCATCATTCTTGGCAAGCCGCAACCAGCCGACCATTTAAAGGAAAATATTTACACTCGCGCGGCCGCCTTCTTTCAGGAATGGCGCCGGCGAGGCATCTTCCTCCAGGATCCAGAGCAATCCCTGTACCAATACATTCAGCGTTTTAAAGCTCCGAATGGCACAGCCGAAATGGAGCGGCGAGGCTTCATTGGGCTAGGCAAAATCGAAGATTATTCGGCTGGCATCGTCTATCGCCATGAATTGACACTGGCTAAGCCTAAGGCGGATCGTCTACAACTTCTGCGCGCCGCCCGGGCACATTTCGGACAGCTCTTCATGCTGTACAGCGATCCCGCTGGCAACATCGATGAGGCCCTATCGTCGGCAACCGCGAATGATATGGGAATCGGTATAAATGTCCGCGACGAATATGGAGTTTTGCATCAGGTTCAGAGAATTTCTGACCCTGCCGTCATCGAAAGTGTCCGCGACCGCATGCGCGATCAGAAACTGATCATCGCCGACGGCCACCATCGCTACGAGACAGCTCTCACCTATCGCAACGAGCGCAGGGCGCTGCAGGAACCACCTTCAACTTCGTCCGAACTCGCGCCGTACGAACTGGCGATGATGACCTTCATCAATATGGACAGCCCAGCCCTGGTCATCCTGCCCACCCATCGCCTGGTGCACGGACTCGACTCGTTCTCTCCCGACACACTTTTCGACCGTGCTCGATCGTTTTTCAGCGTGGAGGAAGTCGATCCCTGGATCGATGCCGTTCGTGCGCTCGGAATTCTCCGCGCGGCAGGGCAGGCGGGTACCGCGCTTCTCGGCGTTACCGCCAATCGGGCATTCCTGTTCGATACGCCGAGAGCCCTCACATCCAACTTGTTTCAGGGTCTCTCGCTCCGCCAGCAATCGCTCGATGTGGTCCAGTTGCACAAATGCCTGCTGGAGGGCGTGCTGGGAATCTCAGAGGAAGCAATCCGCGACCAAAGCAACATCAGCTACGTCCGCGATGCCAGTGAGGCGTTAGCTAAAGTTCGCGCGGGAACAGCCAATGTGGCTTTTCTTATGAATCCGGTCCGCATGCGGCAGGTACGGGACATCGCTTTAGCTGGCGAAGTCTTGCCGCAAAAATCAACCGATTTCTACCCTAAGCTACTCAGTGGCCTGACAATTTATGCGCTGGAGTAAACCGCGCCGCTTAATAGCGCCGGGGTCCCGCCGGCCGTCGCGGGGACGCGTCCCCGGAGTCGCAGCTTTGTCGGCCGCGATCCTGATGGCCTCTACGCTTCTCCTTTACAGCTCTCCCGAAGAAAAGCGCATTTCCCTTTACTCCAAAGCCGCCAACTACTCCCTCCCGGTTCTCGATCGTAATGGCGACGAATATGTTGGTCTGCTTGAAGTTTTCGAACCTTTGGGCACCGTCAGCGCCAAAGCCAGCGGAACCCGGTGGAGATTCCGCTACTACGATATCGAAAGCGAGTTCACCGCGGGAAGCACACACGTACGCGTTCAGAGCAGCGACTATACCCTTCCGTCAAACTTTCTGCTGGAGAATGGACGTGGCCTGGTGCCACTTTCTTGCCTGGGAACGCTCCTGCCGCGTATCCTCGGCGGCCCGGTCACATTCAATCAAAATTCGCGGCGATTGCTTATCGGGAATGTAGCCGTACATTTCACCGCGCAAGTTAGTAAGACTACGCCGCCGAAATTGGTGATGAACTTTACCGCTCCGGTAAACCCAATGATTGCCACTGAACCCGGAGCACTGCGTATGGCTTTCAACCACGAAGCCGTAGTAGCGCCCGGGTCGCAGGCGCTCACCTTTGACAGCAAGACGATCCCTTCCGCCAGCTTTCAGGAGAGTAACGGATCGGCTGCGCTAGTGATTGCAGCGAGTGTCCCACTGATGGCAAGCTTCGCCAACAATGGACACACCATTATCGTCGAGCCTGTCCCACAGGCGAGCGCACCCGCCACTGCGCCCGTTCCACGCCCACCCTCGGGGCCAACCACCCCGGCACCCGCTACGGCCGTGAGCGCGCCTCCGAGCATGCACCGATATTTTGCGGTCGTCGATCCGAGCCACGGCGGCGACGAGCGCGGGGCTTCACTGAGCAGCCAGTTGGTGGAAAAAGATGTCACGCTCGCCATCGCCCGCCGCCTGCGCCAGGAACTCGAGAATCGGGGACTGGCGACCTTGCTCCTGCGCGATGGCGACACCACGCTCAGCCTCGACCAGCGCGCCAGCCTGACCAACTCCGTTCATCCGGCAATTTATATTTGTCTGCATGCCGCCTCCCAGGGCAATGGTGTCCGCGTCTACACTGCCCTCATACCGGCTGGAGCAGAGAATCGCGGGCCTTTTCTGAGTTGGGATGCGGCGCAAATGTCTTATCAAGTAATCAGTCAGACTGCCGCAACCAGTTTGCTCGCGGAGTTGCAAAACAAACGCATTCCCGCGCGTTCTTTAATCGCACCGCTGCGCCCCCTCAATAACATCACCACGGCGGCGCTGGCGCTCGAAATTGCGCTTCCGTCAAACGACGCTTTCCAACTGAATGCGCCGAGCTATCAGCAATTCATCGCCAGCGCGATCGCCGGCGGAATCGCCGGCGCGCGCGACCAACTCGAGGCTGGACGATGAATCCCCGTCACCTCATCACGGTGGTAATCATCCTGGTAGTTATGCTCCTGGGAATGACTTTCTATGTCTGGCGGATGCAAGGACGTGTCGACCGCAATGAACCTTCTACAGCCAACACTCAACCCGTTGCTCCGCCGGTTTCCGGTTCCACCGAGCAGGTTACCTTATATCTCGCCTATGACGAGCCCGGAGTTTTACGGCATCAGGAAATACGCGCTCCACTGCCGGCTGGACGCCAGGAGCGCGCGGCGGAGGTCCTTCGCGCCTTGCTCAACATCTATCTCGACAAAGGTTCGCCCCATCCTTTAGGCGCTGGATCGGCAATTCGCGATCTCTATCTGGTCGAGCCCGGACTCGCTGTGATTGATCTCAACGCGGCCTTCGCAGATAACCACCGTTCCGGCATTCTGGTTGAGGAACTGACAGTTGTTTCGCTGGTCCAGACCTTGTCCGCCAACATTTCCGGTATTACTCGAGTAAAAATACTGGTGGAAGGTAAGGAGCGCGAAACCCTCGCCGGCCACGCCGACCTCTCGAATTTCTACGATGTCCTGGCCGTAAACCAAGTCGCAGCTCAACTGCAGAGTGCCGAGTGATTTCCCGTGCCAACTGTATTCTCTTAACACCCATCGCTCGTCCGGATACACAATCAATCTCGCCTCGCCTTTCCCGGCAACGCGCGTGCTAGAATCCATTTTCTGCCTGAGGATTCCCGTTTCATGTCCGATTCCGCAGCCCGTCAGAAAGCCGAAGACCGCTATTATGCCGCTCTAGACTTGGTGTCCGAGGGCGAGTACGAGCATGCTGTACAGGAGTATCGGAAATCTCTGGAGGCGGATCCAACCTTCACGGAGGCAATGCACGGCATGGCTCGGGCTCTGCAGGATCTCGGTCGTCTTGACGAGGCCATTGCGATGGCGAAGCGGATATCGGAAATCGATCCGGAGGACGTGTTGGCTTATACCAGCCTATCGGTTCTCTATCAAAAAAAGGGCATGATTCCGGAAGCGGAGGCCGAAGGCGCCAAGGCCAGGGTGCTGGGATGGAAACAGCAGTTGAAGAAAGGGCGCTCCTAGGTGCTAGCTTAACTCCCGGCGCAGGTCCAAACGAGAAGCTAGAAGCTGGCAGCTACAGTTCGTATTTTTTCATCAGATGACGGAACGACCGGTAGGAAATTTTCAACAGATCTGCGGCTCGCGTCTGCACCCCGTTCGATTGTCCCAGCGCGCTTAACAAGAGCGACTTCTCTATGTCGGCAACATACTTCTCCATGTCCATGCCTTCGGGGAGTGTGCTGACGTTCCCGGCTATCGCCGCCGCCCCCGGCATGCCTGCTCCTGCGGCCGCCGCTCGAGCCTTGGCTTTTTCCGCGGGCAGTTCGACCCGCAACTCATCCCCGGTCTCAAGGGCGACGCCGCGCTCGATTGTATTTTCGAGTTGCCGGACGTTGCCCGGCCACTCATACCCTCCCAAGGCTTCGAGCGACTGCGGGTTCACCCTCTGAATGCTCTTCCCTGCTCCGGGAGCGTACTTCTTGAGAAAGTGGTTGACCAGCAGCGGAATGTCTTCGCGACGCTGGCGCAGGGGCGGTACCGAGACTGGAATCACACTGAGGCGGTAGTACAGATCCTCGCGGAAGGTGTTTTCTGCAACCTGTTTGTCGAGATTGCGATTGGTGGCAGCTATAACCCGGACGTCGATGGGAATCTCGTTCGTTCCTCCCACGGGGCGGACCGAGCGCTCCTGCAACACCCGCAGCAGTTTGACCTGCATGGTCAGGCTCATCTCGCTGATTTCGTCGAGAAAAATCGTGCCCTGGTCGGCCACTTCGAATAAACCGCGTTTGTTCTGGTTGGCTCCGGTGAATGCGCCTTTCACATAACCAAACAGTTCGCTCTCGAGCAGGGTCTCGGGAAACGCTCCGCAATTGATGGAAACGAATGGCTCCCCGGCCCGAGGAGAGCACACATGCAACGCCCGAGCCACGAGTTCTTTCCCGGTCCCGCTCTCGCCATAGATCAAAACGGTGCTTTGCGTGGACGCAACCGTACGGATCGTCTGTTTGAGTTTCTCCATGGCGGGACTTACACCGACGATATTGTCCAGCGAATTGCGGGTGGCAGCGTCGCGTTTAAAAGCGTAGTTCTGCCGGCTCAGGGAGACCTTTTCCAGCGCTCGCTTGATTGCCAATTTAATTTCATCGACCAGACCCGGAGACTTGCGGATGTAGTCCGTAGCGCCGCCGGCTTTGACGGCTTCGACCGCAGCCTCGTAGTCGTCGACCGCGGTCATCAGGATCACTGCCGAGTCTGGGGAAATCTGGTGAGCATGCCGCAGCACTTCGATTCCGTCGATCTTGGGCATCTTGATGTCGGTGACGATGACGTCGTACAAAGCGCCGTCGAGTTTCCTTTTCGCCGCCTCGCCCGAGTTTGCGGTCTCAACCTTGTGACCTTCGCGGCGCAGTGCGATGTCCAGCATCTCGCAGATGGAGCGCTCATCATCGCAAACCAGAATGTTACCCATGCGCCCCTCCCCCCACCGCTGCCGCAACGGTGGTTTCGAGCCGCTTGGGTTGCGATTCGCGTGCCAGACCTGCTGGTGAAGCAATCGGAGCTTCTTTCGCCGCGAAGCGCCGCAGCCGCAGCACAAACACGCTGCCCTGCCCCAGTTTGGAGCGCGCCCAGACTTTGCCTTCGTGTGCCTGGACGATCTGGTAGACGATCGCCAGGCCCAGCCCTGTACCGCCCTCGAATTGCGACTGGAACGGCTCGAATACCTTTTCGATCAACTGCGGACTCATTCCCGGACCGGTATCGGCGAAGTTGACCTGCCAGTCCTCTCCGTTGGTCTCCAGCGAAACTGTCAGGGTGCCTCCGGCAGTCATGGCGCGCACCGCGTTTTCACAGAAATTCCAGAAGACTTGTTTGAGTTTGTCTCCATCGGCCGAAGTCCACGCCTGTTTCACGCCGTATTTTCGTTCCACCCGGATTCCGGTATTTTGTGCCGCCAGGCGATGTTCCAGCAGGGTGAGGGTGTCTTCCAGCAGCGGCAGCAAATCGACCTTCGCGAACTTGTACTGGCGGCCCCGCGAGTAGGCGAGGAAATCGGTGATGATGCTGTTAAGCCGCTCCGACTCGCGGGTGACAATCTGCAGCAGTTGCCGGTGTTCGTCGTTCAAATCCGGGATGCCAGAGAGCATGCTTACGGAGCCCGCAATCGAGGTCAAGGGATTGCGAATCTCATGCGCAATCGCCGCTGCCAGCCGCCCCACAGCGGCCAGACGGTCCTGCATGCGAACCTCGCGCTCCAGGCGACGGACTTCGGTCAGATCATCAAAGGTGTAAACGAAACCCAGCGTGCCCCGCTCCGGAACCGCCAACGCAGAAACCAGCACGCGGAAGGTCTTGCGGTAGCCGTTGGGCGCCGCACAGCGTACTTCAGCGTGCGCGGGCTCAGAATCAACGTGGGGCAGACGATCCAGAAAAAGCTGATTGACGGATTGGCCCAGCAGATCGCTTTCTGAGCGTTGCAATAATCTTTGTGCCGCGGTGTTGACCAGAGTAATGTGTCCGTCCAGCCCCGTGGTGATCAGTCCGCCGGTAATGGACTGGATGATGTTCTCGTGCAAGGCCTGCAGATTTTCCAGCGCCCCGCTGGTGTGCTTCAGCTTGACGTCCACCTGCCGCAACTTGTTCGCCAGCAAACCGGCCAGATATGAAACTGCCAGATAGCCGAACAAGTTAACGAAAATAATGGCTTGCAGCGCCTTTAATTCCGGATGCGTCGTCGAGTACGAAGGAATAATTGCGAAGTAAGTCAGCTCGAGAACTGTTCCATACAGAATGAATGCCAGAGCAGCGGTAAGATAGGCCCAGACACGTGGCAGAAGGATGCACGCGACAATGATCACCAGCGGGTAGAGAAAATTAAGTGAACTGTCAACCCCGCCGGTGGCATAAACGACCAGACTGACCAGAGCCAGATCTGTGAGCACCTGCAGCACCGCCTGGATGCGGTACTCCCGCCAAAAAGATAGCAGCAGGATGTAGAAGAGGGAGATGGCGTACCACAGGACGATGGCGTTAACGAACAGCCTTAGCGGCAAAGGGTTCGGCGTGAGCCGTGAAATGGCCAGCTCGATTCCCAATAGAAAGGTCAGGATCAGGATGCGAACCTTAACCAGCCAGGTTAGCCACAGCCGCTCATCGAACATCGATTGCATCCCCGAACCCAATTTCCTTTGCCCCCAGGATGCGGTTGCGTTCACCCGGACAATCCGTATCTCTTGGTAGAAGCGTTTCATGGGGCGGAGTCCCGGCTTGTCCAGCCTCGTCCCCGCCCAGGGTTTTCATGCCTAGCCGGCCATCTTGGCGATCAGCGAGAACAGCGGCATATACAACGACACAACAATGCCGCCCACTGCAAAACCCAGGAAGGCGATCAAGACAGGTTCCAGCAAGGCCAACATGTCCTTGGTCGCGGCATCAACCTCGTCTTCGTAGAAATCAGCGACCTTTTGCAACATCGAATCCATGGCGCCAGTGGCTTCGCCCACGCCGATCATCTGCGTCACCATATTGGGGAAGACGCCGCGATTCGCGAAGCGGATCCACGATGGTGCGGCCCTCTTCGATGGCCTTACGCACTTTCATCAATGCTTCTTCCAGCACGGCGTTTCCGGACGTTCTGGCGGTGATGCTCAGACCTTCAAGAATGGGAACGCCCGAGGTAATCAGCGTGCCCAGGGTCCTGGTAAAGCGTGCGACGGCGATCTTGCGCATCAAAAGCCCGATGATTGGCATTTTCAGCAGGGCATAGTCGAGGTAGTAGCGGCCTTTGGGGTTCTTGCGGATCTGCTTGACGGCAAAAACCATGCCGCCAATTCCCACGATGAAAAACCACCAGAACTGACCCACGAATGCGCTCATGCCCACGACGATGCGGGTCGGCAGGGGTAGAGCCACTCCCAAACCAGCGAAAAGGTTGGCGAAAATGGGCACCACCCACTTGAGCAAGGCACCCACGATTAGAACCGCCAGACTGATGACCGAGACCGGATAGATCAGTGCGGATTTCACCGCCGCCCGCAATTTCACCGCCTTCTCAACATACTGCGCCAGGCGCTGCAGAATGATGTCGAGAATACCGCCGGTTTCGCCAGCCTCGATCATATTGGTGGACAAGATCGTCGAAGATCTTGGGAAACAGCCGCATGGCGTTGGCCAGAGTGGAACCACCCTCCACTGTGGTGCGCACTCCCGTGAGGGTCTTTCTGAAACGCCTGGTTCTCCTGGTTCGCCGCCAGAATTTCCAGACACTGCACCAACGGCAAGCCAGCATCGATCATGACCGAAAACTGACGGAAGAAGATCGCGATCTCCTTGGTCTTGACCTTGCCCGAGCCGAAGGTCGGCATGGCAAACTCTTTGCCTTTTTCCCGGATGGCCGCGGCGTTAATACGCTCCTTGCGCAACTGAGTGGCTAGCGCCTGCTTGTTCGGCGCAACCCGCTCGCCACTGACTTTCTCTCCGTCTGTCGCTTTTCCCAGAAAATGTAAAAACTGGCATAGTGACCTCTCCTTGCTTGCTTAGCGTTTCCTCCGGTGCGCCGGTTCGTGCACGCGCCGCATTATTGCTTCATGCTCGATACCGTACAACTCGTCCGAAGCCTGTTTAATGCTTTCCCGTCGCAGTTCCCTTGGCCGTTGCAGCGGATTGATTACGGTTCAGTAATCCCGGCGCCACGATTAATCATTTCCTGCAACTCGTCCGCGTTGCTGGAGCGCGCCATCGCCACTTCGATGCGTGATCTGCTTCTGGAAATAAAGTGTGGCCAGCGCCTGGTTGAATGTCTGCATACCAAATTTGTCCTGACCCGACTGCATGGACGAATAAATCTGGTGGATCTTGTCTTCGCGAATCAGGTTGCGGACGGCCGCGTTGGGTACCAGAATTTCCATCCCCATGGCCCGCCCCTTGCCGTCTGCGCTCGGCAGCAAGCTTTGACACATGATGCCTTCCAGCACCAGCGATAATTGCGCCCGGATCTGCGGCTGCTGGTGAGCCGGGAAGACATCGATGATTCGGTTGATGGTCGAGGATGCCGAGTTGGTGTGCAGCGTGCCGAAGGTCAAGTGACCGGTTTCAGCGATACGTAGCGCCGATTCGATGGTCTCAAGGTCGCGCATTTCGCCGATCAGCACCACGTCAGGATCTTCACGGAGCGCGGCTCGCAGCGCGTCGGTAAAGCTTTTTGTGTCCGCGTGCAGTTCGCGCTGATTGACCACGCAATTCTTGTTCATGTGCACGAACTCAATCGGATCCTCGATGGTGAGGATGTGGTCGTGCCGCTCCGTGTTGATCTTGTCAATCATGGCGGCGAGCGTGGTGGATTTGCCCGACCCGGTTGGCCCTGTGACCAGTACCAGACCGCGAGGCTTGTCGCACATCTTGCTCACCACCGCTGGAAGCCCGAGCTGGTTAAAAGATTTAATCTCGAAGGGAATCAGACGGAAG
Source organism: Terriglobales bacterium (assembly GCA_963706465.1). GTDB lineage: Bacteria > Acidobacteriota > Terriglobia > Terriglobales > Acidobacteriaceae > JABDBE01. The sequence goes on from CAVPMC010000005.1 coordinate 20,344, forward strand.
ACGGCTGAAGTCGCGCCCCGCTGGTTAAACACGTTGGCGCGGAAACGGGCCAAACCTTTTAGTCCGAAAGAAAAATCCAACTCCAGATTCTCTTCGAAGCGATGCTTCTGCGAATCGGTCATGACGCTGTACGCCAGTTGTTTGGTTTCAGCCGGCGTCATCTGCGGCAGGTCCAGCGGCACCAGGTGCCCGTGTACGCGGATCTGCGGCGGCGAATTCGTGGTAAGGTGAAGATCGCTTCCCGACATCTCCAACATTCTTTTCAGCAAATCACTTAGTGCGAGCGACATCTTTTATTCCCTTTCTCCTTGATAGCGACCACTTTTAATGAATGGTCTCGCGAGCCACTTCTTCCAGTGTGGTCATGCCGGCGGCCACTTTTATGAGACCGCTGCGCCGCAACGTAATCATGCCCCGCTCGATGGCCTTCTTCTTCATTTCGACTGCCGAGGCGCCGACCAGAACCAGCTCCTTGATTTCGTCATCGACTTCCATGACTTCGTACAAACCGCAGCGGCCTTTGTAACCGGTGTTGTTACAGACGCCACATCCTTTACCTTTTTGGATCTTTACGGTCTTAGCTTCTTCTGGCGTATAGCCTTCTTCAATCAGAGTCTGATGCGGAACATCGACGACTTCCGTGCAGTCCTTACAAATGCGGCGAACCAGCCGCTGAGCGCAGATCAAGTGGACTGAAGTCGCCACCAGGAATGGCTCAATGCCCATGTTCATGAGCCGGGTAATGGTTTCCGGGGCGCCGTTGGTGTGCAGAGTCGATAGAACCAAGTGACCGGTAAGGGCGGCTTTGATGGCAATTTCGGCGGTTTCGAAGTCTCGAATTTCGCCGACCAGAATGATGTTTGGGTCTTGCCGCAGAAAAGCGCGCAAGGCGGTCGCGAAATTCAGTCCGATCTGCTCCTTCATCTGAACCTGGTTGACGCCCGCCAACTGAAATTCAACCGGGTCTTCCGCTGTCATGATGTTTGTATCTGGTTGGTTTAAGCGGGAAATCGAGGAGTACAAGGTGTTGGTTTTGCCCGATCCGGTTGGTCCGGTTACCAGGACCATGCCGTACGGCTTCAGAATGGCTTTCTCAAACTTGACCAGCGATTCCGGCTCGAAACCCAGCTTGGTCATATCCAGGCGCAGGTTTTCTTTGTCGAGCAAGCGCAGCACGATCTTCTCTCCCCACAACGTGGGCAAAGTGCTGACACGGAAATCGAGTTGCTTCTTACGTCCGCCGATATTCATCTTCAGCATGATGCGGCCGTCCTGCGGCAGCCGCTTCTCGCTGATATCCAGCTTCGACATAATCTTCACACGCGAGATGATGGCGTCCTTCAGCTTGAGCGGCGGCGTCATGATGCTCTGCAGCACGCCGTCAATGCGGAAGCGCACGCGGAATTCTCTTTCGTACGGCTCCATGTGAATATCGCTGGCCCCGCGCTTGACAGCATCGGTCAAAACCAGGTTCACGAGCTTAACGATGGGAGCTTCATCGGCTGCGCGCTCGAGGTCTGCAAGCCCCAATTCCGCCTGGTCGGCCTGTAGTTCGACATCGGCTTCGTCCATCTCGGTCATCGACAGCATGACCTGCTCGAGATCTTCTTCCTTGGTGGCGCCGTAAGCTTTGTCGATGCCATCGAGAATCGAGCTTTCCGACGCTACGACTGGCTCAATATTGAAGCCCGTCATGAACTTGATATCGTCCATGGCGAAGACGTTGGTCGGGTCCACCATAGCGATTGTCAGAGAAGCGCCGACGCGGCTCAGCGGAAGGATCTGGTAGCGCTTGGCGGTTTCAAACGGAATCAGCTTGACCACCGCTGGATCAATCTCGAAGTATGAGAGATTAATGGCGGGAACACCGTATTGCCGGGAAAGGAAATTGGTGACGTCTTCATCCGTCAGGAATCCCAGCTTCACCAGGGCGGCGCCCAGGCGAATGTTGGTCTCCTTCTGAGTCTTCGTTGCTTGTTCCAACTGCTCTGGGGTTATGACCTTCTCTTTTACAAGAAGATCACCCAGCCGTTGAGACATACCTCGATCTCCTATCTGAGCGGCAGAGGGATGAAGTCACTTCGCTTTGCTCGCGCGATATACTGCTTTTTCGGGGAGGATCTACAGCTTATCGCGTTGACACAAATTGTCACAGCAGATGCGTTACTTCACCAGTAACTTAAGTACTTGTACCGCGCGACCGGGAACGTCTAACACATTTGCATCTCGCGAAATGCCCGTCAGACGTGCTTTTGTGGACTTAAAACAGGCAGATGGGCATGAACTTAAGTAAGAGCGGTCCGCCAAGGACAGGAACAGTTCCAGCGGAGAGTTCTCCGAATCAATGAGTTCCGCCTTGCATTCCTTCACGCTGGGTCCTGCCCATGACTGCTATCGACCGCCACAATCAAATCCGGGCATACTTCGACACTCTGCACGGTGCCTGGGGACCGCAACATTGGTGGCCGGCACGCACCCGCTTCGAAGTTATTGTGGGCGCCTACCTCACACAGAATACGTCGTGGAAGAACGTGGAGATTGCGCTTCGCCGTCTGCGCACGGCCGGTAGGCTGAATCTCGCTGGGATCCGAACCATTCCTCTGGAACAACTACAAGTGCTGATTCAACCATCCGGATACTTTCGTCAGAAAGCAGATCGGTTAAAGACTTTCGTCGCATTTGTTGATCAGCGTTACGGAGGGTCTCTCCGGGGCTTATTCGGGCAACCTACTCAGAAACTACGCCAGGAATTACTGGCATTGAACGGTGTTGGTCCCGAAACCGCGGATTCCATCCTGCTCTACGCCGGGCAGCATCCCGTTTTTGTAGTCGACGCGTACGCCCGCCGCGTATTGGAACGGCACGGGATGACGACTGCCAAAACAAAGTACGACGAGTTACGCGAGCTTCTTGAGCAGGCTTTGGACGGGGCTGTGCCGCCGTCCGCGAAGCCGGCAGGCAAGACCCGCGAACTTGAACCTGCGTTTCGTTCCGCCTCCCATTCCCCCTCTCCCATGAGTCTTGCCAAGCGCTCGCCGCTCGCACAGGTATACAACGAGATGCACGGCCTGCTTGTGGGCGTGGGGAAACACTATTGCCTGAAGCCTGCCCCTCGTTGCGAGCATTGTCCGCTGCAAAAGTTCCTGGTCTAGATCATTTTCACACCGGGCGAGGACTTTCGCCCTGGAAGCGCACGTCCGCTTATAATGGGCCGGAGAAGCCAGCAGGCTGCCAAAATCAGCTTTGTCGGCGATCAGCGAGATGTCTACTCCCAATCCAATTCGGCCGGATCAGAAGTTTTCCAACCGGAAAAAGGTCATTATTCCACTGGCCGTGGGGATCGCTCTCCTTTTCGGCGTCCTGCTTTCGCTGACCTCTTTTGACTTGCCTCTGAATCCCGGAACCAACCAGCAACTGCTTTTTTTTGCTTCCCTGTCCGCGCTGATCTTTCTGCTGTTCGTGGCACTGACATTTGTCCTGGCCCGAAACCTTCTGAAGTTGTTTGCGGAAAGAAGGCTGGGTGTTCTGGGATCGAAATTCCGCACTCGTCTGGTCGTGGGCAGCCTTTTGCTTTCATTTCTTCCAGTCATCGGCATGTTCTTCTTCGCCTATGTGTTGATGAACCGCTCGATTGATAAATGGTTTTCCAGTCCGGTAGAGGAAGTGCGGCGTGACACGGCCACCATGGCGTCGCTACTGTCAAACTACGCGGCGCAAAACACACGGGCCGAAGCCGAGGCCATCGCTGCCTCGCCGGAGGTTCAAGCTGCATTTGCCAGCCGCAGCTTTTTCGCCGTGAGCAGCGAATTCCAACGCCACGCACCCACCCTGCAGGGAGGTTTCGCTCTTGCGATGGTGGATGGAAACCCGCAAGCCAGTTTTGGCACGCCCGCTCCCTGGCCGCAGTTGAAAGCTCAGCTTCCCCTAAACCGCCTGACGGCGGAATTCCCGACTCCTTTCAGTTGGGGGCAAACCGATTACATCCTGGGAAGTGCGCTGATTGGAAATCATGGACTGATCGTCGTAGGTATACCTTTGCCACGACAATTCTCTGAAACTGTGAAACAGGTCGAAACTAGTCAGCAGCGTTATCTCGACCTGGCCCGCGAACGAAGGCTGGTTCGACGAACTTACATGGAAGTCCTGCTTCTGCTCACCGTAATGATACTTTTCGCCACTACCTGGTTCGCGCTCTTCCTGTCCAAGTTGGTCACGCGCCCGGTAGTTGCGCTTGCTGAAGCAACGCAGGAGATCTCCCGGGGACGGCTTGACTATCGCGTGGAAGTGCGTGCCGCGGATGAAATCGGAGATCTGGTGCACTCGTTCAACCGCATGGCGGAGGAATTGGAGTCCAGCCGCCGCCAGATTGAGGCCTCCAGCCGCGACCTGGGCGCCGCCAATGTTGCCCTCGAACAGCGCCGGCGCCATATCGAAACCATTCTGGAGAGCATTCCCAACGGCGTGCTTTCCCTGAATGCGGAGCGGCGCGTCACCCATGCGAACCACGGATTGCTTCGCCTGTTCCATCCCTTGGGTGCCGAGTCTGGGCTGCCCAGCGTTCTGATCGGCGCGCCGTTGCGCGATGTCTTCGCCCCCGAAGTTCTCGAAGATCTGGAACCGCTGCTGCGCCGTGCCGACCGTATGGGCAGCACGACCACACAGATGGAGATGGTTGTTCAGCGCACCACGTTAAGCGTTGCCGTAACCGTGGCTACACTAAAGCATGATGGCCAGGGGTTAGGCTACGTCCTCGTATTTGAAGACCTCTCAGAATTGCTGAAGGCACAGAAGCAGGCTGCCTGGCGCGAGGTGGCGCGGCGCGTGGCGCATGAAATCAAGAATCCGCTCACCCCGATTGCGCTTTCGGCTGAGCGTATCCGCCGGCATCTGCAGCGCGGCACGCGTCCTGACGCGGCTTCGTTGCAAGTACTCCATAGCTGCGCTGACACCATTGCCGGGGCCGTGGAAACGGTCCGCAGTTTGGTGGATGAGTTCTCCACATTGGCGCGGTTTCCCACTGCTCGGCCGCAGTCCGCCAACATTAATTCGATCGTCGAAAGCGCCCTGGCCATGTTCAATGGGCGACTGGACAACATTCGCGTTCGCACCTTGCTGGCCTCAGAGTTGCCGAGCGTGATGGCCGATCCCGAGGCCATCAAACGAGCCCTCGCCAATCTCTTGGACAACGCCGCGGAAGCCATGCAAGACGCCATGTTTCGCGAAATTCAGATCTCTACCGGTCTGGTGGCGAGCCGTGATGTTGTAGAAATCACGGTCGCCGATACCGGGCACGGGGTTACTCAGGAATTGAAAGAACGGCTGTTTCTGCCCTACTTCTCCACCAAGAAGCGCGGAACCGGGCTCGGCCTTGCCATCGTAAATCGCATCGTTGAGGACCACCACGGATCCATTCGCGTGGAGGAAAACAAACCTGTCGGCGCGCGCTTCGTAGTCGAACTGCCAATTGTCTCGGACGCGGTGGTCGCACCTTCCATCAACCAGCATGCATAGCATCCTTATCGTTGACGATGAGCCCACGATTCGGCAATCGCTCAAGGGAGCGCTTGAAGACGAAGGGTTCAAAACTTCGTTGGCCGAAAGCGGCGAAGCCGGACTTGAGATTCTCACCAAACACTCATTTGATGTGGTGCTGCTCGACGTCTGGTTGCCAGGGATCGACGGCTTGGAAACGCTGGAGCGTATCCGCGAAAAGGAGAACGCTCCCGAAGTCATCATGATTTCCGGACACGGCACCATTGAAACTGCGGTTCGCGCCACTAAGTTGGGCGCTTACGACTTTCTGGAAAAGCCGCTTTCTCTTGATCGAACCCTCATCCTCATCAAGAACGCGATCGATGCCAAGCGGTTGCGGGCGGAAAACAAGGAACTCAAGAAACAACTCGTGCCCAGAAGCGTGATCGTGGGCGACAGCATCCCCATGAAAGCTTTGCGCCAGCAGATCCAGATCATGGCTCCCACCAATGGTCGGGTTCTGATTTACGGAGAGTCAGGAACCGGAAAGGAATTGGTGGCCCATGCTATTCACGCCCAGGGTCTGCGCAAGGACGAGATGTTCGTCGAGGTGAACTGTGCTGCGATTCCCGAAGATTTGATTGAGAGTGAATTGTTTGGTCACCGCAAAGGATCTTTTCCCGGGGCTACCGGAGACAAGGAAGGAACTTTCCAGAAGGCCCATGGCGGCACGCTTTTCCTCGATGAAATTGGCGATATGAGCCTGAAGACACAATCGAAGGTTTTACGGACGCTCGATGAGCAACGCTTTGTCCCCGTCGGAAGCGACGAGCCGATCACGGTCGATGCCCGGGTAATTGCATCGACCAACAAAGATTTGGAAGAGGAAATCTCGCGAGGAAATTTTCGCGAGGATCTGTTTTACCGCCTCAATGTCATCCCCTTTTCTGTTCCCCCGTTGCGCGAGCGCAAGGAAGACGTTCCGCTGCTGGGACGTCATTTTCTGAAGGAGTTTTCTGCCACGTATGGCCGCCGCCTGCGGGAGATCACGGATGACGCCATCGAGACGCTGATGCGCTATTCATGGCCGGGGAATGTGCGGGAACTGCGGAATGTAATCGAGCGCATCGTGATCATGAATCCGACGACCATCCGATTCGAGCGCAAGCATTTGCCTCCACTGGTGCACCGCGACGGCACCCGGCGCGCCGCCGGCAGCGACTTCTCCACCCTGCACCAGGCTCGCGCCGCCTATGAGCGCGATTACATTCTGAAAAAAATGGACGAGAATCATGGCAATGTCACCCGCACGGCGGAAGTATTGGGTTTGGAACGAAGCCATCTTTATCGCAAGATGAAAACTCTGGGGATTGCGGTCAAGGAATAACTCCTTGCTCAAAGATCTTACCGCTTGATCATGTGAATTTCAGTGCCATTTTTAAGAAACTTTACTTCATCCATAAGTTGCGTCATCAGATAAACACCCCGGCCGTGGCCTGAGTAGAGGTTCTCTCCGACGATCGGGTTGGGAAGCATGGTGGGATCGAAGCCTTCCCCCGGATCGCGCACAATAATCAGCAAACTCCGGTTCGTATCACAGGCTATGTCGCACTCCACGATTTTTGAAGCATCGGATTTAGCTCCATGAATCACGGCATTGGCGAGCGCCTCGGAGAGCGCCAACTCGATTTCCGTTTCTCTGCCGCAGGCGCAATCCTTTTCGCGAATGGACTTCATGATCCGTTGCACGACTGAATCGACGGCCGCGCGGTCCGCAGCCAGCGTGACCTGCAACTTAAACAGTAACTTGTCGGCCAGGAAATCGAACGTCTGCGGTTCTGAGGACATGAATCAGGCTCTCTCCCCTTCGATGATTTGACCTTGGTGCTGACTGTTTCCACAAACTGTTCCACGAACTCTCGCGCTAATCCTGGATCTTTCCGGGGCGGGCTAACAGCTCCAGTTGGCGACGCCAGTCCAGTTCCTCGATGAATGTGATGCGACTCTCGCCAATCCGGGCTTACTTTCACGAACAAGCTCCAGAAACACGCGAGTGCCAACCATCTTCTCGATCTGCATGCGGGCTGCAGTGCCGATTTTCTTCAGCATCTGCCGCCTGCTTGCCAATCAGAATGCGCTTTTGCCCCTCCCGTTCGCAATAGATCGCTGCGGCAATTCGCGTGAGTTTCGCACCTTCTTCGAACTGCTCGACCAGTACCGTCGTCGCATAGGGCACCTCTTCACTGGTTTCCGCCAATACTTGCTCGCGGATAATCTCCGCGACCATGAAGCGCGCGGGTTGATCGGTTACCTGATCCTCGGGAAAGTAATGCGGCCCTTCCGGCAGGAGCGTTGATCACCTTCTCCAACAAGACAGTCCAAGCCCTTCGGGCTTGCGCGCCGACAGCGGAATGATTTCCTTGAAAGTCATGCAGCTTCTGATACTCGTCGATCATCGGCAGCAGCTTGTCTTTTCTGATTTCGAGCAGATCGATCTTGTTCAGCAGCAGGAAGACCGGGGTGTCCGGATTTCTTGACCATGTGCAATACACGAACTGATCGGCCTGGACTCGAACCGGCGGGTCACGTCGACGATCAGCAGAATGCAGATCGCAGCCTTCCAGCGCTTCGCGCACTTCCGCCATCATCTTGCGGCCCAGCGAAGTGTCCGGCTTGTGAACGCCGGGCGTATCGATCAGAATCAATCTGCCCGCCGGCCTTCTTCTTTTGCTTCGGAACATGCACAATGCCGAGAATGCGGTTGCGCGTGGTCTGCGGCTTGGGACTGACGATGGCGAGCTTCTCGCCCACGAGCGCATTCAAGCAGGGTGGACTTGCCCGCGTTGGGGCGGCCGAGGATGCAGACGAATCCGGAATGAAAGGCCATAGGGATTGATAATTGGTAGTTGGCAATTTAGTAATTGCGCGACTACTCAATTTCAGCTCAATCACTCAATGACTATATCAGGTTCATCTGTTTGGGCTGCGCGACCGAGATGCGCACCCGCTCGACTCGGCGCTCGGTCGATTCCAGCACTTCGAAGCGCAGGCCGTCTTCTTCGATCACTTCGCCCTTTTGCGGGATGCGGCCAGCCATTTCGCTCACCAATCCCGGCGACCGTGGCCGATTCTTTGCCTTCGGGACGCGATCCCGAACAACTCATCCAAGCCGGTCGACATCCATGTTGCCGGGCACGACGTAGGAGTGATCGTTCTCGCGCACGACCTCGCCTTTCTCGTGCTCGTCGCCAATCTCGCCGACGATTTCTTCGACCAGGTCTTCGATGGTGACCAGGCCCGCAACGCCGCCGTACTCGTCAACCACAATCGCCATGCGGACATTGTTCTTCTGCATCTCGCGCAGCAGATCGCTTCCCAGCTTGCTTTCCGGGACGAAATACACGTCCTTGCGCATCAGCGTATCCACGGTCGCGGGTGCGAGCCTCGGTGTCGGGAACCTGCAGCACGTCCTGCGCGTACACAATGCCCTTGATGTTGTGAATCGTGCCTTCAAACACGGGCACGCGGGAGAATGGCTTCTTGCGCAGCAGTTCGATGAATTGCTCCACCGTCGTCTTGGTCGGAACGGCGACGATTTCCGGACGCGGCTTCATGGCCTCGCGAACGGTCTTCTCGCCGAACTCCACCACCGACTGAATCAGGTCGCGATTGCTCTCGTCGAGAATGCCTTCTTCCTGTCCCGCTTCGATCAGCGCATCGACGGCTTCGGCCTGGGTTTCCGGCTGCTCGTCGCGAATGTTCTTTGGTCAGCGCGGTGACGGACTGCAGGAAACCCAGCACCAGCGTGACCGGCAGCACCAGGTAAATCAGAATCTCGCAAGAACAATGTCCAATGGATCAGCCATCGCCCCTTGGTCCGCGAGAAAAACACGAAGGGCAGAAAGCGATTGAAAACGATGACGATCAGAATCAGGCTCAGCGTGGCCTGCAGAATCTCGTGGATGCTCCAGGCCCGATCGCGAAATACGCTGAAGCCGACCAGCATGGCAATCGCCGCCATGGTCAATTGCGTCAGGACCGCCATCGACAGCGCCGCGCGGTCGCGGCTGACGCCCAGCCGCGGTTCGACGTCCTGCTCGAAGGCGTCGATGTTGTCCTGAAATTCGCGCGAAAGGAATTTGCCGATCTCCGTGTAGAGGCGGTCCACGTAGGAGACCAGCGTCAGCAGCCCCAGCAACAGCAGCAGCGCGATTGCGATGGCGAAGTTCATCGTGATGCTCGTGTGGCGCGGAGTGTCCTGGAAGATCTTGCCGTTGTTGTTCGAGGCCTTTCCACCTGCCGATCGGCCGTTCCGTTCGATCAATCCGACTGGCAAGCCGCAGCGACTTCCGCAGACGCTGCTTCCTTGCGCGCCATCTCCCCATCATCGCTTTCGTGATCGTAGCCGGCCAGATGCAGCACCCCGTGCAGGGTGAGAATCTTGATTTCGTCAGCCGGCGAGTGCCCCAGTTGCCGGGCATTCGCGCGGCGATCTCGGCCGAGATGGCGATATCCCCCGCGAAGTCGCTCATCAGAGCGGGCATGCGCTGGAAACGACAGCACGTCGGTGGCTTGTTCTTTCTCGCGAAAACGGCGGTTCAGATCGCACGCAATTCCCGGCTGCTGGTCACCAGCACATTGACCGCTGCCGCGGAGCCGTACCGCGCGCTTCGCGCCCGCGTCAGAAACTTGCGCCAGCGCCGCCGTCGCTCAATCCGCGACTGTCTCTTGCGATGATGACCAAGATTGCTTCGGACCTCGTCTCAAACAAATGACGAGGAGGGCCAGAACGCAGCCCTCCTGTCTGACCGTGCTCGCTTTATTCTTTCGCGTCGTGCCGCCGCGGGCATCGCAATGCTTTTCGGCGGAGCAGCACTGTCCGCACCGTTGGTCTTGCCGTTCGCCGCCCTTCGGCTCCAGCAAGGACAGTTGCTGTTCCGCCAGCTCGGTTCTTGTGCTCGTCGTAGGCGCGAATGATGCGCTGCACCAGGTGATGCCGGACCACATCGCCTTCGTCGAAGTAGACGAAGGTCAATCCTTCGACGCTCTTCAGGATATCGACGGCTTCGAGCAGTCCGCTGCGGCGGGCGTTCGGCAGATCGATCTGCGTGACGTCGCCGGTGATCACCGCCTTGGAGTTGAATCCCAGGCGGGTGACGAACATCTTCATCTGCTCCGAGGTCGTGTTCTGCGCTTCATCGAGAATCACGAACGAATCGTTCAACGTGCGTCCGCGCATGAAGGCAATGGGCGCAATCTCGATGACGTTCTTTTCCAGATAGCGATCCACCTTCTCGGGATCGAGCATGTCGTAGAGCGCGTCGTAGAGCGGGCGCAGATAGGGATCGATCTTGTCCTGCAAGGTTCCCGGCAGAAATCCCAGGCGTTCGCCGGCTTCGACCGCCGGACGGGCCAGGATGATGCGGTTCACGCGCTTCGCCAGCAGTGCCGAGATGGCCATGGCGACCGCAAGATAGGTCTTGCCGGTACCGGCCGGACCGATGCCAAACACCATGTCGTGGCTCTCGATGGCTTCGAGATAGCGGCGCTGGTTCAGGCTCTTGGGCTGTACCGTGCGCCGCCCGAACGAGCGCTGCCGTCCGGCTTCCGCCAGGCCGCGCAGCGTGGCCTTTGGATCGCGCGATCAGCACCCGCAGCATGCTATTCAGGTCGCCGTTGTTGAAGGTGTGTCCGGCGCGCTGCAGATGTCGTAGTCGGCGAAGACCTGCTCGGCGCGCGCCACATCGCGGGCTGCGCCTTCCAGTTCGATCGAGTTGGAGCGCAGGTCGATGGCGATGTTCAGACCGTCTTCGAGCACGTGCAGATTTTCGTCCCGGTGCCGAACAGGGTTTCGATGTTGAGGCTGATCTCGATGCTCTTCTTCATTCAGTTTTGGCGCATCCCTCCATCGCCGGCTATGCTCTCATGTCACGCCAGTGTTTAGATGGCGTCGCTGCCACATAGGCGCACTCCTGCCCGTCTGCGCGACGACAAATTCTTCTCTCTGCAGGTGGAACCAACCGGAAGCTCGCGCCCAAGGTGCAAGCGACTACCATTGAGGTAAGGGTACCCCCAGGGTTGGACGGGAGTCAATGCCGGTCGGAATTACCGCGCCCAAGGGCCTGTAGGGTGTCGGATCAAAGACGGGTCGCCGTTCGCGCTTGGTTTGGACCTTATCCATTTGACCGGCAGTGACTTACTCTCGTAGAATAACTTGGCGTAGAGACGTAGCCAGCTATCTCTCCGCCGTCAAGTTTGACCCGATCGAGAATCTCCTCGCTAGAAACCAGGCCGAGGCGAAAAACCAGGAAACGAAGGTAAACGAATTACATGGCAAATCATTTTTCGGCGCTGAAACGCGCCCGTCAGACCGGGAAACGCACGCTTCGCAACCGCGCCAACTCTTCCCGCTTGCGCACCACGCTGCGCGACTTGCGCGAATCGCTTGCTAAAGGCGAAAAACAGGGCGAGCGATCAGGTTTTTCGGGAAACGGTCTCCGCCCTCGACAAAGCAGTTCAGAAGGGTGTGCTTCACAAAAACACCGCCTCACGCTATAAGTCCCGCCTGAACGCGCGATTGAACGCAATCGGGAAGAAGTAGCGATTGGGCATCAGCGGTCATGGCTAACTACCAGATGCTACCTGCCAAATGAAGGGGTGCGCTTCATACGGGCAACTCTTCCTGCATCCAGCCGGTTTCGGGCTTCGGTTCGGCGGTCAGGTCGAGCACCAGTTTCTCCAGGACCATCCGCTTGCTGGGAGGATTCGAGCGCAGTGCCAGATCGGTCTTCGCCACCAGGCGAATGGCGCGCGTCAGCTCGCGTTTCGACTTGTAGCGCCGCGCCTGTTGGATGATGTCGTCGGCGGCAAACGGAGGCACGCGAAAGCCCTGCCACAACGCGGCCCACAGCATCCGCTGATCGCGCACGTTGCGCTCCAGAATCACCAGCATCTGGCGAAAGGTCTTGGCCAGCATGTAGAGATGTCCGATCGCAGCCTCGTCGCCTTCGCCCGTGGTCAGAATCGCATCCAGCATTTCGAGCGCGCGTACGCGATCTTTCGCGGAGATTGCATCGGTCAGTTCGTACAGCGATCGCTGCTTGGCGGCCAGCACCATGGTCTCGACATCGCCCAGGGTGATGCGTTTCTTCTCGCCGACGTACAGAATCAGCTTCTCCAGTTCGTTCGAAACCATCATCATGTCGCCGCCGAGCGCGTCCACCAGTTCGCGGGCGGCGTCGGGATCGATTTTCACATCTCGCGTGGCGCCGTATTCGCCGATCCAGCGAACCGCCTCGCCTTCTTCTACCCGCGCCAGTTCGACGATGGCGCAGAACTGACCCAGCGTCTCGCGAATCCGTTCGTAGCGGTCTTTGTCGGTCATGTCCATGCGGCGGGCGTCGGCGGGAATGCTGATGTGATCGGCGACAAAGATCAATACCGCGTCAGGATTCGGATCTTTGCAGTACGCCTCGATGGCTGCGAGCTTTTCGTCGTTCGATCCGCGTCCAAAAAGGTTCTTCACGCCGCGGACAAAGAAAACCTGAAAGGGCGCCATCAGCGAAGGCGTGCGCGCACGATCGAGAATTTCGACCAGGTCTGTCTCCGCAGAGATCAAATTCGAACAGGCTGAAATCGCGCAAATCGGGCGTAACCAGGTGCTCGAGAATCGCTTCGCGGCAACGCTTGCGGAAGAAAACCTCAGTCTCCCACGAAAACGTAGGCGGGACGCAGCTTGCGGGCCTGCACCTCGGACACAAAGCGGTCGGCCTGGGCAAAAGCTCGCATCAGAATCCCTCCAGAATATTCGACACCAGGGTTTGCGCAAAGTCGCGCGACAGGCGCTGAAATGCCGGCGAGTCTTCCTCAAAAAAGCTGTTCAGGTCGCGCGAGACCTCATACTGCTCGCGAAACAAATACGAGGGATTCTGGTAAAGAACCTTACCCTGCTTGTCGAGTAACGAGACACTTCATGGAGATCACAACCAGCACGCTCGCGGCTCGCCCGGTTTGCGAATCATACGTAAGAGGAGTGGTGTAGGTTGCAAGTACGGTTCCACGCAGTGCGGCATCCGCGTCGTCATTCAGTTGATTGACGACGTGATAATGGGTTCGGGTAACGAATTCTCTTACGACCGCAGCGGTCAGCGTCTGCTCGATCTTAAAGGTTTGAGTTTGGTTCACGAATGCGGGAATCGCAATGACTCGGATATTGTCAGGAACGGTGACCGCGTGACCGGCCGTGTGATAGCCGCATCCAACGCCACAGGCGCAGAGCAGCAAAAGCAAGAACATACCTCTCATTGAATCTTGCCTCGAGGCCGGGTTGCCGCCATGGTTTCCGCGCATTCAACCGCATTCGCCGCGGCGATACGCAGATTATCGGAAGCAGCCCACAGCCAGAGACCGTTCGGTTGGCTCGCATCCACGGCAATCGACACCTGCACGTCGTTCTGCCCCGCGGCATTCACGTTGCGAGGGAGCGTCCTCCGCTCCATGCGTGATGTTCACATGCTCCCCGGCCAATGCCCGCAGAATGCTTTCGACATCTGCCACCTGCCCGAGTTCAAGATAAACCGCAAAAGCGTGTCCGTGAAAAATAGGAGCCTGCACCAATAGCAGCGACGGCAAGACGGCGCCCACGCCGGCCAGTCGCTGATAATGTTTCAGCACACGGCTCTGCACCGTCGCCAGCGCGGGCGCCGAGTGTTCCCCGTAACGGGCGACCATGTTGAACGCTACCTGCGTATCAAAAATGTTCTTCGGCAGCGGCTGGAAGGAAAGCAGGTTCACGGTCTGCTCGTGCAGTTCGTCCATGCCTTTCTGACCATGTTCCGATGCCGGCTCGAACACCGTGGCTACCGCCCGTTTCACGACTTCAGACTTTCTGAACGCGCAGCAAGAGCAGCGCGAGCACGATAGCTGCTGGATGCGCCACGACTGCCGGGCCGGGCTGCAACTCGGGAATCAAAGGCTTCCCCAGCTGCCGCTCGATCCAGGGCGAACGCACCACGGCATTCTGCTCCTCTTCCAATGCAGAAGAAAGGTCAACAATGGCGCTGCCAGCATCGCGAGCCGTCTTCCAGTTTTTGCGAGTGGACTCCGCGTCTGAAGCGAAGAAAGTAAAATCCACATTGCGGAACTGCTCGGTGCGGACATTCTGAATGAAGGTTACCTCGTTTCCCACCGCCTCTAACTTCCCGAGCGCTTCATCGTCGTCCAGCAACTTGACGTCGAGCGAGGGAAAATTGCGATCGTTGAGCACATCCGCAACCTCTTTGCCTTTGAGCGAGCCGGCGCCCACGATGGCCAAGCGGTAGAAATTGCCTCCGCGAACCGGTTCGGGGTGTGCCAGCGGAGCGGATTTGAAATTCGAACTCATGAAATCTGCGAGGCCTCTTTGTACGAAGGAGGCGGCCGGTTTCGCTTTCGCCGGAAGATCCATTGCAAGCGCCAAAACACCCCCGAAAACATGTAGGTCAGCGCAATGATGAACAGCACCCACTGAGAGAAAACCCACACCGCAGCAAACAGCAACCCCAACAGGATGACCAGTTGGAAAGGCTGGCGGGCGCGAAAATCAATATCCTTGAAACTGTAAAAGCGCCAGGTGCATACCATCAGATATCCAGCTGCTACCACGATCAGCATCCAGGTAATGCAACTCCATAACGAAGAAATCGGATCTCCCCCGGAAAAGTGAACCACGGCGGCAATCACGCCCGCGCCTGCTGGAATGGGCATTCCGACGAAATATTTTTTTCCGGGACGGCCCGGATTCGACGGCTGCGGATTGGAAGTGATGTTAAAGCGCGCCAAACGGCTCGCCCCCGCCATCAAAAACAAAAAGCTCGCGATGGAGCCCAGTTGAACCATCTTGCCGGTCAACTCGCTCGACCCCAGAAACACCGGTAACTGGCGGAATCCCCACATCCAGGCCAGAAGCGCGGGCGCCACACCGAACGTGATGACGTCAGCCAACGAATCCAGCTCCCGGCCAAAGTCACTGCTGGTATGAGTAACGCGAGCAATACGCCCGTCCAGCCCATCAAACAAAACGGCAAACCCGATCGCTTTGGCGGCAAAATCGAAATGCCAGGGCTCCGCGACCGTAGCATGTGTAACCTGGAGGATGGCGTAATAGCCCATCGCAATATTGGCAGCGGTGAAGAGCGACGGCAAAATATACAAACCCTTGCGCAACCGCCCAGAAGGCCGGTCTTCCTTGCGCCGCTTCAGAATCATTGGAACTTCTGGGTCCATTACAGTGCTCCTCGCTGAGCCGGTCCGGCGGTGTCCGCCGCCAGTGGACGCCCAGCGTTAAGGTGGGCCAGCACGCTCGATCCACCCTTGACGCGATCCCCAACTTTGACTTCGAGGGTCGCCGAGGCATCCAGCAAAACATCCACTCGCGAGCCGAACTTAATCAAGCCAATACGCTCGCCCCGTTGCACGCGATCGCCAACCTTCTTATTGAACACAATTCTGCGTGCCAGAAGGCCGGCGATCTGCTTGAAGACCACCGTCTGGCCCTCCCCTTCGACGGTTACCACATTCTGCTCGTTTTGCCCCGCTGACGCCGAGCTCATCGCGTTGACGAATTTTCCTCTTTGATACTGTACCTTGCGAATGATGCCGCCGATAGGAGACCGGTTCACATGCACGTCGAAAACATTCAAGAAGATACTGACCCGGAGACGGGGGCCGTCGCTGGAAATAGCTGGCGCGATGTCGGTAACCTTTCCGTCTGCCGGCGATACCAGCGCCCCTGCCTCGTCTGGAATAACTCGCTTCGGATCGCGAAAAAACCACAAGAAAAACCCTGCCAGGAACAAAAGAGGCAAGACCCAAACAACACCGGCAAGCCAGCCGATCAGGGCTGCCGCAAACAAAAGCGGCAATGCGAAGTAGTAGGCGTCACGAACCATTTGGAGATAGAGAGGATTATAGTGCAGGCGTAGGGGGTAGCTCAGCTTTTCATGTTTAAACACAAACAAAAAAGGCGCTTAGGCGCGCCCTCTCTCAAGACGAGCGCTCTCCTGCTGCGGCTGAGTCGCACAAGGTTGGAGCTAAATCAGGCGACCTGGTTTTGCTGTGGCCTTTGCCCGTGCTGCCGCTGAATGCTCTCCATCTGATCCTTAAGACGGAGCTTCAGCTTTTTTAGCCGGACCTCTTCCAATTTTTCGTCGTCGGTGAGATAGCGTTTTTCGGTAAGTGAATCAAGACGTTTTTCGTAGAGTGTGTGCTCCATCGCCAGCTTGCGGAATTCATCATGATTGGCGAGGAGCTGGTCCCTAGAAGTTAGCATCCAGCAGACCTCCTAACCGATTTTCAGTATTAAAAGTTAGCACACCCTCGCGACCCACTTCAATGCGAAAAAGAACAATCGAACCGAGGTGCGACATGGGCGACCCCGCACTTCACGGGGTTCAAGACTGTATCTACCTGATTCGTCATCAGCTTCCAATGAATTGCACAAAAATCAATGCAACCTCAGGCAAATCTCATCTGGTAAACAATGGCATCTTCTTCCGGCTCGTGATAGTAGCGCTTGCGTCGACCGCTCTCGACGAAAGCCCACTTCTCATAGAGCCGGCGGGCCGCCAAGTTCGACTCCCGTACTTCGAGAAAGATCCTGTCCGCTCCTTTGCTTCGAGCCAAGTCGAGAAACTCCCGGAGCAATCGTGTGCCCAGCCCCCGGCGTTGGACTGCCGTTGCGATCACGATGTTCTCGATTTCCCACTCTTCGTCGAATGACTTGCCGACGATAAATCCCTGGACGCCCGCTTCTTCCTCGATGACAAGCACCGCGCGGGATGGTGGCGAGCCAGAGAGCGCGGTCCCATACTGCTCTCTGGACCAAAGCGCTGCCGTCGTGGCCTGCTTCGCCAACTCCATCATGCGAGGAATGTCGGTGAAGGCGGCGAAACGAATCCGCATTTGGAGCGCCGACGTCTGCCCCGTTTCTCGACTGCTCACCCTAGTTGCCCTTCACGAAGAGCTCCGCCTCCGAGCGTCCCACATAGCTTGCTTCCAACGCTTCCGGGGAAACGGTTTCTCCAGAGACAATTTTCTTCCATCCAAGCTGCGCGATGACATCGCTCCGCGGCCGGTCGATCCCTTCGACCTGCAGCCCCTTTGCGCGCGCGGCTTCCGCGAGGTTTTCGTCGGGCGTCACGATTACCACGCCAGCGGCTGATTCCAACCATTGGGCGCGGGTAACCAGGCGCTCGCGAATGGCGCGCGCGCCTGCGCTCGCAATCTCGTACTCGCCCAGGAAAACTTCATTCCGTCCGGCATCCAGCGCCGACAGAACTCTTCCCTGCAGACGACTGGCACAAGCCAAAGCTTCCAGCAACGACACCACGGCAATCGGTTTCGCGAGCACCTCCGCGAGTGCTTTGACGACCGCCAAGCCAATGCGCAGCCCAGTGAAAGATCCCGGCCCGGAAACCACCGCGAAGGCGGCAACATCGCCTTTGCTGAAACCGTGCCGATCAAGCAATGCCGCAATTTGTGGAACCAGCTCGGCGGAGAATGTCCCTCCAGAGAGTGCGGCCACTTCGATCACCTCGCAGGCATCGTCCGGCCCGCATCGTGCGAGTGCAACGCTGCCCTGCTTACCGGAAGTGTCAACCGCGAGAAGAAGCATAAGAAGGGTTGCCGGCTTGAGGTTTTACAGCCGCCGCCGTTTTAATACTCCAAAAGACCGGTCTGCATAATCATTTTCCATTCACTGGAAACTTTTGTATAAACCTTGCAGGCACGTCCCTTCCAGTGAAAGTCCTTGCCGTTCGATTCGCGCCACAGAGTGTCAACATCCACGACCGCAAACGCGCCATCGTTTTGTTCTGAGACCTCGATCTTTTTTATCTCGCGGCGATTATGTACCAGGGTATGCGAGTCAAACAGCTTCTGCCAGCCTTTCCTCCAACGCTCGCGATCATATCTCCCGAGGACCATCACCCAGTCCATGGGATCGTGGGATTGCGCGGTCCGCGGAAATGGCCAAACCATATCGGGATGCAAAACCGTCATCAGCAACTGCACATCCTTGCGATCCCATGCCCTGGTCTCGCGATTTACGATCTCTTCGATTTCGTCCCGCACAGTTGCCAGTGCTTTTGTCTGCGCCGAAACCGGGCCGGCTTCCACCAACTCGAGCAGTACTCCTCCTGCGCTCGCAGGATGCACGAACACATATCGATGCCCGCCCGCGCCAATCTTGATTTCGTTTGAGACCAGTCTCACTCCGTCTTTCTTCAGGCGTTCGACTACCGCAGTCAAATCAGGCACGCGCAGGCAAAGGTGATGCAGCCCTTCGCCCCGCTTAGCAATAAATTTCGCAACCGCCGAGTTCTCTGAAGTGGCCTCCATCAGTTCTACGCGGCTTTCTCCCACCGGCAACATCGCCACCCGGACCTGCTCACTTTCGACGGTTTCCTCGGAAGAAATGTTCAGTCCGAGCTTCTCGTAAATGCTCTTCGCGGCGGCGAGAGACTTCACCGCGATACCGAGATGGTCAATGGTAAACATCGAAGATTTTCTGCAGCCGCTAGCCTTTCCCTATCCTGCCCACAATCTCTTCCACCAAAGTATAAGGATCGCGCTTGTGCTCGGCGACTTCCGCGGCGTAGCGGGCGACGTTGCCGTCTTGCATCTGCTCGCGGGCTTTTTCCAGCAGGGCGTCGCGCAGCATTTCGATCAGCCGCTCCTGCCAGTTTTCAATGTTGTGCCGCAGGACCAGGTTTTCGTTTTGCAGATACGCCTCGTATTCCGCAAGGGCCGCGGCCAATTCACTGATTCCGGTTCCGTCGCTGGCCACGGTCTTCACAATCGGCGGCGTCCAATGATCTCCACGAGAATGATCGCTGCGAATGGCCAGTGATTGCAGAGCTCGAATCTCGCGCTCCACCCGCTCCGCGCCTTCGCGGTCGCTTTTGTTGATGACGAAAATGTCGGCAATCTCCATGATGCCGGCCTTGATGCTCTGCACATCATCGCCCATCCCCGGCACCAGAATCACAACCGTTACGTCCGCCAGTCGCACGATATCAACTTCATCCTGCCCGACGCCAACGGTCTCGATCATAATCAAGTCGCGCCCGGAAGCATCCATCACGGTGGCCACGTCAGCTGTGGTTCGCGCCAGCCCGCCAAGAGAGCCGCGCGTCGCCATGCTACGAATGTAAATGCCAGGATCAGAAAAATGATCCTGCATGCGAATACGATCGCCTAGAATCGCCCCGCCCGTGTAGGGACTTGTAGGATCGACTGCGATGATCCCTACGGTACGATCCTGTTTGCGATAGTGCTTGGCCAGTTGATCGACCAGGGTGCTCTTCCCCGCGCCGGGTGGACCGGTCAGGCCCAGAATCCGAGCGTGCCCAGTTTGCGGGAACAAGGCTTTCAGCAAATCCGCCCATCCGGGCGAGCGGTTCTCGACCATGCTGATCGCCCGCGCCAAGGTTCGCGGATCGCCGGAACGCAGTTGCTTAATCAGGGATGGGAAGTCGTGGGTCAAACTGTCAGTGTAAAGCAGAGTTGGCAGAAATCTCTTCCCATTCTTTTTCTTTCTCTTCTTCCTTCATTCGTCCCTCAATCCTTCAGCAACTGCCTTGCAATCACCAACCGCTGCACTTCACTCGTCCCCTCGCCAATGGTGCACAGCTTCACGTCGCGGTAGAACTTCTCCGCCGGATAATCTTTGATGAACCCGTATCCGCCGTGAATCTGCACGCCTTCATTCGCGCAACGCACCGCCACTTCACTGGCATACAACTTCGCCATTGATGACTCCAGCGTGCTCTTCGATCCCGCGTCTTTCAGCGACGCGGCCCGGAAGGTCAGCAGTTTGGCTGCCTCGATCTCCGTGGCCATGTCCGCCAGCTTCCACTGGATCGCCTGAAATTCGCTGATCGCTTTGCCAAACTGTTTACGTTGCTTGGAATACTTCAGCGCCGCTTCGTACGCACCCTCGGCCATCCCCAGCGACAACGCCGCGATCGAAATGCGTCCGCCATCCAGGACCCGCATGGCGTCGATAAATCCGCCGCCTTCTTTGCCCAAAAGATTTTCGGCAGGAATCACGCAGTCCTCAAAGATCAGCTCGGCGGTATCGCTCGCGCGCAGCCCCAGCTTGTTTTCTTTCTTTCCCGGACGAAACCCTTTAGCTCCCTTCTCCACGATGAACGCCGACAGCCCGTGGGTGTGCGCCGCTCGATCAGTCACCGCAATCACCACCAGCACATCGGCGTAGTGGCCATTCGTACAAAACGTCTTGGTGCCGTTGAGCACCCACGTTTTCCCTTTGCGCACCGCCGTCATGCGCGCGCTGCCTGCATCCGATCCAGCGGACGGTTCCGTGAGCCCCCACGCGCCGAGGTGCTCGCCAGTGGCCAACTTGCTGACGTATTTCTGCTTTTGCTCTTCCGTGCCGGCCAGAAAAATATGATTTGAACAAAGCGAGGTGTGAGCCGCAACGATGATGCCCACCGAACCGTCCACCCGCGAAAGTTCTTCAATGGCGGTAACGTATTCGATGTAGCCCATCCCCGCCCCGCCGTACTCCGTGGGGAAAACGGTGCCGAGTAGGCCCAGCTTGCCGAGTTCCTTGATCGTAGCCAGCGGGAACTCTCCCACCTCGTCCCACTTCATGACATTGGGAAGGATCTCGCGTTCGGCAAACTCGCGCACGCTCTTCTTCAATTGAAGCTGCTCGTCGTTTAATAGGAAATCCAAGCTTCCTCCGGATCGAATACAGACAGCCGCATCGAAGATTCAACCTGAAGCGGCGGGTGCAAAACATTCGATTAGAACACAGCGGTAAGCAGGAGGAAAGTTACCCTCAGTTCACGCCCTAATTTGGAGGACCGTCAAGGTTTAGTCTGATGGCGGGATCGGGCAAAGGTTTTTTCCGGAGCTGCAGTCTGGGACGGACGCTCTCCAGCAGCACCAGGAAGATGGTTACAAACATAAAAACGAACGCGATGACTTCGAAAACGCGACCTTGCCGGGCGAGAACAAAAAGCGGCGCCATGAGCGGAGCTAATATAAAAGAGCGCGGCGGTTTCATTTCCAGCCTCGCCCTGCAATGGGGGCAGACGAGGTGCCTCCAGGCATCCAGGTTAAGGAAGAACGGGGTGTCTACATGGTGTTTGCAGGCGGGGCACGGTGCCATCGGCGAAGCTCCTGCCAATCTTGATTTCTACTTTGCCGTCGCCGTTCCGGAGTGTCAATGGGAACCACACCCCAAGAGCCACACTATCGTAACGATCCGAAGTGACCTAAAAACGACGACAGTCAGGAATAGGCTCGAGTTTTCGTTCCCGAGGCACGGTTGAGACAGGACTGGCTGGCTCCTGCGTCGAGATGAATCCCGCGAACACTTCGTTGGAAAGAAGCCGGCCCCGCGGGGTCAAGCGAATCACGTCTTCATCTCTTTCGATCAGTCTCAATCTCTCGAAGTCGGCAATCGTCGCGGAAAACTTTGCGATCGCGTCTTCCCCGAACTTCGCCGCAACACGACGCAAGTTAACCCCACGGTTCAGACGCAGGCCCAGAAAAAATGTCTCCTCGAGCGCCGCGACGGGCGAAACTTGGATGCAACTCAGCGGACTCTGGCCGATATAAGCCTCCAACGAATCGGGCAGGGAAAATCGTATGCCTTCCATTCCACTTTCCAATCCCGGCAGCATCGAATGCGCATCCACGCCAAACCCGAGATACGGCTGCCGCGTCCAATACTTTAGATTGTGTCGCGACTCGTATCCCTGACGGGCGAAATTCGAGATCTCATACTGCCCCACTCCCGCCGCTTGCAACCGTTCACACGCCATCGTATACAGATCCGCTATAACATCTTCATCTGGCACAAAGTGGGCGTGGTACTTGGTGCCGCCGGCGATCAGTTCGCGCCCCAGTCGCGAATCTTCGTCCACTTCGAGCATGTAAACGCTGGCATGCGGCGCTTGAATCGCAATCGTCTCTTCCACAGAAAACGCCCAGCTGCCGACAGTCTGATGGGGCAACCCCGCAATAAGATCGATGTTGATGTTTGTAATCCCGGCGGCACGCAGACGTGCAATGTCATCGAGTACCGTCTTCCGGTCGTGCAAGCGCCCGACCGAAGCCGCCTCCCGATCGACGAACGACTGCACCCCCAGGCTCACGCGGTTGACCCCGCAGCCCTGCAAGCCTTCGATCACCCCCACGCTCAGCGTGCCCGGCGCGCATTCGACCGTAATCTCCGCTTCGGGCAGAATCTCAAAATTTTGCGAAATCGTGACAAACAGCCTACGCAGTTGCGCTATATCAAGTACGGTAGGTGTTCCGCCTCCCAGGTAGATGGAATCGATCGCCCGCTCCAAGCGTCCACCGATCTGTGCTACAGTCGCAGTGGCACGTTCCATGTCAGCGCATACCCGTTCCACGTAGCGTTGGAATACGGCCCGGGAGAAAACATCGGAGGCAAAGTTGCAATAGCTGCACTTGGTGCGGCAGAACGGCACGGAAATGTATACGCCGAGAGGCATTTCGATAATTATCCCACGTTGGCCGAACGCCATACCCGAAGCCGTTTCTGATCCACGCCTCTGCCCCGACCGGTTGCAACTTACCTGCGATGGCCGGGTTTTTATTTGAGAGAATCGGAGTAGGAAATACAACTGATGA
The DNA here is from genome assembly GCA_963706465.1 of Terriglobales bacterium. Taxonomy (GTDB): domain Bacteria; phylum Acidobacteriota; class Terriglobia; order Terriglobales; family Acidobacteriaceae; genus JABDBE01. The sequence continues at coordinate 43,489 of CAVPMC010000005.1, forward strand.
CTCTTCCCCGCGTAGTGATCACTGGAATGGGCGTGGTTAGTCCCAACGGCATTGGCAAGGAAGCCTTCTGCCGCGCGATTCTCGCGGGAAAGTCCGGAGTAAAACGGATTTCGCGCTTTGATCCTTCCGAACTACCCGTACATATTGCCGGCGAAATTCCGGAGTTTGACGAGCTTGCCTGGGTGGACGCTCGCGAGCGCAAACACGTTTCTCGCGTCGTGCCCCTGGCGGTAGCCGCATCGAGCGAAGCCATTCAGGACGCAGGTCTTGATCCGGCAGCCATGTCCATGGAGGAGAAGCGCGAAATCGGAGTGGTCCTGGGCACGGGCGGTGGTGCGCAGGAATTCTCTGAGGAACAGTACCGGCTCTGGCACTCCGGACACATCAAGCAAGTCAGCCTGTTCTGCATTCCCAGCGGAACCATGGGAACGATTCCCAGCGAAATCAGCATGCGCTTCGGCTTTCGCGGCTACAGTCACGTCGTAACCGCAGGTTGTACTTCCTCCACCGACGCGCTCGGTTATGCCTATCAACATATTCAAGCGGGCGTGCAGCCCATGTTTCTGGTGGGCGGCGTCGATTCGCCAATCACGCCGGGCATCATCAAGGGCTACACGTTGTTGCGCGCGCTTACGCAATCGTGGAACCAGTCGCCGGAGCGCGCCTCGCGCCCATTTTCCGCCGACCGCGACGGATTTGTCATCGCCGAGGGTTCCTGGATGTTCATCCTCGAAGACTATGTTCACGCCCGCGCCCGGGGCGCCCGCATCTACGCTGAAATTACCGGCTATGCCTCCACCTGTGAAGCCTTCCACCGGGTGCGTATGAGCGACTCGCCGGAAGAGCCCGCCCGCGCCATCACCTTGGCTCTGGAAGAAGCGGGTATCGCAGCCCAGGACGTTCACTACGTGAATCTTCATGGGACCTCCACGGAAATGAATGATCGTGTGGAAACCCGCGCCCTGAAACTTGCTTTGGGAACGCGGGCTGGCAAAATTCCAATGTCGGGACTCAAATCGCAGATCGGACACGCGCAGGGCGCCTGCGGCTCGGCCAGTTTGGCCGCAACTTTGATCGCGATGGAGCATGGAAAAATTCCTCCAACCATTAACCTCGATGTCTCCGATCCCGAATGCGATCTGGATTATGTACCGGACGTCGACCGCAGCACTGAAATTGAGCATGCCATCTGCAACTGCGTAGGCTTCGGATCAAAAAACTCAGCGCTGGTGCTGCGAAAAGTCGCGTAGAGCGGGCTCAAACTGTAGAGACGAGCTTGCTACGTCTCAGGTTCGCGACAAAGCTATCCGCCGTCAGGTCGAGCCATACCCCATTGGTCGTGAATCTGGTCGTAACAGAGTTACGTCTCTGCAGAACCGCCCCCCCAAACCTTTTCCATCTTCCCCGCTTTCTTTCCCATCTATCTAGGGTATCTTTGAGCATTAACTGCCCATGGCCCACGAAGAAGAAGTATTAGGCAAAGCGTATGACAGCCGGTTGATGAAGCGGCTGCTCACCTACCTGCGTCCCTACAAATGGCAGGTCACGGTTGCGCTGGCCTCCATTCTGATTAAGGCTGGAGTCGACGTTCTCGGGCCGTATCTCACCAAAATCGTAGTGGACCGCTACCTCGCGCCGGTGCGCGGACTGCACACCCCGCTGGATCGCTTCCTAAGCAACACCGCGCTGGTTGGAATCGCGCAGATCGCTGCGCTCTACGTCGGCCTGCTGGTTTTCAGCTTCCTGCTGGAATATCTGCAAACCTATTTCATGCAGTGGACGGGACAGATGACGATGTTTGACATGCGCGCCCAGATCTTCCGCCACCTGCAGCGCATGCACATCGGTTTCTACGACAAGAATCCCGTCGGCCGCCTGGTCACACGCGTTACCACCGATGTGGACGCGGTGAACGAAATGTTCACCTCCGGCGTGGTCTCGATTTTTGAGGATATCTTCGTGCTCGCCGGCATTATCGTGATCATGTTGCGCATGAACTGGAAGCTGGCTCTGATCACTTTTGCTGTGCTGCCATTGATCGGCATCGCCACCAAGATTTTTCGCGACAAGGTTCGTGATTCCTACCGTCGCATTCGCGTAGCCATCGCCCGGATCAATGCGTACTTGCAAGAGCACGTGAGCGGCATGGTTGTACTGCAGCTGTTTAATCGCGAAGAACGCGCCTATGAAAAGTTTTCTGAAGTGAACGCCGTTCACATGGACGCATACAAAGACGCGATTATGGCGCACGCCGTTTACTACCCCGTCGTGGAAGTGCTCTCCGCCATTGCGATTGCCGGCGTCATCTGGTTTGGCGGCAAGGGCGTGATCCGCAATGTAACCACTTTGGGCGTGCTCGTCGCCTTCATTCAGTACGCGCAGCGCTTCTTCCGCCCGATTCAGGATCTCAGCGAAAAGTACAACATTTTGCAGTCGGCCATGGCGTCGAGCGAACGCATTTTTAAGTTGCTCGACGCCCCGGTCGAGATCACGCCACCCGCCGTGACGAAAACACCGAATGGTCCGGGACGCATTGAGTTCGAGCATGTGTGGTTCGCCTATCGAAACGTTCCCCGCGAAGCGGATGGAGGCCGGGCGTTCTCGCCCGGCTCGCCAATGACAACTTCCCGGACGAGCGGGGACGCCGGTCCTTCGCAGGCGACCGAGCCCGACTGGGTTCTCCGCGATGTCAGTTTCGCCATCGAGCCCGGCGAAACCGTTGCCTTCGTCGGCCACACCGGAGCCGGCAAGACCACCATCATTTCACTGCTCATGCGCTTCTACGACGTGCAGAAGGGCGCGATCAAAATCGACGGAGTCGACGTTAAAGAAATGGACCTCACCGATCTCCGCCGCCGCTTCGGCGTCGTACTGCAGGATCCGTTTCTATTCAGCGGAACGATTGCCAGCAACATTCGCCTGGGCACAGAAGGCATCGATGACGAAGACGTAGAAAAAGCCGCGGAAGATGTAAACCTTGCCGACTTCATCCGCACCCTTCCGAATGGCTTCGAGGAAGAAGTCCGCGAGCGTGGCAGCACGCTTTCCACCGGACAAAAGCAGCTCATTTCGTTTGCCCGGGCCCTGGCACACGATCCCAAAATCCTGATCCTCGACGAAGCCACGTCCAGCGTGGACACGGAAACCGAATTTCGCGTGCGCGACGCCCTCAGCCGCATGGTCGAAGGGCGCACTTCGGTCATCATCGCCCATCGGCTTTCCACCATCCAACGCGCCGACAAGATCGTCGTAATGCACAAAGGCCAGGTCCGCGAAATGGGTTCCCACCAGCAACTCCTTGCCCAGCACGGTATTTATTACAAGCTCTATCAACTGCAATACAAAGATCAGGAAGTGGCTGCCGGCTCTCAGGTGACGGCGAGCGCAGATGACTAAAAGTCATTAGAAGGCACCCTGCTTTAGCCCGAGGTTCGAGCCGTGAACTCGTTTTCCAGCCTTTGCGCGGGTACCGACGGCCCTGCCTTTCGTAACTCTGCCTAAATTGCTCTGCAAGCTAGAATTAATACGGTTACACCCCCCCAAGTCGGTCGCATGAATCAAGAAGCATTTCAAGAAGTCAGCCGGAACAGCCCGGAAGCGATTCCGATCCAGATGCGCCAGATCGAGGGTCGTGAATGGTGGCTATGGGGATTTGCCGTAGCCGTCACTCTGGCCCTGACCCTCGGCATTATCTCTTTCACTTTCCCCTGGTTTCGCTGGGATAACGACGCATCGTATTGGTTTGACCTGAAAGAATGGGTGCGGGGCCTGGCAGCCCTGGTCTTGATTTTCGACTTTTACACCGTCTACCAGCATTTGCAGCTACACCGCATTCGACGGCAACTGGCGGAGCGGGATCAGCTTTTTCAACTCATCAGCGAGAATGCCGCCGACATGATCGCGCTGGTCGATGGCGATGGTCGCCGTCTGTACAACAGTCCCGCTTATGAGAAGGTTCTCGGATATTCTCCCGAAGACTTGAAGACCACTTCGTCATTCGATCAAATCCATCCCGACGATCGGCCGCGCGTGTTGCAAGCCGCGGAAAAAGCCCGCATGGGCGGCCACGGAGAACGGATGGAATACCGGATACGGCACAAAGACGGCTCCTGGCGCACTCTGGAGTCGACCGCGAGCGCAATCCGCAATGCCAAAGGGCAGACCGACAAACTGGTCATCGTGAACCGTGACATTACCGAGCGCAAACGGGCAGAGGAACTACTCGCTCACAATGCCTTTCACGATGGACTGACTAACCTGCCCAACCGTGCTTTGTTCCTGGACCGTTTGCAGCACGCACTGACCCTCTCCAAGCGTCATACGAATTACAAGTTTGCGGTATTGCTCATCGACGTCGACGAATTCAAGATCATCAATGACAGCCTGGGACACAAGGCTGGAGACGAGTTGCTGATTCAAATTGCACAAAGATTGAAGGACGCCGTGCGGCGCGCGGACCTGGTGGCTCGTCCACGCGTAAGTGGGTTCCCTGATCGGTTGGCCAATGACGACACCCTGGCCAGACTCGGCGGCGATGAATTTACCGTGCTTCTGGACGATATTCGCGACCCCATCGAAGCCGTACGAGTTGCGGAACGAGTGCAAACTGAACTGGCTTCTCCGTTTCTGGTAAACAGTCAGGAAATCGTAATTTCTGCCAGCATCGGAATTGCTTCCAGCGTCAGCCCGCACACCCAGGCTGAAGACCTGGTACGCGATGCGGATATTGCCATGTACCGCGCTAAGCGCGCTGGAAAAGCCCGTTGCGAGGTGTCGGACGCGGCCATGCATGCCAGCGCCGTGAAGCGGTTGCGACTGGAGACGGAACTGCGCCGGGCGCTTGAGCAGGGAGAGTTCCGGGTTCACTACCAGCCTGTCGTCTCCGTGCAGACCGGGAAGATCGCGGGCTTTGAGGCCCTCACCCGCTGGCAGTCTCCAGAGGGCTTACGCGCGCCGATCGAGTTCATCGCGGTGGCGGAGGAGATTGGGCTTATCATCCCCATGAACCGGCAACTGCTGCGCGAAGCCTGCAAGGACCTGCGAGCCTGGCAGTCGGAATTTCCTTCCAACCCGCCCTTGACCATGAGCGTGAACGTTACCGCGCGGGAGTTCGCTCAGCCCGATTTACCCAGCCAGATCGGTAAGACTTTGGCGGAGAGCGGAATCGATCCGAGCTGTCTGCAACTCGAAATCGTAGAAACGATCGCCATGGGAGACGCGGAAAAATCCGGCCAGGTGCTGGCGCAATTGAAAGCCCTGGGCGTGCGCATGAGCATCGATGATTTTGGTACCGGATATTCCTCCCTGAGCCGCCTGCGCCGCATTCCGGTGGATACTTTGAAAATTGACCGGGCTTTCATTATGCACATGGACACCGACTCGGAAAGCCGCGAGATCGTGCGGATCATCATCATGCTGGCTCACAATCTCGGTTTGAAAGTCGTCGCCGAAGGGACTGAGACAGCGGAACACATCCGGTTGCTCAAGCAACTCAATTGCGAAATGTCCCAGGGATACTTTTTCTCCCGGCCCGCCGATGAGCAGGCCATGCGGAAGTTGCTAGCCAGCAATTGCGCCGCAAGCGCCGCATCCGCGGGCGGTTCGGTATAACCCAGACAACCGGGTGCCCCAAGTCTCGCGCTTTTCGAGACCTGGGATCGTCTTTCCCTGGACGGGCCTCAAAAGACGGCTTCAAAAAGCACGAGATCCGAGGGCACCCTTAATTACTATTACAATGCTTCGGTGCGAATTCTCATCTCCGCTGGGGAAGCCTCGGGTGAAATGTATGGAGCGCAGCTCATTGAGGCTTTGCGCCGACTCGATTCGTCATTAGAATTTTTCGGTGTGGGCGGGGACCGCATGCGCGCCGCCGGATGCGAGACCGTCGTCGACGCGAGAGATCTCGCGGTCGTCGGCATCTCCGAGATTGTCAACCATCTTCCCAAAATTTACCGTTTGTTTCACAAGCTGATCGCTGAAGCCGACCAACGCCACCCCGCACTCACCATCGTTATCGACTCGCCTGCTTTCAACTGGCGCGTCGCTCGCCAGATGCGCAAACGCGGCATCCCCGTCGCTTATTACGTTTGTCCTCAATTCTGGGCGTGGCGGCAAGGACGGGTTCGCTTGCTGCGCAAGTACATCGACAAGGCGCTGGTGATTTTCCCCTTTGAAGAGAAGTTTTATCGCGACCGTGGAGTGGATGCGACCTTCGTTGGGCATCCCCTGGCCGATGTTTCTCCGCCGTCCATTGATCGCGATGCCTACGCCGCGACCCACGGGATCGATGCCGCGAAGGCCTGGATCACGCTCATGCCAGGCAGCCGGATGAAAGAAGTTCGCATGAACTTGCCCACGATCCTAGATGCGGCCGTGAAGCTCGGTTCAACATATGAATTCCTTCTTCCAGTAGCGCCTACGCTCGATCGCAGCTTTCTCGAATCGCTGATTGGCGGGCGCAATCCCATTCGCTTGGTCAACGATGCTTTGCCAGCGCTCGCGCAATCGCGCGCCGGCATCATTGCCAGCGGCACGGCTACGGTGGAGGCGGCGATGATGGGCACGCCCTTCGTGATGGTCTATCGTGTCTCTCCGCTGACTTATTTTCTGGGGCGTTCGCGCGTGAAGGTACCGCACTTTGCCATGGTGAATTTGATCGCTGGGAAAGAAATTGTTCCCGAGTTGGTGCAGCATGATTTCACCGCAGAGAAGGTGTTCGCGGGACTGCGTGAGATTCTTCCCGACGGCCCGGCGCGGGATCAGATGATTGAAGGCCTGGCGGGGGTGAAAGACTTGCTGCGCGGGCCGGATCGAGACCGGCTTCATCCGGCGGAGCGGGCGGCGGAGATGATTTTGGGGCTGCTCCAAAGGGCGACGGTAGAGACGTAGCGGGCTACTTCTAACGGAGAAATGACACGAGGTATAGGCAAATCACAGGCGAAAGTTAACCAAAAAAACATCTAAGCCTTGTCCTACCAGCATCTTTTGCGTAACAATCTTCATCATAGACGTTAGAGACCTGCGGGTTTTCCCGGGAGACGTTCCTGAATGTTCTTTCAACCTCGGCGCCAGCGTCGGGCCCTTACAAACTTTCTTGTCTTATTGCTTCTGTTAGTTTCGCTGCCCGCCTGGGCGGCCGAGAAGACGCGGCTGCGAGTGGACGATTATCAAATCGACGCCGAACTCACCCCCCATAGCCATAAAATCTCGGCCCGCGCCAAGGTGAAGTTCACCGCTTTGGAAGACGTCAGCGCCGTCACCTTTGAACTCAACAACGGCTTACAAGTCACCAAGGTGACGGACGAAGCCGGCCAGACGCTTTCCCCAGAGCGCATCTCGCAGGATTCCACGGTGCGAGTGCAGTTGTCGAAACCGCTCACCAAAACTACTTCGACGACTCTCACATTTGATTACGAGGGCACCCTCGATTCGGGCGACAACAGCCCCGTGCAAGGGCTCAAGCTGGCCTCGATTAACGACGATACGAGTTATCTGCTCTATGCCGGACGCTGGTTCCCGGTGAATGCGTATGGCATCAACCGCTTCACCGCCACTATGAATATCGCTGTGCCTGCTCACATGGTGGTGATCGGCAGCGGCAAAGAGACGGTCGGCAATCCATCTTCCTCGAAGAAAGCGGCGGCGAACGGGGCCTCGAAGACCTACACATTCACCTGGGACAAACCGAGTTTCCCGGGCACTATTGTCGCCGGAACATTCCAGGAATTTAAGAGTGACGAAGCGGGCGTCGACCTGCACGTTTTCTTTAAGCCAGTGCATCAGAATCTGGGCGCGATGTACGCCGAGACCGCGATCAAAGAGTTCACGTACTTTGTGACGCTCTACGGCACGGCGCCTTCGACAACCCTGCGGGTCGTCGAGATTCCCGACGACACTGTGCCTGCGGCTTGGGCGCCTGAGATGACAGCCATTTCCAGCCGCGCAGTGACCGAGAAAGTAAATTACCGCTTGCTGGCCAATACCATCTCGCATCAGTGGTGGGGTGTTTCGGTGAGTCCTGATTCGATCGATGACTGGTGGCTGTGCGACGGCTTCGCCCGATACTCGGAAGCTCGCTACGTGGAGCAAGCGGCCGGAAGCGCCGGTCTCGAAGAAGTCGTGAAGGATATGTCGGTCGGTGCGCTGGCCTATGACTCGGTGCCGCTGGCGACCATCGGCAAGCTGGATATGTTCTCGCCCGAGTTCCAATCGCTGGCCACTGACAAGGGCGCGATGATTTTGCACATGCTGCGATGGGTCGTAGGAGATCAGAGGTTTGACCAGACGATGCGCACCTTTGCCTCGAAATACGCGGATAAGGCAGCCTCTCTGGATGATTTCACCGCCATCGCGGAACAGACCTACGGCGATAAACTCACCTGGTTTTTCACCCAGTGGCTTGACTCCACGGGGGCTCCCGAGTTCAAAACCAAGTACACGGTTTACCGCTTGGGAAACAACAAGGGATTTCGCGTGGTGGGACAGATCACGCAGGATCTCGACCTCTTCCGTATGCCGGTGGAGCTGAAAATCGACACCGACGGTAAGACCGAAGAAAAACGGATTGATGTGGTGGGCACCGATTCCGCGTTTACCATAGACACCTTCGGCAAGCCGCGGCGGATTTCGATTGATCCTGACAATCGTGTGTTGAGAAATTCGTCTGACGTCAAGCTGCGCGCTTCCATTCAGCGGGGACAGGCACTGGTGCAACAGGGCGATTTCGCGGCGGCGCTCTCGGAATTCAATAAGGCTTTAGAGGTCAATAAGAACAGTTCGCTGGCACACTATCGAGTGGCCGAGGTGTTCTTTCAGCAAAAGAATTATCAGGCGTCGGCGAACGCTTACCGCGATTCGCTGAATGGCGACGGCGATCCGCGATGGACCGAGGTTTGGAGCCACATCCAACTGGGTAAGATTTTTGATCTCACCGGGCAGCGCGAACGCGCCACTAACGAGTATCGCCAAGCCCTGCAAACCAACGACAACACCCAAGGCGCGCTGGAAGAAGCGCGAAAGTATTTGCAAAAGCCGTTCGAGCAGCAGAAAAGCAGCAGCGGCTCTAATGGTAATTAGCGGGCGCCCCGTCAATAGGCCCAGCGCAACAGCGTGGCTCCCACGGTGAAGCCGGCGCCGACGGATGCCAGCAGAACCAAGTCGCCCTTGTTGAGCTTGCCTTGCTGGCGGGCCGTATCCATCGCCAGAGGGATAGTAGCGGCGGTGGTGTTGCCGTAACGATCGATATTGATGATGACGTGTTCCGACTTCATGGCCAGGCGGTCGGCCGTGGCGGTGATAATGCGCTGGTTCGCCTGGTGCGGAATGAATGCGTCCACATCGCTGCCCTTCAATCCATTTCGTTCCAGAAGTTTCTCGCAGACTTCCGCCATCTTGCGCACGGCGTACTTGAATACCGCGCCGCCGTCCTGATGAACGTAGTGCATCCTCTGATCCACGGTCTCATGCGTCGAAGGATTAAGGCTGCCGCCGCCCGGCATGTACAGGGAGCATCCTCCCGAGCCATCGACTTCGTGGATGAAGTCGATCATGCCCAGCGAATCACTGTCGGCCGGTTCGAGGATCACCGCGCCCGCGCCGTCGCCGAATATGATGCAAGTGGCGCGATCGCTGTAATCGATGATAGAGGACATCGTGTCGGCGCCGATCACCATTACTTTTTTGTGAGCTCCGGTCGCGACAAACTGCGCTCCCGCCTGCAGCGCATATACGAAGGCCGAGCAGGCAGCGGAAACATCGAATCCCCAAACACTTTTTGCTCCCAGTTTGTGTTGCACCAGGCAAGCGGTCGAAGGAAAAAACATGTCGGGCGTAACTGTGCCCACGATGATCGCGTTCAGATCGGAGGAGGCAAGACCTCGTTCGGCAAGAGCCTTCTTGGCAGCTTCCACTGCCAAATCGCTGGTGGCGACGCCCTTGTCCACGATGTGGCGCTCGCGGATTCCGGTGCGCTCCATGATCCATTGGTCGTTGGTTTCCACCATCTTCTCGAGGTCGGCGTTGGTCAACAGGCGAGGTGGGACATAGGTTCCGAGAGCGCTGATCTTTACGCGAATAGGTTTCGTCAATGATTGCTCCTGAGTATGAGACTCAGTATTTTGCAGGATTGGAGCAAGAATGTCTAACTGCACCTGCGTAGGCCAGCCGCCAGAACTCGGAAGTGAATGCCGGAGAGTGGAATAACTCGTGTGCTTCGACTACTGTTCGGCGGCACCAGTCAAGTGAGAAAGAATCGCCGCCGGGCCATGAAGCCCGGCGGCGAGAAAGTGGAAACTAAAGCGGAACCACAGCGGAGTCCTGAAGGCCCCAACTACGGCGTAACCTCATATACGGTGCCCCCGCCATGGAGCCCGCCGTTATTGGTCGTGCCATAGAGTTTTCCGTTGACGAAAATCGCTTGGTGGTAGGGGGAGTATCCGTCGCCAGTGGTGCCGAAACTCCAGAGCACACTTTCCTTAAAGGTGCCTGCCGCCAGCTTGTAGACAGTGCCATAATTCAGATTGTTGGCTGCACTTGACCCACCTTGATAGGTGGTGCCGTAGAGGTTCCCTAGTGAATCCAGGGTAACACCTGCAAAATACGGGTATGCGCCGTCCTTTTTGGCATAACCCTTGAAGCTGTAGATGACCTTTTGCGTGAAAGTATTGTTCGTGCCTAACGTCAGCTTGAAAACCTCTCCGAGGTTAAAGCTGCCACCTTGATAGGTCGTGCCATAGAGGTTGCCATTTGCATCGACGGCCAAACCAGATTCGGTAAATTGTCCGAGTGAATCTCCAAGGAAATTGTAAACCACCGAAAAGATCCACACGCCGCTGACTTCACGCATTTGGTAAACCGCGCCGGCATTCCAGATAACACCACCGTTGTACGTGGTACCGTAAAGATAACCGTTCTTGCTGTCGACCACCAGCCCGGCGTAGGGATAATACGCGCTGCTGGCACTTGAGGCAAAACTGTGAATCCCCTTGTAAGTGTACTTGCCGTTTGAAACCTTTAACTGGAAGATCGTGCCGACGCCGAACTTACCACCGTATAGCGTAGTGCCGTACAGGTTGCCGGCCGCGTCAAAAACCAAGGCATCGTATGGGTAGTACCCGTCGCTTCCGCTAATGTCGTCGAAGCTATGAAGCACAGTCTCCTTCCATGTGCCTCCCGAGTTGGACAGCTCAAACACCGTACCCTGGCTGCTTGGGCCGCCCTGTTGGGTCGTGCCAAAGAGATTTTTCCCGGACGCATCGAAGACCAAACCGGCATACGGGTATGCACCATCATTGTTGCTGGGGCCGAGAAAACTATAGATTACGGTTTGGGACCACGTGCCACCGGAATTCGTCAACTCGAAGACCTCGCCAAAGCCGTTGGCACCACCCTGGAAGGTCGTGCCATAAAGATGATTACCCGAGGTGTCGGCAACCAAGGAGCCATACGGAAGGTAGCCGTCCACACAGCTGGTTTGAGCACAGAAGTTGTAGAGAACAGTCTCGGAGCTAGCCCACGCACTAGCCACGAGAATTAGGGTCACTGCCACAAGCACAAGCGCTTTCACGCGCATAAACTCCTCCTGAATTTTGTCCGCGAACGTTCGAAAATTGTGACCCATCAAACATCCGAGACTGAGGAAGGCCTTGCCTGGGGGACGGCAAAAGGGGAGAGCGGACTTCCCACAACGAACGATCCGGACGCCTGAAAAATGTCGTGACATTGTGGGCCAGTCGCCACGCGCTGTCAAGATGAAAGATTTTGCAGTCCGCCTGTTCTTCGGGGAGGCCGGTAGGCAGGCATGGCGTAGATCATCTGAAGCGGTGGTGGTTCTTGTCCCAGTTCCTGCTTCGCTTAACGGAGGAGACGAAGGAGGAATCGCTCGGGAAACAAATAAGCCAGACACCGGCGACCCACTGCACACGCAAGAGCCCGTTACCGTTGCTTCCTTCCGGACCTGGCGGGGTTGGCGGGAGTGCGTCGCGCGGGACCGATGCCTGACCTCCTTGATTCTAACATTCCGAACGTACTCTTCCCTTTCCCCGGCGAATCGCCAACAATAGAAGAAGTCGGTTCAACCGCTCCATGAGTCTCGCTGCGACGACCCAATCCGGTCTCGATCCACTGCCCGTGGCGGTGCAACGCTACTTTGAAGTCGCGCTGTATCTGCTGGTGCTGTGCGGGTTCGGAACCCTGGTTTCGACAGGCGGACTGGACGTGCCCACGGTTCTGTTGGTGAGCGCGGCCCTGCTGTTTCGCGCCTACCTGCTGGCCACGCGTCGTGCTTTGCTTATTCCCGAGAACTGGACCACGACCCTTACTCTCGGCTATGTGGCCTTTTATCTCGCAGACTACTTCGTATTCTCGCGCACATTTGTCGGCGCTACCGTGCACCTCGTACTTTTCGTGATGGTGGTGCGATTGTTCTCCACCAGGCGTGACCGCGACTACTATTTCCTAGCGGTGATTTCGTTTCTCATGGTGCTGGCGGCCGCCGTGCTGACCGTGAACAGTATGTTTCTGCTGATGTTTGCCGCATTCATGCTGATGGCGGTCGTGACCTGCATCCTGATGGAAATGCGGCGCGCATCCGCCGATGCCACCATTCGAGCCGCCTTTTCGGACGATGATCTGTCGCACCGGCGACTGGCGTTTTCTCTGGCTGGCGCTTCGCCCGTGCTTGCATTGCTAATCATGCTGGGCACGGCGGGTATTTTCTTTGTGCTGCCCCGCGTGTCAAACGGGTATCTCAGCGCCTTTGCCCGCAGCCGCGAAATCAGTACCGGCTTCAGCGACCAGGTTCAACTGGGTCAGATCGGCGAGATCCAGCAGTCAACTTCGCTGGTGATGCACATCCAAATCGATGGCGATTCCCATGGATCTTACGACTTGAAGTGGCGCGGGGTGACGCTGAACCTTTTCGATGGCAAGACCTGGTCGAACCCGCACGCGCAGAACGTGGTGGCAAGCGTCGGCCCTGGCCGCTTTCTCCTTCTGCATAACGGCGCCCAGTGGAAAAAGAATGCCCCGCCCGCGCAGCCAATCCACTACCGGGTTTTAATGGAGCCGCTGGTCAGCAACGTTTTTTTCCTCGCGCCAACGGCGCGGCTCCTGCAGGGGAACTATCGTCTGTTGTCGATGGATAGTGGAGATGCCGTGTTTGATCTCGACCCGGAACATCCGGTCAGCCGCTACGAGGCAACCTCGGATATTGGCCAACCCGGCGCGAGCGAGCTAAGAACCGCATCTTCGGATTACTCGCCCGATATTCTGCTGAACTACCTGCAATTGCCAGCCGTGGATGGACGAGTGGTAGCGCTGGCCAGAGAGATCACAGCCTCCGCTGACAACAATTACGATAAGGCGGCCTCTGTCGAACGATATCTGCGCACCCATTTTGGATACACCTTGCAGCTTCCCGGCACGGTTCCGCACGACCCCGTCGCCAATTTTCTTTTTGAACGCAAGCAGGGACACTGCGAATACTTTGCCTCCGCCATGGCGATCATGCTCCGGACGCTGGGAATTCCGACGCGCGTGGTAAACGGTTTCCGCACGGGCGAGTTCAACGACCTTACTTCGCAGTATCTGGTTCGCGCCAGCAATGCGCACTCCTGGGTGGAGGCTTATTTTCCAGGTTACGGATGGATCGCTTTCGATCCCACGCCGGCAGCGTCCCAGTCGGTGCGCACCGGTTGGAGCCGGGGCATGTTGTACCTGGACGCGTTAGCCTCCTTCTGGCGCGAATGGGTTATCAGTTATGACGCCGGCCACCAGTACAGTCTGAGTCGCGAGGCCACGCACGCGAGCGCGGAGTGGTTTCGGCGAGCGCGAAACTGGGCGCGCCAGCGTCACGAGGCTATGCTGACCGCAGCCCGTCGAACCCAGCGGACGGTATCGGACTCGCCAATAAGATGGAGCCTGGCGGGACTAGTTGTTGCGCTCGTGCTTCTTCTCGCGGCGAACCTTCAGAGGCTTTGGCGCGCCGTGCGCAAGAGTCGAGTGGCAGCACATCCGGAAAAGTCTCCCACTCTGGCGGCAACTATTTGGTACGAGCGAATGACGCGCATGCTCGCGAGAAAGGGATGGTCGAAATCCCCGGCGCAGACCCCGAAAGAGTTTCTAATCTGTATTCAAGATGAAGGTGTGCGCAAGCCGGTGGCGAAGTTCATCCAACATTACGAGTCGGCGCGCTTTGGAAGCTCGACTGAGGATGCGCAGCGTCTGCCGGAACTATACGAAGAAATCTTAACGACTGCTCGTCGCTGAGGGGCATTGGCAAGTTATGACCTGGTGCCCTTCAATGCAGGTTCGCCGCAAGCCACCAGCGCCGCACTGCGACCACTGACCAGATTGCCTCAATCACTCCAAAGGGCCAAGCGCCCTGGAGAAATCCGTAGGCTGAACCCAGCAGACATGCTCCGGCAAACGCCAGAATGAACCATCGACTTCGATTCTCGAAGGCGTAACAGACGAGCATGGCCGTGACGGCAAACAATCCGAACCACGTGAGTCGACTCAAGGGGCCACTCTCAATCGGTCCACACGCACTCGAGCATTTTATCCCTTAATGTTTCATGGATTTTTCCAAACTAACTAAGCGAACTTGAATTCGGCATCCAATAGCGGACTGAGCCTAGGCGTCCGTGCTGGATGTTAGAATAGAAGGATTCCATGCCGCATCAGAAGCTTACAGTAGCTCTCGAGAACGCGCCCGAACGCACGCCCGCGTCGCGGCCAAAGGTGGGTTTTGTCAGCCTGGGATGCCCCAAGAATCTGGTGGACAGCGAAGTCATGATGGGCATGCTTGCGCAAGGGGGAGCTGAATTGGTCCCGCGCGCCGAAGATGCCGACGTGATTGTGGTCAACACTTGTTCATTTATTGCCAGCGCTCAGCAGGAATCCGTGGACACCATTCTGGAAATGGCCCGCTTCAAAAGCAATGGCCGTGCCCGGAAGTTAGTGGTTGCCGGATGCCTGGTAGAACGTTTTCGCGATGACATTCGCAACAGTATTCCAGAGGTTGACGCCGTTGTGGGCACGGGCGAACTGGAAAAGATTCTGGCAGCAGCGGGCGTCGCACCTGCACCGGCGAAACCTTCCCCGTTTAATATTCTGACCTCGCGCCCCGAAGGCGATGCCCGCGAAGCGCAGGGACGTTTCTCGCGCGAGTCATGGGACGGCGCCATCGCCGATCTGCCGAATTATCTCTACGACGAAGCGACTCCCCGAATTTTGGCTACGCCCGGCTACACCGCCTATATCAAGATTGCCGAAGGTTGCGATCACCCGTGCAGCTTCTGCATTATTCCGCAACTGCGTGGCAAGTTCCGTTCGCGCCGATTCGAATCCGTAATTGCCGAAGCCGAGCGTCTGGCGCGCTCAGGCGTCCGTGAGATCACGCTGATCGGACAAGACACGACCTGCTACGGCGAGGATTTCGGCCTCAAGGACGGACTCGCGCTCCTGCTCAAGAGATTGGCCGGGGTGGAGGATCTGCGCTGGATCCGTTTCCTCTACGCCTATCCCAACAAAATTACAGGCCGCCTGCTGGAAACCATCGCCGCTCACGAGAAGATTTGCGCCTACGTCGATGTGCCTTTGCAGCATGCGTCGGCAGCAGTTTTGAAGCGCATGAAACGCGGCGGGGGGGCGGATGTGTTTCTCCGTTCGATTGAAAAAATGAGGCGCACGATTCCAGACGTCACCTTGCGAACCTCTTTTATCGTCGGTTTCCCTGGCGAAACCGAGAACGAATTCGAGCAGCTGTGCGAGTTCGTCCGCCAGGCTGAATTTGATTGGATGGGCGCATTCGGCTACTCCGACCAGGAAGGCGCGCAAGCATTTGG
Organism: Terriglobales bacterium; assembly: GCA_963706465.1. Classification (GTDB taxonomy): domain Bacteria; phylum Acidobacteriota; class Terriglobia; order Terriglobales; family Acidobacteriaceae; genus JABDBE01. The sequence goes on from CAVPMC010000005.1 coordinate 59,334, forward strand.
CCTGGATGAGAAGCTCTCACCCCGTGAGATTGAGCGACGGCGGAAACAGCTTATGCAAATTCAACGCCGCATTAGTAAGAAGAAAAAGAAAGCGCTGATCGGCCGGGAGCTCGACCTGCTGCTTGAGGGTGCATCTGAAGAGAGCGACCTTCTCCTCGAGGGGCGCACCGCCATGCACGCTCCCGAAATCGACGGAAAAGTGTTTGTGAATGACGTGCCCGACGGACTCCAGCCGCTGCCGGGCGAGTTCTACCGCTGCCAGATCACCGAAGCCCACGATTACGATCTGGTCGCTAAAATTGTCTAGGGATCCTTTTGTGTGAGAGCTATGGTTCGCAAACGCAACCTCAAGCTGCGTTGTCCAATCTGCAAGAAGCCGGTAAAGAGCAACGACGCGGAATTCCCATTCTGCAGCGAGCGGTGCCGCACCATCGATCTGGGCAAGTGGGCGAGCGGCGCCTATGTGATTTCGTCGCCGGTGCAGGACACGAGCGACGGTATCGAGGACGCACCGCCGTTTGATTCGGACGAGAAATATTAACCGCCGGGACGGCGGCGCTGCAAAATGACCTCGCAAAAGATTAACGGTACCACCGGCGTTGCACCGTCCCGCCCCCGCGCTCCGCTCTGGGCCAAGCTCGTGGCTACTTTTTTTGGCGTAGGGCTGCTGCGTCCCGGGCCCGGAAGCTGGGGTTCGGCGGCCACCGTCAGTCTTTGGTGGCTGCTGAGCAGATGGATCAGCCCGCATTGGCAAGCCCTCGCGACAATGCTGCTGGCGGCGCTGGTCATACTCATCGGCATTCCCGCGGCTACCCGGATGTCTCGCGCGACCCGCTTAAAGGATCCTCAGTTTGTCGTGATCGACGAAGTCGCCGGCCAACTTATCACCCTCATTGCCGTCCCGCTTTCATGGAAATCTCTCTTGCTGGGCTTTATACTTTTCCGTGGGTTCGATATCGTAAAGCCTCCGCCGGTGCGTCAACTGGAACACCTTCCGGAGGGAACCGGCATCGTACTGGATGACGTCGCGGCTGGGCTTTACGCATTGGCCTTGATGCAACTGGCGCTGCATTTCGGTCTTTTGCCACGCTAGGTTTCGCGGGCGCACAACGCCAGAAAGTTAGAAGTACATGGGAATTTCCGATCGCTTGCTGGGCAAGACGAACGTGAACGGAAAACCGCACATCGAGGCGGTCGTTCCGGCTGCTGCCTTGCCGGGCGGCGAAGTGCGAATTACCGGCCACGGCCTGCGGCCCCAGGATTTGCAGCGGCCGCGGGTCCGCTTTGGCGATATCGAGGGCGCCGTAGTCATCAGCTCCGACGAATTTCTGGTGGCTCGCGTCCCGCCAGGAGCATCCTCCGGGCCAATCGTGGTTTCGACGAATGGCCAGTCCAGCAATCCTCACCAGATTAAAGTCGCGGTTCCCATTGCCGACAATTTGCATCCGGTAGCCAATCCCGCGCTCGACGCCGAGGGCAACGTCTACGTCAGTTTTTCCGGGAGCCGCGGACAAAAAGTTCCGGTCGCCATTTACAAGATCGACACCAATTACAACGTCAAGCCTTTCCTCACAGACTTGATGAATGCCACATCCATTGCCTTCGACCGCGACGGGCAGATGTACGTCTCCTCGCGCTTTGACGGCACGGTATACCGCGTTGCGCCCAACGGAACCATGTCCTCGTATGCCGAGGGCATGGGCATTGCCACCGGCATTGCCTTCGATCGGGCGCAGAATCTTTATGTGGGCGACCGCAGCGGCACAATTTTTAAGATCGGCGCCGACCGCCAGATCTTCGTCTTCGCGACTCTCGAACCCAGCGTCTCCGCTTATCACCTGGCGTTCGGTCCTCACGGAGATCTGTTCGTGACGGGTCCGACCACTTCCAGTTTTGATTGTGTTTACAAGGTCACCCCCCAAGGCAACGTTTCGACTTTCTTCCGGGGCTTGGGACGTCCCCAGGGCATTGCGTTCGATGTGGAAGGCAATCTTTACGTGGCCGCCTCGCTCTCGGGCAGACGGGGCATTGTCAAGATCACATCGGCGGGCGAGGCGTCGTTGGCGGTTGCCGGCGCTGGACTGGTCGGCTTGGCCCCCGCTCCAGGTCGATCCGTCGTGCTCGCGACCAACAGCGCGGTACATCACCTCGCCTGGAACATCCAGGGATTGCCGCCAGTCGACTTCCCTGCCTGAACCAGGGGCATCCAAACACCCGGCTCTGAGAATCTACACTCTTTGAGAATCGCCTGTGCAGGTCGATCAGTGTGATGGCGATTTTGCAACAACGAGCCAGATCTATCGTAGGACGCCACTCTCATGAGATCCGCCCAGAGCCGTCCCTCGGACCCGACAAGCTGCCCGAATTCGCTTGACAGCTCAATGCTTCGGGTACATGATTTCGGGCATTGGGCCTTGGAAGAGCTTCCGAGGCCGCGCAGTAGACCCCTGGGCAGTAATTCCCCATGTCGTTGAAGACAAACTCCTAGGAGGATTTCAGATGAGAATCACAGCCACGAGTCCGTCAATTGTGCTTTGTTCTACTGTGCTGGTTCTCGCTTTCCTTTTTCCAGCGATGGCCTATGCCCAAACCATAGCAACGTTTCAACACATCGTCATCGTCGTACAGGAAAATCGTACGCCCGACAATCTGTTTGGGAGTGGGCCTGCGCGGACGCCATGCAATGCGGAGGATCCGTTCGAGCCGGGAGTGGATATCGAAAACTGCGGCTATGCCTACACCGGCAAAACCGTGTATTTAACGCCGAGGCACCTGAACGACAGCCCGAACGGTCTGAATCCGGGCCGGTCACTTTAACTGGACGGATCAATGCGACTTCAACTCGATGACGGGAGTCTGCAACATGGACGGAACCTGCAAACAGCCTCCGCAAAATTACACTACGGACCAGTGCTTCGCCTACGTCCCGAAATCCGATGTGCAGCCGTACTTCGACATCGCCACCAGTTACGGTTTCGCGAATTACTTTTTTCAGACGAATGAAGGTCCCAGCTTGCCGGCGCATCAGTTCCTTCTGTCCGGGACTTCGGCGCCGGTTCCATACCAAGGCTCACCCCAGGAGTGGACCTGGTTTGACGCCGAGAATACAGGGGACACCGTCTCCGGCCACGGCAAAGCTGACGCCCACACAGGTTGCACCGCCACCTATCAAACCGAATTTACCAGGCTGATAGATCCAAACGCCTCGGAGGGGCCGAAGACCTGCTCCCTCACCGACCCGCACTGTCAATTCCCCTGCTACGACCATCCCACCCTGGTGGACCTGCTTGACGGCGCCCATATCGGTTGGAAGTATTACGCACCGACGGCCGGCGGACTTTGGAACGCGCCTATTGCGATAAAAAAGATATGTATGCCCAGCCAGATGTACAACGGAGTCTGCCAGGGAAGCGATTGGGTGAAGCAGCGTTGTCAAGCCATTTCCTCGAGACCACGCAACGATCCGGTGCCCATCTATTCCGACATCAGCAACTGCCAACTGCCAGCGGTAAGCTGGGTGATTCCGGACAAGAAATGGTCCGACCACGCCACCGAAAGCGACGGCACTGGGCCATACTATGTGGCGAACATCGTGAACGGCATCGGCTGGAGCGGGTGTACTGACACGGTCAAAGGCGTGCAGGTTCCCTACTGGAACGACACCGCCATCTTTATCCTCTGGGATGATTGGGGCGGCTGGTTCGACCACGTCCCACCGTTCAAGCTGGGGGGACAGGGCAACAACTGGGGCAAGAATTATACCTACGGTTTTCGCGTCCCCTTGTTGGTTGTTTCAGCCTATACCCCGGCCGGCTATGTTTCGGGCGCCATTTCTGGTGCTCCCGTTTACCCTCCTCCCGCTAAATACACTCACGACTTCGGCAGCATTCTCAGGTTCATCGAGAAGAACTTCGGACTCGGGGGCTCGCAGATTAGTCCCTCTTATCCCTTTGCCGATCACTGGGCGCCTGACGACCAGCCCCCTAACTCCGCTCTCTCTGATTTCTTCCCAATTCCGTCTACAACGCCCCGTCTATTTCAGGGGATCCCGGTGGATCCGCTCCATGGTCAAAGCTACTTCCAGAACTATTTCACTGTGACTGACCCCAGCGGCACGCCGGACGGCCCAGACGCTGGTGACAGCGACTGAAGATGATTGAGAAGGCTACATGCGCGCGACTCTGCAGTAGGTGCCAGATGGTTCTCGAACTCGGCGGCGAGAAAGTCCTTGGGGCCTCTCCAGTCTCCTCGGGAAACTTGAATACCAAGTTGCGGCGACCAAAGTTCCTTCCTTCTCTAATGCGGGTTTTTCGTGGTGCTGCGATAACCCTTCTAATCGTACCTGGCGTTTGGGCTGGCAATAGGTATAGCGTGTTGCATGCCTTCACCGGGGGCACTGACGGGGGAGGAGTGTTCGGGGGCCTCGTACTCGACAACGACGGTAATTTATATGGCGTAACCACTGGCGGAGGCGCAGTTAACGACGGCACTGTTTTCCGGCTGAAGCGCTCTTCGGGGGGCCAATGGACAGAGGCCGTGCTTCATAGCTTTAAGGGCACAGACGGGGGTTCGCCGATGGGCACGCTGGCTTTCGATGCCCTGGGGAACCTGTACGGCACGGCAAGTATAGGCGGCACGGATGGGGGCGGCACGGTTTTCGAACTGACATCCAGCCCGGGCGGTTGGAGATTTAGCGTTCTCTATGACAACGGCTCTGTCGCCGGTCTGGCTTTAGATAAGGCGGGCGACCTTTTCGGGACCAGCGGGGGAGGCGGAAGGTACGGTGAGGGCGCGGCGTTTGAGCTTAGCCACGGCTTCGGCTGGACAGAAAACGTCCTCTACAGCTTCTGCGCGAAGTCGCACTGTGCCGACGGTGACGTCCCGTACGCCGGGCTGACCTGGGACGCGGTCGGCAATCTCTACGGCACCACCGAATTCGGCGGCAAGGGTTCTCCCGACTACGGCACTGCATTTGAGTTGAAGCACAATCCCGACGGCACCTGGCAACACCTGCTGCTGCACAGCTTTCCTTCGTTTCCGGGCGACGGCGAGGTTGTCTACGCCGGTCTCGTGTTTGACGGCTCGGGTAACCTTTACGGAGCGACCCACGGTGGGGGCGGCCATGTCTGCGGCCAGACCAGCACCTGCGGCACGGTGTTCAAGCTCAGTCGCAATGCGAACGGCGGTTGGAAGGAAACCATCCTCTACCGGTTCCCCAATCCTTACAACGGCAATTCTCCCGGCGCCAGCCTCGTGTTTGATCAAGCCGGCAATCTCTACGGCACGGCTGCCGGTGGCGGGAACAACACCTGCTCGAACGGCTGCGGCGTGGTCTTCAAGCTGACACCCGGCTCCAACGGAACCTGGAAGTACAGCGTGCTGCACCGCTTCACCGGCAGCGACGGAGCCAACCCCGCCGCCGCCCTCATCCTCGACCAGAATGGCAACCTCTACGGCACGACCACGCTGGGAGGCGCAGGCGGCTACGGGGTGGTGTTCGAGATTACGCCATGAGCATTTTTTCCACCGTCGCGCAAAATCCAGTGTCTTCGACGGCAAAGGCAATCTTTACGGCACGACGGTACTGGGCGGCCGAACCAGCGTCGGCGTGGTGTTCGAAATCACGCCATAGCGGGGGCTGCTCCTGTCCCCGGACTCTCGTCCTTGGCTGCCCTCCCGGCCAGCATTCGCTACGGCGTTAGTTCAAATACCACGCTGTATGCGGTCCCATAAAGATTGCCCGCTCTGTCGAACGTCAATCCTCCCAATGGCTGGCCGCCGTCTCCGCCGTTGAATTTATGCAGCACGGTGTACGTCCACTTGCCATTCGTGCCTGGCGACAACCTGTAGAGGACGCCGCACCCTCCGGCAGAGCATTCCCCCATGCCCCCCGCAACGGTCGCGCCGTAAAGATTCCCTGGCTTATCCAAAATTACTCCGCCAGTGGGAAAGCTTCCGTCCTCAGGCTTCGGAAAGGCATACAGCACTGTGTGCTGCCAGCGTCCGTTCGCTTTTGGAGTCAACTTGAATACGGTGCCGCACGTGGTTTCACCGCATTGGTTTCCGCCCCCTTGCCCCGTGGTGCCGTAGAGATTACCCGACGCGTCAAACACCACACCCGCGTACGGGCCAAAGCCATCCTTGCACGACGGGAACCCCGCCGCGCAGAAACTATAGAGCACGTGTTCTTCCCATGACCCGCCTACGCGCGCTAACTCAAACACCGTGCCTCCTCCATATTCGCCCCCCCTTATTGTCGTGCCGTAAAGATTGCCGACCTGATCGGAAATCAACCCTGCGATAGGCCCTATGCCGTTGGTGCCGTCAAAGTTAATGAGAACGTTCTCATCTCGCCTCGCGGAGTAATCGGTTAGTTCAAAAACCACTCCTCCGCCCGCTGATCCGCCCGCAGGCGCCGTTCCGTATATATTCCCCTGCCGGTCGAGAATCACACCATCCTGCGGCTTACTCCCGTCTTGACAGTGATAGACGGGACAGAAGTTGTAGAGGACCTGCAAGCTCCAGCCATCCAAGCTTGGGCTCATCTCGAACACCACGCCGCCGTCGAACCCGCCCCCCCCCTGCTGGGGTTGTGCCATACAGATTACCGGCAGCGTCGAAGATAAGGCCGCCGTTAGGAGTCACGCCGTCTTCGCCACTGAAGCTGTGCAACGTGGTCAAGGTCCAGCCATGCGTGCCCGGCGTCAACTCGAAGATGGTGCCATCGTTGTGGTCGCCGCCCCCGTTGGTCACACTGTAGAGATTTCCCTTCGCGTCCAGGGTGACGCCGTTGAACAGCCCTCCGGGCACACCATGCAGAATCTTGAATATGGGCTGCGCCCAAGCTGTAGGCAGCAACACCACCGCCAGCGCCAGAATCGTCGAGCTTCGGCGCAGAAAGCGCTGGCTCAGAAAAGAAGATGGACCTTGCAGGAAGGGAAACCACTTTCGCAGCATGGCAATCTACCTCGTCGCGAACCAAGGACCGGGGAGACGGTCCAAATCGTCCACGGACAGGAACTGTACCACGATTTTGACCCGAGCCTGATCGATGATCCTGGCCTTTCCAGTCGGAGGTCTGGGCGACAATAGCTGGCGAAACCAGGCCATTATACTCAAAACCCTAGCCTGATCGATTTTTGCCAGGCTGATTGACTCTAGACGGGCGCTGCCAATGCTGCGACCTTAGTGGCTACCCAAATTGGCTACTTAAAGTGGCTACTTATCGATCATCATGCATCCGTGAAAATCCCTGGCCGAGCTTGCTTTGCCTCGTGATCATTTACACTTTTATCAGTGAACGCCGAGATCATCGCCATTGGCTCCGAGTTGCTGACGCCTTTCCGTCAGGACACGAACTCGCTGTATCTGACCGAAAAGCTCAACCAGGTTGGAGTTGAAGTAATCTTCAAGACCATCGTCGGCGACAGCCGTGAACAACTTACCGGAGTAGCCAGCCTCGCCGTATCGCGCGCGGAGATTGTCATCTTCATGGGTGGGCTTGGACCGACCGAGGATGACCTCACGCGAGAAGCTGTAGCTGATGCGCTGGGCCTTGCGCTCTACCGCGATCCGGCGATCATCACCGGCCTCGAACAACGCTTTGCCGCTCGCGGTTGGACCATGGCGGCAAATAATCTCAAGCAGGCAGATGTCATCACCGGTGCAACCGTTCTGCCCAACGCCAATGGCAGCGCCCCCGGACAATGGATGAGCGGCAAATACGAAGGCCGCGAGAGAATCATCATGCTGCTTCCCGGGCCTCCACACGAATTGAAGGCTCTGTTCGAGGAGCAATGCCTGCCTCGCCTGCGAGGCAAAATTCCACCGCAGTTCATCGCCACCCGCGAACTGAAGATTACCGGCTTGGGCGAGTCGCATTGCGACGCCCGGGTTGCGCCCATCTACAAACTCGCAACCGATGTTCAAACCACGATCCTGGCCGGGGCGGGCGAGATTCAGTTGCATCTGAAGTCGCGCGCCGCTTCTCTCGAGGTCGCCCAGGCGCGCGTCGATCAATTGGTCGAGAAGATTGAAGAAGAGCTTGGAGACTTCGTCTTCTCCGATAACGGCGATTCCATGGAACAGATCGTTGGCTACTATTTGCAGATGCGCAACGCGACCCTGGCCGTTGCAGAGTCCTGCACCGGCGGCTTGTTGGCAGAGCGCATCACTTCGGTCAGCGGAAGCTCCCGTTACTTTGCCGGCAGTGTTGTGGTCTATTCCAATCAGTGGAAGACTGCTTTCGCCGACGTCCCCGCCGAACTGATCGAGAAACATGGCGCCGTGAGCCGTGAAGTAGCCGCCGCTCTCGCCGAAGGAATTCGCCGCCGCAGTGGCGCAACCTTAGGCTTGGGCGTTACCGGCGTTGCCGGGCCGACCGGCGGCACTGACGTGAAACCGGTAGGCCTCGTTTTCCACGCACTGGCCGGTGATGCAGGAACCGAAGTGGTCGAACGCAAATTCCCCGGAGACCGCAAACGCATCCGCCGCTTCGCCAGTCAACAGGCGCTCGACATGGTGAGAAGAAAGCTGATGTAGAACAGCACTTAGCAGTTAGCATTTAGCACTCAGCCACAACCGAGGTTCTTCGACACCAAAAGGGCTAATTGCCAATGCTAAGTGCTAAAAGCTAAGTGCTTAAATGCGAGTCTTCATTGCTCTTGATATTGACGATGCGATCCGCCAGCGCATTCAGCGCTTCATCGAAGGTGTGAGCGGGTTTGCCCCGGATGCCCGCTGGGTTCGTTCCGAATCGCTCCACGTCACGTTGAAATTTATTGGCGAGAAGCCCGTCGAAGCAGTCGAAGAAATCAAACGTGCCCTATCCCAAATCCGAGCCGGGTCTTTCGAAATCGCCTTCCGCAAGTACGGTTTCTTCCCCACGGCAAAAGCTGCCCGAGTGTTTTGGGTCGGAATCGAATCCGGACCGCAACTGGCATCGCTCGTGAACGCCGTCGAAGAGGCCACGTTCGCGCTCGGGATTCCAAAAGATGAGCACCCCTTCACTCCCCACCTCACCTTGGCTCGCGGCGGTGGACGTTCCGGAACGCCTCGCTGGCACAAAGGCGACACTCCCAACCTCAACTTCCAGCGGCTGCAGGAAAAATTGGCCGCTCTCCCTGCTCCTGACTTTGGTACCATGGCGGCCCACGAGTTTTTTCTGTACCAGAGCCAGCTTTCGCAGGGAGGTTCGCGTTACACAAAAATCGCAAGCGTAGGCCTCGCGTAGCGCCGGTATCCTGCCGGCAACCACACAGGCTGCAACCAGAAAAATACCAATGCCCGTTTTTTTAATCACCGCCGCGTACAGCTATCTCCTGGGATCGATCCCCTTCGGCTACATCCTGGTTCGCGCCTTTCGCGGACAAGACGTTCGCCAAACCGGCAGCGGTAATATTGGCGCCACCAACGTCTCGCGCACGTCGCCAAAATTGGGCGCATTCACTCTACTTCTCGATGCCTTGAAGGGAGTCGCAGCTGTCGCCGTCACCCGCCTGGTCTTTCCCGGCAACAACGTTCTGCTGGGCGCGGCCGCATTCTTCGCCGTTCTGGGTCACATGTTCCCGGTATGGCTGCGCTTCAACGGAGGCAAAGGCGTGGCCACGGGATTGGGATCCTTCATTCTTCTGACGCCTAAAACAATTCTGGTCATGGTTGCGATCTTCATCGTGATCTTCGCCGCATTCCGTTACGTCTCTCTGGCTTCCATCCTCAGCGTGGCTCTGTTCCCCCTCCTGGCTTGGATTCTCCAGCCTCAAGTGGTTACATCGCACATGCTGTTCTTCATCGCCGCAGCTTCTCTTTTTATCATCGGGAAACATCACGAGAATATTCGCCGTCTGCTCGACCACACCGAATCCCGCTTTGAGTGGGGCCGCCGATGAGCGAAATCACCGTGGTTGGCGCGGGCGCCTGGGGCACAAGTCTTTCCATCGTGCTCGGACGCAAGGGCACACATCGGGTACGGCTGTGGGCGCACGAAAAAGAAGTGCGCGATTCCGTTTCATCGCACCGGATCAACCAACTGTTTCTTCCGGAACACGCGATTCCTGCCTCCGTCGCCACTACCGGCAGTTTTGAAGAAGCCCTCCAGGGCGCCGAAATTGTCGTCAGCGTCATGCCTTCGCAACATTGCCGCAACCTTTTCCAGAAAATGCGGCCATTTCTCAAGCAGGACATGCTGTTCGTGAGCGCCACTAAGGGCCTTGAGGAAAAAACGCTTCTCCGCATGACGGAAGTGATCTCCACCGTTGCCGCAACGGACGGAGGCTTTCCGCCGCGCATCGGCGCGCTCAGTGGACCAACCTTCGCCAAAGAAGTTGCACGCGGCGATCCCACCGCCATCACCATCGCCTCACGCGACGCAGGGCTGGCGGAAACCGTTCAGCGGGAATTCAGCGACCCCTGTTTCCGGGTTTACACCAACAGCGATGTGACTGGCGTGGAGCTCGGAGGCGCGCTCAAGAATACTATCGCCATCGCAGCCGGCGTTTGCGACGGACTCGGGCTTGGCCACAACTCAATCGCCGCTTTGATCACCCGCGGCCTGGCCGAGATCACCCGCCTCGTCGTCGCCTGCGGAGGCCGTCAGGATACGATGGCCGGACTGGCTGGTCTGGGCGACCTGGTCCTCACCTGTACCGGCGGCCTTTCCCGCAACCGCAGCGTAGGAGTCGAATTGGGTCGCGGGCGCAAGCTCCCAGAGATCATCGCATCCATGCACGGCATGGTAGCTGAAGGCGTTTTCACCACTCATGCTGCGGTTGAACTCGCGCGGACGCGCGCCGTGGAGATGCCTATCACCGCGCAGATGGACGCAATCCTGAACCACGGCAAGTCGCCTCGTGATGCCATCCACGAACTCATGACCCGCAGCGCCAAGCGCGAAGTGTAGGCTCGCGCGCACTGAACCTGACTTTTTCCAAGCGCCTGACTTTTTTCAGATTCTATTTCTTCGGTACCCGGACAAACCTTCCAACTTGGCGTTCGCTTTCCGTCAAGTTCTCGCACCTCTGATCAAGCGCTGTGTACTCGGCTACATGTTCTTTGCGGAATTTGTCATAGGCCTTTCGCGAGGTCCAGAAATCCAGTGTCAAATAACCCCGTTCTCCCCTTCGCTTTCCCACCTTGAGGTGATGGATTAAGTTTGTCCCTCTATATGACGCATCCTGTTGGAAAAGGCTGGCCCACTCGCCCTCCGGTCCATACATTTTCTCAAAGCGCTTTTTCATCCCGTGGCGCACCTGAAACTCCCAGATAACAAGATATCCCGATGGCCTGCGCTTTTTGCCGAAATGCAGCGTCTGGCGGCGAAGCGAGGTCATATTGGTATTTCCTCAATCACTTGCACAAAAACCTTATTCCAGCAGGGCATTCCAGGGCCTCCAAAAGCCTTCAAACCGCGCAAAGGGCACCGGTTTCGGGGTACCTTCGTAACCGCGGTCGTACCCGATATCACGCTACAATTTTAGAGTACCGGCTGAAGTCTTGGCCGACCAAAACGCGCTGCAAAGGGCCACTTGTCGCTGAAATTGCCATCGCCATCTCGTCTGCCTATTCTGTACGTCATCCTCAGTGTGCTCGTACTGGTCAGCGTCGTTCCCATGTACTTTTACTCGGCGCAGGTGGAATCGATCAACCGCGACCGACTGATCACTAACGAGAGGCTGCTGCAAAATACTGTCACCCGCTCGCTGGCCGATGACATTTCGCAGCACCAGGAATCCCTGCGAATGATGCAGGCGAATCTGTCCTCTGCGCTTCAGGTCGCCAGCGGCGGGGACATCACTTCGGAGCACGTGGAAGCCCCCGAACTGCGTGCTCTGCTGGAGAATTTCGTTTCATCTTCCGACGACTTGGCATATGCCACGCTGCTGAATTCCGATGCCAAAGGGCATTTCCGCCGGACGAATCGCTCCCGATGCTTTCCTGCAGCGCGAATTGGAGCGCGCTTACTCCGCCGCCCGTGAAGGTCGAGTCTATAACGGCCAGGCGCTGGTGGTGGGCACCGGCAAATCCGCCCGCACCGTCATGCTGGTCAGCACTCCAGTGATGTATGCTGGCAGTTTTCTGGGCATGATTGGTTCAGTCGTGGACTTGCAGTTTCTGATTCGCCGCCTGCAGGAGGTCAACCGCGGCGGCCTTACTCCCTACGTGGTGGACAGTCAGGGACGGCTGGTCGCCGGCGCCACTTCCGATTACGCCACCGGCCAGGACATGACGAACCTCGAGATCGTGCGCAACTTTGTCGAGGCAGGCACCAAGGTTCAGTTGGTCGCCGCGACCCGTGAATTCAACCTTCGCGACGGCAAGAACAACATCAAAATGCTCGGCACCTATAGCCCCGTCAGCAACCTGGATTGGGCTGTGGTCGTGCAAAAGCCGCGTGCCGAGGCCTATCGCGGCGTATATGAGATGCAGCGCAACGCCCGCAATCTGGCCTTGATGGCGATTGCCCTGAGCATCGGCATCAGTATTTTCGCCGCCCGCCGGATTACAAATCCGCTGGAAGTTCTCACCCATTCCAGCCGAGCCATCGCAGGCGGCGATTTCTCGCAGCGCGTCCACGTCAAGAGCCGCACCGAAATCGGCGAATTGGCTGAAACCTTCAACATCATGTCCGAAGAGCTCGAGCATTTCGTGCTCGACCTGAAACGCGCCGCCAATGAGAACCTAGAGTTGTTCATGGGTTCGATTCAGATGCTCGCTGGCGCGGTCGACGAAAAAGATCCCTATACGCGCGGCCATTCCGACCGTGTCACTCGCTATTCCATGATGATCGCCAAAGAACTGGGCGTGTCCGAAGAGTTCATCGAAATCGTGCGCATCTCCGCCCAATTGCACGACGTCGGCAAGATCGGAATCGAAGACCGCATCCTGAAGAAACCGGGCGCGCTTACCCCGGAAGAATTCGACATCATGAAGACCCACACCACCAAGGGCGCCAACATTCTGCGTCCCGTGGCGCAGTTGAAGGACATGATTCCCGGCATCGAACTGCATCACGAATCGCTCGACGGCCGCGGCTACCCGCACGGCCTGAAGGGAGATGAAATCCCGCTTCTGCCTCGCATCATCGCCGTCGCCGACACCTTCGACGCGCTCACCACCAACCGTCCTTACCAGCACGCGCACGACCCCAAGGACGCGTTGAAGATCATTCACAATCTTTCCGGCAAGCGCCTCGATCCACTGCCGTTGCCGCCCTGACGGCGATCTACGAGCGCGGCGAGATTCGCATCTCACGCGTCCAACCGCTGCCCGCGCCGTCCATCAGCCGCTCGCCGTCCGGCTGTTGCAGTGGTTGCGACGCATCCGGCTCGGCAATGCCGGCGCGTTTCAGACGCGCCGGTATAAGTCGATAGCCGTCGTCCGAAGCCACACGCTTCGTCAGCGACTCCTACCCGTTGAAATCACCCCTGCCGCTATAATTGATACTCGACGCGCGACTCCCAATCTCTATGATTCAGACCCTTTTCGGCAGCCTGGACGAGCAGCAGAAGCCCAGCTTCCTCGACCGCATGAAAGAGGCGGTCACGCGCACGCGCGAGAACCTCAGCCGAGCGCATCGAAGAAGTCGTTTCCATCGGCAAAGAAATCGACCGCGGACACGCTGGACGATCTGGAAGCCACGCTGCATCGGCGCCGACCTGGGCACCACGACCACGCAGGAAATTCTTGGGCAAGCTTCGCGACAAAGCCGACCGCAAGCAGATCAAGGACGTCGAGGAACTCAAGCGCCTGCTGAAAGAAGAGCTGCTTGCCATTCTGAATGCACGCCAACACGACGCCGGTCGAGCAAAGTCGATGGCACGCCCGAAGTCATTCTGGTGGTCGGCGTCAACGGCACCGGCAAGACCACGACCATCGGCAAGCTGTCGCAGGTCTTTCGCTCGCAGGGCAAAGACCGTCTTGCTGTGCGCCGCCGACACTTTCCGCGCCGCCGCCATCGAGCAACTGGAAATCTGGGGACAGCGCACCGGCACCGAAGTCATCCAGACCAAAGCCGGCGGCGATCCCGCGGCCGTGCTCTTCGACGCGCTGCAGGCCGCCACCGCCCGCAACACCGATTACGTGATCGTCGACACCGCCGGACGTCTGCACACCAAAGCCAATCTTGATGGCTGAACTCGAAAAGATGCGGCGCACCGCGCAACGCATCATCCCCGGCGCTCCGCACGAGACTTTGCTGGTGATGGACGCCACGACCGGCCAGAACGGCCTGCAGCAGGCGCGCCAATTCACCGAATCAGCGGGCGTGACCGGAATCGTGCTCACCAAGCTCGACGGCACCGCCAAGGGCGGCGTGGTTGTCGCCATTTCTCGCGAACTGGGCCTGCCCGTGCGCTATGTCGGCGTCGGCGAAAAGGCCGGCGACCTGCTGCCCTTCAATGCCAAAGATTTTGTGGATTCGCTCTTTGCCTAGGTTTTTTCACAGAGACACAAGTGGACGAAGAAGAACGCATATCCTGCAGCGAGTCTATCCAGACGCCGGAAGAAGATGTTCCTTGCCTCTCTCTGTGACTCTGTGGTGAAAAGAAGTACAAATGCCCGATCGCGACACTGACGAACGCTTCCTCCGCCAAGCCCTCGACTTGGCTCGCACAAGGTATCGGTTTGACATCGCCCAATCCATGCGTGGGCGCCGTCATTGTGGACGCGAACGGCATAATCGTCGGCACGGGCAGCCATATTTATGAAGGCGTGAAGCATGCTGAAATCCTCGCCCTCGAACAAGCCGGAGAAAAAGCCCGCGGCGCAACTCTTTACATCAACCTGGAACCATGCTCGCATCAGGGCCGCACTGCTCCCTGCAGCGACGCGGTCATCGGCGCTGGAATCGCTCGCGTCGTCGCCTGCATGCAGGATCCGAATCCGCAGGTCAGCGGCCAGGGATTTGCCAAATTGCGTAATGCTGGGATTGAGATCTCCACCGGCACGCTTGAAGCAGACGCTAAGGCGCTAAACGAATCTTTCGCCAAATACATTCGCCACCGGATTCCGCTGGTCACCTTGAAGGCCGCCATGACGCTCGACGGCAAAATCGCCCCGCCAGCAAAGCAATCACCCGCAGCCCGCGTGTCCACACCCCGCACTGACTGGATTACCGGCGAAGCCGCCCGCGCTCACGCGCAGCAGCTTCGTCATCAGAGTGACGCGATTCTGGTCGGGGTCGGCACCGTGATCGCCGACGATCCCATGCTCACCGACCGCAGCGGTCGCGCTCGCCGTCGCCCCCTGCTGCGCGTGATCCTTGATTCGCGGCTGCGTCTTCCCCTCGAATCCCGCGTGGCCAAAACCGCGCAGGACGATGTCCTGGTGCTCTGCTCATTCGCCGAAGAGAAAAAGAAAAAACAACTGCTGAAGCTCGGCATTCGCGTAGAACAATTGCCCAGAGCCACCTCGGATGGCCATCCTGACATGTCAGCGGTCGCCCAATTTCTCGGCCAAATGAAAATCACCAGCCTCATGATTGAAGGTGGCGCCATGGTCAACGGTGCCGCGCTGGCCTCGGGCATCGTGGACAAAATATTCTTCTATTACGCACCGATAATTTTCGCGGACCCATCGTCCGTTCCCTTCGCCGCAGGCGCCGGATTCGCCAGCATCCGCGACGCCCCGCGCGCACGGTGCATGAAACTGCATCAATTTGGCGAAGACGTCGCCATCGAAGGATATTTGAAGGACCCATACGCGGATTGAAGCATCAGGCTCGAGGCTTCAGGCTTCAGCATCAAACTTCTAAATTAGCTATAGTCGACCAGAAGTTTGGCGCCCGAAGCCCGAAGCCTGCTCACGGAGAATCCATGTTCACCGGCATCATTGAAGAGGTTGGACGCGTCGCCAGCATCACCAACAAGAACGACAACCGTCGTCTTGTCGTTTCCGCTTCCCATCTCGTCAAGGAATTAAAAAAAGGCGACAGCATCGCGGTCAGCGGGGTCTGCCTCACGGCTGTCGAAATCGCCTCCGACTCATTCGCCGCCGATCTCGCCGAGGAGACCTGGAATCGCACATCGTTCTCGCGTATGAAACCGGGCGCGCTCGTCAATCTCGAACTGCCCATGCGCGCCGACGGACGCTTCGACGGACACATGGTTCAGGGCCACGTCGACGGCACCGGCAAGTTCATCGCACTCGAAGAAATCCCCGGTGCCGACAGCTATTGGCTGCGCATCGAGATCCCCCCCGACCTGTCCCGTTACGTCATCTTCAAGGGTTCACTCTCGATTGAAGGCATCAGCCTCACGGTAGCGAAGCTCGAAGGAACGCAAGCCACAGTTGCCGTAATCCCTCATACGACCGAGATGACCAACCTGAAATCCCTCAAGCCCGGCGACCCCGTGAACCTTGAAGTAGACGTGATCGCAAAATACGTGGAAAAAATGATGCGCAGAGACTCAACCAAAAGCTCCATCACGATCGATCGATTAGTGCGGGAAGGATTCTAAGCCCAGCTCGAAAACGAACGCGTGAGCGTTGTCTCAACCATTCCAGCCTGAGGCCTTAAGCCCGAAGCCTGGCCTCCTAGACTTCCAACTTCATCTCATCCAATTCCAAAAACTCCTGCACAATCGGCTCTTCGCATTTCTCCATCTCTGGATAGGTGCCGAAGAAAAGTGCCTTGCCCTCGTGCAGGAATACGACTCGATTCGCCAGCTTCTTAGCCAGGCGCATGTCATGCGTGACAACTACGCTGGTGAGGTGCAACTGCGTTTTGAGCCGCTTGATCAGATCACCCAGCAACTGCGCCATCAGCGGATCGACCATGGTCGTCGGTTCATCATAAAGAACACACTCGGGCTGCGCCGCCAACGCGCGCGCGATGGCCACTGATCGCTTCATCCCCGTGGATAAATCCGACGGAAGCTGTTCGCGCACTTCTTTCACTCCCACCATTTCCAGCAGCCCATCCACGATCTGGAAAATCTGTTCCTCCTTGAGATCCTTGCGCTCCCGCAGTGGGAAAGCCACATTCTCGCCGACGGTCAACGAATCGAACAGCGCCCCATTCTGAAAAACCATGGTGACTTTCTTGCGGATGCGCTGCAGGTCGGGCTCGGCATAATCCGTGATGTCCTCTCCCGCCACGATCACCCGCCCCGCATCCGGCTTGAGAAAACCCATAATGCATTGCAGGGTCACTGATTTGCCCACCCCGCTTCGACCCAGAATGCACACGGTTTCTCCCGGCATAACATCGAAGCTGACATCATCCAGCACATGATTCTCGCCAAAGGATTTCGAAACGTCCTTGAATTCGATATATGGCCCGGCTGGTGCTTCGCTGCCCATGTGCGCTTGTTCCGTCCTCTCTCCAACTTTGTTATTTCACATGATGAATGCCAAAGCCAAATAGCAAATGAATGACGCCGGGACGCAGGCTCCCCTGTGAGCCAAATCAAGAGGCCCTTCACCAGTGGCTGAAGCCCAAACTGCTCGCCTTCGCCAACTCCTCAGGCGTATTCAGATTGCGAAACATCGCAACCGAAAAACCCGCCCGCACCACCTCGTCCTCTTCAATCACGTGAGTTTCAGCTACGGCGAACAACGAATCAATCTTGTTTTTTCCCGCCCGCAGTGACCGTTCCGCGACCTCCGCAAATCGGCGCTGATAAACCGCGCAAAGTGGTTGCAAGCCTCCTTCCGCCCGCGGAACCGTAACCGTGGCCCCCGACTGCCGCGCCTGCAAAAGCAAATACTCCAGAAATTCCAGCCTCACGAAAGGTAAATCGACCGCCAGGATCAGATTCAACTCAGTCGCGGAACCGGCGAGCGCTGCATGAATTCCCCCGAGCGGCCCGCGATCCCGATACACATCCTCCACCACGGGTCCGAAGCCTGTGAACTTCCTCGCGTCTCCCAAAATCCGCACTTCCTTCGCAACCCCATGCGCCAACCGCAATGCCCGCGAAAGCAGACTCTCGTCCCCCAACCGAAGAAAAGCCTTATCGCTTCCCATGCGAGAACTTTTTCCCCCGGCCAGAACGAACCCAGTCACTCCAGTTTCAGTTTCATCCGTCACAGTCGCTGATCATACACGCCGGGGATCCTTCGATGATTCGCAGCACCCCGGCCATTTCAAAGCAGCACTAGCGTGATCCCCTTATTGCCACGCCCCACGTCGCTGTCCAACAGCAACTCAGGAACTTTCGCAAAAAGAGCTTTGCTGCGTTCGTCGAAGCTGGACAAACTCTCTCCGTTGACGAATGCTGCAATCTCACCTTTTTCTTTTCGCTGGCGCAGAAAGCTCCGAATGGCAAATCGCAACACCCCGCCGGCGCCGGTCGAGCCGTACCCGTGGATCACTTTCAGCACCGCGATGCCGTCCTTCCGCGCGCGCGCCAGCGCCACCTCCAGCTTTTGGCAAGCCTGGTCGCGAGTTGGAAATCCCTCTTCGATATTGATGACCCTGATTCGTCCGGACATATTTGTCTTTCGCTGCTCCAATGCTTTTGTACTCGTCGTGGAACTGTACTTGTTTGGCGAATGAATTCGGACCGCCATCGAATTGATACCGTATTGTCCTCTAAGAGTATTTTCCGATCCATGAGCCGCTCTGCCCGTGTTTTTCGCTTTATATAGTATGGAACCTTGTTGCCTTTGGCATGGCGGTCGTAAACTCGACCCCTCAGGCTTTCTGGGGCGGACAGAGCGTACTCAAGGGGCGAACCGCATAAATTCTCGAAAGATATCTCCCGGACATCAGACCAAGGAATCAGGAATCTATGAATCGACAAAACAGTCTGTGGCAATTGTGGAGAGCGTTCTCTCTTGAGGCAATGCTGCTTATGCTGGCGATCATCGCTGTAGCGATCCCAGCGGCGTATGCTCAGACCTATTCCGTGCTGTACGATTTCGGAACCAAAAGCGACGACCCCATAAGTCCGTCGTTCTCAGGCATCATAGCGCAGGGCCGCGATGGCAACCTGTATAGCACGTCTCCACTCGGCGGCGCCACTGGGAATGGCGCAATGTTCAAGATCACACCCGGAGGAACCCTGACAGAGCCGTACAGCTTTGACGCCACGGGCGCGCAACCCTATAGCGGGCTGACTCTGGGCACGGATGGAAACTTCTACGGCACCACCTACAATGGCGGCTCGTCCAGCCTAGGAAGTGTGTTCAAACTCACCCCGACTGGAACCCTGACCGTACTGCATGACTTTGTCGGCAGCGACGGGAGCAATCCCTACGCACCCCCGGTCCAAGGCACGGATGGCAACTTCTATGGCACAACCACCCAGTACGAAATTTCTGGAGCGGGCACAGTCTACAAGATCACGCCCGCGGGCAAATTCGCGACGCTTTATTCGTTCGATGGCACCCACGGCCAAAACCCCCAGGCTCCATTGGTACAGGGAACTGATGGCAACCTTTATGGAACAACGCAGGCTGGGGGTAGTAGCAGTGCCGGCGTAGTGTACAAAATCTCTCCCTCGGGCAAACTTACCGTGATCCACAGTTTTGACGGAGGATCACATGGAGGACACCCTTCCGGCGGTCCTCTGGTTCAGGGGAGCGATGGCAACTTCTATGGGACGGCAGCTTGCTGCGGAAGCATAGGCGGCGGAGTGGTTTTCAAGATCACCGCATCTGGCCAGTTCACAGTCCTCCATAACATCAATGCGACAACCGATGGAAGTAACCCGCTTGCGGGTCTGGTACAAGCGACCGATGGCAATTTGTATGGAACGACCTACGGCGGCGGAGCCAAGTCAGATGGAACCATGTTCAGGATCAGCCCGATCAAGCCTTACCCGTACAAAGTACTCTATAACTTCGACGGTACGACGGGTGCGAATCCACAGGTGACAATGTTCCAAAACACCAATGGGATTCTGTACGGAGACACAAGCGCTGGCGGCAATATCAACAACGTGAGTGACGGAGTCTTCTACAGCTTGAGCCTTGGACTGAAGCCATTCGTAAGTCTGCTCTTCTCGTCTGGCAAAGTCGGGCAAACCGTGGAAATCCTCGGGCAAGGATTCACCGGAACAAAGGGCGTTTCCTTCAACGGAACGGCCGCAGCGTTCAAGGTTTCCTCCGCGACATATATGACCGCAACCGTCCCCAATGGCGCAACCACGGGTTCTGTCACGGTGACGACGTCGGCAGGCACGCTGACCAGCAACAAGAAATTTCGAGTGACGCCACAGATCGTCAGCTTCAAACCGACAAGTGGGGCACCGGGGACCGTTGTCACGATCACGGGCGTCAGCCTCACCCAGTCCACCAAGATCACTTTCGGAGGCGTGCCTGCGACTTTCAAAGTGAACTCCGACACCCAGGTAACCGCAACCGTGCCTACGGGCGCAAAGACGGGAAAGATCGCAATCACCACTGCGGGTGGAACTGCCGTTAGCCCCGGAATCTTCACCGTCACCCTTAGGTAGGGGAGGAAGCCTTGAAGCCGCTCGTGGGGCGGCTTCTAGGTCGTCGCGGTACGGTTTCATCCTAGCGTGAATTACAGGTGTCACTGATTCCATAACAACGCCAACTCGGATGCCCCACTAGACTTTGGTTGCCGCGAATGAATCCCGAACTGGCCCTGCGGCTTTAACTGCCTGTCGAATCAGCACGCCGCCAATGACACGAAAGTAACCTACACAAAATCACGTCGCCGTTAGATGATGTCTTTGCCGGCAATCCGCCCGGGAAAGCGAACATGCCCCAGAAGTTATTGGACGTTCTTATGTTAGGCCGTTGCTCCCACGAATTTTCCTGGCCACGGCGCTCTGCCGATGGCCGTTTCTATCAAGTCTGCCTCCTGTGCGCCGTCGAATACAGTTATGACTGGACGACCATGCGGCGAATCGAGCGGGTTGACAACAGCCAATCTGCGAGCCAGGCGGAAGCTACCGCCACGCGCCGTGGTCGCAACCGTGGTCACAAGCCCTCATGGGTTCCTCGGGCGCGCCGGCTCAAGCTCGACACGCCGGTGCGTTATCGCGTGAAGAACCTCGGAAGCTGGTACGAAGGTACCATCGCTAACCTCAGTCAGTCTGGCGTGCTCTTGCAGGGCCCGCAAAATTTCCCCGACAACACATTGCTGGAGATGGTCTTTGAGATGCCAGAGGAGATCTCCGGCCAGAAAAACAGCACCGTGCTCTGCCAGGCGCGCGTCACCCGCGCCAAAGCGCTGGAAAAAACCGAGAATTCTAGACTCGCGGCCAGCATTCTTGATTACAAATTCCTGCACCAGAGCTAGCTGGCTTTTAGAGCAATTAAAACTGCCTGCGCCAATGATTTTCTGAAGTATATCGGGCTTACATCAACAAGGGAGTGATCCAATGAAGGCGAAGCTCAGTCTTTATCTCAATGCGCTCGTTTTAATCAGCCTCCTGGCGGCGGCGGTCGGCTGCTCCAAAGCTCCCACCGACACCCAGATGGCCACTGATATTCAGAACAAAATGAGCGCCGATTCCGGTCTCCAGGGCAAACAACTCATCGTGCAGGCCGATCAGGGGAGCGTCACACTTTCCGGCGAAGTGGATAACAACGCTGAGCGCGACGCAGCCGCTCGTTATGCCTCCAGTGAACCAGGCGTGAAGCAAGTGGTCAATAATTTACAGATCGCGCCGCCGCCGCTCGAGGCTCAAATCCCGCCCCAGCAGCCCAAACCTTCGCCTGCCCCAAGCCATCCTCATAAACTCTCCAATCAGCAGAGGGATTCCCACAGCAACGCCAATCAGCTTGCGCAAGCAGCGCCAGCCCCGGAGCCTGCTGCAGCGACTCCAGCAACACCGCCGCCGCCGCAGAAAGTCACCATACCTTCTGGCACAACTCTAGCCGTCCGGCTAGTGGACGCGATTGACTCCGAGACCGCCACTCAGGGCCAGACCTTTCACGCCACGCTAAATTCACCGCTTGCAGTGGAGGGTGACACCGCGATTCCGGCCGGCTATACCGTGGAAGGCCACGTCGTGACCGTACAGAGTGCCGGCAAATTCGCTGGCCAATCCCTGCTCTTACTCCAACTGGATCGTATTTCGTTGCCGGGAAAGTCTTACAACCTCGAAACCGATCAGTATAAGAAGCAGGGTAGTTCGCGCGGGAAAAATACGGTCGAGAAGGTCGGAGCCGGTGCCGGCATTGGAGCTCTCATCGGTGCTATCGCCGGAGGCGGCAAAGGAGCCGCCATCGGCGCGGCCGCCGGCGGCGGCCTGGGCGCGGGGTCTCAAGCCGTTACCCATGGTCAGCAAATCAAACTCGCCTCGGAAACAGTGCTGAATTTTACCCTGCAAGCGCCTCTCACCGTGATTCCCACTTCGAACGGGCCTGATGCAGGACGCCCAACTTTGACGACCCAGCCTTAAGCCAATCTCAACTGCAACGCCGAAAGGAAGGCGCGGAGAATTGCGCGCCTTTCTTTTCGCCGCAGCATAACGACTGCGGATTGTCTAAGATAGCCCTCTCGAATAAACTGACGTATTCCCCACGCGAGGTCAACCGATGTGCCGCAATATCAAAACTCTGTTCAACTTCGATCCGCCAGTCACCGAGGAAGAGGTACGAGCGGCTTCACTGCAGTTCGTGAGAAAAATTACCGGCTTCAACAAACCATCGAAGGCCAATGAGGAGATCTTTCTTGCCGCTGTCGAGGCAGTAAGCGGCATCTCCAATCGCCTTCTCCGTTCCCTCGAAACCACCGCTCCGCCCAAGAATCGCGAAGACGAAGCCGCCAAAGCCCGGGCCCGCGCCATCGAAAGATTCGGCGCCTGAACAGGCTTGCTGGAATGTGGTGCGGGCGCCCTCGCCCGCACGCGCTGCGAAAACTGAAACAATCCTCGCGGCTGACTCAACTTCAAGTGTCTTTAAACTGAAGGATAGAAAAGCGACAGTTGCTGTTCCACGTCATTGCTTCCACAGAATGGACACACAAAGCCATCCTGTTCGTAATCGTGAAAACTCAACTGCTTGGTGAAAGGCTTCAGACAAGCCCGGCAGTGGAAGAGATACGACGGCAGAGTTCACCTCCCGTAGAAAGCTCAATTGCGGGCCAGGGTCCAGATATGACGCTCAGGGCCAAGGACGGAGGGACATCGAGAAAAAAAGCTTTTCCCGGAGAAACCTTCCGACCCGTGAAGGCCGGAATTGTAAACCGGAAAGGCGGAGTTCTCCGCCCTTCCGTGGGAACTGCTTACACTCTTACGCCGCTACGGGAACGGCGATCTTGTGCAGCGTCGAGGTGACCACGTCAGAGGTGTGAACCTGCGGTGTTCCGTCGATAAATCGTGCCAGCGTCTTCAACACTTGCGGATAGGTATTGGTGTTGTAAGTGTCGGCATCGTTCTTGTTTTCCCACAGACTGATGGCCGTCACATCAACCCCGCCAGGACCAGCAAAGGTGATTTCGTCCTTGAAACCGTTCTGTTTACGAAGCAAAGGCAGAACGTCCTGCTCGAATGTTCGGGTGTAATCGGACAACATATTGGATTTCATATGAATCGAGACATTGCGTGCAAACATAGGCAACCTCCTTAGGTTGGGGTTGCTAAGAAAGAGTGCTTCAGATGGACTGACTTAGTTCAGGGGACCTGAAATGAGGAGAAGGTGGTAACCACCTCAGTTCCTACCCTAGTCTTATGCGGCGGAACTGTCAATCGACGACACCCGCAACCTATCGGCGTCAGACAACCAAAACCGTCCGCGTCCGCGTTGCTTCTACAACCCCGCTCTGGTTTACAATTGATTTGCTCAAAGCGTCTTCGCCGGCTGATCGGTACGGCTGCAGCGACGCTGAACATTCGAATCAATATTGTTTGAATAATTCGGAGGCATCTTATGAAACTCTCTCCCGGAAAACTAGCTGGCCTTAAAAAAGTATCCAACCCCCGCGGCATCATCGCAGCAGCTGCTATGGACCAGAGGGGGTCGTTGCAGAAGGCTTTGGCGAAGGAAAAGGGCAGCGAAGTCAGCGATGCTTTGATGGAGGAATTCAAATCGCTGGTGGCCGAAGTGCTTACTCCGCATGCCAGCGCGATTCTGCTTGATCCTGAATGGGGTTTGCCCGCGGCCAAGCGCCGCGCCAAAAATGCCGGCCTGCTCCTGGCCTACGAGAAGACTGGATACGACAAGACCGGGCCCGGACGCCTGGGCGACTTACTGGACCACTGGTCGGCGCGGCGACTGAAAGAAGCAGGGGCGGACTGCGTCAAGATTCTGCTTTATTACACGCCCTTCGATTCGAAGGACGTGAACGACAAGAAACATGCCTGGGTGGAGCGCATCGGCGATGAATGCAGGGCCAACGACATTCCATACTTTTTGGAGTTTGTCGGATACGAAGAAGGCGCGGACGAGAAGGGCTTCGAGTACGCCAAGAAGAAGCCGCAAATCGTAACCGAGAGCATGCGCGAGTTCAGTAAGGATCGCTACGGCGTCGACGTGCTGAAAGTTGAAGTACCGGTGAACATGAAATACGTTGAGGGCGCGAAGGCGTATGCAGGACACAAAGCTTACAGCAAGAAAGAAGCGGCCGACCTGTTCCTGAAGGCTGCATCGGTTGCCACCAGGCCGTTCATTTATCTATCCGCCGGAGTGAGCAACGCCGAGTTCACTGAAGCCCTCGAACTGGCCGGAGAATCGGGCGTGAAGTTCAACGGCGTACTCTGCGGGCGCGCCACCTGGAAAGACGGAATTCCCATCTACGCCAAACAAGGCGCGGAGGCGTTCCGTAAATGGCTGCAGACCGAAGGCGTGAAGAACATTAACAACGTGAACGATCGCCTGAAGGCCGCGACTTCGTGGCACTCGATCTACGAGGTCGAGCCAGCCATGGCCGGCGTCTAGGCGGTTGAGACGCAGCTAGCTACGTCTCAACATTCGCATGCCGCGAATGAGATTCATCGACATGAACCAGACTGCTTTGATCACTGGCGCGTCGGGCGGCATTGGATACGAACTAGCTAAGCTTTTCGCCAAGGACCATCACAACCTCGTGCTGGTCGCGCGCAGCGCGCCCAAACTCACGCAATTTGCCGATGAACTGCAGCGCCAGTTCGGTGTTTCGGCCAAATCCATTGCGCTCGACCTCACCGCTGCGCCCGCGCCGCAAATGCTTTTCGATCGACTGCAGGACGAGGGCATTGCGGTGAACATTCTGGTCAACAATGCCGGCTACGGCGTGCTTGGCGAGTTTGCCAACATTTCGCTGGAAGACACTCTGGGGCAGATTCAGCTCAACATCACTGCACTCACTCACCTCACCAAGCTTTTTCTCGGGCCGATGATCGAACGGCGTTCCGGCAAGATTCTGAATGTGGCTTCGACGGCGGGGTTTCAGCCGGGTCCGTTGATGGCCGTTTACTACGCGACTAAGGCCTACGTGATCTCGTTCTCCGAGGCGCTAGCCAACGAACTGCATGCAAGCGGTGTGATCGTGACTTGCCTGTGTCCGGGCGCGACCGACACTGGATTTCAAAGTCGCGCCGGTCTGGAAAACACACTGCTGTTCAAGAAGCTTCGTCCGATGGATGCGAAGACCGTCGCCCGCGACGGTTATCGCGGGCTCATGGCGGGCAAGACCCTGGTGATCTCCGGACTTCGGAATTGGCTGGTGGCAGAGTCGGTGCGATTCAGCCCGCGCAAACTGGTGACCGCGATTTCGCGGACGGTACTGGACAAAGCGGAATAGGTCTCTGGGAATTTTTCCGTCTGAGCCCCCCATGGTCTTATACACATAAATTTGATATATTTACACATCAGTAAAATCGATGAACTTATGCGAACCAATATTGAAATCGACGACCGGTTGATGCGGCAAGCGATGCGATGCAGCGGTGCCCGCACCAAGAAGGCTGCGGTGGAGGCTGGCTTGCGGCTGTTGGCAGAGACATACGCGCAAGGGTCCATTCGCAAGCTTCGAGGCAAGGTGAACTGGGAGGGAGACCTTGAGCAGTCCCGTTCGAGCAGAGCCTCAGGATAAGCAAAGTAGATGGTCATTGTTGACACGACCGTGTGGATTGACTACCTGCGAGGAGTGGAGAGCCAGGAGGCCCTTTGGCTTGACCAGGAACTGACCCGGCAGCGGCTCGGGCTGACCGATCTTATTTTTTGCGAAGTGTTACAAGGAATTCGGGATCAGGCTACCTTCGTGGATACGCGCAACCGCCTTTCGAACCTCCGTCTGTTCCAGATTGCTGGCAGAGACCTGGCAATCGCAGCCGCGCAAAACTACCGAACTCTGCGAGAACGCGGCTATCCGATAAGCGGAACCATCGATTGTCTGATTGCCACTTTCTGCTTGGAGGCAGGGTACACTCTACTGCATCGCGACCGCGACTTCGATGTTTTCGAGAAGGAGATGGGGCTGAGGGTGGTCCATGCGGGATAGCGTCAGCGTAATGTGAGCAGTCTGGCAGTCGAACCAACTCACGGGCGCGGACCAAAGGCAAGACTGACTTCAAGCGCTCGCGCGGGATGCGGACATCGACGACTCCGATATTCCCAGGCTGGATCGATCGTTCTGGAAACACGCCAAGCTCATCATGCCGGAACCCAAAGACCGTCTGACCATGATGTTGTGGAATGGCTCAAGCGGGCTGGCAGCGGCCACCAGACCCACATTAAAGCGATTCTGCGCTCCTACATGAAGGCCCGGTCGGAGTAAGGCAGAACCAGCCGACGCTTCTGTTTTGCGTCGCTCAAAGCCCCGTCCTCTCGCAAAGAACGCAAGAAAGACAGGGCACCCGTGTTTTGTGTGTGTGGTGAAAGCATGGGCCAGCCTCCTAAGTGGCGCATCATGACGGACCTCTGTTTAGCATAGCAACCAAACATCTCCGGTTCGCATCGCAGCAAGAATTGAGGCCGTATTGACCGGGGAAACGTGTCCCAGGAGCACGTCGAGTTATGCTTGCCGTCCACATGCAACTAACCATTCTCGCCACATTTTTTGAAATCTCTCGCACGGTGCTCTCGATGTGCAGCGCCGGCATCCTGCTTTTCTTCGTTGCGCTGTGGGCTGCCAAGGACGATATCGCGCGGGCCCGCGGCCTCGACAAAGTCGTAGCCTTGAGCAATTTGTGTTTCGCCGCCCCCTTGGCGGTCTTCGGCGCCCTGCATCTCGCGGCCGCAAAAGCCCTCGCGACCATGGTGCCCTCGTACATGCCGTGGCCGTTGTTTTGGGCCTATTTCTTCGGCTTTGCGCTGCTGGCCGCATCGTTGAGCATCGCCACAAAAATTCTGGTGCGCTGGTCCGGCCTGCTGTTCGGCATCGCGATGTTTTGTTTTGTGGCCATGATGGACATCCCGGGCGCTCTCGCAACCCCCGGAGACAGGTTTGGATGGATCTTGGCCATCCGCGAATTGGCGTTCGGCGCCGGCGCCTGGCTTCTCGCGAGGCGCGATGCCGGGAAAATGACGCGCCGTCTCAGGCGCGACACCAAGCGACCACGCGGCCACCGGGCAGGTCAAAACCACGCTTCCTCACCGTAGGCCGCGTGGTCATCGGGATCACCGCCATATTTTATGGCGTCGAATTTTTCCTGCACCCACGGATGTTCCCGGACTTCCACTCCAGAAAATGATGCCCGAGTGGATTCCCGCGCACCTGCTCATCAACTATCTGACAGGCGCAATTCTTCTCGTTTCCGGCGTAGGCCATCCTGCTGGCCAAGAAGACGCGCCTCGCCGCAACTTATCTCGGCACCTGGATTGTGCTGCTGGTCGTGTTCATCTACGGGCCGATCCTGATCTCCGCGCTGGCCAGACCCAAGCACCGAACGTCAAGGTCGAGGGGATCAACTACTTCTTCGACACGCTCCTCTTCGCCGGCGTAATTCTCGCCCTCGCCAGCGCGACGCCATGTACAGATTGAAATGTCGCCCCTGCCAACCTGTTACGAAAGCTAAGTCGAGACCAAACCACCGCAGCCAGTTGCGCAAAGATTTGCAGGATTGAGAATGCTCCACACTGCGCCTTAGCAGCGGCAAACACAAGGTCCCTCTTGAGTTCACTCGGGATGACAGAGTTGAATGAGGCAGTGCTCTTGCTGAACGCTGACGACTGAGAGCTGAAAGCCTATTCCCACTCGATTGTGCCCGGGGGCTTCGAGGTAATGTCGTAGACGACTCGGTTCACACCTTTGACTTCGTTCACGATACGGCTGGAGATGGTTTTCAGGACCTCGTGGGGGAGCGGGACCCAGTCGGCGGTCATGCCGTCTTCCGAGTGGACGGCGCGAATGGCACAGGTGTTGGCGTAGGTGCGCTGGTCGCCCATGACTCCGACGGACATCACCGGGAGCAGGACGGCGAACGACTGCCAGATTTTCTGGTAGAGGCCGGCTTGTTTGATTTCGTTGACCACGATGTCGTCGCAGTCGCGCAGGATGGTTAGGCGCTCGGGCGTGACTTCGCCGAGGACTCGAACTGCCAAGCCGGGGCCGGGGAACGGCTGGCGTTGCAGGATTTCTTCGGGCATACCGAGGTCGCGGCCGATCTTGCGGACTTCGTCTTTGAATAATTCCTTCAACGGTTCGATTAGCTTGAGCTTCATTTTTTCGGGTAGTCCGCCGACGTTGTGATGCGACTTGATGATTTGTGACAGCCCGCGAACCGAGCGCGATTCGATCACATCAGGATAGAGCGTGCCCTGGACCAGCCATTCGACTTTGCCTTCATCTTTCTCGATGCGATGGGCTTGCTCGTCGAATATGGCGATGAATTCGTTGCCGATGATTTTGCGTTTTTTCTCGGGATCGGTTACGCCTGCGAGCTTGCTCAGGAAACGGTCGGTGGCATCGACCGCCACTACGTGGAGACCGAGTTTGTCACGCAGGTTCTGTTGAACTTTTTCGAATTCGTTCTTGCGGAGCACGCCGTTGTTCACGAATACGGAGGTCAGGCGCGAAGAGCCGTTGCCACTTCGCAGAGCTCGATCGACGAGAGTGGCGGCGACGGCGGAATCGACTCCGCCCGATAGCGCGCACAGGGCACGGCCAGTGCCCACCGTCTGCCGGACGTTGGCGATGGTGGCGTCGATGAAGTGCTGCGGCGTCCAAGTTGGCTTGGCTCCGCAGAGGGCGAGAGCGAAGTTGCGCAGGATGTCGGCGCCGGATTGAGTGTGGCGCACCTCGGGATGGAATTGCACGGCCCAGAACTTCTTGTCGGTGTTCTCGATGGCGGCGACGGCGTTGGAGGAACTGGCGGTTAAGCGGAAACCGGCGGGAAGTTCCACTGCTTCGTCGCCGTGGGACATCCAGACGGAAAGATTTTTTGACAAGCCGTGAAACAAGAGTGAGCCATCTTTGATTTCTATGTTGGCATGGCCGTATTCGCGTTTGTCCGCGGCGCGGACTTTGCCGCCGAGGACGTGGACCATCAACTGTAAGCCGTAGCAGATGCCGAGCACGGGCAGGCCGAGTTCGAATACTTTGCGGTCGGTATTGGGAGCGTCCTGATCGTAAACCGAGCAAGGGCCGCCGGACAGGATAATGCCCAGGGGAGAATACCTACGGATCTCGTCGATGCTGGCTGTGCAAGGCAGCACGACCGAAAAGACGTTTTGTTCGCGGATGCGGCGCGCAATCAGTTGGGAGTACTGCGCCCCGAAGTCGAGGACAACGATAGATTGGGTTTCCACGGACGAGTGTCTCAAATCGGAGAGTAAGTGTAAAGAGGGAGGGCTGCTAGCTGGCTGGGACATCGCTCAGAATGAGTTCGCTGGTGTCGATGGCGGAATCTGAATCGAGATGGGCGCTTGGGAGTGGCGGCGCGGCCTGGGTGCTTACCGGAGAGTCTGGCATTTCAATCATGGCCACGTACGCCGCCAGGCGGCCCATATACAGGAAGTCTGCGATGGCGAAATAAAGCATGCTGATCAAGAGCGCGCCACCCAGTACAACCGGAGCGGGCAGGAGCGCGGCAAAGTTCAGGGGAAAGGCGAGCATCGAGGTGGCGACAACGAATGCCGTGATGTGCGCCAGGCCGAACCAGGTGCCGGCGGCGAAGACTGATCCCGGGCGAGTGCGGCAGAGATCGACTGCGGCGGCGAGAGCGCCGAATGCATCCTGACCATGCGCAACCACGAAGATTGCCGCTAGTGACAGAAACCAGTTCAAGGTGGACCAGGCTAACCACACCAGCATGGTCACGGTGAGAACGATCAAGAAAGCGCTGCCGGGCGCAGGGTCGCTCGGCGGTGAGACCGCCCCGGCCAGAAGGAAGGCGGCAATGCAGCCTAGGCAAGCGGCGAGCGTGGCGCAAAGCCGGAAGAAGTTAAGCGCGAAGAGTGAGCGCAACCGCCAGTTCTTCATGTCTTCCGCAGTCGAGCCATTGCTCTCACGAAAATGGGCTACCAGCGCCTCAAGCGTGGCTGCTCTGGCCAGCGAGGCGACAACGATCCAGGCAGCGGCCAGCGCGAGCGCAAGCAGAACGGCGGTCTCGACGGCGCGGAAAGTGCTTCCGCGAAAAATATGCAGCAGGGCGCGCCAGATGAGTGCCGGTTGGCTGGTGCGCAATAGGAACAGGTCGCCTTTGCTGACCGGTAACGTGTCCAGATACTCGAAAGAGGAAAACACGAGCAGGAGAACAACTGCGGCGGCGAAACTCCAGCGCCAGGCAATCTCCGCCAGGCCGAATGAGGGACGGCGGAAGATGGTGCGGAAACCTTCGAGGGTGGGCGAGCGCTGTTTCATGCCAGGTTAGGATAGCGCAATTGGGTTAGCTTGACCGTTGCGGGCTGACAGCGAAGTTAGAATTCCCTGCCGCCGTGTGGTGGCACAACGGATCGGGGTCCTTCGACTCCGTAGCTGATTCGCTTCGCGAACCTGCTACTACGCTCAGGATGACAGGGTGTAAGGGATCCGCCGATCAGCGCACTACGATATTGGAAAGTTTTCCCGGCACTACAATCACTTTCACGATTTGCTTGCCGGAAATTGCTGATTTGATCTTTTCGTTGGAGAGGGCGCGTTCACGGATTACATCTTCAGACGAATCCGCTGGGACAACGATCAGGCTGCGCAACTTGCCGTTGATCTGCACCGGGATTTCAATTTCATCTTCCTTGGCCAATACGGGATCATATTTCGGCCACGGCGCGCGCAGGAGATTCCCTTTCTCGCCCAACATTTCCCAGAGTTCATGGGCGAGGTGAGGAGCAAAGGGCGCGAGCAGTAGTACGAGATCTCGCTGGACGTCGAACCAGAGCTCGGACGGAACCAGGTCCCCGGGCGAGGACGCACGCGCCACTCGTTCTTCGACCGCATAAAGCTCGTTTACGAGCTCCATGATTGCTGCGATCGAAGTGTTGAAATGCCAGCGGCCCTGGAAGTCGTCGCTTACGCGTTTGATGGTCTGGTGCAGCTTGCGTTGGATACGCCGTGCATCTTGTGATAGCGGCGTTTCTGGTTGCGCCGACGGAGACGCAGCGAGCTGCGTCTGTACAGAGGCGTTTCTGGCCACGAAGCGGTACACCCTTGCCAAGGTACGGCGGATGCCTTCGACGCCCTCATCCTGCCAGTCGAGTTCGCGGTCTGGAGCGGTGGCGAAGAGCGTGTACATGCGGGTGCTGTCGGCGCCAAAGCGAGCGATCATTTCATCCGGCGAAACGACGTTGCCCAGGCTCTTGGACATTTTTGCTCCGCCCTTGATGATCATGCCCTGGGTGAATAGACGCTCAACCGGTTCATCGTTTTTTACCAGGCCCATGTCGCGCATGAACTTGGTCCAGAAGCGCGAGTAGATGAGATGGAGAATCGCGTGCTCGACGCCGCCGATGTATTGATCGATGGGAAACCAGTAGGCAATGGTTTTCGAATCGAATGGGGCTTGGTCGTTGTGGGCGTCGGTATAGCGATAGAAGTACCAGGACGAATCGACGAAGGTGTCCATGGTGTCGGTTTCGCGGCGGGCGGGGCCGCCGCATTTCGGGCAGGTTGCGTTTACGAATTCCGGCACCCGGCCCAAGGGTGAGCCACCCGTTAAGGTTATGTCGACGTTCTCGGGCAACATCACGGGCAAGTCTTTTTCCGGTACGGGCACGATGCCGTGCTTCTCGCAATAGAGCATGGGAATGGGTGTTCCCCAGTAGCGCTGGCGAGAGATGCCCCAATCTTTGAGGCGGTAAGTGACAGTGGCTTTGCCGAAGTCTTTCTTTTCGGCATGCCCGGACATCTTCTTGATTGCTTCTTCGCAGTCGAGTCCGGTAAATGGGCCGGAGTTAACCAGCGTGCCGTCCATGGTAGGGAACGGAAGCACCGGTTCGACGCTGGTTTCTTCAGGATCGACGGATCGAGGCACAATCACGATACGGATTGGGAGTTTGTATTTCGTGGCGAATTCGTAATCGCGCTCATCGTGCGCCGGGACGCTCATGATCGCGCCGGTGCCGTAATCCATGAGGATGTAGTTCGCCACCCAAATGGGAACGGGTTCTCCGTTAAACGGATTCACGGCAAAGCGGTGGGTGTTGATGCCGTGTTTCTCGATCGCCCCGATGTCGCCCACTTCTTTGGCTTTGCGTTGTTCCGCAATCAACTGTTCTACTTGTGCGCGCAACGGGTCATTGTGTTCGGTAAGACGAGCCACCATCGGATGCTGCGGGGCGAGTTGAACCGACGTAGCTCCGTAGATCGTGTCCACGCGGGTGGTAAAAACTGTGATTGTCGAGTCCGGTGAATCCGCAGCGCCATCGAGTTTGAAATCTACCAGCGTGCCTTCACTGCGTCCGATCCAGTTGCGCTGCATGGTGCGAACTTTTTCGGGCCAGTCGTGGAGCTTGTCGAGGTCGCGGAGCAATTCCTCGGCGTATTGCGTGATGCGCAGAAACCATTGCTCGAGTTCGCGCTGCTCGACGAGCGTGTCTTCGTGCCGCCAGCAGCAGCCGTTGACAACCTGCTCATTGGCGAGAACCGTGGCGCACTTCGGGCACCAGTTCACCTTGCTCTTCTTGCGATAGGCCAAGCCCTTTTCGTAAAGCTTCAGGAAGAACCACTGATTCCATCGGTAATAATCGGGCAAACAGGTGGTGACTTCGCGCGACCAGTCGTAGGCGAAACCGAGACGCTTCATCTGCGCCTTCATGTTGGCGATGTTGCGGAGGGTCCACTCGCGCGGCGGAGTGTTGTTAGAAATGGCGGCATTTTCCGCGGGGAGGCCGAACGAATCCCAGCCCATGGGATGAAGCACGTTGTAACCGTTCATCCACATGTAGCGGGCGAGGGCGTCGCCGATGGCGTAGTTGCGCACGTGTCCCATGTGCAGGGCGCCTGAAGGGTAAGGCAACATTTCCAGCACGTAATACTTGGGCTTGGTGGAGTTGGGCTCGGCAGCGTAGAGAGATGCGTCCTGCTGCCAGCGCTCAAACCATTTGGTCTCGATGCGCTGTGCGTCGTAGCGGTCTTCGCGGACCATGGTGGCTTTGTCGTCCTGCGGCATAAGAGGAAAAGCTTGGGTTCCGGAGAAACCTTCATTTTACAACGACGGCAAGAAAGACAAAGCAAGACGTGTGGAAGTCATCTGTAGACATTCTTCCGATGCGCGACTTCAAGGACCAGAACCGTGATCTTTTCATCCTGAATATCGCAAATCAGCCGGTAGTCGCCAACCCGGTATCGCCACAGTCCGCGTTTGTCGCCGTGAAGGGGCTTACCCCATTGTCTTGGATTTTCAGCAGATTTTAGGCGCTCGCGCAAAAAACGAACGATAAGCTTCTGAGCCGAACCGTCGAGCTTCTTGATTTGCTTTTCGGCGGTCCGGGCGATCTCAATCGTCCAGACCAAGCCTGCGCTCCAACTCTTCGAGGGTGATGGTGGGTTCGCGACGCTCCAGCGCGGCGATGCCTCTCAGGTAGTCCTCACGGTCTTCCAAGTACTGCCGGATGGCCTCGCGAGCATAATAGCTCTTGCTGCGGCCCGTCTCTTTGGCGAGAGAGTCGAGCTTCTCTTCGAGTTCGGGTTCGAGTCGGATGCCGAGCATGTTAAACATGTTTAACATAGCAGAATTGGCGTCTGAATTCAAGAACTATGGCGGAGCTCGTAGTGGCCGAATTTCAGCCACTACCGGAGGAGCTTCACTTAATGGCCGAGGACGGCTCTCCACGTGCTTCATCTTGCTACTAACTTTTTCAGGGCGGCCACGTTTTTCCGATCATCTCCCGGTTGGTCAATGGGGGTTTCAGCGATGAAGGCGGCGTGAGCTAGACGTGGATCGTTGAGCAAACGGCGAAACGGTTCATCGCCGATGCTTCCCTTCCCGATGTGCTGGTGACGGTCGAGTTTTGATCCGCGGGCGGCCTTGGCATCGTTGCAGTGCCAGACGCGTACATTCTTTAGTCCCACGGTTTCGTCGAGGCGGGACAAAGTTTGGCGCATTCCGGGTTCGCTTACGATGTCATATCCGGCGACGTGGGTGTGACAGGTGTCGATGCAGGCGGCGATCGGAACAACATCGCGAAGGCGGTCGAGCACTTCGGCGACTTGTTCGAAACTTCCGCCCAGAGAATATTCCGCGCCGGCCGTGTTCTCGATCAGGATGGTGAGATTGCCCTTGGCGAGGTCGATACCGCGAGTTGCAACGGCGATTGCGGCCGAGGTTTGCATCAGGCCGGCTTCCCTGTCGGCGCCGCGGAATGAGCCGGGATGAAGAACCAGATAGTCGGCGCACAAGGCCAAGGCGCGTTCCACTTCGCCGCGAAAGGCTTCGATCGATTTTTTTAAGAACAGGGGAGTGGTACTGGCTAGATTCACCAGATAGTTCACGTGGATGGCGATTGGCTTGAGGTCGTACTTCTCGCGGAGGCGCATCATGTCGTCGCATTGCGGACGGCTCAGTTCATAGGGCGCCCACTGGCGCGGGCTGGAGGAGAAAATCTGAAATGTATTGCAGCCCAGACGATAGGCGCGCTCGGCCGCATTCTGGACACCGCCGGCGCTCGAGGTATGGATGCCAATGCGGCGCGAAGTCAAGCGTGGCGGGCGCTTCGGCGCAGGCAGTTTGAGGATGTCCTGCTCTTGAGCCATCGAACGGGGCATGTAGGAAGTATAACCAGGGGGCGGGCATTGCCGGACTGGCCTTTTGCGGCGGGGTTTGCGGAGCATGCGCCATCAACGATAGACTTGACACTTTCGAGGTAGGTTCATGTTAGTGGTCATGCAGGCGCACGCTACGGAAGCGCAGGTGCGCGCCGTCTGCCAGAAAATCGAAGCGCTGGGCTATCGTGCCCACTCTATTCCGGGAGCGGAGCGGACGGCGATTGGCATCACCGGAAATAAAGGCGAGGTCGAGCCCGGCACGCTGGAAGAAATGTCGGGCGTGCAGGAAGTGATTCGCGTGACTAAGCCTTACAAGCTGGTCAGCCGCGACATTAAGGAAGAGAACACGGTTATGCGATTTGCCGGCAGCGAGGCCACGATTGGCGGGCCTGCGCTCGCGATCATCGCTGGACCTTGCGCGATTGAGAGCCGGGAGCAGGCGTTTGCGGTGGCGGAGCGCGTCGCACGTGCGGGAGCGCAATTCTTTCGTGGCGGAGCCTATAAGCCGCGCACTTCTCCGTATTCGTTTCAGGGTTTGGGCGAAGAAGGTTTGCGCATCATGGCCGAGGTGCGCGAACAGTTTGGCCTGAGGATCGTCACCGAGGCGATTGATAACGAGTCGCTGGAACTGGTGGAAGAGTATGCGGACGTGATCCAGATTGGCGCGCGCAACATGCAGAACTTTTCGTTACTGAAGCGGGCGGGACGGACGCGCAAGCCGGTGTTGCTGAAGCGTGGGATGTCGGCGACACTGGAAGAATTTCTGATGGCGGCCGAATACGTGATGAGCGAAGGCAACTACAACGTGATTCTGTGCGAGCGCGGCGTGCGCACCTTCGCCGACCACACGCGCAATACGCTGGATCTGAGCCTGATTCCGGCTGTGCAGCGGCTTAGCCATTTGCCTATCGTCGTTGATCCGAGCCACGGCACAGGTAAGCGGAATAAAGTTACGCCTCTTTCGCGGGCCTCGGTGGCGGTGGGTGCGGATGGCTTGATCATCGAAGTTCATCATGAGCCGGACAAGGCGCTGTCGGACGGGATGCAGTCGCTGTATCCCGATCAGTTCGACGAGTTGATGGCGCAGGTACGGCAGATCGCGCCGGTGGTGGGCAGGACGGTGGCGGGGGTCGCAGCCCGTCCGAATGCGCTGTCATCCGTTTCCGCGGAACCCTCTGCTGCTCCACTAACTTGAGAAAGCTTCTCTTCATCGTTGTCCTTTCTCCCATTGTAGCGGCGATCGGGTGGTTGTATTTCCACGAGCGCGAGCTCAGCGATTACGGTCCTGCTTATCACGAGTTCGCCTACATCACCAATGGCAAGAGCAACACGGTCAGCGTGATCGACCTGCGAACTTTTCAGCCGGCGAAGACCATCAAGGTTGGGAGCGAGCCGACCGGCATTGCGGCGAACAGCAAAAAGAACGAGATCTATGTGGTCAATGCGGGGTCGAGCAATGTCAGCGTAATTGATGCGGAACGCAATGCGGTGGTCGCAACCATCGGCGTGCATGGCAGGCCGTTCTTCATTGATATTTCTGCGGATGGGAAGCGGGGCTATGTGGCCAACTCGGGCTCGGCGAATGTTTCCGTGATTGACCTCGAGAAGCGGGTTGTGGTGGGCAACGTTCGGGTGGGAACTTCGCCGGGCCTGGCCAGAGTTTCTCCGGATGGCAGGAGTGTGGTGGTCAGCAATCGCGGCGATGATACCGTTTCCTTGATCGATGCTAAACATCTGACCGTTCGCAGCACGATTCCGGTGTGCAAGCAACCGGAAGACATTGCCATCCTGCCGGAGAGTAACAAAGCATTTGTCGCCTGCGCGGCGTCGGGACAAGTCGCGTCCATTGACCTGAAGAATGACAAACTGCTGGCCTTGCTGCGACGTGGGCAAAACTCCGGTGCACCTGGCGCTCAAGCCCGACGGTGGCGAACTCATGGTGAGCAACTTCGATTCGGATAACATTTCCATCGTCGAGACTACGACCAACGAGGTTGGCGGCAGCTATCTGATTGGGACCCATCCGGCGCGGGGGTTGGTCACGGCGGATAATTCCCGTTTGTACGTCAGCAACTTCGGATCGAATACGGTTGCGGTCTACGACATTGATATTGGAAAAATGATTGCGACGTTGCCGGTCGGCAGCCATCCGGATGGGCTGGCACTTTCGCAGAGCCAGAATTACCTGCTGGTTTTGAATTCGGCTTCGGGAGATGTGACCGTCATTCAAAAGCGCACGCCGAACAAGAAATTTGAACCGGGGGAATATTCGCTGCTGACTATGATCCCGGTGGGCGTGCAGCCGAATAACATTGTGGTGAAAGCGTTCGTGATGACTCGACCGGCCTCCAAGTGAGTTGTAGTCGGGGAACCTGCCGTTTCGCAGATCCGAGCGCGGAAGCAGGTTTCTCGACTCCGCATTTGGGGATGTTCCTGCTGCGCTGGAAATGACACTGGGGAGCTTTACGCGTTGGCGCCGCAGCACTTTTTATATTTTTTTCCTGAGCCGCAGGGACAGGGGTCGTTGCGTCCGACTTTGGCCGCGCCGCGAACGACTTGCTGCACCGTCTGGAGATCGCCGGAACCGGCCATGCGCGCCTGATCCAGTTCGCGACGTTTCCTGCGCTGGAAGGCTTCTTCGATTTCGTCGACGGATGTGGCATACCTGGCGGGGCTTGCGCCCATTGCCATCCCCACCCATTCGCGGTGCGTTTACACGCTTCTGGACTTGAGCCATCCCGGGTTGCGGAGGTCCGCCTTCACTGGGCCGCTCCAGAATCTGCATCAGGTAGAGATAACGGACAGTCTCTTCCTGGAATCGCTGCATCATGGCTTCGAACATGTCGAAGGATTCGCGCTTGTATTCGACCAGCGGGTCGTGCTGGCCGTAACCGCGCAGACCGATGCCCTCTTTCAGGTGATCCATGTCTCGCAAGTGGTCTTTCCACTGCGAGTCGAGCACGCTCAACATGATCATGCGCTCGTGATAGCGCATGGCGTCGGGACCGATAAGTTTTTCCTTGGCGTCGTAACGCGCTTTCAGTTTGTCGAAGATTGCGTCGCCCAGTTCCTGGCGATTCAGGGTCTCGGGCTTAATGCCTTCCGCAAGAATATCGACGCCGAAGCGGGTGAAGATAGCGTCCTTCAAACCCTTCAGTTCCCAGTCCTCGGCATGCACTTTGACCGCGCAGAACTCGTCCATCAAATCACTGAGTATGCCGGAGACATAGTCTTCGAGGATCAATTCTTTTTGATCCAAGCCATCCAGCAATTGATGGCGTAGGCCATAGACGGCCTCGCGCTGCTTGTTCATCACGTCGTCGTATTCGAGCAGATGTTTGCGGGCTTCGAAGTTTTGCGCTTCAACGGCTTTCTGCGAGCCTTCGATGCGACGGGAGATCATCCTTGATTCGATGGGAACGCCCTCTTCCATGCCCAAGCGCTGAAGCAGGTTGGAAACCCACTCTTTAGCAAAAATACGCATCAGGTCGTCTTCAAGAGAGAGATAGAAACGCGAGGAACCGGGATCGCCCTGGCGTCCGGCACGGCCGCGAAGCTGGTTGTCGATACGGCGCGCCTCGTGACGTTCGGTACCGAAGATGTGCAGGCCTCCAGCGGCGATAACTTCGTCGTGCTCCTTATCGGTCTGAGCTTTGTAGCGATTGAAAATCTCGGTCCACTGATCGGTGGAAACCACGTATTCGTTGCCGGCGTAGTACCAGACGGTACTTTTGGTGTCATCGACGACAGCTTGAACTTTGCCCTGGGCGGCTCGCAAAGGCTGCGCGAATCCCTTCTTCACACATTCCTGCTTGGCCATGAATTCGGGGTTGCCGCCGAGAAGAATGTCGGTGCCGCGACCGGCCATATTGGTGGCGATTGTGACCATTCC
The DNA here is from genome assembly GCA_963706465.1 of Terriglobales bacterium. Taxonomy (GTDB): domain Bacteria; phylum Acidobacteriota; class Terriglobia; order Terriglobales; family Acidobacteriaceae; genus JABDBE01. The sequence goes on from CAVPMC010000005.1 coordinate 98,207, forward strand.
CTTGCTGCCGGCTTGAGCTACGATTTCAGCTTCCTTTTCGTGCTGCTTCGCGTTCAGCACCCAGTGCTTGACGCCTTTCTTCTTCAGCAACTCGGAGACGCGCTCGGATTTTTCAATCGAGGTAGTGCCGACCAGCACCGGCTGGCCAGTAGCGTGCAACCGCTGAATTTCGTCGGCGGCGGCGAAGTATTTTTCTTTTTCAGTGCGATAGACGACGTCCGGATTCTCCAACCGCCGCATGGGCTTGTTGGTGGGAATGACCATCACTTCGAGGCGATAAATCTTCTCGAACTCGGGCGCTTCCGTTTCCGCCGTGCCAGTCATGCCAGCCAGCTTTTTGTACATGCGGAAATAATTCTGGAAAGTGATGGTGGCGAGGGTCTGGTTCTCGCGTTCGATCTTGACGTTTTCCTTGGCCTCGACTGACTGATGCAGGCCATCGGACCAGCGGCGGCCGGGCATCAAGCGGCCGGTGAACTCGTCGACGATAATGACTTCACCATCTTTCACGACGTATTCGACATCGCGGTGATAGAGAGCATGAGCCTTGACGGCGGTCTCGACGTGGTGCTTCAGATCCCAGTTTTCGGGGTCGGCAACGTTGCCGATGCCGAGCAATTGTTCGACTTTTTCCCAGCCTTCGTCGGTAACCGTAATGCTTCGATGTTTTTCATCCACCACAAAATCGCCGGTGTATTGTTTGGGCTCGCCGGGAGCAACGTCAATCTCCTCGCCCTTTTCAAGCTTGGGGATAACGCGATTGACCCGGGCATACTTGTCGGTGGACTCCTCGCTGGCACCAGAAATAATGAGCGGAGTGCGGGCTTCGTCGATCAGGATGGAGTCGACTTCGTCGACGATGGAGAAGTTGTGGCCGCGCTGCACGCAATCGTGCAGATCGAACTTCATGTTGTCGCGCAGATAGTCAAATCCGAATTCGTTGTTGGTGCCGTAGGTCACGTCGGCGGCGTAGGCTTCGCGGCGCTGCTGGTCATCCAGATCGTGGACGATAACGCCCACGGTGAGACCGAGGAAACTGTACAGTTTGCCCATCCACTCAGAGTCACGTTTGGCCAGGTAGTCATTGACCGTGACCACGTGCACGCCGCGTCCGCTCAGAGCATTCAGATAGACCGGCAAAGTGGCGACCAAAGTTTTCCCCTCGCCGGTCTTCATTTCCGCAATCTTGCCCTGGTGCAGAACCATGCCACCGATCAATTGGACATCGAAGTGCCGCATGTTCAGGACGCGGCGGCCAGCTTCACGGACTACGGCGAAGGCTTCGACTAGAATTTCATCGAGGACGTCTTTCACCAGATCGGCGCGCTCACGATCGAGTTCTTTGCGGCGATCGACGTCGGCATCGGGCTCGTCCGGAATAGGGGTGAGGCGCTCCTGTACCCGTTGGCGGAATTCGTCCGTCTTGGCGCGCAGCTGCTCATCGCTGAGCTTCCGCATATCGGGCTCAAGCGCATTGATGGCCTCGACTCGAGGCATGAGGCGCTTGATCTCGCGCTCGTTCTTGGTCCCGAAGACCTTGGCTACCAAAGCATTTATCAAATGAGAGTCCTTGGAAGGGGCACTTCAGCCGCTATCCCAGAAGGTTAGTATATTAGATGCGTGCGCGGCGCGTAAGTCGCGGCGCGCTTTCCGAACCACGCTTAGAACCATAGTCAACAGTATTTGAGGCCGATTTTCTGCAAAGTCTCACAGCACAGCGCTGAACTTCGTTTTCAGGTATATTTTCCCGCTGGCCCCATGCCAACCTTCTACGAACTCTTCCGCGAATGCGCTGAGCGCTGGCCCGACAATGTTGCGCTGGAAATTCAGCGGCGGGACCAGGTGGAGAGCAATACCTACGCGGATGTGCGCGGTAAGGCGGAGAGCATCGGCCGCTGGCTGAAGGACAATGGATTTCAGCCGGGCGCACGAATCGCAATTCTTGCCGATAACCATCCGCGCTGGATCACTGCATACTTGGGAATTATCGCGGCCGGATGCACGGCGGTGCCGCTGGATACGGCGTTTCATGCCGATCAGGTGGCAAAGGTTCTCAAGGATAGCGGCAGTTCTCTCCTGGTTTGTGATGGGAAACACCTGGAGGTCGCACAAGGTGCGGTGGCGGGACTGGCGGTACCGATCTTGCTGACGGATTCCGCTGGGGTTCGCTCGGCCGGCCGGGGGGCGGTCGGCCCCACGCAATCCTCGCCAGCTCAACTGATCGGGAACCTCGACCAGATATTCGCTGCGGGCCCCGACAACTTTTCACCCGCGCCTGTTGCTCTCGACGGCGTCGCTTCCCTGCTCTACACCTCCGGCACTACTGCAGACCCTAAAGGCGTGATGCTGACGCACTCCAATCTCATGGGGGAAGTGCGGGCCGTTTCAAGTTGGGCACGCGTCGGTCCTCAGGACGCCGTGCTTGGCGTGCTTCCGCTTTTTCACGTGCTTTCACAGATGGCAAATCTGTTATTGCCCTTGGTCAAAGGCGCGCGGGTGGTCTATCTCGAAACTCTGAATACGACGGAACTGCTTCGCGCACTGACGGAGCGGGAAATCACTGCGTTCGCAGTAGTGCCTCAGTTTTTTTATCTGATTCATGAGCGCATTTTCAAAGAAGTATCGCAGCGCGGCAGGGTGGCGACTGGGGCGCTGAAGACGATGATGGCCATCACACGCTTGAGCCGGCGATTCGGATGGAATCCGGGTCCCAGTCTGTTTCCTAAGATCCATGATCTTTTCGGCAGGAAGATGCGATATCTGGTAACGGGTGGGTCACGCTTTGATGCGCACATCGGACGCGATTTTCATGCGCTCGGAATTGATATTTTGCAGGCATATGGACTGACAGAAACCAGTGCCGCCGCCTTCGCTACTTCTCCGGACAACAACGTGATTGGATCTGTGGGCAAACCTCTTGAGGGTGTGGAAGGGAAAATCGTTGATCCGAAACCGCAGGGGGAGAGTGGACAACCGGTTGGGGAAATCGCGATTCGCGGGGCCATCGTGATGAAGGGCTACTGGAACCGGCCCGACGCTACTGCTGCGGCTCTTCGGGACGGCTGGCTCTACACGGGAGATCTGGGCTACTTCGATGGTGAAGGAAATCTGTTCATCACCGGCCGCAAGAAGGAAGTCATCATCCTCAGCAACGGGAAAAATATTTATCCGGAGGAGGTAGAAGCGCACTACCTGAAGTCGCCTTACGTCGGAGAAATTACGGTCATGGGACTCGAAGGGCGGCCGGGCGAGGACCGCTTGCATGCGGTTGTGGTTCCGAATTTTGAAGTGCTCAAACAAAGGAAGATCGTGAATGCGAAAGAGGTCATCCGCTACGACATTGAAGGTCTCTCGTTGCAACTGCCTTCGACCAAACGGATTGGAAGTTATGAAATCTGGCAGGAAGCTTTGCCGCGAACGACCACGCGAAAGTTGAAGCGGTTTGAGATCGAAAAACGCGTGCGGGCAAATCAACGAGGAAGCAACTCGGGTCATGCGGAGGTTCGCTCCGAGAAGCCTCTGTCAGCTGAAGATGCGGCATGGCTGGAAGAGCCGGCTGTGCAGCGCGCGCTCAAGATCATGCAAGAGGCGTCAAGGACAAAGCCGGAAGCGATTCGTCCCGGCGACAATCTGGAACTCGATCTGGGATTGGATTCGATGCAAAGAGTGGAACTTCTGATCGCTCTCGAACAAGAACTGGGCGGAGACTTGCAGGAATCGCGTCTGTCTGAAATCTATACCGTACGGGAGTTGGTGGATGCGGTGCGCGAGAGTGCCGCAAGCGGTACGGGTGGCCCACCCCGAGCGCAATTTGCCGGTTGGAAATCGGTGCTGCAGGAAGAGTCCACCGATCCTGATTTTCTCTCTTTGCTCCGGCCGATGCCGATGGCTGACCGATTTCGCTATGTGTTAAGCCAACTGATCCAGATTGTCGTTCGCGATCGATCGAGCCTGCGCGTAACGGGTCTGGAGAACATTCCTGCTCATGGACCCTTTATCGTTTGTTCCAATCACCAGAGCTATATCGATCCACTGGTTCTGAGCGGCGTGTTTCCCTGGCAAGTGTTCCGCGCGGGTTTTGCCGTGGGAACGAGTGATATTTTCGGCAAAGGTCTTATGCGCGCGCTAGCGCCCTGGCTGCGCGTAGTGGTCGTGGATCCGGATGCACACTTGATACCGGCCATGCGGGCGGGGGCTTCGGGGCTGCGGCACGAACGCGTACTGGTTCTTTATCCGGAAGGCGAACGCTCGATCGATGGCACGCCGAAGACATTCCGCAAGGGCGCGGCAATTTTGTCCATTCATATGCAGGTGCCGATTCTTCCCGTGGCAATCGAAGGTTTTCACGAGACATGGCCGCGGGGAAAAAGGTTTCAGAGGTTCGCGCGAATGAAAATAAAGTTCGGCAACGTGATTTACCCTCCTCCAGAGGCAAATGCGTCGGAAGCGGCATATGAAAAACTGACAGCGGAGTTGAAAGCGCGCGTGGTGGAGATGTGGGAGCACTTGCGGGCTGTACAGACGTAGCTTGCTTGGTCTCCGTTTACGGCGACCCGGAAACAGTGCGATCACTTCGCTCTGGGATGCGTTCGGTCATACACGTCAAGCACGTGTTTCATGGAAAGCTGGGTGTAGCGCTGGGTGGTCGAGAGGCGCTCGTGGCCGAGCATCTCCTGAATCGAGCGCAGGTCGGCGCCCTCCTCGAGCATGTGCGTGCCGAAGGCGTGACGCAGCGTGTGCGGATGTACGTCCGGGGAGAGCCCTTTGGCTACGGCAATCCTCTTGATGATGCGTCCCACGCTGCGCGTGGTAAGCCGTCCGCCACGCTGGTTGATGAGCAATGCAGCGGTGTGCTTCTTGCGTTCAGCCAGCATCTGTTGGCGCGCTGGCAAGTACGCAGCCAGCGCGGCCTTCACGGAATCGCCGAACGGCACGTAGCGTTCTTTCTTGCCTTTGCCCCGGATGAGAATGGCCTCCGAGCTCGAGCGAATATCGTCGAGATTGATTCCGATCAGTTCGGAGTTGCGGATGCCGCACCCGTAAAGCAATTCGAACATGATGCGGTCGCGCGGGGGAAATGATGCGATCTCGGGCATTTCTCCGTCGAGCACCGTGTTCATCTCTTCGATCGTGGGCACGCGGGGCAGCTTCTTAGGGAGCTTCGGAGTGGAGACGAGAGCGGCAGGATTTTGTTCCACGACGCCCTCCTGCGCCAGCCAGCGGTAGAACGAGCGGACCGCGGCCAAGGATCGCGCAACCGAAGTTTTGCCGAGACCCTGCTCGTAAAGATGAGAAAGGAACCCGCGGATGGTGAGGTGATCGATTTTCCGCCAGTCACGGGAGCCCACGTAGGCGGCGAAATTGTTCAGGTCGCCGGTGTAGGCTTTGACGGTGTGAACGGAGGCGTTTCTCTGACGCAGCGAATGGAGAAACTTGTCGATGGATTTCTCTACGGTTGTGCGGCTCGATTCTGTCGTCATAGGTGCCAAACCGATTTTCACCACAAGAGTCAGCGAGACACAGAGAACGATTTTGGTTGCCCTGTGTCTCTGCTTCTCCCTGCTGGAAACATTGCTCTCTATCTCGCCTTCGCTCTGGGATGATGTTTCTGGTAGACGCTTTTCAGGCGGTCGAGCGCCAGGTGGGTGTAGACCTGCGTGGTCGAAATGTCAGCATGCCCGAGAATCGTCTGAACGGTGCGCAGGTCGGCGCCATTTTCCACCATGTGGGTGGCGCAGCTGTGACGCAGCATGTGCGGACTGGCGTTGCGCCCCATGTTCGAGGATGATGCCCGAACCATCTGCCAGACGCGCTGCCGGGTGAGCTTGCGTGCTCCGCGTCCGAGAAACAAAAGAGGCGAACTACGCACGCCGATCAGAATGGACCGTGAATGCTTCATGTAGGCGGCGAGTGCGTCCTGCGCCGATTTTCCCAAGGGCACGATTCGTTCCTTGTCCCCCTTGCCCCGCACCAGAACGTAGCCGAGGTCGAGCTTCAGGTCTTCAAGTTTGACCGCAGTAATCTCGGAAACGCGGAGTGCGGCTGCGTAAAACACTTCCAGCATGGCTTGATCACGCAAGGCAATCGCCTCGCCCTGCTTTCCCGTCGATGCGTGCCTGGGCGTGTGAAGCATGGCTTCCATTTCGTCCCGGGCCAGCGATTTAGGCAGCACTTTCCACTGTTTTGGCGAATCGATGTTCAGGGTGGGATCGTGTTGGATCAGTTTGTCGAGCAGCAGATAACGATACAGGTGTCGCAGTGTCGAGAGCTTTCTTCCCACCGATCTCCCGTCGACGGCGTTGGCGAATAGTTCCTGAATAAAATCGCGTACATCGCTGCGACGCGCCTTGAGCATAGTTCGTTTGTGCTTGCCGAGGAACTCGCTGAACTGGCTGACATCGGTGGTGTAAGCGGCGAGCGTCAGTGGAGCTAATCCTTTCTCAACCTTCAGGTAGTCGAGAAAGCCGGAGAGCACGCGCGAGTTTGCCTGTAAAGGCACAACGCAAGTATGCGTGTTATCGGACGCTGGAGGAAGTAGTAAAACAGATGCTGTAGAGATGCGGCTTGCTACGTCTCTACACTGGCGTCTTGTTTCGCGAGTCGGGACTATTCGATCACCGACCGCTGGGACTTGCTGGCAACGTCTCTACGGTGTTTGGCTGACTTCTTTCAGCACTTCCACCGCATAGATCGCCCCCTGGGGAGTTTCTTCATGCTTAAAATATGCAAACACGTTTCGGCCCTGGCCCAGGTGTTCATGGATGCGGTCGACCATGGCGCGCCGTTCCGCTGGCGTATAGGTCGGCTTGCGATAGCGGTAATAGCAGAAATCGGCGGTTACTACGTCTGGCGTGACCCGCTCCTCGGTTTCGGCAATGCAAAGCGCGCGGTTGCAGTTTTTGAGGAGATCGAAAATTTCGTCCGTGAACCAGGAGGCGTGCCGGAACTCGAACGCCGATGGAACCGCACGAGGGAGAGCGGCAAGAAAGTCCTGCAAGAGCTTGGCATCCGCCTTCATGTTGGGCGGCAATTGAAATAACAGCGGTCCCAATTTGTCCGCGCGCGCCAAGGGCTCAATCGTGCCCAAGAAGCGCGGAATGAAATCTTCCGTCTGCTTCAGCCGCTTGATATGCGTGATTACCTGGTGGGCTTTGACACTGAGCCGAAACCCAGCCGGAGTGGCGTCGATCCACTTTTGCGCGGTCGTTTCCTTGAGCAACTGGCGGAAAGTAAAGTTGACCTCGACCGCATTCAGTTGCGTCGCATAGTGTTGCAGAAATTTTGCCTGGGCCAGCTTGGCGGGATAGAAATCGGGCTTCCAACTTGGGTAGGCCCATCCCGAGGTTCCGGCATAAAGCTGCGCCATGGTTCGCTCCGCATGGAATCGCAAAATTCGATCAGCCGGATTATACCTTCCGGCCTTTTTCCTTCGCAGCGGAGCGTCTGCGTTCCGGCTTCGCGGTCTTCCGCGAAGGCCCGCGTTTTTCCGCTTGGGCCGCGATGTCCAGCCCCTTGCCGGGAGCCGGCGGTTCGATTTCCGCAATCCCCGCCAGCTTGGGCAATTTCTGCTTCAGGCTGTGCACCGGTTCGAACAGGTCTCCCATCTTGTGTACGCGATTGAGCACCTGATCGGCTTCGAATACCAGCAACGCGGCATCTTTCTTCTTTAATGCCTGCTCAACTTCCTCCCATTTCACCGGAGTGGAGGCCGTCGGATGCTCCCGCGCCCGCAACGAATAGACGCTCACAGTGGTCTTGTGTTCGTCATTCTGGCTCCAGTCCACAAAGATTTTGCCCACGCGCAGTTGCTTCTTCATGTCAGAAACTACCAGATCCTTGTGCTCGTTCTCCAACAGGCGAGCCAGCGCATGAGCGAAGGGTTTGGTGGCGTCGTAACTGGTGGGCGAATTCAAGGGGACATAAATCTGCAGCCCTTTCGAGCCGGAAGTCTTGGGAAAACTCTGCAGTCCGAAATGCTGGAAGATTTCCCGCAGCCAGATTCCCACCTGGCAGCATTGCACAATATTTGCCGGCGGCCCGGGATCGAGATCGAAGACCATACTGCGCGGCGAGTTGATGTCTTTCGCCAGCGAAAGCGATGGGTGAAGTTCAATGGACGCAAGATTGGCGATCCAGACCAACGTCGGCAAGTCGTTCGCCAGAATATAGTTTACGTCGCGCTGGTTTCCCTCGCTCCAGATGGGTGCGGTCTTCACCCACTCGGGGCGGTGTTTGGTGGCGTTCTTTTCAAAGAAAAATTCCTGGTCCACGCCTCCGGGATAGCGCTTCAGAGTCAAAGGGTGATCCTTCAAATGCGGCAAGAGCACAGGGGCGACACGAGCGTAATAGTCGATCACCTGGCCCTTGGTGAAGCCAGTGGTGGGATACAAGACCTTGTCCAGGTTGGTTAAACTGAGGTGTTTGCCTTGGATTTCGACTACGGATGGTTTGCCAGTGCTCATTCTTTCTGTTCCTCACGGCCGGCTAATTCTTTGATGCCGGATTGTAATCCCTGGGGCGGTTCGTCGGTTTGACAACTTCCCCTTCGGCCACGTAAGTTCAAACTTCTGCCCCTCATTTACGTCCAACCTCGTGGAGGCCCAATGAACTGCCGCGTTCTCAAAGTTTTCGTCATCGCTCTGGTACTCGCCGGGTTTGCCCAGGCTCAAGATATTGCCTCTTTTGAAAAGCGCACTACGGTCAAGAAATTGGACAACGGCCTAACCGTGGTGATTTGTGAGCGGCCTGAGGCGCCGGTATTTTCCTTCTTCACTCACGTGGACGCCGGTTCCTCACAAGACCCGATGGGTGCGACCGGGCTGGCGCACATGTTCGAACACATGGCTTTCAAGGGCACGGACAAAATCGGCACCACGGATTACGCCGCCGAAAAAGTCGCTCTGGAGAAGGTCGAACACGATTATGCGGCCTACATCGCGGAGCGCGATAAACCGGTTGACCGCGACGAGAATAAACTGAAGGATCTCGAAAAAGCCTGGCGCGATGCCATCACCGAAGCCAACAAGTATGTGAAGCCCAATGAATTTCCCCAGATTGTCGAGAACAACGGCGGCGAGGATTTGAACGCAAACACCAACGACGACGAGACCAATTACTTCTACTCGTTCCCCGAGAACCGCTTGGAGCTGTGGGCCTATCTGGAATCCGAGCGTTTCTTGCACCCTGTTATGCGCGAGTTTTACAAGGAGCGCAACGTAGTGATCGAGGAGCGTCGCATGCGTACCGACAGCAACCCGATCGGGCGACTGCTGGAACAATTCACCACCGCGGCGTTTCAAGCGCATCCGTACCATCGCCCGACGATCGGCTGGATCTCTGACTTGAATTCGTTTTCCGCCACCGATGCCAAGAACTTTTTCGACAGGTACTACATTCCCTCGAACATGGTGGTGACCGTGGTGGGCGACGTGAAGGCGTCGGAGACAATGCCGGTCATCGAAAAATATCTGGGCCGCATTCCCTCGCGTTCCAAACCGGACGAGCGCACGACGACCGAGCCGCCCCAGAACTCCGAGCGCCGCGTCGTGCTGCAGGAGATGTCGCAACCGCTTTACCTCGAGGGCTACCACCGGCCCGACTACCATAGCCCCGATGACGCTATTTACGATGCGATTGCCGATTTGATGTCCGACGGGCGCACCTCGCGGTTATACCGCGCGCTGGTGCGCGACAAGAAAATCGCCTCCGATTCGGCTGGCTTTACCGGACTCCCAGGCAACAAGTATCCGCACCTTTTCGCTTTCTATGCCTTCCCGCTCCCCGGTCATAAGCCGGACGAAATGGCGGAGGCAATTCACGTCGAAATTGAGAAGCTCAAGAAAGAAGACATCAGTGACGAGGAACTGAAGATGATTAAGACGCGGGCCAAGGCGAACCTGATCCGCGGTCTGGGGAGTAACGAAGGCCTGGCCTCCAGTCTGGCTTTGTATCAGGCACGCTACGACGATTGGCGCGAACTTTTCCGTTCGGTCGACCGCATCGATAAAGTCAGCAAAGCTGACATTCGCCGTGTGGCCAATCAAACCTTCGTTTCGACCAATCGCACCGTAGGAATTATCGAAACCAAGCCCGGCGCTCCTGCAGGCGAGCAAGAGGGAAAAGGAGGGGCGCAATGAAAATCAGTCTTTCGCTCATTCTCCTTTCGATTTTGATTCTTATCAGCGCGATATCTCCGCGAGCCGCCGCTCAAGCCGCAGACTGGCAACAGATCCCGATTCCACCCCTTCCCGCGTTTCACCCGCAGGAACCGAAACGGATCGCATTACCGAATGGCATGGTGATCTTCCTGCAGGAAGATCACGAACTGCCCCTCATTGATGGCACCGCGCGTATCCGCGGCGGCTCGCGTTCAGAGCCGGCGAGTAAGGCCGGGATGCTGGATATTTACGGCGAAGTGTGGCGCACCGGAGGAACCAAAGCGCAGACCGGAGATCAGCTCGACGATTACCTGGAAATTCGAGCGGCCAAAGTTGAAACCGGCAGCAGCGCAGACTCGACCAACATTTCCTGGTCCTGTCTTAAGGGCGATTTCGACGATGTGTTCAAAGCTTTCAATGACCTGCTGCGCGAACCTGAGTTCCGCGCCGACAAGATTGACCTGGCACAGAAAGAAATGGACGACTCAATCTCGCGGCGCAACGACGAAGTAAGCGGCATCGCGTCCCGTGAATCGAAGAAACTGGCATACGGCGCGAACAATCCTTACGCGCGTGAGCCTGAATATGCGACCGTGGCCGCGGTGACGCGGCAAGACCTGGTGGATTGGCATCGGGCCCACGTTCATCCCAACAATATTATTCTGGGGATCGTCGGCGACTTCGACTCTGCTGCCATGGAAGCCAAGCTTCGCCAAGCCTTTGGCGAATGGCCCAAGGGCCCAGCGGTAAAAAAGGAGGAAATCGACTTTCAGCCGGCCAAGCCCGGTTATTATTTGATTCCCAAAGAAGATGTGAACCAGAGCACCATCAACATGACGGAACTGGGCATCCGCCGCGACAATCCCGACTACTACGCGACTCAGGTTTTCAACGAGGCCTTTGGCGGCGGTTTTTCTTCGCGCTTGTTCAAGAGCATCCGAACCGCCCAGGGTCTGGCATATGGTGTCGGAGGCGGCGTGGGTTCGGCCTTCGACCATTTTGGCATCGTGCGCATTTCTATGAGCACCAAGAGCGCGAGCACGGTGGAATCCATTCAGGCGCTTTACAAGGAGATCGACAGTCTGGCGAAGAACCCGATTTCGGATGAAGAAATAAAACGCGCCAAGGATTCCATCCTGAACTCGTTTGTCTTTAATTTCGATTCGCCGGAGAAAGTGCTGCACGAAAGAATGGCCTATGAATTCTACGGATATCCGGCAGATTACCTGGAGCGCTATCGCGCCGGGATCGAAAAAGTCGGTACGGAGGATGTAGCGCGCGCAGAGGCCAAGTACCTGCACAAAGACAAACTCGCTGTGCTGGTCGTAGGCAACACGGCCGAGTTCGACAAACCGCTGTCTTCTCTCGGTGCCGTGACCAATGTGGACATCACCATTCCACCGCCCCCTGGCGAGAAAGGTGAAAACGACGAGGCTCCCGCCAAGCCCGCCGCCTCAAATCCGGAAGGCAAGGCTCTGGCCGCAAAAGTGGTCCAGGCCATGGGCGGCTTGGAAAAACTACAGGCCATCAAATCGTTGCGAATGAATTTCACCGAAGGCGACCCAGCGGATCAGACCCCCACGCCGATCGAGGCGACTATCTCATTTCCTGATCGCATGCGGGTCAGCATTCCAACCCCTCAAGGAACTCTGAATATCGTGGTTTCGCCGGAAGCCGGATTTATGTCCGCTGAAGGAAGAGGCGTGCGCGATCTGCCCGCGGAGCAAAAGACGGAGAGCATGTCCCAAATTCATCACGATCCCATCTATCTGGCACAGCACCTGAATGATCCGGCTGTCACCTTTACCGCTGGCGGAACTGAAAAGATCGGCGACGTCGAGGCTACGACTGTGGACGTGGGTGGCGCCGTGCCCTGGATTCGCTGGTACGTGGATCCCAAGAGCGGCCGAGTTCTGAGGGAAGACTATAAAGGGATGACGCATGCCGGCCCCTTTCAAGGCGAGACGGATCTCAGTGACTGGCGAACCGTCGATGGCCTCACCCTTCCATATCTACACCGGAACAAGCAAAACGGAAAAGACTCGAGCACGGTGCGGTACACCTCAATCCAGATCAATCCGGCGTTAGATCCGAAGCTGTTCGAGAAACCCACGCAGTAAAGAAATATGGGGGATGGGCGTCTCGCCCGTCTGCTCCGCCCAGATCAAACCTTTGCTCACGGCACTGCTCTCACCTCTCTGCTGGCGATCATTGGCCGCTCCGCTTGACAAGAAGCCCGCTTCCAGTTTATTCTCGATGGCGAACAAAAGGCGAATCTACGTTGCCCTCCCTTCCTATCTTTCCCGAGTCCAAGCCGCAGCTCGTCGGCATCGCTCGCCTGGCGTCGCAGGGGGAAACGCTGCGCCAAGGGCACGAAGTTGAATACTTCACACTGCCCGTCCGTTCCTTGCTCAACCGTTGCACCGGCGTGCGAATGCCCTTCACCTGGACCATCAATCCTTATCGTGGCTGCGAGTTTGCGTGCAAGTACTGTTACGCCCGCTACACGCATGAGTTCATGGAAATGCGCGAGGGCGTCGACTTCGAGCAGAAGATTTTCGTCAAGCAGCATGCTGCGGACTTGCTGCGGCAGGAGCTTCGCCACGTCAAACCAGGGGAAGAAATCGCCATTGGCACGGCTACCGATCCCTATCAACCGGCGGAGCGACGATTTGAAGTGACGCGGGCCATCTTAGAAGAATTCTCCCGGCATCGCGGCTTTGAAATCGGGATTGTCACCAAGTCGAACCTGGTTTTGCGGGACGTCGACCTATTTCAGCAGATAGCGAAAACCAATCGTCTGTTGGTCAACATCACCATCACCACCCTGAACGTGGACTTGGCCCGCATTCTGGAGCCGCGCGCCCCGCGTCCTGATTTACGGTTGGAAGCAGTGCAGAGGCTGAGCCAGGCGGGGGTCGCCGTCGCCGTGATTTGCGCGCCCGTGCTTCCCGGAATTACCGACTCACCACGCGACCTCGAAGCGTTGGTCCGGGCAACAGCCGCGGCTGGCGGAAAACACATCTCCGCCAATCCCCTCTTTCTGAAGCCGTGTTCAGCGGCGGTGTTCCTGCCATTTCTCGAAAAGGAGTTCCCTCAATTGGTCGAGATCTATCGGCAACGCTACAAAGATCGCTCGTTTTTACCGGCATCGTATCGCAAACCGCTGTCGCAACTGATGGCCCGCCTGCGCCAGAAGTACGGCATTCCGAGTGACTTTGACCGTTATAGCAGGAAAAGCCATCCCCTCCCGGATGCCGAACCCGGCGATCAGTTGCAGCTATTCTGAGCAGTCCGCGCCTACGGGTTACAATCATCCGTCCCCTTTGTTCTCCATGCCAGCCGCATCGCACCGACCGGTACGCCCTACGTCACAGTACATCGCCTTGGGATTCATCTTCGCGGTCTCGATGCTTTTCCAGGCCCGGTACGCCCCAGACATCTGGCGGGGAGAGAAGCTGGACATCCCGTTCATCAGTCCGGAGACCGCCGGCCCAGCACTGGACGTAGTGATGCCGTCTGCCGAGAAGCTCGGCCTCCGCAGGGGGGACATTCTTCTCACCGTCAACGGAAAGAAGTACACCGGCAGTGCGGTGTTGGCCGACGCGTACGCCAGAGCGACAGTGGGGGACCGCATTCCGGTAAGCGTGCGTTCCGGCTCCGAGGTACGCACGATCGAACTCCCGGTCACCCTTGGCTCAGCATCGATCAGCCGAATCGCTTTCGACTTCCTCCTGAATGTCGCCATGCCCGTCGGCTGTATCCTGCTCGGCTGCTGGGTAGTCCTGGTCAGGCCAAGAGATCCTCAGGGGTGGCTGCTGTTGGGCTTGTTGCTTTGCTTTTCTCAGCTTCTTAGCTCGTTCAAGATCGAAGGTTGGAGTCCGGGATGGCGCGAATGGGCAATGGGATATCACATGGCGCTGTCACGGGCATGGCCTATTTTCATGTTCCTGTTTGGATTCTTCTTTCCGGAACCGTTTCCTTTCTGGATGCGTTTCGGCAGATGGCGGCCGCTGATCCCGTGGCTAGCGATCGCTCCCGCAGTCGCCGGGGGCATCGTCGGGTGCAGGGTTGCGGTCATCGAGATGACGGACTACACAGCCGCGCAGCCGATTTACCAACACTTGCTCCTCTGGCAAAATCCGCTCCTCTTTTACACATTCTGCCTGGTTGGTTTAGGTTTCTTCGCGTCCATCTTTGCCAAGTCCGGAATCGCCATGTCAGCCGACGGCAAGCGAAGGCTCCGTTTGCTGTACTGGGGCACAACCATTTCCACGGTGCCGCTGTTCGTCCTCAGCTCCATTGCCGGGATTCGCGGAAAACCCATCAGCAGTGCGGCTCCGAGTTGGGTCCTGGGAATTACGCTGGCGATGCTGGCGATCTTCCCCCTTACTCTGGCTTACGTGATCGTAGTGCAGCGCGCGATGGATGTACGGGTGGTCGTCAGGCAGGGACTGAAGTATGCGCTGGCAAAGAATGGGATTCTGATTCTGCAGACCGTCCTGACATTGGCGATGGCGTATCTCGTCATGACGTTGGTCTCGGATCGAAGCAGGAGTCTGGCTCTGAAGGCTGGGGCTATTGCGCTCGCAGCGGTGGCGGTTTGGAAGATGCGTGAGCGGGCGGAGCAACTCCGCAACTGGACCGACCGCCGCTTCTTTCGCGAAGCTTATAACGCCGAACAGGTACTCAGCGAACTGAGCGATCAAGTCCGAAGCATCGTGGAAACGCGTTCCTTGATTGAGACAGTAGCCGAGCGGATCTCCGAGACCCTGCACATTCCACGTGTCGCAGTTTTGCTAGGGGGCGCCGGACCCTACCGTCCAGCCTATGCTCTCGGTTATGGCACGCCTCCCAGCGTGGTGTTTGCGCCGGGCACTGGCACGGTCAATGTGCTGCGGAAGCAGAAGGATCCAGCCCGGGTTTACTTCGATGACCCCGATTCCTGGCTTTACCGGGAAACCGGAGTCAGTGACGAAGACCGTTCCAAGCTGGCCCAACTCGGAACCGAACTACTGCTCCCGCTAAATGCGCGCGACAAACTATTGGGCTTCATCAGCCTGGGCCCAAAGCGCTCCGACGAACCATATTCCGCCAGCGATCTGCGCTTGTTGAAATCAGTGGCCGCGCAAACTGGTATGGCGTTGGAGAACGCCCGCCTCATGTCCGCTATGGCCGACGAGGTAGCCCAGCGCGAACGCTTGAACCGCGAAGTTGAAATCGCCCGCGAGGTGCAAGAACGGCTTTTCCCTCAGACCTTGCCGCCAATTGCAGGCATTGAATACGCGGGCGCCTGTCGTCCCGCGCTCGGCGTCGGTGGCGACTATTATGATTTTCTGGCCCTGCCCGGCGGACAGTTGGGAATCGCGATTGGCGATGTTTCCGGAAAAGGCATTGCCGCAGCCCTGACCATGGCCAGTTTGCAAGCCTCTTTACGCGGCGAAGCCACCCGCATGACCGAGGACCTTGCAGCTCTGGTCAGTAATGTAAACCGGTTGGTCTACGAAGCTTCATCGGCCAGCCGGTATGCAACTTTCTTCTACGGACAGTACAACCCCGCTTCGCGCCAGCTCACCTATGTGAACGCTGGCCACAATCCACCCATGCTGTTCCATCGCTCGGCTAGCGAATGGCGTCTGTCTCGGCTCGAAACTGGCGGGACCGTAGTCGGCTTGCTCGAGAGCTTTCCCTATGAGCAGGGTGTGGTAACAATTGCGCCTGACGATGTCTTTGTCGCCTACACCGACGGCATTAGCGAAGCCATGAATAACGCCGACGAGGAATGGGGCGAGGAGCGCATGACCGCAACTATCCGGAGTTGCACCGGCCTGAGCCCGTCCGAAACCATCGCCCGCCTGATGCAAGCCGCCGATGGGTTCGTTGCCGGAGCCAAGCAGCACGATGACATGACGCTCGTCGTACTCCACTCACGGCCCGAACCCGGCCAGTAGGCCTTCCTTCGAGATTTGCGGCGCTACACAGACTCCGCCACACCGACTAAGTCTGCACTGCTTCTGCATACATGCGATGAAAGGCATGCACTCCCTTTTCCTGCTTCACGCTATAACGTCCACGCTGGTAGCTGCGTGAGTGCAGGTTCTTCTGCACGGTCTCGCAGATGGCGACATCTTCGATCTGAATCTGATGGCTGAATTCGACCGCATCCTGTGCGGCCTTGCTGTCGGTTTGCCCCTCCGGCACATACCATTCGAAAATCGCCAGAGAGCGATCGCTTCCCAATGGCAGAACGATGTTCAATGAAACGTTATCGGGATAACAATTGAGCATCCAGTTGGGGAAAATCCAGAAATAGTCGGTAGTCAGATCCTCGCGGGCTTCCCGGTAACGGCGCGGCGTGGCGTCACCAACTTGCGCGCCACGGATCGGACTGAACTGCCGCACGTAGCGAGGATAGGTTTCAACCGTGTACGAGCCGTAATCCAATTCCCGGTTCAACCCGGGATGCACAGACGGCAAGTGGTAGCCCTCGAGATAATTGTCAACGTAAGTCTTCCAATTGCATTTCATCTCATACGTGCGGCGCGTAAAAAGCTTCATGCCGCCAAAATCAAACCGTTCGAGCTGCTTGGGCAGAGCGCCCAGGCCGTTGAGCAACGGCTCGGCGCTAGGATCAAAGTTGACGAAAACCAGGTTGAACCATTGTTCCGTGCGCACCGGAGTTAAGCCGAAGCGTTCCATCGGGAAGTCAGGCTGGCCTTCGAACTCGGGAGCACTGAGCAGGGATCCGTCGAGCCCATAAGTCCAACCGTGGTATGCGCAACGAAAGAGTTTGCGGGAACCGCAGCCCTCGGCTGGCGGCCCGGCGCGATGGCGGCAGACATTATAAAAACCGCGCAACTCGCCGTCAGTCCCGCGCACCAGCAATAAAGGCTCGCCCTGCAGTTCAGTGGTAAAGAAATCGCCCGGGTTCGCCACTTGGTGGCAGTGGCCAACCACCTGCCAGGTCTTGGCAAATACCTTCTCGTTCTCCAGCGCGCCCGCAGCAGGGTCGGTATAGAAACGCGCCGGAAGCGACCACGCACTGCCAATGTCGGGATCAATTCGCAGGGATTCGCGGGAGACGCTCATGGGTACAGGGCATTGTAATGTGAGGCCGGTGGCAAGCGGACGGCTGGACAAAATTTGTCACGAGGTACGGGCGATATTGCATGGGGTTGAGGTTTCCACGGTTCAATTATTAGAAAGCGTGGCTGGCATAGGACTTACTCCAAAGTAATGTGAAGCCTCCTTTTGCCCGCATTGGCAACCAGATTGCCACGGGTTTAGAGAGATCGAACCAAGAAACTCACCCTTTGGTGGAGACATTGTGAAGAAAATGCAGAAACAAAACGGCTTCTCTTTGATTGAGTTGCTCATCGTAGTGGCAATTATTTTGATTATCGCTGCCATCGCGATTCCGAACCTGTTGCGGGCGCACATTTCGGCTAATGAATCCTCCGCAGCCAGTTCGATTCGCACCATCAACACCGCCCAACAGGGCTTTGATTCTACTTATCCGGCGGCTGGTTTCTCATCCACTCTGGCTGCGCTCGGCCCACCTGCCTCGACAGGTTGTCCGGCCACTGGCCCGGTGGTGGCGAATGCCTGTTTGATCGACTGGGTGCTGTCAAAGGCCATTACAGCGGGGACTTCGAAGAGCGGGTACTACTTCGGCATGGGCAACCCGGCCGGCGGTCCGCCGAACGTCGGCTATACCATCGGGGGCGCGCCCGGGGGATTCAATCAGAGCGGGGTGCGAGGATTTTGCTCCAACGAAGACGGCGTCATTCATTATGACCCCACCCACAACGCCGCGCCTACCACGGTCGCCTTAACTTGCCAGACTGCCCCGTACGTACAATTGCAATAGTTGGCAAACACTCGAGACTTGCCGGGAGCAACGGACAATCCGTTGCTCCCTTTTACTTTAAGGCGAAATGCCAAGTGCTTATTGCTGTCTCCAGGTTCCAGATCGGGCGGGCCGAGTCCTTAGTTGCAAGGTGCCAGAATGACACAAAACGGCATGCTGCGACAGAATCTGCGAGAAGCTAGCTCCCAGGGCTGCCTGGCATGGTGCACAATGGTTACAGAAGATTGCAGAGCCCATGAAAACTAAGGACGTCCAGGGATTAACGCCTGCCCTGTAGTAACTTCCACATTTGGCCTCTAGAATGCAAACATAATCTGCAACCGGGTCTACTGAGACCACATTTGAACACGGAGAAGAAGGGAACACACATGCGGAAACAAAAGGGTTTTTCACTGATTGAGTTGCTCATCGTAGTGGCGATTATTCTTATCATCGCTGCTATCGCCATCCCGAACCTGCTGCGCGCACGTATTTCGGCTAACGAATCGTCCGCCGCCAGCTCAGTGCGTACCACCAACACCGGTCAGGTCAGCTTTCTTTCGACCTATCCGGCGAATGGCTATTCGGCCAGCATGGCTGCCCTTGGACCGCCAGCCGCGACTGGTTGCCCCGCGACCGGCCCGGTTGTCACTGCAGCTTGCTTGATTGACTGGGCATTGTCCCAGGCCACGACCGTAGCGGCCGCGAAGAGCGGTTACTACTTTGCTGTCGGCAACCCCGCAGGTGGACCCCCGAACTTGGGCTACACCGTCGGCGGCTCGGCTGCTGCTTTCAACCAGAGCGGCGTGCGCGGTTTCTGCTCGAACGAAGACGGCGTAATTCACTACAACCCGTCCTTCAACGCGGCCCCGGTCACGGTAAACCTGACCTGCGTCACGGCCCCGTTCGTGCAGTTGCAGTAGTTTGAATTCAGCGAGGAACCTGGGAGCAACGGAGAGATCCGTTGCTCCTTTTCCTTTTGGCTGAGAAACGTATCAGTTCTGTCGGCAGCCTGCTTCCGTCCGGAATTGGGACCAATCTCAATGCGTCGATACCAAAATGACACAACTTGTCATGCTGCCGACAAAATCTGCTAGAAACTGCCCTTGACCGCCCAGGCATAAAAGTTACCGAAGATCGTGAAGCCATTGGAAACAAACTCCGTCCGGAAATCTGGGCCTGCACGTCGATACGGGGAGCAACGGAGAAAGTCGTTGCTCCTTTACCTTTGAGGCCAGAGGGTCTGCCTCGACTAGTTACTTAAGACACTCTACTTCCTATTCCCTGAACTGTACCTCGCTCTCGCTGGTGCATAATCACACGAGCGTTGTTGCCTGGGAAGAACAAGCTCCGGGCGACCAATTTCTGGATCCGAATCATGGCTTGGGAAACGTGGGAAACATCGAGTCCGGAGCGCAAACTGCTCTTAGGTACATGCAGCGCGCTGTGGTTTGCGCTGTTCCTTCTGGCCGCACATTCAATTGATCTGACTGTGCCGTATCTGCCCCTGGCGATTGCCGGAGGCTTTATTTTTTACTTCCGCAGTTCGCCCAGAATTGCCGAGCAAATTGCGTGGGTACTGCTCTCCGCCGGCTTTGCGGCCATCGTGCATTTTCCACGGGACAACAACTGGATCAACAACGGATCCGGCATCCTGGCCATGTTTGGCTTGGGCGCGTTCTGCCTGCTCGGATTGCGCTGGTTGTGGTCGGGAGGGCTCGAGCGTCGAAAAACTTACGCCATGCTTGCTCCGGCGGCTTCCTTGGTTTTCTTTGTCCTCTCCGCGCAGCGGGCGTTGAACCTGGCTAATCTTCTTTATCCGAAAACCTTTGATCTCTATTTATTCGTGTTTGACGGCTCTCTGGGTTTTCAGCCGAGCTTTGTGATGGGCCGTGCGATGGCGGCCTCGTCCGCTTTGAGGATCGCAGCTCTGCTGGCTTACACTTCTCTGCCATTCGTCATGGCATTGATCTACGCCTTGCGCCTGCCCAAAGGGATCGAGAAACCTTCGTGGGACATCATCACGTTGTTCCTGCTGGCCGGCCTTGGAGGCTGGGCGTTGTACAATGTGGTCCCAGCGACTGGCCCTGCCTACGTCTTCCGAACAGATTTTCCCTGGCGGGCGCTTCCGTATTCGATGCTTCACAGACTGGCTCTCGATCAAATTCCCGTAGCCGCCGATATCCCTCGGAATGCCATTCCTTCGCTTCATATGGCTTGGGTGGTGCTGCTGTTCTGGAACATCAAAGGCCGCTCGCGGGCGCTGCGGATCTTTATGACGGTTTATATGGCCCTCACCGCCGTAGCAACGCTCGGTTTGGGCGAACACTATTTGGTTGATCTCGTGGCAGCCATTCCGTTTGCGCTGTTCGTGCAGGCAGTCGTTTGGCCGGGTGACAAACCAGCATTCAACGTTCGGGTTTGCACCGTCGCCGCCGGACTCGGTTTGACGCTGGTGTGGCTACTGCTGATCCGATTTGGCGCGGTGTGGATGCTGATCTCGCCGCTGCTGCCTTGGGCGCTCGTGACCGCAACCGTAATTGCAGTGTGGATGGTCAAAGCGTGGTCCTCGGCCACCCCCAATCGCTTGCAACCCGCGAACGCCGGTACTCCACCAGCACCATTGGCACGCGCGGCGCACGGTTAGAGCCGGCTTATTCGCATCCAATCCAGTTGGGCACTGCGCGGCCACGGCCAAAAGGGAGAGCCAGGCTTTTTACTTTCGTAATCGGGGAAGCTGTCGTGCCATCTAGCGGCCGCGCGGATTTTGCATATAATTTTGCTTGAGAGGTTTGAAAGGAGGACAACTCAGCTTTACCGCCATGACTGCCATCGATATCCTTGGTCTGGAAAAAACCTATAGCGTGGGTTTCTGGCACAAGAAGCCGAGATACGCGTTACGGCCGCTCCACCTGCGGGTGGAAGAGGGTGAAATATTTGGATTTCTCGGACCGAATGGCGCCGGAAAAACCACCACCCTCAAGATGCTCATGGGACTGGTTTACCCTACCGCCGGATCGGCAAAAATTCTCGGCATGGAAATTAACGACCCGCGCATGAAGGCACAAATCGGTTTTCTCCCCGAGCAGCCATATTTCTACGATTATCTGACTGCCGGCGAACTGCTCAATTATTACGGGCAACTGTCCGGAGTAGTGCCCAAAGATAGAGAGCGCAAGGTTCGCGAAGTTCTCGAACGTGTGGGACTGCCGGATGTGATGCGTGTGCAGTTGCGAAAGTTCTCCAAGGGCATGCTACAGCGGGTGGGCATCGCGCAAGCCATCCTGCATGATCCCAGGATTGTTTTCTTCGACGAACCCATGTCCGGACTCGATCCCATGGGCCGTCGCGAAGTGCGCGATCTGATGGAACAGTTGAAGCACGAAGGCAAAACGGTTTTCTTCTCCACTCATATCCTTTCCGATGCGGAAGCGCTGTGTGATCGCGTGGCCATCATCCATTTAGGTGAACTGCGTAGCGTGGGCGCTGTCGCCGATCTTACTTCCAGCGTCGAAGGACAAGTGGAACTGGTCTGGCACGGAAACCAGGTGCCAGCTGCGATGAAGGCATTGGGCGCGGACTGCCACGTAACCGGGGACACGGTTCGGGCCGTGCTGCTCGAAGGCAATCAGGACGCGGCGCTGGAGGCTCTGCGGCGCGAACAAGTGCGAATCATCTCTTTGATTCCTGTCCGGACTTCGCTCGAAGAATATTTTGTGCGCAAGCTGCAACCGTCCAAAGCGGCTGCAGGGGTGACGTCATGAGCGGACGAATCGTACACATTGCCTCCAATACCTTTCGTGAAGCGGTGCGCGACCGCGTCCTGTACAACCTGATCGCATTCGCATTGCTGATGTCAGGCGCGGCGATTCTGGTCGGGCAGATTTCCATCGGCATCGAACGCCTGGTGGTGATCAACCTCGGCCTCACCGCGGTTTCGCTGTTCGGTATCGTGATTGCCATTTTTATCGGCATTGGTCTGGTCTCAAAAGAGATTGACAAACGAACTCTCTACACCGTCCTTTCGCGCCCGGTTCAGCGTTGGGAGTTTATTATCGGCAAGTTTTTTGGTCTCGCCGGGACCTTGGTGGTAAATGCGCTCTTCATGGCGTTTGGCGTATTTGCGGCGCTTTACTACGTTTCGCACCGGTTCCAGGCGACCGATGGCTGGGTCCTGGTAGCGTTGTATTTCATCATCCTCCAGTTTCTGATCATTACTTCTCTCGCGCTCTTGTTTTCCTCATTCTCTTCTCCGTTGTTGTCGGCGGTATTTGCTTTTGCCTTGTTCGTAATCGGCACCTTTGCGGAAGACCTGCGAGGGTTTGCCGGTTTGACCAAGGGAATCGTGCGCTGGCTGGCTACGGGTGCAGCCTATCTGGTCCCAAATTTTTCCGCCTTAAATGTGATTAGTTCGGTGGCCCATGAGCAGCCAGTCTCAGGACAGCTCATTCTTGCGAACACGGCGTATGCCCTGGTTTATGCCAGTATGGCTCTGTGCGGGGCGGTGCTGATTTTTGAGCACCGGAATTTGAAGTGAAGCCTTCGCGTCAAATCACCATTGCGGCCAGCGTTCTGCTGATAATTTGCCTGGCAAGTTCCGTGTTGCTGTTGCGGCAACTCGACCGCGAGCGGACAGGAGCTACGCTCGAGGAAGTGCTTTATATCTCCTCGCCCACACTGCTCAAGCGCATGAGCCTGGGATATGACGGACTGCTCGCGGACGTGTACTGGACCCGCGCCGTGCAATATTTCGGCGACAAGCTCACTCGAGGGTCCGAGCATTTCGACCTGCTGGCGCCTTTGCTTGAAATCACGACCACGCTCGATCCCCACCTGCTGGTCGCCTACGAATACGGCTCCAATTTCCTGGCGCCCAAAATTCCCGGAGGCGCGGGACAGCCGCAGCGAGCCATCAAACTAGCCGAGTTTGGCATCCGCAATAATCCCAATCAGTGGCATTTGTACTACGATCTGGGTTTCATCTACTACATGGAACTGGGAGATTACGCCAATGCCGAGAAGGCATTCGCTGACGGCGCCAAGATTCCGAATGCGCATCAAGTCATGCGAATCATGGCCGCAAAAATGGCGGAGCACGCGGGCAACATCCAGACCGCTCGTCTGATGTGGGCCACAACGCTCGAGACCACGCACGATCCCAACGTCAAATCGAATGCCGTGGCCCACCTTAACGCTTTGCAGGTGGACGAAGACGTAACCATTCTGGACGCGCTGGTCTCGCAGTACCGAAAAAAAACCGGACATCTGCCGCAAAGCTTTTCCGATCTCGTCGCCGTCAACATGCTACGGTTCGTTCCCGCGGATCCACTGGGGCATACTTACAAGCTCATGCCGGATGGTCAGGTGGAAGTCCGCGTTCCCGATGACTTGCCCTTCCTTGAAAAAGGAACGCCGATCGGATACATCCCACCCAGAATGCCGAAGCTGCCGCCCGTGAATTAATATGTAGGCGCGAGCGCGGGCGTCGTACGCCTGCGCAGGCGGCCTATGCAGACACGAACGGCGGAGCTCAAAGATGCCGAGAACATCGCGCGCTTGGTGAACGACGCTTTTCGCACCGAGCGTTTCTTCGCCGATGGAGACCGTACCGATCCGGATAAGGTGCGCGCGCTGCTGCCCAAGGGAAAGTTTCTGCTGGTTGAGGACGGAGGCGCGCTTACCGGCTGTGTGTATGTAGAGCTGCGCGGGGAGCGCGGATATTTCGGCCTGCTCGCGGTGGATCCTGCGGCACAACGTTCTGGACTCGGATCCCGCATGGTGGCGGCTGCCGAGGAGCACTGCAGGGCCGCCGCCTGCCGTTTCATGGACCTGACCATTGTGAATCTGCGTAAAGAGCTGCCGGCGTTTTATCGCAGGCTCGGCTACGTGGAAAGCGGAACCCTGCCGTTTCCTGCAGATCAAAATACCAACCAACCGTGTCATTTGGTGAGAATGTCGAAGGCCTTGGTTTAGAGTTTTTGTCTTACCGCTCCAATTCCAGACTTCAAACATCGGGCTTCGTCGTGCACCAACTGCGGCAGCACTTCAGCATCTGAGGGCGCATTACTATGATCTGCGATGCCTGCAGCGCTAAATCCCGGACCAAGTCTCATTGCGAGCATTCGCAATTGGTGGAAGGCGAACTCGGCGCGCGATGGCTTCCCTTCCACGCTGCGACGTTTCACCGTGACGTTGTGGGAGTTCGTCCGCGAATCAACTCCCTCGCAGCGGCGGCAGCGTTACGGCGATGTTGAATATGACTGGGACCTCCGCGTCGATACGACTGGCGCTACGGTCGGCTGGCGCGATCGGTTGTTGGGACACTTCCACTCGCCTTATCAGCCAACCGAGCCGGCGCTGTTTCGCGAAATGCTGGCGAGCCTGATGCAATCAGGTCCGAAATTCGATTGTCGCGAATTCACCTTCATCGACATCGGCTCAGGCAAGGGACGCGCCCTGCTGATGGCGGCGGATTATCCCTTCCGGCGAATCATGGGAATCGAACTGCTGCCGGAACTGCACCGGGTGGCGACGGAGAATATCCGCAAATATAAAAGCGAATCGCAGCAGTGCTTCGCCATCGAATGTGTCGCGGAGGACGCCAGCGAGTTCGTGTTTCCTCCGGAGCCGACTGTGCTTTATCTGTTCAACCCTTTGCCGGAATCGGGACTGAACACGATGCTCAGCAACCTGGAGCGTTCGTTGCGGGAACATCCCAGAGCAATTTTTGTGATCTATCACAACCCTCTGCTCGAACATGTGCTGACGCGAAGCGTGGCGTTCAAGAGGATCGCCGGCACCCATCAGTATTTGATCTTTGCTTCGAACGCCGGTGCGGCTTAGCCTTTTGGGGCACGGGGATGGTCGCGAGTTCATGCGTCGCTCACTCCGACGTCGAGACTCATCCACACGATTTGCACATATTATGGTGCAATACTTCCCCGAAAAAAACACTCTCCTCGGACCTAAAATATAGAAAACAAAGGATCGGAATTTTTTTGGCCCTCTAGATCTATGGTTCTTAAGGTAGTTACGGGCAAAATATTGGAAACATGGGAGTTATCGTCGTGTCCTTGGCGATCTTGCGTCAGGTTGTCAACGATCATAAATTATCTTCTAGATAAGTATTGTTTTGTTATGTTATCACCATCGAAAGAGCGAGGTCAAGGAGAAAACGGACGGGCTGCGACCCCCGGTTCCAAATTGGGAATCTCGCACTCCCGTTTTCGCAAGGAACGCGGAAGAGGAACAGGGGACACTCTTCTTCTCAGGGAGATAATGAGCGTGGGCTCAATGCGGAAGGTCATGCTTGCGGCGCTGACTCGGGCATGGCGGGTTTGCTTGCCGCGTTGGCCCGCGAGAAACTCGAGTGGCGTCTTCACTTCCTTTCAAAAGTGCGACGCATATATTGACGTTGTGTAAATACATCCAATGCGCTATAGTTGGGACAAAGAGAAGAACCGCCGGAATCTCATCCGGCATGGGATTGCATTCGAGGATGCGGTGCGAATCTTCGACGGGCCCACGGTTGAGAAGGTGGATGACCGTTTCGACTATGGCGAAAGCCGAGTGTATGCGGTTGGCTTGGTGAACGGCCTGGAAATTACGGTGGTTTATACGGATGAAAACGATGAGGAAAGGCGCATCATCTCGGCGTGGCGGGCGGAGCCGCACGAACGACGCTCCTACTGGCAAAACATCGAAGGCTAAGCGCGGCGCAGGTACGGACTGGAATAAGTTGCGTCACATGCGGGATGCCCAGATACGCCGAGGCATTGCGTCCGAACCCGATGTGCGCCCCACGGATGAAGAGTTCTGGAAAGATGCCAAGGTGGTGTGGCCCACGCGAAAAACCGTTGTGACCATGCGGCTGGATGCAGACTTGCTGTCCTGGTTCCGGCAGCAGCGCGGATATCAGACGCGCATCAACGCCATCCTGCGGGCGTACATGAAAGCGCATGCGTCGGGCGTGCGCGGGTCTACATAGGCGGAAGGTCATGCTTGCGGCGCAGGTCCGCGAGAGATTCGGGTGGCGGGCCTGGTACGTCCAGCCTTTGCGTCTTCGTAGCCTTGGCGGACTCCCACGACGGCTTCTGCGAAGTCCTGCCGCTCCCATTCGAGATAGGTGGCCAAGACATCATCGAGAGTGGTGGCAGGATCCTGGCCACGCCGTTTGGCATACTCTTCCAACTGCGCTTTTCGCTCCGGCTTGAGTGGAATCATGTCCATGGCTGGCCTCGGTTTCCCTCAGCCATCGTTAGCCGTTCCGAGCCTCAGATCAAAAAATTATGTCTGGGTCACGGGACACCTCTACCCTAGAGCGAACTCATTCCAAATACTAGGCCATTCTTGCTTTAGTTTCGTATCCACCATCTTGTGCCCAAGCTCAATTCTATCGTACGTCCGAGGGACGGGGGACTCTCCGGGCAACACAGAAGAATGCACAGATCCTTTGTCGTCAGTCCTCGCGTTGTGAGGAACTGCACTTCCTCACGAATGATCGCGGTGAAGCACGAGCGAGACGCTCGCGCCTACAATGCCGTTCCCGTAAACTAATCCTGTGGGCCTGAATTCCATCCTGCGCAACTTTGTTGTCCTCGTACTGGCCGCTGCGATTGCTACGCCGCCCTGCGCCTGACGTTCATGCCATTGCCCAGGCGGTGGACGAACGCTACAACCATCTGCACACCCTGCAGGCTGAGTTTACGGAGATTTATCGGGGGGCGGGAATGGAACGTACTGAATCGGGAACACTTTGGTTAAAAAAACTTGGCAAGATGCGGTGGGAGTACCGTTCTCCGAGGGAGAAGCTGTTTCTGAGCGACGGCAAGGATGCATGGTTTTACGTCCCGGGCGAGCGCCAGGTGCGGCGGACGGCGGTGAAGAAGTTGGACGATTTGCGGTCTCCGCTGGCGTTTCTCTTGGGTAAGACCCAGTTGGAGAAGGAATTGCAAGGTTTGAGCTTGGCCCCAGACGTGGCTCCTTTGGAGGCGAGGGATGTGGTTCTTCGAGGGGTGCCAAAGAATTTGGCGGAGCGGGTTAGCCAGGTTTTGCTCGAGATCACGCCCGAGCACTGGATTAGCAGGATTCTGGTCGAGGAAGTGGACGGATCGGTGACGGAATATCGCTTTAGCGATGAGAAAGAGAATGTGGCGGTGGATGATCGGCGGTTTCAGTTTGCCGTGCCGGATGGGGTCGAGGTGATTGATGGGGAGTTGGGGCCGTAGCGGTTGGGGAGCAGCGGCTAGGGCCGAACGCAAGTAATTGTTTTCAGGATACTTAGAGCGCATCGTAGCACAGCCGAATGGCAGCGTTACTCCGGATAGGGTTTGAGCGGCAATTCACCAATGGGTGGCAGTTGGGGATGCTAGACTGAGGTGGGCAAGACGGTAACCGGACAGCGGAATGGCCGAATTTGTAGTCAAAATCGCGGACGAACGCGGGCACCTGTTGGAGCAGGTCGAGAGCGGCTATTCCGAGGCCGAGGTTCGCGACCGCTTCGTGCAGCAGGGCTTCCTGGTGTACTGGGTCAAGCCTCGGGGCATGTTCTCGGGAGGGGGCTTCAGCCTGCGGGGGCGAGGCAGGATCAAGCAGGGGCAGTTTCTCATCTTCAACTCGCAATTCCTCACGCTGATCAAGGCCGGCCTGCCGATTTTGAGCTCTTTGGAATTGTTGATCAAGCGGCAGCGGGATCCGTATCTGCAGAGCCTGTTGCAGAATGTTCGCGACCGGGTCAAGGCCGGGGAGTTGCTCTCCGACGCTTTTTCCGGGCAGGGGGCATTTCCCAAGATTTATACCAGCACGTTAATGGCGGGGGAGAAGAGCGGCAACATGGAGGAAGTGCTCACCCGCTATATTGCCTTTCAGCGCATGGCGCTGACGTTCAAAAAGAAGCTGGCGGTGTCGCTGGTGTATCCGACGCTGCTGGTGACGGTGGTCTCGTTGATGCTGGTTTTTCTGGTCACGTACGTGGTGCCGCAGTTTGCCAAGCTTTATCAGGATATGAACGCGCAACTGCCGGTGATCACATTGATCATGCTGAATATCGGAAATCACGCGCAACGATACTTTCCATTGATCGCGGCCGCGGTGGTGATTGCGCTGCTGGCTTTCTGGCAGTGGAAGAAAACCGATCGCGGAGCCGAACGGCTGGACCGCGCGATTCTGTCGCTTCCCGTGCTCGGGCAAATCTGGTTGAAGTACCAGGTGGCAAACTTCTCGCGCATGCTTTCGACTTTGCTGGCGGGAGGCATGCCGCTGGTGCCGTCGCTGCAAACGGCGGGAGCCTCGATGAGCAGCCGGCGCATCTTAAACGGTATAACGGATGCCGCCATCCGGGTGCGCGAAGGGCAACCGCTGGCCAAGAGTCTGGAAGAACAGAAGATGTTTCCCGAGTTGTCGGTGGAGATGATTGAAGTGGGAGAATCCACCGGGGCCTTGCCGGCGATGCTGAATTCGGTGGCGGAGTTTTATGAGGAAGACGTGCAGAACGCGCTGGGAGCGGCCATGGCTTTGATCGAGCCGGTCATCCTCATTTTCATGGCAGTGATTGTGGGTGGGATACTCATCTCGCTGTATTTACCCATTTTCACTTTAGGATCTACGATTCATTAGGTGGGCACTAGACGAGAAATACGGCTCTGGCCTGTGCAGGTAGGTTAAGAAATGGCAAGTACGACAGAAAATAAAACAGTATTCGTGGGCGGGAACGGGACGGCAGCGCCCGGCACGCACAGCGAAGAACTGGAAAAAGCGCAGGATATTGCGCGCCGCTATCGCTGCCAGTTCGTCGATCTGCATAATTTCCAACTGCATCACGATCTGTTCAAGACCATCCCGGTTCATCTGATGTTCCGCTACAACTTCGTCCCGCTGGAAGAAACGGAAGACGGGCGGCTCGCCATTGCCATCGCCGATCCCAGCCAGTTGATGATGATCGACGAGATTAGCTTGCTCCTGGGCAAGCGCATCGTCACCAAAGTTTCGACCCTGGCGCAGATCACGGAAATTCTCAAGAAGACGGAACAGTCGAAGCGCGTTCTCGAAGATGCCAGCGAAGGCTTCGCCCTGGATGTGATCCGGGAAGACGAGAGCGGCACCGACGAAAGTATTTCGATCGACCGTTTGGCGACGCAGCAGGGTGACATCAGTCCGATCATTCGGCTGGTGGATACGACGATCTTTACCGCGCTACAGCGACGGGCCAGTGATATTCATATTGAAACCCGCGACGACTCGGTATGCATCAAGTTCCGCATTGACGGCGTGCTCACTCAAGCCATGCCACCCATTGCCAAGGAGCATCACTCGACGATCATCTCGCGTATTAAGGTCATGAGCGAGTTGGATATTTCCGAGCGCCGGGTTCCGCAGGATGGACGCTTTCGCGTACGCTACGGCAGCCCCGAGCGGCCCATCGACTTCCGAGTTTCGATTATGCCGTCGATTCACGGCGAAGATGCCGTACTGCGCGTGCTCGATAAAGAGTCGATGAGTGAGAAGTTCCACAAGCTCACGCTCGACGTGGTGGGCTTCGATGAAGACGATCTGCGCAAATTCCGCCGTTACATTAAGGAACCTTACGGCATGGTGCTAGTTACGGGGCCAACCGGAAGCGGCAAGACGACGACCTTGTATGCGGCCGTCAGCGAGATCAAGACCGACGAAGACAAAATCATCACCATTGAAGACCCGGTTGAGTATCAGATTCGCGGCATCACTCAGATTCCAGTGAATGAGAAAAAGGGCCTGACCTTCGCCCGCGGATTGCGCTCCATCTTGCGTCACGATCCTGACAAGATCATGGTCGGCGAAATTCGCGATACCGAGACGGCCCAGATCGCAATTCAATCTGCATTGACCGGTCACCTTGTTTTCACCACCGTCCACGCCAATAACGTGGTCGATGTGATTGGCCGCTTCCTGAACATGGGGGTTGAGCCTTACAACTTTGTTTCGGCTTTGAACTGCATTCTGGCGCAACGGTTGGTGCGGTTGATTTGCGAATCCTGCCGCACGGCGACCCACTATGCACCAGAGGTTCTGGAGGCTAGCGGACTCGATCCGAAAACTTGGTCGGAGGTCAATTTTTACGAAGGACAAGGGTGCATCGAATGCGCCGGGACCGGATTCCGCGGACGAACTGCCATCCACGAGTTGCTCGACTTGAGCGACCGCATCCGCGAAATGATTCTGCTGAAGAAGCCAACGTCGGAGATCCGGCGAGCCGCCCGCGATGAGGGCATGCGGTTCCTGCGTGAGTCGGCTCTGGATAAAGTGAGAATTGGGCTGACGACCTTGAAAGAGATTAACAAGGTCACCTTCATCGAAAGCATGCGGTAGGCGGCGGATTTAGCCAAGGCGGCTGACCTTTCGGTCAGTGGCTGTGGTGCCCTGCCAGCTATTGCATTTATCAGCGGCTCAGCGGTTTACTTGTACATAAGGATTTCGTGGCGCCGCCATCCTTCCCGCGGCGAGGTCTGGATGCCCTCGCGAGAGCGTGTAGGATGCGGGCGCTACTAGACTTCAAATGCGTTCTAATTTCAATTCGAGTTCCAAGCCGAAACTGGCCTGCGAGATTGCGGCTGATCGCGTCCTCGCGGGGCGGGTTTCGGAGCGGGGCGACCTGGTCGAGATGTGCGCCACTGGAGAGTTGGCACGGGGCAGCGTGGTTCCCGACTTGCTCGAAGCGAATGTGCGGGAGCGCAAGGGCGTTTTCGATACGATTCGCGAGACGCTGGGCAGCGTCAGCAGCCGGTCGCGCGATGTGATTGCGGTTCTGCCCGATGCTGCAGTTCGCGTCATGCTGCTGGATTTTGAAACCTTGCCCGCCAACCGCGTCGAAGCCGAGGGCGTGGTGCGATTCCGGCTGAAGAAGTCGCTTCCGTTTGATCTCGAGAAAGCTAAGATCTCTTACCACGCCCAACCTGCCGCCAGCGGGATCAAAGTTGTGGCGGCGGTGGCGTTGGCCAGCGTGATCGAGGACTACGAGTCGGTATTTCGTGAAGCGGGCTATAGCCCCGGCATCGTGCTGCCTTCCATGCTGGCAGCTTTGGGCGCAGCCGATGCGGATCGGCCCACGCTGGTGGTGAAAGTGGATGCGCGCACGACCAGCATTGCCATCCTCGATAAAAATCAATTGCTGCTTTTTCGCACTCTGGAAAACCCGCGTGGCGCAACTATTACGGGCGAGCAACTGGCGGAAGAGGTTTATCCCTCAGTGGTGTTTTTCCAGGACACGTACAGTCTGAATATTGAACACATCTTCGTGGCCGGCCTGTCGGACGCGGGCGGCGCCGTGCCCGCACTCCGCGCGCAGACGGGAGCGGAAGTAACGGAATTGGTCGCGAATTCGCAATTGGGCGCAAGTGTCGGTTCGATTCCAAAGTGGAGAATGGCTGGGGTGGTGGGAGCCCTGCTCTCGTAGATGCGCGTCGATATCAATCTCGCGAGTCAGCCTTACGAGGATGCGCGCCGCTTCTGGCTGCGCTGGGGCGGAGCTTTGGTTGCGCTGGGCATCCTGACCCTGCTGCTACTGCTCATGACCGTCAACGGATGGATGGGGGCGCGCAAAGACCGGCAACTGATCGGGCAATACGAGCGGCAGAGCGCTGCCCGGGATAAGGAAAAAGCCGATGCGCAGGCATTGTTGAATCTGCCCCAGAACAGCAGCACCCGGGACCAGTCGCAGTTCCTGAACGATCTTTTCCAGCGCAAGGCTTTCTCCTGGACCAAGGCCTTCGAAGACCTGGAGCGAGTGATGCCGCCGCGGTTGCACGTGGTTTCGATTCATCCCGAACTGAGCGCAGATAATGCGTTGGAGATCAAGCTGATCGTGGCCGGTGACACTCGCGAACATGCGCTCGATCTGGTCAGCAAAATGGAAGCCTCGCAACACTTCCACGACACCTACATTGAAGAAGAAATTTCCGATCCCGGCAATGGATCCTCAGCCGGGGATACGGTCCAGTTCCACATCAGCGCACTGTACGTGCCGGAGACTGCAAACATGACTCCAGGAGGCGCGCAGTAATGCCTGATCTCAGGGACACTCGACGGAAGGTGAAGATTGCGCTGACTGCTATGGCGGTGGTGGATGTAATCGCGATTGCGGTGTTTTTTTCTCCTTTGATTGGATCGGAGTCGTCCCGGCACGACCAACTCGATCAAGCCTGGAGGGAGTTGCAGCAGAAAACGCGCGAAGTTGAGCCGCTACGCGGTCTGGACAAGAAAATTCCCGTTGCCCGCAAGCAGATTGATCAGTTTTATGCGCACCGGCTGCCGGCGCAGGACTCGGCGATTTCCGCGGATCTGGGTAAGGTCGCGGCAGAAACCGGGGTAAAAATCGGAAGCGTGAAATACACCATGAAGGATCCGGAGCCGGTGGGCGTGCGCCGCCTGGAGATCGAAGCGGATCTAGCCGGCAATTATCTGCAATTGGTGCGCTTCATTAATACGCTGGAGCGCGATCAACTGTTTTTCCTGGTCGATAGCCTGGGTCTGGGCGGAGAACAAGGCGGCGTGGTTAAACTGCAGCTCAAGCTGGAAACCTATTTGAAGACGGGCGCGGCGTAAATGAAATCGGAGATCCTGTGAAAGTCGGCGCCGAAAATAAAACGAAGCTGATCGCGGCCATCGGGCTGGGGCTGATTGCCGTCGTATTGCTGTTCAGCTTCGGAGGGTCCAGTCCCAAAGCAGCGGCGCCCGCGACCGCGCCCAGTCCAGTTCCGGCGGCGCGGCCAGCTACGGTTTCGCGGACGATCGCTCGCACCAAGACTCACGGCAAGAAAGTCAGCGCTGCGCCGCGTTCGCTCGATCCCACCCTGCGCTATGACTGGCTAAAGGCCAGTGAAGACACCAAGTACGAAGGTACGGGACGGAATATTTTTCTGGCGCAAGCGGAGATTCCAAAACCGGAGGGTCCCGGAGTAACCGACCCGAAGAAGGTGGACAACACGCCTCCACCCCCACCCCCTCCGCCCCCCATCAACCTGAAGTTTTTCGGGTTTGCCAGCAAACCGGGCGAGTCGAAAAAGATTTTTCTTTCGGAGGGGGAAGACGTCTTCATCGCGGCTGAAGGCGATGTCGTCAATCGCCATTACAAGGTGCTGCACATTTCGCCCACCTCAGTGGAAATAGAAGACGTGCTCAACAACAACCGCCAGAGCATTCCGCTGACCGCCGGGTGAGTAGGATTGCGTCAGTGGAGAATTTTGTAATTGAGTAATTTCGAGAAAGCCGCGGACCTAAACTTTCCCGATTACCAAATTATCCATTGCAAATCACTATGATGTTGCGCCCTCGAAAATCCGTCTCCCCCCGCTGCCACGAGCGCGGATACATTCTCATCACGCTCATCCTGTTTGTAGCGCTCCTCGCCATTGCGGCCACGATCATGGCTCCGGTTGTGGCCTTCCAGGTGAAACGTGATCGGGAGGAGGAATTGATTCATCGCGGTGTGCAGTATTCCCGGGCGATGAAACACTTCGTTAAGAAATTCGGCCGCTATCCCACCCGGATTGAAGACCTCGAGAACACTAACCAGGTTCGCTTTCTGCGCAAACGCTACAAAGATCCAATCACCGGAAAAGATTTCAAGCTCCTGCATATGGGCGAAGTACAGATGGCTTTCGGGGCGGGAGTACCGGGGGCGGGACTTGGGGGCGTGGCGGGAGGCCCCGGCGGACCCGCGGGAATGCAGAACGCTGCTGGCGCTATCAATACGATGGCGATGGCAGGCGGTCTGGCTGCAGCGGCCATGAACGGAGGCAATCCGGGTCAGACTCAACCTTCAGGCATAACCACATTGAATTCGGGCGGGGCGCAGAACTCAGATCAAGAGGCCGGCGACGCCACGCCCGGTGGGCCGAACACGGGCGCCAATCAGCCACCCGGAACTCCCGGTACTCCGGGTGCTCCCGGCGCGGCGACTCCGGGAAGCGCAGCGCCCGGCGCTCAGGTGTTCGGTGGGGGCCCGATCGTTGGAGTCGCCAGCACGAGCAAAGCCAAGAGTATTCGCGTATTTAACAAGAAAGATCACTACTATCAATGGCAGTTTATTTACGACCCGAGCACGGATCGCGGCGGGCTCCTCACCACGCCGAATCAGCCGGGACT
The DNA here is from genome assembly GCA_963706465.1 of Terriglobales bacterium. Lineage (GTDB taxonomy): Bacteria > Acidobacteriota > Terriglobia > Terriglobales > Acidobacteriaceae > JABDBE01. The sequence continues at coordinate 132,329 of CAVPMC010000005.1, forward strand.
GCAAGGTGCGGCAACGGCCCTCCAGGGAACTCCGGGCGCGCCCGGAGCCCCAGGCGGCTCTCTCGGACAACCCGGCACTGGCATGCAACCGGGCCAGCCCACGCAATCGAGCCAACCCACGCAACCGGGAATAACGCCCCAAATGCCTCCCGATCAGGAACGGCCGTAGGATCCCAGCCTGCTGGATGCATTCTGACGCCGCGATTTTCTACTTCATTTTGGATTTGCTACGAGAGGAAAAGCGAAAAGCCTCACCGCTTTACGATGAGGCTTTTTCAAACTCCAAAGTCTAGCCAGGTTACACGCTGAACGAAGAGCCGCAGCCGCATGTGCTTTTCACGTTCGGATTCTCGAACTTGAAGCCTGCGCCCTCGAGGGTTTCGACATAGTCGACGATGCAGTTATTGAGATACATGAGCGAGGTGGCGTCGACATACACCTTGAGGCCGCCCATATCAAATACCTTGTCCATCATGCCCGCGCCATTCTCGAACGACATCGAATAAGAGAAGCCAGAGCATCCGCCCCCCACTACGCCAACACGCAGGCCAGCCGGGACGGGGTTCTGTTGCGCCATAATTTCCTTCACTTTAGCAACCGCATTCGGAGTCAAGCTGACCGGCGGCGTTTTCGGTGTGGCTTCCGGATTGGAGGTAGGAACGGTGGTTGTGGCCATTGGTATCTCCTTGAAATTGCGACTGATTAATTATAGCAAAGCCCATGCTCGGGGGCGCAGCAAAATCGCGTTTTTTGAGCCGAGCCTGCAGATAATTAGATGAAGCCAGAGACCTCGCGGTCGCGGCCCGAAAACAAAAACTGCCGGGACTTGCTTTCTGGGCATATAATCCCGGCTGAGGGCCCCGCACCTGCGTCCGGTTGTGGCCCACAACCAAATATCGGGGTCTGCTCAAAGATCAGCACCGAGGTGGCTTATGATGTCTTTGTTGATGTGGCCGCTAATTGCCTGGGGAGTTCTCACGGCTATTCTGATCATCCTCCTCATTTACCGCAGCACCCTCACCATGCAAGAGGATGACCAACTGTTCCTGGGCGAGTCTGAGTCGCACATGGAAAAGGAACAGATCGAAATCATGGCCAAAGTGAACAAGATCACTCCCCTCGTAAAGTGGATGGGGGCTGCCTCTGGCGTGTTGCTGCTGGTGATCGCCGGCGTGGCCGTCTATCAGGGATTGCAACAGGTGCAGTGATTTCGCGACTTACTGCTGGTCAGGAGATTTCGCGGGATCGCGCCTGATCGATGTGGCGCGGGAAGGTCTTTAAGGGCGAGGCGCGGTTGTGTCTCGCCCTGAACTTTCCTTCTTATTATATCCTATTCTCGCACATCTCAACACTCCGCTCGATTCATTATAAATAAAGATCTAAGTATAATCTAATGTATATCATCTGTGCCCAAGTTATGCACGCTATAAATTTACAAATGCGCAAGCTGTCGCGGCGCAGCTGCTCTAACTATTTGCATTGCGATGCTTTTTAAATCTCTCAATTTTGGTGCCGGGAACAGGACTCGAACCTGCACGCCTTGCGGCACTGGATCCTAAGTCCAGCGCGTCTGCCAATTCCGCCATCCCGGCATTTCCCTGACAACAATCGAATGAAGTTTGTAACGCGGCAGCCACCACGCATGCGGGCTGTCTCGACCTGACTCAGTTGAAATTAGCTTGCTCGCGATATTGTAGCGCACTGGGCGCGCTCCTTATATTTGCACGGGGACTGCGGATGAATTGTGGGTTCACGATACTCGCAAGCCAAATAAAAAGGGCCGGGACCATGCCGGCCCCGGCCTGAAACATGCGGATTAAGAAGAAAAAATTACTGCGATCGTGAGGGTCCGAATGTCAGCTGGCCGCTGGCGCTAACCCATGACCGCCAATGCTTACCCGAATGAAGGAACAATAGCTTACGTTTCAAATACCGGCAATACAGCGAATACCGTAGTCACCATTCGTGCCACAAAAACGTTCGCAATTGCGGGCACATATGGCGCGCGGAAGTTGGCCCCGAATGACCAAGGGGGCGGAGAGAACGCAGCCTCCTATTGACCCAGCGTCAGTTGACCCAGCATCAGTTGACCCAGCATCAGTTGACCCAGCGGTTGAGTGATCGGCCCAAAACCTGGTCGGGGGACTTCCTGCGGCTGGCAGGCGTGGGGTCATCCATCCAGATCGTCATCATAAACTGGTTTTGACGGTGAATGGTGTCGGATTGCGATTCTATGGTTTGGAATTGAGCACGGATCGTTTTCAATGCCATGGCGAATTCGTGTCGGCTTGGTTGCTTTTTCGATTTATGCTTCATTACGCCCCCGCGACTTGGATTCCGCCAAATACGCCACGGTTGCCCTCCATAGGGGAATTTGGCACGCATCGTGACAAGACGATCTAATTTTACCTTGATCCGTATGCGTTTCCCAATCGGGCCGCGAGAAATGGCAAAACGATTCCCTCACCGGACCGAGTCCTGATCTTAGACAATCGACAAATTCCCTTTTTTCGCGGCTGCCGCTACACTGAATGGCGTTATGAATAACCCATCGCAACCCAATATCCGGCTGGTGAACGCTCCTGACTATCGCGAGACTTACGCCAACAGCGTGCAGGTACGCGTAAACGTTTGGGATTTCTTTCTGGTTTTCGGAACTTTGCAACAACAAAGCGAAACCCAGGTCGAAGTCAGAAACTTTCAGGGAATCTACCTGAGCCCGCAGCAGGCCAAGGCATTGATGTCGATTCTGCAACAAAATGTATCTGGCTACGAGAGCACATTTGGCGAGATCAAACTCGATCCTCGAATGGCCAGCGCCGGGCCGGTACACTAGACCGCTCTGGTGGCCGGAGACAATCAGTTTCGCGGCAGAGTTCGGACAGCGCTGCTTTACGGGCTGTTTTTTTTCGGGCTACTGGCGTTGCACGCTTCCCTGCTGCGCCTCCCGTATTTTTGGGATGAAGCCGGATACTACGTACCGGCGGCCCGCGACCTGTTACTGCACGGTACCTTGATTCCTCAGTCCACCCCCTCCAACGCTCACCCGCCGCTGGTGATCGCGTACCTCGCTCTGGCCTGGAAGATTTTAGGATATACACCTTTCGTGACCCGCACCGCCATGCTGACGATTGCGGGGTTTTCTTTACTTGGCGTTTTTCGGCTGGCCCAGCACGTCGCGAATGCCGAAGTCGCCGTTGCGTCGACCATTTGCACAGCGCTCTATCCCGTGTTTTTCGCGCAGAGTTCACTGGCTCATCTTGATCTGGCGGCGGCCGGATTCACTTTCTGGGGCTTGCTTGCCTATGTCGAGAACCGGCGATGGGCGCCGGCCCTGTGGTTTTCTGTGGCGGTTCTGGTGAAAGAAACTGCGGTGCTGGCTCCTCTTGCTCTGTTTGCCTGGAATTCTCTTAGGACTTTGCTGAAGCTCGATGCCGCGCCGTCGCGACCCGCACAAGCCCGCGATTCATCGAGCCACCTTCTGCTTCCCCTGGTGCCCCTCGTGCTCTGGTATTCGGCCCACTACGTCCGTACCGGATTTGTCTTCGGCAACCCGGAATTCTTCCGCTACAACGTGCAAGCAACCATGCAGCCGTTTCGTGTGCTGCTCGCGCTCGGACTCCGCTTGTGGCAGATCGTCGGATATCTCAACCTGTACTTTCTCTCCCTGGCAGCCGCGTTTGCGATGTGGCTTCCTCCGCTGCGCGGCAACGACGGCGAGCGCAAGCGAATCGCGCTGGATGTGCAGTTTTCCTTCCTCGCGGTAATCACAGCTTACGTGTTTGCGATGGCTGTCGTCGGCGGAGCAGTCCTTGACCGCTACATGCTTCCAGCGATTCCGCTGGTAATCATTCTTCTCGTGTCCACGCTCAGGCGAAGAGTACGGCTGTGGCGGGGCGTGGTTGCGATCGTGGCCGTGGCTTTCGTGGCCGCGCTTTTTGTCAACCCTCCCTATGGATTCTCCATGGAAGATAACCTTGCCTACCGCGATTACATTGTGTTGCATGAGCGGGCCGAGACGTTCCTGGAAGCGCGCTACCCGATGGCGCGGGTATTAACGGCGTGGCCCGCCAGTGATGAACTCGCGCACCCGTACCTCGGCTACGTAACTCGGCCCATGCGCGCTTTTCGCATTGGAAGACTTCACGGTTGAGCAGGTGATGGCTGCATCGGAAAGTCGCTCGAGTTTCGATGTGGCGCTGGTGTTTTCCACCAAGTATGAGCCCCCGCATCCCTGGTTCGAGCGCTGGCACGCATGGACACGATGGAAAACCGAATTCTTCGGTTACCATCGCGATGTTCCTCCGGCTGCGGCTGCACAGCTTCTGGGGGGACGACTTGTGTACAACGATGTTCGCGGCGGCCAGTGGGTCGGCGTGATTGAGATGGAGCCGGTAGAGGAAGCTCAGAACCAATCGGGGAAAATCAGTTCTACCAGGCCGGGAACCCAGTAGGAATAAAATTGCTCATCGCAGATTTTATATTTTCCATACTTCTTCCGGGCATAGTAGCCCCAGTGAGGCCGGGTACCGTCGAGATCGGTAAATCCGTATTCACGGGCGAGCGCCCATGAACTAAAAACCCTGCCGCTCTTCTTTTTCACCTTTGGGTCCGCGGCCAGCGCAACCACTGCCCGCCCTATGTACCTCGGCGATTCTGACATCATGAAATCGCTGGGCGCATCGTTCTGGTCGGCGCTGTTCTTGCCCTTTCTCTTCCCTGCTTCTTTCCAGTTAGCCTCGCTGACTCCAAAATGTTCGAGCACCGATTCTGAACGAAGAAACCCCGGGGTCAATGCCACCGAAACGATATCTCGCTTGCGCAGTTCGCGGGCCATGGCGAAGGCCAGGCGTATGACGGAAATCTTGACCAAATCATAAAAAAGATTGCCGCGATAGTAAAACGCATCGCCGTCGGTGATTTCGAAGATAATTCCACCGCTTCTACCAAGCATCAGCGGAACAGCGTAATGGGACGTGATGATGTGGGAATGGATGGCCTGTTTCAGCATGCGCAGGCCGTTATCGAGATTGACCGTCCAGAAGGCCTTGCCCCATTCGGTGAGCGGATCGCCGCCCCACACATCATTGACCAGGATGTCGAGGCCGCGGTGCCGCCGTTTGATAGTGGCGACCAGCTTTTTCACCTCGGACGGCTCCGTGTGGTCCACCCTTACCGCGATGCCGTGGCCGCCGGCTGCCGTGACCAGCTCAGCCGTTTCCTCGATGGTTTCAGGCCGGCCGGGGGTTGCGGGTTGTCCCTGTCGCGAACTGCGTCCGGTGCAGTAGACGGTCGCGCCTGATTCGCCCAGTGCGACAGCAATCCCGCGGCCGGCCCCGCGAGTCGCTCCCGCAACCAGCGCGATCTTGCCTTGCAACATCTTCTTGGACACTCTAGCCATTTATTACCACCCCGGACGACCACCCAGGTTGTGGTTTATGCCTTCGCAATACCCGACTGTAAGCCGTCAACCAGCGCCGCCCATTCGGCGTCGAGAGTGGGCCGGTGAAACCTTCGCCCAGCATGCTGATACCAGTAATCGGCGTTCGAAGCCGAACCTTCTTTGCGATGCAGGTAGGCGTGGACGGCCATGCCCTCTATGGTTTCAAGTTCGTCGACCAAGGCGTGAGCGCGAGCCCAATCCCCTTTCGCATCCCACCACAGGGCTGCGAGCGGAGCCGATAGCGATCCGGGCGGCGCCTCGGCTGCAACTGACGCTCTGAATTCCTCCAGGTTCACGTCCTCTTTCTAAGCCTTTCGCCGTTCACTGGATCCAGCGAACAATAATAAACGCAATGTCTGTTTGATGCTGCCTTTGTTACAATCCACGCGGAGGAACCATGGCGAAATTGTCAGGGATTGTGCGGCGGTTGAAGAAGGAAGGCGCCCGAGTTGAGCGGGAAGTATCGGGATTGAATGCGGCAGTCGGGGCTTTTGTGAGCACGTTCGCCGCGAAGGCTAAACCGAAGCCGACAAAAAAGCACCGCAAAGCGAGCACCAGCGCTCGAAAGAAGAGCTCAGCCGCTCCGCGCGCCCGTCGCACCAAGGCCCGTAAGTCGAAGGGCTAGTTGGTGCCAAACCGGAAGCTCAAACGCCGAACCTCCTCTGCGTCATTTTTTCGCGGGCGCGGCTTCGTCTTTCAGGTAGTTCGCGCTGAGCGTCCCTTTCGCCTTGGCGATCTCAATCAGAGTTGGATAGAACTGCACAAAAGTTGTATCCACTGCAGCATGTTGCTCGTGGCAGGAGTAGCAGGCGGCTTCTTTTGGAACTTGCTTCGCAGGGTCATCACTGTCGAAGCCGAAGAACGCCCACTTGCCGGGAAAGCGCGCTTCGTCTTTGACGTGAACTTCCCGTCCCATCACGTTCGATGTCTGATAGTGCCCGCTTTTGTTGATCGAGGCCTTGCTCCCCGCCATGCGCGCCTCCAGCACCAGAATGGTTTTGTCTGGCCAGGTACCGTTTTGAAGGAATGCCTTGTACGCATCGGGATTTACAAAAACGTTATCGAACATCGAGTGGTCCATGTCCATGGCGTTCGGGCTATAGCTCATATCGACGCCCGAAGTCAGATAAACCCATTGCCGGTAGTTTGCCGGAAACAGCATATGGCCATCCTCGGTGTAGGAAGGCGTCTGCGTGGGTGAAGTATTTTCAGTCGACTGCGCCGGCGGAGTCTTTGAGTCATACTGCGCAGGCAACAGGAAAGCCAGACAAAGCCACAGGCAAGTACGCATGGTTCACATTCTCCTATTCTAAAATCTCAAGCTGCTAATCATTCTTGCCGAAGCGCACTGAAAGGGTCGATGAGCGTGACCCGCCGCGCGGGCAGGAAACAGGCAAGGCTCGACACCGCGATAAACACCAGAGAAACTCCTGCAAAGGTCGACATGTCAGTCGGGCTGGTCGCGTACAAAAGGGACGAAAGCAGTTCACCTAATGCCACTGCCCCGATCAGTCCCAGCGCGGTTCCGGCCAAAGCCACCGCCAGCCCTTGCCTCACCACCATGCCGATTACCGAACCTTTGGATTGTCCCAATGCCATGCGAATGCCCAGTTCGCGGGTCCGCTGGCTTACTGTGAGCGCCATGATTCCAGCAATACCGCTGGCGCTAATCAGAAGGGCCAGGCCGGCAAAAGTTCCCAGAAGAATCGTTGTGATACGGGGCGAGGCCAGCGATTCGTGTTGCAGGGTTTCAATGGTCTGCACTTGATCCACGGCGAGCTGCGGGTCGACGTCGTGCAGCGCCTTGCGCACCAGCGGTACCATGCTCATGGGATCGACCGTGGTTCGAACCACCAGACTTCCGGCAAAGCCTGTTTGATCCACCGGCAAATAAACTTCGTCGCCGACGACGTGATCGAGCCCGTACTCCCGCGCGTCTCCCACGACTCCAATGATGGTGATCCAGGTTTTGCCTTGATCGAAGCTGATTCGCTTGCCGACGGCGTCTTCGCTCGGAAAACGGTGGAGCGCCATGACATGGTTGATGATCACGACTTTCATCGCCTCCGCATCGTCGTGATCGGTGAACGTTCTACCCTGCAGCAACGGCTGGCGGATGGTTTCAAAGTAGCCGGCACTGGCCGCGTTCGTATCCAAGCGTGGCTGCAAGTCGCCACTCGGCGTCAGCCTTCCTTCGATATCGAAGTTCACACTGCCTGGTCCGCCGGTAAGGGCCACAGGGCTGAAGGGAAAGTTTGAAGCGAGCGCGGCAGACTCCACGCCCCCGACCGCCCGGACGCTGCGCAAGATATTGTCGCCCAAGGCTACGAACTGCGCAGTTTGCGTGTAGCGGGAAAAATTGGGACTCAGGTTCAGCGTGAGCACATGTTCCGGATTGAAGCCGGGGTCCACTCGCAACAGCTTGGCGAAACTGCGAATCATCAGCCCAGCGCCGATTAAAAGCATGAATGATACGGCAATCTGTACAACAACTAACCCGGCCCGCAGGCGCTGGCGTGCCCGGCTGCTGGTGGCCTGGCCGCTGCCTTGTTTCAGAGCATCGTAAACTCGCTCCCGCGAGGAAAGCGCCGGCACCAAGCCAAACAAAAGTCCGGACAGCACCGACACTCCGAGAGTGAAAAGCAGAACCGTGCCGTCGATGCGTACTTCATCAGCCCGCGTGGTAAAGCGAGCGGAAAATTTTACCAGCAACGACAGTGTGGGATAAGCCAATTCGAGACCCAACACTCCGCCTGCCAGCGAGAGCAGAGTTGTTTCTGTAAGCAACTGACGTATCAGCCGGGATCTGGTTGCGCCCAATGCGGTGCGTACTGCCAGTTCGCGTTCTCGTTTCAGAATTCGGGCCAGCATCAAGTTTGCGACGTTGGCGCAAGCGATCAGCAACACGAAACCGGATGCACCAAGAAGAACGAGCAGTGTGGACCGCGCCCGGCGAGTCAGATCCTGCTGCAAGGGAGCGACCGCTACTCCGTAACCGTCGCCTTTAGGATAGACATCTGGATTCGCGCTCTCCATCCCATTCGCGATCGTCGACATGTCCGCTTGCGCCTGAGCTAGCGCCACTTCGGGCTTCAGACGTCCAAACACGGTCATCATGCGGGCTTGCCGATTCGACATAAAGGCCTGGGACGAACGAAAGGGGCACTGCGACGTGGGCATGTACACGTCGTTCTGAGCAGGGTATTGCGGCATCGGCGGCAGTACGCCAATCACCGTGTGCGGGCGATTGTTCATGTGAAACACTTTGCCGACGATGTTGGCATCGCCGCCTTGATGGCCTTGCCAGTACTGGTAGCTCAAGACCAGGACCGCGTCCGCATTTTTCGATTCATCGCTGGACAGAAAGGTACGGCCAAGCAATGGCTTTACTCCCAGAACGTCGAAGAAATTCGCCGAAACCACCGCTGTCTGAACGCGTTCGGCACTGTCATCGCCCAGTAACAGGAATGACATGCTGTGATACTCGACTACGGCATCAAGCGACCTGGTCTGCTCCCGATAGTCAACGAGTTCCTTGTAGGAAAACGGAATGTCCGCCGATTGTCCGCCGGCGTGCTGATGCACGACCACCAACTGTCCGCCGTGCGTATAAGGAAGCGGACGCAAAAGAACGCCATAGACGACGCTGAAAATTGCGGTGTTCGCGCCAATGCCGAGCGCCAGCGTGAAGATCACCAGGATTGAAAAGCCGAGATTGTGGCGCAGCATGCGAATGGCATAACGCAAATCCTGCAATACGGTTTCTATCCAGGCTCCAGCGCGGACGTCCCGTATTTGTTCCTTGACCTGTTCCACTCCGCCCAGTTCAAGCCTGGCCGCGCGACGCGCCGCTTCCGGCGCCATCCCGCTGTGAGTTTTCTCTTCCGTCAGCAAATCGAGGTAAGCAGAGACTTCGCGGTCAAGATCCTCCTCATCCTGTCGTTTGCGGAACAAATTACGGAACGCATTGGTAATTCGCGAGAACCATCGCATGGTCGATCCCCTCTCCTACGGAGTCTGAAGCGCCTGGGCGATGGCGAGCGAAATCCGCCCCCAACGTGCCGTCTCAGTTTCAAGTTGCCGCCGTCCCGCTTTGGTGAGACGGTAATACTTGGCCCGCCGATTGTTTTCCGATTCTCCCCATGTAGAAGTAAGCCACCCTTCCTGTTCCATGCGATGGAGCGCGGGAAAAAGTGAGCCCGGCTTCACTTGAAAAGTTTCTCTGGTGATCTGCTCGACGCGTCTGGCGATGCCGAGCCCATGCATTTCCTGGAGGGCGAGCGATTTCAGAATCAGCAGGTCGAGCGTACCCTGCAGCAGTGCGGTTTGTTCTGGGGCCATTTCACTCTCCTATAGCCGTTCTGTAGAAGTGTAAGCTGTGACCTATAGACTGTCAATAGGGCGCGGAACAGTGAAAAGGATGACCTGTGCGCCCATATGTAATGTTCTCGTCATCGGCCTAAATCGCGTATACTGATTTCAGTTTCTTAGTCGTGATGAAATCGCAACCCGCTCAGTGCCTTCGCGATTAAAACTCCGGAGGCCGGGTGCGGCAGGAGAGATTTTATGTCCTTAATAAACGGAGACAAATCCAGAGCGCATCGCGAGCGGAAACAGAACATTCAACGCCGCTTACGCACTCAAACGCTGCTCCAAGCCGAAGCCGCGAAAAGCAAACCCGTGGGCGCGCGTAAGAAGGCAAAATCCGCCGGGCACCCCGAGCCCGTCGCTCAATAAATCGTGAACGGCACCGAGCGGACGGTGCTTCGGATGGGGGCAACCCGCAAAATCATCCCTGGAGGTGGGTATGGCTGGTCGAAGTCGTTCAAGCTTTAACAAACGGCAAAAAGAGCGTTCGCGGCAGGACAAGCAACGTGAAAAATTGGAAAAGAAACAGCAGCGCAAGCTGGAAAAACAATCGGGTGTCCCCGGCGAAAACGACGATTTCGGACAGAATGATTTCAGTTTGGCTGGAGACTACGAAGAGCCCGAAGAAGTGACCTCGAACTCAAACGCCGACGATTAGACAACCGTCCTGGAACTGGATTTTCGACCTTCACACATACCCACGTAGACCCGGACGCCCCCGTCCGGGTAACCCTGCGAAGGAGTTCCACTTTCTGCCGTGCGGTTTGACGGCTTGGTGAACTCACCGTACGACCACCCCCGCATAGCCGACCACCATCTCGCGGTCACCCGAGACGTCTCCCGAGGTCGCGTATTTGACCAGTTCGGCGCAGCTCGCGCCCAGCCGCTGGGTAGCAATGAGCATCACCACGGCGGGGCCGAAGCCACACATGCTGATTTCTTCCCGCATGACCACGTCGAACAAACCGCGGGCGTCGAGCCCCAGCATTCGCTCGATCGCCTTGTGGTCTTTCACCCGGGTAATGGAATCGTTCTCGTAGTGGTTCATGTCACTCGAGGCTACGATCAGAATTTCTTCGCCTTGCGCCTCTAGCTCGTCGGCTACGGCTTCGCCCAGCTTTTCCAGAATGTCGAATTGTCCAGTGCCTAGGGCAATGGGAACGAATGTGAAATCCGGGCGGCGGACTTGGAAGAACGGCAATTCGACTTCGATGGCGTGCTCTTTGCGATGCGCTTCGGCATCTTCAGTCAGCAGTGGAAACCTTTTCTTCAGGGCGCCGGCCAGAGGAGCATCGACCGGCGACTGGCCGAGCGGCGTTTCCCATCCGCCCTGGCTCATGATGGCGAGCGGACGTCCCTGACCAGTGTGATTGGGACAGAGCACGATGATGCGCCGGGGCACATCGAGCCTGGCATACACGGCGCCCGCAACTGCGCCCGAGTAGATGTAGCCGGCATGCGGAACAACGCAGCCGAGCGCGGGCGCGCTTTCCGTTCGGCGGGATAAATAGGACTCAACATCCTGAAGCAGAATGTCACGGTCTTTAGGGTAGAAGCGTCCGGCTACAGCGGGATAGCGAACTGTGGAAGGCGCTGGCATCTTCAAAATAGCGACTCAGAAAAGGCTACCACCACAAAGGTCGCAAGGAACATCATGGAGCTGCGGCGTCGAGCAGGGCTCGAAATAATGCCGCGCTTTTTTCCAGCGACAACGCCTCCGCTCGCACGGCCGGTTTTATTCCCGCCTTGGCGAGAGCCGCCCGCAAAGCCGCAGGCGGATACTCCGATTTCAAATTGTTCCAGAGCGTCTTCCGCTTCTGGCCGAATGATTTTCTCAGGAAGTCGATGAAACCTGCCTCAGGGACGTTCAGGCCTTCTATCCGCGAAGCAATCGTAAGCCGCACGACGGCGGAATACACTTTGGGCGCCGGCGAAAATGAATCCGGGGGCAGGGTGAATAGTTTTTCGACGCGGGTATAGAGCTGGGCCGTAGCCGACAGTAGGCCATATTCGCTGCTGCCCGGACGCGCCGCCAACCGGTCGGCGACTTCGCGTTGCACCATGAGCACGATGGTCTCAAAGTACTTCCGGTAGGCGAACAGCCGCAGCAGAATGTCCGAAGTTATGAAATAGGGGAGATTGCCGACCACGCGCACCGGCTCCGGTTGCTGGTTGATTCCCGGGCGCGTGCTGCCGGGTTTGGGTCCGAACACGGTATCGAAATCCATGGCCAGGATGTCGCCCTCGATGATCTCGACGTTGGGGGTCAGAGAGAACTTCATGCGCAACTGGGCGGCCAGAACGCGATCGAGTTCGATGGCGATGAGCCGGCGGGCACGACGGGCGAGCAGAGAGGTCAGAGCGCCGCGCCCGGCGCCGATTTCGAGGACCGTGCTCTGGGACAGATCTCCGAAGGCCTCGGCAATGCGTTGCGCCGCCGAGGGGTCGATCAGAAAATGCTGACCCAATTTGGGCGTTCTGGGCGTCGGACGCGCGGCAGATACTTTCGGCACATTGACCCTCTTTCTTTCGAGCGACTACACTGGAGTCTCACCCGGCGAACGTTCGTGCGCAGGAGTGGCGTCGAGTAATCGCGCCCTTCTATCATAACTTGCGGCGGGGTAACTTGCGCCGAAGCGGCGGGTCATAATCTGGAGGGTAGTTTTCATGCATATTGCTTTTGCTGCCTCGGAGTGCGTGCCTTTTTCTAAGACCGGTGGGTTGGCTGATGTTGTGGGTGCTCTGCCGCGCGCGCTGGTTGCCGCCGGGCACCAGGTCAGCGTATATCTTCCGCGCTATCGACAGACCAAGTTACCCGACGCTCAAACCGTGGTTCGCAGCATTACCGTGCCTTTCGATGACCATTACCGATTCTGCTCGGTGGTTACCGGCGGCAGCCACTCGGGTGTGAACTTTTATTTCGTGGACTATCCGCTGTATTTTGACCGCGAGGCGCTGTATGGGACCTCAGCCGGCGACTATCCGGATAACGCCGAGCGGTTCGCCTTGTTCTCGCGAGCCGTACTCGAAGCCTCGAAAATCCTGGGCGTGCCCAACGTTTTCCATTGTCATGATTGGCAATCGGCCCTGGTGCCGGTGCTGCTGCGCACGCAATACGCCGAAGATCCCGCCTTTCGCGATGTGGCCACCGTCTTCACCATTCACAATATGGGCTACCAGGGCCTGTTCCCGCCCGACACCTTGCCGCTGTTGACTTTGCCCTGGGACTTGTTGGCTATCGACAAGATGGAATTTTTCGGCCAGGTAAACTTTCTCAAAGGGGCGCTGGTCTATGCCGATTTCATCACCACGGTGAGTCGCAAGTACAGCCATGAAATTCAGACGGCGGAATTCGGTTTTGGGTTGGAAGGCGTGCTCCGCGACCGGGCTGCCACCGTGACCGGAATTCTCAATGGCGTGGACTACGACGAGTGGAGCCCGCAGGCCGATAAATTCACGGTTGCCAAGTACTCGCCCCAGGATTTATCCGGCAAGGCAAAGTGCAAACAGGATTTGCTGGCGGCCTTCGGCGTCGCCAGTCCTAACCTCAACCTCCCGGTCATTGGTATCGTCTCCCGTTTCGCCGCGCAAAAAGGGTTCGATCTGATTGCGCAAATTATGGAGCGGCTGGCGCGCGAGGAAATGATCATCGTCGCGCTGGGCAATGGCGACAAGCAATACGAAGAAATGTTCGCCCGCATGCAGAAACAGTTTCCGCAAAAGATCGCAATCAAGATCGCCTACGACAATGCGGTTGCGCACAAGATCGAAGCCGGCAGCGACATGTTCCTGATGCCGTCGAAATATGAACCCTGTGGCCTGAACCAGATTTACAGCCTCAAATATGGTACTGTGCCCATCGTGCGCGCCACCGGCGGGCTGGACGATACGATCGACCCTTGGGACGCTCGCACCGGCCGGGGAACCGGCTTCAAGTTCACTGACTACAGCGGCGAGGCCTTGCTCCTGACGATTAAAGAAGCGCTGAAAGCCTTCCGCGATCAATCTTCGTGGCAGACGCTGATGCGTAACGGAATGAATAAGGATTTTTCCTGGAGTGCCTCGGCCAAAGAGTATGCCCGCATCTACGAGCGGGTACGGCAGGCGCGCTCGGCTCAGAGTCCAGTCTTAGCGGCGGTTTAGTCCGCGAGGTCTTCCCTGTTACGGCCGGGATTTCAACCGCGAAGCCTTCCTGTCATCGAAGATGGCCTCGCAGAGACGACCTCGCTTGTCACGAATCTTGACAACCGGGTGCATCCGTCATAGCCTGTACCTAGCCGCTATTTTCGACCTGTCCTGCGGCGCTTTCTAATCTTGTGGGGTTCTTTCAGGCCGAGAGAGTCGACGCACCGTCCGCTCCCACTTCCTGCCACATCTAAATCCCGCGCCTTTCAGAGTGAATGAAATGACGCGGAGTTGGTCACTTTGTCGCAGCGATGACGCAGCGCGCAAACGCTCGAAGTCGCGTGGTTTCAAAGGAGGCTCCTGGCATGAAGGTTCATCTAATCAACCCGAGCAGTGTGTCGTTTGGCACGGCCGTCATCACTCCGCGCTGGCAATACGTGCTGGCCGCGGCAACTCCAAAAGCCTTTGGCGATCCGGTTCTGGTCGATGAAACCCTGTCCCAGGTGCATCCCGACTCCATTGAAGCCGGCGATGCCGTCGGTATTGGCATTCATACCGCGAACGCGCTGCGTGGGTACGAGATTGGCAAGATGGCGCGCCAACGCGGCGCCTATGTAATCTTCGGAGGAATTCACGCCACTTTGTATCCGGAAGAGGCTCTGGACCTGGGTGGGGCGAATTCGGTAGTGAAAGGCGACGGCGACCTTGCCTGGGCGCGAGCGCTGGAAGATTGCCGTAACGGAGTTCCGCAACCTGTTTACGTCGGAGGGCAGATCGAAGCCAGCGATTTCGTGGCCGCGCGCTGGGATCTGGTTCCGCGCAATCGCTACATGTGGGCTTCGGTGCAGACGGTTCGCGGCTGTCCCAAGCATTGTTCTTTTTGCTCGGTCTGGCGCACGGATGGCCAGCGTCCCCGGCAGCGTGCTTCCGATGTTGTGATCGAAGAGATTGTGCAGCTGCGACGGTTGGGCTTTCGGTTCATCGCTCTCGCGGACGATAACTTCTATCCTGTCACTTTGACCGACCTGGCGCTGGCCGATCAGCAAAAAAATACTGTCCGGCTGAACGAACTGAAATCTATCCGGGCCGAACGGTTCGAGCTGATGTCCCGTCTGGCGCAACTTCCGGAGGACATGGTTTTCTTTACTCAGATTACGATGGAAGCGGCAGAAGATGCCGAATTTCTCGATGCCATGAGAGCCGCGCGCATCAAGGGCGCGCTGGTGGGAGTAGAGTCGGTTACCCCGGAGGGATTGAAGGACGTCTACAAGGATTTCAACCTGGCTGGCGAAAAACTAACCGAACAACTTCGCACTTTCCGGCGTCACGGCGTGCACGTGCTGGGCTCCTTTATCTTTGGTTTACCCAGCGACCGTCCCGAAACCTTCGCCGCCACAGCCGCGGCCGCCATCAGCGCAGAATGCACCTTCGCGCAATTTGTGACCTTGAGCCCGTACCCGGGCACCGTCGATTTCATCCGCTGGGAAAAAGCTCTAGGGGCCAACCCGCCCACCATCGCCGGAATTCCGCTCACCCGGCGCTGGCTCATACCGCAGGCGCTTCGCCCCAAGCTGTATTGGGATCATCCGGTCATGTCGGGCGAAGAGATCCGTTCCCGCACCCAGGGCGTCTGGGACAGCTTCTACAGTTGGAGTGCGATTTGGAAACGTTCGAGCTTCATCAAATCGAGCCGCGGCCGGTTGGCATTCGTGCTGATCTCCAGGATTTATCGCATGATGTACGCGGATACCGGCATCGCCACCGACAGCGCACGCGTGACCTGGTCAGGACGCTGGACCCGATGGATGGCCAAGCCTTGCCGGCTTCTTTTCGCCGGCACTCCGATGCCAGATCTTCAAGTGCCTGAAGCGCACGTGCCCGATATCGAATCGCCAACGCTGGTTCCACTGTCGTCCTGAGCGAATAAGTCTCCGCCAACGCCGAACCTTTAGTGAGAAGAAACCGCCGCGCCCGCTGATACAATTCTCCCAGCAATTCCTGTGCGCCTGTATGTCCGTGCCAGCCAGAACAATCTTCCACGTCGACATGGACGCCTTCTTCGTCTCAGTGGAAGAGTTGTTCGATCCCTCGCTCAAAGGCAAAGCAGTCGTGGTCGGAGGCCAGCGCGACGAGCGTGGCGTGGTATCTGCCGCATCCTACGAAGCGCGGAAATTTGGCGTGCACTCGGCCATGCCCCTGCGCACTGCGGCCAAGCTTTGCCCGACTGCGATCTTCGTCAATGGCCATCCCGAGCGCTACCGCGAGTGCTCCGAGAAAGTCTATCGCGTGCTGATGTCGTTTTCTCCGCTGGTCGAAATGGCCTCGATTGACGAAGCGTATCTTGACATGACCGGCACCGGGCGTCTGCATGGCCCACCCTTGTGCGCAGCTCACGCCCTTCATCAGAGAATCAAGTCGGAGACGCTACTGAACTGTTCTATCGGGATTGGCAGCTCGCGCCTGATTGCCAAGGTTTCCTCTGCCAAGGCCAAGCCGCACGGAATTCTCTGGGTCATTCCCGGACAGGAAGCCAAATTTCTCGCCCCGCTCGATGTGCGCGATATCCCAGGTGTGGGAAAAGTTACGGAACAGAATCTGCAAGTCCTGGGCATTCGACAGGTCGGAGACCTAGCCCGCTTCGACGATGCATTTCTTCAGGAACACTTCGGCAAATGGGGGCTGGCGCTGGCCGGCAAAGCCCGCGGCGAGGACGCCGGTGGATGGTTCGATACCGAGGTCGGCGCCGATACCGAGGCCAAATCCATCAGCCACGAACACACCTACAACCAAGACACCGTCGATCCCGAGCAAATCGAGTCCACCTTGATGAGGCTTTCGGAGATGGTGGGCCGCCGTCTGCGCGAACATCAATTGCATGCGCGCACTATCCAACTCAAACTCCGGTACAGAGATTTCACCACCATCACCCGCGCTCATAGCCTCTCTGCGCCCACCCAACTTGACACTGAAATTTTCGAGCAGGCACGCGCGCTATTTCGCAAGAACTGGCGCAAGGGAACGCAAGTGCGTTTGTTGGGAATTCACGCGTCGTCATTCGAAAACGAATCGCAGCAGGAAGATTTGCTGGAGGGCGTGCGCCGTCACCGCTGGCAGAAAGCCCTCTCGGCCGCCGACCGCCTGCGCGACAAATTCGGTGAGTCCAGCGTTTCCCTGGCCACAGGATTGAGAGGCGGATTCCGCGAGCGTACCCACGAGAACCCCGCCGGATTGCCCGGCAAGGGGAAAGGGCAGGAATAGCAGGACACCCGCACTTCCGCCGTCATCATCGGCTAACGTCAAAAGTAATTAATTACAGAAGACAAGGTACACAAAGGATGCCCAAGAAAGACCACGACCGTTGGTAATCTATCGAAAGTCACCACGATCCCAGATAATCGAGGAGTGACGAATGAGTTTTGTTCCAGGCGTATCCAGCCATGAGCGCGGTCGAAGAACTCGCACAACTCCTGACCCTCGATCAGGCGCAGCGGCTTGTCGCTGACCCATCCGGGCCCGCAGATGCTGTTTCCACGCAGCAGTTGCTCGATGACCTTCTTGGCTGCTTCGACGAGGATGATTCGCTGCTGTCGCTGACCAATAGCCACACTCTCGATTCTTAGGTTGATTCTGCCGAGTCGTACCTTTCCAAATGAGCACTCTGCGCGAAGCTAAAACTGTTCCGGTTCGGACGGAGTACAATGCTTCTGCTCGAACCTCAGGCGACATGGCGCGCGAACTGAATTGGCTGCGGTTTGTCGATGTCGCGATTTACCTGATTGTCGCGGCATTCGCCGGCACCCATTGGCACAATGATCGTCATCACTGGATCGGCGCCATTATTTCCGCTCCTGCTTTTTTTCTTTGGATGCTGGCGCGCCATCAACTCGGCGGTTCATTCTCAGTACGGGCCGAGGCCAAGAAGCTAGTGACTCACGGCCTCTACTCCAAAATCCGCAATCCTATTTATCTTTTCGGAGGACTCGCGTTGCTGGGAGAGTTCCTGGCTCTCGGCTGGTACATCTGGACAGCTGTTTTCGTGCTGTTTAACCTTAGCCAATACCTCCGTATCAGGCGCGAGGAGCAAGTGCTCACTGAAGCTTTCGGTGATGAGTATCGTGCCTACAAGGCACGAACCTGGTTTTGATTCTTCCTGCAATCGCGATCGCCTGCTTGAAAGCACGAAGGCCGGAAATCCGGAATTGCTTCCGGTCCCGGCCTGCGCTTCCATCAACTCGTCAGGATTTCGGTTCAGGCGGACGGGCGCGAACGCCCGTCCCCAATCGGTTTAGTTGCTCGGGGTTGTGTTCGAGGCCGACGTCGCGTTCCCGGTGTTGGCGTCGCTGGTGAGGCGGCTCAACCGCGGGAAGAACGGCGTGACTTCAAACGGCATCTTGTCGCGCGCCGATGTAATCGCCACTGGAGCTGACTTGGTGAGTTCCACTCGATCAGTCCAGGGATTCAGTTTTACGCGTCCGCCAACGGGAAGCGCTGCAATCTGATCCAGTTTGCTTGCATCCAGCGCAGGGCCCGACGCAGCCAGTGCGGTCAACCTTGTCAGCTGACCCTTGTCGGTGGTGAAACCGTTTCCTAAATGCGCCGTCAACAAAGCAGAAAGTTCCGGAGCGCGTTCCGTAAGCTCTTTCAGGAACAAGGAAGGCACGTCCAGCTTCTGCGCATAGGGTGAGTTCTTCAACAGGTCCATCGCTTTGGCGTCGGCGGCGGTCTCTTCGTCCGGATTGTGACGGAAGCCGAAGTTGCCGTAAGTGGATTCATCGGAAAACAGCATGCGGTCGTTGAAGGCGAACTTGCTGCCCAGGTTATGTCCGAGCACAATGTGCGCCAGTTCGTGCGAAAGCACCATCGCCAGGCTGGCTTCGTCAGGAAGCACGTCGATCAAGCCCCGGCTGACGACGATTACGTTGCCCACGCTGAAGGTTTCCAGCGGAGAAGTGATCATGACCCGAGTCCGCACCGGGCGCGGCAACTCGAGGTTGTTCGTAACGATAAGGTTGTTCACGACCGTCTGCAGCACTTTGTCGACTTCGCCTTCCGGAGCCACTAATCCCGATTCCTGCAGACGCTCCAGTACGTTGTCTTCAGCCTGCTGCAGCCATTGGCGTTGCGCCTCGAGCGGCGAGGCATCCGTCGTCGAGGGCGTCTCATCCTTCACCGAGTCGACTCTCAACTGCGTGAGTTCGTCTTCCTTTGCGCCTTTTTTCAGGTCGTAGCCCCAGATGCGGCTCTGCGCCTTGAATGCCATCTTGTCCTTGGCGCCATAACTGAAGTCGCCTTCCTCGCTGTAAATGTAAGCCGGAACCCAGTAGCCCGGGATCAGGTTCAGCCGCCAGCTGTCCATGTGGAAGTACATGGCGTTTCGCGGCCGCGGCGCGTAGGTGCCGTTCAACCGGACAATGTTGTACTCCTGATCCTCGACCCAGATGCGGCCTAGGAAGCGGCCTTTGCCGGCATCTTTCTTGGGCGTAACGTCGAACACGAGGCAACGCACGTCACCCAGGAATTCGCGGCGCACGTACTTGAATCCATAATGATTGCGATCGAAGTCGTCGCGATCGGCGAAAATCATCCAGGAGAATCCCATGGGCTTGTATTCAAACTTGAAGAGTTTGCTTACTCCGCCCAAAAGGTTCTTTTCGAAGCTTTCGTCCTTGGAAAGGTAATCGCGCCGGTCCACGCCTTGTTCCATGTCCAACCGGCCAAGGAAGTAGTGATCCTGACTGGGCACGGGGCCGAGCTTCGCATCGAACTTCAGATTCTGAAGATAGGTCTCGACTAGTGGAGTCCGCGTCTTCAACATGTCCATCAACGCCTGTTCGCGCTGGATGGCCCGATCCACTACTTGATCCATCGTGGTGGGCGGAGCGATCAGAGTCGAGGCCGCGGCTGCGGGTTGTCCCGGAGCCGGATTCGCGGGCTGCGATGCAGCCGGTTGAGCCGTCGACGCTGGCGCGGTCGCAACCTGCGACCCGGCAGCATTCGCTTGCCCGGAGCTTGCTTGCACCGGGCTCGCTTGCACAGAGCTCGACGACGGCGATTGATCAGTGGTCTGCTGCGCCATCGCGCTCAGCGTGATCAACACGAAAGCTGTAACCATCCATTTCCAAGTACGCATGACTCTAGTCCTCTCTAAGCTCTATCTCTGCAAAACTTCAGTACGCCAACTGGAAAACCACATGTACGATCGCCGTGGAATCCACGGGGGAACCATTGCGCAGCGCCGGCTTGAACTTCATGTGATTGGCAGCGTTCATGGCCGCTTCGTCGAGTCCATGACCCAGGCCGCGTACTACGCGATTCACATGCAGTTGCCCGTTCGCGCTAAACAAGACCTCAAGCAAAACTTCTCCCTCCAGCCGCAGCTGTCGCGCTTCTGGGGTGTAGATTGGGCTGGGTTTGGAAATGATTTCGACTTGGCTCGTTGCCGGTCCGGTATCCGCCTGGGCGACTTTGGGCCCGGCGTGAGAAAGTTCCTGCGCTCCGAATCCCGCCGTCTGCACCGGCGCGCTGCGGCTGTGATTGTCGCCTAGCGCAATCCCGTTTCCGAAACCTGCGCTCGCAATCGTGCCCTTGATGCCTTTTGCTCCGCCGGTTCCGTTGCCCGTTCCCTGGCCTTCAGGTAAATCAAACGACCCCAATTTGGCGGCCATCAGGTGCGCGTTGTCTTTGCCCTGTCCTTTGAGTCCTTCGGGATCTCCAAATCCTCCGGTCTGCACCTTTTGGATTGGCGCGCTGACCGTGGGTGTGGCTGAGCTGCCAAACGCGCCCGTGTATACGACTTTTTGCGGTAACGCGCTCGGTGGCGGCGCTAACACTGGCGCGGTGAACTTAGCTTCCAGTTTCGGGGCTTTTTCTTCCTCTTCCTTCTTCTTGGGCTTGCGAACATCCTTGGGCACAAATAGTTTTGCGGTGGGGAAAGCCTCCGGCGGCGGCAATAACTTCGGAGCAGGCATGGGGCGATGAACTTTTGCCTTCGGCCTGGCCGGTTCCGGCTTCAAATCCGGCCGCGGAACCAGTTCCGTGACCGTGTATCTCTGTCTAAGCCGCAGCGTGTCCGGAAAGAAAAATCCCGCGCCCAGCAGCAGCAACACAAAAAAGGCTTCAATGCCATAGCTGGCCGCCATCGTGCGCCAGCCAATTCGCCGCTCCGGTAGCAGACCGAATTCAACCTTGTCAGACATAGTCTTCCGCACACTCCAACCGGGACCCGAGCCGTGGGGAGAAACGCGCGCGGGTAGAGGTTCTAACTTACGGGAGAGTGGACAAGGGGTAAACGTGTCTCCGGCACCTGTACTTAGGTAACTGGCGGAATCCCAAAAACGAGAACCGAGCAGAACGATCTTGGGCCAGCGGCGGCCCCCATAAAGTGCTTCCCTGCCGCCTTTTTATTAAACGAGTGCGCTGCCAGATATTGCCGCTTGCCCGAATCCTTCAACCTCAGTCCTGAATCCAATGCTGTTATTGGCGTGCAGAAACCTGTCACTAGAGTCTGCACGTTCTATTCCGCTGAGCCGTTTAAGGGGAGTCATGGCGAAAAGAATGATCCTGACGTTGGGCGTGACGGCAGTTCTTCTCACGGCCTTGGGCTTCATAAAGTTCAGACAAATTCAATCGGCGGTGCATGCCTCGGCGTTTCAGCCTCCGCCTGAAGCAGTGACGAGTATCGTGGCGCAACGGGAGCAGTGGCCGGCGACAATGGCGGTGATCGGCACCATGGAAGCCGTTCAGGGCGTCACGGTGAGCGCCGACCTTCCTGGCACAGTGACGCGAGTCGGTTTCGATTCTGGTAAGTCGGTTCACGCCGGGGACGTGCTGGTCGAGCTTGACACTCGGCAGGAGCGGGCCCAGCTGGCCTCCTTGGAGGCGCAGCGCGATCTTGCGCACGTGAATTACGGCCGGACCAAGGAACTGGTGGATGAGGGTGTGGTTTCCCGCAGTGAGTACGACCAAGCTACCTCTCAGCAGAAGGCAACCGAAGCAAACGTCGCGGAGATCCGGGCGACGATTGAGCGGAAGACCATCCGGGCGCCGTTTTCGGGAATCCTGGGGATTCGCCAGGTCAACCTGGGACAGTACTTGTCGGCAGGTCAGGCAATTGTTTCTCTGCAGGCTCTGAATCCGATCTATGTGAACTTCGGAGTACCGCAGCAGGCCATTTCCCAAGCTGACCGTCGGGCGCGCCTGCGCGTGACCAAGGAAGATCTGCCGAGCGTGGCTTTTTCCGGACGAGTCACAGCGATCGACTCGATTGTGAACGAGGCGACGCGAAACATTCAGGTACAGGCCACTCTGCCCAATCCCAAGGCAAACTGCGTCCCGGTATGTTCGTTCAGGTAGAAGTGGCATTGGGAGCAGGCCGCTCCGTCATCGCTCTGCCTGCGTCAGCGATCAACTACGCGCCCTACGGCGATTCGGTTTTCGTGATCTACGGACCTTAAAGACCCAAGCGGGCAAGACCTACCGCGGCGTGCAACAGCAGTTCGTCAAGGTGGAAGGATCGCGCGGCGATCAGGTCGCAGTGATCTTCGGGTGTCAATCCCGGCGACGAGGTCGTGACCTCGGGCGTATTCAAGCTGCGCAATGGCGCAGCCGTCCAGGTCAACAATAAGGTCCAGCCGGGAAACAATCCCGCTCCCAAGCCTGAGGACAGCTAAATGAAGTTTACCGATCTCTTCATCAAGCGGCCGGTTCTCGCGATCGTCGTCAGTCTGGTGATCCTGATCGCGGGCTTGCAGTCGATCCGTTCGCTGAGCGTGCGGCAGTATCCGCGCAGCGACATCGCGGTGGTGCAGGTCACGACGGTGTACGTGGGCGCCAACGCGGACCTGGTTCGCGGTTTCATCACGACTCCGCTCGAGCGCGTTATCGCCAGCGCCGACGGCATCGATTACATGGAGTCATCGAGCGCTCAGGGCCTGAGCACGATCACGGTGCACCTGAAGCTCAATTACGACACCAACGCGGCGCTTACGCAGATCCAGGCAAAGCTGGCCCAGGTCCGCAATGACCTGCCGCCGGAATCCCAGGCGCCGGTCATCGACCTGCAAACCGCGGACACGCAGTTTGCCGCGATGTACATCGGTTTCTCATCCGCCAATCTCGATCAGAACCAGATTACCGATTACCTGACGCGCGTGGTGCAGCCCAAGCTGAGCGCCATCAGCGGCGTGCAGCGCGCCGACATCCTCGGCGATCGTACCTTCGCCATGCGAATCTGGCTGAAGCCCGACAAGATGGCAGCGCTCGGTATTTCGGCTTCCGCGGTGCGAGACGCACTGTCGAAGAACAACCACCTCTCGGCGCTCGGACAGACCAAGGGTTCGATGGTGTCGGTGAACCTGATTGCCAACACCGATCTGCGCACGCGCCGAAGAATTTCGCCAATTGGTGGTCAAGCAGGATAAGGGCGTTGTCGTCCGGCTGGGCGAGATTGCCGACGTCGTACTGGGCGCCCAGAACTACGACCAGGACGTTCGCTTCAACGGAGAGACGGCGACGTTCATGGGCATCTGGGTGCTCCCTACCGCCAATTCGCTGGAGGTGATCAAGAACGTCCGCGCCGCGCTGCCCGGAGATCCAGTCGCAATTGCCTCCAGGAATGAAGGCCGGCATTCCGTACGATTCGACGGCTTACATCCAGGATGCGATCAACGAAGTGTTGAGCACGCTGACCGAGACGCTGCTCATCGTCGTCGTCGTTATCTTTCTGTTTCTCGGATCGTTCCGCTCGGTGCTGATTCCGGTCGTCGCCATTCCGATTTCGTTGATCGGCGCCGTTTTCCTGATGCTGGTGGCCGGCTTCACGATCAACCTGCTGACTCTGCTGGCGATCGTGCTCTCGGTCGGCTTAGTGGTGGACGACGCAATCGTGATGGTGGAGAACGTCGAGCGCCATCTTCACTTGGGCAAGCCTCCGTTCCGGGCGGCCATTGATGCGGCCCGCGAACTGGTCGGCCCGATCATCGCCATGACCATCACGCTGGCCGCGGTGTATGCGCCGGTCGGCATTCAGGGTGGTCTGACGGGCGCGCTGTTCCGCGAGTTCGCATTTACCCTCGCGGGCGCGGTGATCGTTTCCGGCGTGGTCGCGCTGACTCTGTCTCCGATGATGGGATCGAAGCTGCTGCGCGCTGGAGATACCGAGCGCGGCTTCGCGGGCTGGATCAACCGCCGCTTCGAGAGCGTTCGCAGTTTTTACTCACGGACGCTGGCCGGAACGCTCCAGTACCGGCCCGTGGTTTTTGTTCTCTGGGCGATTGTCGTCGCGTCTGATCGTGCCGTTCTACATGTTCTCGCAGCGCGAACTGGCGCCGGCCGAGGACCAGGGAGTCGTCTTCGGCGTCATCCAGTCATCGGCGAACTCCACGATCGATCAGACCAATTTGTTCACGTCTGAGGTCTATGACGTTTACCATTCGTTCCCGGAGAGCGAGAGCATCTTTCAGATCACCTCTCCCAGCGGCGGCTTCGGAGGCATGGTTACCAAGCCATGGAGCCAGCGGAAGAAGACCGCTCAGCAATTGCTGGTCGAATCGGTCGGGCCGCTGTCGAAGATTCCGGGCATTCGCGTGATTCCGTTGACGCCACCGCCATTGCCGGGCGGCGGAAATTTCCCGGTTGAGTTCGTGATTGTCTCGGCGGCCGAGCCGCGGCAGCTCAGCGAGTTTGCCAACCAACTCGTGCAGAAGGCATTCGCCGAGCGGCCTGTTCATTTATCGCTGACACCGACTTGAAGTTCGACCAGCCGCAGGCCGAGGTCGTCTTCGACCGCGACAAACTCCGCTCCCAGGGAGTTGACCTGACCCAGGCCGGCCAGGATCTTTCCACCATGCTGGGCGGCGACTATGTCAACCGCTTCAGCATTCAGGGCCGGAGCTACAAAGTCATTCCGCAGATCAAGCGCGCGGATCGTTTGACGCCCGATCAACTGGAGCAGATCTACGTCACCGGATCCGACAACAAACTGGTTCCGCTGTCGACCTTCGCTACCCTGAAGACTACCACCGAGCCGCGGCAACTGAACAAATTCCAGCAGCTCAACGCGGTGACGATTCAGGGAGTGATCCCACCGAATGTGCCGCTCGATAAGGCGCTGCGTTTCCTGGAGGACCAGGCCAAGACAATCCTGCCGCAAGGCTTCACGGTCGACTACGCCGGTGAGTCGCGCCAGCTTCGCGTCGAGGGCAGCAAGTTCCTCGGGAACCTTCTTGCTCTCGGCGATCCTGATCTACCTGGTTCTGGCGGCGCAGTTCGAAAGCTTCCGCGATCCGTTCATCATTCTGGTGGGCTCGGTGCCGCTGGCGCATTTCCGGGGCGCTGATGTTCTCATTCCTGGGACTGACGACGCTCAACATCTACAGCCAGGTCGGACTGATCACGCTGGTCGGTCTGGTGTCCAAGAATGGCATCCTGATTGTGGAGTTCGCCAACCATCTGCAGGAAACCGGCAAAGACCAAGCTCGCCGCGGTCATCGAAGCGGCGAGCACGCGGCTGCGCCCGATCCTGATGACGACCGCCGCCACCGTGATGCGGTCACTTCCCGCTCGTCCTCGCAAAGGGACCAGGAGCCGGAGCACGCAACAGCATCGGCATCATGCTGGTCAGCGGCATGATTATCGGAACGCTCTTCACCCTGTTCGTCGTGCCATCGATCTACATGCTGGTGGCTCGAACCCACACGCTGACTCCAGAGGATGCGGATTCCGAAAGTCTGCCCCAGGAACCGGTAGAGGCTCTAGCCTAGGCGGAAGCGCAGTCCTTGCCTGCCGGATAAGTACCATTCGGAGCGGGCTCGTGGCCCTTCAGCTCGCGGTGCACTGTTAGGCACGGCTCCGGGACGGGAAACGGCTAGTTCAGGGCGACGTGCGGAGCCCCACAGCGCCATCCACGTGCACAAGATGACGCAGTGATTGGGACCCCAGGTAACGACGCAGAAAATAGTACTCGTTCGCTGGCCGGTCATCCTGCAAAGCCGCAGCATAGGGTGCTGCCGCGATCACCGTGTCGAGAGATAGCTCACCGCCCAGAACTGCAGCAAACTCTGCCTCCGGTGTGGGTTTCGGCCCCCACTCCATAAGATCTTGGACGGCCGCAGCCGGCATGCGCTGGACGAGGTCATCGGGAGTACGGCTGGGTATCGGTTCACTGCTGGCTAGAAAATGAAGCTTGTCTCCGCCCGTCACCGCACGAAAGACCCGGATGTAGGGAAAGGATTCCTTCAGCGCTCGCGCAACAGACGCCTGAATGACCGCATCACCGTAGGGCAGCCACTGCTGCAAAATGCCTCCCGGCCGAAGGTGCTGCCTGACGGTGGTATAGAACTCTTTGGTATACAGCAGGCTCGAACCTGCCGCTTCTACTGGAGGTGGAGGATCGAGTGTGATCACGTCGTATTGCTCTCTGGTTCGTTCCAAATAACGCCGGCCATCGTCGATCACCACATGCGACCAAGGTGAACGAAGGAGCTCTGGGCCGTTGGAGTGGTAATACCAAAACAGCTTTGGCACGCTAGGCACCAGTTCCACCGCGGTGGTAGAGATGTCCCAGGAAAGCAGTGAACGATACGTCGTGCCCATACCGAAACAGATCACCAATGCACTTTGCGGAGTGTGATTGAGAAAGACCAGCGGAAGATGGGCCATTAATTTGGTATTGGGAGTCAAGAAGGTGATTCCAACTCCGTTCACCATCAGTCGTTTATATCTGCCCTCGCCGGTTGCTACGACGGTCGCGGTATTATCACGCAAGACCACATGGTGAGCAAACTGATCTTCGTAACCTTTGCTGACGATTACCAGTACCAGCGCCAGCGCCACGATGGAATAGGAAACCACTGGCGGCCATGCAGGTCGTCGATGCGCCCCTTCGACCCACGACGACCATCGTGTATCCATCCCGATTACGAGCCAAGGCAGCGCGAAAGCGAACAATGCCCAGCGTTCGCCGATTAAGGGCAACAGCACAAATCCGGAAAGCAGCGGACCAAGAATGCAGCCCATGACGTTTACCGCATATGCACTTCCCGCTTTGCTGGGATCGCCCGCCGACCATCGATCCACCAGCATCGGAGTTACAAACCCCAAGATGCCAGAGAACGGCGCAATCCCGAGCACCACGCGTAACGCGTCTGGGTGGAATTGCGGGCTGGCTGTCACCGCGGAGAGAAGGGCGCAGGCACCGAGCAAGACCCAAAGCAGCCCTCCTTCCGGGGCATGATCGCTGCTCCGGCGGCGATAAATCCTCGATCCGATAAAAGTGGCCATCAAGTACAGGCTGAGGATCGCTGCGAAGGCGTAAACCACTGTCCCGAGGAAAGGCGTAAATTGGCGGATCCACACCACTTCAATTCCCATGCTTGTGCATCCAGTGGCGAATAGCAAGACAAGCGCGCCTTTATCCTTATCATCCTTATCCTTTCCAGATGGCTGCAGCGGTGCAGGCAAGGCGGACTGCGTGCCGCATACTTGGGCTCGCCGCGCTGGACGCAGTGTCAGACCCGTGGCCGAGATAGCCAACAATATATTCAACGCAGAGCCGACTCTCAGCGCGCCGTGAAATCCGTAAATCTCGATTAAAAGCAGTGGCACCGCAGCACCCGCTACAGCGCCATAGACATTTGCCAGATACAGGTAGCTGAATGATCGGCGCGCCTCCCGCGGGAACTTCTCTCGGATGGCAAGCATGGCGACCGGAATTGTGGCTCCCATGCAAGCGCACCAAGGAATGAGAGTGAGCGCGACCCAAGTTCCCGAGGCCAGATAATAAGACCACGAGGAGGAGAGGGGGACTCTCGCCAATAAGCTTCGCCCTAAGGTCAGCTCGTACGGTACCAGAATAGCTGAAACTCCGATCAACAACTCTGCCAGGGCATAGAGTCGCAAGGCGGGAAAGTTGATCCTGAGCTCGTAGCGCTGGATGAGATAGCCGCTTCCCCATGAACCTAATCCGAGCCCCGCCATGAACATGGAAAGCACAACTGAAACCATGGCACTGGTGACACCAAATTGTGCCATCGCCAGCCGAAGCCAGACTATTTCATACAAGATGCTGCAAAACCCAGAAACGAAAAAGAACACAAGGAACCAAGCCACAGGTCTCCTTTCAAAATTCTCTCTGCGAAACCAAATTGCGACAAGACGGATCTCTTTCCGACTCTTGACTCGGAGCCGGAAATTTTGATGACTGGACGCGACGGTGGAAGTGAGGATTGGGGTTATTGGCTCTCACTATCAGTTGCGGTCGGATCGATCGAGCCTGGGCCAATGGAGCGGCATCGGTTGAGAAGTTCACCTTCTGCACCGCTCCCACCAAGGTATTCGTTGATCCCCTCCGCAGCAATCTAGTGACCTTCGGGAGACCAGTGTTCAGCGTCAAGATAATAGGCCAGGCTTGCTTTTTTTACCAGTAGAAGGGAATCTGGCAGAGACCATTCCCAACGATTTGCAGCGTTTGGCGGAATCGACCTCGAGGCGCCGCGGCGCAACGCGATGCGCCAGCACGCTACTGCATGAGCTTTCTGCTCCGCGAGCCATGGGGACCAAAAGAAGAAGGTGGATCGTAGCAGAAGATGACTCGCGCCCGAGCTTCGCCTGACGATTGGTTCATCGTCGGGGGCAACGGACGAGCGCGAGCTCGCGGTGATGACTTATTTCTAAGGCGCCGCCACAATACTCCTCCCAAATCGGCGGCTCCGGAGCCAAACAAAAGCATCGAGGCTGGCTCAGGCGTAGGCGAGCCGTTGAGTGTGACAGCCTCGCTCAACGGGACGTCGTCTGAGGCACATATTTTGATTTGTCGCTGCATTTACCTCCTCCGTCGGCGCACCGACCATGTAGCCCCAAATAACGGTGCCCTTCACGCCAACGGCAAGAACGTGAAGGTTGTGCAGGAGTTGTTGGGCACTCAACAGCAAAGATGACGTTAGACACCTACACCCAGGCCCTGAGTCCACAGAAGCGAGCGGAACAAAGCAAGGTAGTCGGCTTGATCCGCTCCAAACCAAGTTGTACCGTCGTTGTACCGCGAGTGTCTGGGGAAATCCCGGTAACTCATTGATTAGGTTTGGCGTCCCCGACGGAAGGATTTTGAACCACTGGATATACGGGCGTTTTCGTTCATTCAGCGAGCCGCGTCTCGAAAAGGCGCATAGGTCACCCGCCTCTAACGCTTAATGACCCGCCTGTCGCTCGCGATATCCCTCACCCTACCGCACGCGGCGCATCGGAATTTTGGCAAAAATATACTCGCCTCTCTGTGCTGTGCTGGCTGGCTCAGACCCGCCTTTGATCGTCGCTCCGGAACTGGACTCGTTGCGCCAGGTCGTCTCGCGACCGAAGAAGATGCGCCCGCTTCCACGATTCCGCGAGTAGCTTCGGAAGAAGCGGCCGCCTCGGTCGCGGCGCGCGGACTTGGGCATAGTCTCTCGAGTCTACTCAATACCCTACGTTTCGCAGGAAAACGGTCACTGGTATCAGTAGAAAAGGACTAAATTCGTTATGGAATAACAATCCTGACAGATCGAACAGGCTGTGAGAAGGGTCGCCCTGAGAGAAGATGTATAGCTCAGGTTTGAGCCATACATAACCAGACCGTTTGAGCCATATCACGCTCAACCTTCTTCTACTCGCGATTGGGCGTTGTGCTCGTTGGGTTATGAGTGTCACCATCAAGAAAATCTAAGGACAATGCGCGGCGCAAAGAGTAACACATTGTTCTCAAGAGCAGCGCAGTGTCAGGCTGCCCGCCCTGTGTTGCCCTCGTTTCAAAACTCCTTTACATCGTCCTAAGTGATGAGAGAAAAACGGTAGAGCGCAGCCTTTTCAGGGCCGGCTTATTTTGTCGTTTGTGCCGTTAAGGATGCAGAGCAGGCTCTTGCCGTTCGAACATTGGGAGAATAGTCCGTTCCTATGCCGCGTTGCACCCGGTGACTGGGTGACAAGGTTTTCCGCTTCGTTTGATTTCAGCCACCCGCCTTCTTTTATGCGAGCCAACAAGAGATGGAAATAGATGAAACCGGCGTAGGGTTGCCATCCGGCGACCGCACGACTCACACCCTGGTAATCCAGCGGCTTTCGACGTCCTAAAAAGCGTGCCAGGTTGTTGCGAGCCCCAACGTCGTCTCCCGGATAAATATCGAGGCGCCCAAGGCCGCGGAGCAGTACGTATTCTGCTGTCCAGCGGCCCACACCGGATAGTCCTTGGAGAAAGTCGACCGCGGCTTCGTTGTCGAGGCGCGCTAACTGCTCTAAGTCCAAGCCCTGATCGCGAATAGCCGAACTCAGTGTCAGCAGGAAATTTGCCTTGTGGCCGCTGAAGCCTAACGCTCTTATCGACTGAGAACGAACGCCAGCCAAATCTGCCGGACCGGGAAAAGCGTGCAATGAGTCGTCCGGGGGCCCCCCTGCCCGGCCGTACTTGTGCGCCAGGCGGCTGAGCAGAAGAATGCCTACGAGCAGGGAGAGCTGTTGGCAGGCGATGCCGTTCACGACCGTTTCGAACACGGTGGGAAATCGTGGCGGTTTGAGGCCACGAAACTCCTCTACCAGCGGCGCCAATCTCGGATCATGCTTCGCCAGTTTGTAGAAGGAAGTCAAATCCCGACGTAGGCCCAACATTCGCTCCAGCAGAGACTTCGTCAATATTTGTGTGTGCTCGGTGAGCCTCCCGCCAGTTAAGTTCACCTGGAGCCGTGCGCGCTCTGGTGGTCCGTCTTGTCGCACAGCGACTTTGACAATCTGGCCGTCGATCATCAATGCACGCCGAAAGGTCTCGCCATCCCAGCAGTCGATTGTGTTCGCCGGCCGTCTGCGAAGAGCCCAAGCCGTCAGGTCCAGCCGAAAGGGCTGTACCGGGACAGTCGAGAACACGATCTGTTTCACTGGCACTCCCATTTTCTCCTGGACAAAAAAGTACCTCGTATTGCAGCGAAGCTCGTTCAACCTTGTGCTCATCATATGGTGCGCCCTCCCCGGCGAACTGTCTCCGTTACGATTGTCGTCATTCGTAGTACGAACAACCCATTGTGAGCGAAAGTGGCCGGGTCTGATGATGATGTTTTTGAAGGGGTTTCTCTTTCTCGGCCTGCCGGGTACTGGGCGCCTCTTCCGAAAGTGGCGCTACCCATCCAAGCCATGGAACGCATCCCAGGTTGGGTATCTCGTACGAAATGCTTGTGAACGGCCAAACAGAAACGCTTTGGACGCTGGGGGTTTACTTCGTTGTCGTCCTTTTTCTTGTGGCGGCGATGCTTGCAATCTCGCACGTGCTGGGGCAGCGACATAACGAGCGCGCGACTGGATCACCTTACGAGTCCGGGATCCTCTCAGAGGGCTCCGCCCGAGTTCGTCTGTCCGCCAAGTTCTATCTGGTAGCGATGTTCTTCGTCATTTTCGATCTAGAAGCTGTCTTCATTTTTGCGTGGGCGGTTGCTGCCCGAGAACTGGGCTGGGCGGGTTACCAGGAGATCTTCGTTTTCATCGCAATTTTAGTGGCTGCCCTGGCGTATCTATGGCGATTGGGCGCACTCGATTGGGGCCCGAGTCGTCATGTCACCCGGGTTCGTCACTGACTTTTTATGCGCTGGTCTATCAGCAAACCCGACTCTCGCCAACACCTGGTTGAGGCTGACCGTGTGCCGATGGAACAAGCAGTCCGTCGGAGCTTGGTCCTGTCGCGATTGGAGGATCTGCTTGCGTGGGGCCGCAAGAACTCCATCTGGCCGTTTAATTTTGGGCTGTCCTGCTGCTACGTTGAAATGGCTACCAGTATCACCAGCAAGTACGACATCTCCCGCTTTGGCGCCGAAGTGATTCGCGGAACGCCCCGGGAAGCCGACTTGATGGTGATTGCGGGAACGGTTTTCATCAAGATGGCGCCCGTGATTCAGCGGCTCTACGAACAGATGATGGAACCCCGTTGGGTGATCTCAATGGGTTCGTGTGCCAATTCTGGGGGCATGTATGTCGCGCATTGACGGGAGTTGCGGCCGTTCGACTCCTTGTGGAGAGTAGGGTGACGCTGCCGTCCGTCATCGTACCGTCCACATCCATGAGAAGCAGTTTGATGCGAATGGCGCGTTTCTTGAGTGCGGGAGAGATTTTGGTAACACCAGCCAAAGAAGCCTCCAGGAAAACAAGTGAGGAGAGAGTCTAAGTGAACGCCTGTCATGTCGACTTATCTCGCAACTGGAAGCCACCCAGGCATGGATGCTCGATCAATCAGAAAAAAAATGTCCGGCTGCATGATGTTCCGGATGAGACCTGAGTTCGGTAGCGCTTGGCGTGTGCCATCAGATGTTCGGCAGCTCGTCGAAGTATTCATCATCTTCGTTCGTCCCACCCTCGCCTTTGCCAACTTGCTTCTCGGATTCGATGAACTCTATTCGTTCGATCCATTTGACCATTTTATAGCCAAGCTGGTTCTCAACCCTCAACCGAAGCGGAGCGCCGTACTCTCCAGCAAGTGGCGTTCCGTTCATCTCAGAAGCGAGCAAGCATTCCGGTTTAAGGACATTCTCCAAACTCTGCGTGTCATAATATCCGCCACCATAAAGGCCTCCGCCAAAGGAGAAGAAAGCGACCGTTTTGGCTGACGGCCTCGGTTTGACCAATTCGACAAGCGTCTTCATCGGCACCCCGCCCCACTGTGCGATACCTGACCAGCCTTGAATACAGTGATGCATGGTAATGTGCTCCTTCTTACCCAGCGCCTGGATATCCAATAATGAGAGCTCCACAGGTCTTTCGACGAGGCCTCCGATCTTTAGCTTAAAGTCACGAAAATTGTTCGCCGCCAATTCTTTCCAATCCTCTCGATCCGGTCTCTTGCCATTCGGCCAAAAATAGGGAGAGATCTGCTCTTTTGTATAGCGCTGGCTTGGATACAGTCGATTCAGAGTAGCGAGGCGTATCGGCTGAGAAATTGCTTTTTGCATGTGTTGCAGGAGGCGTGGAAACTTCCACGAAGTGTAGTGAGCGATGATCCAAGTGACAACTACAACCCCAATACCGGCAAAGCCAAGAATCATCCCCAGTGGCCTGAGATTATCCGTTCCGAGAACAATGTGGTTCATATTCCGCTTAAATCCGGTCAAGACCACCAGCGTCACGTGAACGATCAAAAATGCAACCCAGCTGAGCATCGTTAGAAAGTGGATGGAGCGGGCCCCCTGCCTTCCACCAAAGAAGTGGGGAAACCACGAAAAGCGATTCACCATTGCCGGGGACATCGCGGCGCCGGTAAGAATCGATAGTGGCGCGAACAAGAAGATGGCGGCAAAGTAGGCCAATTGCTGCAGTGCGTTATATCCGTAAAAGCCGTTGGGCTCAGGCGGAAAATGAAAGTTCGCATAGTGGACGAACGTGTTCCACGCCTGAGGCAGAACGATCCACGATGTCGGCACCACCCGTTCCCATTGCCCGGTTATGAAAAGCAACGGAATAAAAATCAGACCCGTAATGATAAACCCATAAACATCGATGAAATGCCAGGAGCGCGCCACTCCTACCGTATGGCGATATCCCGGAAGCGCAAAAACGGGCGAGATGTAACGCGCATCGTCCTTCGCCGTCCACACCCGGTCTTTGGGAACCGTTAAAGGCGTGAATCGAATCCACTCTGTGCCGGGTGTGCAGTCGTTATTGAAATAAAGCCGCGGATGATCCATGAGGATTGAGAGGCCGCTGCGGACCAGCATCATCAAAAACAAAAAATTGAAGAAGTGTGCATAGCGGATCCACAATGGAAAGCCCTGTTGTCCAGTCGGAGACGCCTGGTTAAACTGAGGTACCGGGGGAATATACGGCAATCCGAAAATGGCAGCTTGCCCCCATGCAAGCAACAGAGGCACGAGGATCAGCGCAGCTGCTCCTGCGACAAACGAGGGCCTGATCCAGAAACGAAAGCGCCGGTCCGGTGGATAATGAACAGCTTTATGGGCCGCATCAAACGGGATCATCCCTACTCCTCAACTTAGAGTCTATTGGCGTGAATGAGAAATCGCTTTTCACAATAAAAATAAAAGGGCGTCGCCAGGCAAGAGCACAATCATCCACGTGAAAACTTCTCGGGTGGACCAAATCAGTCATCACCGTACGCGGGCAGAAACGAGTGATTATGCCTGCGCGTGAGCGCTATGCTGCCGACTCCCTGACTAGAGCCGCTGCTTCCCGATCCACCCACCAGATCACAGTCCCTCCAGCCCGGCGAATGCCAGAAGCCGGGTAGCTCTTTGGGTCAGGCGACCCGGTGAGAACGTGGTATAGGGCTTGGGCCTTGTTTGGTCCTGCCACCAAGAAGTAAATGTTGGCTGCCTCGGTGAGTACTGGCAACGTGAGCGTAAGCCGCAGAGGCGGCTCGGCCGGGGCTTTTACTGCTACCACCCAGCGCTTCGTTTCCTCCAAGGCAGGTGATCCGGGGAATAGCGATGCCGTATGCCCCTCTTCTCCGAGTCCGAGGAGAACCAAGTCGAAACGCGGCCAGTCTCTGGAGAAATAGTTCCTTAGCGTCTTCTCGTAGTCCCGAGCAGCTACATCGGGGTCAGGCAGGCCCGTCGGCATAGGATGCACATTGCCATCTGGAGATGCGACGTGATCCAGTAGAGTCTCCCTCGCCATGCGGTAGTTACTTTGTGGATCACCGGGCGGCACGTAGCGCTCGTCTCCCCAGAAAACGTGGACTTTTGTCCATGGGATCTGGTCTCGAAACTGCGAAGAAAGCAAGCGGTAAAGGGTTCGCGGCGTGCTCCCACCCGAGAGGGCAAGGGAACAAGTGCCGTTGGCTTGCATGGACTCGTTGATTACTCTAACCACCGCTTCGGCTGCGCGAAGGCTGAGTTCGTTCACATCGGCAAATACACGCACATCGGATTTCATTTCGCCACGCTCTTTGGTTCCTAAAGTCAGAACAGTTCCGGCACTCCGCAACATTCGACCACTTATGCTTCGTGATACGACAATTGGTTGACCTTCTCCTGCGTGGACATTCGATCCCCGCTCCACTCCAGCACGACCTTGATTTCGTCTGAACCGTGATGCTGAAACGCGTTTTCGAATTCCGTGTAGTTGTGCCGGTGCGTAATGAGGTCTGCTACATGTTCGTGCCAGCGAGTCTGCGCCTGGATGAGGTCGTTCACCGCCAATTGGAAGTGATCATGCGATGCATTGACGCTCCCTACCATCACCTGGTTTTTCAGCACGAGGCGCCGCATGAACTCCGCACCATCTATTTTCAGCGGCCGGTCACCCGATGGTATGCCGGTCACCGCGTACACTCCGTTGATGGCCAACGCATCGATGAGGTCGAATTCGAGACTGGCAATTCCTGAAGCCTCCAAGACCAGGTCGAACAACTCGATCTGGTCGATGAAGTGTTCCGGCGTAATCTGGCGTCCGTCGAGGTAATGGCCGCCAATCAAATGTAACCATCGCGGGCGGACTGTGCTTGCGTCAACGACATCCAAGCCCCAGACGTCGGCACCACGCAGGCGCAACGCCAAGGCCGCCAACAGGCCGATCGGCCCCAGTCCCGCTACCAGACAACGCTTTCCAGACACCCAGTCTCGCGAGGCGGAGGACTCCGGCAGACGAATGAGTTGCAACTGAATGGCTTCGGCGATCGCCTTCTCTGACACTGAAAAAGGCTCGGCGAGCACTCCCACCGCCTCCAGTTCAGGCGGCACTTGTACGACGTATTGTTCGTGGTCTACCACGTATTCCGTCTGGTATCCATCCATGCCTGAGATGCCGCGCTCGGTGTAGAGCCCGGTCTGGCACATGTCAGAACGGTTCATGGCACAAGGGCGGCACTTTCCACAGCCTCGGCGGACCGTGAACACGGCATAGTCGCCAGGGTTGACCTGCTTCACCCCACGGCCAATTTCTACTACCTGGCCGAACATCTCATGGCCTAGCACTAGATCTTCGTGGGA
This sequence comes from Terriglobales bacterium, assembly GCA_963706465.1. Taxonomy (GTDB): domain Bacteria; phylum Acidobacteriota; class Terriglobia; order Terriglobales; family Acidobacteriaceae; genus JABDBE01. The sequence goes on from CAVPMC010000005.1 coordinate 168,206, forward strand.
AGGTGGTGCCTGGGCACGGCCGCCCGCAGCCTCCTCGCGGTCAGTGCCGCAAATGCCAACCCGTAGCACACGGACCTTTATCTCGTCGGGCACGGAGATCGATGGCTCCGGCCGGTCGACTAACCGGACAGTCTTGGTACCAGGCACAACCGAAATGGCCTTCATTTGTTACCTCCTTGGGCATTGCTTCGCTGCAAAGTTCTTTTGCTCAGACTCGGGTACCTCTCGCATTCTTTACCGAGGTACACAGCTTTTTCTGTGCCTCTTGAGTGGCGGCATCGTTCTGAAGAGTGGGCTGTGGTCTGCGCAACCGGGCCAGGATCTGCGCCACGATGGCAGAGGACGGCCGTGAAATGTCGACGACAATAGCATCAGACGGTTCTTCCAGCGTCTCGAACTGACTAGGAAGCATGTCCGCTTTCATGAAGTGCCTCGGCCGATGCTTCATGCGCGAACGAATGAGTTCCGCTGAGCCCTTTAGGTAAACCCAGGTGATCGGAATTCCTTCTGCGAGAAATTCCCGGTACTTCTGCTCCAGAGCTGAGCATGCGACGACAAGATCCTTCCCACCCTTGGAGAACTTCAGAATGTGAGCACGAATGGCCGTTAACCACGGGGCACGATCAGAATCAGTTAACGGAATACCACGACTCATCTTCTCGATGTTCTCTTTGGAGTGCAGTGAATCTCCTTCCAGAAATGGACAGTGGATCGCATCGGCAAGCATGGTGCCGATCGTTGTCTTCCCCGATCCTGAAACACCCATTATCACGACGATCATGACTGAATCCTGCCATTCTCTAGAACTGCTTCTCTTCCGACCACCTTCAAGCGACCTGAGCGCGAAGGACAAACTGTTCCATGGCCAACGCGAAGCCTTCTTCCTTGTTGGAACTGGTCACAAACCTGGCCTCATGTTGCACGTCTGAACTCGCATTCCCCATGGCGATGCTGACCCCGCTGCGCTTGAACATGAGCACATCGTTCGGCATGTCTCCGATGGTCGCGATATTTGCCGCAGGGACATGTAGCATTTCCGACAGGACAGTGATCACCTCTCCTTTATTGGCCTTCGGATGAGTTACATCTAAGTAGTAGGGTTGGGAGCGGGCGGCCGAGACGTGCTCGCCGCGTTCCTTCTGCACGTCTTTTTCGCAGTGCGCGACCGCTTCCAGATCGTCACTGACGCCAACGATCTTCATCACTCGATCCAGCAAACCATCAAATCTCGGCACTACGATCGGGGGGAATTTGACCGTCCACTCTTCGCGGTCCACGTGGGGGCCATGGCGCGATGGCACAAACCAGTCTTTCTCGTTATAGATCCAGACGTCGAGCTTATGACTTGTCAGGATGTCGATCACGGGTTGCACCGCCTCGCGGGGGAGCAAGTTTTCGCGAATGACGGAGAGATCGGGCCTCACGAACACACCGCCGTTAAATGCCGTGATGGGATGCTGAAGGTGAAGATCGTCGATCAACATCTTCATGCCCCGTGGAGGCCGGCCGCTGGTGATGGTAAAAGCGATTCCCGCGTCTATGATTCTTCGCACCGCGGCACGTGCGCGCGGCGTCACGACTTTGTCGGGAGTGACCAGCGCCCCATCAACATCCGCCACCACCAGGCGTACATCTTCCGCAGTTTCTTTTTTGCCTTCCATCTGATTCACCTTTCGGGCCGCTTTCCGGCGATTTGCGAGAGTTCGATGCGGCCCTTGCATGGGAGCGCTGGACTCTTCAGCGCCTTCCTAGATTTCGAGCTCACCCAATGAATCACGAGTGTTCGTTGTTTCCGGCACCGGTCGATGCCACCTCACGCTGCCAACCTTGGTGTAGATGTCTTCTTACGCTTGTGCCGTTGCAGGAATTCTTGCAGCGCCACGGCATTGTTATGCTCGGAATCATGCGAGCTGTAGATCAGTGTTACGTTTCCGCGTCGCGCGGTTTGGAGGATCGGCTGCCAGGCGTCGGGCTTGGCCTCTAATTCGTCAAAGTACCGGCTGCGGAACTGGTCCCATTTGGCGGGGTCGTGACTGAACCATTTTCGCAACTCGGTGCTGGGGGCCACGTCTTTAAGCCAACTCTTAACCCTGAGCGACGTCTTCTTTACTCCTCTTGGCCACAACCGCTCCACCAGCAGTCGAATACCGTCAGTGCTGGTAGCCGGGTCGTACGCACGCTTCAGATTGATCATCGCAAGCTCCTTCTCACTTGGATTTGGTTAACTTTGGGACCGCCAGACCATGGCGCGGGTCGGGCTGCATTACAGATAGATATATGGACTTCGATCTTGCGTGCTCGAGTTTGTCTCCATGCAGGGCTTGAGTAGTCTGTGTTGCTCTGCTCCGCAAATCGCAACGATCCATTTAGCACTTCATTTTCCTTTGATTCCGGGTTTGCTCGCGTTCCCCGTTTGAGTCGATACATGGTGTAGCGCCGCCCCTTTATGCGATCCAGTGTGTTCTCCTGGAACGCCATAGAAGCGCACAAACCGTGGGAGTAACTTGATGACATGACTCCCTCCTTTGGTTCAGGCGACGCGAGCACTCTCAACGGCCGGATGATGCATGTTGATCTGCTCGGCCCCTGAGTTTTGCAGGATATTGCGGGCGTGCTGGACCTCATCCGCGGTGCCGTGGGCAATCAGGAGAAACTTTCCAGCCTTGATCGAAGCTTCATACTTCACAACGCTGTCCTTCGGGATGCCTAGGCTGAACAACCCTGCTCCCAAGGCACTCACTCCGCCAATCACAACTGCACCTTCCAGGGCAGCGATGATCCAGCTCACAATCGGACCGGCCGCGATAATTGGACCTAGACCAGGGATAAGCAAGAACGCCGATCCAAATAGCAAACCCCAGAGGCCTCCCCAAAACGCCCCCGTTTTGCCCCAGTACATCATTCTGTCGCCTGTGTTGTAGAAACCGACCACATTTTCTTCGGAATGGTAATCGCTCCCTATGATCGAGAGCTTCTTGACGTCGAACCCGCCATCTTTCAATTCCTTCACCGCATTCTCGGCTCCGGAATGCTGACTGAAAACCGCGGCTACGGAGTTGCTTGGATTGCTTTTTGTTGTCGTACTAATCATCTTCAACTTCCTTTCGTATGTTGTGTGCAAACATTGCGACTTCAGCAGCCCGATGAGTCTCATGCTCGGCCGAATCCTAGGTTCTTGCAATCCTACATTCGTCCTTGTTGGCATTACGGTTGTCACATACCGTGTGGAAGAGTCTTTCCCTCACCGAGAGTTTCGCCTTGGTGCCGCTGGACAGTTAGGGTGTAGTTGGGATGGATAGGATATTTCGTCGAACCTGGCCAATTCTGTGCCCTTCTTCACCCGGCAGCTTTGAGCAAGACGTTCTTCGACGCAACGGAGGCGAGCAACTCGTTCCAGGCTTTGACGAAGGACTCGGTGCCTTCACGTTGGAGATCGGCGGCGAGCTGGTCGTGGTCGATGCCCGCTTTAGCGAACTTGGCAATCACCTTGTCAGCATCGCCGCCGTCGACGGGCAGAAGCTCACTCAGTTCGCCGTGGTCAGCGAAGGCAAGTAGGGTTGCATCTGGAATCGTATTGATCGTGAAGGGTGCGGCAAGCGCCTTGATGTAGAGAACATCGGAGGCGGCCGGATCTTTGGTGCCTGTACTCGCCCAGAGCAGGCGTTGCGGATGCGCACCGGCGTTGGCCAGCCGCTGCCAGCGCTCCGAATCGAGCAGTTGGCGGTAGGCTTTGTACGTCCTCTTGGCGACGGCAATTCCGAGCTTGTCCTGCAACCCTTTGCCGACCTTTCCCATTGTCGCCTTGTCCCAGCGGCTGATGAAAACCGAGCCCACGGACCATACAGCCGGGTTGAGACCGGCTAGAATTCGTCGCTCGACGCCGCGGAAATATGCATCGGCAGCCGCCAGATACTGCTCACACGAAAAGAGCAGCGTCACATTCACCGGCACTCCGGCGAAGATGGCCTCTTCGATGGCCGGCAAACCTTCCTGGGTACCGGGAATCTTGATGAAGAGGTTAGGCCGCCCAGCGCGAGCATAGAGTTGCTTAGCCTCGGCGATCGTCTGCGCCGTGTCATGAGCGAGCAGAGGAGACACTTCCATCGACACCCACCCATCAGTGCCATTGGTCCGGTCGTGAACTGGTCGGAAGAGGTCGGCGGCCTGCGTCAAATCCTCGAGTGCAAGTTCGAAGAAGAGCGCCTCGCCCGACTTGCCCTCCTTCATCTTCTGGCGGATGGCGTCGTCATAGAAGTTCGAATTCTTAATCGCGTGGTCGAAGATCGAGGGATTTGAAGTGAGCCCGGTGACCGACAGTTCGTCGATGTAGCGGCGGAGCGTCCCACTCGTCAGGAGCCCACGGGTGATGTTGTCAAGCCAGAGGCTCTGGCCGAGGTCGTGAAGCTGTTGGGTTAGCCTCATATCTTTTCCTTTAATTACAATGCCAAGACCCCTGTTCATCGATCCCTTTGACCGCGAAACGCTGAGAGTATTGCGAGAAGTGACCCGTAAAGCAGACTTGACCGCATTCACGATGTGCCCGGAAGAAATACCGAACTTCTCGATTAGCTCTTTGGCCTTCCCGCTGTGCGCAATCTCCCGCACCGCTAGTTTGTAAACTCGAACGCTCTCTTCAGCCAGAGCGGAGAGAACGGCGTCGCCGATTCCTCCGTGTTCATAGTGGTCCTCGACCGTGATGACGACGCCGCCCGCAGCGCGCGCCGAGGCGATTAGCTCATCGCGATCGATTGGTTGAACGCTGAATAGATCGATGACGCGAACCGAAACACCGTCTTTTTGGAGCTGATCGTAGGCCGCCAGAGCTTCAAACACGGTGATACCACCCGCGACAACAAGTGCCCTGTCCTTGTCGCCCTTTCGGAGGACTTTGCATTTCCCAATTGCGAACTCCTCATCCGGACCGTAGAGAATCGGGGATTTCGGGCGCCCGAGCCGGAGATAGCAAGGGCCGGATTGCTCTACGATTATTGTCGTGGCCTTCCAGGCACTCGTGGCATCGGCAGGATAGAGCACTGTGAAATCCGGTTCGGCGCACATCATGGCAAGATCTTCGAGCCCCATCTGCGACGGGCCATCCTCACCGATCGATACTCCACAGTGCGTACCAACGAGTTTCATATTGAGCTTGCTGATGGCCGCCATGCGAATGAAATCGTACGCCCGGGTCACGAAGCACGAGAACAAGGAAGCAACTGGCACCTTGCCCCGTGCCGCGAGTCCCATGGCCATTCCGACGATGTTCTGCTCCGCGATGTAACCCTGGAAGAACCGATTCGGTGCAACATTCTCGAATTCTTCCGTGTACGTAGAGTTCTTTACGTCCCCGTCGAGCACAACAATCCGAGGATCGACCTTCGCTAGAGCAGCCAAGCCGTCGCCAAACCCTCTTCTCGTGGCGACTGCATTGCCCCCGATCGCATAAGGTGGTTTCTTGGCCGGACTGCCGCCGACCTCCACTGCTTTGGAGCTGCTGAGTCGCACTGGAGGAATATTGGGTTTCCACTGTTCGTGCGGCTCCCGTCAACTGCCCTTCGAGCTCAGCCACGACCTTAGCCGCAGTATCTTTGTCCAGAGCCTTGCCATGCCAGTGCTCAAGACCTTCGATGCCGGTCAGACCCTTGCCTTTCAGGGTTCGCGCGAGCACGATCGTCGGACGATCGCTGACTCGGTTGGCGGTTTCAAACGCTGCAAGGAGATCGGGAATATTGTGTCCATCAACGATCAGCGCCTGCCAGCCGAATGCTTCCCAGCGAGCCTTGTAGATTTCCAGTTGGTACTGCAGCATCGTTGGCTGGCTCTGACCCAGCCGGTTGATGTCAATGATCGCGCAGAGATTATTGAGGCGGTGGAGAGAGGCCCATTGCGCAGCCTCCCATACCGAGCCTTCAGCCGATTCACCATCGCCCATCAAAACAAAAACGCGCTGGTCGGAATTCTCGAATTGTTTCGTATCGAGGGCCATGCCAACTCCCACAGACAAACCCTGCCCCAGAGAACCGGTAGCTACGTCCACAAAGGGCAATCGGGGAGTGGGATGGCCCTCCAGATCAGAGTCGATCTTACGCAGAGTCAGCAGTTTCTCTCGCGGGAAGGCACCTGCCTCCGCCCAAGCGGCATAGAGGATAGGTGCGGCGTGCCCCTTCGAGAGCACGAAGACGTCACTGTCGCGATTGTGTGGATCGCGAGGATCGTAACGCATCACGGAATAGAAAAGCACAGCCATAATCTCCGCCGCAGAAGCGCAGCTCGTCGGATGACCGCTGCCGGCTTCGGTCGTGGAACGGACCGAGTCAATGCGCAAGCGGGTCGCCTTGTCCTGCAGGGTTTCCAATGCAACTTGTTCTGAGGTTTCAACCGTCATCGCTTCACTCCTGGTTTTCTTTTTGTCGTGCCTGGCACTTTATCTACGGCCGGCTGAGGATTGCGCCAGCCACCGTCGCCCACAATGATCTGATCAGCCTCGGTGGGGCCCCAGCTATTCGATTCGTATTCATGGACCGGCGTCACGTTCCCCAAAATCGGATCGACAACACACCAAGACGCTTCCACGCCGTCTTCACGAACGAACAAGGTAGGATCTCCTCGGATGGCATCGCCGAGCAGACGCTCGTATGGCGTCATCTCATCAGCTGAGGATTGTCGTACGACGAGTTCCACACCCTCGCCAACCATCGCTTCTCCGGGCACCTTGGCCCGTGCGCCCAGGGAGATGGTTACATTTGGGCTGAGACGAAAGCGAAGGTAGTTCGCCTGACTTTGGATAATTGGGTCGAACACTGCCTGGGGAGGACGCTTGAGCTCAACCAGTACTTCAGTTGCGCTGACAGGCATTCGCTTACCGGCTCGAATGTAGAATGGAACACCTGCCCATCGCCATGTGTCGATGTGTAGCCTGACCGCGGCGAAGGTCTCCACGTTCGAATCCGAAGCGACGCCGTCCTCGTTGCGGTAACCACGGAACTGGCCGCGGACGACGTCAGTCGGAGCAAGTGGCCGCATGGCTCGAAAAGCCCGTTGCTTTGCGTCCCGGAGGGCATCGGGATCGCGGCCGATGGGGGCCTCCATCGTTAGCAGCGCAACGACCTCCAACATGTGATTCTGCACGACGTCGCGGATCGCACCCACCTCTTCATAGAAAACTCCCCGCCCTTCGACTCCGAGGGTTTCGGCCATTGTGACCTGCACGCTCTGTACGTAGTTGCTATTCCAGATTGGCTCCAGGAACGAGTTGGCAAAGCGGAAGTAGAGGAGATTCTGGACCGGTTCCTTGCCAAGGTAATGATCGATTCGAAAAATCGCCGACTCGGGAAAGGAACGATGCAGGGTTTGATTGAGTGCCTGCGCGGAGGCAAGGTCGCGGCCAAAAGGCTTTTCGACGACCACGCGCGCCCCCTTGTCGCAGCCCGCATTGGCCAGGCCCTGGGCTACGGTCTCAAACAAGTCTGGCGGAATGGCCAAGTAATAGAGGGGCCGTGACGCGTCGCCCAGCGCTTTTCGTAAATCGCGGAATGTGTCCGGAGAGTTGTAATCTCCGTTGACATATTGGAGTTTTGCCGAGAGTGCTGCGAAGGCACGAGGATCCACGCCGCCGTGTTTCTCAAGGCTCTCGTGTGCGCGAGCCCGAAGCCCGTCAAGACCCTTCGCAGACCTTGCCACTCCGATGATCGGCATAGCCAGGTGGCCGTGCCGGATCATGGCTTGAAGCTGCAGGGAAGATTTGCTTGAACGCCAGATCACCGGTGGCGCCGAAGAAGACGAATGCATCCGAATGAACGGTCGTCATTTTCAACCTGTCACGCAGCTTTTTCCACATGCCCGCCGAATTCATGCCGCATCGCGGACAGAACTCTATCGGCAAAGTCCGCATCGCCGCGGGAACTGAACCGTTCGTAAAGTGCGGCACTCAAAACAGGGGCGGGAACCGCTTCATCAATTGCGGCCTTGATCGTCCAGCGTCCCTCGCCCGAATCTGACACGCGTCCCGCGTAGCTCTTTAGGCTCGGCTCTTTCAGTAACTCGGTCGCGGTAAGATCCAGCAGCCACGAAGCAATCACGCTGCCACGACGCCAAACCTCTGCGACGTCAGGCAAGCAAAAGTCATATTGGTAATATTCGGGCTGCCGCAGCGGTGTGGTCTCGGCATCGACCTCGATGGTTTTCTTCCCAGCATTGGCGTGGTGCAGGATGTTTAACCCTTCCGCATAAGCCGCCATGATGCCGTACTCGATTCCGTTGTGAACCATCTTGACGAAGTGGCCGGCACCACTAGGTCCGCAATGCAGATAGCCGTGACTCAGCCGTGCCGCCGGTCTTATCGCGGCCAGGCGTGCGAGACGCCGTTGCAATCCCGGGGGCGAGGGTGGCGAAGACCGGATCAAGATGCTGGACGACACTCCGTTCGCCGCCGATCATCAGACAGTATCCCCGCTCAGAACCCCAGACCCCGCCACTTGTCCCAACGTCGACATAGTGAATACCTTTAGGCTTGAGTTCACCTGCCCGTCGAATGTCGTCAATGTAGTGAGAGTTGCCCCCGTCGACGATGATGTCACCTTGCTGCATGCGAGCAGCAAGGTCGCTCAGAGTCTTATCGACGGCCGCGGCCGGCACCATCAGCCAGGCAGCGCGTGGTGGCTTTAACTTGGAGACGAAGTCGTCGAGCGACTTGGCTCCGATCGCGCCATCGTTCGCCAACTTGCTTACATTCGCGGGCTTCATGTCGAACACAACGCATTCGTGCCCGCCATGCAGCAGGCGCTGCACCATATTGGCTCCCATCCTTCCCAGCCCAATCATTCCAAGTTGCATGTTCATCCTCCACCAACTTCTTTGGCATTCAGTTCAGCGTTTCTCTGCCTCAGGCAGCTACCGCATGAGCGCGCCTCTGTTTGATGCGAACTGCGTAGTTGTGTCCTTCCCAGCTATTACGAGCAATCCAGAAGAACGTGAATTGCACAGGGACACTCTGATCGTCATGGATAGCGATATCAGCAAATTCAATTCCGATCCCAGTCGAAGTTGAGGGTGTGTCTCTCGCCGTAGCCCAACCGTCATCAGTCCAATGCAGCCGGAACGACTCTGGTGCTTGGATCCGCAATACCTGCCCCGCTATCACTTCCCTGACCTGGCGGACGGGCTTCCAGACTTCCAAGTCTTTCCTTCCGCGGCTTTTCAGGTATCGATCCGCCACGATCGGGATCAGGTCGAAAACGTGACCGTCTGCTACCGAACGCAACAGCCTCACATACTCAGCGTGAGCCCACATCAGCGGCATCGCCGATCCTGCCGGTTTTCCGAGATACATTTCAGCGGCTCGCACGTCCGGACTATCCCAGACCTGCTCTGGTAACATCCGGCCTCTGAATGCAAAGCGCTCAATAGCGCGGATCAGTGCACGAACATCCCGTCCTGCGGCGAATTCGTAGTGTGCGCGCTCGCCTGTCAGCAGCGGCCAAGCCCGGCCCTGCCCAAAGCCTTCGAACGGTCTGCCGTCCGGATGGGTCCCGTAGCCGTCGTGGTTGTAGCGCCGCCAGCAAGGGCCGAACGGAGTATCCACCTTCAAGACAGCATCGACGACTCGCAAGGAGTCTTCGATCAATGGGTCGCCGGGCTTGCGAATACCGTAACGAACCAACTCGAGGAAACCCGGATCCACGATGTCTTTTGCCGGGAACTGCCATGGCGTTCCAGGGGGACGATTGTGAATGGAGAGAAGGCCGTGATTGGGATCCTCATCTGGACATGGATCGCCGATTGCCGCAGGATGAATGCGAATGTAGTGACGTTGAATTCCTGAAACGAGGGACCCGTTGGTCGTAACCGTCCACCCCTCAACGTGAGACTCAAGAAAATCGGCGTAGTCCTGCAAGAAGCTCGCGGCGTTCTGCTCGCCTCTCGCCCGTGCGAAATCTGCAGCACAGATCAAAGCAGCAATGCTGACCGCCAACGTGGATGGTGAATATCCACTTTCCTCTTCCCATCGCTCTTGCTGTGTGGCTGGCCCGTGTCGGACAAGGTAAGCCGCTGCAGATCGAACCATCGAGTACGGATCGAAATCTCTAAGCGCATCCTTTTTCCACAGGTGCCAAGCGAGGAGAATTGGGAAAGCGACTTCGTCGAGCTGAATACCTTGCCAATACGGGCCACCGTCAATCCAGAAGTTTTGCGGAAATCCACCATCGGCTTGCTGGCAGCAAGCGAGATACACTAGCGCACGCAACGGCGTGCTCCTGTCGTCACAGGCGAGCAGGGCCAAGGAACTGTTCACCATATCGCGAGTCCATACCAGGTGATAGCCGCCCAGGTCTTCGTCACCCTTGGCATTGCCCCACGGAATACTCGCCGACGCTATCAGCGCGCCGGCAAATGTCTTATCTTCATGCGCCAGCAGCAGGTTTCGGCTTGTCCGATACAACTCTCCCCCATCACCCGAGACTCCATCCAATGCCTTCATGTGAGCGCAAGCACGATGCCACTGGTCGACAAATTTCTCGCGATGTTCCACGAACGGAGTCGCCAGCGATTGCTCTAGAACTGTCAGAGCGCCGTGAAGACTGTCTCCAAATGCTATGCCTACCGTGAACTCCCGATTGCGAGTCAGGTTGATTTCGCCGATAACCGCCACATTGCCGTCCTCGGCTTTGTCGAACTCCCAGTCCAGGCGGAAGTCCTTGTGAAGGTCCTGCCACCCATCGCTGTGCCCGACGTAACCGCACGAAGTCTTGTTGAACCCGACATTAGCACCCATGGCGAGAAACTTGCCGGCCTTCCATGCGATTAAAACGTTCTGGCCAGCTGCCTTGAATCGGCGAGCCGAATTTCCATAACCGCCGACCTCCAGGTGGGGCGCAAGCAGCGCATAAATTCGCAACTTCTTCAGGAATTCGGGATCTCCTTCCACTTGTGCATGGATAAGGACACAGGGCTGGTGCGGATCAGAAATGATCTGTTTCACCAGCCGATAGCGGCCTTTGCGGTCAGACGTAGTCACTCGATAACCCAGCGCATTGGACTCGATGCATTCAATTTCGTTGTCCAGGTCGCGCCGTTCTTCGTGGAAGAAGGTTTCGCCGTCAGTAATCAGGAACTGCATGTCCCGCGTTTGGGGATGATCGATTGTAGGAAAGTAGATTTCGTTGAGAATTCCGTGTGAGATCGTGAACCATACCCGGCTCGAGGTTGAATACGCTGTTCCGACGCCGCTCTTCGAGCTCGATGTCCATCTGGGCGGAATGCCCGGTCGTCCGAAAGCCTCGTGCAATTGATTAGCACCATTGTGCGCCACGTAACACCTCACATGAAATGGTTTGGCCCACTCTACTCCGAGTCTCAAATCGTCAAGGCGAAGGCCGAGAACGCGGTGTCGCCACAATGACCATTCCGGCCCGGCAGCCGACACATCTACTTCTTGTAGTCGGCAGATATCTGCGGAGCCGAGCCCAGGAGCTTACACGGAAAAGGATAGAAGTCGTCTGCCCGCAGGTTAAATGGAGCATTTGTAGAGTCTGTGAGTACAAGCGTCCTATGTGCCCAACGCCTCCTCGCACGTAATCGTCTGATGTACAGCCTTTTTGCTGTGTTTTGGGAGAGACCATGCAAACCTCAGATGCCAATTCCGATCCGTTTCACACCAGCCGGTAAGGAACCCTTACGGTCGAACGACGAGAGATGACCCCATCAGAACATTGAGTTTGGAAACCGCAGGCTCTGAGTGTGGAAACCGCAGGGTTGGATTTGACAAGCGGTCGATATTTGCAGCTTGAGGGTTCACTACAGTGCAAGCACAAGTCAAGCTTGGCCGAATCGCTGGCATCTCTGTTGGACTTCACTACAGTTGGTTCATTATCGCTCTACTGATCACGCTCTCCTTGGCTGAGCATCTTCGTACCGTCACGCCACGGTGGAGCAGTACGGTAGCGCCTTGTTGAGTGCCTCTCCACCGCCCTCAGAAATGTAGGCGTCGAGGGATTCGACCGGCTTTTCAAGAAGCAGGAAAACCTGAGCTATTCCCATGTAAATTTAGACTCTCACGTGATCGGGTCGTACCGATCATCGAGACACAGGCCAGCACGCCTTTTCACAACAAACTTCTTGAGCTGCGAGTTGACATCGATGGAGATGCGGTTAGCAAGCACGTGGCCTGCGAGCCCGCAATAACTGGTGCGCTTACTCCCAGTCGCGGTCGTTTGAGGCTTGATTGGACGAGTGCCTGTCCTGGTGGCTGCGCACCTGTCGTTCCGGATGATCTCCGGCGTCCTCCACGCCTTGTATGGCTTCGGCTTCGTACGCCTGGTCGGTGTCAGCAAGCTCTTCTACGCTTTCCGCCGCCGATTCGGCTATGTCCGACAAACCTTGTGAATCACCCGATTGTCCCGCGCTGTCCGATCCGACCTGCCCCGGATTATCTCCGAGCTCGTCGAGTTGGGCTTCGTTATCCCGATCCCTTGATTTCGGTGTCATAAAAGGCTCCATCGATGCTGTTTCGTTCCGTTCGTACCCAAGTAGTTCTCTGGAGACACAGCTAATCAGTAGCCAGTGAACTCTTCTGTACGGATATCGTCATCGTTGATTCCGGCTTCTTGCAGCATTTTGTGTAGGCCGGTGACCATGGCAGGCGGTCCAGCGATGTAGTAGATAGGAGATGGCGCTCCCTTCAAATACTTGGCGAGCATTTTTTTGTTGATCACGCCTCGTTCACCTTGCCAGGAATGCTTTGATCTTTCCATTTCGGTCATCGTACCGACAAATGTGTAGTTTGCATCTTGCTTCTCGAGTGCTTGCAATTCATCGAGGAATGCTGCATCTTCTGGCCGGCGGTTGGAGTAGAAGAGAAAAATGCGATGAGGCAGCTTTCGCTTTGCGGCATCCAGCAATATGCTGTGGAAGGGTGTAATCCCGATGCCACCCGCCAAGAACACAGCTGTCCGCTTCACATCGGTGTGGAGCTTCAAGTCGCCGAAAGGACCTTCGAGTTTTACCTCGGTCTCCAACGGCACGGTCTTCAATACACGCTTGAAGGCAGTATCACGAAGACGGGTGGTCACCATAATCGTAGTTTCGTAAGGTGCGCTCGCGATCGAGAAGCCTCGCGTGTTTCCCTCAGCATCCGTCTCAGGGGGGGTCAATAGAGTCATGTCAATGAACTGGCCGGGGATAAACTTGAAACTAGCCGGCTTTTCAAAGTGGAACGCCATCGTGCGTTCCGCTACCTCCTGACGGCTCTTCAGTCTCATCAACTGCGTTGGCGATTTTGCGATAGCTGTATTCATTTCATGCTCCTTATCCTCAGCTGTGGAAAGCTGTATCGACTGCCGCGCACCCCTTGTGGATCGGATCAGGAGGATTCGGCGAAGTCTCAGCGACCATAGGTAGTGATTCCACCCCAGCAAATGTGATTGCAGGAAGAAAATGTCCTTATCAGCTGCCCGAACAATTTCAGTAGAACAAATTGGCACCATGGATGACATTGTGTTCGACCACGAAACCGGTGATACTCGTTACGTCGTCGTGGACCTAGGTCACCACGAGATAAAGCAATTCTCTTGAAAATATCGTGACATTTCACAGAACTCTCTTCCGGTCAAAAGCGCACAGTGCGAAAATCGTGTACGGTATCTTGGCTCCAAGGGCGAGTCTGTCCTCTGCCGAAGACCGCGCGCATGTTGGGCAGACATGTTGGGCAGACAATGAACGGCGATGGATTCCCAGATGCAGCCGCAGGTGTGAGCTAGCGCTTTGGCTGTTTGCCCAAACTACGCACGTAATACGCCAACTCCCAGATCTGTTCATCGGACTCGATCTTTGCGAAGCCGGGCATGCCGCTCAACCGGATGCCGTTCCTGATCACCCAGAATAGTTCCCGATCCGACATCTCCTGCACCTCAGGTGAGCCGAGATCTAAGACGCGGGGGTACATCGCCTTGCCGATGGGTGTCGGCTTATGCCCGTCCTGGCCGTGGCATGTAGCGCACCCCATGCCAAACAGCGTTTCTCCCGCGGAAACGCTGAACGCGTCGTTGGTCGGCGCCGGAGGCAGCGAGCCACGTGCTGCCCGGCTGATGTACCAGTCTTTCGCCTTGGTTGCGATCGAGGTTTCGAATGGACCCGGTTCCGGGAGAGCACTAATGTTTACATGCATCACCGCAAAGGCTCCTACGATGATGATCAGCACGATGACGATCGCAACCATCAGCCCGTTTTTGTGATGCACCTTTTCCTCCTCTTCCAGGTGCCTTTCCACGGAAACTCAATCCAGTCGTGCACGCCGGAAGGATCAGGCGGCTTCTCGCACGGTTCTCTGACTGCAACAAAAAGGGGCTTCCAAGGACACCGTGCTGCTCTAGCGAGCAGATTCTATTTTGTCAACGTGAATCGTCTTGGTAGCAGAATTGAGCGTTCCCTCAACCTTCACCTTTTGGCCCGCCAAGTCTTTGGCTTTGTCCTGGTCATCGAGTTCGTAGGCAGTCTTCGCGACTGCGTCATAGAGTACGTACTTGCCTCCCGCCTTTACGCATGCCTGGGCACAGTCTTTCGGCGTGGTCGTACCGGTCACCTTGTATCCTGCGTCATGATTGCCCATTTTGGCGCACTGGCTGTCCATGACGTCGCCGGTATAGGTTTTCTCCGCCTTCTTTCCAAACGAGAACGTCGCGGAGATCATCAGCATCGCAACAACTAACACAAACTTCTTCATCACAATTCTCCTTCTTGAGGTAACTTCTAAACGTGAAATCTAGGCCCCTCCTCCAACTTCCGTGACTAGAGTCATCAGAGTGTGAAGCGCAGGAATATTCAGACGTTATCCTGATGTCCTAGCTGTTGCTGCTGGTAAACGGTTTGCTCGCCTCCCAACACGCGATTAAGCTCTGTGATAATCGCCAACATCTTATTCGGGTCGGTCTCTTTAGTGGCTCTTTCAGCGAGAGATCGCCAATCACCGGACTGATCTGATGTCATAAGGGAACCTCCTCAGAATTCTCCTTCCCCAAACCATTCCAACCGTGGACCGAGGCTCCTCCTCCAGCTTTCCCGATTAGACTCCCGATCGATTCGCGCCGGCTGTATTTCTCGCGGTTTCCAACCGAATAACTGGCTCTATGCCGGCGGATTCCTCTCGATGTTGTCTGCTGGCGCTCGAATGCACAATAGAAGGCTTGTACCAACGATTGAACACAATGTCACATATGCATGGAAGTGACGGCTGGGGTTAACTAGTACCATTGGGCTGACCAGCGTTGGAATTGCGGACATCGCAGGGGCAGCCTCTCGAACTGGGAGGGCTCTCGCAAAGGTGAACACCACAGATACACGACAACACGCATCGCATGGCGAGGAGTTGCTGCGGAAGAGGTTTGCAACACCTGACGTTCCGACCAGTGTCACAATCTCTGATACTGTCGCGCACTATCTTGAATCTCTCGATTTCTTTTTCATCGCCACCAGCAACAGAGAAGGCGAGTGCGATAGCAGCTATCGGGGGAAAAGGGAAGGTGTACGAGCAGTCAAGGTTCTCGACGATACAACGATCATCTTTCCGGACTATGCGGGCAATGGTTCGTTTCGAAGTCTTGGCAACATCCTTGACAATCCGCACATCGGGATGCTGTTCATGGATCTTCGTACGGGTGTCCGAATGCGCGTCAATGGTGACGCGGAGATCAGTGAAGATCCGGCTTGGCGGAAGATTTTTCCAGGAAGCTTGAAGACGGTGAAAGTTACCGTCCGAGAAATCTACAAGCAGAACCGCCCTGTGCCCATCTCTAACAAATAGAAGGAGGCTGTGATGGAACCCAGGATTGAATACGTGAAAGTTGCTCCCGGTGCCATGACTGCAATGCTGGGCCTGGAAACCTATGTTCACCACTGCGGGTTAGAGCGTTCTCTGATTGAGCTGGTAAAGGTACGAGCTTCGCAGATCAACGGATGTGCCTACTGTGTGGACATGCATACGAAGGATGCTCGCACCGCGGGTGAAACCGAGCAACGACTCTACGCGGTGGTCGCCTGGGAGGAAACACCCTTCTTCACAGAGCGTGAACGGGCCGCTCTGGCCTGGACCGAAGCGGTCACACTGGTCGGGCAAGGACATGTCCCGGATGCAATATATGAGCAAGCTCGCCACACCTTCGGCGAAAAGGAGCTGATTGATCTGACCCTGGCAATTATCGCCATCAACGGATGGAATCGCTTGGCAATCAGTTTTCGAACCGTACCCGGCACTTACCAGCCTGCTGCGAAGAACACACGGAGGATCGAAGCCCAGGGCTCTCAAGCTCACGAAAAGAGACGAGCACGCAGCCGATGACTAGGAGTGCCAGCGATATTTCGAGGCGAGCCCGACCGAACAAACAGGCCCAATATCGCATCGGGTCCTCCTGCGACCGAGCCTCCTCACCGCCTCGGTCTCCCGGCCTCGCGAAGAGTCACGGCGAACGGAACAGACTCCCCTCGTTTTAACAGTGGGGCACTCGACCCGGACCTTGAAGGATTTCGTTGCTCTACTTCTCGCTCACGACGTCAAGCAGTTGATCGATGTTCGAACGATCCCACGCTCGCGACACAATCCGCAATTTAACCAAGGCCGCCTCCCTCGCCCGCTCCAGAAGGCGGGGATTCGTTACCGGCATGCGGCTGGGCTTGGCGGTCTGCGGCACGCGCGTCGTGACTCGACCAACACGGCTTGGAGAAATGCCAGCTTCCGCGGCTTCGCCGACTACATGCAGACGCCAGAATTTGAGAAAGCCTTGGACCAGCTCATTCATTGGGCCCAAAAGCGACGAACCGTCATCATGTGCGCCGAAGCCGTGCCTTGGCGCTGCCATCGCTCAATGATTGGCGATGCGCTGCTGGCTCGAGGCATACGAGTGGAAGAAATCGCAAGCCGGAGTCGCACGCGTCCGCACACTCTTACGCCGTGGGCTTTAGTAAAACGAAAGCGGGTTTCTTATCCTCCCAGTCTGAAACGCTCTAAGGCCGTTGGCAGAAAAGCGGTGTGACACCTCCGGGCATGCGCGAAGATCATATCCATTTCGGTGAAATGAGGATTGTAGCGGTCGCCCTTCTCGTTTTGGCGCTGTCGTGGTCCGGGCACGCACAGGTTGTGACTCCGGTGGAGGGCGGAAGCTGGCTGGAGCACCTCCACCGTGGCTTTGACGAAACCAGCTTGGGCAAATCGTCCGGCGTCTACGGCCCCGCAGCTCCGATGCCCAGCGAATGGCCGCCGCCGCACCCAGCGTTGCAGCTTTCCAACAAGTTTACCGGGCAAAGCACCACCTTATACGGCTCCGACCTATACCGCCTGAAGTGCCAAAGCTGCCATGGCACATCCGGCATGGGTGCTCCGCCCGAAATCAACTCTGTCATCGACCCCGTGCGGGCGACATCGGCAAGGCTGTACATCGAACGCATGAAGAAGGTCGGAATGGATGTCGCTTGGAAGGATGCCGCTCCTCTTGCCAAGCAAGCTGAGGGCATGCTGCTCGACCGCCTGCACAAAGGCGGGACGGACATGCCTTCCCCCAACCCCTCCCTGACCGATTCGGAAGTGCGCTCGCTGTTCGCATACCTGCGGCAGCTTGCGGGAATCCCGGGCGCGGAGAAGCAGCAAGTTCCGGTAATCGAGCCGCCATTGCGCGTTGGTGAGCATATCGTGAAATCGACATGCCATATCTGCCATGCATCGGTCGGCGAGAACCCCAGCCCCCAAGGGCTTTTCGAGGGGCAGATTCCGCCGCTCAACAGCCTCACGTCGCGTCTGAGCCTCAACGAATTCGTCACCAAGGTCACGGTTGGCGCGCCTGTTCTCGAAGGCTCGCTCGCGATACCAATACGCGGTCACATGCCCGTGTTTACGTACCTGACGCCCGATGAGGTGGCGGATGCGTATTTGTACCTGTTGCTGTACCCACCACGCAAATAGCGGTGGCATTTTGAAGGAGGAGTGTTTATGAAACAATCCTCCCCCTTTAGTTTCAGGAGCGTTAGGCAATCCTTGCCCGACATTGGCAGATGGGAGGCGGCATGGCAGACAGAACAGTACGTCTGAACATCGAGCGACAGGACAACCCCACTTCGAAACCCTACTGGGAAGAATTCGAACTCCGGTGGAGGCCCGGCATGAATATCATCAGTGCGCTCATGGACATTGCCATGGACCCGGTAGACCGCCATGGAAAACAAACCATGCCGATTACCTATGATTCGAACTGTCTGGAAGAAGTTTGTGGATCATGTGCCATGCGGATCAATGGCCGAGGGGCGATGGCGTGCTCCTCCCTCATCGACAGGCTGGAACAACCTATTCGTCTCGAGCCTTTGTCACGATTCCCGGTGGTACGCGACCTGGCCGTAGATCGCAGCGTGCTGTTTGAAAACTTGAAGCAGGTGAAGGCTTGGGTCCCGGTCGATGGGACCTATGACCTCGGAGCAGGCCCGCGCATCGATCCTGCGGTGCAAGAAGAGGCTTATCCCCTGTCACGTTGCATCTCCTGTTGCCTGTGCATGGAGGTTTGCCCGCAGTTTACGGAGCCCACACGATTTGTTGGGGCAGCGATCATTAATCAGGTGCGGCTCTTCAATCTCCATCCGACCGGAGCTCACCTCCGACGGGAACGGCTAACAGCAATGATGAGCGATGGTGGAATCCACGAGTGCAGCTACGCCGGGAACTGTGTGCAAATCTGCCCCAAGAACATTCCATTGACAACATCCATTTCCATTGTTTATGGCCAAGTCATGAAGCAGGCCATTGGAGACTCATTCCAGAAACCGGAGCTCACCAGCGCGCAAAAAGAACCGGGGAAAAGATGAGGCGAGCGGCGTCGACTGGGACAGCAAGTCGGTTCTATACGAGCGTTACGACTGATCGCCTTCCGACGTCCTCTCCGGACTGATGTCTTTGACAACCCCCCTCCTAAGACTGTGCACTTTTGACCAGTTTCTGTTTTTCTTCTTGCCTATGATGCCCGTCATCAGCCTCGGGACATGCATGTGAGCTCTCCCTGCAATCATCCTGCACCTCACGGGCTGGGGCATGCATCTACCCTATAAGGAACTTCGTTATGCTGCAGAGCGAACTGCTTGAATTCCTCGAGCAAACAGCCGATGCGGCTTTCTGCGTGACCGGACAGGGCGAAATATGTTCCTGGAGCGCCGCGGCTGAAAAGCTTTTCGGTTACTCATCCTCAGAGGCCATCGGCAAATCCTGTTATCGACTCCTACAAGGCCGCGGAAGCCTCGGCGCCAAGGGTTGCACCCCGGAGTTTTACGCTCGGCAAGTGGCGGTAGAGGGTGACACAGTCCCCAATTTCGACCTGGAGGTTAGAGTCCGCTCAGGTCGCCGGATATGGGTGGATCTGTCAACTCTAATCTTCAAAGATGGCCGAACTCACCCACGCTTAGTCGTACACTTGGCGCGTGATATCACCAAGAGAAAACAGGAGGAGCAACTACTTCACGGCATGCTTCAGATTTCGAAGCAGATCGTTGCAATGTCAGGTGGAAACGGTAATGGAAACGGCATGGGACATCCGGTTCCCGTTTCCTGCCTCTCTGAACAGGAACAGAGCATACTCCGCCGGTTCTCCGACGGAAAGAATTCTTCTGAAATCGCAAGAGCTCTTGGCATTACCCTCCAAACCCTCCGCAACCATCTCCACCACGTCAACGAGAAGCTTGGTACCCACAATCGACTCCAGGCCGTCATGCATGCCATGCACCGTAGGCTTATCTGATCGCTGATACTCGGGCTTTCCCTGGCGCTCATTCACTCCCAAGAAAGAAAAAGCACGTTCGTCTGCAACTTGAACGGTTGCCATATTGTTGGACTTCTCCTTAGTTAAGGCGTGCAAGAGTTAAGCCGTGCCAGACGCGTACCGTCGTCAGCGGATACAGCGCCCAGCTGTTCCATCAATTCGCGAACCGAGATTTGCTCGAGACTGGCTACCGCTTCAGCAATACCAGTCCGCTGACTTTTTGTCGCGTCCGGCGTGGCGATCTTGTTGAACTTCTGGACGGCCGTTTCCCATGACATCGGCCGAGTGAAGAATCCTTCGTAATCATTAGTTTCCTGCTCGAGGACGCGTTCGTCTTTTAACGTAATCTTCACGCGACACGGCATCTCACCGGGGAAGCGCTCTGAAAAGAGTTTGCGGGGCTGAACTGAAACCTTGCGGAGCAGCATTTGTACATCTGCCCGCTGAATGCGCTCGGGAGCGTACTGCTCAGGCATTACCTGTCCGTCGAGAATCGCAACCGCTAGCACGTATGGCAAACTGTGGTCGGCCTGCTCCTTGTTGGTAACGACGCGCTTGTCGCCTTCTTCCCCTCCACCAATGATGTTGTAGGCCACATCAAAGATTTCCACATCCACTCTCTCGATGTCGTTACTCGAGAACTGATACCGTCGTAGCAGGGTAAGAACGGCTTCGATAGCAGTTTGTGAATGAATCTCTGCGTTGTACTTCTTAACCGTGGTCCGTCCCACACATCCGAGATCTTCGCCGGCCCAGCTCACTTCGAAATAGCCGGTGATAGCATCCATGAGGCCCTTATCTCCCTCAATCACCTCCAGAGGACCGGTGATACCGAGCTTGGCCAGCAGGGTGGTGCGGGTGCAACAGGCAGCCAAGTTCGGATAGGCGAGCCCTTTCCAATGGGACAGTTTTCCGGTCCTGGTCACCCGCAAGGCGTTGAAAGCTGTTCCGCTGATCGCGATAGCGTTGGCGGTCTGGGACGGGTCGAGCCTAAGGATCTTGGAGAGTCCTGCAGCCACACCATATGCGCCTTGCACCGTGTGGTCGAATCCTCGGGCTCGAACCGGAGCCACATCACTCAGCCGGCACTGGACCTGGTAGGCAACCGCCAGAGCGGTCATCAGGTCGCGCCCCCCGGCCCCAATCCATTCGCCTGCTGCCAAAAGTGCCCCCAGATTATCGCTCGGATGACAGGTTTCCCCTTTCGCCAGATAACTATCATTGAAATCGAGGTAACGTATGAGTGCACTGTTATACAGAGCAGCCCGGTCGACATCTGAGCACCCGCCTCCAATCAAGGTACATCTGCCACTGCTGCCCAGTTCGTTGACGTAAGCGCCTATCATGCGTATGGGTTCAGCATGCAACGCGCCAAGACTGCAGCCCAGCGAGTCCAAGATTCTGATCTTGAGTTGTTGACGGGTATCGGAACCTAGAGCATCAAAGTGTGCTCTATGCACGAATTCCGCAATTTGCTCCACTTGACTCATGACGCTCTCTTGGAGCGATGTGACCTTTCCTGACCTGCGTGAATCCATGTTCATCTCCAGCATTCGCATCAGCTCGCTCCAGCGAACCAACCCGAGTCCTCTTGCCACGCTACTACCCGCTATTTGCTCACTCCGGTCCGTTCTTTGAAATAGTCCATTCGTACTCGTAACAGAAACAAGCATCATGTAGGGGAGAGGAAGATCCTTCACTAGACTGTCTTGTACCAGTTACTGAGAAGTGCAGGAAGCCTCAATGGAAGAGAAGAAGCAGTACCGTACTTTTCACTTCGAGAGCAGCGTCGCCTGGAAATCCGGTTTCAGGGGAACATTGTCCGCTTCAGGGCATCCGGCCATCGAAATCGGTAATCCGCCGGCGTTCAAAGGAACGCCCAATGTCTGGTGTCCAGAGGACTTGCTGATTGGAGCCCTGAATGCTTGCCTGATGCTGACATTCTTTTACCAGATGCGGCTCCGAAAACTGGCGGTTGTCGGTTATGAAAGCAGTGCCCAAGGCACCCTGGAGCATAAAGATGGGAAATATCGCGTCACTCAGATTGCAGTCCAACCTCGCATTTCTCTGAAATCAGAAAACGATGTTGAGGCAGCACGCGAGGCGATGAAAGATGCAGCGGAATCGTGCATGATCAGCAATTCGATCCTTGCCACCGTAAAGCTGGATCCGCAATTCACTGCACCGTCGGGGTCCGCCTAGCCAACACCCGCTCTGAACCTTCTGACACCTGCCCTGGAGCGAGTCAGTCTCTCTGTGCAAGTGCTAAATGGAGGATGTCGGAAGCTTCAACGGCCAACTGTCGTGCCTCGTTACGCAAGTCAGGCCGATACCAAAAATCGGCTCGTGCAACGAGCCGATTACAGATTTTTCTCAGTTCCAGCCAACGCGCCGGCAATTGGTGTGTGCTTGCGAATTCCTCGATGGTTGGGCCCAAACTCATGCTTTTTATGAAGAACCAGGGCGGCAAGAATGAACACTCCAACCGCACCCAGGTATCACAGCATCGAGATAAACGATGTTATTTGTTCGGTGATCCGGCTTACGAACGCTGCACTTTGTTTACCGGCTGTGTCTCTCTTCCGTTGTGCCTCCCGGCCAGGAAATGGTGATCAGAAAAGCGCTCTCCTCCAGTGCTTCGACGTCGTGGTGTATTCCGTGGTCGAGTGCCATCAATTCCCCGGCGGTAAGGTCGACCTTCTGATCCGGGAGATGAATGCGAATCTTGCCTTGCAACGAATGGATCGAAATTCTGGCGTCGGCATGATGCTCCTTCATCTGTGTGTTCCCCTTCATGAGGACCAGAACGATCCGGAAGTCTGGGTACTTGGCAAGCGTTTTCGAGCTGCGCCCCGTCTCAAGCTTCCAGGAGTCCTCCTCCCGAAGATGCAGGAGTTCGTCCGAGAGATTGAATCGCAGCAGTGGGCTGGCCAGGTAGGGCAGCCGGTTTAGAGTGTCGCCGGCTTCACCCTGCTTTTGCACCCTTATATTTCTCGCCATTGTCTTTTCCTCCGCGAACTGAGATCAGGCTATATCGTCTCACGATATACCACCGAACTCCAATTCACTCGCTAACTGTGGCCACTGACACAAAAGCGATGCATGCCTTCCGTCGAGAGCAAGGGCTGCAACACATGCTGGGCCACCACCTGACAACGGTAGAAACCCAGGTCCTCGCGAGCCTATGGGCGGACCATGGTTAGCAGCATCTTGAAACGAGTGGTCGCTTTAACAGCGTGCGGCTTTTCCGCAGGCAACAGGACGACTTCGCCTGCTTTCAACGCAATGGGATTGCCGGCGACAGTAATCTCTGCTTCGCCTTCAACTGCTTGTAGGAGGGCGTCGAATGGAGAAGTGTGTTCGCTTAACCCCTGTCCTTCGTCGAACGCAAAGATCGTGATATTCCCCTTTTCCCGCTTCAGGACGACTCGGCTTACGACCGATCCATCCTGGTAGTTGACCAAACCCAGCAGCGGTAAAGCTTCTGCCCCAGCAATTTCTGAACGTGTGATAGTAGTTGAACTCATATTTTGTTTCTGCCTTTCCTACTTTCAGATGCGTCAAGCGGCTCGTAAGTAGAAAGCGCAAAGCAACCTTCTCACCGTGCCGCCAGGAAAAGATGCAGCCCACGGTGAATGAGTGTCCATGGCCGCAATAATTCCCGGTTCTACCTACGGCCTCCAGGGCAGCTCTGTCACGAGCCTTACCTTTCTCCGGTCTGCCATTTCTTCAGCAATGGACACTTTCTCAGATTCGGATAAGACTCGGGCTGCTAAAGGAAACACCACGCCATCCTCGACACTGATGTGCTGTTTGTACATTAATGCGAGCCTGGCAACAGCCTTGCGAAAGTCGTCGACCTCATGACCGGACAGAGTACCCGTCGCAAGATACTGCGCTCCTAGGCGATCCACTTCTGCATGCAAGGGTGCTGCGTAGCGATGCTCCTCCTCCAGTTGCTCCAGCGTTGAAAAGGCAGGCTGGATTGCAGGATCGTGAACCTGACGCAGCCGGGGGAATAACGACTCCTCCTCGTCAGCAGTATGCTTTGGTGCAGCTTGGGCGAAGTAGCGCAAGGCAGACTCCAGCGCTCGGCTGGTTTCCTCTGTCGCAGGACGGTCTATCAACTTTGCGACTGCCTCGAGCGTACCGAGAAACATTTCGATCCGCCGGTGACAGTCCGAGAGCAGGCCGGTGGGGTCAGAAAAGTTGTGAGTCTTTGCTCCAATCTGAACAGGCATAAGTCAATGCACCTCCCCGGCTGACACGGGCAGTGAAGAAGCCACCGCCGCTCACCACCAGATCTACAGCTCTCCGATCGCGGTTGCCATGGCTTTTGGAAACCACCAACGAGCTGATTCAAGCATTCCCCGGCTCTCGCTGTCCAACCAGCGAGACGGCTCCGAGATGCTCTCCATATTTACGGAAGAGCCGCCGCATAGCGAGAATCCGCTGGCGCAGCATCGGGTTTGTAGCCATATTGAACACGACTCGCAAACCACCTCTAAACCCCTCATCCCGCAGCACACGCCGTGGTTCCAGCAAATGCATCGGCGCTTCACTGCTCCAAGTTACGGTCAGTCCATTTTGTTCGAACAATCTTACCCATTCACTCCGGGACAGCGGTTGTACTCCCACATGGATCTCTTTCGACATTGCCGCTTGAATCTCATGGCGCACGCGGTCCGAAATATCGTCAGGCAAGAAACACAGCTCGTGGATTCCGTACCGTCCTCTGGCGACAAGAAGGCGCCGGGCTTCCGCAAAAATCAGCTCTTTCTGTTCCTGACTCTGCATGCTCAGCATTGCCTCGCCGTAGACCACGCTCGCGCAGGCACTGGGCAGCCCCGATGCTTCTGCCTGGCCCAGCACGATCTGGGCGCTAATTCCTGCTAACTGCCGTCGCAGATCTTCGGCTGCCGCAGGCTCGCGCTCCACTCCCCAATACACCGCAGGACGCTTTTGCAGAACCATTCGGGCCGTCACGCCGAGTCCTGGAGCGAACTCAACCACGCGATCCTGTGAGTTGATTGCCAGAGCGTCGACCATCTGCCGTGTAAGTTCAAGCCCGCCTGGTCGTAGCACGCGTTTACCAGCACGTGCCAGCACCCAATGTCCCTGCATCTTGTCGGGATGTTGTCCTTCTCCAACCATTTGAGGATGAGCCGAAGACGCTTCTTGTTCACGACTGTTCACGGAAGAACTTTGCATCATGATTGACTCCAGTCTCCAGCTTACTTCGCGGGAATCAGGTGCATATGACAAAAGTCACAATGCCATTACCTTGAGAAGACTTTGGTCTAGGGTTTGGTTAACAAAACGCACATCAAGCTTCTACCTTTACGTCATCGATCAGGAGCCTGCCTCCTGCGCGGATGGCGGGCGCCGTGCGAATGTCGCAAACAAATTCACCGCGAAAATCGTCACTGCAGCCATTTCGGTAATCGCTGAAACCGGGAGCCACGACCATGCCCATCCCGCGAAGCCTTGATATGCGAGGATCTCGGAGCTAACACGGAGCAGGCACCCTGTCCCCAGCAGCAGAAGCGAAAGAAACATCAGTTTGGTGCTGAAGAGCAAGCGCATTCCGGAAAATGCCGGCAAAACTCTCGGGCCGACGCTGAAAACCATGGTGGCCAAAAAGCCCACGGTCAACGCGTGGCGTGATGCACCCCAGATACCGTGAGAATCCTCGACCGCGTTGGCCCAGATTCCCAGTGCGGCCGCAATGATGGCCCAGCCATACGCCAAGCGCACAAATACGGGAAAGCTCGCGTGTACGCCCTTTACCTTTGCGGGCTGCTGTGTACGCTCGAAGAAGCGGAGGGCCCAAACTGCGACGATGATCCCGCCCAACAGCAACAGCACGGCCGGTCTCATCCAGCCCGTCATGGCAGCAAACACGCCCACAGAGTTCACAGCAACTGCCAGGAGCAGCACGCGCCCCCGAACCGCGCGCAATCCCAGAAAAACCGGTAGCCATTTGGCACTGAATCCCCAGACGAAGGGAACCAGGAACCCCCAGGTCTCGAGCACCAGGAACCGCTGGTCGAATTCGGTTGGAATATCCGGCGAAACACCGCGATACGCGAGGAACAAGGCTGCGCCCAAGTTGACAAGCAGCGTGAGCAGCAGGCCTACGGCGGCCACAATCACCACGCCGACCCATTCGTCCAACTTCTGTTTGCCGGAGTCCTGAGGTCGGTGACCGGAAACCGAATGAAAGAAAATTGCGAATGCAAGTAGTTCCAGCACCGCGGATACCGGAAGCACGACGCGCCATTGCCACTCGTAGACACCGGTCAACCAGCGCAGGCTCACGCCCAACGTCCAGAGCACCCAGCACACCCAAGCAGCCCAGAGCGCGAACGGATTCATGCGCCGCAACTTGGGAATGGAATAGAAACCGATACCCAGGATGAATGTGCCGATCCAGCCGAATATCTGCGCATGCCCGTGCGCCTGGATCCAGCCAGCAGAGACCGAATTCGTAGCATGGCGACTACTGATCGACAGCAAGTTCCAGACGCCGAGGAATGTTCCAGGCAGAAGCATGAACACCAGGCCGGTCGCGATGTAAAGCATGAGCAAGCGGGAGAGGCTCGTCTCCCGTGCCCGCGTGATCTCGAAGATCTCCCCGGGGGTGAGCGACCGGCCGACCTGAGTCTCAATGCGTGTTGCACGTGCAGCCATTCTCTCTCCGTTCCTCTCGGTGCCCAGGTTCCATCGCGATCGCGCGCGGGAACAGGATGTTGTTCTCCAGGTGAATGTGTTGATGGAGGTCGGCTTCAAAATCTGCCAGAGCTTTGTACAAAGTCTGGTAGCTGATGCAGGCATCGCCGGGGGCCGTGTACCCTGCGCTGGCCTGACGCATCGCGCGCAAAGCATCGCCTGCGGAGTCGTGTTCGTGCATCATCATGGTCACGGGATTCTGCACACTACCGAAAGGTGGAGGCAGAACTGGTTCCCTCTGGATGACCGACTCTTCCATCCTGACGATGTAGGGGAACAGGACCATTTCTTCCTTCATCATGTGCGTTGTGAGTTCCTGAGCGAGTCCTCGAAAGTTGGCACGGACATGCTGCAGTTCCGGATGGTTCTTGCCGTGCACCGAGCAAACCTTGTCAAACAGCGGGCCCAACCGGGCGATTTCCTCCCGCGTGTACTTGTGGTGCGTGCTCTTGATGTGGTCGATCACGTCGGCTAAAGGTTCTATCTGCCAGTTGCGCTCTTTTTGGTTCACTCGGGATGCCGCTGCGGCCAACTCTAGCGAGTCCAGTATTTCGTCGGCCGACAAATTGGCGGCGGCGCAGGCATCTTCCAGCGATTTGTTTCCGCCACAGCAGTAGTCGATGCCCAGTTTCTCAAATACTCGGGTCGCGTTCGGGAACTCTAGCGCAAGTTCCCGCACAGTCTTCGTAGTAGTCAGGCTCATTGATTTCTCCTCGCAGCCTTGGTAGAAGCCGTAAGGCCGCCTCTATGTTCTCAAGGTAGTGCCGCTGGGAGCTCATTGCGATGACTTTTGTCACGGAGGCGCGGGACCGTCCACTGGGACAAGGAAGATTTGCACGATCGTGCGCCAAGTCCTTTTGCGGTAACCTCGTGATGGGCGGCGATCGAGCGACGGGCTGCGACGCATGTATGAACGGCGGGATTTGGCAGCTATTCCGGAGCCTGAGTCTCTGCTTCGAGGCTCTTGAGATCAGGGATGAATGCACTCCGGCCATCGATCCGGACCACTCCCTCGGCCTGCAGCCGACTGAGATTGCGTGAGACGAGTTCGCGGACGGTCCCGATCTGAGAGGCCAGCTCCTGGTTGCTGGCCGGTAGAGTAACCTCGGTACCGTCGCGGGTGTGCTTGCCTTCAGTTTGCGCTAGTCGCAGCAGGAATGACGCGAGCCTGTGACGCACTGTCGTAAAAGAAAGCTCTTCGATAATCCCAACCAGCTTCCGTAAACGCGCACCCACTACCCGTAGTACCTTGAGCGCAACCTGTGGATGGGCAACGCACAATGCGTGGAAGTCTTGTTTGCTGACGAAGAGCAGTGTGGCGTCATCGATGGCAGCTACCGACGCGGGGTAATTTCCCCCGTCAAAGACCGGCAACTCCGCCACAGAGCTTCCCGGCCCATCAACGCTGAGCACATGCTCGCGACCACCAGAAGAACTCTTAAAGATACGGATGTGCCCGGATTCGACAACATACAAGCCCAAACAAGGTTCACCTTCACCAAAAACAATCTCGCCCGCTGCGTAGTGGCGTGGAACTGCGCGCTGCAGGAGGAAAGCGAGTTCGCCCTCCGTCAGCCCGGAAAAGATCGGGACCTTCGCCAACGCCTGACCATGATTGACCTTCGTCTCCGGCATGGTGGCTATTGTAGCCGAGCGCATTCCAACTGTGACATCAGTCACATGCACCCGGTAACGACTCTGGCAGGCTTGACTACAGGGTGGGAGGGTAAGTGACGAAACCAAAAATAGCGCTCAATCTACTAACCGTCGTCAAGGCATCGGCCGTGGTGCAGGATTCAGCATTTACTTTCGATTCCCACGCGTCAAACTACACTTACTACACGCTTCTACGCGTGAGCCGGGAGATCCAGGGGATCGGCGTTCGTTCTTTGCCTGCGGCCGTCACCGCGCAATCGGCACCCACGAAATTCCAGAGCCAGGGCTGGCAGCCGAACGACCTGACATCTCATTCGAGTTCGGGAATGTTCGTGCTCGACAGCTCCGGCGGGGTGTCCAGGCTGGTGCCCGATCAAGTGAAATCACCTCGCATTGAAAAGCTGTTTCGACTAAAGGGCACCGACTCCGGTTACGCTCTCACCGCCACCGCGGATGCGGTTTTTGTCGCCGCATTTAACAAGCTCGGCTGTACCGTTTACAGATATTCTTTGGCGAGCATGACGGTGAGTCAACGGCTGGTCGCGATCCACGAAAGGTGTGTCGGCATCGCGACCGATGGGACCGCGATTTATTTGACCTTCCCAGCCCGTAATGAGATCAGGGTGTGGAATAGTTGGGAAGATTCCTCCCCACATAGCTGGCCTTTGGGTGTGGTCAGTTCACCGGGCTACGTGGCGTTCGATCCTCTCGGGCACCGGCTGGTCCTCGCGGATGCGTCCGGAAACGCCTATGCAATCTCCGTTTCGGATGGGCAGAAGCAATTACTGGCTTCAAACCTTGGGGTGGTGCAGTCGATTGCCACTTCCCGGTATCACATCCTGGTGGCGTCAGGCAAAAAGGTGTTGTTCCTGGCACGCTCTGACAATCGTGGAGAGAACCCTCCTGCGGGCCTGCAATTGCTCACCGGAGGACACATCGTCGGTGTAGCCGTCGATGCCACCGATCGATTGTGGTTCGCCGACTATGACAACAAGTTGGTTGCAGGCCCTTTCCCACTGAGCTAGCAACCAGGAGTCCCCTTGATTCAGTTAAACTTCTGCCAGGGGCTCCGCAATAATGAGAGGGGCCCACACTCATCGCGTTCTTTGCGATGCGCGGGATTCACGCGCCGATGAGCCCGCAGCCTGCCAAGGCGGTGGTCCACCCTTAATCCTTTGGGCACGTTTCACGCGACTGTCCAGAAGTCGGCTTCTGGGAGATCGCCATTGATGTGCCCCAATCCCGTTTCTGGGATAACTTCCGATTTGCCGACTAACCGTCAACAATGATCGTGTCTGCTCATTGGTGAGGTCTCTCCAGCAGAACCGCCTCAGACGAAAGGAGCGACGACAGGCCGGGAGCGTTAATTGGATCTTAGGGGCGTAACATTCTTTCTATTTCAGCCCATCTACGACGTACAAGTCAGAGAGGATTCGAAAATAGTCATACGCATAGGATATGTGATCGGAACTGAAGCGAACGCCTCCCACAGTAACAACGCCCGCCGGATCGGACGGGGAGAAAGTCTTTACGTCCTCGACTTTCGAGGATCCGAGATATACGCGAAAAACTTTTGCCGGAACTCCGGCTCGTAACACGAGAAGGCTATTGCCATCTTTCTCCCATTCGATAACTTCGTCACTTGAGGCGAGCGTGGCAGTGAACGGCTGGCGATCGCCGCCTTCGAGAGGATATAACCAGCGCTTTCTCTCCGAGTCTCTCGTCAGAACGAACTTGCTGTCGGGTGATACTACGAGTCCACTAGTGCCTTCAGGGGTTATGGCTCGCGTTTTGCCGCTCTCCAAATCGAGCCAGTAGGTGCGGGGCGGGTGGTTGGCGTCGTAAGCGTTGAAGAGAAGACCGTGTCCGGATGGAAGCCAGCGCGCCCGTGTGTGCTCCAGAGAATCGTTCGTGACGACCCGCGACTGGCCCGCACCGGTGGGCAGCAGCTCAATCTGCGCGGGAGAAGCAAGATTAAGGGCAGCGACCCACTTGCCGTCCGGGGAAAGAGAGGGAAATGCACCACTGCCCAAACGCACGGCCGGACTTCCGTCCATTCCGCGCATGAACACGGAATAATTGCTGCCTACACCTTCTCCACTTTCGAAAAAGACGAGGTTCTTGCCGTCAGCGGAGACGTCTCCGATCAAGCTCCAGTCAAACCAGGAGAGGTCTCGTTCATTTTTGTCGCCGTCATGGAAGCCAAGAATTCCGAAATTATCGCTTTCGATAGTTAAGAGAGCTCGACCGGTACGCGTAAGATCCTGCAACGTGAGAACGCCGGGAACACGCAGCACCAGGCGTTCCTTTCCGTGGAGATTCATCGCGTAGAGAGCTCGCGAGCTTCCTTCTTTTGAAGCGGTGAACCAAACCTCCTTCTCGTCCGGCGACCAAGCCAGGCCTTGAACGGTGATAAAGAAGCTCGAGGAGACCTTGATGTTGCCATTCCGGTCGAGAATTACGACTCGACCATCATCGCCCGTTGGCACATGGTCTTCGATGGCAATCAAATCGCCACGCGGAGAGAAACGCACATGGCTTACCCAGCCCCGAGGCTGGTAAATAACTTTTCCAACGGGGAACTCAAGATCGATGCTGCGGCCGGTTGCCCTCGCCACCGTGACATCAGAACCGTCGGGTGTCCAATCTGCCCAAGTGACTTCCTCCGCAACCTCACGCGGGGCGCCGCCCGCGAGGGGCACTCGTCCCATGGTCCCCGCAGCCGTAAATGGTGATATTTGATGCTGACCCATGCTCACGGCGAGTTCGCCATTGGCGGACACGCTCAGCAGTTGCGTTTTTTCCAAGCCTAGAGAGCGGGAGTCGGTGCTGTCGAAGCGAGTAGTGAATAATTCCGTCGGCCGACCCTCAAGCGCTGCGCCATAGATGATGGTCTGGCCATCTGGCGAAAACCGGGCGGACAGGATGGTGCCACGCCGGAAAGTCAGACGATGAAAGTGGGGAATCGACGCGGCAGCAGAATGTTGACCGGCAAGGTAGACGGCCGCCAATACAACGCAAAGCGCAATTGCAGCGCCTACCGGTAGCAGCCATCCTCGTCGGATAGGTGCGGATGCAACTCGCTGTGCGCCTGATGTGGTCGTGGACGAAATCCCAGTGAGGACTTCCAGACCAAAAGCGACATCGCTGATGGAATGGAACCGTTGCCCCGGATTCTTCTCCAGGCAGTGGCGCACAATGCGTTCCAGTGCTGGCGGAACATTGAGATGGGGATCGACGAGTTCCGGCGGCTCCTCTTTAAGGATCGCGCTCATGGTGTCAGCTGCGGTTTCACCATGAAATGCACGTTTCCCAGAGATCATTTCGTACAGGATGGCTCCGAAGGAAAAAATGTCAGAGCGGGCGTCTGCGTCTTTCCCTCGGACTTGCTCTGGAGACATATAGCCGACCGTTCCCATGACCACGCCGGGTTCGGTGGCGACCTGGATGGTGGGAGCATCGCCACTTTCGCGGGCTAACTCGGGGCGCGTCAGCTTTGCCAAACCGAAATCCAGGATTTTTACCCGGCCGTCATCGGTGATGAACAGGTTTTCAGGTTTCAGGTCGCGGTGGACGATACCCTTCTCGTGCGCGGCTGCCAATCCGCGCGCGACCTGGAACGCGTAATCAATGGCCTTTCGGAGCGATAACGGGCCACGTTTCAGGCAGTCTCGCAGAGTCTCTCCCTCCAGCAATTCAGAAACGACATAGGGCGCGCCGCGGTTATCGCCGATATCGAAAATCGAAAGGATGTTGGGATGATTGAGCGCTGCGGCGGAGCGCGCTTCTTGCGCGAAACGTTGGAGCCGGTCACGGTCCGCCGAAAAGGAAATCGGCAAAACTTTGATTGCTACTGTGCGATCAAGGCGAGCGTCATGTGCGCGATACACTTCGCCCATGCCGCCCGCACCGATGAGTGACTGTATTTCGTAAGGACCGAGCTTGATCCCTGCACTGAGAGCCATAGGTCGCTCGAATTATAGCCCAACAGTAAAGGGGAATCGTCTGAGGCTCAGAATCCGGGACTGAGCCAGATGTCCCGGATGACGAGTAACCCGGAAGCATTCGGGCCGACGCTGAAACGGGGCGTTGCCGAAGAGATTTTCCAAATCGAGGCCGCGATAACGGCATTGGATTCTGAACGTTCCACGATGCAGGACATGATGCAGCAAGCGAAGTTGCAGGTCATCAATCTCGCTGAGACATGGAAGCACAGCAGCGCGGAGCAGCGCCAAGAGATGGTGAGAGCATTCTTTCCAGCGGGTATCTGGTATTCGCAACAAATGACCTAGTTTAAACCGCGCAACTCCAAGATCCTTCAACTGTTTGCGAACTACCTACAGGACGAAAATCTTGTTGGCGTCCCCGACGGGATTTGAACCCGTGTTACCGCCGTGAAAGGGCGATGTCCTAGGCCAGGCTAGACGACGGGGACCATAAAGGCGGGAGGCCGACGGCTAAGCTATCGATGGTATCAGTGGCTTTGCGGGGTGTCAAAAAAACGATTCCAGGTTGGCGCCGTTGCGTCAAAGAAATCAGGGCCGCCGATCGATTTCATTGTACGTCTCGTCATTCGCGACTTTATCCCCTGCTCAGGAATCTAATTGGTTTGCCCCACCTTGGGGCGGGAGAGCGCTCTGTGGCTGATGCCCTTTTTCTCAGTCTGTGGTTTCCGAATTTCGAATTGGACGAGATGCTGCCTCGCGCGCTGTTAGTCATGCGACAGTTTCCATTTTCCGCTTCGCAGCCTGGCATCCGTTACGTGGCCCTGCATCCGGTCTCCTGGAACGAGCCTACAATTTTCGAACAGCGGTTCACCCCCGGCGTCGCTCCTGAGGAGGCCGTACTTCTGGCCTCCGATCTGCTTCACGAAGACTACGCATATTTGTTCGAAGCATTCTGGGACCTCTGGATTTTTTCCCATGAGCGGCGCGAGTGGGTTCTTGAACCGTCGCGCGTGAAGTTTCTGGTTCACGGCCTGGAGTTTGACGAAGCGACTTACCAGCAAGAGGGCCATATCGAGGTAGACTTCGGCATCGACTCGCCTTTCCTGCAGGATGAAGTGCAGCTCGATAGCGAGGCTGAAACGCACGTTCGCGCCAACGTGCAAAAGATCGTCGAGTTCACCAACAAAGCGGAGAAAGCTTCCGGCGCCACGGGACGCTTGCTAGGGTCAGAGTCAGAGGAGAACTTCGCTCAGAAATTGATCGCGCGCCTGCAGAAAGTGCAGTAAATCCACGGAAAGCGCTTCGCCTAGTGTTTTGGGGATTCTTTGGAATCCTTGCCTTCGGTCACAATCTCGGAGAAGTCGGCGATGGTGGAAAAGTTATCCAACAAGATTTGCAGCAAAGCGAGCCGATTTGCCCGGAGGCTGTGGTCTTCAACCATAACCATCACTTTGTCGAAAAAACGATCCACAGGTTCCCTGAGCGTTGAAAGCGTGAGCAGAGCGCTCACATAGTCTTTTTCGCTTCTGGCCTTTTTAACTTTAGACATCGTCTGCTCGACCTTCGCCTTGAGGAGCTTCGCCTCTTCTGCCTCTTCGTCAAGGAGCTTGAATTCATCTGACGGCTGGATACCCTTCTCGCTGGCCTGTCGGAGGATGTTGCGGATCCGCTTGCACGCAATCGCGATCGATTGGAAATCCGGCTGCTCTCTAACTTCTTTAACTGCCTGCGCGCGTTCGACAGCATTCACGACATCATCAGAGTCTACGGCCAGCACAGCATTCACGACGTCGTAAGCGAAGCCGAGCACCTCGCGGAAATAAAACTCCAGACGTTCGCGGAAGAAGGTACGTAAGGCGCCGGCGTAATCGAACTCCCGCGAAAACTTCGCTTCTGCCGCCGAACCACGGTAAATTTCGCGCGCGTCAGCAAACAGTTGGCGCAAGCTGAATGGCAGCTTCTTTTCTGCAATCGTCTTCACAATCCCATTGGCCTGCCGCCGCAGTGCAAACGGGTCTTTCGATCCGGTCGGCTGCAGGCCCAAGGCAAACATTCCGGCAATCGTGTCCGCTTTATCGGCGATGGAGAGGACTGCGCCCTCAGTCGAGCGCGGAACGGAGTCCTCCATCGATTCCGGCTTGTACTGATCGTAGATGGTTTGCGCGATCAACTGGCGGGCGCCGTCCGCCATATCAGAATCCAGTTCCTGCACGCCGGCGTAGAGTCCGCCGACGATTCCCTGCAATTCGGTGAACTCTTTAACCAGTTCGGTCGTGAGGTCAGTCTTAGCCAGGGACGCGGCTTTATGTACGATTCCGGGACGTACGGCCTCGCCATGCTGGCGGATGATTTCGCAGAGCCAGCTGCACAGTCGCTGCACCCGCCGGGTCTTGTCGTAATAGCTGCCCAGATCCTTCTGAAACGTGACGTTCTTCAGCCATGTGGTTCGTTCGCGCAGCGGACGTTTTTGATCGGTCTGCCAGAAAAACCGTGCATCGTTGAAGCGGGCGCGGAGAACTCGTTCGTGCCCGTGGCGAATGATGCCCCGCGGGTCGCCATCGGTGTTCAGCACGGCCAGAAAATGCGCAAGGAGCTTACCTCCCGCGTCTTCTATTGCGAAGTACTTCTGGTGATCGCGCATCACCGTCACCAGGACTTCCTCCGGCAATGCTAAGAACTCATGATCGAAGCTTCCCAGAATCACCGAAGGAAATTCGGTAAGATTGACAACCGTGTCCAGGAGATTCTTATCTTCCCGCCAGCGCGCGCCAGGGATCGTACGAGTGGCAGCGTCGAGTGCTTTGCGAATCTGGTGCTCGCGCTCGCTGCGATCTAAAACTTTTGCTGCGCGCAACGCATTCATGTAGCCGGAGCCAGCGTCCGTAATCCGAATCGGGCCGTCAGCAAGAATTCTGTGACCTCGCGACTGGTCTCCGGCACGAATGCCATCAAATTCCAGGGGAAGCACTTCCCTGTCGAGCATGGCCACAAGCCAGCGCACGGGCCGCACGAACTTCTCGCTCGGCTTGCGCCAATACATGTTCTTGGGCCAGTAAATCGAGTTGATCTCTTTAGGAAGCAGTTCGGAGAGAACCTCGGTTGTCGATCGGCCTTTCTTTATGATCTTTGCGACGAGGTATTCGCCCTTGGGACTAGTTACTCTCTCGAGTTGAGAAACGTCCACTCCTGCCTTGCGGGCAAAAGCGTGCGCCGCCGGTGTGGGTTGCCCATCTTTAAAAGCCACGTTCGCCGAAGGGCCGGTGACCTGCTCGGTGACATCCGGTTGAGCCAGTGGAATTCCCGACACGAGGATGGCCAGTCGCCGAGGAGAGTCGAGGCTCGAAATTGCCCCCGAAGCAGACAGACGCTCCCGCTCCAGTAATTTTTGTACTCGCTCGCGCAAAGCCAGCGAGGCCGCATCGATCATGCGCGCCGGAATCTCTTCGCAACCGATCTCGAGTAGAAAATCTGGCATGGGTTAACCGTAGCACCGCCACGTGCGGTGCTAAACAATCGCTGATACGGTGTTTCTTTTTGGCTTCTTTTCCGGTTCCGCTTCTTCGGATGCCGACTCGTCCTGCTGCTGATCCACATGCGCTTTCGCAATTCCCACGGCCAGGGCGCGCACCCGGGCAATCACTCCCACCCGCTCGGTCACGGAAATCGCGCCTCGAGCATCCAGAATGTTGAACAGGTGCGAACACTTCAGGCAAAGATCGTAAGCGGCGAGGACGGGAAAACGCTTCTTGTTGCGCCCAAATCCGTCAGCCGAAGTCTTGTCTTTACTCAGGGCGGCGTATTGATTGAGCAGGGATTTACATTCCGCTTCACATAACTCAAAGTGCTTCCACGCTTTTTCGACATCGGCAGCCTCGAAGTTGTAGGCGGAAAATTGTTGCTCGTCTGCCAGGCGAACATCGCCATAAGTCGTTACCTTGCCGGTCTCAGGATCGCGCGCCCACACGATGTCGTAGATCGAATCCACATCCTGCAAGAATGCCGCGATGCGCTCCAGGCCGTAAGTCAATTCTGCTGAAATCGGATCCAAGTCTATGCCGCCACATTGCTGGAAATATGTGAACTGAGTGATTTCCAGGCCATCCAGCATGACCTGCCAGCCCACGCCCCACGCGCTGAGCGTCGGCGCTTCCCAATTGTCTTCTTCGAATTTGATATCGTGCTGCCGCAGATCGATTCCCATTGCGCCCAACGATTCCAGGTACAACTCCTGCACGTTCTCGGGCGGCGGCTTAAGAATCACCTGCAGTTGAGTGTGCTTATAAAGACGATTTGGATTTTCTCCATAGCGTCCGTCGGCCGGGCGGCGCGAAGGCTGCACGTAGGCCACTTTGTATGGCTTCGGCCCCAGCACTCGCAGAAATGTTTCGGGCGCCATGGTTCCCGCTCCGACCTCGACGTCATAGGGCTGTTGCAGCACGCAGCCTCGCTCCGCCCAGAACGTCTGGAGGCGCAGGATGAGTTCCTGGAAGGTGGGCGAATTGGGGTTGGTCGGGATCAAAGTGTTTTGGGCTGGCAATTAGCAGTCAGCATTGAATTATTTCGAATACGTTGCTACTTCAGATTTCCCCGCTGGGCGATTGCTGAACGTTCTCAGCTGATCCTCTCCAGCATTCCTGCGGTCACCAATTTTTTCTCAATATGCCGCTGAAGCGCCTGCAGGAGAAACTTGCGCAGGTCGGCGGCTTGGGCCTTGCGTCCGGGCATCGCCGCAAAACTCTCGACTGGCGCGCGTAACATTTGCCCGGCCATGGCCCGCGATTCCGCTGAAATCTCCGATGACGCCAGCCGCTTATCTTCCGTGCACATCAACCCGTCGCTCAAGGCATGAAAAAACGCACGGCTCCCGTTCAGCGTGCGCCCGCAGACGATGCACTCGGAGAGCTCCGGCAGATAGCCCATCAGCCGCGTCATCCACAGCTCGAAATAAGTGATGGGCATCCAAATGTCGGATTCGCGCAAGCCCGCAAGCACCGCCAGCGCCAGCCGGAAAACGTCATCATTGGCTTCGCGGTCCGGCAGCAACTCGTCCAGCAATTCAGCCACGTGTCCCAGAGCGACCGCCCGCGCATAACTGACCTCAAATGCGAGTGGCGACTCGAGGACTTCGCAGGAATCCAACCGCGCCAACTCCTGCCGCTCGCGATCCTCATAAAAAGCTCGAACGTAGGTCAGCGGCTCGAGGGCTCCGCCAAACCGTCGCCGCGACTTCATCGCTGAGCGTGCCACCCCGCGTACTTTGCCTTCCAATCGGGTGAACAGCGTGACCAGCAGGTCGGCCTCGCGCAACGAATACGTCCGCAAAACAATCGCTTCCGACTCCTTGAGCGCCATGGAAGCTCAGCCAGTGATCATTGATTGTAACGGAGTGGTCGGGAGATGGAAAGGCAGGGTAGCTGATTGGTATGTCCCTCAACGCCTTGGGAGAACAGAAGTCCGGTCGCGCGCGAAACCTACGGCTGCCGCTACCATGGCGCCGATGATCAGCGCCGATCCCGCCACGGCCAGGCCTGAAGAGAGCGGACTGCCGTGGGTGAAGGTTTGCAGAATGACTGCGCCGGGAAAAATGAAAGAACCGAGCGCCAGGGCAATCGCAATGAAGGAGCGTGTGCGCTCGGTAAATGCCATGCGCTCAAGCACCGCACCGAAAATGATCATTACCATTGCCAGACCGATCCAGTGGGAGTGTGCGTCAACCTGGCGGACGTAGTCATACTTAGTTTCTGCGTAGTCGTTAAGAGCTGACTGAGCGGCAGGCAAGTTCCGCTGGGCAGCCTGTACAAACGCCGTTGCCAGCGAACCGCCCATTCGATCGAGGGTTTGGTGCTCGACGAAAAGCGCGTAATACAATCCGTAAAGCGTTCCGAGAGCTGCCAGGGCGAGTCCACCGAAGATCAAGAGCTTGCGCGCGGCGCTCATCGCGGACTTCCCTCCCGCGCATCCAGCGCGCCAGTATAACGGAGTACTCCGGCCAGCATGCCTATCAGCGCGATCAGCACAATAAGACCGCCGATGTCGGCGATCCCTCCGGCAATCAGACCCCAGTGCATCTCGAGCAACACGAACACCGGCAAAATAATGGATCCGGCAAGCAGCAGCTTGACCCAGAATCCCCTCCAGCGAGAATCGAGAAAAACACAGGGTTGGATAAAAGAAAGCAGAATGGCGAGTAATCCGAATTCGATCACGTGCGAGTGCGCCGCAATATCCACCGCTTTCTCTGCCTGCAAGTTGCCATAGTCGCTGACGGATTGCGCCGCGTCTCCGTTCGCGCTTGAAGCTTTTAACATGGCGCTGAAAATGGTTTTTTCTCTTGCCTCATGCTCATACAGATCGAGGCCGGCGTACCACGCGCCATAACAAAATCCCAGAAGAATGAGAATGGTTCCACCGGCCAGCAGCGTCCGGCTTTCCCAACTGCGATCCGGCAGCAATACCTGTTCAGCGCCGGCCGGGTGTGTTCCACGGAAAAAGCGCCACAGCCCCCAACCTTCTCCTATGAGCACGAGGATCAGCAAAGCCCCCGCGGAATCCGCCAGGATGCTCGCCCACCCAATCACGGGAAACGGACTATAAGCCAGCCCAACGTAATGGATGAGAAAGATTCCCAACGGAAGCAGCAGTCCACCGGCAACAAACAGTTGAGCCAGGATTTTGCGGGTCCTGAAACTCAAAGCGACGTACGGCTGCAGGAGCGCTAGAAGGAGTGCCAGGTAGCCGGCTGCGATGATGTGCGCATGGGCATCGAGCTTGGTCCCATGATCTTCCAGCAGATCGCCGATGTGGGCGAACTCCTGGTTGACGCGGGAGGAATCTCCGGCAGCCACAGCCCGGGTTGCGGCGAGCAATGCTTGCCCAGTTTGTCCGCCATTCTGGTGCAGGACGAAAACGGCGAAGATGTCGCCAAAAAGCATTCCTCCCGCGATCAGCGCGATACCTCCAAGAATCAGCACACGACGGGGACTCATGCGGGCGAATGTCGTTATCGAACTGGCGGGAACTGTGGTGGATGCCATAGAAATGCCTGGCTAGTCCGCTGCCCTGGAGCCGGCTGGCGTTCTGCGAAATAGCGGCATGACATGCTTGGAAAACAGGTGCTGCGTCTTAATGCTTTTCCAATGTTCCAGGCCGCCAAAATTAGAGACGATGGCCAATTCTCCGATGCCGCCCTTGGCTTCGAGCTCACGAACCTGGCGGATCACTTTCTCCGGCGTTCCGATAAAACCGATTTCTTGTTCCACGATCTGATCGTAGGTCAGTTTGGTAAGGGATTCGAGCGCTCCGCTGGCGTAGAACCCGTACCCTTTCGCATTGAGTTCGGCCTTCTTCTCCGCGCTCTGAATGGATTCCACCGGCGATGCGTTGAATGCCAGAAAATTATGGAGAGCCTGTTCAACTTCTTTGCGGATCTGCTTTTCATCTTCATCCATGTAAACCGGGCGAATGTAAACAATGTCCGGCTCATGACCGTGTTCGGCACAGGCCTTCTTATAGATGTTGAGCGGACCTTCGAGTACTTTCCAGGGCAGCAGGGGAGGAACAAAAATGCCCCATCCTTTTTCTCCGGCCATCTGATAGGTAATGTCGCTGGTGCCACCGGTATAGAACTTAGGATGCGGCTTCTGCAGCGGACGGGGAACTACGGCCACATCTTTTACTTTGTAGTATTGGCCATTGTAAGAAAATCTTTCTTTGGTGAACGCCAGCTCCAGAATTTCGATGGCTTCGTTATAGCGCGGACGGCTTTCCTCCAGCGGCAAAGCGGAAGGCCCGAACAGCCAGGCATGGCCGCGGCCCAACCCGCACTCGAGACGCCCGTTGGTGAGAATGTCCGTTTCGGCAATCATTCCCGCAAGGCGCATGGGATTTTCCAGCGGTAAAGTATGGAGCGCGGTACGAAACCGTATGCGCTCCGTACGCTGCGCCGCGGCGGCAAACATCGCCAGCGGATTGGCCGAGATGGAAAATTTCTGAAAGAAATGATGATCAATGACCGAGTAGACGTCGAATCCTGATTGATCCGCATGTTCGATCTGCCGCATGATCTCCCAGATCATTTCGTAGTGGGACTTTCCGGGCGGGGTCTGAATCTCAGAATAAATGCCAAATCGCATGGTTTTCCTGTCTGCTGTCGAACGGCCAAAGTTGAGGCGCCAACTTTGGGATCGAATAAAGTTGGATCAAGCGAAATTGAAGCGGAACAAGTAAGTACCGGGGCGAAGCGCTTGGAACCGTGCTCCGCCAATCCGCAATCTACCAGGTCAGACGCGCCACCAACTGGAGTTGGCGCGGGTTAAACACCGAACTGGGACTTCCGTAAAGCGGGTTCGGCGAACCTTCTCTGAACAATGCCGGCGCACCAAAACATCCCGGCGCTCCGGCATCGGTTCCGCAAAAATCCGCCGCGCCATAGCTCGTGTTGTAGTAACGGACATTCACCGTGTTCATCAGGTTATAAGCTTCCGCCATGAGTTGGAGCTTGAAGTTCTCATGAATGGGGAAGCTTCGTTCCAGACGAATATCCACGGTCTGCAGAGAGTCTCCGCGGAAGGTGTTGCGCGGCTCCCCGCCTACTCGGTCGTTATTTCCAAAGACGTCCCCGTTGGCGTCAAAGCCTGCGTACTTGGTGAAGTACTGCGGTGATTGCAGGGTAACGATGGTGCTGAAGCTGAAGTCGCGAACCACCGGATTCCAACTCGACGGGCTGGTAAAAATCGCGTTGCCCACGAAGCGATGGCGGGCATCGTCGGCTGAACTGGCCCGTTCTGCGCCAAAGTTTGCGCTATCCTGCGGAATGAGGACGAAACTCGGATTTGGCCCGTCGTCAATCGAGTGCGAGTAGGTATAGCTGATGGCGTAGGAAAAGTTGTGGGTCAGCCGTTTGGTCATGTGAATCAGCAGCCCGTCGTATACCGAATCCCAGCGTGAAGTGGCTTCGAAAAAGACGCTGTATTGCGGGTCGCGGAATCCAGGCACGCCGTTAATGTGGGGCACCCCCGGGATCACCATCTGCGCCGGATACGGGGTGCAGTTGGTGGGCGGAAGCGGTCCTGGTGAATTCAGCGGGGAGGCGAAGTCGAAATAAACATCTTTGCAAGTGGCTTGTCCGCTCGCGTCGTGCACCAGCACCGTACCGCTCGGGTCGGGCTGGTTCACATTGTAAAAACTGCCCAGGTGTACGCCGCGCACGTGCATCCCTGAGATGCTTAACACCGAGTCCTTGAAAGGATGGAATTCCAGCGAAACGCTGGCCTGAATCCCGTAGGGATTCTTGCTGTTCTGGTCGAAGCGGACGATGGTTGCATCCTGCAGAAAGCCGCAGCTAGCCAGCGTTCTATCCGGGCAAAACGGCTCCGGCGTTCCATTTGGATAAGTCGCATTCGTGAGCAGCGAATTCAAACCGAGAAAGTTAATGAATGGAGAACTGGCAAAACTGAAAAGCCCGGTATTGGCGTTCAAGCTGTTTTCAAAGGGCCGTCCAGGATAGGTTGCAGCGCCGCCGCAGGATGGCGCCTGACACATCAGCAACGGCGACGGAATGATGCCGTG
The DNA here is from genome assembly GCA_963706465.1 of Terriglobales bacterium. Taxonomy (GTDB): domain Bacteria; phylum Acidobacteriota; class Terriglobia; order Terriglobales; family Acidobacteriaceae; genus JABDBE01. The sequence continues at coordinate 209,880 of CAVPMC010000005.1, forward strand.
AAACAGTCCGAAGCCGGCGCGAAATACAACATCGTGGGAGTTTCCGATTTTGTAAGCCATGCCTACGCGTGGGTCCACGTTTTTCCATTGCGTGTTCAGCACGCCCGAGGGCCAGGTCTCAAACTCCCAGCGCAGGCCTCCATTCAAGGTAAGTCTTTGTGTCGCTCGCCATTTATCCTCGATATAGAAACCATTGTAGGTGTGGTCAAGCGTGCTGGAGGCTTCTTGCCGGATATTCTGCGGAATCGCTCCGCCCTGGTAAATGGCGGTTCCGCCTGCAAGCGAAGTCTCGGTGAATGGCGGATTCGTGCCCGCATCGAATCGCTCGAAGAAAATCACGAACGGATCCGGGCAGGCAACGCCCGCCGGACAGCCAACCGCGCCATCGGTACCGAGAAAAGCGGAAAGGTCGGCAAAGTCAGCTTCAAATGGATAAAACAGCGGAAACGATTCATAAGTGCCCACCCGATCAAAATTGCCGCCAAAGGTGATGGTGTGGTTGGACACATTGTGGGTCACGTTTTCCACCAATTCAAAGCGCGACTCGCGATAAATGTCGGGATTGCCACGGTTCACTCCCACCGCAAAAGTATTGGCAACCTCGAGGTGTGGCTGGGTAGAGACGACCGGAAAATCGAAGGTGCGATGCGCGTATTGCATTCTCAGGTCATTCACCCACGAGGATGAAAACACCGTGGTCAGGCCGCCGGCGATCGACTGATCGCGAATATTGTTATTCTTAAACGCTGATGGCAAGTCGAAACCGTTATTCAGCGGCGACTGGTTGGTCAGGCGATCGTCATTGATGAAGTATCGCAAGTACAGCGTGTTCTTCTCGTTGAAATTCTCATCCAGGCGAAAGAATCCGTTATCGGTGTTGCCGTCGCGCAACACGAACAGGTTCTCCGCCGGCAAATGGAAGACGTTTGTCTTTACGCTGTTAATGGCGGTGATGTTGTCGAGAACGGCGGAATTGTAGGTGGGCGATTCAGCCCGTCTTTGCGCTTCGTAGTTGGCGAAAATGAACGTTTTATCTTTTCGGACGGGCCCGCCGATGGAGGCACCAAACTGGTTCTGTCGCAACACATGGAAGCCCGGCGCAGAAAGCACGCTGATCGCATCCAGCGCGTCATTGCGAAAATACTCGTAGGCCGAGCCATGCCAGTTATTGGTTCCACTCTTGGTGATGATGTTGACGATGCCGGCGGTCGCCCGGCCAAACTCCGCGCTGTAATCGGTGTTGATCACGCGGAATTCCTCGACCGACTCCTGCGGCGGCGTGCCGCGCTGGATGCCCGAGGCAGTCGAAATGTCGTCCGCCCCATCCACCGCGATGAAGTTGAAATGGATATTCTGGCCGGCAAACGAGAGCTTGGTCACCGGCTCGACAATTACGTCGGTGCTGCCCGAGGTTGTATCTCCGATGGTGACGCCGGGTGCGAGCAACGCGAAGTCAATAAACTGGCGTCCATTCACCGGGAGATTTTCGATCTGCTGCGTGCTGATCACCTCGCTGACCATGCTCCGGGTCGGTTCCGCCACTTCGCCCACGTCTTGCACTTCGACGGATGTTTGCACCTGACCGGGCGAGAGCGTAAAGTCCACGTCCCCGGCCGCTCCGATGTCCAGATGAATCTTCTTCGCCGACTTCTGAAAGCCCTGCCGCTCGGCGGTTATCGTGTAATCGCCTGGAGGAAGCAAAGAGATCTGATAATCGCCCATCGTGGTGGCGGTGGCCGAACGGTTCAGTGCGGTAGCGGCGTTGACCGCGGTTACGGTCGCCTGCGGAATTGCAGCGCCCGTGGAATCGTATACTCGCCCCTGGACGGTGACGTTAACGGTTTGCGCAACCGCCAAGCCTGCGCTGACCACTGCCAGAAATCCGCCGAGCGCGATTACCCTGCGCACCCGCCCCCACGCCCCATTGACCGCCTTATTCCCTGTCATGCCAGCCTCCCGTTCTTGACGTTCTATCCGAGACACCGAGATAGCGCGATGCAGATGCGGGCAATGTTGCGCTCTCTTGTTCATTCCGTCAAGTGTTTGTACCTGTTCAGTAAGGAGTCGATGCACCCCGCAGCCTCGTCGTGGACTGCCAATGCGTTTTTACTTTGAGGCGGCTGCCGCTATCTCCACTTGGTGAAGCATTTCATCCAAGTCACTGCGGGCCAAATACCGGCCACCAAGTACCACCGCACGAATGCTTCGAGTGTTGTGAATGTCGTCCAATGGATTGGCATCCAGCAGCACCAAGTCTGCGAGTTTGCCAACTTGCACCGTCCCCAAGTCGGAAAGCCTTCCTAGAAACTGCGCAGGATTCCGGGTTGCGGTTTGCAACGCCTCCATGGGAGTAAGCCCGGCCTGGACAAACAGAGCCAGTTCCGCGTGCAAGCTGAAGCCGGGAAAAATGTGCACTCCCGCAGCAGTGTCCGTACCCGCCATGAACGGCACTCCGGCGCGATGCATGGCCAGGGTCATTTCCAGCTCCATCTGCACGAATCGTTTGCGTACCGGCAGAGGATCCGTATCCATGTCTTTTAAGATGTCTCGCGTGAACATGGGCCAGGTTCGTTCTTTCCACGCTACCGGAGCGTATTTGATAAGTGGATCGCGACTCAGGTCAATGTCATCCACCAGCCATTGCCCACGCTCCCACACCAGCGTGGGCACTTGCCAGGTTTGATTCTTGGCCATCAGCGCAATCAGAGCTTTGGCTCGGTCAGGATCGTAGGTGGCTACGTTGCGTCCCAGGCTCTTGGGCCCTTTCAGTAGCTGGTCCTCAATGGTCGAGCATCCTTCGAAAATGCCGGTGAAATGCTCGATACTTTTCTGCCCGGCGTTCGACGCTTCGGAAGCGCGCACGGCGTCGGGCACATGACCCACGAAAGGAGTGCCCAGTTTTTTCGCCTCCTCCGCAGCCGCAAAATATCCGTCGCGAGGGATCAGCGATTGAATCTTGATGAAATCGACGCCCCGCTTCGCAAGTTGGTCAACGATTTTGCGCCCATCAGCCGCATTGGCCACAGGCGCGGAGCTGGGAAATCGGGGGACCGGTCCGTCGAGCATTGGCCCCGCGATCACCATGCGCGGGCCAAGAAGCTCTCCCGAGGCGGTTCCCGATCGCCATACTTTCAACACGTCCAGATCGCCGCCCATGTCACGGATGCCCGTGATCCCGTTCGCCACGAATAACGGCAGAGTAACTTTTTCATTTCTGGGGAGCCAGTCGCCGAAGACCATATGCACATGCATATCCCAAAGGCCGGGAATGAGGTATTTGCCCCGGGCGTCCACGATCTGAGCATGAGCGGGTATGTGGGCTTGAGCGCTCCTTGTGACTTCAGCAATGCGTTGCCCGCGGATAGTCACAGTCATGTCGGGCTGAGCAGGTGTACCCGTCGCATCGATGACGCTGACGTGCGCGAAAACGAGGACCGAATCCGCCGCAACCGCGCGCATCGGAACACCGGTACCGCAAATCATCGCCAAGACCAAGATCAAGGACACTCTTTGCATGGACACCTCACCGCGATGAATCATCGCGATTGTCGAATGGTGATTGCCAGATTGTAACCGTCCGGCCAGAGATCCTACTGAAGGTTCAACAAACACTCTCAGGCTGCCACTGGGACTCAGGCCCGCAACGGAGTCCAACCCAAGTAACTCTTCAGGCAACTAACAACTTGCGGAAATGCAGGACGGGCAATGAGATTGGAGACCCGGACTTGATCGGAAACCGGGGCAACAGGGGCGAGCCAGTGAGGCATATTTGTCGAAGACGCTTCTATAACGGGGTCCGTTGCCAAGGCTGATGACAACTCAAATCGAGAAATCACAAGTCGAAGTCCTCCAACCCCCTCGGTCCTCAACCGGGCGCGACGTTAACGCCGTCAGGCTGCTTTTCGAAAAGCTTGGCCCAGGCCTCATTACGGGCGCCTCCGATGATGATCCCAGCGGGATTGCGACCTATTCGCAGGTCGGAGCGCAATTTGGTTATGCACTGTTGTGGACCATGCTGGTGTCGTACCCGCTGATGGCGGCAATCCAGGAAATCTGCGCTCGCATAGGGCGCGTGACGGGTTGCGGCATTGCCGCGAATCTCAGAAAAAGTTACTCCAAACCTCTCCTCTATTCGGTGCTGGCATTAATGTCGGTCGCCAACGTGTTTAATCTGGGGGCGGATATCGGCGCGATGGGAGCCGCGTTGCAGCTCATTGTCCCGGGAAAAATCGGACTTTTCACTTTGGCGTTTGGTATTGCCTCGCTCATCGCAGTGTTGTTTATTCCATATTCCACATACGTGGGATACCTGAAATGGCTCACCCTCTCGCTCTTCGCATACGTGGGAGTCGTTTTTTTCGTTCACGTACCGTGGTCCACAGTGGTTCAAGCGACTTTGATTCCGCACGTGCAAATCACGAAAGAATATCTGACCGCGCTGATTGCCGTCCTCGGCACGACCATCAGTCCTTATCTTTTTTTCTGGCAGGCTTCACAAGAGGTCGAAGAGGTCAGGAACAACCGGGGCGAGAAAGCGCTAAAGCGCGCCCCTTCGCAGGCGCGATACCAACTGGACCGCATTCATCTCGACACCTATCTTGGAATGGCCTTCTCCAATATCGTTGCTTTCTTTATCATTCTGACCGCGGCATCCACTCTGCACGTTCACGGAATTACTGACATTTCTACATCCGCCCAAGCCGCAACGGCTCTGGAACCGCTCGCCGGCCGTTTCGCCTTCGTACTCTTCGTGTGCGGCATCGTGGGGACTGGATTGCTGGCAATTCCGGTGCTCGCGGCCTCCGCCGCCTACGGCATCGGCGAAGCTTGCCAATGGCAGGTGAGCCTCGAGCGTAAGCCAAAGCAGGCCGTTCGATTCTACGCGGTGATCGCCGCCGCCACGCTCATTGGCCTGGGCCTGAATTTCCTGCACATCGATCCCGTGAGAGCGCTCTTTTGGGCGGCGATTTTGAATGGACTCGTCGCCGCACCGCTTATGGCGGTGATCATGATGGTGGCCTCAAGCCAGAAGGTGATGGGGAATTTTGTCATCCCCGGCTATTTGAAAGCCATGGGTTGGTTGGCCACAGGCGTCATGCTGTGTGTTTGTGTTGGGGTTTTACTTACCTGGACGTAAAGCCTACCCGGGCAATCTGGTCAGACCTGAGGTTGGAGGCGGATCGGGACGATCCACGCTACGGGCTCCTTGCCGCACGCATACGGCCTTTCATCGATTGCGCAAATCTTGGTCCCGACTTATTCATTAAGTAGGGGAGATTGATCAGGTAAAGGCAGGGTATTTTTAGACCTGTGCCTTGGCTTGAACCGTGGCATATCGCCTTTCTCGGCGATGCTCGGACGATCTCCGTTACTACCGTATGGAATGAATTAACAGATGAACAAGTCGTCCGGCCTCATACATACAATTTTCCGACTGGCTCATCTCGAACTCTTGCGCGCCACCTCGTCCGGTTCATTGCGCATGCTCTTGATCGACTCATTTGTTCGCGTCACGTCCAAATGAATGGCCGAATCTAAAATCTGTTAGGAAAGGATAACGATAACCATGTCTCATTACGGAACGTTACGCAATTACTCCTTCCCCGAGGCTTCGGATGATGTTCGTGGGGCAAAGCTATACGGCCGGGACGACGAGAAACTAGGAAAGATTGACGACGTCATCTTCGATCATTCGACAGGAATCATCGGCTACGCCGTGGTCGATACCGGAGGCTGGCTTAGTACAAAGAAATTCGTCGTTCCCTCTGACCGTCTGCGGGCTTCGACCAAGCACGAGGGCGACTTCACCGCCGATCTGACCAAGCAGCAGATTGAAAATTTGCCTCCTTATAAGGAAGGCGATCTCGATTCAGAAAAAACCTGGGCGGACTATGAGGGCCGCTACCGCTCGAAGTGGGAGACTGGTCCGGTGATGCACCGCGCGGGGACCGATCGCAACATCACGCCGACGGCTCAGCAAATGCAAGGCAGTTCATCCTCGACTCAGCGATACAACGCCACATCGGCAGGCCCCGGTTCAAATCGCGACGCCGCTGCTTCAAACACTGGGCGGGTTGTGCCGGCCGGCACCGATTCCGTTGTGATCAGCAACAGCGCGGCAGGAATCGGCGGCCGCTGGGATACGTTCCAGGCTCGTCTCCGCGAACGCCGTAAAGAAGCCGTCACCGGATGCCGAACCTGCACTGTCGGTCCAACCGCTACACGCGACAGCACGGATACGCTGAAAAAGGCGGTCTAGCACTTCACCGGGTCTTTCGTGAGTACTCCGAAAGGCGTGCGACCCGGAGCGATTTCCAGGTTAGCGGTCAGGCCCGATCGCGCTACCGTCGATACGATCGATAAATGGGACGCTCCGGGATCGCCGACCACTTTCCTAAAAACCCTGCAAATTTCCCATCCCGGCTATTATCATTTTTTTCACGATACTAGACGAAACTTCCTACCGCTCCCTGCCCACCCATGGCGCGCAGCTACAATGGTTTGCATCTATAATGCGGCAGTCTGAATCAACATATCGATGTCGGGCTGCTATGCCCTTGCTTATCATCTATGGACGACCTGACCCCGAGGAAGCAATTTTGGCGCAGGCACACGCTTTCCCCTTGTCTGACCATCCCTTGCGCGCTGCTTTTTTGTCAACTTGCGGGCGGCCAGGCTGCGGCGCCGATAGCCAACGATCAATCCGGTTCGCCTTCGTACAACAATTCACAGGTCAGCCCCAGCCAGCCCGGCGCCGGCACAGTACCGAATCAGAGTCCCTTCTTCGGCAGTGTTCCCGAGGGCAAGGCGACTAACGAAGTTTTGCCCCTTTCATTCAAAGACGCAATCGATCGCGGATTGCGCAACAACCTCGGCATCCTGTTGCAGAGTGACAGCAGTCTGACGGCGCGGGGCGAAAGGTGGAAAGAACTCAGCGCGCTGCTCCCTCACGTGAATGGCGTGGTAAGTGAAACGGCCGAGCAAATCGATCTTGCCGCCCTCGGGTTCCGCTTCCATCTACCCGGCATTTCCAAGGTCATCGGCCCGATCGGAGTCTTCCAGGCAGAAGCATATCTGACCCAGTCGCTCTTCGATTATCATGCCATCGAGCGCAAACGCGGTGCTTCATTCAACGTGAAGGCGGCCGAGTACTCTTTGAAGAATGCCCGCGAGTTGGTGGTGCTGGCAGTGGGGAATGCATACCTAATCACGCTCTCGGGAGCCGCCCGGGTGGCCACGGCTCAAGCCGACGTAGAAACCGCGCAAGCCCTGCACGACAAGGCAGCGGATCAGCAGAAGGCCGGAGTGATCCCGGCAATTGATGCTCTTCGTGCGCAGGTGGAGCTACAGAGCCGGCAACAGCAGTTGATTGTTGTCCGCAACGATTATGCAAAACAGAAGCTCACGCTGGCGCGCGTGATCGGCTTGCCGCCGGGACAGGAATTCAACCTCACCACCGACGCCCCCTATGAGCCGCTGGCGGCGTCGCCGCTCGAAGAGGATTTGCAGCGGGCGTATGCATCCCGGCCGGACTATCTGGCCGCAGCACAACAGGTGCGGTCGGCTGAGGAATTTCGGCGGGCGGCGACCTTGGAGCATTACCCCACGCTCGATTTCGCGGGAAACTACGGCGCGGCGGGAATCCGTCCGGGCAGTTCGCACGGCGTGTTTGACGTCGCAGCCACGTTGAATATTCCGATCTTTGCCGGGGGAAGAACCCATTCGGACGTTTTGGAGGCGGAAGCAACCCTGCGCCAAAGCCGCCAGCAGTTGGAAAACTTGCGCGGCCAGATTGACTACGAAGTCCGCAGTGCGCGTCTTGACTTGACCGCCGCAGCGGATCAGGTCGAGGTGGCACGCAGCTCGGTGGATCTGGCGAGCGAGACGTTGCAACAAGCCCGGGACCGCTTTGCCGCCGGTGTCACCGATAACTTAGAGGTAGTCCAGGCGCAAGAGGCTCTGGCAGCCGCCAACGAGAATTATATTTCCAGCCTCTACTCCCATAATGTCGCAAAAATATCCCTGGCGAAAGCGGTAGGATTTGCTGAAGAGGGTGTAAGGCGATACCTTCAGGGTAAGTAGTTAAAGGTAAGAAATCATGGCAGAAAATACAGACACAATGGTGCGGGAAAATCAGTCTCAAGCACCCAGGCAGGCAAATCAGCCAACTCCCTTGCCTGCCTCCGAGAGAGACCTCCGCTGGAAAAGCTTTCGCTCCGGCAATGCCCGATTCCGCGTATTCCTTATCGTAGGAATCGTAGTGTTGCTGGTAGCCGGCTTTTTTCTGTGGCGCTATTTCGCCAGCTATGAGGACACCGACGATGCGCAGATCGACGGCCATATGAATTCGATCAGCGCCCGCGTTTCCGGCCATGTCGCAAAGCTATTGGTCGACGATAACCAGTACGTGGCCGCGGGAACTCCCCTGATTGAGATTGATCCCAAGGATTATCAGGTCGCACTGGATCGAGCAAAGGCCGACTATGCCGACGCTGTCGCCACGGCAGAAGGCGCGCGGGTGAATGTACCGATCACTTCGGTGAACACCAGCAGCCAAACTTCGACGGCGCAAGCGGATGTGGAGAATGCAAATGCCGGAATCGCCGCGGCCCGCCAGCAATATGCGGCGGCGAATGCCCAGTTGGCGGAAGCGCAAGCCAATAACACGAAGGCACAGAGCGATCTGGCGCGCTACAAACAACTAGTGGATAAGCAGGAAATTTCGCAACAGCAGTATGACCAAGCAGTGGCCGCAGCAAATGCGGGGGCTGCTGGAGTGGATGCAGCTCGGGCTTCGGCGTCAGCTGCGGAGCACCAGGTGCGCCAGGCGCAAAGCAAGCTGCTGCAGGCGCAAGCCGGCGTTCGGGCGGCGGCTACTGGCCCGCAGCAAATTGCCACCATTCGATCGCGCGCGCAATCCGCCCAGGCCCAAGCCGACCAGAAGAAAGCCGCGCTGGAACAGGCGCAATTGAATCTGCAATACACAGTCATCGCGGCTCCCGTGAACGGAGTCGTGACCAATCGCACCGTCGAAGTCGGACAAAATGTTTCCATCGGCCAGGAGTTGATGCGGGTCATCAACCTCGACGATATCTGGGTGACAGCCAACTTCAAAGAGACTCAGCTCAAGCGTGTGCAAGTCGGCCAAAAGGTCACCATTCATGTCGACACCAATGGCAAGGACTACATCGGGCACGTGCAGAGTGTTGCTGGAGCAAGCGGCGCCAGCACCAGTTTGCTGCCGCCCGAGAATGCGACTGGCAACTACGTTAAAGTGGTGCAGCGTATTCCGGTGAAGATTACCTTCGATCCGGGAGAGACCAGGGAACACGTTCTGCGTCCGGGAATGTCGGTCGAACCGAAGATCTGGATAAAATGAAAGTTAGCGGCGAAATTTGATGTATCGCATCATCACTATCGAACGCGAATACGGAAGCGGAGGCGGGGAGATTGCCTGCGAACTTTCCCAGCGCCTCGGCTGGAAGCTCTGGGACCACGCTCTGACGGAAGAGATCGCCAAGCTTGCCAACGTAGAATGTTCGACGGTCGAGCGCTGCGAAGAACGGGTCGATGGCACCTTTCAACGTCTGGTCAAAGTGTTTTGGCGGGGCAGCCATGAGCAGAGCGTCCCTCTATCCGGCTCTGAGCCATTTGACACTGACCGCTTTGTCACCGTGGGCGAGCAGGTGATGGAGAAAATCGCTGACGCTGGAAATTGCGTGATCGTAGGCCGGGGCGCCCCGTATTTTCTGCGCCAGCGCGCGGACGCATTTCATGTTTTCCTCTATGCGCCTCACGAAGAGAAACTCCATCGATTGCTGAGAGTAGGCAAGAGCAACAAAGAAGCGGAAGAGTTATTGAACACCATCGACCGCGATCGAATCACATTTGTAAAACGCTATTTCGACGCCGACTGGCCTACCCGCTGCCTCTACCACATGATGATCAATACTGCGGTTGGAAACGAGAACGTCATTTCCACAATTCTGAATACCATGCGCACACTGGAACGCGCGCTAGTAAGTGCCTAGCGCAACCGCGGGCCCTCAGCTGGGCGCAACGCTGAGGGGCATGCTTCCACCCATGCCTTAGAGCCTAGGCAAACTCTCCGCTTCTGTGCGGAACGACTCGGATGAGCATGGAGCCGTCATCCCCATTTACGGCGGCGGGCTCTAGGCCGGGTGGTTCCTGTATCGGCACCTTAGTACCCTCGCCTCTGCAGCTTTCTGTTGCAATTTAACATTCATGAAATATCCTCCAATTACCATGGGAAAGGTGGGACATTCGATTGAGGAGTGGGATGTGGCGTCGCCCCGGCTCTCACAATTTGCTCTTCCGCTACAAGTAGCCGCAGTCTGCTACCGTGGAAAAGGGCATTCCATTGAGTTTCTGCTGGTAAATACCAACGGCGGCGGCAAGTGGACGTTCCCCAAGGGCGATCCCGAGGCATCGATGTCACACAGCCAGGCCGCTGAGCGCGAAGCCTGGGAAGAAGCCGGAGTCCGTGGCCACATCGAGCCGCGGCACTTTCATCTCTACCTGCATTCTAAGGGCGTGTTCTGGAAACCTCCGGGGGTACGCGAATTCGTGATTAAGGCTTTCCTGATGGAAGTTGACCGAGTCGAGGAATCCCACGAGCCCAAGCGTAATCCCACATGGTTCTGCCCCGACGACGCTAGAAAGATTCTGGCGAAAGGCCGCGAGGTAAAATACGCGCGGGAAATGCAGGCGGTCATAGACCGGGCGCTGGAACATCTGGGCGCAGCGAAGGCCGCGGTCGCGCAATAAATATTCCGTTCGCGATTTTGTCCCTTAACCTTCGTCTTCCTTCGTGTTTTTTGTGGTTCATGAACTTCAAATTGAACCACGAAGAATAGAAGGACAGGCCCGCGTATCTTCTGCAAACCACCCCAGTCATGAGACGATTGAACCAAAGCCATGATTCAGCTTTCCTCTGCCGGGAAACGTTACGGTCACAAGCTCCTCTTTGAAGGAGCCGATTGGATGATTACGTCCCACGACCGCATCGGCCTGGTGGGCGCGAATGGCACTGGCAAATCCACGCTGATGAAGATTTTCGCCGGGATCGAGACTCTCGATTACGGGTTCTTCAGCACCGCTAAGGGCATCAGCGCGGGCTACCTTCCGCAGGACGGGCTCACGCTTTCCGGACGCACCGTCTTTGCCGAGTGCATGGCGGTTTTTTCCCAGCTGCGCGAAATGGAACAGGAGATGGAAGACCTGACCGCCCGCATGCCGGAACTCGACCAGTCCTCTCCTGAATATGCGCAGGTCGCTCAACGGTATCAGCGCCTCGAACACGAATTTCGTACCCGCGATGGATACGCGATCGAGGCGCAAGTCGGAAGCGTGCTCATGGGCCTCGGCTTCCACAAGGAAGATTGGCATCGCCGGACCGAGGAATTTTCCGGAGGCTGGCAGATGCGCATCGCATTAGCCAAGCTGCTGCTACAGGAACCGAACCTGTTATTGCTCGACGAGCCCACCAACCACCTCGATCTCGAAGCCCGCAATTGGCTGGAAGAGTATCTAACGCATTATCCCAACGCGTTTGTGCTGATTTCGCATGACCGCTACTTTCTCGATGTCACTGTCAACAAGATTGCCGAGATATGGAACAAGCGTATCCATCTTTATCCCGGCAACTACGAAAAATATCTGGCCTCGAAAACGCAGCGGATGGAGCAACTCGAGGCAGCGTATCGCAATCAGCGCGACCGCATCGAGCAGTTAGAGGTTTTCATCAATCGCTTTCGCTATCAGGCGACCAAGGCCAAGCAGGTGCAGAGCCGCATCAAGGAGTTGGAAAAGATCGAGCGCATCGAACTGCCGGAAGAAGAAAAAGTCATCCACTTCTCTTTCCAGCAGCCGAAACCGAGTGGCCGGATTGTGGCCGAGTTCAACAGTGTGGCGAAATCCTACGGCAACAAAGAAGTATTTCGCGATGTCAGTTTCATGATCGAGCGGGGCGATCGCATCGCGCTGGTGGGAGTGAACGGCGCCGGCAAATCAACCTTGATCAAACTGCTGGCCGAGACCGAGCCTCTAACCGGAGGCCAGTTCCGCCTGGGCCACAATGTTCTGCCCGATTACTTCGCCCAGGATCAGTACAAGGAACTCAATCCGGACGCGCGCATTCTCGACGACATCGGCGAACTCTCGCCGCGTTCCACCCAGACCGAACTGCGTAGCCTACTGGGCTGTTTTCTCTTCTCGGCGGACGACGTCTTCAAACGCATCGGCGTGCTCTCGGGCGGCGAGCGTAACCGCTATGCCCTGCTGCGCATGCTTCTCCATCCCGCAAATTTTCTCTTGCTGGACGAACCTACGAACCACCTGGATATGCGCGCCAAAGATGTACTGCTGAAAGCCCTGATGGACTACACCGGCACGGTGGTCTTCGTCTCGCACGACCGCTACTTCATCGACAAGCTGGCCACACGCGTATTCGAAGTCGGCGACGGCCGCGTCGAAGTCTATCCCGGCAACTATGAAGACTATCGCTGGCGCAAAGAGGGCGGCGCTGAAAAACTGCAGGACACCGTCACCCGCTCGACGATTATTACCCAGCCGGTAAACGGCAATAAGAACGACACAGTACCACCTGACGAAAAATCCAAACGCCTGAATCCCATCAAACGCAAACAGATGGAAGAACGAGTAAAGGAGCTCGAAGGCGAGATCTCTCGCGCCGAAACCACCATCGCTGAATGCGAAAGCGCCCTGCAAACCTACGTCAGCGCGGAAGAGACAACCCGTGTCACCCAACAATTAGCCAGTCATCGCGCAGCGCTGCAAAGCCACATGGCCGAATGGGAAGAATTGGCTCAGGCTTTGCAAGTTTGACCCGGAATATTCCCGGCCTCCAATTGCCAAGGTTTCACACGAGCCCCAGAAAAAATAAGGGCGACCGCTGGGGCCGCCCAGAGCACTGCCGACATCTGATCTGCTAGTAGCGGAACAGAAGCCCCGTGGACACGCGCATGTTGTTGTTATCGGTCAATCCGTTGGAATGCATCGAGAGCCAATCAAACTGGATCGCCCGCAGGGCAACGTGTTGGGTCGCCTTGACGTCCACTCCGCCTCCGACCATCATGGCAAATCCGTTATCCGATCCGGTGAAGCCGCTGAATGCAGCCGAGTCGCGGAAGCCACCCGCCAGGAAGTGCGCGAACGGGGTGAATTTATCGTTCTGCCGCAATGAAACCACCGGCCCGAAAGTGTACGTGTAATTGTTCATACTCACGCCGCCTTGGGACATGTAGGCGCCGCCGAAGTCTGCAGCTACGCCAAACCACCGGTTAAGGTTTCCCGTGATCGATGTATCCCAGCCATTGGCGTTCGAGCCACCATCGAACCGGGTGTACTGATAGCCGCCGAACAATTCGGCCTTGGGCGCGCTCTCGGTCTCTTGCGCGAACGCTGCCAAGGAAAACAACACTAAGAACATAGCAAGACTCACATATTTACGCATTTACAGTGCTCCTCCAAACTGAATTCGCACTTTTCTCCGGTCAACGTGCCGGGCGGACGCAGGGACCAGCACATTCTGAAGGCGTCAGCCTGAGCTGGAGGCAAAGTGCTATGTACAGTGAACCCGGTTTAGGGCAGAGCGGGCAAGTCACTGAAGACAAGGGCCTGTCGGCCTTTGGTAACGTCAACGGAGATGTCTGCCAGACGATAGGGTTGCGACTCTTGCGGAGGTCGTCGATGCAATACGGGCCCCTTCGGCGAAGTGTCCCCGGGGCGGCGTCGGCGTAGGATGGGCGGGTCCGCCGAGGCTAATTTGGCTTTCACGTCCTCGAACTCGCTGGTGTCTGAGATGTAGTCGTCTCGGCTTGGGAGCATTGCGGAAATCTCGGCTTGTACCTTTTCAATGCGCTCTTCCGTGGGCGGATAGTTAGCGAATGCGCGGGCAATCTGGTCATGCAAGGGCACCTGACCGCCCTTCGCCGCGCGGGTTCGCATGGAGGTCTCTTTGCTGTGCAGTTTTTCAAGTGCCTCGACAAAAGCCTGCGGATCGTAACCAGCGGCGTATTGATATTCCACCCCCAGCAGGTCAGCCTCAATTTCGGAATCGCGGCTGAATTTTCGCATGCTAAGCGGACCAATCTGCCTTGTTCCCATCGAGGCCGGACCTCCGAGGAAAGCCAGCGGAACGGAGATCAAGTTCCAGGCGTACTTCCGCGTGGCAAGGCGAGTCGCGTGCCGGGCGGCCACATGTGCGATCTCGTGGGCCATCAGACCCGCCAACTCCGCTTCACTGTCGACTTCCATGATTAATCCCTTGTCGACGTAAAGAAAACCGCCGGGCAGGGCAAAGCTGTTCAGACCCGGGGAATCGATCACCTTAATCGTAAAAGGCACTTGAGCATCGGAGTTTCGGGCGATTTTCTGGCCGAGGCGATTGATGTAGTCATTAATCTCGGGATCTACAACGAATATCGTGCGCAGATTAATCTGCGTTGCCATCGATTGTCCCAGGACGCGCTCTTTCTCCAGCGAATAGAGATTCACGCCGTCGCCAACCTTCCGCTGTCCAATGCGGCCAACGTCGTATTTGGCAGACTGGCCCGTCTTCTCTTGCGTAACCGGCGTCGGCTGCGGGTTCGGCGGCACCGAACTGGAGGCGCGCTGCGTGGCATCGGATGCCGTAGATCCATGCTCGTCCGAGGCCCACACGCGCAACCCGCACAGCAGTAAGCTCGCCAAACACAGCCCAAGCCCTGCGTAGTATTTGACCAGCGTAAGGACGTGTTTCATCCCGTATTTGCCCGAAACGTTACGTGAACTGTGGGCCAAACCTGGATTCCAGTCAGGCACCCCGATCTCGCCTGCGTCTGTGAAAATGTTTTCACTTGTTGGTAAAGTTCTTGGCTCCAAAGCTTGCAGGGTGTGAAGTACAGGAATACAGAAAATATCGCGGCGCGGACCTGCTACAGCCGCTTGGAAAGACAACCGATCACCTGCGGGAAGAGCCACTTATCACCTCAACGCAAGGCTCCCATTCTTCCCTTGGAGAGCCAGTGCGCGGCAGTTCTCGCTATGGCATAGAGCACGGATAAGTCCAAAGTGCACGACCAGCAAGGCCTCGGCGACAGCGGCATTGTTTGCACAAACCAGGAACTCGTTCTCGGCCGGTTCCGATGTTTCAGTCAGGAAACATCTTTTTTTGCTTGCCACGACCGCCAACCTATCGATAAGGTTGCCCCTGCAAAGTTCAGTCGAATCCCCAACACTTTCAGGAGACCCTGTTTATGCGAGGCAACAAATTGGCAATTTTTGCGGTGATTTTGGTACTGGCAGCTGGCGCCTGGGCAGCCAGCACCGAGACAGTTCTTTTCGATTTCTCTGTCGGCAACCCCGGCGCTTATCCTACTGGCGGCTTAATCTTCGACGCCAAAGGCCGACTCTGTGGCACGACCGAAAGCGGGGGGACGAACTTTTACGGCACTGTCTTCCAGTTAACCCATACCAGCAGCGGCTGGACAGAAAACGTTCTGTACAACTTCACCAATGGCAGTGACGGGGCTTACCCCTCAGGCGCGCTGGTCTTTGATAAAGCCGGCAATCTCTATGGCACCGCCGTCTCCGGCGGTTCAACTACCTGCGGCAACGGCTGCGGCACAGTCTTCAAACTGGCACCCGGCACAGGCGGTACCTGGACCTTCAGCGTGATTTACAGCTTCACCGGAGGCAGCGACGGATTCGCTCCCGCTTTCGGCAGCCTTATTCGCGACTCCTCGGGGAATCTCTATGGCACCGCTGAAATGGGCGGCAAGGGATCGGGAACGATCTTTAAACTCACGCGCACCAGCACTGGCTGGAAGGAACACACTCTATACGAGTTTCGCGGAGGCAGTGACGCTGGCTATCCCCTTGCCGGCCTGAGTTGGGATGCATCCGGCAATCTGTATGGCGCGACCGTCCGCGGCGGCACTGACAACGCTGGCGCCGTTTTTGAGCTGAAGCATCTCACGACCGGATGGAAGGAGAGTGTAATCTACAATTTCACTGGCGGCACCGACGGCGCTTATCCCGAATACGGTGGTGTAACCCTGAATGCGGCGGGCGACGTTTACGGCACAGCGGCGGGCGGAGGAAAGTCAGGCCAAGGGGTTGTATTCGTGCTGAAGCCCACGTCTGGCGGCTGGAAGGAAAACGTGCTTCACAGCTTCACCGGAGTCAACGACGGGGGTCAGCCCTTTGCCGGCCTGACCTTCGATTCAGCGGGTAACCTTTACGGCGCCACGGCCTACGGTGCGAACGGCGATGGAACGGTTTTCGAATTAGTGCACACCACCACGGGTTGGAGGACGCATACGCTTCACGCCTTTACCGGCACAGATGGACAGTATCCCTACGCGGGCGTCGTGATTGACAGCAAAGGCAAACTGTACGGAACCACCAATCATGGTGGAAACAGTAACGCCGGCGTGGTGTACGAAGTCACACCATAATCAAAAGCATGATGGGGCCGCTCACTCAATTTTTCATGAGCGGCCCTATTCCAAAACCCCTCTCGGCCGTAGGACTTGTTCTTTCGTAACCTCCTCTATTGTCGCAGTGCGTGCGATAGTCAAATTGGCCCATGGCCACGATCTCACACGCGCCGCATGCGGCTGCGCACCGTAGTAAGCCGAACCATAAGGTAGGCCGAACGACGATGAGCCGCGCGGAACAAGGAAGGCCGAACCGATGTTGCAGCCAGCACATAACTCAGCCAACGACCAAAAACTTTCTTCCAACCCCACTCCCTACACACCGCCTAAAAACTTAAACTCATCGATGGAGCAGGCCACCATCGGACGCTCCGTAGTCATCAAGGGCGACATCAGCGGCGCCGAATCTCTCTACATCGACGGCCGCATCGAGGGCACTATCAACTTTGGTGACAGCCGCGTCACCGTTGGCCGCAACGCCACCGTCATCGCCGATATCAACGCCAAGGAAGTTGTCGTCATGGGTTCGGTGACCGGCAACATTCATTGCACCGATCGTCTGGATATCCGCAGCGAAGGTTCGCTTACCGGCGACGTCGTCACCCCGCGCGTCTGCGTCGAAGACGGCGCCATGGTAAAGGGCGCAGTCGAGGTTCGTGCTGCGCATCACCAGGCGGCGCAACCGGCCGCCGCACAACATCAGAATGCCAAACCGCAACCCAAGAACGTAGATGCCGTGAAGCCAGTCGAACACCCCAAGGCCGCCGCCGCCGCAGCTGGCGCCTCGACTTCAGCCACTCTGGCTCATGGCAGCAAGGTCATGTACAACGAATCGAACTGATCGCAAACACAAAAAGGGCACTGGATTCAATCCCCAGTGCCCTTTCTGTTTCCCTTTCATCCCCTATTTCTTGCTGGCCTCTCCCTGTTTCGCGTCGTTTTTCTTCAAGTCAAGCGCGGCCGAATTCATGCAGTAGCGTAAGCCAGTCGGCGCCGGCCCATCCGGAAAAACATGCCCCAGATGCGCATTGCAACGGGCGCAACGCGCTTCTGTTCGCACCATGCCATAAGCCCTGTCGGTATCTTCCGCAATCGCGCCTTGGTCGATCGGCTTCCAGAAGCTGGGCCAGCCGGTTCCTGATTCAAACTTGGTTTCTGAACTGAACAGCGGCTGACCGCAGCATACGCAAGCGTAAGTGCCGGCATCCTTGGTCTTCCAGTATTCGCCGGTAAACGCCGCTTCGGTTCCCGCCTTGCGAGTTACCTGATACTGCTGGGGCGATAATTCTTTTTTCCATTCTTCATCGGACTTAGTAACTTTCTCAGCCATGAAATTCTCCTCGCCAATTCTCTTATTGGATTATGGCAGAAGCCCAAAAGTTACGACTTGCAGAAAATCCGTTTCACTAAAAGTCACAGAAATGATCCGTTTCACAAAGCCATGCAAGACTTCCCCATGATCTCGCATCCTCTGTGTCTCTGTGTCTCTGTGGTGAATAAGAACGTAGAAAACCCAAAGCTCTTGACTTCGCCTTTCATTCGCTTACAATAGCAGCCATGGCCATCACACGCAGGCAACGGGAAGTGTACGACTTCATCTCCGGGTTCGTGCAGAAGCACAACTATTCTCCGTCGTTCGAAGAAATTGGCGAAGGCCTGGGACTGAGTTCACTGGCCACGGTGCACAAGCACATCTCCAATCTCGAGAAAAAAGGGCTGCTGACGCGCGACTACAACCGTAGCCGCTCCATCGACCTGCTGCCCCCGAAGGGCCGATTGAAGCAGGCGATGTCGGTGAATACCACCATGGTGCTGCCGCTTCTCGGACGCATTGCCGCCGGCCAGCCCATCGAAGCCGTGGAGAACCCCGAAACAATTTCTCTGGCTGATTTCGTCCGCTCGAAAGAAGTGTTCGTGCTCGAAGTGCGCGGCGACTCCATGCAGGACGAACACATCATGAGCGGAGACTATGTGCTGGTGGAAAAAGCCAAGACCGCGCATAACGGAGACATCGTGGTCGCGCTCGTCGGCGGTTCCGATGCAACCTTAAAGCGTTTCCATCGCGAAGGCGACAACATCCGCCTGCAGCCCTCAAACGCCACCATGCAACCGATCATCGTCCCCGCCTCTTCCGTCGAGGTCCAGGGGCGAGTCATTGGCGTATTGAGAAAGTACTGACAGACGAACAAGCACTCGGCACTCCGCATTTTTCAAACAAAAACAGAAACGCCCGGGCTCTTAACCCGGGCGCTGAGGCTTGTCCTGCTTATCCCAGATGCTTGTCAATGGCCTTTTGAATGGTCTCTTTCGGAACGTAGCCCACGATCTGCTCCTTCACCTGCCCACCCTTAAACACGAGCAGGGTCGGAATGCCGCGCACCCCATAGCGCATGGGCGTGGCGCTGTTGTGGTCGACGTCCATCTTGCCAACTTTCACCCGCCCCTGATAATCCTTCGCCAACTCCTCCACAATGGGAGCGATGGCCCGGCACGGTCCGCACCAGGTAGCCCAGAAGTCGATCAATACCGGAGTCTCTGATTTGAGAACGTCCTGATCGAAATTCGAATCCGTTACTTCAAGTATTCCGTTGCCTGCCATAAGTCCTCCCCGGGGGTTCCCGTTTGCGTTCTCTGCGAAACAGTATAAAAGCCCATCTATAAATAATCGATGGGCAACTCATCCTAACACTTGCATTGGATGCGTGGGCAGGGGCGGAAGTCGCAAGACGTTCCGGGCTTGAGATCGCGGGCCAGTGATCTGCGGCCTTCGGGGTTAGCGGTTTCCTTCCTTCTGCCCGGGCAAATAAAAACGTCCTGAACTTTTCAGCTCAGGACGCCTCGGCAGCCCTCCCCCAGAACTGCCAAACCACGACTGGATAGTAGATCGCTCCCCTGGCACTGTAAACGTCACTTTGGTAATCCGCATTTTGGTAGAAGTAATCTGATTCTTGGTCTCCGGAGTAATGCTTGGAAGCTGCCGCGAAATTCCTCAATCCGCTGTTGGCAAAGTAGAAAGCTGGGAAGAAACTCCTGCTGTCGTGCGGTTACGTCGGCACTGGCCAGATTTTTTGCCCAGTTGCCGTGGGTAGGTTCTGGAGAGGAGGCTACTGCCTCTGCCAGGTTTGCCCGGCATCGGCAGTGACCCAGGTTTCTTCCAATGAACTGGTAAGCTTGCCGTGCAGCGCGTCCGTAAATTCGACTCCAATGATGTCGCCGGCGAGGGTCTCGCCATTGGCTGCAGGACGTACTTGCATCCAGTGCTCACCCGCATCCGAAGAATGGAAGAGTGCGCCGGCCGCGCCTCCCACCCAGATGTCCAATCCGTTCGCTGCCAGCGCTCGAAAGATCATCTGGTTCGCGACCGGAATTGTCTGCCAGTTTCTGCCAGAATCAAGCGATCGCTGCAACGTTCCATCGGAGTTCAAAGTCCATCGAGGTGCGAGCTTCGTCGCTAGCAGTGCGTCGCCCCCAGGATTGGTGGTTCCCGTCGGCTCATCTGCGAATCTCTTCTTCGCCACCGGTTCCGCCAGAGCATTTTTGGCTCTCCCCGGTACAACTTGAGCGAATGGAGAACCGCTTCTCCCATCGGCCATCTCGACCGGCTTCGAATCCGCTGCAGTGTGCGTCGCCTCCGCCGGATTCCCCATTATTTCTTTCTGTCCGGCCGCGCTGAAAGCAGTCTTGGCCTCGGAATTCGGCGTTGCTAAGGATGCGCCCCTCTTTTCAGTCGGGCTGTTTGACGCAGTGCCGTTTGACGCAGAAAGGCTCACTTCCGCAGGCTTGATTTGTACGACCGTCCGCAATTCCCTTCTCTCATGCAGAGTGACCGCGGCCCCAATAACCACGACACAGGCCACTGCCGCTCCCCAACGTAAGACCGGCCAAAATACCCGGGCTGGACTCACAGGTACGGCCAGCGACGGCGCACCTTCGGCCTGGGGTTGAGTCACTGACAGTGACAGGATCTCGCGGCAGTCGGTGCACTGCGATAAATGCCGCATCACCTCAACCTGCTCGTGTCTGCTCAGCGACCGTTCCGCAAATCCCCCGAGCAGGTTGGCATCAGGATGCTCTCCCAGGGTTGCAATTGCTTGCAGTCGTTGACCTACGATTTTGGGTATTTCTGCCATGTAGCTTCTGTTTCCGCGTTTCCTCGCCTACAGGAGCAGACGTAGCCAGCTACGTCTCTACCAGATTATTCACGAGCCGTCGCCGGCCGGAGCTTCTGCCTTCTTCTTGGAGAACGCTGGGCGGCCCGTTTCTTGCGCCAATCGGCTGCGAATATTGACACGCAGGTCACGCACATCGACCTCCAGCCCCTCTTGCGCCTCCCGGCGGTTCATCCCACGCCTGCCTAATGATGCCAAGATCTGCTTGCGCAATGACTTAGCCAGTTTATCCAGCTTGCGACTGATGGTGGATTCATGCACTCCCAGAGTGCGCGCGATCTCCGCCAAGGTGCGTTCGTCCAAGAAATAAGAAGCGAGAACGAAGCGATCTTCCGATGGCAGCGCCGCCAGAACCTCGTCCGTAGCCGCTTCCACTCTCGGATCGACAGCAATCACCGCTTCCGTTTCAGCCGTCGCGAACTGCACTCCCTCTTCGCTTTCCTCGTCCAGACTAACCAGCTTGCGCTGACGCCGGTAGCGGTTGACGTGCTCTTGCACCATGACCGTGCGCAACCAACCCTCCAACGAACCGCGGCCGGTATAAGAAGCTAATTTCGAAGTGCGCTGCCCGTCGCGCGTTCTGGTGCCATAAAGCTCCGCATAAATCGAGTCGGCCAGTTCGCGTGCCGCTGAATTTTCCTTGGTGATGTAACCGCCAATGTCGTAAAGCTTCTCGCGGTAACGAGTCAGAAAAACTTCCCAGGCGCGCTCGTGCCCGGCGGCACAACCGCGAGCCAGCGCCAGTTCCTCCGCCCTCAGGCTTGCATACAATTCACGTAGTTCGCGCGGCCCTGCATCCGCTGGCAGGTACTTCCGGGCAATTTCCTGCAGGATGCCGTCAAAATCCCGGCGAGAAAGCCCGAACTCCTCACCTCTGCTTTTTTGATAAATCTCCGTCAAAACAGAGTCCAGCCCTGGGGAAACCTCCATACCGGATTGGACACCGTCTCTGGGCATAACGAATGCGGCCTTTCTCGATGCTACCAACTATTGGACGCAAGTCGCGGGTAATTTGCCGTTCACCAATTAGTTAAGGTAGGAACAGGACGCCTCGGAGAATGGCTCACTACCTGCATCTCCGAGCGTCCTGTGAAGATCAGGCGAGACGCAATTGCGCGCCAACCGCTAATTTGGATTCTAGAGCTTGCGGGATTTGTGGTCCAGGGCGAGGAACTGAGGTAGCGATCAGACGCTCAGATGTTGAGTCTCAGGAGTCTTGCATTCATCCTAGCGTCAGCGATACGGCGCGCGCGCGCCTTGTCCTGCGCTGCTCTCCAGCTCTCCCCAGACAGAACTAGCGGGAAGAAAATGGCCACAAGAAGGGCTACAAGTATGGATGCAGGTATGGCGATAAATCGGGCGGCTTCCATGCCAGCCTCCGACGAACAGTCTACACCTTCTAGGCTCGGATGGGACATCCCGGGACTGCCAGAGATAATTCGATCTTCGCACCACCACACAACGGAGCGGGGACGCAAAATAGAGCGCCCCATCCTTCGGAGACCAGAGCACAAGGATGGGGCACGCTTCAATTGCCGTTTTAGTCGATCCTGCTATTTGGGCACAAAATCGAACGGAGCCGTTGCGTCAATCTGATTGAACACCGTACTCGACGACGATGGCACCGTCTGTGTAGCGGCCAAACCAGTGAGCGAATACAGCACAGCCTTCGGATTTCCCCCGACATCCGTAACCGGAAGCGTTAGTTTAATAACTCCCCCGCTCGACGTGTTCGTATAACTGCCCTGGATCGTGTGGGTCGGCGGATATGTCAGGAAAGAGCCCTCGCCATTCGCGACTGTCGAAGTTTCTCCGTCAAAAAAAGTCGGCGCCTGGCCATTGTCTGACTCCATGCCCGCGTAGTAAGTGTGCCCGGCTCCATTAGGATCAGGCACCTCCCAGCGCACCAGCCACACGGCATCCGTTCCGCCCAGCGTGGGCGATACCGCAAGAGTACTCAGGCTTTCCACATTAATGGTGAAGGCATAGTGCTGCGAGTCGGGCATAGTGGCTGAGGCCTGCTTCAGCATCAGGTTCGCCGACGCTCCAACCGCGAGGCCGTTGGCCGAGTAAATCGCATCGGGCGATCCCGCCGCGTGCCCGCTCGCCGGTGCACTGCCATTCACCTGACCGACGCTGGCATAAAGGCTCGGCCCGGCATATTGGCGGTTAAAACCAATAATCGCCGCCGACGTTCCTCCGCCGTCCTGATTCACCGCGTCCGCCCAAACTACATTGGCTTCTCCTTTCAGTCCAATCGTAACGCTGATGAAATCGAGCAAGCCCCGGTCTCCCCCAGTGGTGCAGGAGATTCCAAAAGTACAAATCGAACCGTAGTGGTTCGACACTTCCGAAACCTGCGTGGTGGCAAACGTCGGATTGCTATTCGGCTTCCCATTGACAATGGCGTTCAAGCTCTGCGCCATCATCACCGACCAGTGCGCGGTAATATTGCTTGATCCGCAGGGCTGATTCGGACAAGAACCGAGCGTCGGAGTTCCATACCACACCACATCCAATCGCCCCGGATCACCCGCCACGATCCAGGGAAACAGGTTTGTCTGCAACGCCGGAGTCGCTGCCGTCACCCGCACCGGTGCTCCCCAGGTCGCGCCGTGATTGGTTGACACCGCAATATATATTTGGCTCGAACCGCTCACTTGCCCGGTCGAACCATCTACCGGCGCCTGCGCCCAGGTGACATAAAGGTTTCCGGCATCATCGATGGCCATCGGTGCGAAATCCTGGCCAACCGTAATCGTGCTGTTCCCTGAACTGTCCAGCGGCCCGTGATAAACAACTTCAGTCGTGCAAATAGTCGGCTGAGCCTGGCATAATGTCTGCCCGTTCAACGGAATCGCTGTCGTCTCGTTATATCCGTTGGGAAAACGCACCACCACGACTGCGTTGCTGTTGCCATTCGCATCCGATCCGTTGATCAGGTTTCCGTTCCCATCCACCAATCCCGTATGCGAGATATACACCGCGCCGCTCGCGTCCGTCTGGATCGCGGAAACGATCCCATCCGGCTCAACCTGCTGCGCCGGAAGAGGCGTGAACGTCACTCCATCCTGCGATCGTGTGAGTTCCACAATATTGCTGCCGACTTCGCCCAGATTCGGCAGGCAAGATCCAATGCACTGTTCGGTTTCGTCCACCGTCTGGTAGAGCGCACCGCCCGCCTGCGGATCGCCAAAGGCAGCGATCCACGGCCGATCAACCCCAGTAGCGTTGGCCGCGTTACAAGTCGTCGACCAGGTCGCCCCCTGGTCCGCACTAACGCTGTTGCTGACGTCCGTCAATCCTTGCAGGTCGACAAAATACAACCGGTTCACCGCATCCACAGCCAGCCCCGAGTCGCCGCCGCCGGGGCACGTAACCAGCGGTTTTCCGAGTGGTGGCGCGTTTCCCGGCACCAGGTGAAAACTCATTCCGTGATCGGTTGACCGCCAAACGAAACTCGCAGTCGTCAGGAATCCATTGGGCGTCGACACATAGATCCGGTCTTGCCCGTCAATCGACATGCTGGGCTCGCCCGTGATCCGCTGGTTGTCCACAATTACTTCACGCCCAAACAACGGGCCTTTCGAGGCGGCGCCGGCCGGCTCTACGAACGCAACTGCCACTGCAACCATAAACAGAAATGTCGCTATCAACCGAAAACTGACAAGGGAAACCGCAGGATAGCCGCTTAGTCGTCGGATCCTCATTATTTTGCTCCTCCAAATCTTTTTGGCTTAGTTTTTCCACCGCTTAGACGAGCGAATGCCCCAGGCCAGAGTGGCGCAAGAAGAGTGGCGCATCCTTAAGCGAAAGGGGGACAAAAAAAAGACGGCCTCCACAGCCCCTTTCTGATGAAACCTAGTGCCAAGCGACACCGACGGACAATACAGGCTTTACCGTACAGAATCTGCATTGATCGTGTATTCGGAACTGGGAAGGAGTCTGGGGATACGTGGGAGAACAAAAATTGGTCGATTATAAGCTTCGCACAAAACCAGACGGCCGGGGAGGAGAGCCGGCTGTCTATCGCGGCTGCATCCGTCACTATGCAGCCAGCGCTTCCAACGCCGTACGATTGCGAATGATCAGCGTCGATCCATCCAGGCGAATGAATTCCTTTTTCCTGAGATCACTCAGCAACCGGGTCACAGTCTCCCGCGACGAACCGATCATCTGCGCCATTTCTTCATGCGTCAGGCTCGCCCGAACGCGGATTTCCGAAGGCTCAAATTGTTCTCGTATCGGCGTCCACGAAAGCAGTAGTCTTGCCAGTTTGCCCGCCGAAGACCGGGCCAGCACCAAATCGTGAATGTCCCGGTACGCGGATTGGAATTCCCGACTCAACGCCTGCGACGCATGCAAACCAAACTCTCCGTTCTTTTCTATCAGCCGCATCAGGGCTTCACGCTCGATAAAGTTCACCTGGCACGGTCCCGCCGTCTCCGCCGTCAGTTCAAACGGCTCGCCAGAAATCACCGCACTCAATCCGAGTACCTCGCCAGCTTCGGCGATTTTCAGAATCAGCACCTTACCCTCACGCGAGGTGGTCGAAAGCTTCGCCTTGCCCGAACAAAGCACAAAAGCTCCTCGCGGCGTCTGTCCTTCGACAAACAGAACGGCGCCCCCGGGATAGGTACTCAAATGACTTGCCGCCCCCAGCATTTTTAGAACTGCGGACGACAGCCCACAGAACCAATGATCCTTCCGCAACTGGCAGGTCATACAGTTTTCGACGATTTGCAGCCCATACGGTGTGTTCATTTCAGACGCCTTAACAGGCACCTCCCCTTCGCAACGTCCCACCTCGCGCGTAATTGCCCTCGCGGCGCCACGTCGCGCTCGACGCAGGTCTCGAACCAGCAGGTGCGCATGTTCCGTCTTCGCCAGCAGTGCTGCCGCGATTGTCCGTACGTCCTGGTCTTGCGATCGCATGGCTTGGATCAACTCCCAACCTGCTCCAGGATCGCCCTGATGCCACAAAACGCTGCATGACACCAGGTATAAAGGATCGACCGATGCGCTCAGCTCCGACGAGCGCTTTGTCCCGGACAACCCGGGCGCGTGTTCCGGCGCTGCACCCACCTGGACCAACATCGGAAGCGACAGTCTCTGGCCGGTTGCGTCCCGCCGTCGCTGCGGGTTCCCTACAGGTATGAACCGCGTCTCGTTTCGGCGACATCGTACGGTGCCCAATTGGATCAGCAAGGGATTCTCCTGACTCCTTAATCCATGTGCAAACTCCTTGGGGCGGGCATTGCACGCCGGGTTGCACGAATTTTCTCGATCGCATTCGCGCCGATCCGAAAATTCTGAGCAACTCGGTCACAACCGATTGATGAGTCATGCTCGATGACTCCCTCGCAGCCAGCATGCCAAACTTAAGCCGGACTCCAAGTTGCGGCAAAGGTTCAAGGAGCATGAACTGGGTCTCTATCCGTGTGCACATTTCTGAGGGCAAAACTGACGAGGCCCCGGCACAATGCCGACATGTCGTCGCTGAAAAAACTCCCTCCCGAGTGGCCTCGGGATTATCTAGTTTTCGTAGTCTGACCGCGCAATTCCCATCCTCTGCATTCGCGACTGCAGCGTGGTTCGCTTCATCCCCAACCGCGCCGCAGCCCCGTGCAATCCGGAAATCACTCCGCCGGTTTCGCGCAGCACGCGAAGAATATGTTCCCGTTCCAGACCTTCTAGAGTGGTATCGCGCCGCGCCCCCTCGTAAGCAGGCCTCAACTCTGACAGCGGAACATTCAGAATCGTCCCCTCAGAGAGGATCACTGATCGCTCGATGAAATTCTCCAACTCCCTCACATTTCCAGGCCACTCCCAGCGGGCCAACGCATCCATTGTTTGCGTGGGAATAACCTCAATCTGTTTATTCATGCGCCGCGAAAATCTCTGCACAAAATAACGCACCAGCAACTCAATATCTTTCCCCCGCTCCCGCAAGGGCGGCATGTGGACGGGAAAAACATGCAGCCGGTAATACAGATCGCTGCGGAACTCCCGGACAGCGACGCTCTTCGCCAGGTCCCGATTGGTCGCGGCAATCAAGCGAATGTTCACTCGGATGGTCCGCACTCCACCCAAACGCTCGAATTCCTGATCCTGTAGCACCCGCAATAGCTTGGGTTGCAACTCCAGCGGAATATCGCCCACCTCGTCCAGAAACAGCGTGCCTTTATCGGCCAGTTCCAGACGCCCGATCTTGGCGCTGATGGCTCCCGTAAATGCGCCCTTCTCGTGTCCAAAGAGCTCGCTTTCCAGCAGCCCGGTCGGAATCGCCGCGCAATTGAGCTTGATGAAACTCCCATCCTTGCGCGAACTCATGCGATGAATGGCCCGCGCAATCAACTCCTTGCCAGTTCCCGTTTCCCCCAGAATAAGGACCGTGGCGTCGAGAGGCGCTACCGTGTTGACCTGCGTCAACACGTGCTTCAGCGCGAGGCTCTCGCCTACGATCTCTTCGAAGTTAAGCACGGAACGGATTTCATCTTGCAGGTAAAGCTTTTCCTTTCTCAGCTTGTCCGTGAGGTCCGCTATCTCGCGGTAGGCCCGCGCGTTATCCAGGGCAATGGCCACCTGCGCCGCCACCTGCTTTAAAAAGCTGATGTCTTGCGGTCCAAACGCGCGGTCCGTCACGCTCCCCAGATTCAGCGTCCCTAACTTCCCCTTTCGAGTGATTAATGGAATGGAGCAGAACGATTGAATTCCCAATTCCACTAATCGCATCACTGCCGGAGAGCCCACCGCAACCAGATCCTCGCGGCCGCAAACTCGAGTCTCCCCTTTCAAAAAACCCGGCCCGTCAACTGAATCCGCGATGGGTACAACCGTATCCGGGCCGACCAACTCGTCCGCATGCGCGCAGTCCAGGGCATACACCCGCAGGCAGTGGTTGCCTTCTTCATACAGCGCGATGCTCGCGTAGTCCTGCGGGATTACCCTTCGTATAAGCCCTGAAATCGTAGGAAACAGTTGTTGCACGTCGAGGTTGGACATCAGTGTCGTACTCACTTCCAGCAACGCTTCCAGCCGTTCTTTCTCGTGCAGAACGGCGGCTCGGGTCAGAGCGTTTTCCAACCCCAACGCCACCAGTTCCGCAACTCGCTGCAGAAGTTGCACATCGTCCTCGCCATAAACGTTGGGGCTGAAACTGCCCAACCCTAGCGCCCCGAACCTCTTTTGCTCAGTCGTTAAAGGTAGTGCGCAATAGGACCGAACTCCTTTTTCGATCAGAATATTTACCGCTCGCCGAAACCGGCTTTCCTGCTGCAAGTCAGGCCATACCATGGGCCGCTGCTTCTCCCACACGAATCCGCAAGCCGAATCCTCCACCGGCAGTTCGGCAATATCAGAAAGACGCTTGCTTCCCTCCCAGAAGTGCTCCCGCATTATCTTTTTTTCGGGATCGTACAGAGAAAAACTGGCAATTTCAAAAGGGGTTACTTTGCGCAGTCGGTGCGCTATTTCCGGCAATAGCTGGGGCACGTCATGATGATGAACCGCCAGGTCCGCCATCTGCAGCAACACTTCGTAACGACCGATATCTCCAACTTCGAAGCGGCGATCAGGGCCCATTTGCGCGAGTCCTCAAAGGCAGCCCCCTCGAGCAAACCTTCCCAAACAAAAACCAGTTATCGCGCATCATAAACCCATTTTCTATCCCGGCAAAAATTAAATTCTCACCGCTGGCATGATTGGTTCCAGCTTGGCACTTTTAGTGCCAGTTTACCCTCCGTTTCCGCCAGGATTTAACCTTTCGACCCTGTGTTTTTTGCTTCCGCAAGCTGTCTATATTTTGGACAAAACCGTCATCCCCACTCTATCGGGCAGGTATAATTTCTTCGTGGCACGCGGATGGGAGAGCAAATCGGTCGAGGAACAACAGGCTCAGGCAGTTTCCACTCCCGGACCGGCCAAGACGCCACTTACTCCCTCCCAGATCGCCAGCCAGCGCCAGAAACAGGGTCTGCTGTTGTCCCGCCAGCGCGTGCTCCAGCAACTCGAAGCCGCCCGCAACCCTCGCCATCGCGACCTCCTGCAAAGCGCGCTCGCCGACCTGGACACACAACTCGCCCATCTGGTCTAGCCATCCCTCGACTTACCAAGGTACCCTGCGCTCCCGTATCTCCTGACGTATAATGAGAAATCCCCCATGAAAGCTTACGTCTACGTCTCGCTGAAGAAGAGCGTTCTGGATCCTCAGGGCAAGACCATCCAGGGTGCTCTCAAGAAAATGGGCTACAAGGGTCTGGAGGACGTCCGCCAGGGCAAGTATTTCGAACTCACCCTGGATGGCGGACTCACCCGGGCCGAGGCGCAAGCCGAAGTCGGAGCGCATCGCTCGCGAGGTCCTCACCAATCCGGTGATCGAAGAATATCGCTTTTCCCTCGAGGAGTAACGATCCGTTTGCATGGACACGACTCGCACCGGTTTAAGGAGTTCCGACATGTGCGGCATCGTCGGATACGTCGGGTAAAAAGAGCGTCGTGCCCGTCATCATCGAGGGTCTGCGGCGGCTGGAATATCGCGGCTACGATTCCGCTGGAATCGCAGTTGCCGGCAACGGCGAAGGCCTGCAGATTCGCCGCGCCGAAGGCAAGCTGCGCAACCTCGAAGAGGTCATCCGCCTCAAGCCGCTCGACGGCACCTACGGCATCGGCCACACCCGCTGGGCCACCCACGGCCGCCCCACCGAAGAGAACGCTCATCCTCATCGCGACTGCACCGGCACGCATCGTCGTCGTGCACAACGGCATCGTCGAAAACTATCTGCTCCCTGAAGCAGAAGCTGATCGAAGAAGGCCACAAGTTCACCACCGAAACCGACACCGAAGTCATCGCCCACCTGGTCGAGAAGTATTTCTTCAAGACCGGCAACGGCCATCGCCCGTCACTCGAAGAAGCCGTGCGCAAGACGGTCAAAGCAACTGACCGGCGTCTTCGCGCTGGGCGTGATCGCCGTCGATGAGCCCAACAAGATCGTCGCCGCGCGCAACGGTCCGCCCGCCGTCATCGGCCTGGGCAAAGACGAATACTTCGTCGCCTCCGATGTTCCCGCAATCCTCTATCACACGCGCGACCTGTTCTTCCTCGCCGACGGCGATCTCGCCGTCATCACCCCGGCAGGCGTGAAGCTCACCGACTTCGACGGCAAGCCCGTCGACCGCCAGGTCCAGCACGTCACCTGGGACCCGATCATGGCGGAAAAGGGCGGCTTCAAGCATTTCATGCTCAAGGAGATTTACGAGCAGCCCCGCGCCGTGCGCGACACCACGCTGGGACGCGTCTCGCAGGATACCGGCCACATCTTCCTCGACGAGATGGAAATCAGCCGAGGCCGAATTCCGCGCCGCCAAGAAGATCAACATCGCCGCCTGCGGCACCAGTTGGCATGCCGGACAGGCCGGCAAGTTCATGATCGAGAGCCTGGCGCGCGTTCCGGTCGAAGTCGACTACGCCAGCGAGTGGCGCTATCGCGATCCCATCGTCGCGCCCGACACGATCACGCTGGTGATTTCGCAGTCCGGCGAAACCGCCGACACCATCGCCGCCCAGCGCGAAGCCAAAGCCAAAGGATCGAAGACGCTCGCCATCTGCAACGTGGTCGGATCGATGATCACGCGCGAAGCCGCCGGCACCATCTACACCCACGCCGGCCCGGAGATCGGCGTCGCTTCCACCAAGGCCTTTACCGCGCCAGCTCACCGCTCTTTACCTGTTCGCGCTTTATCTCGGCGCAGGTGCGCGGAACCATGACACCGGAGCAAGCCACGCAGGCCGTGCACGAACTGACGCTGCTTCCCGGCAAACTCGAGCACATTGCTGACCCACGACGAGGAATGCGAAGAACTGGCAAAGCAGTACGTCGCGCGCCCAGGACTTCCTGTTCCTCGGACGCGGCATTCACTATCCGATCGCACTCGAAGGCGCGCTGAAGCTGAAAGAAATTTCCTACATCCACGCCGAAGGCTATCCCGCGGGCGAGATGAAGCACGGCCCCAACGCCCTCATCGACGAGAATCTTCCGGTCGTGATCATCGCCACGCGCGACCCCAACAATCCGAACTGTCGATGATCCGCTACGAGAAGACGATTTCGAACCTGAAGGAAGTGAAGGCGCGCTCCGGGCATCGTGATCGCGCTCGCCACCGAAGGCGACGAAGAAATCAAGGAAGCCGCCGATCACGTGCTCTACATTCCGCCCGCGCCGGAAGAGCTGTCGCCGATTCTCGAAATCGTCCCCTTGCAATTGCTGGCCTATCACATCGCGGTCCGCCGCGGCTGCGACGTAGATCAACCGAGAAACCTGGCCAAGTCCGTCACGGTGGAATAGGGCGTCAAGCTTTCTCAACCAACAGCCTGTCATCCAACGGACGCCTAGCGTCGCGATCCCGAATTCTTTCATCTAACCAGCAATGCCCTTCCAAACCTTCACCACCCGCCTGACGCGCTCGGTCCCGCTCTCCGACTTCACCAAGCACCTCGAGTTCGAAGCGCAAAGCCCCCTTCGATTCGTGCCCGGACAATGGCTCTCCTGCAAAACCCACAAGCCCGATGGCGAAGAGATCACCCGCGCCTACTCCATCGCCTCCCCGCCCGAGGACAACAATCGGTTCGCTCTCTGCCTCAACCGCGTGCAGGACGGCTTCATGTCGAACTTTCTTTGCGACATGAAAGAAGGCGACGAGATCGATTGCCAGGGACCGTTCGGCGATTTCATTCTGCGCCCGCCCATGCGCGATACGATCTTCATCGCCACCGGCACAGGCATCGCGCCGTTTCGCTCGATGCTGCATTGGTTGCTCAACCCAACCGAGGACGGGCGCCCGCGCCCGTCTTCGTCCGACGCCGGCCACCCGCGTCACCAAGGCAAGCAGCTTTATTTGATTTTCGGCAATCGCACCGAAAAAGACATCTACTACCACGACGAGTTCCAGCGCCTGGCCCGACAGCACGTGAACTTTCATTACCTGCCAACCCTGAGCCGCGGCGCTCCTGACTGGCAAGGCCTTCGGGGCTATGTGCAGGAACATGTCCCTCACATCGTTCAGAGCCGGACCGACATGCACGCCTACATCTGCGGCCTGGACAAGATGGTCAAAGCCAATCGCGACCTGCTGAAGTCCCTGGGCTGGGACCGCAAGTCGATCCACTATGAGAAGTACGATTGAAGCCACGAAGCCCCAGGTCATCGTCCAAAGAACGGACGCGAACCTCCGGCGCAGCCCGTATCATAGAAATCGCGGATCAAGATACCCCGGCCGCACGCGTCCATTCCCCGGATCAGTGGAAAGCCCAGTCGACAGAAACGACGCATCCGAAGTTTGCGGAGCCATCAGCCTCCACGCTTCCCGATACTGTTCATAGTGGCCGCACCGGTCTCCGCCGTAGGGAAAAAGAGCAACCATCGGTTCTGGATCTTTTCCACCGGAATGATGTACCACACGTCGAGCGGAATCAGGTAGCCGGCCAGGATGTCGATCTCCCCGGATGTGTACTGCGTCTGTCCGCGATTCCCGCACATCCCATGCCGGGGCACTCGGCGGGAAAATCCCACTCAGGCCAACAAAGAACGACTTCAATTCACGGAAACAACCCTGCCCAAACGGAGCGAAGCGGGTCAGGTCTCGCCGGGTGCCCCAGGTCTCGCCGTTTTTGCCAGACCTGGGAGCCTACGGACCAACCCAAGCTTGAGTGCCTGTAGCCGACAAAATCGTGTAGCCCCTCGGTCATGAATAGAGAGTGAACTTCGATGGGGCCCTCCCAGAGCCTGCCCCTGAGCGGAGCCGAAGGGTCTCGCAACACTAGCGAGACCTGGGATACCCGAGAATCTCGGATCTCCTCAACTCTGTCATCCCGACCGGAGCGAAGCGGAGTGGAGGGACCTTGCGTTTAATGCTCGCGTTGTTCCCGACTTTAGGGTGCCCCAGGTCTCGCCGCTTTTGCGAGACCTGGGATTCCCCCACCACGGGGGGCTGGCCCGGCCTTTCGTTACGAGTTGTTCGAGCGGGTGCCCCGTCCTTGTCCCTGCGCTCGTTGCAGGGACAGGGCGGGGATTTCGGCTTCGGCTCCATCCTGTCCGAGGAAGATCAAATTCCCCGCCCTGTCGCAGAAAACGCGACCAGGACGGGGCACCCTCGAGAGTTAAAATAAGAAGAAAAAGGGTGGGCCAGCCCCCCAAGGAAGGCAAGGCCGTAGAACTTCTCAGATCACGGATGCGTCGCATGCGCCAATAGCGTTGGGTGATTCTTTCTGATCCATCTCTCGACTCTGGTGCGTAAGGCCGCCGCGAGTTCGTACATCTCTTTTGCTTCCTTGTCTGAGACGGAACCCGCAACATCGTAAC
Source organism: Terriglobales bacterium (assembly GCA_963706465.1). GTDB lineage: Bacteria > Acidobacteriota > Terriglobia > Terriglobales > Acidobacteriaceae > JABDBE01. Next base: position 242,868 of record CAVPMC010000005.1, read on the forward strand.
TGCTGATGTTTCGTTTCTTGCGAAAGGTGTCGAAAGTGTCGATCATCTTGCGTTCGGGAGCCAGGGTAAACTCCAGCGATTGGATGACCCGATGATGATGGCTCTCACGACTCGCGCGGTAGCCTGCTGCGGCCAAGGCTGCGGTCGCCGCCTGGAGGGCGGCATTGTACGCGATGGCAAAGCGCCAGTCCGTGGGCAAGGTCTTGGTGTTGCAGGCCGCGAGGTCACGATCGCAGATCGCGAATAGATTGGATATTTCCTGGCTGGTGGGTTTGTGCTGGACCAGCCACCTATTTCGCAACCAGCTTTGCAAACTCGTCTTCACTGCCTAATACAAATATCTTTTTGCCAGCCATCACGCTACGCAGAAAGTGATTTTTGGCAGCTAATTTTGAGCGGAATTCGGAAATGGGAAAGACGGTTGGGTTGATTTCCCGGCGGAGCGTCTTTTGGGCTGGGCCGAGCGCCGTTACAACATCGCTGAAAGATGCTTTTCCGATGACCATGAGGTCCACATCGCTGTCGGCGTGCTCGCGGTGGGTGGCGATCGAGCCGTATACGAAGGCAGCTTTAATCTCAGGCTCCAGGGTAGCGAGCGCCGAGCGGATGGCGTCGTGCACGCCCACGGTCTTCGTGATCAGCCGCTTGATTTCAGGAAAAATCGGGCTCTGTTTGTTCGCCCGATAGAGAACCTGATTGCCCTGGACCCGGCGCACGATGAGTCCCATGTCCGTCAATTGCTTGATTTCGCGCTGCAAAGCGCCGTGGCCAGCGCCCACTGCCCGGATGAGCTGACGCAGGTAGAAAGATTCGTCCGCGTGGCCGAACAGCAGGGCGAGCAGGGCGCTGCGTGTGCGGCCGAATAAGGCGGGATCAAGAGCCGGCCTTGTACTCATTATGGGTACGATTGTACCTAATGTGGGTAACGCAGTCAATCATGGAAACCGGGTGCCCCATTCTAAATTTCGCGCTCTTTGCGAAATTTAGGGTGGGGATGTTGAGCGGGCCACCCGGCCGAGCCTTAATTCACGATCTGGTTTTGGGGGAAATACGGGGACAGACGGGACGTTCACCTAATTCTTGCCGCCAAGAAATCGGGGTCAGTCCCGTCTGTCCCCAGGTTTCCCCCCAGAAGTCATAAGCCCGAGCTGTCATCCTGAGCAGAGCGAAGGATCTATGTACTTCGCTCGCAGGAGGCGGGCCCGCCCCTTTCGTTACGAGTTGTTCGAGCGGGTGCCCCGTCCTTGTCCCTGCGCTCTTTGCAGGGACAGGGCGGGGATTTCGGCTTCGGCTCCATCCTGTCCGAGGAAGATCAAATTCCCCGCCCTGTCGCAGAAGACGCGACAAGGACGGGGCACCCTCGAGAGTTAAAATAAGAGAAAAAGGGTGGGCCAGCCCCCCAAGGGCCGTAGAACTTCTCAGATCACGGATGCGTCGTATCCGCCGGGTGCCCCATTCTAAATTTCGCGCTCTTTGCGAAATTTAGGGTGGGGATGTTGAGCGGGCCACCCGGCCGAGCCCTTAATTCACGATCTGGTTTTGGGGGAAATACGGGGACAGACGGGACGTTCACCTAATTCTTGCCGCCAAGAAATCGGGGTCAGTCCCGTCTGTCCCCAGGTTTCCCCCCAGAAGTCATAAGCCCGAGCTGTCATCCTGAGCAGAGCGAAGGATCTATGTACTTCGCTCGCAGGAGGCGGGCCCGCCCCTTTCGTTACGAGTTGTTCGAGCGGGTGCCCCGTCCTTGTCCCTGCGCTCTTTGCAGGGACAGGGCGGGGATTTCGGCTTCGGCTCCATCCTGTCCGAGGGAGATCAAATCCCCCGCCCTGTCGCAGAAAACGCGACAAGGACGGGGCACCCCCGAGAGTTAAAATAAGGGAAAAAGGGTGGGCCAGCCCCCCCAAGTGATAGGCAAGGGCCGTAGAACTTCTCAGATCACGGATGCGTCGTATCCGCCGGGTGCCCCATTCTAAATTTCGCGCTCTTTGCGAAATTTAGGGTGGGGATGTTGAGCGGGCCACCCGGCCGAGCCCTTAATTCACGATCTGGTTTTGGGGGAAATACGGGGACAGACGGGACGTTCACCTAATTCTTGCCGCCAAGAAATCGGGGTCAGTCCCGTCTGTCCCCAGGTTTCCCCCCAGAAGTCATAAGCCCGAGCTGTCATCCTGAGCAGAGCGAAGGATCTATGTACTTCGCTCGCAGGAGGCGGGCCCGCCCCTTTCGTTACGAGTTGTTCGAGCGGGTGCCCCGTCCTTGTCCCTGCGCTCTTTGCAGGGACAGGGCGGGGATTTCGGCTTCGGCTCCATCCTGTCCGAGGAAGATCAAATCCCCCGCCCTGTCGCAGAAGACGCGACCAGGACGGGGCACCCTCGAGAGTTAACAATAGGAGAAAAAGGGTGGGCCAGCCCCCCCAAGTGATAGGCAAGGGCCGTAGAACTTCTCAGATCACGGATGCGTCGTATCCGCCGGGTGCCCCATTCTAAATTTCGCGCTCTTTGCGAAATTTAGGGTGGGGATGTTGAGCGGGCCACCCGGCCGAGCCCTTAATTCACGATCTGGTTTTGGGGGAAATACGGGGACAGACGGGACGTTCACCTAATTCTTGCCGCCAAGAAATCGGGGTCAGTCCCGTCTGTCCCCAGGTTTCCCCCCAGAAGTCATAAGCCCGAGCTGTCATCCTGAGCAGAGCGAAGGATCTATGTACTTCGCTCGCAGGGAGCTGGCCCGCCCTTTTCGTTACGAGTTGTTCGAGCGGGTGCCCCGTCCTTGTCCCTGCGCTCTTTGCAGGGACAGGGCGGGGATTTCGGCTTCGGCTCCATCCTGTCCGAGGAAGATCAAATTCCCCGCCCTGTCGCAGAAAACGCGACCAGGACGGGGCACCCTCGAGAGTTAAAATAAGAAGAAAAAGGGTGGGCCAGCCCCCCCCCCAAGTGATAGGCAAGGGCCGTAGAACTTCTCAGATCACGGATGCGTCGTATCCGCCGGGTGCCCCATTCAAATTTCGCGCTCTTTGCGAAATTTAGGGTGGGGATGTTGAGCGGGCCACCCGGCCGAGCCTTAATTCACGATCTGGTTTTGGGGGAAATACGGGGACAGACGGGACGTTCACCTAATTCTTGCCGCCAAGAAATCGGGGTCAGTCCCGTCTGTCCCCAGGTTTCCCCCCAGAAGTCATAAGCCCGAGCTGTCATCCTGAGCAGAGCGAAGGATCTATGTACTTCGCTCGCAGGAGGCGGGCCCGGCCTTTCGTTACGAGTGGTTCGAGCGGGTGCCCCGTCCTTGTCCCTGCGCTCTTTGCAGGGACAGGGCGGGGATTTCGGCTTCGGCTCCATCCTGTCCGAGGAAGATCAAATTCCCCGCCCTGTCGCAGAAAACGCGACAAGGACGGGGCACCCCCGAGAGTTAACAATAGGAGAAAAAGGGTGGGCCAGCCCCCCAAGGGCCGTAGAACTTCTCAGATCACGGATGCGTCGTATCCGCCGGGTGCCCCATTCTAAATTTCGCGCTCTTTGCGAAATTTAGGGTGGGGATGTTGAGCGGGCCACCCGGCCGAGCCTTAATTCACGATCTGGTTTTGGGGGAAATACGGGGACAGACGGGACGTTCACCTAATTCTTGCCGCCAAGAAATCGGGGTCAGTCCCGTCTGTCCCCAGGTTTCCCCCCAGAAGTCATAAGCCCGAGCTGTCATCCTGAGCAGAGCGAAGGATCTATGTACTTCGCTCGCAGGAGGCGGGCCCGCCCCTTTCGTTACGAGTTGTTCGAGCGGGTGCCCCGTCCTTGTCCCTGCGCTCTTTGCAGGGACAGGGCGGGGATTTCGGCTTCGGCTCCATCCTGTCCGAGGGAGATCAAATCCCCCGCCCTGTCGCAGAAAACGCGACAAGGACGGGGCACCCCCGAGAGTTAAAATAAGGGAAAAAGGGTGGGCCAGCCCCCCCAAGGGCCGTAGAACTTCTCAGATCACGGATGCGTCGTATCCGCCGGGTGCCCCATTCTAAATTTCGCGCTCTTTGCGAAATTTAGGGTGGGGATGTTGAGCGGGCCACCCGGCCGAGCCCTTAATTCACGATCTGGTTTTGGGGGAAATACGGGGACAGACGGGACGTTCACCTAATTCTTGCCGCCAAGAAATCGGGGTCAGTCCCGTCTGTCCCCAGGTTTCCCCCCAGAAGTCATAAGCCCGAGCTGTCATCCTGAGCAGAGCGAAGGATCTATGTACTTCGCTCGCAGGAGGCGGGCCCGCCCCTTTCGTTACGAGTTGTTCGAGCGGGTGCCCCGTCCTTGTCCCTGCGCTCTTTGCAGGGACAGGGCGGGGATTTCGGCTTCGCCTCCATCCTGTCCGAGGAAGATCAAATTCCCCGCCCTGTCGCAGAAAACGCGACAAGGACGGGGCACCCTCGAGAGTTAAAATGAGAGAAAAAGGGTGGGCCAGCCCCCCCAAGTGATAGGCAAGGGCCGTAGAACTTCTCAGATCACGGATGCGTCGTATCCGCCGGGTGCCCCATTCTAAATTTCGCGCTCTTTGCGAAATTTAGGGTGGGGATGTTGAGCGGGCCACCCGGCCGAGCCCTTAATTCACGATCTGGTTTTGGGGGAAATACGGGGACAGACGGGACGTTCACCTAATTCTTGCCGCCAAGAAATCGGGGTCAGTCCCGTCTGTCCCCAGGTTTCCCCCCAGAAGTCATAAGCCCGAGCTGTCATCCTGAGCAGAGCGAAGGATCTATGTACTTCGCTCGCAGGGAGCTGGCCCGCCCTTTTCGTTACGAGTTGTTCGAGCGCGTGCCCCGTCCTTGTCCCTGTGCTCCTTGCAGGGACAGGGCGGGGATTTCGGCTTCGGCTCCATCCTGTCCGAGGAAGATCAAATTCCCCGCCCTGTCGCAGAAAACGCGACAAGGACGGGGCACCCCCGAGAGTTAAAATAAGAGAAACAGGGTGGGCCAGCCCCCCAAGGGCCGTAGAACTTCTCAGATCACGGATGCGTCGTATCCGCCAATAGCGTTGGGTGATTCTTTCTGATCCATCTCTCGACTCTGGTGCGTAAGGCCGCCGGGTGCCCCAGGTCTCGCCGTTTTTGCGAGACCTGGGAACCGCCACAACCACGCTTCCCCTGCGAACCAACCCAAGCTTGCATGCCTGTACCGCGGTCGACAAAATCGTGTAGCCCCTCGGTCATGAATAGAGAGTAGAAAAATCAGAGAAGGCCTGTCCGTGACCAGTGAACTTCGAGCCGGCCCTCCCAGGTCTCGCAAAACCAGCGAGACCTGGGGCACCCGGCCGTCTGGCCAGGAGGATGAGTCTCCTCAATCAGAGGTGGCCGGGAGGGAGGAGTTCCTTCAAGAGGGCATTTATATAAGGGAGCAACTGTACCAACTCTTCCCTCTCCGTACCACCGTGGGTGGCTGCGCTTCCTCGTTTGTAGGTAACATTGACGACACTGCTGAGCCTTTCCTCCGTCGAGGTCATGTACGACTCCGCGGATTCGGTGACTGACGATCCCTTTAGTCGGCTGCGCAAAATGAACTTAGTCCGCTCGGCCCTTGTAGGGACAGACTCTTTTCGTGTGCCCGACCGCTGCGATTGGCGGTACCATTCCGTTTCCTCGACCCGCGCATCCGGCGCGAGGAGATGCAGGACGCCCGTCAGTATCTCGCGGAGTTCGGCAGCAGGCCCTCGGTAGCTGAGCCGTTCTTCGTCTTCGATGTCAATCACCGCTTGCTCATAGCTGTCCGCTAGTTCCGGGTCCAAACGTCTGAGCCTGGCAGCAACGTCATCGTCTCGACCGGCTGGCGTCCTCTCAGGTGCCTGAGACCAATAGGCCCTGTTTAGTGGAACGAGCAGATTCTCTCTAAAATGCCGGATCGCTGATACCGTAGACCGGATGACCATGCGCCGTGAGCTATTCCCAAAGGCCAGCTTCAACAGAATCTGCATCTGCTCGTCCATCGAAACAATGGACTGCTCTTGTCCAACAATTTGCACGGCGGAAGCTTGGTACTGAGTGAACCAGGCACCCACAACTGATCGGATACCCTTTTGCTCGGCTTTGGAAATTTCCCGCGTTGTCCCTGTGCGCAGGCGCGCGCTGAGGCGGTCAAGAATGTCGATAAACTCTGAGGGATTCATCGGTAAGCCGGCCTCTTTACAGACGTGGTTTATTTCTGTCTAGCAGGCTTCCGATTCTTCTTAGGCTTAGGCTTGCGCTTTTCAGTCTTGCCAGATGGTCCGAGGCCGTGCTCGACCAAGTTGTACCCAACGGCATTCAGGCGGAATTGGCCGCCCTCGCCAACGGAATCCAAGTAGCCCGCGTTCCGCGCATTTGTGAGAGTGTAGCTAGTGTTAGCGGGCAAAGGTCGCCGGGCAAGCCTAAAGGCCTCCTGCAGAGAAGCTGAGTCTATGCTGTTGCGACGACTCCCCTCCGGCGCCAAGTATTGGTTGTAATAAGCGGCGGCGGCCGCGGCCTCGATGTCGCTCGAAGGCTGCTTCTCTTCAAAGAACGATCTGATGTCAGTTGAAGCGCTTCGCGGCGACGCCGGAACGACCAGGGCGGACGGGGCCGACGATGTTCCGCTGGCCCCCAAAGATAGTGGCCTGCGGGCACCACGAAGCACGTCGGAGAGAGCTTCTACGATTTTTACGACGCCACTCTCGGCGCCTTCTACATTTACTTCTGCATCGCCCATCTTGATTTGAACTCTGTACTCGCTCTTCTTTTTCACAGTGCCTCCACAAAAATCGCCTGATTCTAGCACCTTGGGGTTGCACTCCGGGTGTCGCGTCCGTTAGACGGCGGAGCAAGGCCTGGTGTCCAAGGCTCGCATGCGTTCTACTGACGCCAACCTGGTTGAGCACCCTCGCGCCGACCAACCTTCCGCGTTTGCTTCCCGACCGCCGCCCTTCTGGGACGCGATGCTTTTTTTGGTCGGCACTCGCGCATCCTCCTCATCTCCTCCCGCATCTAAAACTTGACAACGATTCACTCAAGTCTTAGGATGGGATCGTTCGTAATCATACATGTACTGATTACACAGGACTTATATAGTTTAGGAGGAGCCAGTTATGGCCAAAATTATAGGAATTGACCTGGGAACCACCAACTCTTGCGTCGCCGTGATGGAAGGCGGCGAGCCCAAGGTGATCCCCAATGAAGAAGGTGGGCGGACTACCCCGTCGGTGGTTGGATTTACCAAGACCGGGGAGCGGTTGGTGGGGCAGGTGGCCAAGCGGCAGGCCATCACCAATCCGGAGAACACGGTTTATTCGATCAAGCGGTTTATGGGACGCCGCTTCGACGAAGTGACGGAAGAGATCAAGATGGTGCCCTACAAGGTGGTGCAGTCGGGCGACCACGTGGCGGTGCTGGCGCAGGGCAAGGAGCACACGCCTCCGCAGATTTCCGCCATGATTCTGCAGAAGCTGAAGAAGGCGGCGGAAGACTACCTGGGCGAGAAAGTGAACGACGCGGTCATCACCGTGCCCGCGTACTTCAACGATGCCCAGCGGCAGGCCACGAAAGATGCGGGCAAGATTGCCGGCCTCGATGTAAAGCGCATCATCAATGAGCCCACGGCGGCGGCGCTGGCCTACGGTCTCGATAAGAAGAAGGATGAGACCATCGCGGTTTACGACTTCGGCGGCGGAACGTTTGATATTTCGGTGCTCGAAGTCGGCGAAGGCGTGATCGAAGTGAAAGCCACCAACGGTGACACCCACCTGGGCGGCGACAACCTTGATCAGCGCATCGTCGATTGGCTGATCGATGAGTTTAAGAAAGACGAAGGTCTCGACCTGCGCGGCAAGGGAAATGAAATGGCGCTGCAGCGTCTGCGCGACGCGGCGGAGCGGGCCAAGATCGAACTCTCGACCACCATGGAGCACGAGATCAATCTGCCCTTCATCACCGCCGATGCCAGCGGTCCGAAGCATCTGGTAAAGAAGTTGACCCGGGCCAAGCTGGAATCGATGGTCGAAGATATTATTCAGCGTTCGGTCGGCCCGTGCAAGCAGTGCATGAAAGATGCGGGCGTCGATAACAGCAAGATCAATGAAGTCGTGTTGGTCGGCGGACAGACTCGTATGCCGCGCATTCAGGCGCTGGTAAAAGAGTTGTTCGGCAAAGAACCGCACAAGGGCGTGAATCCGGATGAAGTAGTCGCGATCGGCGCGGCCATTCAGGGCGGCGTGCTTGGCGGCGAAGTCAAGGATCTGTTGTTGCTGGACGTGACTCCGCTGACCCTGGCGATCGAAACCCTGGGCGGCGTAGCCACGCCGATGATTCCGCGCAACACGACGATTCCAACCCGCAAGACGGAAACATTTTCGACCGCGGCCGATAGCCAGACTTCGGTCGAAGTGCACGTGCTGCAAGGCGAGCGTCCCATGGCGGCGCAGAACAGAACTCTGGGCAAGTTCCACCTGACCGGGTTGCCCCCGGCTCCGCGGGGCGTGCCTCAGATCGAGGTGACGTTCGACATCGACGCCAACGGCATCCTCAACGTGACCGCGAAAGATATGGCCACGAGCAAAGACCAGAAGATCACGATTACGTCATCGTCCGGTCTAAGCAAAGAAGAAGTCGAGCGCATGGCGAAAGAAGCCGACGCGCATTCGGCCGAAGATAAAGCCCAGCGCGAGGCCATCGACGCCAAGAACCAACTCGATTCCATGGTCTACGGCGTCGAGAAGATGCTGCGCGAGCAGGGCGACAAAATCTCCGGCTCGGAGCGCGGCGACGTAGAAAACGCCATCGCCGACGCCAAGAAGGCGTTGGAAAGCGGCGACAAAGCAGCCATGGACAAAGCCCGCGAGACCCTGACCCAGGCCTCGCACAAACTGGCCGAGCAAATGTACAAAGCAACCCAGCCCCCGCAAGGCACGCCAGGACCGGAAGCAACGCCAGGAGCTTCGTCGAATGGAAACGCCAAAAAAGACGAAGGCGTCATCGACGCGGAGTACGTGGATGTAGAAGACAAGAAGTAACGACGGCGAACAGTTTAGCCACGGATCAAGCGGATCTAAAGGCCCAGGCTGAATCCGTGAAATCCGTGGCTTGTTTTTTGGGGAGATTGAAATTGCAATTTGAAGCGAACGGGCAAACATACTTTCTGAATTTCGCGGAAGACGAAGGCCGATGGTACGTCTTCGCGCAAACATTTACTGGACTGAATCGTATCCCGGTCTATGTAGACGCGCCAAAATACGAGCGCATCGGCGTACTCGAAGCGGGAAGACACAAGGTCCGAAACTAAGCTTGGTTTAGAATGCGCGAAAGAGATGCCTGCCGCAACCAAAGATTATTACGCGACGCTCGGGGTCAAGAAGACCGCCTCGGCCGAGGACATTCGCAAAGCCTTTCGCAAACTTGCGCGGAAGTACCATCCTGATGTCAATCCTGGAGACAAAGGCGCCGAGGAAAAGTTCAAGGCACTGTCCGAGGCCAACGATGTCCTGAGCGATCCCAAGAAGCGCAAGATCTACGATCAGGTCGGGTTTTACTCCGACAACATCGATCCCGCGACAGCCGAGGCTTATGCGCGCGCCGGCGGCGGCAGCGGAGCAGGTTCTACAGGATTCCCCGGGGGACAGCCGCAGAACACCGGCAATCAAGGTGCAAATTTTGATTTCGGCGGCTTCGATTTCTCCGACCTGTTTGAAGGCGCTAATCGCGGCCGCAAATCCGGCAGTGGCGGAGGCTTCAAAGATATCTTCTCCGGGATGTTCGGGGGGCGCGGCGGAGCCGCGCAGGAAGGGCCGGAGCCTGGATCAGACCTGGAATACCAGGTGAATGTGCCCTTCTGGACCGCCATCCGCGGCGGCGTCATGCGCTTGAACATCACCCGGCGCGAGGTTTGCGGAACCTGCCACGGCAAAGGCTACATCGAATCTCCCGGCATCTGCACAGAGTGCGGCGGCACCGGCCAGGTCACGCAAACCGGCGGACGCATGAAGTTCAACGTTTCCTGCCCACGCTGCCAGGGTACCGGGAAGAACATTTCCACCTGCGGCACCTGCCACGGCGAGGGCACAGTGGAAAAGACCGAACCACTCGAGGTCCGCATCAAGGCGGGCACTCGCGATGGCCAGCGCATTCGCATACCGGGTAAAGGCAATGCCGGTTCCCACGGAGGGCCCACCAGCGACCTTTACGTGATTATCCGTAATGCGGATCATCCTGTCTTCCACCGCGAAGGCGACGATATTCAACTCATCGTGCCGGTGACCGCGATGGAAGCGGCGCTCGGCGCCAAGGTTGAGGTTCCGACCATCGATGGCAGGGCCATGCTGAAGATTCCGCCGGGAACCCAATCCGGCCAGAAGCTGCGGCTGCGCGAGAAAGGGGTTCCCTCAGCGACCAAGGAAGGCGCGCGCGGAGATGAGATCGTCGAGATCAAAGTCACTGTCCCCATGCCCCGCGACGAGCGCTCGAAGGAAATCCTACGGGAGTTGGCCAAGCTGAATCCCGAGGATCCGCGAGCCGAACTCTGGAAGAACGTCTAAGACAGCCACTGACCCTCGTCCGCCAGCGAACATTACTCTCGTTTGTCGTCTCCCCAAACTTTTTTGAACAAAATTGTTGCATCCGGAGAAATTTGCCGTAATCTCTACACTGCGAACTAACTCCAGCGTAGCTTCCGGAATCTTAGTGCACCGGAAGGCCCAGAGCGAATGTAGGCGCGACGGGGTGGCTGAGAGTGATTCGCCCAAGGGAGGAACACATCGAAATTGGCAACAGCTAGCGCGCCACGACAAACATTCCCATCGCCCGCCATCGTCCCCAACCGGAAAAAATCCGTTCGCCTCACTTTGTGGCCACTGGTCGCCGCCACCTTCTTTATGGTGTCGGGCGGTACTTACGGCACAGAAGACATCGTGCACGGCGCGGGTTACGGCAAAGCCATCCTTATTCTTTTGCTGACTCCGATCCTGTGGAGCCTGCCGACCGCGTTCATGATCGGGGAATTGTCCAGCGCTCTGCCCTATGAAGGCGGATACTACGCCTGGGTGCGCCGCGCCATGGGCAACTTCTGGGGATTTCAGGAAGCATGGCTCTCGCTGGTGGCTTCGATTTTCGATATGGCGATCTACCCGACGCTGTTCGTCCTGTATCTCACGCGCCTATTTCCCTGGTTCGCGGTGGGATATCGGGGGTGGATGGTTGGGCTTGCCGTGGTGGTTATCTGCGCGTTGCTGAATATAGCCGGAGTTCGAGTGGTTTCGACGACTTCGCTCTGGCTTTTCTTCGTGCTCTCCGCGCCGTTCCTCCTGATTGTGGCGATCGCGCCATTCAAATTCGGAGCGCTCGCCCAGGTTGTGACCAAACCTACGGCTTCGTCGGTAGACATCCTCACCGGCCTGCTCATCTGCATGTGGAACTACATGGGGTGGGACAACGCATCGACGATTGCGACTGAAGTCGAACGCCCGCAGCGGACGTACCCTCGCGCGATGCTGGCCGCGGTCGTGATCGTGGCCCTGAGCTACATCGTTCCTGTTGCCGCGATGTGGATGACCGGGCTTTCCTCGAGTGCATGGGAGACTGGATTCTGGGCGGACATTGCCGGACTGCTGGGTGGCCCACTCTTGCGCGTCGGCCTCGCCCTGGGCGGCATGATCAGCGGCTTCGGAATGTTCAATGCGCTGGTGATGAGCTATTCGCGACTGCCGTTGGCCATGGCGCAGGACGGCATGTTGCCCCGCATCTTTGGCAAACTGCATCCCCGGTCGCGGGCGCCGTGGGTGGCGATTGTGGTCTGCGCCATCGGCTGGGCGCTGTGCCTCGGCCTCGGTTTCGAGCGACTGGTGACTATCGACATTCTTCTCTATGGGGTCAGCTTGTCGCTCGAATTTATCGCGCTCATTGTGCTGCGCGTCCGCGAGCCGGAATTGCCTCGTCCGTTCCGCGTTCCCGGCGGAATGCTTGGAGCGATCGCGGTCGGCATTCCTCCCATGCTGCTGCTTGGATTCTCCGTGGTGCGCAGCGAGACCGAGCAAGTCCTGGGAATAAGTTCGTTCGCCTTTGGAATGTTGCTCATCGCCGCAGGGGTAGTGGCCTATCTTCTGAATCACGCCGTCAAGCCCGAGGGATGGGCTCCGGCTCAGCCGGAAAAGCCTGAAGCGGTGGCCTAGAGCCTCAGCGGCTGAAGCCGGATTCCTTTGTGGCCCCCTGGTAGCACGGCTTAAGCCGTGCCCTTCGATTCCTCGCAAATCGATGTCCGATCTCGGAACGTGGATGCTAATCGTCCTTGTCTTTGTTGTAGACTTTGAGCGATGAGCAAGCGCAAATCCAAGGGTGCTTACATGATTTCGGCGGTGGCCGAGATGTATGGCATTCATCCGCAGACACTGCGGCTGTATGAACGCGAAGGCTTGCTGAAACCGTCGCGCACCGAGGGCAATACCAGGCTCTACACCGACGAGGATTTGCAGCGGTTGGAGTTTATCCTGTCGCTGGCACGGGATTTGGGCGTGAACATCAGCGGCATGGCGATCATCCTGCAAATGCGCGAGCGCATGGAGGAGATGCAGCGCCAGATTCAGGATTTCGTGAAATATATTCAGGAAGAAGTATTGGCGCGGGCGAGCGCGGCCGCCGATCCCTCCCGCGGCGCGATGGTTCCGGTTCGGCGCGCCATTGTAGCGTCGCCCCAGCCACCAGGGCGCAAAAAGTAGGTCGCCGTGCTTCGCCGGAATTTCCGTCAACCTGGTGAGTTTTGCGGAGCGGAAAAGCAGATTTCTCGAACTCCGCAGGATCATCCGCATTTTCGCGGACGATCCCGCTGCGCTCGAAATGACAGTGGGAAATATGAACACCAGAGCTCAGGGATCGACCGTCTCGGCGATACTGCGCCAGATGTGCCCGAAATGCCGGGCCGGGAAAATCTTTCGCAAGTCGATTTTCAGCGGGTTTCCCCGCATGCAGGAACGCTGTCCGAATTGTGGGCTGAAGTTCGAACGCGAACAGGGCTACTTTCTGGGCGCCATGTACATCAGCTACGGCCTGGCTTTAATCACGATTGTGGCGCTCGGACTACTGCTGTGGGCGACAACGGCGTGGTCGCTGCAGAAAATAACCGTATGGTCGATTGTTCTTTTCTTACCTCTTGCGCCGGTGCTGACGCTGTTTTCGCGCGTGCTTTGGATTTATCTGGATCGGGCGATCGACCCGGAATAGTAAAAGAAAGCCGGGGCGAGAATCAGGGCTCGTAAACTGAGCTGCCGAATCCGGCCTTGCGGGCGGATTCCTGCATGTCCGCAAGCTTTTTCTTTTGCTCGTTCAATTGGATTTGCATGCGTTCTACGACGTCCTGCTTCTGGATCTGGCGCTCGTTGTGCTGCACGCCGTTGGTATAAGCGTTGGCTTCGACGAAATGAATTGTCGAATTCAATTTATCGATCTGCTTTTGCAAAGACGCGATCGAATTCTTTTGCGCTAGGATTCGCGCCTTCCACAGTTCGGCCGCGTGAGGGTCGTTGGCCGCGGGTACGCTGGAATCGGGATGTTTATCGGTGCTGGTTGAGGTAGTTTCGGTTTCTTCGGCGTGCTCAGGAATATCCTCGTTGGTGACCACTTTGCGGGTGGCGGGCGCGTCTGCCTGTTTCTTGCGCTGCTGCCGAGCCACATCGCCCAGCGATTGTGCGTGGCTAGCGGCAATCACGAATACCACAAAACCGATAACAACCGCGACTTTGTACGCCTGGCGCATGCAACGCCTCCTTAATCCGGCGAGCAGATATGGCCTGGATATGCTACGCTGCGGGCTTTCGAAGGCTAAGTTACCGTCGTCGCGGGACCTCCGGCGGTTGAGCGGCGAAGTTGGCGGGCTGACGAGCGATCTTATCGTCCCCCTTATCGTCCCAAGTGATACCATCCTTCCGATTATGAAAAAGCTAAGCTGCCTCCCTGCTCTGTTGGTTCTACTGTGCGCGCTGATTTCGACGGCTTGGCCGCAGACCGAGCCGATGGGTTCCATCGTGCTGCATGCGGCGCGCCTGCTCGACATCGAAAGCGGACGAATACTGACGCCTGGCGAGGTGCTGGTTCAAGGGGAGCGGATCGTCGAAGCTGGCTCAAAGGTGGCCCACCCGGTGGGTTCCGAAACTATCGATCTGGGAGACAGCACTTTGCTGCCGGGATTGATTGACGCTCACGTCCACTTGTTTCTGCATCCGGGCGCGGAGGATTTGCAGACCGTCGAAGAGTCGGTGCCGCAGCGGACGATCCTTGCGGTTCTGGCAGCGCGGGCCGACCTCATGGCGGGCTTCACCGCGGAACGCGACATGGGTACGGAAGGCGCGGGTTCGGCCGATACAGCGGTGCGCAATGCCATCGATCAGGGGCTTGTGCCCGGACCGCGCATGCGCATCAGCGGCAACGCGGTGGATATTCTGGGCGGACACGAAGACGCGAATCATTTCAATCCTGCGCAGCACGTGCTGTCGAATGCAACTTATGCGAACAATGCCGCAGAACTGGTGAGTGTGATTCGAGAGCAGATCAAAGAGGGCGCTGATTTCATCAAGATTTATGAAAGCGGGCCGGACACGGTTCGGGATGGCCATTTCTCGACGATTTATCAGTACAGCGAGGCCGAGCTCAGGGCCGCGGTGCAGGAAGCGGCGCGCAGTGGGAAGCGCGTCGCGGTGCACGCGACCGGCGAACCGGGCACACTTTATGCGGCGCGGGCGGGCGTCGCTTCGATCGATCATGCGAACCAACTCAGCGACGAAACCATGCGGATCATGCGGGAAGAACAAATCTTCGCGGTGCCGACTTTTACCATCTTTGAATATTTCGCCGAGCACGCTGCCTCGGCGGAACAGGGAGCGCGTGAGCGACAGATGCTGGATCTGCATGTGCCGGAATTTCGCAAGCAGTTGGCGGCGGGCGTGCCCATGGCGGTGGGATCGGACGTCGGACCTTTCCCTCACGGCACTCAGGCGCGGGAACTGGAACTGATGGTGAAATACGGCATGAGCCCGCTGGCCGCGCTGCAAGCCGACTTGCTGAATGGAGCGAAATTGTTAGGCTGGCAGGAACAGATCGGCAAACTGAAAGCTGGTTACTTCGCTGACGTCATCGCCGTGCCGGGAGATCCGTCGCAGGACATCAGCGTGCTGCGAAAAGTGAGCTTCGTCATGAAGGGCGGAGTCGTGTATCGGAAATGAGTATCTTTCTTTATCCAGATGGTTATGAATGTTGGCCCAGTTCGTGCAAACGATGAGGCGATGGTTTTAGACGGAGCGAACCCAGCACTTTGCTTATGATCAGCAAATCGAGTTCGCGGCGCGATTGCCTTATTTCCTGAAGCTCGGCACGCAGGCGTTTGATCTCTAACTCCTGTTGCCGCAGGTACGCCTTGTGGTTCTCGAGGAAGAGGGCCAATGCCTCTTGCTTCGGTTTTATAACTGCTGAGGGCATTGCCAGTGGCTGAATGCCAGCCTCGATTACGAGAGGCTCGTCTTTGGCCGAGCGGTAGGGCTGGCGGGCTATCTCAGCAAAATCGGGTTCGGCGGTATCCACGCTGTCGTTCGGCAAGAGGCCGAGGAACTCCAGCCCGAAACAATAGCCGTTACGGTCGCGCACGGAGGCGGCCACGCGCAGCCGCTCGGAAGTTTGAAATTCGACTTCCATCAGATCACCCGGCTGAAGGGGCACGCCCCCATAGAGGGCCATTCCGCCGCGGCTGATTTCGGTGGTCAACCCGGGCACAGCGATCTCGGAAATGTCGTGGGCCGTAATTATGCGGACGGGAAGTTTTACCTGATGACGCAGCCAACGGCGGGTGTTTGGGGGAGTCATTGCTTTTATTCAGCACCTGATTATTTGAGTACCTGCGCCTGGAGCAGGTAAAAAACGCAACCCAGGCAAAGTATTCCGAGACCTACCGCGGCGGCGGCAAACTTTAGGATTCGCTTGCGCGGTTGGTTCTCGTGAAAAGAAGCAGCCCTGAGCTTATCCATCCATTTTTGTTCGGCCGCCTCTTGATTCGCCATGTTCTCATTCAAAGAGGACTGAATGGCCGCTCCCAGTCGGCGGCGATCGTCCACGGGCAGAGAAACAAAACGGAATGGCTGTTGCGTGCCGGTTACGGGGCTGAGCATTTCCGCCGCGCCCAGGACCGGCCCGGTATGAGTCAGGAACATCAACTTCACGCACGAGCCCTGATCGATGGCGCTTGGCAGGGAGAGCAATCCACCATTCATGGAAAGCACCTGCAAGTTGCCGGAAGCGCGTTGACCATCGTGGAGTCGAAGTACAGCTGGAGTGAAGTCTGCGAGTTGCACTCGGGGTGCGCGCAGTTGGGAGAGGTCGTTCATAGCCATGCCAGTATGTTACGGACGCCCGCGTCGCGGGAGATTACGAAAGGAGTTGTACGGATTGCCTTTTCGGAACTGGGACTTCGAGAACGGCTTTCGTAATGTGCGCGCCGGCGCGAGGGCGTGGCATAGTTGAAATCGTAATGCTTGAATCTCCCCCGCTAAACCGAAAAATTCGGGCCCCTCGCGTAAACCTCTGGGGAAGCGTCTCCGCCACCGTTCAACTGGAAAATGGACGCCAACTCTGGGCCAATACGGTTCGGCTTTCGATGACCGGAGGATTGCTGGAAATGGCTACGTGCGTCGACGAGCAAATCCGGGTGGGCGTGACCCTGCACCTGAAAGCCCGCACCATCCGAGGCAAGGCGACGATGTTGTTTCCCATGCGGGCGACGGAGGGATACTTGCAGCCTTTCCGGTTCACCGATCTGCGCGAGCAAGAAGGCGTGGCGCTGCAGACGGAGATCGGCAAACTGCTTGAGCAGACCACACCAATGGCGCCTGGCCGGCCCGGCTCGGGTCTGAGATCATCCGCGTTCGGCAGATCACCATTCGTCAGATCGTGATTCGGCAGATCGTGATTCAGCAGATCGTGATTCGGCAGATCATCTTGACTAACTAAAGAATGCCCCACCCGCGCCGGTTGGGGGTGGCAAATGGCGGAAGCGAGTGGGAGTCGAACCCACCATCGCCGCCGAAAGACGACGACCGCCGGTTTTGAAGACCGGGAAGTTCACCGGAACTCTCGCGCTTCCGTTGTGTGATTCTAAAGGAAGTGGGAATCGAACGGCGGGATGCGGCTGCGCCGTCCTTCGCCGTCGCGATCGGACATGGCGGGAGCTTTCCTTGAGTGCGGAATGCGGTCAATCGCTTAAAAGAAAATCCATAATGTGCCGTTCGCCCACTTGAAGTAGCACCTTCGTGCGAGAGCATGGCCCGAACGGGCAATTGCCCTAGTTTGGGCGCGTGGGGAAACTCCGCACGTGGAAAACTACATTCCCAAGATAGACGATACCGTGACGACGACACTACAAGGGCATGGCGGTGGGTTCATAGTGACCAGAATTGACAAGAAGCGCGAGACTGCCGACTTACAGTCGCTTGCGGATTCAGGATATTATCTGCTTAGCGTGACATGGAAGAAGATCCTCTCCTTGGACCCCAGCCAATCGACGTTGCGAACCGCGTGAGAGAGGTGCCTTACCCTTGGTTTACTTTCGATCTAGCAGGAGACTTATGAAACGCATGCCTACCAAAGAGACTCCGATCGAGCGCATCTACCGGGAAGTCACGGGGCATAAAATGAGCCCGGCTCTAAAGGGCGTCCCAATCCACAAGCGAACAACCGAACGCAAAGCCGCTTAGGTTGTACCCCGCATCCGTAGTTCGCTGGTATCTGCGCCAGAGTCGGTAAGAAGATCGCGCTATCTCCTTCCTATGTGAATCGAGTAGCGCGCGGAGAACGTGAGTCCACCTGCCGTGCTCGGTGCGCTCAAAGCCGAATTGCGACGATTGGAAAAGCTAAAACTGAAGTAAGAAACCACTCCGGAGTGGGTTTTAAGGTGTACTTCTTGTACTGGCGAATTCGTAGTTGCGGTTATATACATATGGAGATATGAAACGACAGGTTATTAGAGGTCGGAAGATCGGCGCGTTGAAAGGCGCTTCGGCGAAACGTTCGCCGGATCTGATGGGGGACATCGGGATATTGTATCGTCCGATCAAGAAGCCGGTGACATTGCGCCTGGACGCGGATGTGCTGGCCTGGTTCAAGAAGCAAGGGCGCGGCTACCAGACACGGATCAATCAGGCGTTGCGGAAAGTGATGGTGGGAAGGCCAAAGTGATTGCGTGAGAGCGCGGGGAGTTTCCGCTGAACATTATTTCCATCTAGCTTCGAAATCGATTCAGGATCGCGGTGCTGCTCGCGAGATCCCTCACCCGGCTGAAGTACGCCGGGTCTCGGGATGACGTTCAAGGGACCTTTCCTACGCTCTCGCTCGCTACTTTGGCTGGGGGACCACGCGCAGGTACGGCTTGAGCGTCTTCCAGCCGCCGGGATACTTCTGCTGGGCTTCGTCGTTCGACACTGCGGGCGGGATGATTACGTCGTCGCCTTGCTTCCAGTTTACCGGCGTGGCGACTTTGTGCTTGGCCGTGAGCTGAATGTGAATCGAGGACGCGCAGCACTTCGTCGAAGTTGCGGCCGGTGCTCATGGGATAGATCAGCATCAGCTTGATCTTCTTGTCCGGACCAATGACGAAAACGGTGCGCACGGTGGCATTGTCGGCGGCGGTGCGGCCCTCGGAAGTGTTGCCGCTCTCGGCGGGCAGCATGTCGTAGAGCTTGGCGACTTTCAGGTCGGGGTCGCCGATCATCGGATAGTTCACTTTGTGGCCCTGGGTCTCTTCGATGTCGGCGGCCCACTTGCTGTGATTGCTCACCGGGTCGACGCTGAGTCCGATGATTTTGGTATTGCGCTTGGCGAATTCCGGCTGCAGGCCGGCCATGTAGCCGAGTTCGGTGGTGCAGACGGGAGTGAAGTCTTTGGGATGGGAGAACAAAATTGCCCAGCCATCGCCGATCCATTCATGGAAGTGGATCGTTCCCTGGGTGGTTTCGGCGGTGAAATCGGGGGCGGTATCGTTGATCCGCAGAGCCTTGGTACTAGGTTCGGCTAAAGTGTCGGTGGTCATAATTTCTCCTGGCTGAAATTTTCCCGGACAATCCGGGAGGTTACGCGGCTTTCAAGGGCGAATGTCGTGAGAAAAAGCGAAACCCACCCTCAGTTCGCCGGGTGGGTGTAAGAAACTTGTTCGCACTACCCACACGACGGAGCCCGGGTACAACAACCCATCGGGCGCGGCGTAGAGCGGATGTGCATACAAGGGTAGAATACGCGGCGGTAAAAGGTGAGTCAAACGATAGATCGGTGGCCGGCATTTTCGTTAGCAAGGAAAGAAACCCAATAACCACAAAGGACACAGAGGTTCACAAAGGAAAGCCGAGGCCTGACCATTCTTCGGTGCGGACGATACAATAGTCAGCCATGTCAAAAGAACTCCGGCGGTTTCCCTTTGTGCAGTTGGATGTTTTTACTTCACGGCCCTTTGAGGGCAATTCTCTGGCCGTCTTTCTGGATGGCCGGGGGCTGAGCGACCAGCAAATGCAGACGCTGGCACGGGAGATGAATCTTTCAGAAACCACATTTATTTTGCCGCGGGAAGCGCAGGTCGAACGCGAGCGCGGAGTGCGGGTGCGGATCTTCACGGTGCAGGAAGAACTGCCTTTTGCCGGGCACCCGACGCTGGGGACCGCATTCCAGGTGCGGGGATCGACTGGGGCGCGCGAAGTAGCGCTGGATCTCAATGTCGGCAAGGTTCCAGTGCGCTTCGAGGACAAACCGGGACAACCGGTGTTCGGCGAGATGACGCAGGTCGATCCCAAGTTCGGCCCACTGCATGATCGGGAGGCGGTGGTGCGTGCGGCCGGATTGCGCGACGGGGATATCGATCCGTCCTTGCCCATCCAGACAGTTTCTACCGGCGTGCCTTTCACCATGGTGCCGCTTCGCGGACTGGAAATCATGCGCCATCTGCGTGTGGACACTCAAGGTTCGGCGGAATATCTGGAGCGCGCGGGAGGAAAGTTTTTTTATTTTGTGACGCCGCGAAACGGTGGATCCGGCAGCCCGGCTGCATGCCCGCATGATTTTTTATAACGGCGAGGATCCGGCGACCGGTTCGGCTGCGGGCTGCGCGGCGGCGTGGATGGTCGCACATGGCGTGGCTAAACCCGACGAGCGCGTGCTGATTGAACAAGGAATCGAAATGCAACGGCCCAGCCGAATTTTTGTGCGCGCTTCGCGCGAGGATGACCGAGTGGTTAATGTTCGCGTCGGTGGCAATGTTGTCGAGGTTTTGCGCGGAGAAGTTTTTTTCTGACAGCTGGTGCGCGAATTGTGCAGGAAAAATGCTGGCATGCACAAGCGCAGAAATTTTTCAATGGGGCAATTCTGCCATTAGCATCGGCGGCACTTTACATCGATTGACTTCACCTTTACGATTCATTTCGCTCTGAATTCTCACTAATCAATGAAAGTTTTCGGATTCCCTCGGCGTGCGGTTAGCCGACACGCCATTTCGGAAACAAGAATGAAGCCCAAACGAACGATTCTGTGCGTCGACGATAACGAACAATCGCTTTCCATCCGCAAAGTCATGCTGGAAACCCGTGGCTATCGCGTGCTGACCTGCAGCGGCGGCGAAGAAGCTCTGGACCGTTTCACGCAAGGGCGGCATCGATCTGGTGCTGACCGATCTGATCATGCCCGGCCTCGATGGAATCAAGCTGATTGAAGAGATCAAGACCATGTCGCCGCAGACTCCCGCGATTCTTCTCTCGGGCAAGGTCAGGATTTACGATCGCGACACGCAGCGCCGATGTTTTTCTGCCCAAGGGGATGTATGCGCCGGCCGAACTTGCTGGAGCGTATTCGCTTGTTGCTGGTGCGCAAGCGCGGACCGAAGCGCGCCGCAACCCCAGGTGGTGCAAGTTCCTCCGCGCAGCAGCGCCGCCTGATCGTAACTCTGACGCAGCACGAATTCCAACTGAAGCCGCGCGGGCGAGCATGCCCGCGCCACGCAGTCGGATTCGTGTAATATCGATTCTTGGATGGCAGTGCATTCATCGAAGCCGTGGAATCTGCGCAAGACCTACCGGGTGGGCAAGATCGAAGTGCCTGCTTTGCGCGGGATTTCCTTCAGCGTGCAGAAGGGCGAGTTTGTCAGCGTCGTTGGCCCTTCGGGCAGCGGCAAGTCCACGCTGTTTTATCTGTCTGGGTGGACTGACGCGAGCCGATTCGGGGCACGTCATCATCGACGGAGATGATTTCGCGCAACTCTCCGACGCCGAACGCACCCGCATGCGCAAGCGCAAGATCGGATTCGTGTTTCAGAAGTTCAATCTGCTGCCTACGCTCGATGCGCGCTCGAATATCGAGATTGCTCTCGACATCGCCGGCACCAATGGCAACCGCGATGCCGCGCTACTTCGACAAGATCGTAGGGCTGCTGGGACTCGAGAAACGGCTTCCATCACCGGCCTTCGGAGCTTGTCCGGCGGCGAGCAGCAGCGGGTGGCGCTGGCGCGCGCGCTGATCAACAAACCGGCAATCGTGCTGGCCGATGAACCCACCGGCAATCTGGATTCGAAGAATTCGGAGATTGTGCTGGACATGCTGCGGCATTCGAATCGGGAACTGGGCCAGACCGTGCTCATGATCACGCATAATCCGGAAGCCGCCAGCTATGGGGATCGCATCATTCACATGCGCGATGGCGAGATCGTGACGCCGGAACAAGATCCGCAGTGGACGCGCACGAGCACCGGATGATCTGCGTGATTCAGTTCCGTCCATCAATCACTGGCAGGACGAGCAGCATGGATGATTTGCAAAAACCGATTCTGCCGGGCAAGGGCGCGTCAGACTACGAGCGCTACCTGCACACCGACGAACTGCTGTCCCTGCAAAAACCGCCGAGGAATTTCTGCACAAAGACGAAATGACGTTTCCAGGTCGTTCATCAGAGCTTCGGAGTTGCTGCTGAAGGGCGTGGCCTGGGAACTGGAGCGCGCGCGCGATTACATCGCGGAAGGCGATTTCTGCAAATGCGGCCCGGTTGATGCGGCGCGCCAACCAGATGCTCGATTATCCGATCTCGCATGCTGCACGTGCTGGAAACGATTACGCCTTACGACTATCACCTGATCCGCGCCGGGCTTGGGACACGGCAGCGGTCTGGATTCTCCCGGCTTTCTGGCTCTGCTGCACATTGGTCCGCGGCTGGGCGAGGCGTTCTACGCACAATTGCACAAAGCCGAATCTCAGCGTGGACGACCTTTATCGCCGTCACGAGGAATTTTTTGGCTTGCACGATGTGGCCGAACGACTGCTCGATTTCGATGAACGCGTGCACCTGTTTCGCTTTCATCATCTCAAGCTGGCGCAGAGGATCATCGGCGGCGGCGTGGTCGGCACCATGGGAACGCCGGTCGAAGTTCTGCATCAGCGCATGGAGCACCTTTTCTACAAGGAGCTCTGGGATGTGCGCAACCAGATCACGGCGAAGGCCAACGAAGCCATGCAGAAGCCCAAGTCCGGTTGCGCGTACTGAGTGCGTGGAAGCGCGTGCGCCGTTGCCGCGATGCGGATGGCTTGTTTATAATCGAGACGCCGAGCGGGAGTAACTCAGTGGTAGAGTGCGACCTTGCCAAGGTCGAAGTCGCGGGTTCAAATCCCGTCTCCCGCTCCAGAATTAAGCAGGGATGGGCCCGCGTGAGCGCGGGCTTTTTCGTTCTGTGTCAGGGAAAGTTAGTTTCGAGCGGGTAGACTTTTGCCGCTTATCACGCTAATTTAAGTCATAGGGCGCGGTACCCAAGTGGTAAGGGAGAGGTCTGCAAAACCTTTATGCGTCGGTTCGATTCCGACCCGCGCCTCCATACTTGATTCGTGACGATGCTGTGCGAGGCTGTACCTTTCATGTCCAATCCAATCGCGTCCCATGCAGAGGCAGCGGAATCCCCGGCCGCAACCGAATCCAACGAGTCGTTCCAAGACATTCTTTCGCAGTTCGAGCGGAGCAAATCAGGTAAACCTGGTGAAGCGGGCGAAGGCCGCGAAGGCACGGTGATTAGCGTCACCGTCGATTCGGTTCTGGTCGACATCGGATTTAAGACCGAGGGAGTTCTGCCCCTGTCAGCGTTTCAAGGTGGTAGCGAAGCCGTCAAGGCTGGCGACAAGTTGGTGGTGTCGATCAAGGGTCGCGATCCAGAAGGCTACTATCAACTCACGCTCGGCAGAATCGAGCAGCCCAAGGATTGGGCGTCACTGCAGAAGGCATTCGCGGAGAAGACGACGATCGTCGGGTACGGTGACGGCGGTGGTGAAAGGCGGGCTGAGCGTGGATGTGGGCGTGCGTGCGTTCATGCCAGCTTCGCGCAGCGGTGCGCGCGACGCAGCCGAGATGGAAAAATTGGTGGAACAGGAGATCCGCTGCCGGATTACCAAGCTTGACGAGACCGAGGAAGACGTCGTGGTGGACCGGCGCATCGTGCTCGAAGAGGAAGAGCGCGCGGCGAAAGGGCGGCGGTACTCCGAGGTCCAGGAAGGCGCAACCGTCCACGGCACGGTTCGCAGCCTCACAGATTACGGTGCTTTCGTCGATATTGGCGGGGTGGACGCGTTGCTGCATGTCAGCGACATTTCCAGGAGTCGGGTCAGCAAGCCGGCGGACGTGCTCTCGGTGGGGCAGGAGATCGAGGTCAAGGTTCTCAAAATTGATTCGGAGAAGCGGCGCATTTCTGTAGGAATGAAGCAGCTGGAGCCTGATCCGTGGGATTCGGTCTCGACAAAATACAAGGCAGGCGAGCGCGCTCGCGGCACGGTAACGCGACTGCTTGACTTCGGCGCATTCGTGGAACTCGAACCTGGTCTTGAAGGATTGATTCACATTTCGGAAATGTCGTGGGGCAGAAAGGTGAGGACGCCCGGCGATGTGGTAAAACCGGGCGATACCGTCGAAGCGGTGATTCTGGGGGTGAGCCCAGCGGAGCGGCGCATCTCGTTGGGCCTGAAGCAGGCGCTGGGCGACCCTTGGGCGGACGCGGCAGAGAAATTTCCCGTGGGCTCGGTGATCGAGGGCCCGGTCACGAGCCTGACCAAGTTCGGCGCCTTCGTGCAACTTTCCGAAGGCATCGAGGGCATGATTCACATCAGCGACATCAGCGCCGAGAAGCGAATTAATCATCCCCAGGAGGTATTGAAAGTGGGGCAGTCGATCAAGGCGCAGGTGCTCGAACTGGATGTCGAAAAGCGGCGTCTGAAACTGGGGATCAAGCAACTGGTTCCGACCAGCATCGAGGAGTACATTGCTGAGCATCAGGAAGGGAATGTGGTCTCAGGCCGGGTGGTGGAAAATTCGGCGGGGCGGGCGCGCGTGGAATTGGGGGATGGAATCCAGGGCACATGCCGGATTGCTGCCGCGCTTTCCGATGAGGGAAAAGCCGCAGGCGAAGCCAAGCTTGATCTGGGATCACTCAGTTCCATGCTGAAAGCTCATTGGAAGGGCGGGGCTGCCGCTGTTGGATCCAAGCCGGAAGCTGTTCGCGCCGGGCAGATCCGCACTTTTCGGATCGTGAAGCTGGATGCAGCGGCGAAGACGATTGAGTTGGAATTAGCGTGACAAGGGCGAGATCCAGGCGCTGCGATCAGCCTTCCTTATTTTCATCCGGAGAACCTGAATGAAACGAATTGCCTTCGCGATTTTTCTGCTGGCCTGTCTGCCGCTAGCGGCTCAACCCAATTCCAGCAAAACTGTTTCGTCTAATCCGAAGGTCAGAGCCGTCACCGTATTTGTGCGGCTCGATCGCGCGACCTACGAAAAGCAAATTGCCGAGGCTCTGGTCGTTTTGCGGCGAGTGAAATCCGAATTCGAATCTTCGGGGTACCAAGTGGAGACGGTGCGATTGACGACGCAACCGCTGGCCGAACTGGTGGCCGGGCTTTCGGAGGATCAGGCGCTGGCGTTTCTCACCCGGCTTGACGAACTCTCCGTAAAGGAAAACTTTCTGCCAAACGTTGGGCCGGGAATGCTGCACGACAGTGATGATGCCGCGACCATGCACCTGTTGGAGCGGGCGCTCTCGACTCTGCCAAACATCGAGGCCAGCACGATCATCGCGGATGAAACTGGAATTCACTGGCAAACAATTCGTCGCACTGCTGAGTTGGTGAAGTATGTCAGCGAGCACAGCCCGCACAGCCAGGGAACCTTCAACTTTACCGCCACTGCTATGTTGAAACCGTTCTCACCGTTCTTCCCCGGTTCCTATCACACCGGCGCCGGGGGACAGTTCGCGATCGGGTTCGAAGGCGCGAACGTGGTTCGCGATGTTTTTGCCAGGGATAAGGGCAACGTGGAAGCTGCTATTTCTGATCTGACTGCCGCCCTCACTAAACACGCGTCAGTGGCTGATGCCATCGGCAAAAAAGTCGCGGCGGAGACAAAATGGACTTACTTGGGAGTTGACCCTACTCCTGCGCCTTTGGGCGAAGTGTCGATCGGAGCGGCCATCGAAGCATTCACCGGGACGAAGTTCGGATCGAGCGGAACGCTCACTGCGGCCCGCATTATTACGACTGCAGTGAAGGCCGTTCCTGTCCAGCAGGTCGGATATTCTGGGCTGATGGTGCCGGTGATGGAGGACAAGCTTTTGGCGCAGCGCTGGGCTGAGTCTACTTTCAATATTGATTCATTGCTTGCCTACTCGGCCGTGTGCGGGACGGGTCTGGATACGATTCCACTCCCCGGTGATGTCAGCCCGGAGGAGTTGGGGAGCATTTTCGGAGATGTTGCGTCGCTGGCGACGAAATGGAACAAGCCTCTTTCAGCAAGGCTGCAGCCGGTTCACGGTAAGAGCGCGGGCGAGCAGACTGACTTTCAGGATCCTTACTTATTCAATACGCTGGTGCGTCCCTTGCCCTGATCGTTTGGCGAACAAAGATCTTCCGTGGCAACCAACGTCGAAGCGCGAAAGCGCGGACTTACCAGATCCAACCGCACGGGCAGCGCACGGGTTCGGACAGCCTGAACTTCTTCATTAGAGCTTTGCATACGGCGCATGATCTCATCCACATAACTTTTCTCCTGGCGAACAGTTCACTCAATGGGGTTAGAGGCACAAATCGTCTGTGGAGAATGCAGGTACGGGGAATATGATCTCCGCGTACGGGCTTCGCCCGAGGCCCAAACGCGGCCTGTAGAGGGCGTTTCGGAGGAACCCATCAGCGATCGCCGTCGCTGCATTGAGACAAGTCCACTCAAAAAACCGCAACAATGAGTAAGTTTTTCTATACAGGTTATTGCCGATCCCTTCTACAGGAGGGCCGCAACATCCTTCAGAATGCTACGCGTAGGAGCGTGCAGTGGTGGGCACGTTTCGGCATGATACGTGCCCAGGAACAACTGGGATGACTCAGAGCGACCACGTCGGGATGTTTGACCTTCGTATCGTCCCGGCTCGAAGGCTGGCATCGCGCTCATCCAATGTCACCCGCGCAGGCCGTTGGCAAGTCGGTTCCCAGCCCTTTCGCCTGAAAACCCGCACCGTCATGCTCCTCTTAATTATCAGCAATGTGCTGGGTAACTTTACTCTGTGCCGCGGATTGCACGAGGTCGGCCCGATCGTTTCCCTTTCGCCTTGGCCCTACATCCACGCATTTTTGAATTCACGGGTAGCGGTGGGGATATTGCTGCTGATCGTGTGGCTGATTTCGCAACTCTCATTGCTCAGCCGAGTCGACCTCAGTTACGTGTTGCCGGTCACCTCGGTGTGCTACATCCTGACGGCTCTAATGGGCGAGTTCCTGCTGCACGAACCGGTCTCGACGGAGCATTGGATTGGAATCGGCCTGATTGGCCTAGGTGTGAGCCTGGTGGTGCGTACCCTGCCGCGCACTGCACCAGTAGGGCATAAATTCAGCGATCTGACTTGCGAGGAATCGCAATGAGGTGGGTCTTGCTGGCACTGATCGTGATTCCAGGCACCATCGGCGATTTACTGAACACCACGGGCATGAAGCGCCACGGCGAGGTTTGCGACTTCCGGCCCAGCGCTATTTTGCGGTTAATCGCTTCCCTGGCGCGTAATCCCTATCTCGCCGGCGGAATTCTGTCCATGGCGGTTTCGTTTTTTGCGCTCATGGCGTTGCTGTCGATAGCCCGCCTGAGCTTCGCAGTGCCAGCCACGGCATCGAGTTACATCCTGGAAACCGCGTTGGCGAAGTACATCCTCAAGGAAAAGATCGGGTGGCGGCGCTGGGCGGGCGCGTCGCTGGTTGGCTTTGGAGTGTTACTGGTGGCGATGTAGGAGCGTTAACCTACAGGTTTTCCAGTGCGGCTGTAGGAAGTCCTGAGTATGGTTCGCGAGGGTGGGTCGAGTAAAGATATGGTCGGGGAGCTGTTAGGGAAATTGGAGATCTGACAATGACACGAGCCTTGGGAAATTGGGTCTTTAGTGCGGTTCTTAGTCTTGCTCTCGGCGCTTCCAGTTTTTCTCAAACGTCCTCTTCGGGCTTGGCTACTTCACCCGGCGACTTAATCCGGGCGGTGGTGGCGAATGAACTTAAGCCGCAGGATAGCCCCGGGCGCTGGATGTACAAGGTCGACAAACAGGAAGACGGAAAGACTCAGACCAAGGAAGTGGTGCAAACCCGGGACGCTTCCCTGGAACGATTGACCTCGATGGACGGCCGCGCACTTTCGCAGCAGAAACAGCAGGAAGAGGCGGCAAGAATCGAGAAACTGGTGAGCCAGGCCAGCGAACGCCAGAAGGTGGCAGAGACGCAAAAGAAAGACGCAGACCAGTGCGAAACATTCTTCAAGATGATTCCCGACGCTTTCATTTTCACTTACGAAGGGCGTCAAGGCGAATTGGTCAAGATTGGCTTCAAACCGAATCCGGCATTTGCACCTCCTTCACGGGAGGCGCGAGTCCTGCATTTGATGGAAGGCGAAATTCTTGTACATCCCACCCAGCAGAGGCTCGCGGCCATCAATGGACGGCTTACCCAGGATGTGAAGTTCGGGGGCGGGCTGCTCGGCTATCTCCAGAAGGGCGGCACCTTCAGCGTGAAACGAACCGAAATTGCTCCCGCTCAATGGGCGCTGACGGCGATGGAAGTGAACATGAACGGAAAGGCGCTATTTTTCAAGACCATCGCGGTACAGGAGAAAGAATACCGCACGAATTTCCGCAAAGTATCTGACGATTTGACGATCGCGGACGCGGCCAATATCCTGCTGAACCGCGTTACCCTCGCGGCCAAGCAATAGATGCCTGACGGGGTACGGCTTTGACTATTGACTCACCGGGATGCTGTAGTGCGACGCAATCACCTGCCACCTGCCATTAATGTCCATCCAGACATCCGTGAAGCGATCTCGGTATTCGTAGGGCTTTCCCTTGGTTGTTCCCTTCTCGTGATAGGCTCCCGTAACCACCGCCACTTTTCCGTGCATTCTAACTCGAAGATC
The DNA here is from genome assembly GCA_963706465.1 of Terriglobales bacterium. GTDB lineage: Bacteria > Acidobacteriota > Terriglobia > Terriglobales > Acidobacteriaceae > JABDBE01. The sequence continues at coordinate 271,282 of CAVPMC010000005.1, forward strand.
CGACATGTCTGAAGTCTCGACGTGAACGCTCGAGTCGCCGTTGTGCGCGATATATCCGGGTTTGCTGAATGTGCTTCCGTCTTCGACGGTAATGATGAAATCATCCGCCAGGAGAGAATTCATGGTGGCAACATCGCCACGCTTATAGGCTGCATTCCATTGGCTCTCGCAAGCGAGAATCTTCGATGAAGCGCTGTCGGGTGAGTCGGGTGCGGCTGCGGAGCCCAACGCGCAAGCTGCGAGCGCCGCAACAATAAGAAGGGCGACCCTGATTTTCATAGATGGGCCTCATTGTCTACCGTGGCATGGAGGGTGCGCAAGAATGAAAAACGCGCGGTAAGAATCTAGAGTGAACTCATTCGCTATCAAAACAAAAAAAACGCCGGCACGCGGTCTTGAAGAAGAAGTCCGGGCGCCGGCGGAATTTGAGTTGGTCGATCACATGCCGCCATTCATGACTGAAAAGCGGCTGGTGATTGAAGCCTTAGTGTCCCTGCACGGCAAAACCAGCCTGCAAGCCCGTGCCTGAGGTCCAGGTGCCGTCGGTATAGCCAGCAACCAAGTTGACGTTCTCGCGCATATCGGTGCTGTTAAAGGCCCATGCGCCGAAGGTGGTCGAGGAGTTTGAGTCGGTGCTAACTACGACCCAGTAGGGCGTTCCAGCGGTGACCGGCACGCCCGCGGTGTCATTCACGACGGCCAGGATGCAGCAGCTCCCGAAGTTACCCATCTGATTCAGCGGGGTGCGTTTCTTGAAAAGGGCTTTTCCCGGAATCCCGTTGGCATCGGCGTAGAGGCCCAGAACAACCTGGTTAACTCCGACCACAAATCCAACAGAGGCTTTCAGCCGGGTTACAGTTGCGTTAGCTGAAGGAGTGAATCCCTGGGCTGCCCAGTAGGTATGTCCGAATCCAGCGTTTGGACCGGCAATGGTGTCGCCGTAGCAGCAGAAATACACACCGAACGGGTACTTGCTGAGATTGCCCGCGATGGTGAGGAGACCGCTGTCCGAATTAGGATCCGCCAAGGTGAACTTTGACGGGCCTTTGGTGGCGATGACGTGTTTTCCGTCACTGGTAGTGACGATACCTTGATGAGATCCCATAGCCAGCGCGGTCACTCCAATGAGTGTGAGCGCAGCCAGGCAGATCAGTACGCGTGCGACTGGTGACTTAACCATGTGTTCTCTCCTCCATTTTTGGTTTTCACATCAGGCTTGATTGAATGCTGGTTCGGACCCATGGCATATTCACTGCCCCGCACCCTTTGACTCGAAACCTTGGCGACGTTTGCAATGGACAAAGTTGAGGCCCAACCCCGCGGCTAGAATAAGCTCGCAGCTCGTCGATTTTAAGATTACTTTCGAGAGCTAACGCGCTGGCATCTGAACACAACGAACTAATGATGTCAAGGAGAATCCGCTTCTGGCGCGGTTTTGCACGAAACATGGATGCAATTTTCTGCACATCCCGTGCACCGCGGGAAGAAATGGGAATGGAGCGTCCACATGGCGAGACCGCCAGCTGATCTACTGACCGGCTTGCGAAATGAATGTTTCGGGAGGATCGAAGAAGCAGCGGCGCCAGAAAGCTTGATCGGAGAGCGTGCCCGCCTTCCATTGCTGTAGAACCGGCAGAGTCACCGCCGCCATTCCGCCGTCCTCGGTATCGAAGATGACGACCACGCCGGCGGCGGTGGTCGTCGCCTGGTTAAGCTCGGCGTATTGCTTCTCGAAGAGGGCTTTGGTGAACTCAAATTTCGCCTTCGAGCCAGTATCCGAGGCGCTTCCGCTGACCTTTTGCACGGTCAGTATCTTCACAGTTTTTCCTCGAAGCGGCTCCCAGGTTCCGGGGAATGAAGCAATCTGCTCGTCCTTCACCTGGAAACGTTCAGTGCTGGCCAAGGCCAAATCGTTTTCAGCTTTTGCCGCGGACGCCTGATTGCCCAGCACCTCCAGACTTGTGCGACGTATCCATCCGCGAGACGGGCCCGAGATTCGCACGTGAATCCAATTGGCATTCATGTCGAGAATCTCAAACTCATCCTCGGCGGTAGCAAGAAAGAGGACTTTCGCGCCTTCGATCGGACTCACCAGAACCGGGGTGCCGGACTTCTTCACCGCAGCCAGATTGCTGGGGTGAGCCTGGGTGCGGAGAATTTCATCGAGACTCTTCGCTTCCTTCGTAAGCTCTTCCATGTGTTTGTCGGCTACAGCCCGCTGAGTAGCCAATGATGCGGCCCGGTCTGAGATGCCTTCATTTGCGGCGTTGACAGACGAATTGGTGGGTGCGTCGGGGAGATTCGAGGCTGCCGCAGAGTTCGGGGGATTTTCATCGGTCGTCCGTGCGGGCGACGTTTTAGTCTTGCGACTCGGCGGCACAGAAGGCGCGGAAACGGCGGGCGCTGTTGCGGCGGTTTTACCGCCGAGTGCATCTTCCAGACGGTCGAGAAAATCGGTTTCAAGACGCCCGTTCGAGGGCAGCACCTGATATCCGGATTTGGTGGAAGCGGGGTCAGCAAACCAGGCGGTGATTTTCGCACTGACCTGCACTACCGCTCCGCCGGCAGGTGTCGAACTCACCTGAATCGCGCATTGATAGTAGCCGCGCTGGAAACGGTCCAAAGGACGATCGCCGGGAGGAGTGAAACCATCCAGCGCTGGCAGTCTTCCGGAGGTGGAAGACTGCAACGTCTTAAGGGTTTTCTCCACCACGGGTTTTGACTGGGCAAACGTGCGCTCATAGGGAACGCTCTGGGCTTCACCCGACCCTGCCAAGAGCATTGGGAGCGCAATCCAGAAAACAAAAAATGCGGCACGGTTCAAGCGAACGGTCCCATAGGTTCGTCTCACGGCAGAACCTCCAACTGTGTGCGCTGAATCCAGCCGTGCTGCCCATCTTCTGTTTCCACGCCGTACCAGTATGGAGTGTCCACGATGATGACAACCTCGGCGCCGGCGTCCAGGGATTTCAAATTCGACGCGGTGTGGAAGGGAGCGGATTTTAGCTGGGCTCCGGGAGCTTTGATCACGCGTTCCGCCTTCCGCCGCAGATCCTGGACGTGTTGTTCCAAACCTTGCACTGATGTCTGTGCCGCGGCCAGAGCCACGCTTTCATCGTCTACGCTCTTGCGTTCGAGCGCCTGCCGGGCAAGCTCTTCCTGACGGTGCTTTTCGCCCTGCTGTGCCTGACTTTTTTGCAACTCGAGGGCGTCCACGTGATCCTGAATATCTTTGTACTCGGCGCCTTCGACAGTGCCGTCCGAAGGATGCACGGTGTGACGAAAATCTTCGACAAAAACCGCATCGATGCGCAAGATCGTCCTGTCCGGGTCTTTGCTCTGCACCACGTAGCGCACGGCAAGCGTGCCTTCGTCGCCCGTTTCTTTGAAGTTAGCCGGCGCCAAAACCTTACTGCGAACCTTGTAGAAGACTTTCCCGGGATCTTTCCACGGCGGAAACACAGCCGAGGATTCGGCCGCATTCGCGTGGTCGATGTACTTGTCTTTGTTGTATTCGAAAGTGCCCTGAATAATTCCATCGTCGACCACGGCCGCGACCGCTTCCAGGACCTCTTTCTCCGGTGCCGTGATTTCGGTGGAAAAACTCTGGCCATACTCCTCGTGCTTTTTGTGTGGGCGACCGTGAAGTGGGGCCACGCTTGAGGTGAGCCAGAAAACCGGGAGCATGGCCATCATGAGTCTGCGCCGCACAACGGTGGAGCGGTTTCTGGCGAGTGAGTCTTTCCAGACGACTACGGTATCGAGAATTCCTGTTTTTCTATCGATATGACGCATGCACTCCAACTGCTTGGCCCAATTCTTTCGAGGTCCCGGCAATGGACTGGTAGGATTACCGGTTTCTAGCTCTCATACTCCCCATCCTGTTGGGCTGTCAACTTGCTGAACTGGTTTTCGGGTTCAACCACCACACTTCTTGGTGCAACACCGCCCGGTGACAAATTCCTGACAATCTTTTGACAAATTAGAGACGGGGTTTTCACATTCAATTTGTCGTTCGATGGTAGCGTCACAGGCGAAGCATCGGTTTGCAGCTTACACCACATGAAAAAAACAACCAAGCACAGGGAGTCAGGGACGGGACAGCCGCAACCAACGTTAGGCCAAAACGGAAGCAGGCCCAAGCGGACTCGCAATCGGGACGCCAAGAAACAGGCCCTCATCCGATCCGCTTTGACGCTTTTTGCCTCCAAGGGTTTCGAGGCAACCACCACTCGCGAAATTGCCGCTTCCGCCGGTTGTGCAGAGGGTCTTATTCATCGCTACTTTAAGAGCAAGGCTGGTCTGCTCGCGGCCATGATCGATCATCGAGGCGTGACGGAGATGGCGGAGTTGGGCCATCCGTCGCGTCCAGCTCACAACCTCGAGGATGAATTCCTTCAGTTGGTCGATTGCGAAGTCGAGCGCGTATGGGAGAGTCGTGACTTTCTCCGAGTATTTATTCCACGGGCTATTGTGGATCCCTCCGTGGGCTTTCTGATGAATAAGACTTTCATTTCGGTGCGAGTCAAAGCGATCGCGGCGCGCTTGAACCATTACGAGTCGTGCGTTGCCTTGCCGAAGGGCGCGACTGAATTGCTGGCGCACGCGGTTGGAATGCTTGGCCTGGTGTTCGGCTTTGTGCGACCCGTACTGCTTGGGCATGATCGGGTCGGGGCGAAGAAAATGGCGGCTGCGGTCGCCAAGATTTTGGTCGCCCGCCCTGCGGTCGCCCTGGTTGCCTGATCAATATTTGTGATTCAGGACAGTCGTTCTCTTAATTTTCCTGGAGCCTACCTATTTTTCGAGGCGCTCCCACAACACGAGGAGATCCCTTAGCACTGAAGATGATTTCTGGAATTTCCGCGCTCATTCAGCTGAGAACCGCCTGCTCAACAATGTCCGGGGTGGAGACAAGCTCAGGGTTGCGCCGGATAAAGAGCAAATGCTGTGGCCAGAGCCGACAAAAAGCGGCTAGCGCATTAGTTGCACGTTCGGTTTTTCCATTCCCGGAATCAGTTTTTCACAATTATCCTTGACACCGTTCTAACGAACATGATAATTAGTGCGTCCACGCGCACTTTACAGGTTGTTGCTGTTGTTGTTTGGCTTGTCCTTCGTACCAGGGTCAGATGACCGCTGCGGCTGTACGTGTGCCCAAGCGAGGCGCCGCGTTCTCTGCTCTTCTGTCACGAGGCACATTCCCAGGTAAAAGTTGTGTTTGAAGGCGCTCGGTCGCCGTTCATGGATAAATAACTGTTTGGCCTTTGTGAATTTGCACGAGGAGGAGTGGATGATTCCGTCCAGGAGAAGTGTTGCAAGTAGCTTGCTGCTGCTGGTGCTTGTTCTTGGTTCGTTCCAGAATGCTCATGCGTTACCCGCCTTTGCCCGCAAGTACGGCTTGCGCTGCTCTGCCTGCCATGAAGCTTGGCCGATGCTCAACTACTTTGGACAAAAGTTCAAGGACAACGGCTATCAACTCATGAACGATCGGGATGCCCCGATCTGGCAGAATCCATCGTACTGGCCGGCCACGTTCCGTATGACGCCGAACTGGCATCGAGACAGCAGCAACAAAGTCGCAATCGACACTGCAGCAGGAATGAATGCCTCCGAGCGCCAAATCACCAGTCATGGTTTTGACTTGACCGGACTCGACTTCCACACCGGCGGAACGCTCGAGAAGAACATCTCTTTCTACCTGCTGCCCTCCTCGGATGCGACCGGCGCGTTCCACTTTGAGCAAGTCTTCGCCCGTCTGGACAACCTGTTTGGCAGCCCCTGGTTCAACGTGAAGTTTGGGAAGTTCGAGCTCGATAATCTGGTTTCAGAGAAGCGCATCCTGACCCTCACCAGTATCTCCGGGGTGTACGAGACCTATCACTTCGTTCCAGTCGGTGACGGTAACATTTTCGGGCAAATTGGGGATAACCAACTTGGGGTGGAGTGGATGGGACACTCGGCGAATGACCGCACTCGCGTCTCCGCCGCTCTGGTCAGTTCCAGTGACGGCAACGTAAACCTGACTTACGGAAACTCTTACAGTGGTTTTTTTGCGGCTAGCCAGGCCTTTGATGTAGGCAAACTCGGAGTGGATCGCATCGGCGCTTATGCCATGATCGGGGAGGCTCCGACGACCTACTTCACGAGTCAAGGCGTGCCCCTCCCCGGCGCGATCGGCAATAAGGGATTCAGTCGCGAGGGTTTGGTTGGTCTGTTCTATTTCGGCAAACTGGATTTCCTTGTGGTCACTCAACACGGGTCGGATAGCCCATGGTTTGGAGCGGGCTACGGCGATTTGCCCGGCGGAACGACCACCTTAAATAACACTCCGGGAACAATACTTCCCGCGGGAGCACGCTCGCCGACCTGGAATGGCTACATGGTGGAAACTCACTATGTGTACAATCCGCAGCTGATTTTCATCCAGCGTTCCGAATGGGAGCGAATGTCGCAACAGGCAGTACCGGGTACTCCGTCAAATCTGGGCAACATTGACATGTACACCTTCGGATACCGCTGGTACCCCATCATGACCAGCCGGGCTGGATTTGCCTGGCACAACGAGTATTCGTGGGTTCGTCAACGAGGAACCTCGCCGGTCTCGGCCACGGACTTGACCAGCAACAGCCTCATGCTCGGCTTTGACTTCGACTTCTAGAGAGGAACAGGATGCGCGCTAGATTATTTTTCTCGCTAGTGATGGGTGTTGTGGTCGTGGTTGCGCTTGCTTCGCGGTCTGGGGCGCAAAACACGCCGGCCATGGAAGACCAGTGGATGGGGGTGGAAAGTCATATCGGCAATTTGACTGGCCACGCCGCCGCTGCCAAGGAAGACTATCGCCGATATTGCGTCGGCTGCCATGGAGAGTTGGGAGACGGACAGGGCGAGAACGCTCCGTGGATCGATCCCAAACCACGGGATTTCACCATCGCCCAGTTCAAATGCCGTTCCACGCCGACCGGGACCTTGCCCACCGACGAGGATCTCTATAACACCATCGCCCGCGGCCTTGACAACTCCAATATGCCGCCCTGGAATACATTCACCAAAGTGCAACGCGCGAACTTGGTTGCCTATATCAAGCACTTCTCTGCCAAGTGGCAAACCGAGAAACCGGGAGCCGCCATTCAGGTTCCGGCGGAGCCGGAAGTTACGGCGGAGCGAATCAAGGCAGGGCAGGCTCTTTTCAAAAGACTGGAATGTTGGAAATGCCACGGCGTGGAAGGTCGCGCCAATGGACCGTCCGCAGACACCCTCACCGACGACCAGAACCGGCCCATCAAGCCGTTTAACTTTCACGATGGAACCCGCTTCAAGTGCGGCACCAGCGACGCCGATCTGTACAAGATTTTCATGACCGGCTTGGATGGTACGCCCATGCCTTCGTTCGCCGACAACGTGAAGCCGGACGAGGCCTGGGACCTGGTGTTTTACTTGCGCACTCTTCAGCCTATGAACACCAAAGAAAAACAGATCGCAAGGCAACTGGGGCTGAAACCAATCGATCCAAACGCCCCTGCGCCGGCCGCAACTCCGCAACAATAGGTGGCATTGGTGCAGCTATTTTTAACAAGGAGATAGACTCAATGAAAGCTGGATACAAAATCGCAGTAACGACTCCGGCCTTACTAATCCTAGCAATCGGGTTCCTGTATTCGGGTAAGAACGTGAGTGCAGCTTCGGAAGGAAAAATCACGGGAACCATTAAGCTGGACGGCACCGCTCCGCGCCAAAGACCGATCGACATGTCCAAAGAACCGAGTTGCCAAAAGATTCACGAGAGCAACCCGGTACACATGGAAAACGTAGTTGCCAACGCCAATGGAACCCTGCAAAACGTGGTCGTCTATGTCTCGGAAGGATTGACCGGAAACGAAGCCAGCGCGGTTTCCTCCGAGAATCCGTCCTGGGATCAAAAAGGGTGCCAGTACATTCCTCACGTGATGGCGCTGAATCCGAATCAGCACTTCAAGGTAGTCAACAGCGATCAGACTTCGCACAACATTCACCCTATGCCCAAGCAGGGCGGACCGAATCACGAGTGGAACAAGTCGCAACCGCCGGGGGCTGCCCCGTTCGACGTGTCCTGGACGAACGACGAAGTCGCGATTCCGGTGAAATGCAACATCCATCCCTGGATGCACGGCTATATGGCGGTGGTGAAGGGTCCGAATTCAGTCAGCGATAGCAGCGGCTCTTACACCCTCAACCTGCCCCCGGGAAGCTACACCTTAACCGCGTGGCAAGAGGAGTATGGAACGCAGACGCAAAAAGTGACCGTAGCTGCCGGTAAACCGGCGACCGCGGATTTCACGTTTAAGGCAAAGTAACCTGTCACACATGCGAAGGACTGCCGTGGCAGCGCGGCGGTCCTTAGCAGCTAGATCACTAGGCCGGATTGAAATCCAGCCGGAGGCGAAGCGTCATGGCCAAATTCTTTGCGGTCATCATCGTTTTGATCGCAATCGCGTCCGCGATTCCCATCCTCCGCCACACCTGGGTGGCTCCCGAAGACATCTCCACTCATGGCGCCCTGATTGATGAGCAGATGTCGGAGACCATGGCTGAGGCGGGAATCTCCTTTCTGGCGGCCCAGTTCATTTTGGCTATTTTCATCTGGCAATTCTCCAATCCACGGCCCGACGCGAAAATTAAGAATTTTCCCGGCGGCGCCAAAGGCCTGGTGATTGCCGCCATGATTCTGGTGGGCGCGGAAGTTCTGGCCCTCGGAGTGTTCGGAATGAAAGCCTGGGCGGATGTATATTTCACTGCGCCCTCGGCAAGCGCCATGCCGATTCAGGTGCAAGCGGGCCAATTTGCGTTTTATTTCCGCTACCCGGGCCCGGATGGAAAGTTCGGCCCCATTCACCCCGACATGATCAACGAAGGCACGCAGAATTTCTATGGCCTCGATACCGACCATGATGCCGGATTCCAAAGACGACATTGTGACGGCTGAGATGGCCATTCCGGTGAATAAGGAAATCCATCTGCTTATGCACTCCAAGGATGTGGGACACTCGTTCTATGTGCGGGAATTGCGGGTGCAGCAGGATTTTGTTCCCGGCTTGGATGTGTCTCTCCATTTCACGGCAACCAAGGTCGGAAAGTACGAAATTGTCTGCACCCAGCTTTGTGGACTGGGACACTACAACATGAAGGCCTACCTCGAAGTAATGTCCCAGGAGGACTTCGATAACTGGCTGAAGAAAGAATCGGCAATGCAGTAGCGTCCCGTCTCGCTTCGCTGCAAGTGGACGAGACATCTCTTTTGAGGTGAGGCACATGCACGATATGTCAGCACACGCGGTACAACATCACGCGCCCCGACAAGTTTTATTCGGAAGCACGTGTTCAGCCTGGACCACAAGGTCATCGGCAAGCAGTATTACGCGCTGGCCTTGCTGGCAGCGTTGATCGGCATGGTGCTTTCCTGGCTGATGCGCATCCACCTGGGCTGGACCAACGCGGCCATTCCCGGCCTGCAATTGCTTTCGAAGAACGGCGCCCCCGGTGGCGTGATGACGCCGGAGTACTACCTGCAGTTGATGACCATGCATGGCACGATCATGGTCTTCTTTGTGCTCACCACGGCGCCCTTCGCAGCCTTTGGCAATTACTTCCTGCCCATCCAGGTGGGCGCCGAGGACATGCCGTTCCCTCACTTCAACATGATGTCGTTCTGGGTCACCTTCGTGGCGTTTCTGGGTTCTGATCGCGGCCTTCTTCGTGGGCGACGGACCGACCTCTCGGTGGCTGGACGCAATACGCGCCGCTCAGCGCAGTCGGTCCGGTTGCGGGTCCGGGCCAAGGCATGGGCATGATTCTGTGGGCGATCTCGATTGCTATCTTCTGCGTCGGCCAGTTGCTGGGCGCATTGAACTTCATCACCACCACGCTCGATCTCCGCACCAAGGGGATGAGCCTGATGCGTCTGCCGCTGAGCGCCTGGGCATGGTTCATTACCTCCTGCATGGGCCTGACCGCATTTGCCGTGTTGATGCCCGCGTGCATTCTGCTCATTCTCGATCACGTCGCCGGAACCAGTTTCTTCGTCGCATCCAACCTGGTGATCAACGATCAGCTGCAGCCGCACTCGGGCGGGTCGACTCTGCTATGGCAGCATCTGTTCTGGTTCTTCGGACATCCCGAGGTCTACATCGCGATTGTGCCCGGCATCGGCATCGTTTCCCACGTTCTGATCACCAACATGCGCAAGCCGATGCTCAGCCATCGAGTGCTCATTTATTCCATGGGAGCGCTCGCGGTCCTCAGCTACATGGTCTATGGGCACCACATGTTTGTCAGCGGGATGAATCCGTTCTCCTCGCTGGCATTCTCGTTCCCGACGCTGATCATTACCATTCCTTCCACCATCATGGTGCTGATCTGGATTGGCAGTCTGTACGGTTCGAAGTTGCGCATCAACTCCGCTTCGCTGTTTGCGCTGGGCTTTATTTCGATGTTCGTCAGCGGCGGCGTCAGCGGATTCTTCCTGGCGCAGCCTTCGATCGACATCATGCTGCACGCCACCTACTTCGTGGTCGGCCATTTCCACATGGTGATGGGCGTCGCGGCCATGTTCGGCATCTTCGCCGGAACCTACTTCTGGTTCCCCAAGATGACCGGACGAATGATGAACGAGACTTTGGGCAAGGCTTCATTTCTGGCTCAGCTTCGTCGGCACGTATTGCATCTTCATGCCGTTCCACTACCTGGGAATGGCCGGAAATGTCCGCCGCTACTCGGCTTTCGTCGACTGACTTCCTGCAGCCGCTGATCCCGGTGCATCAAGTTCATCACCGTCGCTGCTCTCATTACGGGCGCCGCGCAGTTGATTTTTCTCTACAACCTGATTCACAGCCGGTTCTGGGGCAAGCCGGCGCCGGATAATCCGTGGGAAGGCGACCTCGCTCGAGTGGAGCACGCCCACCGCCGCCGCCCGCACAACAATTTCGGCGACAATCATCCGGTCGTCTACCACGATCCCTATCAATACGGGGTGAAGAGTTCGACGGGCGACTACGTGATGCAGACTTCGCCGGAGCAAGTGGCAACCGAACGACGACGAGAAGTAAGCGACGACGAGATCGAGATCTGAAGAAGGAGTTTATGGATTATGGCAACCACGGTTCACGAACCGCCGCAAATTGATTCACGCCGATTGCCGGAGCCGAAGCATTCCGGTAACGGCGGCTGGCGGAACCTGGTTCCCGCGGATGGAGACTTGCGCGCTGGCGAAGGACTACTCGCCCCCGCCGTCTTCGACCGGCATCTGGGTGGTGCTGTTCGCCATCACGATGATGTTCGCCGCTTTCACCAGCGCCCTGGTCGTTCGCAAAGGCTCGTCGCTGGACTGGCGACCATTCACCTTGCCATCCATCCTTTACTTCAACACCCTGCTGCTCATCGCCAGCAGCGTCACTCTGGAAGTCTCGCGTCGCCGTGTCGCAGCTTTCATGGGCGGTTCAAGAAGCGCAGCCGAGAGCCCGGCACGCTGGCTGTACATCACTTTGTTTCTCGGCCTGCTTTTTGTGGCGGGTCAGTACGTCGCCTGGCTGCAACTGAGCGCGCAAGGTGTTTTATCTGGCCACCAATCCCAGCAGTTCGTTCTTCTATGTGCTCACCGCTACGCATGCGCTGCACGTGCTGGGAGGGTTGGGCGGGTTGATTTACGTCATTCGCAAGCTGAACAAATCGATCCTGCGGCGGAGCACGCTGGACGCGACCGTCGCGCTACTGGCATTTTATGGATGTTCTTTGGGTGTATCTGCTGTTGCTGCTTTGGGTGAAGCTGTAACGGAATCCGAACGATTAAGAGGAGGCGCCGTGAGCCAAGCCGATTTGACGATGGAAGGGCACTCCACAGGTCTGATGGCGGGAACCGCCGTTTGCGATTCCCACGAAAAAGCTGGCGATGTGGCTGTTCATCATCGCTGACACCATGACGTTTGCTGCGTGCCTGGTGGCCTACGGATTCCTGCGCAATGGCACTCCGAACTGGCCCACGGCCTTTCCACAGCATCACCAATGTCGCGATCATGACCTTCATCCTTCTGACCAGCAGCTTGACCATGCTGCTCGGGGTCCAGGCGGCCAAGGTAGGAGACAAGGCGGGAGCCTTTCGCTGGACCATGATCACCGCCGTCGCCGGCATCATCTTTCGCGCTTCTGCATGTCCGCGAATGGCTGGCGCTCATCGACGAAGGCATGACGCTGTTTAAAAATCCGTGGGGAACCGGGCTGTTCGGGGCGTCGTTTTTCAGCATTACCGGGTTGCACCTCACCCACGTGGTGAGCGGCGTCATTGCCTTGATCGTCGTAGGTATGCGCTACAAAGGCGGCCGTTACAATGCCGACGATATCGAGATTTTGGGCCTCTACTGGCATTTCGTCGATCTGGTTTGGATGTTTGTCGTACCGTTCGTCTATCTTTTGAATCTGTCTCATTAGACGAAAACGCAGAGGAGAATGTAATGGCCATCGCAAAAGAGCACAAGCGATGGAATCGGCAAGATCGGTGGGCGTTTATGTTTGCCTGTTGGTGCTGGCCGGCTTGCAATTTGTCATTGCGTATCAGAACATTGACGCATGGCAAATGTTCGAGCGCATGCTGGCTGTCGCCATCGTCGAGGCCGGGCTCGCGGTCATGTTCTTCATGCATCTGTGGGCGGAAAAGCGCGGCTTTCTGGTGTTTGTCGCCGTATTTACAGGTTTTGTCCTGCTCACCATGCAGTACGGATGGACTGACAGTTTTCGCATGCTGGGCGGCGTACCGTTCGCGAAATAGATAAAGGGAAGGTTGAACGATGAAGTTCCAGAAACCGCACCTGCTTTTCGGCTTTGCGCTGGTTGGGCTGATGATGCTCGCCATTCCGGCGTTTGGCCAGAGTTGTGCGCTCTGCTACACGCAAGCCGCTTCCTCAGGGGCGCGAATGATTCAGGCCTTGCGCAGCGGAATTCTGATCCTTATCGTTCCTCCCACATTCATGTCCGTGGGCATGATTTTCATCGTTTATCACAAGCGCAATCAGTTCAAGCGGAGCACGGAAACTGACGAATCTGGTCAAGGCTGGTAAAATGGCGACCACTAATCTAATGGCAAACTCAATCGCTCCGCAGACGCTTACTGCCAAGCTCCGGGATTTTTACACTCTGACCAAGCCCGAAGTGAACCTGCTTATTCTGATGACCACGTCGGCGGGGTATTATCTGGCCTCGCGCGGGCCGTTCCGAATCGCAGGCTTGGTGAATACGCTGGTAGGCACGCTGCTGGTCGCCAGCGGCACCGCGACCCTCAATCAGTGGATGGAGCGCGTGTGGGATGGTCAGATGCGTCGCACCGCCAATCGCCCTCTGCCTTCCGGACGGCTCAGCAGCCGCGAGGCGTTTCTGTTTGGCATGCTGTTGAGCGTGGCGGGTGGGCTGTATCTGGCGATTACGGTAAACCTCCTATCGGCATTTCTAGCGGTCTCGACATTGCTTTCGTACCTTCTCGTCTATACGCCGCTGAAGAGGAAGACGCCTCTGTGCACACTGCTGGGAGCTTTCCCTGGCGCGATGCCGACGCTGATCGGATGGGCCGGCGCATCCGCCGGAATCGAGCGGCACGCCTGGTATCTTTTTTCCATTCTATTTCTGTGGCAGTTTCCCCACTTTCTCGCGATTGCCTTGATGTACCGCGATGACTACGCGCGCGCGGGCTACAAAATGCTGCCCGACTTTGATCTCGATTCCCGCTTCACTCGAGCCGAAATCGCAGGCTTCGCCGTGATCCTGGTGATCGCCACCATGCTGCCGCTGGTCGATCGCGCCGGCCTGTGGTATTGGACCGGCATGTGTATGTCCGGGGCCTTCCTGCTCTATTACGTAGGCAAGCTGATGGCATCGGGATCCAAAGTGCTGGCGAGCCGCCTCCTTCATGCATCCGTTCTCTATCTGCCGGTGGTTCTTGGAATCATGGTTATCTGGAAGGCGTAGACGTTTCTTTTGCGATGCGCCTTTTCAATCTGTGTCTGATCGAAAACCATTCTGTTCTCTCGCGGTAGCCATCGCTCTCATCGTTGCGATCCTGTCCGTCGCCACGCCCGTTTTCGCGCAAGGACAGGTTCCCGCTGCAGCGAAACCCTTTCCGATTCTTCGTACGCTGCCCCTCACGAGTTTCTATGACACTCCTCATTCCATGCCTGCAGGCAAACCAGGGGACCTGATCCGTTCGGACGAGTTCGCGGACTATGAACTGGCGCCTGAGGTCTCTGCGGTTCGCATTCTTTATCATTCGCGTGCCGCCACCGGGGAAGATGTGGCGGCGTCAGGCGTGGTTTTATTCCCCAGCGAAGAAAAACCGCCCTCTGGCGGTTGGCCAGTCATCGCCTGGGCGCATGGCGAGGCCGGCGTCGCTCGCCCGTGCGCTCCCTCCTTGATGAGAAATGTGGGGCACGGACCGTTTCTCTCGATGTATGTAAACCTGGGATATGCCGTCGTGGCTACCGATTATGCCGGTCTGGGAACCAATTTCCGGAATGCATTTCTCGATGCTCAATCCAATGCGGCGGATGTGATCGCTTCCGTTTCCGCGGCGCGCGCCGCTGTGCCGCAGCTTAACGCGAAATGGGTTGTCATGGGAGAAGGTGAAGGCAGTCTGGCGGCCGTCGCCATCGCAGAAAAGCAAAGCGAGACCCGTGACGCGGGGTACCTCGGGGCGGTCGCAATTTCTGGCTTGGCTGACGGCAAAGAACTCTACGCGCATGCCAGCCAAATGCCGTCCAGCAGCACCCTCGCAATGCTGGCGTACGGCATCAAGACGGTGTATCCACAGTTTCAACTGTCCGACCTGTTGACGGAAAAGGGGCTTGCGCTCTATCACCACATCGAGCAAAACTGCGGACAAACAGAAACGGCTGCCAATCCTTCGGCGGCTGAAACACTGAAACCTGGGTGGGAGAATAATGAATTCGTTCGACAATATTTCTCTAGAAACAGCCCTGGCCAAACGCAGGCGCGCGGTCCGATGCTGGTGATTACCGGCGACGCCGATCGATCGGTGCCCGCAACCGCGACCGCATCAGTGATCGCTCGCATGTGCAAACAGGGCGACCGGCTTCAGTGGGAAAGATATCCCGATCTCGATTCCGATCGCGTGAGTGGCGAGTCGGTGAGGCAACAGATTTCATGGATTGAAGGTCGCTTCGCAGGGCGCCCGGCGCCTGCCAATTGCCACTAGATTCAACTGCCTCCGCAACTCAGGAATTCGAATCGCCTAGAGCGCGGCGGACACGCCTCGCGTGGGGTACTGCAAACATCCAAGCAGCACCACCAGCCGGGTCATCTGCTCGTAGGTTTCGGCGACGCGAACCGGGGAGATGCGCGCGCCAGGAAGAATCATTCCGAGATAAAGCCGGGCCATGACGTGGAAAGCATAGAGGCGAAGGCGAATCGCATTATCAACCAGCTTCTCCGCAGCTTCGGCGGTCGCGGGATCAGGACTGCGCCGCCCGGCATCGGCCAGCCGCATCAGGATGGACGCATTGTGAGCTGCGCAGGAGACATAGTCCACGGCGGCACGCAGGCGTTCGCGCTGAATTCTGCGGAACTCCGCCGGAGAAAGATTGGCGCGCAGAAACTCGGCCTCGTCGGGATCCACCAGGTTGCGAAATGCTTCAATGTCCACCGAGCGCAAGTGCTCGGTGGGGTTCGCCAGAACACCGGAGCTCACAGCCCGGCCTTTCGTCAGCCCGACCAACAAACCCAGCGCCAGGAACGCCAGAACAACGAGAATGAGGGTAATAGTCATTGTTGAAGGAGTCGCTGGAGTTCCTCATTCCAGACCTCGAGATCGCTTTCAGGCAATTTCTTAGGCGCGCGATTGGTATTTCGTTCTGGGGCTGCAAGATAGAAAATCCAGACCAGAACGCAGCCGTGATAAGTGGCCATCCCGAGGTTGTCAAGAAGGTATGACCCGACGCCAATCTGAGAGCGAATCGCAGAAATACCGAGCTCAACGCTGGCGAGAATTCCGAACCCTAAAGCGATCCCAAACGCGTAGTTACGCAACGATAAAGCAAAGTAGCGCGCAAACATGAACAGAAACAGAAGCAAGCCGCACTGCATTAGGCTCACGGTCCTATCCAGGATGGGCACAATTCGAAAAAAAACATCAGCGCCGTTTCCGCGAGTGCTGGCTAAACCCACACCGATTAAAAGCAGGACGACAGTTGTCCCACGAAACCAAGCCTTGCCCAATTCGCCTAGCACATTGTAATTGCGAAATAGATCGGCAAAAATCTCGTAAATAATGCCGAAGCGTAGGGCGGTGCTGAGCGCTGTCCCCAGCGAGAACGCTCCGCGATACCTATCGCTCGAAAGCGAACCGAAATGGACAAACACCGCAAGAAGAACACCAAACTGGAACAACTCAAAAGCGGTGTAAATGAAGAAGATGGGAAACTGCCTGTACAGTTTCCGGCGGACCATCAGCAGCAGAATAACCGCCAACAAAATATGAGGAGCAACCCACAGGTAGTAGAAAAGCGGTTGTAGCAAAACATGCATGGGCTACCGGCAGCAATATACCGCTTTTTCCGGTAGCCCACAACCATTTTCGTCTCGCACAAGCGCGGCTAGTGTGTCGAGGGTCTGAGCAGCCTTGACCCTACAACCGTCCGCCGACGAGATGCGGCCACGGGTTTCCATCCGGAGGCAGCGGCTGGGGATGCTGCACAATTGGTGCACCAGGAGCAGATGTGTCGGCGCTAGCCATCAGCGTTGCCGGTAAAGAGATAGAGAGCAAGAACAGCGAAACTGCCAACCAGCGTAGGTTCATTTTCACGGGTCAATTCCTTTCCAAAGTGGGATTTCCCCGTGATAATCTATTACTGGTAGCCTTTTTGAACAGATTACTTAGATAATTTATCTGTTCCAAAAACGTAACAATGACTCTCTACTCTGCCCTCGAAGATCTGCACGAGACCACGCTGCGTGCCTTTACCGGTTGTCTCAATAAGCTGGAGTATCTTTCAGGCCTGCGGGAAAAGAGCGGGAACTACGAACATTGGGGCCTTTCCAGGGTTTACGGCGACCTGGCTGCCAAGAGAGCGCTGGCGCGAGCGCACCGCTCTCTGCTATCGAAAGTTCTGGCAATGCCGATTCGCAAGCTGGTGGAAGATGCGAAACAATCCAGTCAAATTGCTGGAGTTCCCGCGGATACCTATGTGGAACGGTTGGCGACCACAACTCCGAATCTGTTGCCTCAGGGGCCCGGCGCCGGTTCGGCGCGCCATCTTAGTTCAGTACTTCACGCGCTTTCGAGTTTGTTGAAGACTCCAAAAGTGGACGCCAATCCCCCAGTCGAATCGCGACTCCAACCACCTGCCCAATGATTTCCGCTTCCTGCGGATAGCGCAACGCGCGTGCTGCCACCGGCGAAAGCGGGTGCGGTTGCAGAATAATTTCCTCCCGCGTCATCGTGCACCAGCAGCAAGTGTGGCCTTCTCGGGTTTCCACAAAATAGATCGGACGCTCGTATTCCGATCGCCAGCCGCCTTCTACAGCTTTGTTCTTCGCCTCATCAATCTGCACGAAGCTTCCGGGCGGCAGAATCGGATACATGGTCAAATCTTCACTGCCAATATATCCGTAGGTGTACTGGCAAGTCGCGAACTGCGCCAGATAGGCAAGGGGAACCTGCCCCCACTGTTCCACCATGCGCCCAAAATTCACCGTGCGGCGGGGATCAAAGCTGGGATCCAGACGTACGGGCATTTGAATGCTGGAGAGATTCGCCAGAGCTTCAGACACGTGCGATTTCGGTGGAATCACGAAATCCAAATCCGACGCCATCCCATTTAAATCGACTCCATACCACGACAGTAATTCACGGATATCCCGGCGATAGATGACCGCCAGGGAATACAAACGGTAGATGCTGGGGATGACTCCCTTTGTCTCGACATCCGAAAGCCGGCTCGGAGCAATGATGAATTCGTCGTTCGCACGTTTCTGTGCGATCCGCGTGCTAGCGTTTTCCACATCGCGCATGGTCAAGCCGAGCTGCTCGCGCAAGACGCGCAAGTTTTGTCCACCTGGAAACATTTGCCCCCCTAAATCACCACCCAAGTAATGTAATAATAGCAACTTAGAGGCATATACGGAACGAGGAATCGGCATTTATTATCGACCTGCCACACAGGAAATCGACGGTTATGGGTCCGTGATAGCGGCTGACCGTTTTGTTCGGAATTTGTAAAATTAGCAAAGGTACTATCTTTATACCAGACGAGTCTCCCCACTACGTTCTCTGAATCTCGATCCGCTGAAACCGTGCCGCGAGGACAAGAAATCAAGAAATGGACAGAAATAAGGGCTGACCTGAGGCCAGCCCTGTCACGACTGCGCTTGCCCTCGACCTTAGTCGGCTGCGGCAGAACTATCCACGGCTTCCACCAGCGGCATACTCACCAGATGCTCGCTTATGAACCACACCTGCAACTCGTTGGTGCGTAAGACATCGCTGACGACGACATCGTTAGTCCCTTCGTCCTCCAGCGTGGAAGCCCGTTTCGCCAGTTCACGGCAGTCCCGGATAATGATCTGATGGGCGTCCAGCAAGCGCGAGAGTTGCACCGGAACCTCTTCCCTTCCCTTGGGCGGCCGTTCGATTCGAGTTGTCTCCGCCACGTCGGGCGCCATGGCGATGCTCAAACCGCCCAGCAATTGAATCCGTTCGGCAATGGTGTCGACTAGTTCCGACTGCTCACCGAAATGCTTGTCGAAAAGCAAATGGAGTTGGTAGAACGTCGGACCGGCGACCTGCCAATGCGATTTCTTGTACAGGTCGCGCAGGGTCATAGTGTCGGCGAGGAGCTGATTGAGCCGTTCCGTCATTTCCAGGCGAATCGGCTCTTCCAGTTCCAGAGGCAGCGCGTGGGTCACGGTGCCATACTCCTGAATTTCGCGCGCCCTCTGATGAATCCGAGGCTGAGAATTGATTTTGGAAGCAGGTTTTTTCGGCATGGGGAGTCTCCTGTTTGTCTTGAGTTTAATCCATTCTTAATTCTGCCAGACTTGGATGTAGCCTGTCTGTGACTGACGTCGCTTGCGATTGGCAATCAAATTCCGCCGGGTCAACTACTCGCTGCTATGGATGATTCCCACGTCGCGAAGGATTCCCGTTTGAGCACAAATTACCATCCGCTGCCAGCTTCGCCTTCGCGTCGCCAGCAAAATTCTCCGCGATTGTCTATCATGGAAGGTTCCTGCATCATCATGGAGAAACCAGACGTGGCTGAGACCCAGACCGAATGGATTGGAAGTTCTGGAAACTCGGGAATGGCTCGATTCGCTCGACTATGTGTTTCCCAAGGCGGCCCGGAGCGCGCCGGACGCTTGCTGCAGCAGTTGTCGTTACACGCCCAGCGCGCTGCCGGAGTGAATCTTCCTTTCACCGCGACCACTCCCTATCAGAACACGATTCCTGCGGTCCAGCAGCCACCCTTTCCCGGAAGCCAGGAAATGGAGCGCCGCATCAAGAGCCTGGTGCGCTGGAACGCGCTGGCCATGGTGGTGCGCGCCAACAAACTTCAGGAAGGCATTGGCGGACACATTTCGACCTTCGCCTCGGCCGCCACGCTTTACGAAGTGGCTTCAACCATTTCCTCCGCGCCCAGACCGAAGACGGCGACCGCGACATCGTTTATTTCCAGGGCCACGCCGCACCCGGCATTTATGCGCGCGCTTTTCTCGAAGGCCGCATTCCGACGCCAGAAGCTGGAGAACTTCCGCCGCGAACTGAAACCCGGCGGCGGCCTCTCTTCTTATCCGCACCCCTGGCTGATGCCCGATTTCTGGGAGTTCCCCACCGTCTCGATGGGACTGGGCCCGATCCAGGCGATTTATCACGCGCGCTTCATCACGTATCTGGAAAATCGTGGCCTGAAGAACTCCAACGAGCGGAAAAGTCTGGGCCTTCCTCGGCGACGGCGAAATGGACGAACCCGAATCGCTCGGCTCCATCACGCTGGCTTCGCGCGAGCGTCTCGACAATCTGATCTTCGTCGTCAACTGCAACCTGCAGCGTCTCGACGGCCCGGTGCGCGGCAACGGCAAGATCATTCAGGAACTGGAAGCCATCTTCCGCGGCGCCGGCTGGAATGTCATCAAAGTCATCTGGGGCAGCGATTGGGACAGCCTCATCCAGAACGATCGCGACGGCCTGCTGGTCAAGCGCATGGGCGAGATCAGCGACGGCCAGTACCAGAAATATTTCGTCGAGAGCGGCGCTTACTTCCGGCAGAACTTCTTCGGCACCGATCCCCGCCTGCTCAAGATGGTCGAGCATCTTTCCGACGAGCAACTCGCCCGCATGCGTCTGGGCGGTCACGATCCCATCAAAGTCCACGCCGCCTACAAAGCCGCCGTCGAACACAAGGGTTCGCCCACCATCATTCTGGCCAAGACCATCAAGGGCTACGGCCTCGGCGAAGCCGGCGAAGGCAAGAACATCACTCACCAGCAGAAAAAGCTGAATGACGATGAACTGGAGCATGTTCCGCTCACGCTTCGGCATTCCGATCCCCGACGACGAACTCGCACAACGCGCCGTTCTATCGTCCCGCCGACGACAGCCCGGAAATCAAATACATGCAGGAGCGGCGTAAGCAGCTCGGCGGCTACCTGCCCGAGCGCAAGGTTCGCGCCAAGCCGCTTAGCCCGCGTTTCGGAAGCTCACTTCGAGGAATTCTACAAAGGCACCGAAGGCCGCGAAGTCTCCACCACCATGGTCTTCGTCCGCCTGCTGGCGAAAGTTGCTGCGCGATCCCGAGATCGGCAAGCTGATCGTGCCCATCATCCCGGACGAAGCTCGCACCTTCGGCATGGAAGCGCTGTTCCGCCAGGTCGGAATCTACTCCAGCGTCGGCCAGCTCTACGAGCCGGTCGACATGGACACGCTGCTCTATTACAAGGAAGCCAAGAACGGACAGATTCTCGAGGAAGGCATCACCGAGGCCGGATCGATGTGCTCGTTCATCGCCGCCGGCACCGCGTATGCGAATCACGGCATCAACACCATCCCCTTCTTTATTTATTACTCCATGTTCGGCTTCCAGCGCATCGGCGATCTGATCTGGGCTGCCGCCGACATGCGTACTCGCGGCTTCCTGCTCGGCGGCACCGCCGGCCGCACCACGCTCGCCGGCGAAGGCTTGCAGCACCAGGACGGCCACAGCCACGTGCTGGCGCTCACGCGTGCCCAATCTGCTCGCCTACGATCCCGCCTTCGCCTACGAAATTGCCATCATCATTCAGGACGGCATCAAGCGCATGTACGTGGATCAGGAATCCATCTTCTATTACTTGACCGTCACCAACGAACCTCTGCCCATGCCCGAGATGCCCGAGGGAGAAGAGGTTCGCGACGGCATTCTGAAAGGCTTGTATCGCTTCAAGGCCTCTGAGAAAAAGGACGCAAAGCTGCGCGCTCAGCTCTTCGGCAGCGGCACCATCATGTTCGAAGTGCTGAAGGCGCAAGAAGATTCTGGAAGAGAAGTACGGCGTCGCCGCCGACGTCTGGAGCGTAACCAGCTACAAGGAACTTTATCGCGACGGCAACGACTGCGATCGCTGGAACATGCTGCATCCCGGCGAGACCCCGCACGTTCCCTACGTTACTCAGTGCCTGAAAGACGCACCCGGCGTGTTCGTGGCCGCATCCGATTATATGAAAGTGCTGCCGGAATCCATCGCGCAGTGGGTGCCGCGTCCGCTGGTTGCGCTCGGGACCGACGGCTTCGGTCGCAGCGAGAACCGCGCCTCGCTGCGCGACTTCTTCGAAGTCGACGCCAAACACATCGTGCTCGCCACGTTGAATGCGCTGGCCCGCGATAAGCAGATCAACCCGGACGTCCTGCAGCAAGCCATCAAAGACCTGGGCATCAATCCGGAAAAAGCGAATCCGGCCATTGCTTAGCAGCGCCGGCGTCCGCCGTCTGTCCCGAGGGCATGTAGCCGCAGTGAGGCAAGGCGGCAAGCAAGGGAGAAGACGTTAAGTGACAGAATTCAAGCTACCGGAACTCGGCGAAAACATCGACCAGGGCGACCTGGTCCGCCTGATGATTTCGCCCGGCGCCACCATCACCGAAGGCCAGCCGGTGATGGAACTCGAAACCGACAAGGCCGTCGTCGAAGTGCCGTCTTCGGTGAGCGGCACGGTGAAAGAAATTCGCGTCAAGGAAGGCGAGAAGATCAAAGTCGGCCAGGTCATCTTCACTGTCGAAAACGGCGCAGGCGCCAGTGCGGCACGAGCGCCATCGCCCGCAAAGAGAAAGAATCCGCGAAGGATCCCGCGAAAGAAGCAAAAGCGCAGCAGGCGGCTGCGTCAGCCGCGCCGGCAAAAGCAAGTCCAGCCGAACCACCGGCACCAGCCGTTCACAGAGAGCGACGCGCTGGCCCGACTTCCGCGCGCATCTCCGCCGAATTCAAACTGCCCGAACTCGGCGAGAACATCGCGCAAGGCGATCTGGTCCGCCTGATGATCTCTCCCGGCGACAAAGTTTCCGAAGGCCAGCCGGTCATGGAACTGGAAACCGACAAAGCGGTGGTCGAAGTTCCTTCCTCGGTCAGCGGAGTCGTCAAAGAAGTTCACGTCAAGGAGGGCGACAAGATCAAAGTCGGCCAAGTCATCTTCACGCTCGAAGGCGGCTGCCGCAGCCGCAAGCCGAGCGTCCCAAGCATGCTCCCGTCGAGCACGTTTCCGGACAGCACGGCGCGCGCCTCGCTTTTCAAGCTGCCATCCACGCCGAAGGCAAGACCGAAGAACAGGCACTGCCTCCTGATCAGCCGCAATCAGCTCTCCCGAGCTTCACCATGCCAGCGCAACTCGGAAAAGTGGCTGGCACCGAACATGGCGAACCCGTCCCGGCCGCACCGCATGTGCGCCGCCTGGCGCGCGAAATCGGCGTCGACATTCACGGCGTCAAGGGCACCGGTCCCGGCGGACGCATCAGCGAAGATGACGTCAAGGCCATTCCAAGGCCTTGCTCATGTCCGCTGCGGCAGCCGCGCAAGCGCCGCGCGGCAGCGCACTTCGCCCAACCCGAGCTGCCGGATTTCACCAAGTGGGGAAAGATCGAACGCGTTTCCATGCGCGGCGTGCGGCGCAAGACCGCCGAACATCTGTGGCAGGCCTGGACCACGATTCCGCATGTCACGCAGAACGACAAGGCCGACATCACCGAACTCGAGCAGTTGCGCGCCCGTTTCGCTCCCAAAGCCGAAGAAGCCGGCGGCAAGATGACGGTCACCGCCATCGCGCTGAAAGTCTGCGCATCCGCTTTAAAAGTCTTCCCGCAGTTCAACGCCAGCATCGATCTGAGCAAAGAAGAAATCGTCTACAAGCAGTACATCAATATTGGCGTAGCGGTGGATACCGATCGCGGGCTGCTGGTGCCGGTGATTCGCGATGTCGACAAGAAGAACATTGTCGAACTCGCCGCCGAACTTACGCAGCTTTCCAAGAAAGCGCGCGACAAGAAGCTCACCCCGGAGGAGATGGAGGGCGGCACCTTCACCATCACCAATCTCGGAGGAATCGGGGGCACGGGATTTTCCCCGATCGTGAATCATCCCGAGGTCGCGATTCTCGGCCTTTCGCGTTCCAGCATGGAGCCGGTCTGGCTCAACGGCAAGTTCGAGCCGCGCCTGGTGCTGCCGCTGTCGCTGTCGTACGACCACCGACTGATCGACGGCGCCGACGCCGCCCGCTTCCTGCGCTGGATCGCGGAAGCCTTTGAGCAACCATTCCTGCTGTCGGTGCAGGGATAAAAACAATCCAGAAACCACAAAGGACACGAAGTTACACGAAGCAAAACCTGAAGCCCAATCAAGCAACCCGCATTCCTTTGTGTACCTTCGCGTCCTTTGTGGTGAATTGATTTTTCATGACAGAAGCTTCGAACTTACAAATCGCAGTAATCGGCGGCGGCCCCGGCGGCTACGCCGCTGCATTCCTCGCCGCCGATCTCGGCATGAAGGTCACGCTGATCGATCCGGAAGCTGAATCCCGGCGGCGTCTGCCTGTATCGCGGCTGCATCCCCTCCAAGGCACTGCTTCATGTCGCCAAGCTGATCGACGAATCGCGCCACGCCAAGAACTGGGGCATCGACTACAGCGATCCGAAGATCGATCTTGCCCGCCTGCGCGCCTGGAAAGACGGCGTCATCAAGAAGCTGACCGGCGGCCTCGGCCAGCTCTCGAAGCAACGCAAAGGTCGAATACATTCAGGGCACGCGCCGCCTTCGAGAATTCGAACACGTTGCGCGTCAGCCGAAGCCGGTGGAAGCGAAGATTCGCTGACCTTCGACCGCATCATTCATCGCCACCGGCTCGCGGCCCGCGATCATTCCCAGCCTGAAGCTCGACAGCCCGCGCATGATGGATTCGACCAGCGCGCTGGATCTGAGCGATGTTCCCGGGCACTCTGCTGGTCATTGGCGGCGGTTACATCGGCCTCGAACTCGGCACCGTCTACGCTGCGCTCGGCTCGCAAAGTCTCGGTCGTCGAAATGCTCCCCGGCCTGCTTCCCGGCGCGGATCGCGATCTCGTGCTTCCGCTGCACAAGCGACTGGAAAAGATTTTCGATGCCATCCTGCTCAACACCACCGTCGCTGCGGTGAAAGAAGAATCCAACGGAATTCGCGTCAACCTTCGACGGTCCCGAAGTAAAAGAACGCGAAAAGCTTTTCGACAAAGTTCTGGTCTCGGTCGGACGCAAGCCGAATTCAGAAATCCCCGGCCTGGACAAAACGCAAGTCAAGGTCGGCCAGCGCGGATTCATCCAGGTAAACAAGCAATTGCAGACCGACGATCCCGCCATCTACGCCATCGGCGACGTCGTCGGCGAGCCGATGCTCGCGCACAAAGCCTCGCACGAAGGACGCACCGCCGTCGAAGCCATCGCCGGACACAAAGTCGCCTTCGAACCGAACGCCATTCCCGCCGTCGTCTTCACCGATCCCGAAATCGCCTGGTGCGGCCTCACCGAAACTCAGGCGCAAAAAGAAAATCGCGAAATCAAAGTCGCCAAATTCCCCTGGGCCGCGTCCGGCCGCGCCATGACCCTCGATCGCACCGAAGGCATGACCAAACTGCTCATCGATCCGCAAACCGAGCGCGTGCTGGGCGTGGGAATTGTCGGCGCCGGCGCCGGCGAACTGATCGCCGAAGGCGTGCTCGCCATCGAAATGGGCGCGCTCGCCAGCGACCTCGCACTCACCATCCATCCGCATCCCACGCTCTCAGAGACGGTCATGGAATCCGCCGAAGTCTTCTTCGGCGCCAGCACCCACATCTACCGCCCCAAGCGTCCGTGACCAACGCTCAACGCCACGAACCGAGCTTTCCTTTCGGTACAATGATCTCTCGCGATTTACACAAGCATCATTCGCGGCGCATATCTATGATCGGCGCCCGCCCTGTGGAGAAGAAAACCCATGTCTTCTTTTATTAAACGAGTGCACTGGATTCTCTTCTATATAACCCTTTCCGCCGCCGCCGTTGCCCAACTCGTGCCCACCCAACTCACCAACCCTGCCTCCCGGTCTGCAAATCAAAACGCATCGGACCCTCTCGGTCGCGATACTCCCAGCGGAACCGTCTTCGGATTTCTGCAGGCGGCGCAGGCGAGAAACTACTCCACCGCCGCGCAATACCTGCAGATGTCCAACGCTCGCCGCCTCACGCAAGGAGAGGACCTCGCTGTCAAGCTGAAACTGGTGATGGACCGCGCCTTCACCGGCAACCTGCGGGAAATCAGCTCGCAGCGAGACGGCATTCCGCAGGAAGGAATTTCCTTCGACCGGCAGCGCATCGGACTCCTCTCCGCCGGCGATATTGACGACTACCTGGATCTGGTTCACGTCTCCGACCCCGGCGGCGCGCGCATCTGGCTCGTCTCCTCCGACACTCTGGCCAAAGTTCCCGAACTCTACGAGCAGTTACAGGTGCACCAGGTCGAAACCCGCCTGCCCGACTTTCTCGTGCAACACCAGTTCGCCGGCATGCCCGTCTGGCAATGGCTCGCCATCCTCATCGCCATCCCATTCGCCGCTGCCCTGGGATGGCTCGCCGTCCAGTTGATGAAATTCCCCCGCTACCTTTGGCTACGCAAACGCAAACAATCTCTGAGCCTCGCCTGGACCGCAATCGCCAGCCCGCTCTGGCTCGTGCTCGGCGCGCTCATCCACATTTCCTTCGTGCAGTATCTGCGCCTGCCGTTGCTGCCCCGGCACTATTACCAGATCGCTATCGGCGTTGTGCTCATCATCGGTTTCAACTGGCTGCTCTGGCGGATTCTGCAAGACTTGTCGCGCCGAGTTCGCGAACGCGCCCTCTACGCCGGACGCGCGGGCACAAGCTCGGTCATGCTTCTGGGCGAACGCATTCTAAACGCCCTGATCTTCATCCTCGCCGTCTTCCTGATACTCACCACTCTCGGCTTCAACATGACGACCGCCCTCGCCGGCCTCGGAATCGGCGGTATTGCGGTCGCCTTCGCCGCCCAGAAAACTCTGGAAAATCTTTTCGGAGGCATTTCCCTCCTGGGAGACGAAGTCATTCACGTGGGCGACGTCTGCCGCTTCGGCGACAGGACGGGCACGATCGAAGACATCAGCCTCCGCTCGACTCGCATTCGCACTCCCGAACGAACTCAGCTTTCCATTCCCAACGGCTCGCTCGCCACCATGAACATAGAAAACCTGAGCCGCCGCGACAAACTGCTTTTCAACACCAAGCTCGGCCTGCGCTACGAAACTTCGCCCGATCAACTCCGTTACGTTCTCGCCCAGATTCGCCGCCTGTTCTACGAGCATCCCAAAGTCGAAACCGACGGCGCCCGCATTCGTTTTACTGGATACGACAACAGCTCGCTGATTCTGGAAGTATTTTGTTACGTGCTGACCAGGGATGGCGCGGAATTTCTCGCCATTCAGGAAGACCTCCTGCTGCGGATTATGGACATCATTGAAGCCTCAGGCACCGGCTTCGCCTTTCCCTCGCGCACTGTTTATCTCGGCCGCGACCCTGGCCTCGACCAGGAAAAAGCCGCAGCCATCTCGCGCCAAGTGCAACAATGGCGCGAGAATAGCAAACTGCCTTTTCCAGATTACGCGCCGTCTGACATCTCCGAGTTCAGCGATTCCTTGCCGTACCCCCAGCCAGGCTCGGCGCTAAGGAGCAGAAAATGAAAGCTAGTCTGTATCTGACACTATTAATGACCGCGATGGTATGCGCCACCGTCCCACTTTTTTCAGAGGAGATCTTGATGCAGAACGCCTCCACCCCCGCCAAGACATTCGCGCCCTCATGGATGAATAACTCGACCACCAAGCTGCAAAAAGAACTCATAGCCAAAAACGGCGCCCAGCAAACACAACGGATCGACCGTGGTCTTCGTCAAGTATCCGAGTTCTGGCGCGCCGATGACGGCGATGCTCCCGCCTTCGAAGCATTCGTCCGCACCAATTTTGCCGGAGACCAAGCCACGCTCGATACCATGTTCACCCGCTTCCAGAGCCTGCTCGAACAGCTCGATGGCCACATGCACGAGATCACTCGCGAGTTCAATCAGCAATCCGATCTCGATCTCGGTCCAGTCCTCCCCTTCGACGAAGTCTTCGCCGGCTACGACCCCTCCGCCCACGTTCTCGATGACTTCTTCAACAACAAACTTGCGTTCACGGTTCTGTTGAACTTTCCCCTCACCACGCTCGACGAACGCTTGAAAGACGGTCCGAACTGGAGCCGCCGCCAGTGGGCCGAAGTCCGCCTCGCGCAACGCTTCGATAAACGCATCCCCGCCGCTGTCAATTTAGCCATCGCCCAGGCCGGAGCCGAATCCGGGCAATACGTCGCCCAGTACAACATTTGGATGCACCACCTGATCGATCCTCAAGGCCAGCGTATTTTCCCGCCCAAAATGCGCCTGCTGAGCCACTGGAACCTGCGCGACGAAATCAAAGCCGACTACTCCGACCCGCAAACCGGTCCCGCAAAACAACGCATGATCCAGCAGGTAATGGAACGCATCGTCACCCAAACCATTCCCCAAGTCGTGATCGATAATTCCGCCGTCGACTGGGATCCATACACCAACGACGTCAAACCCGCCGCGGTGAACGATTCGGACAGCACATCTCCCAACAACCGCCCCATCAGCAATGCACCCGAAGCCGATACCCGTTACGCCACGCTGCTGAAAACTTTCAACGCGTCGCGCAAAGCGGATCCGTATTCTCCCACCGCGCCCACCCTGATCGACCGCCGCTTCGACGAAGATCGCGAGATTCCAGAAATACGCGTAAAAGCCATGCTGGAGCAGGTTCTGAGCTCCCCCCTGGTGGCTCAAACCGCACAGTTAATTCAAAGCCGCCTCGGTCGCCCGCTCGAACCGTTCGACATCTGGTACAACGGTTTTCGTCCCGGGAGCCAATATACCGAAGCCCAGCTCGACCAGATGGTTGCGAAAAAGTACCCAACCGCCGCAGCCTACCAGAAAGATATTCCCAACTTGCTGATGAAACTCGGCTTCGCTCCCGACCGCGCCCAGCACGTCGCGGACAATATAATGGTCGACCCCGCCCGCGGTTCAGGCCACGCCATGGGAGCCGGCATGCGCGCTGAAAAAGCTCACTTGCGCACCCGCGTAGAAAAAACCGGAATGAACTACAAAGGCTTCAACATCGCTGTCCACGAAATGGGACACAACGTCGAACAAACTTTTTCCCTGAACGACAACGACTATACCCTGCTGCAAGGCGTGCCCAATACGGCTTTCACCGAAGCTCTCGCCTTCGTCTTCCAGGGCCATGACCTCGAACTGCTGGGCCTGCCCGCACCCGACGCAAAAAGTCAGGCGGAAAAAACCTTGAACGACTTCTGGGGCACCTATGAAATCGCCGGCGTCGCCCTGGTCGACATGAGCGTCTGGCACTGGATGTACGAGCATCCGCAAGCCACACCCAAGCAGCTCGATCAGGCCACCGTGCAAATCTCGAAAGACATCTGGAACCGCTACTACGCTCCCGTCTTCCACAAAAACGACGTCGTCCTGCTCGGTGTCTATTCGCACATGATCGATTCGTTCCTCTATCTTCCCGACTATCCCATCGGCCACATGATCGCGTTCCAGATCGAAGAGCAAATGAAGAAAGCCGGCAGCATCGGCCCCGAATTCGAGCGTATGGCGAGAATGGGCCGCATCACCCCAGACCTGTGGATGGAGCGAGCCACCGGCCATCCCGTCGGCCCAGAAGCCTTACTGGAAGCAACGCAGCGAGCCCTCTCCGCCACCCGATAAATGTGGCAGTGGCATGTGCGGCGCGGGCGCCCGCGCCCGCGAGTAGGGGCACAAAACCGTCTAGGGCGGACACTCCTGTCCGCCTCTCACCCACGCGAGAAACTCCCCTCTGCCGTCAATGAGACGCGAACCGCCTCGCCCACCATCGCAAAATCAAATGTGTCGGCCAATAAACCACCAACGGCACAATCACCAGATAAGCCGCTAAATAAACCATCCCCGGCACCAAATGCTGCTCGCGAAAGAATGGCCCACGCGCCCAGTTCACATCAAATTGCGGACGCCAGAAATAATTGATTGGCGCCACAATCCACGTCGTAACGGTTTGATACTTCCATCCCCGCGAGTCGTATCCCAACCGCCAAATAGCCCAAAGCAGCAACAGCGGTGCCACCACGTGAAACAAACTGAGCAGCCGGATCCACACCGCCACATGCGCATCGAACATGAACTCAGTGCCACCGACGACGTGCCTCCCGCTAAAAACAGCTCCGATCAAATCGACAGAGTAAATCGTTTGAAAAACCAACAGCCCGCAAGCCTGCCAGGAAAACAGCGGCGGACTCTCCCCCCAAAGCGCTGCCAAAATAAAAAAGTTTCCCAAATCGCAAAAGTATAAAAAGTTCTGCACTCCATACTGATGCCAGTAAACCGGCATCCACACCACCACCCACACGCTCCAACCAACCTTGAGCCAAAGCGGGATGCGCATGCCCGCCATTGTACCCGCCGCCAAACGCCATGAGCCGCCCATAAGCCGACTCAACCCTGTGCAACTCGTTGCCCTTGTACTTTTTCCAGCGCTTCCTATTACCTACGTAACTTGAAGCGCCTCACCACAGTACCTACGATTCCAGTATGAAGTACAACGCACTCTTATTCTGCCCGGATGACAAAACTGCTCGCTTAGTCGCCCAGATTCTGACCGACCTCGAGTTTCACGTTGAGTCCTGCAACGAACCCTTCGCCGCGGTGAAAAAGCTGATGGCCGAGCACTATGACGCCATTGTGGTCGACTGTGAGAGCGAGCAGAATGCAACTCTGTTGTTCAAGAGCGCCCACAGTTCCGGATCCAATCAGTCATCGCTTTCCGTGGCCGTCGTCGAGGGCCAGGCCGGCGTTGCCAAGGCATTCCGCATCGGTGCCAACCTCGTTTTAACGAAACCCATTAATGTTGAACAGTCGAAGGGTACGTTGCGAGTCGCACGCGGCCTGCTGCGAAAAACGGACGCGGCGAAACCAGCCAGTGCAATGCCTGCCGCGACCGCACCGGCGCGCCCTGCCGTCACCAGCCTTGCAGCAAAGAGCCCATCGGCTCCGCAGATTCCCGCACAAAAACCGGCATCCTCATTCTTGCCGGCACAGCCGCTCCCCTCTCCGATTCCCAGCGTGAGTGCGTCCGTTTTTGACGTCGAAGCAGAACCAACTTTCGCACCCGAGCCTGCCGAGGCTGCCCTGCTCGAATCAATGCCAAAGCCGGCGCCGCCCGCAGCCAGGGAATATCCCTGGCAGCCGATTGCCAAACCAGCCGCCGAACCAATGTCCGCCGCTCTCCGTCGCGCAGCGGAAGCCACGGGAAGGTCAGACGTTGATGCAACCGCGACCGGCAAAATTCCATTTACACCCCCGAGCATTTCGACGGCTCCCATAAGCCATTCCTACAGCAGCATGGCAGGGGGTCAAGCCGCAGCCACCGCGCCCGCCAAAATAATCTCGAGGCACCAGGACGCCCAGATGTCGCCCATGAGTGCGCCCACGTTCTCTTCGCTCGGCGATACCTCCGACGAGCCTGCGTCCAGCGGTGGCAAAAAGTTCATTCTGATTGCCATCGTTCTGCTTGCGGCCCCCGCCCTCGGGTATTTCGGCTGGACGAAAATGCATTCCGCGGGCGAAGCTCCCGTTGCTCAATCGCTGCCCGCCCCCACGTTCGCCCCTGTTCAACCTAAACCTTCGGCAGCGATTTCGAGGCCGTCCCAGGACGTGAATGGCGTCACCGCAACGCAGTCAGGCGGTGCGCCTCCCGTCGAGCACGGACCTGATATCACACTTTCGACCCCCAGCACGCGTCCTTCAGTTCCCAGACAAACCACTTCGATCGTCGCCCCGAATACGGTGACTAGAGCTCCGTCGGATGCGAATGAGCCAGCGCCATTCGTCGTCAAGCGCGACCATTCCAACTCAGCGTCTCCGAACATGGCCGCGCTCGAACCCGTACAGCCACCGGCCCCCGCGTCCATAAGCATTGCGCCTGCCAGCGACTCGGCCATCTCTGGATTGATCAGCACCACAACCACGAATCTACCCCAACAGGCCCCTCAGAAACTGAGAGTTTCGCAAGGCGTCTCACAGGGTCTGCTGATCAAGAGCGTTCCGCCCGTCTATCCTCCACTCGCCCGGCAAATGCGGGTTCAGGGTAACGTCGAACTACTGGCCAGCATCGGCAAAGATGGCAGCATCACTGGCGTAAAGTTGCTCAGTGGCGAGGCGGTTCTGGCTCACGCCGCTATCGATGCCGTCAAGCAGTGGAAGTACAAGCCCTACTACCTCGACGATCAACCCGTCGCCATTCAAACTCAAGTCACGGTTAAGTTCAAACTTCCCTAGACGCTTGTTCCATCGCAGCATGCCGCGGGAATCCGTTCTCCGCGCAGTTGTCTTTCCAGACCCACCGCCGCCAATCTTCCCCACGATATAATAGAGAGATGCCCACTCGCCGAAATCCCTTTCTGCAAGGGCGCAGAGTTGTGACTTAACAGGCATAAGCTTCCCCATGGACTTCAAGCTAGTAAGCGATTACAAACCGAAAGGCGATCAGGCCGCCGCCATCGAATCTTTGACCAGAGGTCTATTCGATCGCGAACAACATCAGGTTCTCCTCGGCGTAACCGGCTCCGGCAAAACCTACACCGCCGCTAAGGTCATCGAGCAATTGAACCGCACCACCCTGGTCATGGCCCACAACAAAACCCTCGCCGCCCAGCTCTACCACGAATTCAAAAACTTCTTCCCCCACAACGCCGTCGAGTACTTCGTCTCCTACTACGACTTCTATACGCCCGAGGCCTACATTCCGGCGGCGGATCTTTATATTGAGAAAGAGGCGACTATTAATGATGAGTTGGACAAGCTGCGGCTTTCGGCGACGCGGTCGCTGTTTGAGCGGCGGGATTGTCTGATTGTGGCTTCGGTGAGCTGCATCTATGGCTTGGGATCGCCTGAGGCCTATTACGGGATGATGTTGTTTCTCGAGAAGGGACAAAAGATCAAGCGCGAGGACATCACCCGCAAGCTGGTCGAAATTCTTTACGAGCGCACCGACGGAGATTTTCGCCGCGGAACGTTTCGCGTGCGCGGCGATGTAATCGAGATCTTTCCCACCTACGACGACAACGCGTATCGCGTCGAGCTGTGGGGGGATGAGGTCGAGTCTTTGGCGCAGATCGATCCGCTGTTTGGCACTGTGAAACAGAAGTATGTGCGCTTGCCGATTTATCCCAAAACCCATTATGTGATGAAGCCCGAGACCCGGTCTCGAGCTGTGGATTCTATTAAAGAAGAATTGAAGTGGTGGGAGGCGGAACTGGAAAAGCAGGGCCGCGTGGTCGAGGCGCAACGGGTTCACCAGCGCGTCATGTTTGATCTTGAAATGATCAAGTCCATGGGCTACTGCCATGGCATTGAAAACTACTCGCGTCACTTTACGGGACGGCTCCCGGGTGAGCCGCCGCCAACGCTGCTCGATTACTTTCCGCGCGATTATCTGATGTTCATTGACGAGTCGCATCAGACCGTGCCCCAGTTGCATGGCATGTATCACGGCGACCGCTCGCGCAAGGAGACACTTGTCGAATATGGCTTTCGTCTGCCATCGGCTTTGGACAACCGTCCGCTCACCTTCGAAGAGTTTGAGCATCGCATGGGGCAGATGATTTATGTCTCGGCGACTCCGGGTCCGTACGAGCTGACCAAGTCGGCGGGAGTAGTGGTCGAGCAGATCATCCGGCCTACGGGACTCGTAGATCCTCCCGTCGAGGTCCGTCCAGTTAAAGGGCAAATAGACGACCTGCTGCATGAAATCCGCGAACGAACCAGTCGCGGAGAACGGGTGCTCGTGACCACGCTGACCAAGCGCATGGCCGAAGACCTGGCCGAATATTACAGTGAAGTGGGCGTGAAGTGCCGCTACATGCACTCCGAGATCGAGACTCTCGAGCGGGTAAAGATCCTGCGCGACCTGCGCAAGGGCGAGTTCGATGTGTTGATCGGCATCAACCTGCTGCGCGAGGGACTCGACTTGCCCGAGGTTTCGCTGGTCGCGATTCTCGACGCCGACAAAGAGGGCTTCCTGCGCTCGGCTGGCGCGCTCATCCAGACCATGGGCCGCTGCGCCCGCAATTTAAATGGGAGGGCCATCCTTTACGCGGACCGCATGACCGACTCGATGAAAAAGGCCATGGGCGAAACCGACCGCCGGCGCGCCATCCAGGAAGCTTACAACGAAGCCAACGGGATCACGCCTGAGTCCATCGTGCGCCCGCTGGACATGTCGTTAGCCCGCATCATCGAGGCCGACTACACAGATTTAACCGGCGGCGAGAGCGAAGGCATCCCCGAATTCAAATCGCAGGAAGACTTGGATATTTATATTGGCAAGCTGGAAAGCGACATGCGCGAGGCGGCCAAGCGATTTGAATTCGAGAAGGCAGCGAAGCTGAGGGACACGATTAAGGACTTGCGGACGAAAGAATTCTTGTTCGCGTAGATCTTGTCGTCCTCGACCTCCCTCGGGGGTAGAATGCAGCTATGAACGAAGAAATTTCCGAACTGCTGAAAAAGGCTCTGGCTCTGCCGCCTGCGGCGCGAGCGGCCTTGGCGGGTTCGCTACTTGAGAGTCTTGATGAAACTGTGGATGAAGGAGCGGAAGTGGAATGGCAGAAGGAGATTGCTCGCCGCATTCAGGAGTTGGACTCTGGCAAAGTAAAGCCGGTGGCTTGGGCGGAAGCGCGCCAACAAATCTCAGCCATACTGCATCGCCGGTAAACAATGGCCGGTAAGCAGATCGAGATTCATCCCGCCGCGCTTGCAGAACTGAAGTCTGCTGTGGAGTGGTACCTGGAGCGCAGTGAGCCTGCCGCTGAGGAATTTGTTGCTGAAACAGATCGAGCCGTGGCCTTGGTGATGGAATCGCCGCGACGTTGGCCGGTCGGCGAGTACAACAGCCGTCGATTTGTGTTGCAGCGGTTCCCCTTCGCAATCACCTACCGTGAAAGAGATTCGGGCCTGCAAATCCTCGCATTCGCTCATGGACACCGCCGACCAGGCTACTGGAAGGAACGGCTGTAGCGTTTAAAGGTCCCCCACCCTAACGTCGAAAGGTACGACGTTTAAGGATGAGCCACCCTTCTGACAACTGGACTACATTGTCTCCTGAGCGAGTACCCTAGCGTTGGCCTGGTTCCGGTCTCCTAGGGTGAGCTCGACCGAAACGGAGAGAACGGGGAAGTTGATCGCGAAAAACTCGAATCGGATATTCCATGTTCCTGTCGTGATCGGCAGTCGCGGCGCACCGACGACGTCCAGGGCTGTATTCAGGAATACACCTGTTTCTTCACGGGCCGTCTCCGGGTCGAATAAGGCGCCGCTGGCTGGTGGTGCTAAGGAGTTTGGCTCCGGTTTGCTGTAGGTCCCGACGCAAAGGAGGTCGAATGGGAGTCTCCGGCTTTGCCGGAGACTCCGCTGCCTCAGGATGACGGCGGGGGTGGGATCGTGATAGCCCGGCTGAAGCCGGGCCCTTTCAAAGCTGACGGCCCGCTCATCCGGGGACGGTCAGGCGGAACACAAGGTCCCTCCACTGCGCTTGGCTCCGGTCGGGACGACAGATATTTGGTGCCGCCACGAGTCGCGTGGGCGGTATCGTTTCCCACCCTAGCGCAAAGGACGCGCTAGGATGGGGCACCCTCGGTTTGGTTTGGGAGAGCGATTAAGGTCAACGGCGGCGGACAGGGGTGTCCGCCCGACACGTTTTCTGGGTGCTGCGATTTGATTTACAAAGGTGGGGCACCCTTTGTTTGGCTTGGGTTGGTTGACTTTGCCCCCCTCCGGGCGTAAGGTGGGGCGGTTTCTCAATCAAGACAATACAAGGAGCGACAACATGCGAATGCAGCTAAGGCTGTGTAGTGGGGTGTTGGTGTGTCTCTGTGTGGCGCGACTCGTCTCGGCTCAGGATGCGGTCAAGGTTGATCCCAAACATTACTCGGTCATCACGGAAAACGCTCAGGTGCGGATTCTCAAGGTGCACTATGGCGCTCACGAGAAGTCGGTGATGCACAGCCATCCCGCCAGCACCGCCGTGTTTCTCACCGACGCCAAGGGGCAGTTCACGTTTGCGGACGGGAAAACACAAACCTTTAACGCCAAAGCCGGCGATGCGCAATATGAGGCCGCGGTCACCCACTTGCCGGAAAATACCGGCGACGCCGCCATGGATATAATCGTCGTCGAATTGAAGGGCCATGCCGCGAAGTCGAAGATGGCGGGAATGAAGTAGGGCCGAGTTTGTAGGCCACTAAAGAGGATTGACCTCGGGAACTCGCGGTGAGAGACTGTCTGCGCTCGCGCTGGCGAGTTTGCGAGATCCTATGAATTCGTGCGTCTGCAGAGCAATTGCCACAGGAATAATGTCAACCGTACTGGGAGTCGGCGTGTGCGCGCAGCAGCGCGGCGGGCCTGCGAATCCCAGCCCCGTCCCGAATCCCGTGACCAATGACCATCTGTCGGTGGTGAGCGACGGCACCATCATTCACCTGGCGGTGCGGGATGAGAAGAAAAAACCGCTGGATCGACAGGCTCTGGTGCAGATCACGAATAAGACGACCGGGCAGGTTCAGGCTCAGGTCACAGAAGAAGATTCCGCGGTCACGATCGTGAACCTGCAAATGGGCCAATATGACCTGGCGGTAAGCGCGCTTGGTTATTTGACTTCGCACCAGGAAGTCATGATCAACGGCAGGATTATCACGAACCAGATGGAGGTGAGTTTAAGCAGAGATCCCGCGGCGGTGGATCTGGGCGCGGTGAATGCGAAGGAGATGCCTGCCCGGGTGCGGAGGAATATGCTACATGGGTTGGCTGCGCTCAAGTCGTCGAAGCTGGAGGAAGCGCAGAGAAAGCTGGAGGCGGCTTACAGGGCCGACCCTTCGAACTCAGAAGTCAATTTTCTGCTGGGCTATTTGTATTTTGAAAAGCAGGATATGGAGCGGGCGGAGAGTTATCTCGCGGCCGCCGCCCGGTTCGGGCCGCACAATGTTCAGGCGCTGACATTGCTCGGGCGAGTGGAACTGCGGCGCAATGACGCTGCGGCGGCGCGCGGGCCGCTCGAACAAGCAGTTGCCGTCGACCCGGAATCATGGATGGCCCACTATTTGCTTTCCGACGTCTATCTTCAACAGAGGGAGTCGGAGAAGGCGCAAGCGCAAGCCCGGCTTGCCATTGAAAGAGGAGCGGGCGCGGCGAACCCGGCTCAACTGATTTTGGGGCAGGCGCTGGCCAATCTGAAGCGTTACCCGGAGGCCATTCAGGCGCTCGAGGCATTTTTGAAGGCCGCGCCCGACGAGCCTCAAACATGGGAGGTTCGCAAGCTGGTTGCGGACCTGGGGAAGCGAGCTCTGGATCCGGATGACACCAGCGTAAGGATTACGCCGCCGATCGTGGCTACCACCGACCCGGTCCTGATGGTGAAAAGTTGGGGTCCTCCTGGGGTGGACGACACCAGGCCCGAGGTGGCTGCGGGCGTCGCATGTCCGGCCGAAAAAGTAATCGGGCAGGCAGGTGAGCGGGTCAAGGAACTGGTGGACGATTTGGCCAAATTCGACGCCGTCGAGGACGTGTACCACGAAGAAACCGACCGGGCGGGGATTGCCAGAAAACACACCACGCTGAGATTCGATTACGTTGCTTCAATCGCGGAGCCGAAACCCGGCAGTTTCCGGGTCGATGAGTTTCGCAGTGGCCGCTCGGGAACGGAAAACTTTCCCGACCAGATCGCCACTCGGGGATTGCCTACTCTGGCATTTATCTTCCATCCCGACATGCGCGACGATTTCGAAATGAGCTGCGAGGGTTTGGGCAGTTGGAATGAGAAGGCCACATGGCTGGTTCATTTTCAGCAAATGGCCGACAAACCGCACGGGATTCAGGCCTACATCGTCGGCGGCCGGGAGTACCCTGTCAGCCTGAAAGGACGGGCCTGGATTTCCGCGGACACCTTTCAGATCGTTCGCTTGGAGTCGGATTTGATCGATCCGATAAAAGAAATTCAGTTGCTGAGCGAGCATCAGGCGGTGAACTATGCTCCGGTTCGATTTCCCAAGAGCAAAGCCGAGTTGTGGCTTCCGCAGAGCGCGGAGATTTACTTTGATTTCCGCAAGCACCGCTATTTCCGGCGCCACAGTTTCAATCACTTTCTGCTGTTCTCGGTCGATACCGAAGAGAAGCGCAAGGAGCCGAGCGCAGCCGGGAAGGTTCCGGAGTCGAGATCGCCAAAATCCAAAACCCGGAAGGTGCACGCCTGAGGGTCTGCTCGACGGGACACGATTCCTGTGTTACACTATTTTCGTGTCACCCCATCGTCATCTGCGAAATGTAACTGTGACCCTTGAAGAGGATGTCGCTCAGTGGGCGCGGATCGAAGCGGCGCGCCGGGATACGAGTGTTTCGCGCCTGCTGGGAGAGTTGTTGAAAGAGCGTATGTCGGGGCAGGACGGTTCGGCATCGGAAGCGGTGGAGCGGTTGGCGAGTTTCGGCAAACGCCACCGATTGTCATTGCGCGGGATCAAAATCAAAGACCTGATTAATGAAGGACGCCGGTGAGCCGGCTTGTTCTGGACGCTTCCATCGTCCTCGCCTGGTGTTTTCCCGATGAGGAGACTAGCTTGGCTCAGCATGTTGCCGGCAAGTTCAAGCGGGGCGATACGGCGGTGGTGCCATCCTTTTGGCCACATGAAGTCTTGAATGCCTTGCTGGTTGGAGAAAAACGCCGGCGCATTTCGAAAGTACTGGTGCAAGCGTTTCTCGATGACCTGGCCGCTCTCCCTATCGTGCTGGAACAATTTCCGGCGGCAATTGTTTTCGACAGGATTCAGAACCTCAGCCGCGAGCATGGATTGACAGCGTACGATGCGGCTTACCTCGATTTGGCTCTAAACAGCGAATTGCCGCTTGCAACCTTGGACGACGACCTGATCCGGGCATGCAAGGAGGCGCGTGTGCGACTGGTGCAGGCGTGAGGGCGCGAAGGAATGGGTTCTACAAGCCCGCGGCTACTGCGTGCGGTTTTGCTCCGCTTTCTTTTTCCGCCTGGCGATCGACCACGGTAAGTTCTTTTTCGAGCGAGGAGAAGCGCTGCAGGATTTCGTGCATGCGGAGAGACATGTTGCGAATGGTTTCAATCTGCGAGCGGGCTCCGGCGGAAAGGGATCCGGGTTCGAGCAGCAGCAGTTCGGAGTTGCCGAGCACGGAAGTGAGCGCATTGTTCAGGGTATGTCGCATCTCCAGCATGTAGCGGCCGAGGTGGGCTTGCCGCTCGAGCAACAGATTGGCCCGTTCAAAGTGACGGGCCTCGGCTTCGGCGCTGACCCGGCGCAGGATTTCGCCCGCCACCTGCACCAGCGTGTCCAGCCAGTTCTCTTGTTGCCGCACAATTGTCATGCTGGGCCAGCGATCGCGCACGGTTTGCGCGATGCGGGTATCGCCGGATACGAATAAAACGCGTTTGCCGGCAGCTTCCATGGCCTCCAACACTACTGAGAGAGCCTGGGGGCGAAGGGCTCCGGCGATGGCCAGATCAAAAATATCGGGATTGCAGCCCAGGCAAACATCGCTGCTCATGAGAGTGAAGGCGGGGACCGTGCGCTCCGATTGCCAGCGGCCGGTCACGGCGCGTGACAACTCGACATCATCCGAAATGATCAGTACGGAATGCTGATTCATTCTTTCCTTCTGCGTTTCAAAACACGGGTCGCACGCCTGGGGCTGAATTTCCGATGCTCATGGCTGACGACTGAATCACTGTGAGTTGCTATCGTCCGGGTTTTGCTGGCCTCTGGATGCGCTGTCGTCCCAATCCGCGGGACTGCTGGAAACCTCGAAGTCGGGAACATTTGTATTCGGGGCGGCGCCGGCAGCTTGCGC
The DNA here is from genome assembly GCA_963706465.1 of Terriglobales bacterium. Taxonomy (GTDB): domain Bacteria; phylum Acidobacteriota; class Terriglobia; order Terriglobales; family Acidobacteriaceae; genus JABDBE01. The sequence goes on from CAVPMC010000005.1 coordinate 310,822, forward strand.
ACGAGCTTTGGTAGCCTCCGGTTTGGCCGGGCCTGCGTTCTTGTTGTTTTTAGCCAGGGCATGTTCCACAACGGCGCGGAGATCAACCAGCATCGAAACCGGCTGTCCGGAAGAATATTCGGCGTGAAACATGACCTTCCAGGATTGGCAGATCATGCGCAGTCGAGTGATCGGTTCTTCGGCGGAGAACTGTGCCCGGCGGCAATCGAGTGTTTCGACGCCGCGGTGTTCGAGTTCGCGCAAGCCGTCCAGAATGGCATTGAGATCCTGGTGCATCAAGCGGAAGAAAATGCGCCTCATGAGAAAACTGAAACGGGTGAAGGCGACCATGACTGGGGGCAGAAAATATTCCTGGCCGCAGGAAGTTTTCAGTTTTCTTCCTTTTTCCAGAATCCGACTGGTGAGCAACTGGTTCAGATTAGCGCAGCCATTGGCGGTTTGCACGACTTCATCCAGCGAAGTAAGCCACTCCGGAACCTTTGGGTCGACCGTACCGAGGACGGGTTCGAGCGTCTGGGCTACATAGAGCAGATCGACGTCCGCGTCTTCCAGGCGGGAGGGAGCGCAATGGGAAAAGAATTGGACCAGGAGAAAGTCAATTTTGTCGCGGTCGGCGTCGGAGTGTTCCTGGCGACGCAAATGATGAGCTAGCAGAGTACGCAGAGCTTCGTCGCTGCACGCGTTTGTGGTCTGCAGGAATTGGCGAAGCTGGTGCACCTGAATGCGCGCGTCCATGTCAATAAATAATTGCCGGGCCTGTTCGACCGATTCCTGAGGAGGCGCGTCGGCAGCCGCTTCGAGATCGGCGTGCGCCGGCAGATCAATCACGAACTCCCGGGACAGCGCCGCATATAAGGGGTAGAGCAGAAGCGCGTCGCGCCAGTCGGCCGCCAGTTCACGCAATTGCGATGTAGGTGTCATGGTTTTTCACGATTCAGGGTTTCACAATCCAGTTGGCAACCTCGCGGGTGAAGCGAGCGGCGACGGCGGTGCGGCCACCGTTGTATTGCACCGCGACTACGCAGGCCTCGGTGTCGAGCGTACCGTCGGAATTTTGCAGTCGCAGTTTATCGGCGAACTCGAGCGGCAAGGTGGAAGCGAACAGCACTTCGGTCGGCGTGCCAAATTCAATGATCGTGCTTTCTGTAAATGCCCCGTTTCCCTCCGCCACACGAGTCAGGCGGACGGGAATACGAACTGGAGTGGCATTGGGGAAGAATTTGGCCAGCTTGGTCGTCGAACTTTCACGCGCTGGCGCAGCGGCAGCGCCCGATTTGGACACAGAATTCCTCATTCCTAATTCCCAAGCCTGATTCCCGGGGGAGCAGTCGATGCGGCCTGGATTCCCGTGTCCGCCGGTTAGCGCGACTCAGGCACCCGGACCGCATCGCGAGTAACGATGCACGAACGCAGCCAAAGTCCTGGGGTCTTCAGGCGGCCGGAGGTTGTGCATTATCAGTGGGATAGATTCGCTCGTTTGGACCAAATCCCAGGTTTGTCTTAAGATTTCTGTCTCAGACTGACACGGAATCTCAGCCTACGGCACTTCGCGACTTGAGTCCGATGTTTCGGACCCATCGGGAGCGGGCTCCGGAATGCAGTTGCGAAAGCGAAAGACTGACCGCCATCCACAATTGTGCAAACAGTTGCACGGTTGAGCGATTCGCTTGCAGCTCTAAACTCCGGTTTTCTCAGACGATAGGGGTGGCATGGGGCATGCTTATATTTAGGGCGGAGCCGATACGAACGGACATCTCCCGACGGCGGATGATCCGAAGGCTTCCTGAAAACTTGGGGATGAAAGCGATGAAAACTGCGGTATTGGGATTTTGTTTTCTTTGTGCGACGGGGGCATTTGGACAATCGGTTGGCAGTCCAATTATGAGCAATGTGGTTCAGATGACCAACCATGCCGAACAAGCTACGGAGCACGCCATGGCTTCAGAGCACAGTCTGATGGAACACTCTAGTTTTTCTTATGCTCAAGGTGAGCGACCGTTGTGGGAAGTGCAACCATTGTCGCAGTCGCACCCGGTGCCGCTGGGCGATATCGCGCGCATGCTGCGAAAAGAGCACGAGACCTGCCAGAAGGCCGACATCGTGGTGAACCAATAAGTCTGTTTACGGCGGATTTTCCCCGCACAGCTTTGCTGCGCCGCGGGGCTGGTTTGCTATTGCAGCGCCTGGCTGCTTGGTCCTATCTCCTGGCGGCCGCCGATGTTGTAACGCTTGAGCTTGCGATACAGGGTGGCGCGGCTGATGCCGAGCATCTTGCCGGCCAGCGCTTTGTCACCCTTCACCTGTTCGAAGACGCGCTCGATGGTGGCGCGTTCAATGTCCTCCAAATCCGTGGAAGAAACAGGGCCAGTGCTGGTTCCTGCCCGCGGTCTCCGCCGAAGGCGATGCTGAAGCAATGGTAGGAGGCAGATCGCCGAGATCGACAGTCTTGTGATCGCCCAGGGCGACGGCGCGTTCGATGCAGTTCTCCAGCTCGCGAACGTTTCCCGGCCAGTCGTATTGCAGCAGGCACTTCATGGCCGCTGTTCGTGACTTGCATGGCGTTGCCGGGCGCGTAACGATCGAGAAACCAGTGCGCCAGCATGGGAATGTCGGAGCGGCGTTCGCGCAGCGCCGGCAAGTGAACGGTAACCACATTCAAGCGGAAGTAGAGATCCTTGCGGAAGGTGCCGTTGCGGTATTCCGCCTCCAGATCGCGATTGGTGGCGGCGATCGACGCGGACATCGACTTTCACTTTCTGATTGCTGCCGACCGGGCGGACTTCTTTTTCCTGCAAGACGCGCAGCAGCTTGGCTTGCATTTCGAGCGGCAGCTCGCCGATTTCGTCGAGAAAGATGGTGCCTCCATTGGCCGACTGGAACAGTCCGGTCTTCGACCGCAGCGCGCCGGTGAATGCGCCTTTTTCGTAGCCGAACAGTTCGCTCTCGATCAGCGTCGGGACGAGCGAGCCGCAGTCCACGGCCACGAAGGGACGATTGGCGAACGAACCGCGGAAGTGAATGGCGCGCGCGACCAGTTCCTTGCCGGTACCGCTCTCGCCGGAAATCAGCACCGGAGTGCGCGTGTCTTTCAGCCGCGAGATCATGCGCAGCACATCCTGAATCTTGGCGGAGGAGCCGACGATGCCGTGCAGGTCGGTTTCGGTATCGACTGCGCTCGCGCAGAAATTGATTCTCTTCCACCAGTCGAACTTTTTCCGCCATGCGGCGCAGGAAGAGGCGCAATTCTTCCAGGGGTGAAAAGGGTTTGGCGATGTAGTCGTAGGCGCCAAGTTTCATGGCCTGGACAGCGGTTTCAACCGAGCCGTGGCCGGTCATGACCGCGACTTCGGTGCGCGGCAGCAGCTTCTTTACTTTCTCCAGAAACTCGAGGCCGGACATGTTGGGCATGACCATGTCGGTGAGAATCATGTGTGCGGGTTGCTCTTCGAGCAGGGCGAGCGCGGTTTCGCCGCTATCGGCTTCCATGCAGGTGAAACCCAACGCCTCGCCCACGGTCATACAGAGGCGGCGGATGCTCTGCTCGTCGTCGACAATCAGCAGGCGAATTCGCTAAGTCGTCACTCACGGGGCTTTCCCTATGGTCTTTTCAATGACTGAAATGAATTGTTGCACGCGAAAGGGTTTCTCCACGCAGGGCGCGCCGGTTTTGCGCAGCGTCGCGACGGTTTCTTCATTGGCGATGTCACCGGTGATGAAAACGATGCGCTCGGCCAGATCGGGACGATGGCGGCGATCCAGGCGTGGACGTCGGCGCCGTCGACGCCACCGGGCGTACGCATGTCGGAGACGACGCCGAGAAACTCCTCGGACTCGAGCAGTTTCAGGCCTTCGGCTCCGGATTCCGTGCACACGACCACGTAGCCGCTGCGCTCCAGAGCGGCGCGCACGTAGGCCATGACGGCGGGTTCGTCTTCGATGAGCAACACGGGCAAGGTGGCGGGTTTCATGGCAGGCTGTCTCATGGTCATGTTTGTATCACTCCTGCGGCGGCTCCGGTGGAGGCCGAATCCGATACGGCGGGCAGGCGCACGATGAATGTGGCGCCTTCGCCGTCTGCATTGTTCTGGCAAAGAATCTCGCCGCCATGTTCGCGCACGATGCCGTAGCAGATGCTCAGGCCAAGGCCGGTGCCCTTGCCGACTTCCTTGGTGGTAAAGAACGGATCGAAGATGCGCTCCGGGAAGGATAATACCGTGGCCGTTGTCGCGGAACTGAACCTCGACGAAGCCGCCCATGCTCGGCGGTTCGAATCTCGATGCGCGCGGGACGTCCGGTATCGCGCACCGCGTCGTAGGCGTTGTTCAGAATGTTCAGGAAGACCTGCTGCAACTGGTGCGAATCGCCGATGACCTAGCGGCAGGTCGGGATCAAGTTGCTCGACTGACCTCAACTCCGTGGCTGTGAAAGTCGTAGGCGCGCAACTGCACCGTGCGGCGCAGGATGGCGTTAGATCTGCACAGGTCTTGCGCTGCGGCGGCATCTGGCGGGCAAAGCTCAGCAGGTTCTGCACGATCTGCTTGGTGCGCTGCGCTTCCTGCAGGATGACGCGCAGGTCTTTGCGGGCGCTATCCGGGACTTCGGGATTCTCCATGAGCAGGTCGGCAAAGCCGAGAATCGCCGTCAGCGGATTGTTGACTTCGTGGGCGACGCCTGAGACCAACTGTCCGACGGCGGCCATTTTCTCGGCGTGCATGCAGCTTGGCCTGAAGCGTGGCGGCATCGGTGATGTCGGTCATGACGACGACGATGCTGGTGACGTTGCCCTGCTCATCGCGCATGGGACTCAGATTCACGGAGAACTGACCGACCCGGCCGTCGCCGCGAACAATCTGCACTTCGAGGTTGTCGACCTGTCGCCGGCCAAGGTCGCGGCAAAAGCGTCGTTGAGGGCCTGGCGTCGGGCGGGAACGATGAGTTCCTCCAGGGGTCGACCCAACAATTGGTGCTGCTGATAACCCATGTCATACCAGCGCCGGTTCGCGTAGCTGACCAGGCCGGCGGTATCGGCAACCAGAATCAGACTCTGGGTGTTGTTCAGAATCTTGCCGGAGAAGTCGCGTTCGCGCTGTAATTCGGATTGAAAGGTCTTCAGCCCGCTGATATCGAGCATGACGCCGCGATACTGAACGATGTTCTGCTGCGCATCGCGAACCGCGAAAGCGTTGATCAAGACGTGGACCGGGGTCCCGTCCTGACGGCAGAGAGTTTCTTCGTGATTGCGTACGGCGCCGTGCTCCTGCATCTGCCCGGCAAGTTCGTCGTACTGTTCGGCGGAAAAACAGACTTGCGTGCGGACATCCGCCTGCAGCAAGTCCTCGCGGGCTTGATAGCCGAGGATGCGGACCAGGGCGTCGTTGACTTCGATGAAGCGCCCATCGGGAGTCGAGAAGAACACTCCCTCCTGAATATTGTCGAAGAGTTCGCGATAGCGGCGCTCGGCCTCACGACGGTCGGTGATGTCCTTGAGCACATGGATTGTCTGACGGCCTTCGCTGTTGGCCCCGGGCACGCGCGACGTGGATACGAGATAGGTGCGTTCGAGAACGGGGAGGACGTATTCGTCAACGGAGGCCTCATTCGTCGAGCGGCAGAAAGGACAGGAAGGCAGCGGGGTATCGTTTCCGGTGGCCAATAGCGCGCCCATGCTGACGCCGATGAGTTCATGGGGCTGAACTCCGATGAAATCCGCCAAGGAGCGGTTAACCCGTAAAACATGATCGGATTGATCGTGAGCGACGATGAAGTCGGTGATGGCGTCGAAGATTTCGATCCAGTGCCGGTTCGCCTGATCCATGCGGGTGAAGAGGCGGGCATTCTCCAGGGCGACCGAGGCGTGGGCAGCAATCGCCTGCAGGAGTTGCTGGTCCTCCTCCTGGAGAGTCTTTCCACGATTGGCGAGACACAGCACGCCCACCAGATCGCCCGACGAGCCCAGCAGCCGGATCAGGTTGCAATCCTCCCACCCGAGGAGCGAACTCAACTCGGAACCGAACAGGTCAGTCGCACTGGCAGAGACAATCTCCGGGAGATGTTGCGCCAACGCATCGACCAGCGCGCGATCAAAACGGCGCAGCAACGCGGTCAGTTGCTGGCCTTCGGTTGCCACGCCGTGGAGCACAAGGGTTTCAAGAGCGGGGCCTTGTTGGACGGCAAACGCTGCCGCCTGGGCTCCCATCAGATCCGCGGCCCGGGTGACGAAGTTTTTCGCGCATTCGGGGAGGCGAAGCTGGGAGTTCAACTCGAGCGCGAGTGCTTTCAAGGATTCCGTGCGGCGGCGATGCTGCTCCGCCAGATGCAGATTGCGGGTCGCTTCGAGAGTAACCGCGACCTGAGCCGCCAATGCCTGCGCCAACCGAACGTTCTCCTGCGAGATGGCGGCACCATCCAGGCGGTCCAGCACGCCGAGCAGGCCCAACACCCGTCCCCCGGTCCCGAGCAGAGGTACGGTCAGGAGTTGGCGCACCTTGAACTTGCCAATCATTTCCAGATTGGCGCCGGGAACCGTGGCCGGGTCGTTGGACCAGAAAGGCTCTTTATTCAATATTGCGCGGGCCGCGACACCATTGGGGAAAATCTCGTCCACCGGTCCGGGCTGGCCATTTTCCGCTCCCCAGCGAACGCGAAACGTTTCTCCTTCGAGCAGGCCGACAAAGGCGCGATCGAAATCAAGGAAGGCGGCGGCCCGAACCACGAATTGCCGCAGGAACTCATCGAGATCTCCGACCGAGCTCAGTTCCGACAGGATGTCAAGCAGTTGGTGCAGTTCATGAGCCTGAGCGCGAGCGGTTCCATAGAGCTCGGCATTGGCGATGGCGACGGCTCCGAAACCAGCGACGGCCGACAGCAACGACTTTTCTTCCTGGCTAAACGCGCCTTCCTTGCGGGGATAGATAAGGACGGCGCCCTCTGCGCGCGAAGTGCAAATGGGCGCGGCCAGCAACATCCCGGCCGGGACGAGATCGCCGAGAGCGTGCGTGCCGGGATCCATAGCAACCGTGATCGGTTCGCCCGCGGCAATCGCACGGGCGGCAAGATCGGCGGCAAATTGCAGTCCTTTGCGATCAAATCGGGATCGAGCCGAAGTTGCCAACTGCGGAGATTCAGCGGCTACGGCGTGGAGTCCTACAGCCGCCCCCTGGCGGAGGAGGATGCAGACAAGTCGAGTACGCAGCAAGACTCGCAGGCGATCCGCAACCGCCTGAGCGACCGCCGAAAAGTCGCAGACGTCATGCACCGATTGAGCGACTTCCACCAGGATCTCGGCGCGACGATGCTGCTCCCGTGATACCTGGGTCAAACGGCTTGCCTCTAGGAGGGTCCCAAGTTGGCCCGCCAGGATGGTCGCCTTGGCGGCGAGATCATCATTGAAATAATGAGCTTCCGAAGCCTGCAGGAAAACTGCCGCGCCAATTACTTCATTGGAAACTACCAGCGGCGCAGCCATCAGCGATTTGGCATGGAATTCAGCGGCCAGAGGATAGCGGCCCGGAGGCGGATCGTTCACGTACACAGTTCGGCGCTGCCGGATGGCTTCCATGGCAACCGCACTCTCGCGGGCTTTGAGCCGGCGCCCCGCGAAATCAGCCGCCATTAATCCGTCGGCTTCGGTGCCGACCAGTTCGTCCGCGGAAGCGCAGCGCCAGAAGTACGTGCCATCCACGCGAAAGAATCCGCGTGTCGCCTGACAGAAAAGCCGGATCAGCGCCGGGGCCGGTGTGCCCTGGGCGGCCGCTTCCGAAAATCGCAGCAGCAGTTTCTGGAAAGCGTCGTCCAAACGAGGGCCAGATTTTTCCAGCACCGTCGTATTTTCGGCAGGCATCGTCAGATAACCACCACCTCATTCCCGAAAACTACAAGTAATTGAATATACAGGAAAAATAGACTGTCATCTCAATTTGAGTCAAGTGAATAAAGGCTGGAGTGCCCAACTGTGAAATCGTCAGGTCAGGACGCCCAGCGTCTCACTGTGAGAGCTGGGAGGCCGGATGAGACGAATTCATCCCCTTTGGCCGGCCATCAGAGTGCAACTTAGAAATTGGTAAGCCGCTGATGAAAAGGCACTTACATGCTATCCATCCTGACATCCCTCGGAACTCCAACATGGCAAGGACATTGCTGTGTGCATAGTGGCTGGGTGTGTCAGGGAGGCTCCGTGTCTTTCCGAGGGATGCGTCATCGGGTTGCGATTTTGCTATTGACCATGATCGTGGCAATGTCTTTTTCGCTGCGCGGCATGGCCCAAGTGGAAATGGCTCGGAAGGCGAAAACCAAAGTGGCTGCGGTCTACCCGCCGTTGGCTCGGCGCATGAACATCACCGGCACGGTGAAATTCTTGGTCGTGGTCTCGCCCAACGGAAGCCTGAAAAACACCCGGGTGCTGGGCGGAAACCCGCTTCTGGTTGACGCCGCCGTGGAGGCTCTGAAGAAGTGGAAATTTGAGCCCGCCGAAACCGAAAGCACTGGGACGGTCGAGTTCAAATTCCAACCCCAAGATTAGTGCGGAGGAACAGCGAATGACGATTGGCAAGAAACTCTACTTAAACTTCGGAGCCGTCCTTGCGATGGTCGTGGTGCTATTCCTCGTCAACCTGGTTGCCGTGCAGCGGGAGCATAGCGCAAAAGCCGCCGCGTCCCAGGCATTGCAAATGGCATCGACCACCGACAAGATCCGATTCCAGATGATGCAGAACCGGCTGTCCTTGAGCAACTACCTGCTCAGTGGCGACACTCGCGAGGTAGACCGCCTGAACGATGGAATGCGGCAACTGGAGGAGAAGCTTGCGGGCCGGCACGAACCTTACGACCTCCGAGCAGCAGCGGAATGCTCTGGAGAAAGTACAAAACAGCGAACAGAACTGGGCTCGCGAATTTGCCGGGCCCCTGATGGACAAACGAAGAGAAGTAGACAGTGGAAACGCCACCGTCGCCGAACTACAGATTTTTTATCTGCAAAAAGATGCCGCTTCGTGGGTGAGAAACGCCAGCGAATATCTGGATGCCGCCGACCTTGAAAATACGAAGGTCCTCGAGGCGAGGAGAAAGTCCGACGAGACCGCGGGAACCGCCACCTTCGCCATCGCTTTATTCAGCACGCTGATCGCATTGACCCTGGGAGTCGTGATTGCTTACACCACCGCCCGATCCATCACCACCTCGCTCAATGATCTGATGAGAATCGCGCGGCGGATCGCCGATGCCGGAGATCTCGATCACGAAATCGACATCCAGCGCAGCGATGAAATCGGCGAACTGGCTCGTACCTTCGCCAACATGGTGACGTATCTGCGGGAGATGGCAGCGGTGTCAGAGGCCATCGCAGGCGGCAATCTGGGAGTCGAGGTGCAGCCTCGATCCAAAAACGACACCCTGGGCAAGGCCTTCGCTCGCATGATCGAAGGTTTGCGGAAATTGGTGCGCAACGGCCGCGATGCCGCGCAGCAAGTAGCCAGCGCCTCCAACCAGGTGGCGGGAGCTTCCGATGAGTCGGCGAAGATCAGCCTGCAAACCTCGTCGGCCATCGACGAAGTCACCAGCACCATGCATGAAATGAGCGTCAATGTGCAGAACATGGTGAAGAGCACCAAGGTGCAGGCTTCGAGCGTGAGCGAAACGTCGGCTTCCATCGACGAGATGGTGGCCTCCATCCAGCGTGTAGCGGATACCGCCAAAGTTCTGCTGGATATTTCCAACCGCTCGCGCGAAGAAGTCCACAACGGTATCGCCACCATGGAAAAGGCGACCGATGGGCTGAATCGTATCAACACCACCATCCGATCTTCGGGCGAAATTATCGATGTGCTGGGCCAGAGGGCGGATGACATCGGCAAGATCATTGAAGTGATCGATGATCTGGCGGAACAAACCAACCTGCTGGCGCTGAACGCCGCCATCGAAGCGGCACGCGCCGGAGAGCATGGACTGGGCTTCGCCGTGGTCGCCGACGAAGTCCGAAAGCTGGCGGAAAAATCGGCGCAATCCACCAAGGAAATTTCCGAGCTCATTCAAAGCATCCAGAAAGAATCCCGCAAAGCCGTCGAAAACATGGACCGAAGCACTTCGATCGTGAACGAAGGGCTGGGACACGGCGAGGAACTGAACACGGCGCTGCGCAAGATTTCGAACGTGGTCACGGAAGTTTACAAGTTCGCCCAGGAAATCGGTGCGGCCACCAACGAACAGTCGCACGGCTCCTCGCAAATTGCACGCGCCACCACGCGCTTGAACGAGATCACCCACGAAATCAATTCGGCAGTCGAAGAGCAGGCGTCAGGCGCACACGCCGTAGTCAAAGCCATGGAGCGGATGCGCGAGTTGGTGCAGAACACCACCTCGGGCTCGACCGAACTCGCCGCATCGGCAGAGCAAATGTCGAAGATGTCACGCGATCTGCTCGACTCCATGGGCCGATTCATGCTGGAACAGACGGAAGCGATGGGATTTAATCGCGACGATAAAGCTAAGACCAGGCCCGGCGCCCGTCAGTCCGCTGCCGTGGCGGGCAACTGAGCTTCGGAATCCACATGAACCGCGAACTGCACATTGTCGGCTTCAAGGTAGGACGCGAAACTTACGGCGTAGCCATTACCTCCCTGCACGAAATTGTGCGCGTGCCCGAAATTACCTCCGTCCCAGATGCTCCAGAATACGTCGAAGGAGTGATCAATCTGCGGGGAAAGATCGTCTCCGTCCTCGATCTGCGGAAGCGGCTGGGCGAAGTTACGGTCACTCCCAGCAAGCGCAATCGGATTCTGGTGGTCGAACATCGAGGGCGGCTTTGCGGATTGATCGTGGACTCGGCTTCGGATGTCCTCAAGATTCCTGCCAAAGACGTCGATCCCTCTCCCACCGAATTTCTGGAGGGCGGGCTGAACTGTGTTACCGGGCTGGGTAAGTATCAAGGCCGCTTGATCGTTCTGCTGGATATTGACAAGGTGCTCGAGTTCAGCGGAACTCGACAGAAAGGCGATGCGCCCAAGAGTGCAAACCGGCCCGGTTCCGCGGAAAGCGCACAGGGGGCTGCGGCTTCAAAGTAGCCGCCCGCACAGGGTAATAAAACCGCATGGAGACAGCAGGCGTGCAAGCGCAACTCACCGAACCCGAACTGAAGCTCCTGCAGACGCTGGTCTACCAGGAGTGCGGCATGCACTTCGACTCGCGGCGCGCCGATTTCCTGCAGGATCGTTTGCAACGGCGGCTTAAAGAATGCAAACTCGACTCCTTCTACAGCTACTATCGCCTGCTGATCAGCAAGGAAGGCAAAGACGAGTTAAGCAAGCTCCTGGAACATCTCACAGTGAATGAGACCAGTTTCTTCCGCAACAAAGCCCAACTGGATCTGTTTCATAAACACATTCTCGATCAGATCCTTCGGCGCAAGCAGGAGCAAAAAGATTTTTCATTGCGTTTGTGGAGCGCCGGGTGCTCGACGGGACAGGAAGCCTACACCATGGCCATGCAGGTTGCCGATGCGCTCTCCTACCATGCGCTGCGCAATCCATCGAGCTACGAAACTCCTTTTCCCAAACCCCTGGTCCCTCCACCCTGGAAGCTGGAGATTCTGGCCAGCGACATCAGTTATTCGGTTTTGCGCGCGGGCCAGGAAGGAATCTACTCCGAAAGCCAGATGGCATCGGTGGATTACAGCTACCGGCTTCGTCATTTCGACAAGGTGGGCGACCGCTATGCGGTCAAGAAAGCGCTGAAGGAACTGGTGCATTTCGACTTTCACAACTTGAAAACAGAATATCTGCCGCAGCGCAATGACGTTATTTTCTGCCGCAACGTCATGATGTATTTCGATGAGGCTGAGCAGAAGCGCCTGGTCGAGAAATTTTTCCGTTGTCTGAATCCGGGCGGCTACTTGTTCGTGGGCCACGCGGAAAGCCTTTTGGGACTGACCGACAAATTCAACATGATTTATCGCGAGACCGGTACCGCGTATCAGCAGATCGAGGTGAAGTTGTGAGTCAGTTCTCCGACGAGCGCGCGGCGGAATTGAAAGAGCTCTTCTTCGAGACTGCGCAGGAATTGCTGCAGTCACTCAACGAAGAGACGCTGAAGCTCGAAAAGCACCCGGACGATCTCGAGACCGTGCGCACCATCCGCAGAATCGTGCATACCTTGAAAGGCGACTCTGCGGCGGTCGGTTATCACGAACTCAGCCAACTGGCGCATGAACTGGAAGACGCATTGGCCCTCGAAACCGGCAGCGCCCCAACCGCTCTCGCGGAAGTAGCTTTCGCAGCAGCCGACGCGTTCAGCGCGATGATGAATTCTTATCGCGAGGGGACGAAGCTGCCTTCGGCGGAACCGGTGCGGAAGATGATCCGCAAAATGGCCCGCGATCCGAAATCCCGGAAACCTGGCCACAAGAAAACCCGGCCAGCGGCCACGCCCACAGTCCATTGGACCGAGTATGAGAAGCTCGCCATCGACTCGGCGCTACAGCAGGGGAAGCAGGTTTACCACATCAGCGCGCAAATCGATCCCAACTGTTCCATGCCCATCGCCGCCCAACAATTGATTCTTAAAGCCCTGGCGGAAGCCGGAGAAGTGCTGGGAACGCGCCCGGAAGCTGGGTCCACCAAGAATGCGATGCAATTCCAATGGCTGGTGGCGACCGAACTGTCGACGGAGTTTCTGACCGCGAAGTGCAGCATCCCCACCGTCATCTCGCAGGTAAAGATCGAGAGCATCGGAACCCCGGCGCAGAAGGCAGTCCAGAAAGCACAACATAACGACGCTCCGCCGACTGCTTCCATAGCGCACGCCGACGACACGCGCGAGACTGCAACCGCAGCAGTCGAGGAGATCGAAAGCGTTCTTACTCCAACCGACCGCGAGACTGTGGCCAAACCGAACCCTGCCGCTGCGGAAAATGTGTTGCGGGTGGATGCGGAACGCATCGACGCCGTGCTCAATCTCGTGGGCGAACTGATTATCGGAAAATCCATGCTGCAACAGGCGCTCAATGAATTCGCCGTGCGCCATCCGAAGGACGCGATGCGCGGACGATTCGCCGATGCTATGGCGTTTCAGTCCCGGGTCTTGAATGATCTGCAGCGCTCGGTGATGAAAGTTCGCATGGTTCCGGTCGAGCAGCTGTTCCGGCGCTTTCCCCGGATGATTCGGGATGTCGCCAAGCAGTGTGGCAAGCAAGTTGACCTGGTTCTGAGCGGGCAAGAGACTGCCCTCGACAAGAGCCTGCTGGATGCCATCGCGGAACCGCTGACGCATCTGGTGCGGAACGCGGTTGGGCACGGCATTGAAAGCGGGGAGGATCGCATTCGCGGCGGCAAGCCCGCACGCGGAACCGTCCGCCTGGAAGCCTACCACCAGGGCAATCAGGTCGTGGTGGAAATCCGTGACGACGGACGCGGCATCGATGCGCAAAAGGTGAAGGCGCGAGCCATCGAACGAGGCCTTCTCAAAGCGGAAGACGCCAGCCGGCTCAGTGAGGCAGACATTCTCGATTTCATCTTCCGCCCGGGATTCAGCACGGCGGACGAGATTACCGAACTTTCCGGCCGCGGCGTGGGTCTGGATATCGTGCAAAGCGTCATGCATCGGCTCAAAGGCACAGTCCACGTGGTGAGTCGCGCGGGGCAGGGATCCACTTTCCATCTGCAGTTGCCGTTGACCCTTGCCATCATCAAAGCCCTGCTCTTTCGCGTGGCGCAGCGACTCTACGCCATTCCGCTGAATGCCGTGGCAGAAATCGCACGCGCCCATGAGTCCGATATCCATCAAGTCGAGAACTGTGAAGTTTTGCAACTGCGTAACACGATTTTGCCGGTGGCGCGCTTGGGGCGTTCGCCGGATGGTCGACCGGACGGCCCGCCAGACAAGGTCTTCGTCCTCGTAATTGCCACCGGCGAGCGCAAACTTGGGCTGCTGGTGAACAGCATCGAGGGTGAAGAGGAACTGGTCATCAAGGCATTGGACGAACAGACCGCGGAGACCGATTTGGTCAGCGGCGCGTCGATTCTCGGCAACGGCCACGTGGTACTCATTCTGAATCTCGCCGCGATTATCGAACGTTTTGCAAAATCACGGTCCGATCGGATTGGCCGGACGAGTGTGGGTTTATTGCTTTCCCATTCCGAGCGGACACAGATCGGACAAGCAGTGGCAGGAGGACAGCTATGACGCCTCCGGTGCGCGTGTTAGTCGTGGACGATTCTGCGCTCATGCGCAAGCTGATTCCGCAAATCCTGCAAACTGACAGCTCGATTCAGGTTGTAGGCACCGCCATGGATGGAAACTTTGGGCTGAAGAAGATCGAAGAAATGAAACCGCAAGTGGTCACTCTCGATCTCGACATGCCAGGCATGAGCGGTTTGGACATGCTGAAAGAGATCATGTTGCGCCATCCTCTGCCCGTGATCGTCGTAAGCTCCCACAGCACGCAGGGAGCATCGGTAACGCTACAAGCGTTATCCATGGGCGCATTCGATTTCGTAGCCAAGCCGAGCGACGTTTCCGCGAACATGCCGGAAATCGCCCGTGAACTCATTGCCAAGATCAAAGCCGCGGCGCAAAGCCGGCGGGTCGTGGTCGCGCCGCCCCTCGAATCTCCAGAACTTTCTCCGAAAGCCGCTCTCGATGGCCGGACTCAAGCGACTCGAATCGTCGCGATCGGCATTTCCACAGGCGGACCGCAGGCGCTGCAATACCTGCTGTCGCAGCTGCCCAAGACTTTCCCTGGAACCATCGTGATCGTGCAGCACATGCCCGAAGGATTTCACCGAAATGTTTTCGCCGACCGGCTGGATGAAATCTGCGCCATCACAGTGAAGGAAGCGCAATCCGGCGACTCTGTTGCTGGCCGGCCGGGCGCTGATTTGCCCCGGCAACCGCCACCTCCGAGTAAAGCGCATGCCCATGGGCGATGTCGCGGTGCTGTAGCGACGAACCGCGAGTGAATGGACATCGGCCGTCGGTGGACGTTCTGTTCAGAGCGTTGCAGAAGAGTTTGGACGAAAAGCGTATCGGCCGTGATTATGACCGGCATGGGAGAAGACGGTGCCCATGGACTTGGTGCTGATCAAAGCCGCGGGCGGAATGACGGTCGCGCAGAGCGAGGAATCCTGCGTAGTTTTTGGTATGCCCAAAGCGGCCATTGAACGTGGTTATGCGGTACGCGTGGTCCCACTCGATGCGCTGCGCCAACACGTTGCAAGCGCAGTGCTGAAGAGCGGGAGTGGGAGCGAATCCGAAAACAGCGGCAAGGCCGCTGGCGTCGGCAAAAAATGAGTTTTGTCCGGCAGGCAAGAAACAGGATGCCGGAATTGAAGCGGCGGGAGGTTGTATATGGAGCAGTTTGCAGCAGTGAAACGCAGTAAGGACGGCAGCCGGTCCGCTACCTGGTGGTGGACGACTCCGTCTTCGCCCGCAAGAATCTGGCCCGAATGATCGAAACCTTCGGCGGACAGGTGGCCGGTGAAGCCGGAGATGGCATGACCGCCATCACCGAATACGACGCGCATCCAACCCGACATCGTGCTGATGGACATCACCATGCCGCAGATGGAAGGAATCGAGGCTGCCGAACGCATCGTGCAGCAACACCCCGACGCGCGCATTGTCATGGTTTCCTCCGTTGGATATCAGGAGAACATTGTGGCCGCACTGCAGCGGGGCGCGCGCCATTTCGTGCAGAAACCGGTGAAGCCGGAAGTTCTGTACGAAGTCATCAAGTACGTCATGGGTGAGGATGGAACTGCGGCGCAGGCCGCGGGCGCAGGAGCCTAACAATGAAGATGGAGTTGATCCAGCCCTTCATCAACGCGGCCGACGCCGTGCTGGCGCAGGGACTGCAGAGCTCCGACGTCGGTCGGCGAACCTCAGCATGGAAGAGGAGGCCTACCGCCGCAAGGGAGTGGCGGCGCTGATTCGTGGTGCACCGGCGACATCGAAGGCCGCATCATCTTCGATCTCGATCCGGATACGGCGGTGCGCGTGGCCAGCCGTTTTGCGGGAGCCGAAGTGCCGGAATCGGACGAACTCGTGCGCGAAACCGTCTGTGAGTTGGCGAACCAGGTGATTGGGAACGCCGTCACTTCACTCAACGACCAGGGATTTCATTTCCGTGTGCATCCGCCCGCATTGCATACCTCGGAGCATGGTCCGCAAAGCAGTGAAGACACCGAGGCGCTGGTGATCTGCTTTGAAACTCATATTGGCAACGTGTTCCTGAATATCGCCTTGCGACATAACGCGTCCTGCCAACCCAAACCGTCCGCAGCGGTGGCGCGTTAGCGCTTAAATAAACTTTTCGGATGGAACTGCACAGGCGAGCCCGCGCCTGCACAATTTACGGCCCAGCTACAACGAAAACGGGGTTCTGGGGAAGCGGGCTTCCGTTTTTAAACGAGGCGCTTTGAGGCGCCGGCATCTGCAGCAACAGCGTGTCATTCACGGTCTGGATAACGGCTACATTCCCGGCATCGCAATTTCCCACGTAAACTCTGGAACTGTCTGCCGCAGCGGCGATTGCCAACTCGGAGGGGCTCGAAGCGCACACGCGTGAAGCCGTGGTCAAAGGGATGGTGGTCCGGACGCTTCCGTCGGCGGTATTGATGACCGTGACCCGAGAGCTCACATTGGTGCCGCTGACCGCCGCGCTGGATATATAAGCCCGGCTGCCGTCGGGCAAAACAGCTATCGAAACTGGATTCGCTACATTGAGAACGACAGCCGCAAACGCGTCGCTCGACGCATCCAGATAGGTCACCGTATTCGCCGACGGGTTCGACACATACAGCCGATCTCGCACCGAGTCGTAGAGCATAAAGTTCGCACCGATGCCGACCGAAACGCTGTTGACCACCTTGTCGACAGAAGTATCAATCGCCGAAACCAGGCCGCTGGCCTCATCCAGAACGTAAACCCGATTGCTGTCAGATCGGGACGCAATCGAGACTGGAGAAAGCCAGGCCGTATTCGCGATGGGCGGGTTCACACTTCGGTCGACAGGATTTATGCTGGTCACCGAACCGCCGCTGCTGCCATTCCCTCGGTTGGCCACGTAAAGCTTTTGCTGGTTGGGCGTTTCCGCCAGCGCCACGGGATCGACGCCAACCGGAATTCCGTCGACGGGTTGCTCGAGGACGTTGCTCGTAATCGAGATTGCTGCAACCGTATTGTTGCCCGAGTTGGCCACATAAACCGTGGCGTTCTCGGTTGTGCCCACAAAACTGGGCGCTGAACCAGCCAGCAAACTTATCGTCGTTACCGGGGTTGGGCTGGAGGGAGAAAATGTGGAAACCGTGTCCTCAAGGCTGTTGGCAACGTAGACCCTGGTGCCATTCTGCACCAACGCCGCGTAGACCGGCACGAGGCCCACGGTCGATTGAGAAACGGCGGTGTCCCCGGAGACGTCGATCGAAGTGCTGGCGCCCGGATGAGCCGAGCCGTTGCCGGTGACCACTACGGCCACATGAAAGAAGCCGGGACTAGGCGGATTCGGCGCGATGGGAGTTGCGACGGGACGATAGGTCTCGCCACAACTTACGCAGAGAGCCATCAGAGCCAGAACGGCCGCGGCACGCACCCCGGTCATCGATCTCCTCGCCGCGATAAATTTCTGCATAGAAGCCTGGAAGAGTTCTTATTCTAATGGCTGGGCGCAATCTGCGCTAGAGAGGCGGCCGCAGCCTCGTCATCCGCCTCGTACTTTTTTGCGGGTTGATGCAATTCTGAGGCAGATCCGGGGCTGTAAAATGGCTCGCGTTCAACCAGGTGGGAAATTCATGACGACGGTGGTGCAACGGAACAGATTCCTACGGGCGGTGAACGCCGCCGGAGCGATCATAATCGCAGCATTGACGCTGGCACCATGCGTCTTCGCAGGAAATCAATACACGGTGTTGAATAAGTTTAACGATGCAAACGGAGCATCGTCTCAGGCCGCACTGATCTTCGATTCCGCTGGGAATTTGTACGGCACCACCTACTACGGTGGAGACACAAAATACTGTGGTGGTCAGGGCTGCGGTACCGTGTTTAAACTTACGCCGGGTTCGGCGGGGTGGACTGAGATCGTGCTGCATAACTTTCATGGTAAGGACGGGGCGAACCCCGCCGCCAGCCTGATCTTCGACGCGGCTGGGAATTTATATGGCACGACGGTGGACGGTGGCGACTTGCATGTCAACGGTGGCGTGGGCTGCGGTACCGTCTTCGAGCTAACGCCGGGTGCGAACGGCACGTGGACGGAGACTGTGCTGCATTCGTTTCATTGTAGCGACGGAGCCAGCCCCATAGCAGGTTTGATTTTCGACGGAGTGGGGAATTTGTACGGCACCACCGCTGGCGGTGGCAACTCCATTTGCGTCGGAGGTTGCGGTACCGTCTTCGCGCTTGAACCAAGTACCGGCGGCAAGTGGACCGAGACCGTGCTCCATCGCTTCCGTGGCGACGGTGGAAGAAACCCCCGCTCGGGAGTGATCTTCGATGCTGCCGGGAATCTCTACAGCACGACCGACGCGGGTGGCGATCGAAGATGCAACGGAGGCTACGGCTGCGGTACGGTGTTCAAGCTGGCAGCTGGGACGTGGAAACTAAGCGTTCTGCACACGTTCCACGACGGGCGGAGTCCCGACGGCGTGATCTTCGACAATGCGGGGAATTTGTATGGCATCACCACGGCTGGAGGGAACCTCCGCTCCTGTAATCATAACGGCTGCGGCACCGTCTTTGAGTTGGCACCTAGCAACAATGGCGAGTGGAACCTAACGGTGTTGCATTCATTCCAAGGCAAGGATGGAGCTAACCCGTCCTGCACGCTCCTCTTTGACTCTGCCGGCAATTTGCATGGCACGACGCAACTCGGTGGGGACCTAAGCTGTGGTGGGGGTGGTGGTGGTTGTGGTACGGTGTTCAAGCTCGTGCCGGGCTCCAACAATACGTGGACCGAGAAGGTGTTACACAGCTTTCGCGGCCCGGACGGGAATAACCCCACTTCAGCCCTGACCTTCGATGCGGCTGGCAACCTCTACAGTACAACTGCAACTGGCGGCAATCTCAGCGAGTGTTCAGGCAACGGTTGTGGCGTGATCTTTGAGATGACGCCGTAGCTGTTGCAACGTGACCCATACGCGCCTAGCCTTGGGACGAAAGATGATTGCTACATGACTCTGGGATGTCACTTCTGATTCCAGATGCACTTATGTGTCTTGTGGGCAGTATGCGAGGTTCGTAGGCTTGCTCCGTGAAAACCAGATATGCATTACCACTGATCCTGGTTGCTTGCTGCAGCGGGTTTCAATCGCCGTCTCCGCGGCAAGGACTGGCCGCTGAAACGCAACTCGATTCTCAATTGCCTTCGGCATGGAATGGCGATGCTGCGAAAGCGAAAAACGCTGCGAGCCGAGAAGCGCAGACGGCCTCTGTTCATGTAATTCTTATCGTCGAGGAGAACCATAGTTTTTCTGCGGTTTATCCGCGCGGAATGCCGTGGTTGAGCGGGTTGGGCAACGTCTATGGAATCGCTACCAATTATTTCTCTGATGAACCGGGGTCGTTGCTGGATTATTTTTGGCTTTCTTCGGGAAGCGGAGAGCATGCTTTTGGGTGCGGGGGATGGGGATGCACGAACGTCGTCACCGACGACAATATATTTCGCGAACTCGACAAGTATGGCTTGACGTGGAAAGTGTATGCCGAGTCGCTTCCCTATGTGGGTTACATGGGCACGCAATCGGGGGAGTATGTGAAACGCCATAATCCCGCCGCGTGGTATAGCGATGTGGCTTACCATCCGTTGGAGGGTAAGAAGATGGTTCCGTTTTCGCAGTTTGCCAAGGATCTTGCGGCTCAGCGTTTGCCAAATTACTCGCTGATCATTCCCAACCTTCTGCACGACGCGCATAACGGAACGCTTGGCATGGCCGATGCCTGGCTGAAGGAAAATGTTCCGCCGGTTCTGAACAGTGCGTATTTCAAGGTCGGCGGGAACGGGACAATGTTCGTCACGTTTGACAATGCCGACGGCGATCACCAGGGCCAGGTGTTCACGGCAGTGATTGGGCAGAACGTGATTCGCGGAGTGAAGGTGGACAAGCCATTCCGGCACGAGAATACTCTGCGCACAATGATGGGACTGCTGGGGATGAAACATTTTCCGGGGGCGAGTGAGAATGCGGCGCCGATGAGCGAGTTTTTCAAGTGATAACCATTTCGGCACGTACCTAGATCCTTCGTCGGCAGGCTCTTCGCTTTGCGAAGAGCTGCGGTTCCTCAGGATGACAGCGCGATCACATGGAATAGAGGGAGCGCTTGATGAATTCTCCGGCGCCGGGACGGCCGAGGAACTTGTCGGCTTCGACGATCACACGACCGCGCGAGAGAACGACGTCGGGCATGCCGGTTACCTGGATACCTTCGAACATCGAATAATCGACGCGCATGTGATGGGTTTTTGCACTGATGGTGTGTTTGCGGGCGGGATCGAAAATCACCAGATCGGCGTCGCTACCCACGGCGATTGTGCCTTTGCGAGGATAAAGGCCGAATAGTTTTGCCGGCGTGGTGGAAACCAATTCGACGAAACGGTTGACGCTGAAGCGGCCGTGGGCGACGCCGCCGGAGTAGATCAGGCTCATGCGGTGCTCAATGCCGGGACCTCCGTTGGGAATTTTGGTGAAGTCATCGCGGCCCAGTTCTTTTTGCTCCTTGAAACAGAATGGGCAGTGGTCGGTCGAGACTACTTGCAAGTGATCCTGCTTCAGTCCACTCCAGAGTTTTTCCTGATGCCATTTTTCGCGCAAAGGAGGAGTGAAAACGTACTTCGCGCCTTCGAATCCCGGCACGTCGAAGTTCTCGATGGAAAGATACAAGTATTGTGGACAGGTCTCGGCGTAAACGGGAAGGCCGCGATCGCGGGCTTCGCGAACTTTTTCCAGAGCATCGTTACAGCTTAGGTGAACGATGTAGACGGGGGCACCCGCCATTTCGGCGAGGGCGATGGCGCGGGAGGTGGCTTCTGCTTCAGCCGTGGTCGGGCGCGTTAGGGCGTGGTACTTCGGGGCTTTTTTCCCTTCCGCCAAAGCTTGCTGCACGATAACGTCGATAGCGCTGCCGTTTTCGGCATGCATACAGACCAGGCCTCCGTTTTTTGCGGTGGCGCGGAGCGCTTTGAAGATGCTGCCATCGTCCAGCATGAACACTCCGGGATAAGCCATGAACAGCTTGAAACTGGTGACGCCTTCGCGCACCAGAGCGTTCATTTCTTCGAGTTGCGCGTCGGCCAGGTCGGTGATGATGCAGTGGAATGAATAATCGAAGACGGCTTTGCTTGCGGCTTTCTGCATCCAGGTGTCGAATGCCGTCCTTAAAGTCTGGCCTTTGTATTGGATTGCGAAGTCGATCAGAGTGGTGGTCCCACCGAAGGCGGCGGCTCGAGTGCCGGTTTCGAAATCGTCGGCGCTGTTGGTTCCTCCGAAGGGCATGTCGAGGTGAGTGTGAACATCGATTCCGCCGGGGAGAACGTATTTGCCGGCGGCGTCGATGATCTTTGTGGCGTTGTCGCGCGGTAAGTTTTGCCCGACTGCGGTGATCTTGCCGTTGTTGATGGCAACATCGCTGGCGTAGGTGTCGGCGGCAGTAACCACTCGACCGTTTGTGATGATGGTGTCAAAGCTCATCGGATCCTCCGTCGGCGATTGGCAGACTGAACTTATGTTTACACACTGGCCCGGACTGGCAGAGCAGGCATTTTATGCTAAACTGCAACACTTTGGCGCGCGATTTCATAGGTTGCAGGTGATGGGATGCATTTTGGAATCACGATAAAACCGGACATGCCCGTGGAGCGTATCGTGAGGCTCACGCGGCAGGCTGAGGACGCGGGCTTTGAATACGGCTGGGTCTTCGATTCTCACATCCTGTGGCTGGAGCCGTATCCATTGCTCACGCTGATGGCGAGCAACACCAAGAAAATGTGTCTGGGCACGTGCGTCACCAATCCAGCGACTCGCGACATTACGGTGACCTCGAGTTTGTTTGCCACGCTGAATTTGATTTCAAAAGGGCGGATGCAACTTGGCATCGGCCGCGGGGATAGCTCGCGGCGAGTGTTGGGCAAGAAGCCGGTAGGCGCGGGTGATCTGGAGCGGGCGGTGAAAACTTTTCGTGATCTCACTTCTGCGCGGGAGATCGAATATGATGGCCAACCCACGCGCATTTCGTGGGCGAAAGGATCTCCGCCGGTATGGATCGCCGGATATGGACCCAAGGTGCTGGATCTGGCGGGAAGAGTAGGGGACGGAGTCATTTTGCAGTTCGCCGATCCTGACTTAATCGCGTGGTGTCTTGGTTTCGTGAAGAAGGGCGCAGAGGCTGCAGGGCGCGACTTTCGCAAGATCGAGGTGATGGCGGCGGCACCGGTCTGGGTGTCTGATAATTTGAAGGTGGCGCGGGAACGGGTGCGCTGGTTTCCGGCATTGGTTTCAAATCACGTGGTGGATTTGATTTCGCGTTATAAGCCTGAGGAGTTGCCGGCGGCGCTGACATCGTTTGTCAGAAACCGCGGCGCCTACGATTACCAGCAGCATTGCGAAGTCGAGAGCAGCAACTCGAAATTCGTCTCGGATGAAGTAGTGGATCGTTTTTGTCTGGTCGGGCCGGCCAATGCGCACCAGGAAAAGCTTCGTAAGCTCGCCAGCGTGGGCGTGACGCAATTCAACATGTATTTAATGTGTGGCGATGAGGAGGACACGCTGGAGACGTATAAGAAGGGAGTGCTGCCGGCTTTTCGGTAGGCAGAAAAGGTTTGGACCCCATCATCAAGGGCGCAATTCCGGTTTTGCCCGCGGCTGACACTGAAGAGTCGCTGAAGTGGTGGACGGAGATCTGCGGCTTTAACGAGAGCTTTCGCGACAGCACTCCTCCGAACTATGCCGGAATTCAGCGTGGCGATGCTTATTTGCATATTTCGGGAATGAGTGACAAGGCGCTCGCACGCAAGGTCGGAGATCAGACCATGGTGCGCCTTGCGGTGAAAGGTATTGATGCGATCTATGCCGAGTATCAGAAACGCGGAGGCACGGTGCATCCGAACGGCCCATTGCAAACCAAGCCTTGGGGCACGAAAGAATTCAGCGCGATCGATCCTAACGGCGTGTGCGTGACGTTTCAGGAATGAGTTTCATCAGCGCGTAATAGACGGCGAACGAAACCGCGAAGCCGACGAACCAGGAGTAGTCATAGAAAACGCGGAGCGGAGAAACGATTAGCCCGATCAGCGCTGTGCCCGCTCCCAGGGCAAGTGCGGCGAGCGCCAGCCAGTTGAAACCTCGCGAGTATTCATAAGCGCCGTCGCGCAGGTAGAGATCGTCGACGAGCAGCACGCGGCGGCGGATTACGAAATAGTCGCAGATCATGATGCCCGCCACGGGGCCGAGGAATGCGGCGTATCCGCCAAGCCAACCGAAGATCATGGTCTTGTAGCTTCCCAGAAGTTTCCAGGGCATCATGGCGATTCCCATGAAGCAAGTGATCACTCCGCCGGTTCGAAAGCTGATCCCGCGCGGCCACAGGTTGGAAAAATCATTCGCGGGGGACACTACATTGGCGCCAATATTCACGTTCAGTGTGGCCAGCAGAATTGCCAGCAACGAAATCACTACGGCAATCGGAGAATGGAATCGGCTCAGCAGTTGGACCGGGTCCCAGATCGCCGTTCCGTAAATGACCACGGTCGCGGATGTTACCAGGATTCCAATCAACGAATAAAGCGTCATGGTGGTTGGCAGAGCGAGAGCCTGACCAATCATTTGTTGCCGCTGGCTGCGTGCGAAACGGGTGAAGTCGGGAATATTCAGCGAGACCGTTGCCCAAAAACCCACCGTGGCGTTCAAGGCGGGGATGAGGAACTTCAGAAAATCCGGAAAGCTGGTGAACCGCGATGGGGCGGCGAGCATGGGGCCGAAGCCGCCCGCGCTGCGATATGCCCAGGCTAACAGCAAAAGTCCTACGGCCAGCAGAACGGGCGCGCTAATGCCCTGCAGCATCCGAATGTACTCGACGCCTTTGAGGATGACGGCGAGATTAATGAGCCAGAAAACCAGAAAACAAATTGCGGTACTGTAGGGGAAATTTTTCCACGCGGGAACCAAGGTTGCGATCAGCGTGCTTACGGCTTCTCCGCCGATCCAAGTTTGAATGCCAAACCATCCGCAGGCCACCAAGGCGCGCAGAACCGCGGCCACGTTCGCGCCTAAGACTCCGAATGAAGCCCGGGCGAGCACGGGAAAAGGTATTCCGTAACGCGCGCCGGGATGGGAGTTCAGCAGCATTGGAATCAGGACGATCGTGTTGCCGAGAAATACCGTGGCTACAGCCTGCTTCCAGTTCATTCCTCCCTGGATGAGGCTTGCGGCCAGCATGTAAGTGAGGATATTGACCGACATCGATACCCACAGAGCTGCGTAGTTGTAGGTTCCCCAGTGACGGCGTTCGCTGGTGGCGGGCGCCAGGTCGGGGTTGTAGAGAGGACTGGATTCGATTCGATGTGTTTGGCTTGCGGTCATCGGCGTTCGTCGGAACCTAGTGAATGCCTTGGCAGCGATCCCAGCACCTAAAGCCGGAACTCGTTCGATGGCGGTGATGCAACGCTGAAATCGTTGTGTAACCGAAATCCGATATTTTCATTCTTAATCAGCGGCCACAGTCTGTCCGCTCTGCGCCGTCAGTGGGCCGTAGGTTTCAGGGCGGCGGTCGCGGAAAAATTGCCAGGTCTTTCTTACTTCCGCAATCATATCGAGGTCGAGATCTGCGACCAAGACTTCATCTTTATCGCGGCTGGCTTGCGCAATAATCTTGCCGCGCGGAGTGCAGAAGTAGCTCTTGCCATAAAATTCTCCGATGTTCCAGGGCTTCTCGGTGCCTACGCGGTTGATGGCGCCCACGAAATAACCGTTGGCCACTGCGTGCGCGGGTTGTTCCAGTTCCCACAAATATTCGGACAGTCCGGCGACGGTGGCGGAAGGATTGAACACGATTTCGGCGCCGTTCAGTCCGAGGATGCGCGCGCCTTCGGGAAAATGGCGGTCGTAGCAGATATAAACTCCGACGGTCGCGTACTTGGTTTTGAAAACGGGATACCCCAGATCGCCGGGGGTGAAATAGAATTTTTCCCAGAATCCTGGATGCACATGCGGGATGTGGTGCTTGCGATACTTGCCCAAGTAGCTGCCGTCGGCATCAATGACTGCGGCAGTATTGAAATACAGCCCCGGCATTTGCTCTTCGTAAACCGGGACAACCATCGCCATGCGATGTTTGGCTGCTATTTTTTGCATCATCCTGGTGGTGGGGCCATCGGGAACTCGCTCCGTCAGTTCATACCAGCGGATGTTCTGCTCGGCGCAGAAATATGGACCGTAAAACAGTTCCTGAAGGCAGAGTATTTGTACTTTTTTTTTCGCCGCCCGCTGGATGAGCTTGAGGTGCTTGTCGAGCATGGCTTTCTTGATTTGCGCCAAGGAACGGTCGCTTCCCAGCACATTACTTGCCTGGATAAGCCCACAGCGCACGATTCGAGACATGAACGAACCTCCGTGAGAGGGTAAATATAGCAGACCGTGAAGTTTCTTTTCCTTGATCCACCCTTACCCACCAAGGACATAAAGGTGCACAAAGGGAATATCTCATGAAACGGCACTTGTGTCTGGAGAAGTGAACATCGGTTTGATCGGAGATTGCTAGTTGGAAACGCCAGGCTCTCGGGATGGCACAGATTCGCGGGCCTTCGCGTAGCCGGGCTTGATCACCGAATAGATGATTTCGCATCGCTGTTTGTAGGGCAGAAACGCACTCTTCATTGCATTAATGGTGATTTTTTCGAAGTCGTCCAGTGACAGGTCAAAGGTTGCGGCGGCGGCTTCGAATTCCCGGGTCATGGATGTATTGCTCATCAACCGGTTATCCGTATTGAGGGTAACGCGAAATTTTTCCTGATAGAAAATCTTGAATGGATGTTCGGCCAGGCTGGGCGTGGCTCCGGTGTGAACGTTGCTGATCAGGCAGATTTCGAGTGGGATTCGCTTATCGAGAACGTATTGCGCGAGGTCTCCCAGTTTCACGGCCTTGCCGTTAGCGATGGCAATGTCCTCGATCAACCGGGTGCCATGCCCAATGCGGTGGGCACCGCAATACTGAATGGCTTGCCAGATCGATTCCTTGCCATAGCCCTCGCCGGCGTGAATCGTAATATTGAAATTCTTTCGCTGAATGTAATGAAACGCCTCTACATGTTTTTTCGGCGGGTAGCCGCCTTCTTCGCCGGCCAGATCGAAGCCAACGACGCCGCGTTCGCGAAAATCTACCGCCAGTTCCGCCATTTCGAGGGAAACGTCCATGTTGCGCATGGCGCAGATAATCAATCCGGAAGGAACTGCAAAGGTTTTGCGGCCGCGCTCTAATCCTCTTAAGACTGCGGAGACTACCTGTTGGTGGGTCAAGCCTTTCTTGGTGTGAAAGACGGGAGCGAACCGAGTTTCAAAGTACACCACGCCATCACGGCTGAGGTCTTCGACCTGTTCGAAAGCCACGCGCTCCAGCGCTTCTTCGGTTTGCATTACGGCGATGGTGTGAGCAAAGCCTTCCAGATACTTTGTGAGGCTTCCCTTGTTGGCGCCTTGATGAAACCATTCGGCCAAGGCTTGGGGATTGTCGTTCGGGAGGCCGTGATATTTTACGTCGCGAGCCAAATCAATCACGGTTTGCGGCCGGAGTACACCATCGAGGTGCTCGTGCAGCAATACTTTGGGCAAAGCCTTCAGTCGATGATGATCAAACTTCATAATTCTCCGGCTCGAAGTTTGTGAAATGTAAATTCTGTCATG
Organism: Terriglobales bacterium; assembly: GCA_963706465.1. Taxonomy (GTDB): domain Bacteria; phylum Acidobacteriota; class Terriglobia; order Terriglobales; family Acidobacteriaceae; genus JABDBE01. Next base: position 337,692 of record CAVPMC010000005.1, read on the forward strand.
GATGACAGCCATATTATAGATATAGGCTGGCCTCCGGCAGCACGGTGGAGGAGCAATTCTGCGGCAACCTTGACCGGCACGAGGTGGGCTGTTAGATTTCGTTTCCGTTGCGTCAATAATCTTGGGGGCAGGTTGACTTGGTGAATCGCAGCCGGCGCGAGTTTCTTGCTCAGTGCTGCCAGGGCGTTTCCGCGGCGGCACTGGCTCCTGCGGGGCTGCATGGCCTCGTCTTCCCTATTCTTTTCGATTCTCAACATAGGCCTTTGCCCGCGGGCGATGTTGATTTTCATTTGCATCCTCGCTATCGGTCCCAGACTCCTCTGGATGTGGCGCTGCTTAAGACGCAGACTGGTCTCGATGCGTTCGTAACCGAGAAATATCACGAGCAGATTGCTGCGATTCTCGCGGAGTGGAGTTCGAGTTTGATGCAATCTCCGCTGGACATTCGCCCGGTCGCTAAGGCGCTTACGTTGGATTTTTCGGGGCCCTCCTTTCGACCTATGGAATCGCGGTTGATACGACCAGGGCCGACGCTTGAAATCCGACAGAATACGTTCGCCTCTCGAAACACCCTCGGTAGGGACGCCTTTCTTCAGGGATTGCAATCCACGCTGAGCTCTTTTTTAAACATTATCACTGCCGAGTTTCAGGTGGTGAGCATTGATTTATCCGCCGGCACAGCTGAAGGAAGAAACGCCGTCACTGCAGGAATACAGATGCGGACTCGGGTGCGCTATGAATTGGTGGGAGCGGGACAGGAGTTTTATCGGGAACAAAGGGTGGGCCACTGGGACCTAGAGTGGAAGACAGATTTATCCGATCACTTCCGCCTGAAGAGCTGGCGGATGATTGAAGAGACTATGAGCCGCACCGCCGCTCCGATCTTTGGAGACATTACGGCCGCGGCATTTGGCGGTAATCAATCCTACGAATCGCAGCTGCTTCGAGGAGTCGATTATTGGCGGACGGTGCTTGACGGCGCCTGCGGGATCGATATTTACGGGCACAATGGGGTTTCCGTGGGCGACATTGACGGGGATGGGTTTGACGATCTTTATGTTTGCCAGCCTGCGGGCCTTCCCAACCGGCTCTACCGGAACCGTGGAAATGGAAACTTTGAGGACATCACGGAAGAGTCTGGAGTTGGGGTCATCGAAAATACTGCATGCGCTCTTTTTGCGGATATCGATAATGACGGACGGCAGGATTTGATCGTGGTGCGCACGGGTGGGCCACTCTTGTTTATGAATCAGGGTGGGGGCACGTTCCGGCAACAGCCTGAAGCGTTCAAGTTCGCCAATCCCCCGCAAGGGACGTTTACGGGTGCGGCGATTGCCGATTATGACCGCGATGGCTGGTTGGATATTTATTTTTGCCTTTATCTCTATTACCAGGGCACGAACCAGTACAAATATCCGTTGCCATACTATGACGCGGACAATGGGCCACCCAATTTCATGATGCGAAACAATCGCGATGGGACTTTTCGCGATGCTACCGCAGCGGCAGGCCTTGATCGGAACAACACGCGCTACAGTTTCTGCTGCGGATGGAACGACCACAACCGCGACGGCTGGCCCGACCTTTACGTGGTAAACGACTTCGGGCGAAAGAATCTTTATCGCAACAATGGGGACGGAACTTTTACAGACGTGGCGGCGCAGGCGGGAGTGGAGGACGTGGGCGCGGGCATGAGTGTTTGCTGGTTCGATTATGCCAACGATGGAGCGGAAGATCTTTATGTCGCGAACATGTGGTCGGCTGCGGGGTTGCGGGTTTCGGGGCAGGAGGCTTTTCAGAGAAACGCGCCTGATCAAGTGCGCGCTTTGTATCGGAAACACGCGATGGGAAATTCGCTGTTTCGGAATAATGAGAAGGGCGGGTTCGAGAACAGAAGCGCTCCGGCGGGAGTCGAAATGGGGCGCTGGTCGTGGGCGAGTGATGCGTGGGATTTTGATCATGACGGGTTTCCTGACCTTTATATTGCCAACGGGATGATTTCTGGGCCGGGGGCGACAGAGGATTTGAACAGTTTTTTTTGGCGGCAGGTGGTTGCAAATTCGCCGGTTGAGGCTAAGCCCACGCACGATTACGAACAGGGATGGAATGCGCTCAATGAATTAATTCGTGCCGACGGGACGTGGAGCGGATTTGAGCGGAATGTTTTCTACGCGAACAATCGGGATGGAACGTTTTCCGACGTGTCGGGTGCCGTCGGCATGGATTTTGTGGAGGATGGAAGAGCGTTCGCTCTGGTGGACTTTGATCATGACGGACGACTGGAAGTTGTTTTGAAAAATCGCAATGCACCGCAATTGCGTTTATTGAAGAACGAAATGAAGGGTCTACCGCCTGCGATTTGTTTTTGTCTTCGCGGAGTGAAAAGTAATCGTGATGCAATTGGGGCGGCGGTGACGGTGGAGACCGAATTGGGGCGCCAGACACGGACGGTACAGGCGGGATCGGGATTTCTTTGTCAGCACAGCAAGGAAGTATTTTTTGGTTTGGGAGATGCCAAAGCCCCGGTACGGGCGTCAATCCAGTGGCCGAGCGGGTTGGTGCAAGAGTTGGGAACAGTGCCGATCAATCACAGAGTTTGGGTTGAGGAAGGCTCGAAGCCGTCTCGGATGGAAGTATTCAAGACGCGGTCTCAGGGGTTAAAGGCTGGATCTTCTCGGCCCGTGGGCGACGCGGGTGAAGGCGTGCCCTCTGGGGAGCAGAACGAGTTAATTTCGGCATCGGTTGAAACCTGGCTGCTGGCGCCGGTTTCTGCGCCGGATTTTTCTTTGCCTGATCTGGCAGGACGGATTTGGACGCTCTCGGCGCTTCGCGGGAAAGGGGTGCTGATCAACTTCTGGGCAGAGGGATCGGCTGACTGCCGGGAGGATTTGAAAACGTTTAATCAGGCTCACAAACGCTGGGCAGAAACATCCGCGTCAAGACTGGGGCTGCAAGTGCTGGCTGTAAATGTGGACGATTCTTCCGGGGCCGAAAGGATTTTGGCGCTGGCGCGCGAACTGCGCCTTTCATTTCCGATTCTTCGCGGATCGGGTGACGTGGCTGCCGTTTACAACATTCTTTATCGTTACTTGTTTGACCGGCACCGCGACCTTGGGCTTCCTACTTCATTTTTGATCAGCGATAAGGGCGAAATTGTGAAGGTGTATCAGGGGCCGGTGAATGCGGAGCATGTTGAACGCGATTTTCGGGGGATTCCGGGAAACGCGGCGGAGAGGTTGGCGAAGGCGCTGCCGTTCGCGGGGGTGAGCGAGACGGCTGAGTTCCGGCGCAACTATCTTTCTTACGGGTCGGTTTATTTTCAGCGGGGTTATTTGGAACAGGCGGAAGCGGCATTCCATCTGGCATTTCGCGATGATGCGTCGAGTGCGGAGGCGATGTACGGGGTGGGAAGCGTTTATCTGAAGCAGAATAAAACGGCTGAAGCCCGCGCGAGCTTTGAACGAGCGCTTAAACTGCGAGCGAGTTACCTGGAAACGTTGCCGAACACCTGGAATAATCTTGGTCTGATTGCGACACGCGAAGGGCGCACGGGGGATGCGATTCCGTATTTTCAAGAAGCGCTGCGCTTGAGTCCGAATCATCTGATCGCGCTCACGAATCTTGGGAACGCATACCGACAGCAAAAGCAGTGGGAGGATGCGCGCGGGGTGCTGGAACGCGCGGTTGCAGCCGGACCGGAAGACGCGGAGGCGAATTACAGTTTGGGAATGGTTCTTGCGCAGCTCGACGACAGCGATCGGGCTTATGAATATTTGCAAAGGGCGTTGAAGGCGCGTCCGGATTATCCTGAGGCTTTGAACAATCTGGGAGTACTTTATTTGCGGACTCGACGCCGGGATGAAGCGGTGGCGAGTTTCGAAGAGTGCATGCGGGTGGCGCCCGAGTTTGATCAGGCTTATTTCAATCTTGCCCGGGTTTACAGCATTGAGGGTGCAGCGGAAAAGGCGCGGGCAGTTTTGCTGGCGCTGCTGAAGCGACGTCCTGGGGATGCGCAGGCGCGGAAGATGTTGGAGGAGTTGGGACGGTAGGTCGTTTTGGCGTGTCAAGCCGAGCGGGGACGCCCTTTAGGACTTCGCTTTCTTGGAGGGTTTCGACTTGCCGGAAATGTTGAGGGCGACCGCTTGGCGAACCAGCGCCTTGAAGTCGGACTCGTCAACTTCTTCTCCTTCGTGGATGTCGATGGCACGGCGTAGGTTTCCGTCGAGACTCGAGTTGAAGAGACGGGCCGGATCCTTTAGAAACGCACCCTTGGCGAAGGTAAGCTTCACGACATTCTTGTAGGATTCACCAGTGCACATGATGCCGTTGTGCGACCAAACCGGAGTGCCCATCCACTTCCACTCCTCGACGACGCCGGGATCTGTTTCCTTGATGAGCTTGCGCATTCTGCTGAGCGTTTTCCCGCGCCAGTCGCCGAGTTTGGCGATTCTTTTTGAGATGAGCTCCGATGCCGACTGGCCCTGGCTCGCGTCCGACTTTTTCATGTTCTGATCCTCGAACTTCCAGACATATCTGCAAGATAGAAGAGAATAGTCATGTAAGTTATGGTTTGGGAGTGGGCCCGGTCAAGAGATTGCCGAACATTTTATAGAATTTTTCGAGATCGACGTCCACCTGAATTTCCACTGGGCGAACATCGATCTTTGGCTTATCGTGTTCCGACCAGGTCAGCGTATCGCCATAGCTAAAGCCGCGGTCGAGGTTGATATCCATGAAGCGGGTTTCTTTTGAAGTAATCAGCGTGGGGTCGAGCCAGGCGGCGGCTGCAAGTTCATCCCACAAGTAATTGTATTCTCCATGGAGACGGGCGTAAGTGCCGACGTAGCGCGCGGCGGGCGAATCTCCGCCTTTGATGTGATTGATTAATTCAGTTGTCATGCGCGTCTTCACGGAAATATCCACAGTGGTGCATACAATTTTTTTCCACGGAGCGCGCAGCATGATGTGAGCCGCTTCGGGATCGAACCACAAGTTGAATTCGCGGCGAGGAGTATTAATGAATTCGGGATCGGGGGTTTGCGGGCTGAGGCTGGCGCCCATGAAGACTAACTCTTTGACCAGGCCGACAAATTCAGGATCGATGGAGATCGCCAGCGCGAGGTTTGTCATCGGGCCGCCGGCATAAATCGTGATTTCGTTGGGAAACTTGTGGACCATGCGAATTAAAAAGTGGGCAGCATCTTCGTCGCTTGGCTTTGTGGTTGGCTTGCCTTCGGGCATGTCGCCGAGTTCGTCATGCGGGTGATAGAACCGGGGAGTCCAGGCTCCCAACCAACCTACGGAGCCGTAGCGTTGCTCCCAGAGTTCGGTTTCTTCTTTTCGCCGGACCAACGGATACTCGGCGCCGGGCACGACCGGAATGTCGGTGCGTCCGATGAGTTCGAGCATGCGCAGAGTGTGGGCAACTTCGGACTTGAGCCACTGATCGCCCGTCACCACGGTGATGCCGAGCACTTCGGTTTGCGGCGACTGAATCAGCAGGAGGATGGACTGCTGGTCAGTGCCGGCGGGGCCGGCGGCATCCTGGTCGATGATGATTTTTCGTTGCTGGCTCCAGCTTGCCTGGCAAGTGATCAGCAGTAGCGCGGTTGTCAAAAACCAGCTTCGGCGGAATTTCATTTTTCACCTCCGGCTTCGTTTCTGGGGGAGCGCAGAACCATGATGAGAGCAACAGCATCGTCGGAGGCGACGTCGGTGTCGATCAGGAAGGCGCGCGGCACTGACGTAGGATAACAAATCGATTGCGGAGAGCGCGGTTGATTCGCTTTGGATTGCGCGAGGATGCTCAGAGCAATAGAATGGCGATCAAGTTGGCGGCGTTTGCCGACCTTTCCGACCAGCCGTTCCTTATGATCCATTTGCGCAGAACCAGATATCAATTCGATCGCTCGGGGAATTGTGTTCTAGTCACGGTTTTAACGGTGCTTCTCGTGCTGTTCGCGAGCGACGGTCTGGCGCAATCTCAGAGCGCAGGGGACTCGGCCACCCTGCAGGGATCTGTACTCGATTCGCGAGGCCGGGCGGTGGTCGCCGCTACGGTTCACCTTCAGGCGAAGGCGGGGACGAAAGCGCTGAGCGTGCAAACGGATTCGCAGGGCAGTTACCGCTTTTCGACGCTGGACGCGGGCGATTATATTTTGCACGTGGAGATGGCGGGATATCGCGAGACAACTTTTGGTCCCTGCGCCGTGGGATCAAAGGAGAGCAAGCGGGTTGATCTGACGCTGGAGCCGGCGACCTCTTCAACGCCGCAAAGTAAATCACCGGGTAAATCAGCGGCGGAGAGGCCGGAATTTTTCGATGAACCCGCATTCACCGTCGCGGGCGTCACCGAAGCTATGAATCCGGGCGGGCACGGCTCCAACGTGATTTTGCGAACTACGGAAGCACTGGCAAAGGAAACGGTTTCTCTAGGCTCGACCGCGGAGCAAAAAGATTCGGGTTTTCGAACTGCGTCTGCTCCATCCGTCTCCAGCGCCAGAGCGGAGGAAACTCTGCGGAAGGCAGCTGAAGGCGAACCGGGAAGTTTTGACGTCAATCGTCAACTGGGAAGGTTGCTGGTCGATGAGGGAAAGACGAAGGAAGCGCTGCCTTTTCTGGAGTACGCTTCCGAATTGAATTCCGGCGATTTTGAAATCAGTTACGAATTAGCGCAGGCATACGCGGACGCTGGGGAGTACGAACGTGGCCGTGGGAAGAGTTCAGCTCTGCTGGCACGCGAGGACGAATCGACTTCGCAGCAGGCGCGAGTTCATCACCTGCTCGGAGGGATCGAGGAGAAGTTGAACCAACCTCTGGAAGCGGTACATGAATATCAACGTGCGGCAGAGCTCGATCCGAGCGAATCCAACCTGTTCGATTGGGGGGCTGATTTGCTGCTGCATCGAGCGTATGAACCGGCGATTGAAGTTTTTGCCACTGGGAGTCGATCGTTCCTGCGCTCGGGGCGGATGCTGGAAGGGCTGGGCGTGGCGTGGTATGGCCGGGGCGCTTACGATCAGGCTAGTGAAAGTGTATGCCGGGCATCGGACTTGAATCCGGACGACCCCAATCCTTATCTGCTGCTGGGGAAAATGGAGGGCGTCGAACCCCGTAAATCAGCGTGCGTAGCCGACCGTCTGCGGCGATTTGTCGAACTGCAACCCAAGAATGCTTTGGCTAATTATTATTACGCGCTCAGTATTTGGAATCGGCAGGACAGCCCGGCACGCGCCGAGAATTTGGCGCGAGTGGAGTCTTTCCTGAAGAAGGCCGTCGATCTTGATCCGAAATTCGGCGACGGGTACTTGCAATTGGGTATTTTCTATTCAGACGCGGTGGATTCCACCAAAGCACTCGCCGCCTATAAAAAGGCGGCGGAAGTGAATCCTGAACTGGAAGAGGCGCACTACCGGTTGGCGCAGGCTTACAACCGGGCGGGAGAAAAGTCGAAAGCTCAGTCCGAGCTGCAACTCTACGAACGGCTGTCAAAGAAATCAGCTGAGGAAGCTCAGCGCGAGCGGAATGAGATTCAGCAGTTTGTGTACACGTGGCGAGATGCGCATCGGTAGGTGCAAGTCTTCGCAAGTTTCTTACCCTTGACACGGCTTGGGGCGCTTCCTAGAATCAAATTGGCCATTTTGCATCCTTCGATGTAAGTGTTGCATCTACATAGGTTAGCGAGATGTGGCAGGGCAGCCGGCCGGCCCCGTCGGCTGCATGTGATACAAGGGAGAGTATGCCTCCGGGACCACCTATTGGCGAGCGCGAACGCGAAATCCTGACGGCAATTGTGGAGACCTTCATCGCCACGGGCGAACCGGTCGGGTCGCGCACGCTTGCGCGCGCAAACCGGGAAGGATTGAGCCCGGCGACGATTCGCAATGTAATGTCGGATCTGGCGGACTCGGGTTTTCTCGAGCAGCCCCATACTTCAGCGGGTCGGGTGCCCAGCACGGAAGCTTATCGATATTACGTAGAGCAACTTACGGGCAAGGCGCGATTGTCGACACAACGACGAGAACATTATTCAGGAATCGTTCCACGGCGTTTCCGACGTGCAGGAATTCATGGAGCGCACTTCGCATGTGCTGTCGCTGATCTCGCGTAACGTTGGAGTTGCGGTGGCGATCCGAGGGCCGAAGAACGCGCTGGAGCACGTTTATTTTTCCCGGCTGGGCGATCAGAAGGTGCTGGCGGTGTTGGTGACGAAGTCAGGCGTAGTTCGCGACCGGGTGCTGCGGCTGGATCTTCCGCAAGCCGAACTGGATGCAGCTGCTCGCTTCATCAACGAGAACTTCCGCGGATGGACCATGGAAGCGATGCGCGATCGAACTGGCGCGACGGCTTGAACAGGAACGCAGTGAATACGACCGCTTGATGAAGTCGGTCGAGCAACTCTACAAGCAAGGCGCACTGGCAGCGGACGACAGTGCGCAGACGGTTTACGTGGAAGGCGCGTCCAACCTGGTGGCGGGAGAGCAGGACCGGCAGCGCTTGCAGGAACTGCTGAAGACGCTGGAAGAGAAGCAGAAAATTGTCGAGCTGCTCGGCGCATATCTCGACGCCAAGCAGGAAGCGGTGCGGGTAGTGATCGGGCTCGACCAGACGTTGCCGTCCATGCGCAATTTCGTGCTGATCGGCGCCCCGGCGCGCGTAGGCGGTGAAGTCATGGGATCGCTGGCGGTCATCGGACCGACCCGCATCGACTATGAACACACAATGACGGCGGTTTCCTATATCGCGCGCTTGTTTGACAAAATCTTGAACGAATCTGAGTAAATGACCTCGTATTATGGCAAGAACCAATGGAAAATCGGAAGCAGATCCACAGGAACTAGATGCGGAGCATGAGTTGCCGGCATCAGACTCTGGCGAGGACGATGCCGTTACGATTGCGTCTCCATCCTCCCGCGCAACGGTCGACGGCGGCGAGTTGCAGAAACTCAAGGCGGAGCGGGATACGCTGGTCGATCGCCTGGCGCGGCTGCAGGCTGAATTTGAAAATGCCCGCAAGCGTACAGCCCGCGAGCAGCAGGACTTCCGCGACTACGCGCTCGCGGACGCGATTAAGGCGCTGCTGCCCACTCTCGACAGCTTCGAACGCGCGCTGCAAACCGGTCCAGGGAACAATCCGAGTTCCGCGGTGGAATCGAGCTGATCTACAAACAATTGCAGGATGCCCTGCTGAAATTGGGAGTACAGCCCCATCCCCGCGAAGGGAGAAATTTTCGATCCCCATCTTCACGAAGCCATCGAAATGGTGGACACCTACTGATGCTCCGGATCATCAAATACTCGAAGAGTTGCAGCGCGGATACAAGTTGAAGGATCGGCTGCTTGCGCCCCGCGATGGTGAAGGTTGCGCGCAATCCGAAGCATTGAGACTCACGAAATTCGAAAGGACTTGGGACCATTCTGGCCAGTAACGTAAAACGCGATTACTACGAAGTGCTCGGAGTTTCCCGCGAAGCCAGCGACCAGGAGATCAAGAGCGCGTACCGCAAGCTGGCGCTGCAGTTTCATCCCGATCGCAATCCGAACAATCCCGACGCCGAGGAAAAATTCAAGGAGTGCAGCGAAGCCTACGCCATCCTGGCGGACGCGCGAGAAGCGCGCCGCGCTACGACCGCTTCGGCCACGCTGCGGTGAGTGGCGCGCGGGGCAGGCGGCTTCGATCCCGACGGTTTTCCACGATTTCAGCGACATCTTCGGGGACTTCTTCGGCTTCGGCGATCTTTTCGGCAGGCGGTTCGCGGCGCGGGCAGCCGCGCCCAGCGCGGTCCCGATCTGCGCGAAGATGTCACCCTGGAATTCGAAGAAGCGGTTTTCGGCACCGAAACCAACGTCAACGATTCGCCGCCATGAAACCTGTGAGGAGTGCCATGGCTCCGGTGCGGCGCCGGGAAAAGCTCCGGTTACCTGCCGATCCTGCGGCGGGCGCGGCCAGGTTCGCTACCAGCAAGGATTTTTCAGCATGGCCCGCACTTGTCCGACGTGCCAGGGCGCGGGCAGCGTGATCACCGATCCGTGCTCGAAGTGCAAAGGCGAAGGACGAGTGCTGCGGCAGAGAACGGTGGACGCAAAGGTTCCTGCCGGAGTGGAGGATGGAACCCGCATTCGTTTTTCGGGGCTGGGCGAGGCTGGCGCGCATGGCGGCCCGGCGGGCGATCTGTACGTCGTGCTGCACGTAAAGGAGCATCCGTTCTTTGAGCGCGAAGGCAACGACCTGCACTGCGTGATTCCGATTTCGTTTACCCAGGCGGCGCTGGGAACTGAGATTCACGTGCCGACGCTCGAAGGCGAGCACACGTTGAAAGTGCCGGACGGCACGCAGTCAGGGACGACGATGCGAATCCGCGGCAAGGGCGTGCCGGTGCTGAATGGTCACGGCAAGGGTGATCTGTTCGTCGAGATTCGGGTGCAGACTCCGAGCAAGCTGAACAAGCGGCAGCGGGAGTTGTTGCAGGAGTTGGAAGGAATGACGCGAGTGGAAAACAAGCCGCAACGGCGCACGCTGCTGGGGAAAGTGAAAGACATCTTCGGGTAGTTGAGCACGACAATTTTCTTCCGCCTGATTTCCTTTGTGTACCTTCATCTTCCTGGTGGTTTAAGCTTTCATCCTACATATGACCCGCCGACGGTGGATTGCCGATGAAGTCTTCGGGAACGGGGCGGCTCTCGTCGGTGCCCATGCTGATCACTTGTCCCGAGTACTTCGCGCCCGCGTTGGCCAGGAATTCGACATTGCAACCGGAAACAAAGTTCAGCGGGGACGAATTACCAGCATTACGTCCGACCGGGTTGAATTCGAACTGGGAGAGGAAGTAGCTGCAGGGGTTTCGGTTCGAGCGACTGTTCTTTTATCCATATTCAAGTTTGACCGCATGGAGTGGGCGATCGAGAAGTGCACGGAACTGGGCGCGGTTCGCATTGTGCCGGTGATTGCGCGGCGGACGGAAGCGCATCTGGCGGCGGCGGCGGGGAAACGCGTAGAACGCTGGCGGCGGATCGCCTTGCAGTCTGCGGAACAGTCTCGCCGCAGTTCGCCGCCTGAAATTTCCGGGCCCTTGAAAGTAGAGGATGCAGTAGGCATGGGGGGAGACACGCGCATTCTGCTTTCCGAAGTCGAGGCGGAGACGATGCTGAAACATGTTCTGCCAACTGATTCGCGCGAGAGCGAGATCGTGCTGGCTTTTGGACCCGAGGGCGGATGGACGGATGAAGAGTTGAAACTGTTCCAAAAAGCGGGATGGATGGCGGCGTCGCTGGGGAGCACGATTTTGCGGACTGAGACGGCGGCTATTGCTGCATTGGCAGTCGTGCTCTGTGCGTAAGGCGTGTCTCGCCTCTTGCTCTGCGAGTCGCGGGATTCGATGGCGGGTCGCCCGCGCCACATGAGCATTCACTGCAGATATCCTCAAAGCATCTCTGATATGCTCCTGCCCAGTGGCTGCTTTAAAAGTGATTTCGGCTCCTCGAAGCTTTGAACCGGATGAGCGTCAGCGAGAGGCCATCGAACACGTGCGTGGGCCGATGCTGGTGGTTGCCGGCGCGGGTACGGGAAAAACTACGGTCCTTACCCGGCGAATTGCGCGGCTGGTGCGCGATGGTCATGCCCGGCCAGACGAAATTCTAGCCCTCACTTACACAAAAAATGCTGTTCAGGAGATGCGCGAACGGGTGCGCGATGAACTGCGGGGCACCAATACCTCCGGTCTGCAGATTGCCACCTTTCACGAGTATTGCAACGACCTTCTCGGCCGCTATGGCAAACAGTTCGGCGTGCTCGACGACCAGGATCTTTGGATCTACTTGCGCAAGCGCATCCGTGAGCTGCATCTGAAGTACTTCGTGCGCGCCGCCAACGTAAGCCAATTTCTGCACGACCTGCTCGGCTTCATGCGGCGTTGCCAGGACGATCTGGTCGATCCCGAGAGATACGCCGAGTACGTGCGCCGGCTGGAGCGGGGCGAGGTCAGCATTCCGCGGGTGAGCAAATCCAGAGACGCCGATGATTTATCTGACGACGATGTCATCGGGCGCTGCCGGGAAATCGCCAGCGTCTTTGCCACGGTCGAGCGCATGCTGCGCGAGGATAACCTCGGAACCTTCGGCCACATGATCACGCAGGCGCATTCGCTATTGGAAGCGAGTCCCGATGTGCTGGCTGAGGAACGTGGGCGGGCGCGATTTATTCTGGCGGACGAATTCCAGGACGTGAATTTTGCGCAGGTCAAGATTCTCAAGCAATTAGCGGGAGAAGAACGCAACGTTTTCGCGGTGGGCGATCCGGACCAGGCGATCTATCGCTTCCGTGGCGCATCTAGCGCAGCCTTCGGGCTTTTTCAGGAACGCTTCCCGGAAGCAAAGCTGGTGGTGCTGGACAAGAACCGGCGATCCACGACCAAGATTTTGCAGTCGGCATTCGCGCTGATCGCAAAAAATCCGGACGTCTTCCCTCCGGGCGGGACATCAGTCTATCAGCGGTCGCCACTGATTTCGGCGCGGGAAGAAGAAGCGTCGCGAAATATGATGCAGCCCGCCAGTCTTCCCGTGGATGCAGTTGTGCTCACGGCCAAGGAAGGCGAAGGCATCGATCTGGTGACGACGATCCGCGACCGGCAACGCAAATTGAAGTGCAAGTGGAGCGACTTCGCCATCCTCTACCGCGCACATTTTCATCGTGAACCGATGGTGGCAGAACTGATGCAGCAGGGCATCCCCTTCGCGATCGAAAACATGGACGTGATGGATACGCCCGAAGCCCGCGACCTATTTGCCTGCCTGGGAGCCGTGGTGTCCGTGAACGACAGCGCCAGCCTTTTCCGCGTCGCCTCCTTTCGCCAGTTCGCCATCGATCCGGAGAAACTGCGGGCCGGGATCAAAGCGATTCCGCGGGAGGAAAGAAAATCCGGAATGGCCACGGTTCTGGCGAAGATAGAAAATGGCTCGGCGGTGCTGAATGCGTTACAGCAAGTCCGCAATGAACTAAATCGTGCGGCAACCACGAGCAGCGGCGTATTGAACATTATCATTCGGCATTTCGGATTGAACCGTGCCTCTCCCGCGATCGTCGCCGTTCTTGATTTCGTCAAGCGCTGGGAGGAGAAGCCCAAAGCCATCACAAAAACCGGCGATATTGCCGAGTTCATCGATTACCTGCAATATTTCCGCACCGCGGGCGGAGTGATTCCGATCTCGACGGGCGCGGACAACGCGGTCCGGCTGATGACGGCGCACGTCGCCAAGGGCCTGGAGTTCAATCACGTCTTTATCATTCGAGCCAATTCCAATTCGTTCCCGTCCTCCTACAAGGAGCCGCTGGTTGATTTTCCGCGCGAACTGCAAGGGGCGGGAACGACGCCGCTTTACGATGACAAAGAAATGTGCCGGCAGGAAGAGCGCCGGTTGTTTTACGTGGCCATGACTCGCGCGCGCGATTCGCTCACGATTTACGCTCGACAGGGGCGAGGAAAAGATTTGACGCCGGATGGATTTTTGCGCGATCTGCTGAAAGATAGTTCGTTGAAGCCGTGGCTGCGCCAACGGCACGCTCTGGAATTCCAAACTGAAATGTTCGCCCAGGAGGAAGTACGACTGCCGGGTTCGCCGGTGAGCGAGTGGCTCCAGTTGCCGCCGGCGTTCGATCTGGGCGCGCGATTGAGCGCCAGCGCGCTGCAGACTTACGAGATCTGCCCACTGCAGTTCAAACTGGAGCGCGAGTGGAGAATTCCGGGCGAGGTTCCGGCTGCGATGGAGTACGGCGCCACCATCCACCGGGTGCTGCTGGCTTACTACGCATCGGTTCGTCTGGGACGGACCATCGAGGACGATGAACTGATTTCACTGTTTCAGACCGACCTCAGGGCTGCAGGCATTGAAGAAAAGTATCAGCAGGAACTTTACGAACGGCAAGGGATTGAGCAGTTGCGGGAGTTTCTGGCCAGATGCAAGAGCGCTCCCGAGCCCCAGGTACTGCATACGGAAGAGTCATTCGAAATGCAGATCGGACAGACCAAGGTGGTCGGCCGCATCGACCGCATCGACCAACTGGGGAACGGCCGCGTGGTCATTACGGACTACAAGACGGGAAGACCCAAATCACAGGAGGATGCCGACCGGAGCCTGCAACTTTCCATTTATGCTCTGGCGGCGCGCGAAAAATGGGGCTATCACGCCGATCAGATTGTCTTCTACAACCTTGAAGAAAATAATTCGGTAGTCACGCGCCGCAGCGAAAGTCAGTTGCAGGAATGCAAGCAAGAAGTGGAAGAGGTCGCCGGCAAAATCGCCGCCCAGGAATTCGAAGCCAAACCCGGCTTCTACTGCACCTTCTGCGCTTATCGTAGTCTCTGCCCCGCAACGGAGAAGCGTCTCTACTCAGTTTCCCCCGACAAGAAATCAGCCAGCCGGAGCTAGGCTGCAAAAACTTAGGGGGACGCTTTCGGCGTCCCCCGGTTGTACTTTGGTGAAGGCTCTTAGTGTTTCTTCTTTGCGGCCTTCTTTGCTTTCTTTTTGGTTGCCATTGATCTATTCTCCCTTTCCATTTTTCATGGACTTGAAATGCAACGATCGTTTGTTGCAACTGATTGATGTATAGAGTCTCTAAAAAGTGAAGTCAAGAAAAAAATGATGTTGGAGGAGCATGCGAGGGCACACCAAAGTCACTCGAACCAGCTAAAGTAGAAACTTTCTTCGCGGGAAAAGGTGATGACGGGATGGATGGCGAGGAATTTTTGCGCGGCGCGCGGAGAAAGGTAAGTTGTCCGCGGCAGAAAGAAACTTATGCGTTAGAGGAAAACTCAATGATGAATCGCGGCATCATGAGCCATTGAATTCATCCTTTTTTCTCGCAACACATCTATAATTAAGAAGCACGAAATAATCGCAGGAGCATATTAAATGGCTGCTTTCGACGATGTCGTCATCCTCTCCGGCTGCCGCACGCCGGTGGGAAAATTTCAGGGAAGCCTTTCGGATTTGAGCGCCACGCAACTGGGAGCGATCGTCGTGCGTGAAGCGGTGAAGCGCGCCAATCTCGAAGCCAAACAAGTCGACGAATGCATCATGGGAAATGTACTCTCCGCCGGGCTTGGGCAAAATCCCGCGCGGCAGGCCGCGATATTCGGAGGTCTCGCTCCCGAGGTAGGTGCCATGACCGTAAACAAAGTTTGCGGCTCGGGACTGAAAGCGGTCGCGCTTGCGGCGCAAGCGATACAGACGGAGAACAGTTCCATCGTAGTCGCGGGTGGAATGGAATCGATGACCAACGCTCCCTATCTACTGCCGCAGGCGCGAAAAGGATATCGCCTGGGCAATGCGCAGATCGTCGACTCCATGGTGAATGACGGTCTGTGGGATATCTACAACAACTACCATATGGGAATTACGGGCGAGAACGTGGCGGAAAAATACGGCATCACCCGCGAGGAACAGGATCAGTTCGCGGTGAACTCGCACCGCAAAGCGGTGTCCGCCATCAAAGAGTGCCGCTTCAAAGCGCAGATCGTTCCCGTGGAACTGCCGGGGACGAAAAAAGGCGCAGCAGCGGTCATTTTCGATAAGGACGAATCTCCCCGCGAAGACACGACTATCGAAGTCTTGCGATCTCTAAAGCCTGCGTTCAAAAAGGACGGCACCGTGACCGCGGGCAACGCTCCCGGGGTGAACGACGGCGCGGCCGCGGTCGTCGTCACTAGCGCCAAGCGGGCAAAGGAACTGGGCGCTAAACCCATGGTCCGGATCATGGCGCAAGCCACCAGCGGAGTCGAACCCAAGTGGGTAATGATGGCGCCGGTGGGCG
Organism: Terriglobales bacterium; assembly: GCA_963706465.1. Lineage (GTDB taxonomy): Bacteria > Acidobacteriota > Terriglobia > Terriglobales > Acidobacteriaceae > JABDBE01. The sequence continues at coordinate 353,497 of CAVPMC010000005.1, forward strand.
CGGTTCGCACGATTTGGGAAAAGACCGGCTGGAAAAACGAAGATGTCGACTTGTACGAATTGAACGAAGCTTTTTCCGTGCAGGCCCTCGGAGTCATGCGCGAACTTGGACTCGATCCGAACAAGGTGAATGTCAACGGGGGTGCTGTGGCGATTGGCCACCCCATCGGGGCCAGTGGGGCACGCGTTTTGGTTACGCTTATTTATGAAATGATCCGGCGCGATGTTCATCGCGGCATCGCCGCGCTTTGCCTGGGTGGAGGGAATGCAGTGGCTTTGGCGGTGGAGAGGTAGTACTTTTTGCGACCTTCTAATGCGTTCGCCCTTTCTTTAGTCCAACAGGATATTGAGGAAGTCCCTGTGCTACGACGACAAATCTTTTTGCGCGTGGTTGTTCTGTTTCTTATGGGACTGACCTGTTCGGCGCAGCAAACGCCGGCGGCGCGGATGGTAACTTTAACGACGGCCGATGGCACCCTGCTGAAGGCCAGTTATTTTAGCGCGGGAAAGCCAGGGCCGGGCGTCATTCTGTTTCATCAATGCAACCGGCACCGCAAGGTGTGGGATGGACTGGCGGAGCAGATGGCCTCGTCCGGGATCAACGTTCTGACTCTGGACAATCGGGGCTTCGGCGAAAGCGGTGGCCCGCCGATGGACAAGTTGCCGGTGGAGGAACAAAAGCGGATCACGGCTGACGTATGGCCTCACGATTTCGACCTCGCTCTTGATTACCTCGAATCCCAGCCCGGTGTCATGCGTGACAAAATTGGGGCTGGCGGAGCAAGTTGCGGAGTGGATAACGCGGTTCAACTGGCGCGCCGTCATCGGGAAGTAAAGTCGCTGGTGTTGCTTTCCGGCGCGATCGATCGAAGTGCGCGGCTGTTCCTGCACTCGTCAGATCGGGCGATATTTGTTTCCGCGGCGGATGACGATGAGTTTGGGAAGTCTGTGGAACCAATGCAATGGTGGTTCAGCGAGTCGCCCAATCCTGCGAGCCGGTTCGAGCACTATGCCACGGGCGGGCATGGCGCGGACATGTTCGCCGTGCACAAGGAACTGCCGGACGTGATTGCGGAATGGTTTGCCGCGACGCTGATGAATCACCCGGAAAATGTGCCGAAAACCAACGGCGTAGCGCTGGATACGCAAGTTCTCCGCACTTTGGGGTTGATTGATCGGCCCGGCGGCGCCGGCGAGGCGGCAAAAACACTGGCGCAGGCTCGAGAGCGCGATCCCCGTGCCGTAATGTTTCCCCAGTCCGTTGTCAACTTGCTGGGGTACGAACATCTTGCGCTCGGCGATACCAAGGGTGCGGTGGAGATATTCAAACTGAATGTGTTGGGCTATCCCAACTCGCCGAACGCCTATGACAGTCTTTCAGACGCGTATCTGGCCACCGGACAAAAAGACCTGGCGTTGCAAAATTCCAAGAAAACACTGGAGCTTCTGCCCAGCGACAAGGAGGACTCAGAGCAATTCCGCAGTGGACTAAAAGCCTATGCTCAGGAGAAAGTCACGCGGCTTGAAACGCACAGCCCGAAGTGAAGGTTCGCAATATAGATGGCTCAGGTTTACTTTTCTGGCGGAGTGGTGACGCTGGCGATTGGCAGCGTGACGGTAAACACCGCGCCGCCACCTGGGCCCGACGCGGCTTCGACGTTTCCGTTGTGTTCGCGCAGGATCGCCTTGCAGATGCTCAGACCGAGGCCCGTGCCTCGTCCCGGACGCTTCGTGGTATAGAAGGGGTCGAAGATGTTGGGCAGGATCTCGGGCGAAATCCCTGGCCCATCGTCCTGGAAAACAACCGCGATTGATTTGTCATTTTTTTCGATGCGGATGCGCAAAGTGCCGCGATCGCGCACTTCGCGCATTGCCTGTTCCGAGTTCAGCATCAGGTTCAAAAACACCTGCATCAGTTGATGGGCGTCTCCGCTGACCGGCGGCAACGACGTTTCTTTCAAAAAATCTACGGTGATATTGCTCTTGCGCAACGAATACGCGTGCAAGTGCAAAGTTCTCTGCACCAGTTCGCTAAGGTCAATGGGAGTCTTGCCCGGGGCAGGAGGCCGCGAGAAATACATCAGATTCTGCACGATCTCTGCTGCACGGCGCGCCTGCTGCTGCAGGATGACCATCTGCTTTCGGACGGACTCCGGGGCTTCGCCCTCCTGCAGCAATTCGGACATTCCCAGAATGCTGGTCAGCGGATTATTCAGTTCGTGCGCAAATCCGCCAATCATCTGCCCCATGGCAGCGAGTCGTTCACTCTGGATAATCTGCTGCTCCAGTTTCTTCTCGACCGTAATATCGCGCACCGAGACGATCGCCCCGCTCACCTTGTTCTCTGCGTCGAACAGCGGGCTGGCGGAAGCTCGCGTCGTGCGCCAACTGCCATCGCGATGACGCGCGTTATAGTCACACGAGCCAAACATCTTCTGCCCGCTGATCAGATCGCGATACAGCCCAAGGAGTTCGGGCGAGTAGTCTTCTTCTTCTTCGACCTTCTTGCCCAATAGGTCCTCCGGCTTGTAGCCGCGCAGATCGTGAATCCGCGAACTCACAAAACTGTAGCGTCCGTTCAGATCGATGACCAGGATGAGGTCGGGGAAACTTTCCAAAAGATAGCGCTGAAACTCTTCCTGCCGCCGCAGTGTCTTCTCCATCTCACGGCGCTCGGTTACATCCACCAGCGTTCCCTGATAGCGAACGATTTTGCCCGAGGCATCCCAAACCGCGCGCGATGTATCGAGAAAGACGCCGAGGGTTCCGTTCTTGCGGTGCAACATGATTTCCCGCGTACGCACTCCGCCCTGATCGTCCGCGCTCCGCCCCAGCACCGGACTTTGATTGGGATCAGAATTCAGTGCCCGGGGATCGATCGCGAGTAACTCCTCTTTGCTTTCGTATCCCAAAACCTGCACCAGCGCATAGTTGCCATCCAGCAACTTCCCTTCCGGCGTGCTGAAGTAAACACCTTCCTGAAGAGTTTCAAAAAGCTCGGTGAAACGCTGTTCCTTCTCGCGTTCTTCGGTGACGTCGCGGGCAAGCGCGCTCACACCCACCACTTCATCACCCTTCACGATCGCGTTGAGCGCGCAATCAAAGTAGAGCGGGCGGACACTCCCTTTCATCCGCACACGAACTACACCTGACCAGCGCCGTTTTTCGAGAAAGCGCGCCAACCCGCGATCCACCTCATCACGCTGCGGTTCGTCCAGGAATTCCTCTCCTCGATGTCCGATGACTTCGGCGTAGGGGATGCCGAGCAATTCCGTGACCCGCCGGTTTACAGTCTTGATCTTTCCATCCAGGGATGCGGCGAAGGCAATGTCGTCGAAGGAATCGATCAGGTCCTTGAAACTGCGCTGGGACCGGGCAATGATTTCTCCCAGTTGATCGAGTTGCTCGCTGGTAGGCGCGGTTGCGCGCTCCTGCAGGCCGCGGACCAGGTTCCTTAACTCTGCAACCCGCTTTCTCCGGCCGTAGGCGAAGCCCGCAAACGCAATCGCGACACAGAGCAAGGCAATCGAAAGCAAGCCCAGATGATAGGGGAGGCTCTGCAGCCGTTCCCAGGATTCAGCGGCTAATCCCGTAGCCAGCAGAACCAAAAATAGAAGCGCAATTCGCCACAACCAGGCTTCTTCCTGTTCCAGATTGGTTGGAGCATTCGCTGGACGCGCCTGTTGTTTATCTGGTTCCGACATAAGCTCGTTCCCACTTGCCAGCTCGGCATGTCGACGAGCCCCGGGGTCTAGGCGAATCGTAGCCCACCAGGCGAATGCAAACAACCGAAACTGTGTTGGGTAATTTGGTTCACAGACGAAACGTCCTATCGCTGTTCAGTTGTCACAGCTTGACTGTGACATCCGTCACCAACGATTCGAGAAACGGAGGCGTAGGGTAGACGTTCAGGTTGACTAGTCGCCGGGCCTTCCCTCGTCACCGCGACTCCGAACAAATCTGTCTGGCTGGCGCGCGGATCTAAAGTACAAAACGATCATGCTTTATAAGACGCTGAGCGCTGCAGTTTACGGCATCGATGCCAGCATCATCGAGGTCGAGGTGGACGTGTCTGGAATTAAGACAATGGAAGATCACTTCCACACGGTCGGTCTGCCCGATGCGGCTGTCCGTGAGAGCCGGGACCGGGTGCGGGCGGCACTGAAGAACTGCGGCTACGATATTCCGCCCACCCATATCACGATCAATCTTGCGCCCGCGGACATTCGCAAAGAAGGGTCCGGCTTCGATCTGCCCATGGCCCTGGGGATCCTGGGTGCTTATGGGGGTCTCAATAAGAAGGAAGTTCCGGATTGCCTTTTCGTCGGGGAACTGTCGCTGGATGGCGGGATTCGCGGCAGTTCGCGGTGCGCTTCCGATCGCCATCGAGGCGCGCGGCAAAAAGATACGCACGCCTGATCGTGCCCGAACTCAACGCTCAGGAAGCGGCCATGGTCGGCGGAGTGGAAGTCTATCCCGTAAAATCGCTGCTCGATGTGATCCGCTTCGTGAACACGGGCAACGGCATTCAGCCGCTCAAAGTGGACAGCGAAACCCTACTCAGCGAGTCCCAGCAATTTCTCGTGGATTTCAAGGATGTGCGCGGCCAGCACACCGCCAAGCGCGCGCTCGAGGTCGCCTGCGCCGGTGGCCATAACATCCTGATGATTGGCCCTCCAGGCTCTGGCAAAACTATGCTGGCCAAGCGCATGCCGACCATCCTGCCGCCGTTCACATTTGAAGAGGCGCTCGAGACCACCAAGATACACAGCGTTGCCGGCGTGCTCGATTCAGGCGCGGGATTGGTCGGGGTGCGCCCTTTCCGCTCCCCCCACCACACCATCTCCGACGCGGGATTGATCGGCGGCGGAGCGGTACCGCGTCCCGGTGAAGTCTCACTGGCGCACAACGGTGTTCTGTTCCTGGACGAACTACCCGAGTTCCCGCGCAACGTGCTCGAAGTCATGCGCCAGCCTCTGGAGGACGGTACTGTCTGCATCGCTCGCGCTGCCATGTCGCTGACCTTCCCCGCCCGCTTCATGCTGGCTGCGGCCATGAATCCTTGTCCCTGCGGCTACTTCAACGATCGCTCGCGCGAGTGCCATTGCACGCCGCCCATGATCCAGCGCTACATGTCGAAGATCTCCGGACCGCTGCTCGACCGCATCGACATTCATATCGACGTGCCGGCAGTGAACTATAAGGAGATGCGTTCGGGCGCCGAACCGGAAAGCTCGGCCAAGATTCGCGAGCGGGTAATGCGAGCCCGGGAGCTCACAGTTAGAACGATTCTCGGCTTCGCGGCGTGAAAAGCTTTACTGCAACGCGCAAATGGGACCGCGGCACATTCGCGCCTTCTGCGAACTTTCCGCGGACTGCGAGCGACTACTAGAGCGCGCCATGGCCCAGCAAGGACTGACCGCCCGCGCCCACGATCGCATCCTCAAAGTCGCACGAACGATTGCAGACCTGGAAGGCGGACAAGCGATCCAGCCCAAGCACATCGCCGAGGCCATCCAGTACCGCACGCTGGATCGCACGTTCTGGGCTAGTAATGGAGGACGGGAGGCTCGCGCGTTCTGGTTGCAGAAATGGTTTCGGTGACGCTTGATAAATAAGGTGCTTATTATCATTAGTTTAACTTCGTGCTCTTGTCTCAATTCGGGAACGGTACTGACGTCGGGCACACCCTCGCCGATAATTTGAACGGTATTGCAAGAAACACTTGACGTTCCGTTCATTCTGACGTAGGGTAAACAGTTCCGAAGGCTTACGTAAGCGCAACTTAGTCTGACGAACCTCCGCTGGCAACCGGACATAATTCTAAAACCGAGAAACTTTCGGGCCAGACGGAGCATCTATACGAGTAACCAGAGATTTCCCGTACAACCCATCTGAATTGAGTAAGTTAGGCACTCTGGTCAGGTTTCGTCTTGCCAGAAAATGGACGTACGGCCAGTTTGTTCGGGACATAGGAGAGTGATTAATGATGCGTTCTGATCGCGTTTTTGACGCTTTACATACTTTGCGGAACCGTTATATGCTCTGCCAGCTTGCGTCCAAGGCTACCCGTAAGTTTCACAAGCCCAACACCAGAATCCAGGAAACCATGAACGAAGTTCTGGACCGGATTGCAGGCTCGGAACGGCAGACGGTTCTGTCGGAACCGGAAAACTTTGCCGAGGCACAACGGCGGGCTGCTTAACCAGCCCCGCCGCCTGCCCCGCGATTGCCAAGTCTTCCTGAGCGTACCCCCCTTTGAAAATCTCCCTTCGCAGGTGAATCTAATGACCATCGCAGAACTGAAAGAAAAAAATATTACCGAGCTGACCAAGATCGCCCGATCTTTGGATCTGCCCGGCGCCAGCGGACTGCGCAAGCAAGACCTGATCTTCAAGATTCTCCAGGCGCAGAGCGAAAAAGAAGGCCACATCTTTGCCGAGGGCGTGCTGGAAATCCTGCCCGACGGCTACGGCTTTCTGCGCTCGCCCGACTACAACTATCTGCCCGGCCCCGACGACATTTATGTTTCGCCCTCGCAGATCCGCAAGTTCGATCTCAAGACCGGCGACACCATCAGCGGCCAGGTTCGTCCTCCGCACGAAGGCGAGAAGTATTTCGCCCTGGTCAAGATTGAAGCCGTCAACTTCGAGTCGCCCGACGAAGCGCGCAACAAGATCCTGTTCGACAACCTGACGCCGCTCTATCCGCAGGAGCGCCTGAAGCTCGAAACCGCTCGCGAGAACGTCAGCGCCCGCGTCATGGATCTGCTCACGCCGCTCGGCAAAGGCCAGCGCGGCCTGATCGTTTCGCCGCCTCGCGCCGGCAAGACCATGCTGCTGCAGAACGTCGCCAACTCCATCACGACCAATCATCCGGAAGTCGTGTTGATGGTGCTGCTGATCGACGAGCGCCCGGAAGAAGTCACCGACATGCAGCGCTCGGTCAAGGGCGAAGTGATCTCTTCGACCTTCGACGAGCCCGCTGCCCGCCACGTGCAGGTCGCGGAAATGGTGATCGAAAAGGCCAAGCGCCTGGTCGAGCACAAGCGCGACGTCGTCATCCTGCTCGACTCGATCACTCGTCTGGCGCGCGCCTACAACACCATCGTTCCGCCCAGCGGCAAAGTGCTCTCCGGCGGCGTCGACTCCAACGCCTTGCAGCGTCCGAAGCGCTTCTTCGGATCGGCCCGCAACATCGAAGAAGGCGGTTCGCTGACCATCATCGCCACCGCTCTGATCGATACCGGCTCCCGCATGGACGACGTGATCTTCGAAGAATTCAAAGGCACCGGCAACTCGGAAATCATTCTCGATCGCAAGCTGGTCGACAAGCGCACCTTCCCGGCGATCGACATTCAGCGCTCCGGCACGCGTAAAGAAGAGCTGCTGATTCCGAAGGAAGACCTGACGCGCATCTGGGTGCTGCGCAAGGTGCTGAACCCGCTGTCGCCGGTCGAAGCCATGGAATTGCTGATCGACAAGCTAAGCAAGACCAAGTCCAACGGCGAGTTCCTGTCGAATATGAGCTCGCTGTAAAAGCGTTTCTGTGGGGCGGGGGCCCTCGCCCGCCTTCTGGTTCCCCCTGGATGTGGCTTTCCGAATCCCGCAAACTCGTATAATTTCCTTATTCCCGTGCTGACGAGGTGATTGTGCGATTCAAGCCACTCGCTCTGGCTGTTTTGTCATTATTGATCACATCTGGGTTTGCACTGCCGTCGTTCAGTCAGGCTTCCGGCGAGAACCCCGCTCAGGTTCCCCGCCTGGGCCCGAACCCTGGCCTTCCTCCCGACGATCGGCCAGACCAGGAACGCGCCAAGATAGAAAAAGAAATGGCCAAGAAGGCCAATCACGAGCGCCAGATTCAATTGCAGCGTGATACCGACAGCCTGCTCAAACTTGCCAATGAGTTGAAGCAAGATGTAGACAAATCCAATGAAAACACGCTCTCACTTGAAGTCGTTAAAAAGGCGGAGGAGATCGAAAAGTTGGCGCACAGCGTCAAAGAAAAGATGAAAGCGCATTAGCTTGCGCGCACGCCGACGCTTTCCTTGCGCGCACCGGCGCGCCAGCGGGTGCAGCTCGCGGCACAACCCCGGCCATTTCGCCGGAAGCAGCAAGACCCGAGAATCATCAACGATCGCAATAGTCCGCAGTGAACCCAAGCAACCGCCGCCACTGAGGGAATACCTATCCTCTGAGCCTCTGAGCCTCTGAGCCTCTGTGTCCCGGCAGACCCGGTCTGGGCGCCAGCACTAGCTGGTGCCCGCCGACTTCGTGGAGCGTATAACGGTTATCCGGCGACCCATCCTCACAAGTTCTTAACTTTGGGCCAGGTCGAGATAGCGGCGTCGTGGTTACTCACTTATTTCTAGACTGTTTTCCACAGGTCGAGATGGACCATCCGTCACTGACAGTGCCAATTCCTTCTACTTATACTCATTTTTGGTTTCGAAATAACGGCCGGTTGAGAACAGTCCCACCGAGCGATGCCCTGGGCAGTGGTTTACGGGTGGTATCGGGCTGGCCGCCAAAAGGTGCGAGGAAAGAGGAATCATGGGCCAGCCGTTGAATTTGCTGATTGTCGAGGATTCCAAAGATGATGCCGATCTACTACTGCACGTTCTGCGTCCTGCTGGTTACGAGCCTGTGTTTGAAATCGTGGACACTCTGCCCACTATGCGCACGGCCTTGGAACACAAAGATTGGGATGTAATCACCTCGGATCACTCCATGCCGCAATTCAGCGCCCCCGCCGCTCTGGCGCTGGCCAAGGAACTGCGCCCGAACTCCCCGTTCATCGTGGTAACCGGGGAGAATGACCTTAATCTTGCCGTATCCCTGATGAAAGGCGGAGCGCGCGACTATATCAGAAAGGAGGAATTGGCCCGCCTGGTCCCGACCATCAAAGAGGTAATGCACGAGGTGGAGGTGGGGCGTGAGCGACAACGGACGGAGCACTTGCTGCAAGTCTCTGAGGCCCGTTACCGGCGGCTTTTTGAAACGGCCCAGGACGGCATATTGATTCTGGATGCGGACACAGGCCAGATTACGGACGTGAACCCGTACCTGATCAAGATGCTGGGATACCCTGAAGGGTACTTTGTGGGCAAGAAACTATGGGAAATCGGCACGTTCAAGGACAGCGAGGCTTCCAAGTCTACTTTCCTGGAATTGCAGACCCAAGGCTATGTCCGATACGAGGATCAGCCGCTCGAGGCCAGCGATGAACGGCGCGTCGACGTGGAGTTTGTGAGCAACGTGTACAGGGTGGGCGACAAGAAAGTAATCCAATGCAACATTCGCAGCATCACCCGGCGCAAGCAGGCCGAAGCCAAAGTCCGCCTGCTCAATGAAGAACTCGAACAACGATTGCAGGATCGGACTGTGCAACTGCATGTCCTCACTGATGAAGCGGAGAATTTCAGCTATTCGATCGCGCATGATTTGCGCGCGCCTTTGCGCTGGATTGGGGGTTTCGCGCAAGCCCTCGAGGAAGGCCACGCCAGCCAACTGGATGTGGAAGGCCGACGTTTCATTCAGAAGATTCGCGATTCCACCGCACACATGGGCACGCTGCTTGATGCCCTTATAGAATTGGCCCGCTTCTCACGGACCGACCTCAGACGAATGGCCGTCGACCTGACGGCCACGGTCCGCCGGGTGGCTGCGGAACTGCAGCAGGACGATCCCGAGCGCAAAGTCGAATTGGTGGTTGCCGAGGGCATCACCGCCGACGGCGATCCCCGGCTGCTGCAAAGGGTACTCGAAAACCTGCTGAACAACGCCTACAAGTTCAGCGCCAAACGTGCTGCTGCGCGCATTGAATTTGGCACCGCACCCCAAGGGAACGGGAGAGTAGCCTATTTTGTCCGGGATAACGGCATTGGCTTTGACATGGCCTACGCGGACCAGTTGTTTGGCGCTTTCCACCGCCTGCATGGCGCCAAGGAATACCCGGGCATCGGGATTGGCCTGGCGACCGTGGAGCGCATCATCCGCCGTCACGGAGGCCAAGTGTGGGCGGAGGGTACGGAGAACACGGGCGCAACATTTTGTTTCACACTCTAGCCGAGGGTGGGCGCGAATTGGTTTCTTTAGAGGTCGGCGATCGCATCGCAGAACAACTTCCAGTCATGACAGTTCTTTCGTGAGCCGCAGTCGGTGAGAACCGTCGGACGGCGAGTAGTCCGCCTGCGCCACCGCCTGGTTGTCACGAACGTGTCTAGTCTCCGCTAAGGATTTTCCAGGCTTCGCGGCCGGTGACCATTACGTGCTGCGCACTCTTGACTGCCTTCATGTACTGCGCCCGCTCAAAGGCAGAAGGATTGGGACAACGCAGCTGACTCATGCTGCCCTTCATCTGCTGAACCGAATCGTATTCGTGTTTTTCCATCCATGACCGCACGCCATCTTCGATGTAGCGAAGATGGTTGATGCCGTTGCGCAGGAGGGTGGAGCAGAGCATGGTGACGTCGGCACCGACCATCAGAAGTTTGATGACGTCCTCGGGGCCGTGCACACCGCTGGTAGCTGCGAGATTGGCATGGATGCGGCCATAAAGGATGCCGATCCAGGTCAGCGGAAGGCGCAGCGCGTGCGGAGTGCTGAGCAGCACATTCGGCTGGATCTCCAATTCATCCAGGTTGATGTCGGGTTGATAGAAGCGATTGAACAGCACCAGTCCGTTCGCTCCGGTGGCGTCAAGCCGCTTCGCCATATTGGCCATATTGCTGAAGAAAGGACTGAGCTTGACCGCGACCGGAATTCTCACTGCCGACTTCACGGCCTGGAGAATGTCGAAGTATTGCTGCTCAACCGCAGCGGATGTAAGTTCAGGATCAGTGGGAATCGAGTAGATATTGCATTCCAGCGCGTCCGCGCCGGCCTGCTCGATCAGCTTGGCATACTGGGTCCAGCCCCCGACGGTCGTGCCGTTGAGGCTGGCTATGATCGGTATGGATACCGCTTCCTTGGCACGACGGATGTGATTCAGATATCCATCGGGTCCCAGGTGGAACTCAGTCGGCTGCGGGAAAAACGAAGCTGCCTCGGCGAAGCTGTCTGTCCCTTCGGCCAGATGGTGTTCCAGTTCGAAGCTCTCCTGTCGCAATTGCTCCTCGAACAGGGAATACAAAACCACGCCGGATGCGCCAGCGTCTTCGAGATGGCGAATGCCGTCGATCTCTTGCGATAGTGGTGATGCGGACGCAACCAAAGGTGTGCGAAGCGGCAAACCCAGGTAAGTAGTGCTCAGGTCGATCATGATTTCTCCTCTCGCGAGCGGAAGACGTTGCAAGCAACATCTCTACCGTTGTTTTATGTTTTCTGCGGAGACGCGGCTTGCTGCGTCTCTGTCTGCTGTGGCGTCTTGCTCGGTTCGTTCCCGTTTTTCCGTTGCGCCAGATATTCATAAAGATGAAAGCGGATCTCGGCGTCATGCTGCGCTTCATGCCAGAGCTGCTTGGCCTGGTCCGGATTACTCTTGGTCAGCATCTTGAAACGCGTTTCCATCGTCAGGTAATCCGCCACTTTGCGCGTAGGCGTGCGTGAGTCGAGGGTCAGCGGATTCTCGCCCTGGGCGGTCCGTTCGGGATTGTAGCGATAAAGCAGCCATTGCCCTGAATCGACTGCCGCTTTCTGATTCGACATCGCCGTGGTCATGTTGATGCCGTGAGCGATGCAATGCGAATACGCGATGATCAGGCTGGGTCCGTTGTACGCTTCGGCTTCGAGAAATGCTTTCAGCGTATGCTCATCTTTCGCGCCCATAGCCACGCTGGCGACATAAATGTTGCCGTAGCTCATGGCGATGAGACCCAAGTCTTTTTTCGCGCCAGGCTTGCCGCCGGCAGCAAACTTAGCGACCGCAGCCCGTGGCGTGGATTTTGAGGCCTGTCCTCCGGTGTTGGAATAGACCTCGGTATCGAGCACGAGCACGTTGACGTTGCGCCCGCTGGCCAATACGTGATCGAGACCGCCGTAGCCGATGTCATAGGCCCAACCGTCTCCGCCAACGATCCAGATGCTTTTCTTCACCAGGAGGTCGGCGACAGCGAGCAATTGCTTGGCGTCCATCGAGTTCATGACGTGCAGTTTTTCTTTCAGCAGGTCCACGCGCTGGCGCTGTTCGTAAATGTCAGCTTCGTCTTTTTGGGGAGCCGTGAGAATTGCGGATCGCAAGTTCTTCGCCGATCGTTCCTGCCACGCGTTTCACTAGTTCCTGCGCGAATTCGGTCTGCTTATCGATCGACAGACGGAAGCCCAGGCCGAACTCGGCGTTGTCTTCGAACAGAGAGTTTGACCAGGCGGGTCCGCGTCCCGCTGCGTTCTTGCTCCAAGGCGTCGTCGGCAGGTTGCCGCCATAAATCGACGAGCACCCGGTAGCGTTGGCAATAATTGCGCGATCACCGAACAACTGCGACATGAGCTTGAGGTATGGAGTTTCTCCACAGCCAGCGCACGCGCCGGAAAACTCGAACAAGGGTTCCTGCACCTGCTGTTGACGGATGTTGGTGACTTTAATGTTGCGACGGTCAAGTTCCGGAAGCCTAAGAAAGAAATCCCAGTTCTCGCGCTCGGGCACGCGCAGCGGTGGCTGCGGCACCATGTTGATCGCTTTGAGTCGCGTCTCCGCTTTGTTCTTTACCGGACAAACTTCGACGCAGATCGCCGCAACCGGTGCAGTCTTCCGGTGCTACTTGAATCGTGTATTTGAGGCCTTGCCATTCTTTGTCGCGGGCTCTCGGTGGATTTGAAAGTTGCCGGAGCGCCTTGCAATTCTTTCGAGTCGTAAACCTTGATGCGGATGACGGAATGTGGGCAAACCATGGCGCACTTTCCGCACTGGATACAGATTTTCGAATCCCAGGCGGGAATTTCGAGCGCCAGGTTGCGTTTCTCCCACTTGGCTGTGCCGGTGGGAAAAGTGCCGTCGACTGGGAATGCGCTGACCGGTAATTCGTCGCCGCGTCCCGCATAGATCACGCCCAGCACATCGCGCTCGAATTCCGGGGCTGAGGTAGAGAACGGTGGCGGCATCTCGATCGCGCTGCTGAGCTCGGCGGGAACTCTTACTTCGAACAAGTGCGCCAGAGTTTCGTCCACGGCCTTCATGTTCTTCTGCACGATCTCTTCGCCCTTGCTGGCCGTAGGTATCGCGAATCGATTTGCGAATCGCCTCAATCGCTTGCTCCCCGGCAGAACTGCGGAGATGGCGAAGAAACACACCTGCAAAATCGTGTTCATGCGGCTGCCCATGCCGGTGTCGCGCGCCACCTGGTAGGCATCGATCACGTAGAACTTCGCGCGCTTCGAAATGAGCTGCTCTTGCACCGGACGCGGCAGATGGTCCCAAACTTCATCCTTCCCGAACGGGCTGTTGAGCAGGAATGTGCCGCCGGGAACCAGCGAACTCAGCATGTCGTAGCGTTCAAGGAATATCCACTGGTGACAGGCGACGAAGTTGGCTTTCGAAACCAGGTAGCTGGAGCGAATGGGCTGCGGCCCGAACCGCAGATGCGAAATGGTCACCGCACCCGACTTCTTGGAATCGTAGACAAAGTAGCCCTGCGCATAGTTGTCGGTGTTCTCGCCAATGATTTTGATCGAATTCTTGTTGGCACCTACAGTGCCGTCCGCGCCCAGACCGTAGAACATCGCGCGCACAACATTGTCCGGTTCGGTGGAAAACTCGGCGTCGTAGGACAGACTGGTGTGGCTGATGTCGTCCTGAATGCCGATGGTGAAGTGGTCTTTTATCTGGTGATCGGGCTGATCCGCTTTCAGATTGTCGTAAACCGCCTTGACCATCGCCGGGGTAAACTCCTTGGAGGAGAGCCCGTAGCGTCCGCCCACAACCGCCGGCGCAGTCTTCCGCGGGCTGTACCCAGCTTTCACGCCTTCGTGCAGCGCGTTCACTACATCGAGATATAGCGGTTCACCGATCGCTCCCGATTCCTTGGTGCGATCGAGGACGGCGATCTTGCGCACGCTGGCGGGCAAGGCCTCGAGGAACGCCTGCACCGGGAAGGGACGATACAGATGCACTTTCAGCAGTCCAAGCTTTTCGCCTTGCGCGTTGAGATGATTCGACCGTCTCATGGGCGACCTCGGCTCCGGAGCCCATGATCACGATTACGCGTTCAGCATCGGGCGCACCCACGTAATCAACCAAATGATAGGAGCGTCCGACCATCTTCGAGAACTTGGTCATCACGGATTGCACGATTTCTGGACAGGCCTGGTAGTAAGGATTTGCCCGTTCGCGCATCTGGAAAAACACGTCAGGATTCTGCGCGGTACCGCGCAAAACCGGATGATCCGGCGAAAGTGCCCGCTGGCGATGCTCGAAGACGTGATCCATATTAATGAGCGCCCGCATGTCGTCTTCGGTGAGCATTTCAATTTTGTTGACTTCATGGGAGGTACGGAAGCCGTCGAAGAAATGCAGAAAAGGGATGCGCGAATCGAGAGCCGCGGCGTGTGCGATGAGAGCCATGTCCATGGCTTCCTGCACAGAGTTGGAGCACAGCATGGCGAAACCAGTAGTGCGGCAGGACATGACATCCGAGTGGTCGCCAAAGATCGAGAGCGCATGAGTAGCCAAGGTGCGCGCTGAAACATGAAACGCTGTGGGGGTGAGTTCTCCCGCAATCTTATTCATGTTCGGAATCATGAGCAGCAGACCCTGCGAGGCCGTGAACGTGGTGGCCAGCGAACCAGTCTGCAACGCGCCATGCACAGCTCCAACCGCCCCGCCTTCGCTCTGCATCTCCATCACGTGGGGTACTGTGCCCCAGATGTTCTGGATTCTCTGCGACGACCACTCGTCCGCCCACTCGCCCATGTTTGAAGAAGGAGTGATGGGGTAGATGGCTATCACCTCGTTCACCCGGTAGGCGACGTAGGCGACCGCCTCGTTTGCATCCATGGTCTTGAACTTGCGCTTCATGTCCACCGCCCTGCCTAACATAAATTAAGACACCCGTCTTGCTTCACAGTCGGACCGCATAAGCATGGACGATAGCCCCACACGGGCGCAGCAAGGCACGTCACAGGCGCGTGTGACGCCCGTCACATGGCGAAATGTGAGGAAGATCACAAGGGCGTGTGCCTTGCAGCACAGCCAAAGGATTCATGCGGGCGGACACTGGCCTCAGACGAGACTGGCTGAACTGGCTGTGGACCGCAGAACCTGCACCCCAACTAGTGAGCCCGTTCCGAGGGTGTCATGGAAGTGTGTTCTAGGAGGCTAGTTTATGCTCTCACCATATGGAATGGAGATTGTCGAAAGCTGTCTTACGTGCAAGCTGCGCGCCGATCGTATCTTCTGCGACCTGCCGGCTGCCGCGCTGGAGGCTTTTGAAGATATTAAGTACGCAACCGCGTATCCCGAAGGGGCTGTACTGTTCGTCGAAGGGCAATTGCCGCGTGGCATCTTTGTGCTCTGCAAAGGCAGCGTGAAGCTCTCTATTAACTCGCCCAACGGTAGAACCATGATTGTGAAACTTGCCGAGCCAGGGGAAGTGCTGGGGCTGAGTGCCACCATCTCGGGCAAACCTTACGAGGTGACAGCGGAGACGCTTGACCCGTGCCAGGTGAACTTCGTCAAACGCGATGACTTTCTTCGCTTCCTCAAGGATGATGTGGAAGCTTGCTTTAAAGTGGCCGAGCAGCTAAGCGAAAAATATCACAATGCTTGTCAGGAAGTGCGTACGCTGGGACTGTCTCACTCGGCAGCCGAGAAATTGGCGAACCTGCTTCTGGAATGGACCACCAAGAACGGCGAATCCGCCAAAGCGGAACCACGGTTGAGGCTCAGACTCACCCACGAGGAAATCGCGCAGATGATTGGAACGTCGCGGGAGACGGTGAGCCGGCTGTTTGCCGACATGAAGAAGCATCAGATCGTGCAGTCGAAAGGCTCGACCCTGGTGATTCGCAACCCGGCCGCGCTGCGCGAGATCGCCAACCACAATTAGCAGCCGCTAAGTCACGGTGAATGGAGGCCGGGCGTCCTCGCCCGGCTGGACGGGCGGGACCCGATCTCCATGGCAAACGGTTTCGTGACGCCGATCACAATTCCCGGTGATGACTATCACCGCGAGTGTGATTCCGGTGCTCTATCGTTTCGCCTAGGGTGAGCGACAAACCCCAGGTTCAAGCTAGAGAGGAAGGCCACCTATGGCTCCGTCAAATGGCAATGCGCAGCAAGCAAGTCAAAACAAGCCACGGTTGATTTTCTGGGAATTGACCAAAGGGTGCAATCTACGCTGCATCCATTGCCGGGCCAGCGCCACGGAGCTCAGTTCTCCTTCTGACCTCTCCACCCAAGGGGCACGCGATATTATCGATCAGATTGCCGAGGTCGCTACTCCCATCCTGGTGTTGAGCGGGGGTGAGCCACTCTTTCGCTCGGATATTTTCCAGTTGGCGCGCTATGGCACGGATAAGGGTCTGCGTGTCGCGCTGGCCACCAATGGCACGCTGGTTACGAAGGAGGTTGCGCGCATGATCGTCGATAGCGGCGTGCGGCGCGTGGCCATCAGTATCGACGGCGCTGATGCGCTCACCCATGACAGTTTTCGCAGCATTCCTGGCGCCTTCGACGCCGCCATTGCCGGGTTTCGCAACCTGAAAAATCTCGGCATGTCAGTGCAGATCAACACCACCGTTGCCCGCCACAATGCTCATCAGCTGCCGCAGGTACTCGAACTGGCAAAGTCGATGGAAGCGGACGCGCTGCACACCTTTCTACTGGTGCCGGTAGGCTGCGGCGTGGATATCGCGGCCGAGCAGATGGTTCCACCTGAAGAGTACGAAAAGATGCTGAACTGGTTCTATGATCGCTCGCTCGAAGGTGGCATCGAGATGAAGGCAACTTGCGCGCCCCATTACTTCCGCGTGGTGCGCCAACGACGGGTCGCGGAGCGAGTCTCCGAGGCTGCGGCTGCCCAAACTAAAAACCCCGTGCCCGAGGCAGTTCACCTTTCGCCACAAATCGGGCCCACCGAAATGGCGATGCCCGGCTCAACCGGCATCGAACTGAAGCCTCATGGGATCGGACACGCGGTGGGGCACCCCGGAACTCATCCTTCCGACATGAATGCCATGACCAAGGGATGCCTGGCTGGGACTGCGGTATGTTTCATTTCTCATCAAGGCGAGGTCTATCCCTGTGGATACTTACCGGCTCTGGCAGGCGATCTGAAAAAGCAGTCGTTCGCCGACATCTGGGAAAACTCCGTGGTGTTCAATCAACTGCGCGACGTTAATAATCTGAAGGGGAAGTGCGGCTGCTGCGAGTTCCGCAATATCTGCATGGGGTGCCGCGCGCGTGCTTACGCGGCCACCGGCAATTATCTCGATGAAGAGCCGTTCTGTGTCTACCAGCCGGGCACGACAAGCCTGAAAGCGAAGAGTAATACGCTGGTGGAAGTCGCCCGCTAGACGTGCACCACCGAGGCACAGAGAAGGAGCAAAAAGCCATGTCCGAGAAAAACGCAACTCATCCCAAAGCCGCCGGACGCGAAAACTGGACCAGCACGCAGGCATATATATTGGCGGCTTTCTGTCTGATCCTGGGCGTCGCTTTGGGCTACCTGTTTCGCGGTTCCGCTTCGCCGGCTGCGGCGACAGCCGCGGTGGCGGCTTCTAACGGCAGCGCAGCTCAGGGGACTCAACCGCAGTTGACTCCCGAGCAACAGAAGGAAATGATCGACCAGGCCGTCGCTCCACTGCTCGCGACTTTGAAGAGTAATCCGGACGACGTTGACACGGTGGTTAAAGTGGCAAATCTGTACTACGACGGACGGCAATATCCCGAGGCAGTCAAGTATTACCAGCTCGCCGCCAAGAGCCAACCCAAAAACGCAGACCTCTTAACCGATCTGGGCACATCGCTCTGGTACACCGGAGACGCCGACGGCGCCATCGCCGAATTTCAGCAGGCGCTGAAGTATCAACCCGATCATCCGGGAACCCTGTTCAACCTGGGGATCGTCCGCTGGCAAGGTAAGAGCGATCCGAAAGGCGCGGTGCAAGCGTGGGAGCAGTTGCTGCAGAAGAATCCGAACTACCCGCAAAAGCAGCAACTACAGGAATACATCGACAAAGCCAAGCAACACGCCAAGAGTTAGGCGGTCCGAAAACCGCCTCCGGACCAGGAATGGAGCCGACGACCAGAGTTGAACTGGTGACCTGCCGATTACGAATCGGCTGCTCTACCAACTGAGCTACGTCGGCTCGAGTTCGATTCTAAATGGGGGCGCAGTCAGCGTAAAGGGCGCCCCCGATCTCTGAGTTCGCTCAAGGACCTCGCTCAGGCGGCGCCGACGCTGCGCGCTTCCTTTTCATACTCCGCGTCCGACTCCGCCGGCAGGAGCACCCACAAGGTATAAATCCCGAGCGCAGTGCCGAAAGGCACGTTGAAAAAGAGCGAAGGGAACGCAAGCACCACGGCAACGGTGCGTGCCCACGGTTCCCGCTGCAACAAGCCCCAACCGGTTGCAAACCCCGCGAATGCTTTTACGATTACGGCAATTCCTATAAAGCTCAACAGCGGATGCAGGAACGCGGGGCGGGTTGGATGCATCCCGAGATTGAAAACAGTATTGGATACGACATATGAGGCCACTCCCAGCAAGCCATCGAGCGCGGACAACGCCAGCCAGAAAATTCCGAGCAGCCGAACGTGCTCGCGGACTCGACTGCGCCGTGGATACCCCACCAACAATCCGGTAACTTCTTTTCCGCAGCGGCTGCAAAAACCCTGATCCGCCTGTAATGCCGCGCCGCACTTATCGCAAAACATGGTTCCCTCCGCCCTGGAACGCTATGCCTAAAGAAAGTACGAACTATAACGCATGGTCGTTCCAACAAAACATCGAATCGATGCCAACGGTTTTGACAATGCTGCGACCAGGCAAGTCTTCCGTAATTCCTGCAATGAATGGAAAACGAAAAGGCCGCCCGGCAATTTGGGCAGCCTTTTCTTTCAAGGGAGAATAGTTCTAACGGAGATCAAACCGTCAAAACTTTCTGGCGAAATCTTAAGAGCCGAAAAAGGGGGGTGTCAAGAGATATCTCGGAAAGAAACATTTTTATTTTCAATCACTTACAAAATAGGTTAACAGTTATTCCGACTTGCTCATAGTGAGACAAATTTCGACCTTCCTTAGGTTAAACACCTTTGATTGAATGGGTTACCACCCTTCTTAAGGCTCAGGCGGCTTTTCCGACAGGTGCAGCGAGATAAATTCCCGGTTCTCCGCTCGGTTGAATACCCGATCGGGAAACAGCCGTCGGGCCAGAATGCGAATGCCTCCGAAGGCGACTCCAGCGACCAGCGCGAAACCAATAATGATGAAACACAGAATGATCACGTTTACTAAAAGATTCGCCAGATTATCTTTCTTGGTGAAATACGTGTTCTCGTTCCAGGTAACATTCGCATCGTAATTCACCGATGCCAGCAGCGACTTAGCCTCGGTCTGCGACAGCGGGCCGGCGGCGACTACCACGATCGGACCCGTGCGCTTGTCGAACAGGGGAACTTGAAAAAGATTATTCGCGGCGGCCGAGCCATTGCCCGGCTGCGAACTCTGCTGGCGCGCGGCTTCGATACGCCGCAGATGATCGGCCGCGATCTGTGGGGTCGGGTAGGAAATCAACATCAGCGTAGCTTCCCCACCGGAACTGTTGTAATTTCCCAGCACCACTTCCGCGCCGGCATTGAAATCCACCAACTCGGCGGGAACCGGCGCGTCCACATTTTGCAGCGCGACCGGCCCGACCATGTACTTCGCCGTGTTCTGTACGTAGGATTGAGGCGGCAGATAAGCCGGCAGCCCGGGTAAATTGCGCGTATTGCCCGAAGGCAAGGGAAGATCCTGCGCCAACTCGCGCAACTCGGCGGCAGACATCGCAGAGAGCTTTTGAAATACCGCGTCCACCAGGATGTTACCGCGATAAAAAAGCACGCGCTCATTCATCGAGGCGGCTCCGTCGCCGATCTTCTCAATCAGCATGGCAGGCGTCTTGTAATAGGTGTAAGCGCCGTAGGCGCCGCTGGCATCGCCAAAATGCGCCGCCTTCAAGGTTAGCTTGCGGCCGTCATCGCGCGTATAAGTGGCGGCTTCGAACCCAGCGAATCCATATTCCTTCAGAACTGCCGCGTTCACCGGGTCGGCGACCGCGGGATCGTTGCTGGATCGTGGTGAGCCCGCAATCTGCCATCCCCCGAACTCCTTGGGAAGAACCGACGCCGAATTCGCGGGCGCTGCCAGGGCAGTCCCATCCAGCGAAGAAATAACCAGCACAAAAGCGGGAATTAACTTAGAAAGCTTCATCAAGGCAAGTAGGCCGGGAACAGCAGAATTCCCTGGTAATTAGAGTACCGGGGAGCGAGGAAAGTTTCCAAACCAGAGGTTCCTCGAACCGGGATCGTCAGAATCGGGATGCGCCGTTTCAGCTCATACCGCCAGGTACCCTCCGTCCACCGGGAATACTGTGCCTGTCACCCAGGAAGACTCATCGCTGGCAAGATAAACCGCAAGGGGCGCGACATCTTCGGGCCGCCCCAACCGCCCAAGCGGATGCACAGCGGTTCGTTCCGCGCGAACCGACTCCGGATGTGGAGCCTTATTGATGACGGCAGCCGTGAGTTCAGTCTCGATGAACGACGGGCAAATGGCGTTTACCCGAATGTGTTCGTGTCCGTGGTCAAGGGCCATGCATTTGGTGAGCAGGACCACTGCGCCTTTGGACGGCGCATACGCAGCCCGGTTCGGAGCTCCGTTGATTCCAAGCACTGACGCCATGTTGATAATCGAACCGCCTCCGGCGTTCCGCATGGGAGGCAGTACGGCGCTCGAGAGCAGCCAGGTGCTGCGAACGTTGACATTGAAAGTCTCATCCCACTGTTCTTCCGTGATCTGCTCGGCGGTCCCAATGCGAAGAACACCGGCATTATTCAACAAGACATTCAGCTCTCCGAAGCGCTCAATGGTGCGCTCGAGAACGCGCTCAATTTCTCTTTTGTCGGTCACATCCGCTGCCAGGACGAGCGCGGAATCGCCAATCTTGCCGGCAACTTCTTCGAGCAGAGACTGGCGCCGGCCAACCAGAGCCACCTTTGCGCCTTCGTGGGCCAGCGCAAGAGCGCAAGCGCGACCAATCCCGGTCCCCGCCCCAGTCACGATGGCAATTTTATTTTTCAGGCGGGAATTCATGCCGAGCTAGTGTAGATGATTCGCGGGGAGGAGCAAACCCGAGTCGCAGCAAGCTGCCGTCTGCAGAGAGGTTGCTCGCAACGTCTCCCGCGACGTCGCCGCCTACCGCATATTGTCTCGACGCCGTTCCCGTTCAATCTGGCGCAGATTCCGACGCCGTCCCGCATCGTCGTAGCGCCGTCGCTGATCTTCAGTCTCAGGAATGACCGCCGGCACCATAAGACGGCGTCCGCCGGCATCGACCGCGACGAACGTCAGGTAGGCCGAACTCACGTGCTTGGAATCGTCCAGAATATAGTTTTCCACCCAGGCCTTCACTCCCACTTCCATCGAACTGTGGAAGACACGATTCACCGAGGAGCGGAGAATTACCAGATCGCCTACGTGCACCGGCACCCAGAAATCCAAGTGATCAATGGCCGCGGTGACGACGTAGTTGCGGGAATGGCGATGCGCGGCCATGGCTCCGGCGAGGTCAATCCAATGCATGAGGCGCCCGCCCAGCAATGCGCCGAGCGGATTAGTGTCGTTGGGCAAAACAATTTCGGCCATCTCGGATTGCGAGTCCCGGACGGGCCGCGGTAGCGTGAAATCACTGGTCTGGCTCATGGAGTTGGGCTCGAGGTGGCGTCCGGCGTGGTTCGCCAGATTCTACGCAGCAAGTACGATTGCAAATAACAGTCCGCCATTTTTTGGATGCGCGGATCGGAGTGAGAAGAGATCCAACGGTCGAGCGAGAGATCGTATTCCAGCATTCCGTGGCCCGCCGGAAGATGACGCGACTCGCAGACGAACCAAAGCATCAACTGCATGCCACGATCATGAGCGACGGAAAATCTTACCGCATCGTAGGCACGCTCTTGCGGCAGGCGCGAGCAACCGGCGGCATAACCGAGATTGCAAAATTCCCGCAATTCCTGGTTGGTCGGTTCTGCGCCTTCGTGTCCGGGCGCGGAGCAGTGGCCAAACCATCCGGCGCCTAACGGGAGGCGCGAGGGATGAAGCCAACCACCATCTTCGAGTTTTTGCGTCGGCATGAAAAATGGACAAGCCAATGATCGAAAACTCCCTTTGAAGGATGAAGGCATTGTACTCAGCAACAAATAAGATCGCTAGTGCGGAAGGCAATGCCGGGGAAAACTTTTCTTCGCGGGCTGTAGTAACCTCAAAGAGCTGCTTTATGGACCGACTGGCAATGCTGAACGAAGTCTTGCGCAGAACCCGACGACGCCTTTGCCCGCTACGGCCTCGCCATGGAGTATTCGAAGTCCGGTGAAGTCGAACGGGCGCTGGAGGAATTTGCGAAGCTGCTTGCCACTCATCCTGATTACACGGCTGGATACTTCATGGCCGCACAGACGCTGGCAACGGCAAATCGACTGGATGAAGCGAAGAAAATGCTGGTCGAAGGAATCTCGTCGGCGAGGCGCACTGGCAATACCCATGCGCAGTCGGAGATGAAGGCCATGCTGGACGAACTGAAATAGCAATTCTCAACGTCTGCCCGCACTCGCCATTCACCATCGACCACTCCACCAATCCCGGGAACAGTTGGTAGATCTTGATCATGGGATGCATGGTCCAGGGGACAATGACTTCCCGCTTTCGCTTTCAGGTATCCGCGAAGCACGGCCCGGGCCACGCGTTCGGCGGTGATTCCGCGCACCCGGGCGGGTCGCACCTGTCTTCTGCTCTTTGCCTTTGAGAGCATTGGCGCCGAAATCGGTGCGCACGTAGCCGGGACACACGGTCATCACATTGATGCCGGTAGTTCTTCAGCTCGATCCGCGCGCCTTTGCCGATCGCGTTCAGGGCAAATTTCGTGGCGCTGTAGACGGCATGAAACGGCAGCGGAATGTGTCCGGCTACGCTGGATATGTTGATGATTGTGCCCGAGCCTTGCTGCTTCATGACCGGAATCACCGCCTGCATGGCTTCGACCGCGCCAAAGAAATTGGTTTCGAAGGTTTCGCGGCACGCGGCCATGTCCACATTCGCGACGGAATCCAATAGGCCGTGTCCGGCGTTGTTGATCCAGACATCGATGCGCTCAAAATGGTGCAGGGTGAGGCCGACCACGCGATCGATTTCCTCGCGATTGCGAACATCGCAGGCCAGCGCCAGCGTGCTCTCGGAGTGACCGATCCGGCCGCGGGCCGCTTCTGCGCGTCCGCGTCGCGCGAAAGCAACACCACGCTCGCGCCATCGATCGGCGAAAATCTTTGCAATCGCTTCGCCGATGCCCATCGACGCGCCAGTCACCACCACGACTTTGCCCGGAAGTTGATCTCGCTCGATCCATGTCGAGCTTTTATGCTCTCCATGCTCGCAAAGTCAAGCAGACGCACAGTCGTGGCGTACAATCACGGCGTACAATCCAAGGATTCGCGCCGCGAAGAGTCTCGGAGGCCGTTGCTTGAGCACGCTGCTGCCGCTGTTTCCCCTCGACCTGGTTCTGCTTTCCCGGCACGCCCTTGCCGCTGCACATTTTCGAGCCGCGCTACAAGGAAATGATCTCCGAGTGCCTGACGCAGAAACAGTTTCGGCGTGGTCCGAGCGCAAGGAAGATCAGGGAGTTGCCGAGATCGGCTGCACCGCGGAAATTCTCACCGTCACCAAGAAATATCCTGACGGACGCATGGACATCGTCACCGAGGGCCGCGAGCGCTTCGAAGTCATGCAACGTCAACCACGAGCGCTCGTTTCTGCAGGCGGAGGTTCTTTACTTGCAGGACGAACCCGGCGCTCGCCACCGCAGGAAGAAATCGCGCAAGCGCTGAAGTTGCACGGCGAAATTCATGACCCTGGCAGGAGCCGAGCCGGAGAACATCCTCGGAGATAGATGAACGGCCAACTCTCGTTTCACCTGGCTGGGTCCGCTTCCGCTTGACCTCGATTTCAAACAGACTCTGCTGGGCATGAAATCGGAGGCGGAGCGCCTGCGAGCCATCATTTCTTACTTTGAAACCATCCTGCCCAGCTCATGCGCCGCACCGTGCACGTGCGCCAGAAAGCTGGCGGCAATGGGCACGCCAGCTAATGGCCACTCGCAGCACATAAGGTTGTGACAGCGAGCGTATAATCGGGCCAGAAGCTGTTTTCCCTGGGGGTTTTTCCATCATGAGTTTTCCGCGGACACTCGGCGAGTTGCGCCACAGTCCATTTTCCGAACAACGTCTGCGCAGCCGCCGCGTGAAGGACGAATTGCGCGACAACCTGATGGCGAAGCTTCGCGCAGGGCGGGCCGATTTTCCCGGCATCGTCGGTTACGACGATACCGTCGTCCCGCAGATCGTGAATGCCATTCTTTCGCGCCATAATTTCATTCTGCTGGGATTGCGCGGTCAGGCCAAGAGCCGCATTCTGCGCGCTCTGACCACTCTGCTCGATCCGCAGACGCCTTACATCGCGGGCTGCGAGATTCACGACAATCCTTATGCTCCCATCTGCCGCCGCTGCCGCGACGAGATTGCCGAAGCACGGCGACAGCACGCCGATCGCGTATCTGACGCCGGAAGAGCGCTACGTCGAAAAGCTGGCCACCCCGATGTGACCATCGCCGACCTGATCGGCGACATCGATCCCATCAAGGCGGCGCGCGGCGGCCACGAACTGAGCAGCGAGATGACCGTGCACTACGGATTGCTGCCCCGCGCCAATCGCGGCATCTTCGCCATCAACGAACTGCCCGACCTGGCGGGCAAAGATTCAGGTCGGACTGTTCAACATCATGCAGGAAGGCGACGTGCAGATTAAGGGCTATCCGATCCGCCTGCCGCTCGATGTTGCCATGGTGTTCAGCGCCAATCCGGAGGACTACACGGCTCGCGGCAAAATCATTACGCCGCTGAAAGATCGCATCGGCTCGGAAATTCGCACCCACTATCCGGCCACGGTCGAAGAAGGCATCGCCATCACCGCGCAGGAAGCCTGGACGCAGCGCGACGGATACAAGCTGCACATTCCGAAGTACGTGCAGGAAGTGATCGAGCGAATCGCGTTCGTCGCGCGCGAAGACAAGAAGATCGACAAGCGCTCCGGCGTCAGCCAGCGTCTGCCGATTTCGTGCATGGAGAACGTGATCTCGAATGCCGAGCGCCGCGCGATCCGGCATGACGAAAAGCTGGTCGTGCCGCGCATCGGCGATATCTATGCCGCCCTGCCGGCGATCACCGGCAAGCTCGAACTGGAGTACGAAGGCGAGATGAAGGGCGCGGACCACGTGGGCCGCGAATTGATCCGCACCGCCATCGCCAAGACCTACGACGAATACTTCAACGGCGTGAACATGCAGCAGGTCGTGCAGTGGTTCGATCTCGGCGGCGAAATTCAACTGGCCGACGCGCGCCGGCGCAGGCGAAGTGCTGCAATCGCTGCAGCGGCATTCAGGGTCTGATGGAAAAGTTGGTGCAAGCTCGGCGTCGGTCCGAAAGACAGTCCGGAGTTGCAGGTCTCCGCGGCCGAGTTCGTGCTCGAAGGCCTGTACGCCCACAAGCGCATTGGACGCAACGAAGAGCGCGTGTTCACCGCCGGCGAAAAGCAGCCCAAGGCAGCGGAAAAGACCGTTCGAACGGGAAGACCTGCCGTTCCGCGGAAGAAGACCATATAACTAGTCGTTCGGTCGTTGGTCCTCAGGTCGGCAGTGACTGAGCGACACGTTACTGGCCAACGACCGACGACCGACGACCGACGACTGCTTCTATGAAACGCATTCGCTACAGCAAATACGTTCCCGATCCTGCCGGCGAGATGAGCATGGAAGACCTGCTCAGCGCGCTCTCTGACTATCTGCTGCAGAGCGGCTTCCAGAATTACATGTATCGACGACATGCGGCGACGGCGAGCAGACGCTCGACGATCTGCGCCGCGCCATCGAGCAGGCGCTGCTGGACAGCGATCTGCTCGACGAGGAAATGCGCGAGCAACTGCAGCAGATGCAGATGGACGGCACGCTCGACGAACTGATCGAACAGCTGATCGAGCGCATGGAGCAGGAAGATTACATCAGCATTGACGATCCAGCCGCACGATCCGTCGCAGCAATCCAGCGTGGGCGGGCAGGTGGGCGAGGCGCAGCAGCAGGCGAAGTTCGAAATCACCGACAAGAGCCTGGACTTTCTCGGCTTCAAAACCCTGCGCGATCTGCTGGGATCGCTGGGCAAATCGAGCTTCGGACGCCACGACACGCGCGACATGGCGACCGGCATCGAGGCCAGCGGCGCATCCCGACAATACGAATTCGGCGACACTCTGAATCTCGACATCACGGCAACCCTCTCCAGCGCGATTCAGCGCGAGGGCTTGAAGCTGCCGCTGAACATCGAGTACTCCGATCTGCAGGTGCATCAGTGCGAGTATCAGTCGTCGTGCGCGACCGTGCTGATGCTCGACTGCTCGCACTCGATGATTCTTTACGGCGAAGATCGCTTCACGCCGGCAAAGAAAGTGGCGATGGCGCTCTCGCACCTGATCCGCACGCAGTATCCGGGCGATTCGCTGTCTCTGATTCTGTTCCACGACTCCGCCGAAGAGGTGCCGCTCTCGCAACTGGCGCGCGTGAAGGTTGGCCCGTACTACACCAACACGCGCGAGGGCCTGCGCCTGGCGCAACGCATTCTGCAGCGCCAGCGCAAGGACATGAAGCAGATTGTCATGATCACCGACGGCAAGCCGTCGGCGCTGACGCTGGAAGATGGACGCATCTACAAGAACGCCTTCGGACTCGATCCCGCTGGTGGTCAGCCAGACGCTCGAAGAAGTTTCCAAGTGCAAGCGCGCCGGCGTCCTGATCAATACCTTCATGCTGGCGTCCGATTACGGCCTGGTGCAGTTCGTGCAGAAAGTCACGGAGATGTGCCGCGGCAAAGCCTACTTCACCACGCCCTACACACTCGGCCAGTATCTGCTGATGGATTACATGTCGCGCAAGACGAAAACGATTCACTGAGAGGGCGCGACTACCCCTCCGCTTTCTTCACCGCCAACTCCGCGCCCTGGAATCCGATCTTGCTATGGGTTCCGTCGCAAAACGGTTTGTTGGTTGATCCGCCGCAACGACAAAGCGAAAAGGCTGGTTTTCCGGTCAGGTCATACTTCGTTCCGTTGACGTCCACCAATTCGATTGACCCTTCAGGAGCTTCCACGCGATAGGGACCGTTCGGTCTGACGGTAATTTTGACTGTAGCCATGAGTCCTCCAATTAAATATATTCTGCGTTACAAAGATAACAGCTTCTAGCTTCTAGCTCCTGGCTCAGAGCGCTCACGACTTCAGAATCATCGTTACAAATCACGACGTTCTGTCATTCCGAGCGAAGTCGCGGAACCCGCTGTTTGGCCGGCGCGAGCCGAAAAGCAGGTTTCTCGACTCCGCAGGATCATCCGCGTTCGCGGATGACCATGCTGCGCTCAAAATGACACTGGGAGCGTGAATTGAATCCACTGGATTGTGCAGCGCTCAAAAAAGCCAGAAGCTAGAAGCGTGCTCAAGCCACCGCCAGCCGCGCCCCAATCAAACTGTGATAAAGCCTCACATACTCATCGATCATGCGCTTGGCAGTAAAGCACTCCCGCGCGCGCTGATAAGCGCGAGTCGCATACCCACGGCACAAATCGCGATGCTCATGCAATCGTCGAATCACATCCGCCAGGCTTTCCGCATCGTTGGCTTGAAAGTAGATCGCGGCATCGTCCCAAATTTCACGGAAGCACGGAATGTCATTCGCGATAATGGCGCAGCGCGAGAACGCAGCCTCAAGCGGCGCCATGCCAAAAGCCTCGTATCGCGACGTGGCGGCGTAGATCGAGGCGCGGCTGTACAAGTTGCGCAGTTCCGCCTGCGTCTGCGGCCCTTTCAGCGCCACCGACACGCGGTCGATGGCCAGCTTCACATCCGCGCGAATGCGAATCTCCGGATCGGCAACCGCCGTCTCTGATCCCACAATGCACACCGGCAGCGGGTGCGTGTGCCGGGTCAACAAACTCACCTGCTTGCCCGCATCGCACAAGCGCCCCACCGCCAGCACCGAATCGTCTTTGCTCACATACGGATTGAATGAGATCGGGTTACGCCCGTTGTAGATCACCGCATCGCGCCTGGGAAGCGTGTAGCAAGCGCGAATCGCATCCAGCATCCATACCGACGGCGCCACCACCGCGCCTGCGTGCCACAAGCCGCGCGTCACCGCCTCGCGGTACCAGCGCATCCACTGACCCTCTCGCGGCTCGTGCCCGTGCACTTCCTTCCACCAACTGATCAAATCGCCGTGAGCCACAACCACGCGCGGCGTGTCGACCGCAAGACTGCCATAACATAATTGGTTCAGGTGCAGCAGATCTGGTTTGAGTTCTTTCACCAGCGCAGTCAGATAGGCGGAAGAATCTCTGAAGTCCTGCTGCGCCTCCTGCATCCAGTCCAGCCGAAAAGCAGTAGGACGGTAATCCAGACCCGGCAGTTCGTCCATCCAGGAAGTTTGCTGCGGCAGCAGAATATCGCCCAGGCTGACCAGAGTGACCCGAACTCCACGACTGACCAGTCCTGTGACCAGTTCTTGCGTGTAGGTCCACACGCCGCTCAACGTATCAGTAGTCACGAGGACGTGCACAAGGTCTCCCGGCGTGAATTGGATGCTGCCAACCGCGGCCACGAAATCCTGCCGCGGGCCGCACTATTCTATTGTGGAATCGCCAATTATTAAAGCACTCAGTCGAAGCGTTTATAAATGAACAGTGCAAGATGTTGCACAATATTCCGCAAGCGGTTGACCCGTAATGCTCAAGTTACAATGAATTCATGCTTCGGCTGATGTGCATCACGGCTCATCCTGACGACGAGGCCGCCGGCTTTGGCGGCTCATTGCGGCTCTATCACGACCGCGGCATCGAAACCTGCGTGCTCTCGGTTACGCCCGGGCAGGCCGCCCGGAATCGCGGCGGCGCCACCAGCGACCAGGAATTAGCAGCCCTGCGGCGGAAGGAGTTTGCGGCTGCTTGTGAAATCCTGAAGATTTCCCGCGGGGTCGTACTCGATTATCCAGACGGCCAACTCCATCGCCAGGATCTTTACAAAGTGGTCTGCGACTTGACGCTTCACCTACGCCGATTCCGTCCGCACGTGCTGCTCACGTTTGGTCCGGATGGATCCGTGACCGGCCACACCGATCATTCCATGACTTCAGTGTTTGCCACTCTCGCATTTCACTGGGCCGGACGAAACAATCGTTATCCCGACCAGCTCTCGGGCGAACTCGCTCCGCATCAAACTCAAAAGCTCTACTACGGCACCGCGAACTTTACTTTGCCCGACCGCCAACCAGTTAGTCTTCCGCCGGCAACGGCCATTATCGAAATTGGAGATTATCTGGAGACCAAACTCGAAGCCTTCCAGGCGCATACCAGCCAGTCGCCACTGTGGCCCTTGTTTGCATCCCACATACGCGGCCGCGGACGCCAGGAGATGTTCCACCTGGCCGCCAGGATCACGCCAGGTCTGATTGAAAAGGAAACAGATTTGTTCGCAGGAATTAACGAAGGCTCCAACCGCTGAGGTTTCGACTCGCTCCGAATCCGAGAACGCCCTTATAGTCCGCGCAACTGCCTTAACACCTGCAGCAGCGAGCTATGCGCGAAAGGCGCCGGCGCCAAGGTCAGGATCAGCATGACCAGCGCGAATCCCGCGAGCCATCGCCGGACGCCGGTTACTCCCGGCCACTCCGCTACCATGGGATGCCGCATGCCGCTGATCCTCAGTAGAATCGCCCACAACAGCCAGCCCATCCAGAAATAGAGCGCCATCGGAATCAGCGCCAAAATCGTCAGACGCGAAACCATCTTGTGCGCCCGCGGCGTCAGCGAGAACACTATGTGTCCGCCATCCAGTTGCCCGCCGGGCAGCAGGTTCAGCGCGGTCGCGAACATTCCCACCCAGGCCGCAATCGCGGTGGGATGAAAATAAATCGAGTGCAAAGCCGAAGCCGAACCTGCTTTCAATTGTGCCAGCGGAAGCACATACCACGCCAGCCGAAATATCAGCGGGTATCCCAGTTGAATGTCGGGTCCCGCCATGCTGGGCGGCATCGCCTTGGAGAGCGGCAGGGCGAAGATCAGCACTGTCACGGCGACTACGAAACCCGCGATCGGTCCAGCAATTCCAATATCAAACAGCGCAGCCCGTGAGCGAATCGGAGAACGGATGCGGATGAATGCGCCCAGCGTGCCGATTAATGTGGGCGCAGGAATGAAGAAAGGCAACGTCGCATTCACGCCGTAATAGCGGCAACACAAGTAGTGACCCATCTCGTGCGCCAGCAGAATCAGCATCAGCGTGGACGCGAATGGCACTCCCAGCAACAGGCGCGACGGCTCGGCCTTGATCCAGTGCCAGGGGAAAAATGGCACCTCATCATCGTTCAACGAAAAAGCGGGCTGGTCGTGCTGGAAGTTGAATTCCATCCGCGCTCCGACCACAAGCGTGGTGAAAATAGTGGCCAGCAGCAGGACAATGTGCAACCAGTAACGCTGCTTGGGTGGCTGCACCACAAAAACTTCGACGGGACGATAATATTCGGTAGTCGACGAAGCAGAAACTGGGGGAAGAAATTCAGGCATCAGGATTCCGCGCTGCCAGGATCAAAACAAGTGTGCCGGTGTCTCCATCGTACGCGAGAACCCAGCCTCAGTCGATGGCCTGCAACTCCTTGCCCGGCTTGAAGCGTACGGCTTTGCCCGGCGGAATCGAAACCTCGGCCCCGGTGCGCGGATTGCGCCCGATGCCGGTCTTGCGCGGCCTGACGTTGAACACGCCAAATCCCCGCAACTCAATGCGATCCCCCTTGGCGAGCGATCGCTTCATGCTTCCGAAAACGGTTTCCACGGCCAGTTCGGCCTTGGTTTTGGTGATTCCGGTCTTGTTGACCACTTCATTGATGATGTCGAGCTTGATCACAGGCGGCTCCCGAGCGACCGAGTGGGTACCAAGTGACTGATGCTAAGGAAGATATAGGAGATTGTCAATGGCAGGTCATCTTCCCAGTCAAGTTGAAGGAGATTGAAAGCGGAAGCCCGCCGCCTGAAGCCATGCCGTTCCCCGACTACTTCCGCGAGTTCTCGCCTTCCTTGTACATGTACTTGATAGCAGGCTTGTAGATCATAAGATTGGGCGAGCCGCTGCAGTTCACCTTGAGGCAGCTCTTGTCATACCATTCGATCACGCCGTGGATCTTTTCCCCATCGCGCAGCACGATCACCATGGGAGTTTTCGCCTGCATCTGTTTCTGGTAATAAAAATTCTCGGCGTTGGTTTGCTCCAGGGGAACTCCCTTGCGGCCCCCACCCCCGTTGCGGTCGTTACGCTCACTGCGCTCGCCCGAACGCTCCGCGCGATCGCGCCGCTCTGCCCCGGATGGGGCCGACAAATGGTTGTGGTCAGTGCGGTTTAACGAAGGGCGAATCAGCTTCCGGTTAGCGAAATTCTCTGCTTCGATCATTGGTTCGACTGGCATGGAATCAACCGCATCTTTCATAGCCTGGACCACCTGTTCGACACGCTTTTTATGTGCGCCACAACCCGAGCGACTATGACTGTGGATTCTGAAGGCGTGAACTTTCCATTAACGTAGCACACGAGCAGCAGAGATGACAATCCTCAACTTTAGGGATGCGGTTGCTAAGCTTTTGCGGGCAGGGAAACCAGACATCCAGTCGGGCGAAAGCGGGTCCCAGTCCGCGTCCCACCCAATTCGATCGGTCTTCGCTGTTCAACTTATGCTGTTCAACTTATGCTGTTCAACTTTATGGTTCAACCGGTGGCCGTGGTTTATGCTCGCAACTGGCCGTGTTTATGCAGGATTCCCGCAACCTCAGCCGCTCCACCGGTTTGCCTCCCACAAGGTGAGAGTCGATGATTTCATCCACATCGGCGGGCGTAACCCCGCCGTACCAGACCGCTTCCGGATAAACCACCAGGTTCGCACCATGCTCACACTGGTCCAGGCAGCCCGACTGGTTCGCCCGTACTCTTCCCTTCAGTCCGCGTTCCCCCAGTTTCTGCTTAAACAGTTTCTGCAGCTCCGCTTTCCCCTGCGGATCGCAGCACCCTCTCGGATGACCCGCCGGCCGCTGATTCCCGCAGATGAAAATGTGCTTTTCGAACTTAGCCATCAGAACAATGTACAGGATGGCGGGAAACGTCCCGCCCTGGGTAGATAAGGACCAGTGAGGTTTAAAGGATTTTAGGAGGCAAGCAGC
This sequence comes from Terriglobales bacterium, assembly GCA_963706465.1. Taxonomy (GTDB): domain Bacteria; phylum Acidobacteriota; class Terriglobia; order Terriglobales; family Acidobacteriaceae; genus JABDBE01. Next base: position 385,971 of record CAVPMC010000005.1, read on the forward strand.
TTAGTCTCTCAGGGGCACCATCGCCTGATCGCCACGGCAGAAGGTCGCCACGCGCAGGAAGCCGCCGTTTGGCTGTTTCAGCAGCATGACCGGACCGTAGCAGAACACGGCGTGGCCGGTCTCCGCCATGTACCAGGTGCCACCTTCGCGCACATGCTGCGCCGAAGTCTGGGCGACTGGTGAACGCGGAGGCGGTGCAATCTTCGAACCTGGCAGGGTCAATGCCAGGAATAATGTTGCCAGAGTTTTCATCCTACCTACCCGGGCAGAAACTCAGATCGTTTTCATGATTCTTCGTCCATCCACAATATCCGCAATCCCCAGCGGCGGCCGGTGCGGCAGCGGCGTCCGCAGTTTGCCGGGATGGCGGCTGCTTTGCGCATTGCTTCCGGGCGTGTCCTGGGTCTTCGGAGTCTGGCCCGACGGAATCTGAGTCGATGGAACTTGCGCCTGGGAGCCGGTTCCTGCCTCAGCCTCAGCTTGCTGCCTTTGAATGGACTTACCTTTAAGATTGCTCAGCTCCGTGCTGTCGTTGAGCAGCGAGGAAATCAGCGTGCGCTGGGAAGCGATGGTCCGATCCTGCTCCACGGCCAACAGGGACATCAAGCCATACGAGATCAGGAAAAGCACAATCAGAACCGGGAGCAGCGAATGCTTGCGTCCGGGCACCGCCCGCGGAACTGTGACAACGGCGTCTTGCGTCCAGCTTAACAATGGAGACCCCGATCTGTACCCCAAGACGGCGGGCATGACGACAAATGCAGCTTGAACGCCATCTCATCAAGCTTCCGCAACCTGCTAAACGACAGACACTTAGCCAAGGTCGCAGGAGTGTGGTTCGACTCCGTAGAATGCAACCCGGTGCACATTATAGGTAACCGCAATGTGATAGAACGCTGCAGCCGCCCTCGCCCTCGCCACTCGCTCACAGAACCGTAACATTTGTGGTTTAACATTTTTGTCTACGGCATTTACCCTATCCAACTCTGCCGCTCGAATATGAGATTCTTTACGGAATCAAGGGGTTTGCTCGGAACTATGAATCGGCGACTAGAAGACCGGATCAGACAGCTTTGCAACCAGGTCGTCTCGAGTCCGGACGCCACAGAGTGGAATACAGTTTTGCAACAACTGGCAACTGCCCTTCATGAACATGCGCGCCGCATGCGGACTCTGATTGCCGAGCTTCCCCTTCGCATTGAACGACGATCCGCCGATCAGGGCTAGATTATCCTGGTGACCAGGTCTGCCTGGTTATCGAACCGTTTCCGATACTCCTCTGGCCAGGATAGTGCGTGCTTCGTGCCCTTCGATGTAACTCTGGAAAGACGAATTCGCGAACTGTGTGCTCAAGCTGTAGCCGCGCGGGATACGGACGAGTTTCAACCGATACTGCGCGAACTTCAGGATGCCCTGCGTCAGCACGTGGGCCGGATCAAGAGCATGGTTGCGGAATATCCATTCTCCCAAGTCGATCCCGATCAGGTTGTGCGGTTCACAGACAGCGGAGCAAAGCGCGACAAAAAAGCAGGTTAAGCCTGGGGTTCGGCGCTTCCTCTGAGGCGTTGTTCCTTGACTTCCAGAAGGCGGTTGATCTCCGCGATCAGGGCCATCAGCTTTTGTGGGTCTTGTTCGTTGACCGCCTGCTCGCACAGTTGCAACCACTCTTCTTTTTTCCGATCGCCGAGCATTGGGGTCCTCCAAAACGCTGGAGAACCTATATCACATCCTTTAAAGCAAGTCTGTTAGGTCGGGTACCGTTCTCGCGAATTTCTTTGGGCAGTCAAGCCTCCGGCGCAACCGGTCGGTTATTTCGTCGGATAGGCGGGGAGTTCACAGTCGAACCACTCCATCTCGGCCTGAGCATCCTCGCGCACCAGATGGTCAGAGGTCCGGCCACAGGTGACGCAGAACCACTCCTCGCATTCAGGGTTCCACCGGATTTCCAGATGTTTCACTGCCCAGCTATAGCATGAAAATCAACGATTGTCAGTCCGTCCGGATCGTTTGGACACATCCGAGGGAAGCTTTCACTACGGCATTTCGTAATGTCTCGATGTGGGTTTGCCTCAACTTCCCAGGCTAAACTCACATCCGATACGGCTTGATCTGACAAAGTGTTCGTTGTCGAACAGACCGCAATCATCGATTTTCTTAACATCCGTGACAATCAAGGTTGTTAGGGGGAGGGCCGCAAGGTGACCCAGGCAGACTCGAATCGAATTATCGAATTGTCCCGGCTTATCAGCCAGGAGCACGACGCCGCCAAATTCCAGGAGCTTGTCACGGAACTAAATCAACTGCTCTCCGAAAAAGAACAAGGCCTCAACAATCCACCCAAGTGACTGATTCGCGCGCGACCGGCAACGCCATGAGCTCTTCTGTCGGGCTGGGCAGAGATCTATAAATGGGAAGGGGTGAGGAGGTCTAAGGCATTGATGGAGTTTTTATTGCGATATAAAGTTAGTCTTGTATATATCTTAAAGTGAAATCAATGAGCGGCATCACAGTTTGGTGTGATGAAAATTTGTGCTCTCCAAGGGCGGCTTGGGTCGAGCTCGAGTCCAAGCATTGAAACGCCTCTCGTCGAAACCTGGCCTGCTTCATTGGTTCTGGACCCAGACGGGCTTCGCCCCAATGAGCACTGTACCTTTGGTGATCGTGATTCTGGTCCCGTCAAGCGTGAGGTAACTGACGTATTCGGAGGGGACGCTGTATTTCCGGGTGCTGCAAATGCCGTTGTTGCAACTCTCCGAGGTGTCCCATACAGCCTCGGCAAGATATCCATTGGGACCGACGAAATTACATGTCCATGTGGTGCCTGAGACCCCGCAACTGCCAGTCATAGTCATTCCAACCATCCACTTGTAAACCTGCTCGTAAGCGACCCCTGCTTTGTGCAGAGTTCCGGGATAGTTGGGATGGTGGGGATCCTGAGTCCACAGCGTCCCCCAGGTCTGGTTGTTGTACATGTACCAGAAAACCTGCTCGACCCCGGCTGACCATTGCAGCATCAATGATTGCGCCAGGTACGCGGCCTGCAGGTCTTCATCGTAAAAGCAGGTTTCTGAAGTCTTTCCCCAGCTGGTTTCCGTATCCCACACTGGCTTGCCAGACTGTCCGTAGATCGACATAACCATCCGAACGGAGCTTGTCACCAGCAACTCGTCCGCAGCTAGCGGGTAGCCAATGCAGCCAGGTTCATAGGCGTACCCGTGGTAAGAAACGATGTCCGCATAGTTGGCACCACCGGCGGCAAAGTATAGCAGTTGCCACGGACCGCGGCTGGGCGGCGTCAAAAGAACCGCATGCGGATCAATGCTCAGAATGACTGCGCGAGCATCCTTAGCCATGCGCGCCATCTGAAGCACGCTGCCATGCCAGAAGTAAGTATTTTTGGGCTCATCCCAGATCTCCCAGTACTTGATTCGGCCCGCGGAGCGGCCTGCGATCGCGGCAACAAAATCTTTCCAGATCTGATCGCGGCCGCTGCCATCGGGATTGAGATCCTTCGGCGGGTCACACTCACCGGGTCCCCAGGGACAGATGGGATCGTTGGGATGCGAAGATGCCCACTGAGGCGTCATCCCGAACGTGTACATCACGTCCTGAATATTGAAGGTCTGCACATCCTGCAACCACTCATCCAGAAGGCTCCAGTCATAGACGCCCTGGGCGGTGTTGATCTGCGCCCAACCCACGCCCGCGTCCCACAGCCGCAGGCTCCCGATCGGCACCACCGGCCACGGGTTGCCCCACTGCGGGGGCGGCTGGTGAACGACTCGTTCATTGAGGTCCATTCCAAAATATGAGGAGGGCACCTGGCCATAAGCCCAAGGGCCGGATGCCAGCAGAGTTATTACAATGACGATCATCACAGCACCGGTTGAGTCCGCCAGGCATTTCTTAGAAGTCATAATCCCTCCGAATCTTTCCGCTCGAATGGCCTTCCGGTCTAAGAATGATCTCGGCGGCATACGAACAGAATCACCACCCAAGGTTGTCTTCCTGCCATCTCTCCTGTCCGATCAGGACGGTATGGTTTGGGTTTCGCGGCGGTCCGGAGAGTGACGATGAATGCCGGACTGAATACGGGGAAAACCCCACATCTCCGAGCTGCCTTTGACCTGGTCGTGCGGGGTTCGCTTGCGAATAGGCAGAACTCTGAGCTGACAGCTGAATCTAGCATGCCTTAACTCCGCCAGGCAATGACCAGCATCACGATTCCACGACGTGCGATTGATTGCCACGCAACGGATGGGATGAGTTCTACATGGCGCCCAGCGCCACAACGATTAATGAAAACGGGAAGCATTGCCAGTATGCTGTGCCGAGGCGTGTGGTCCAGAGGTCTTCGACCTTACTGGTGCTTGAGAGCCCGAGGATGAGTTTGGCCCGGGACGCGCTTTGGCACAACGGACTGTAGCCTCTTCGTGAGAGGAGAGCACGTGAGGGAGATTCACCCTATCAGCGCGTCCTGGATCACACGTCGATGGAGGTGTAGTCATGGACGTGTTGCATTCGAGATGTTGCGGTTTGGATGTACATAAGAGCTCGATTTCTGCTTGCATTTTGCTGCGTGAAGCGGGACGCGTGCAGAAACACCAGCGTCGCTTTGGCGCGATGACCCAAGAACTGCAGGAGCTTGCCGAATGGCTACGGCAGCTCGGTGTGAGTCAGGTAGCGATGGAATCCAGTGGCGTTTACTGGAAGCCAGTCTGGAACATTCTGGAAGGACAGTTCACGGTAGTCTTGGCGAATGCGCAGCACATCAAGAATGTGCCCGGTCGCAAGACCGACCAGAAGGACGCGGAATGGATTGCGCAGTTGCTGCAGTATGGCCTTCTACGGCCCAGCTATGTACCCTGCGAAATCATTCGCGATCTACGCGACCTGACAAGAATGCGGGCGAGTCTGTCCCAGGAAGCCTCGCGCATCAGTAGTCGAATTCAGAAAGTCCTAGAAGACGCAAACGTAAAGCTGGCGAGCGTGGCGACCAACGTTCTCGGCAAGAGTGGACGGGCAATGCTGGAGGACATCATCTCCGGTGAAGATGATCCCGGGCACCTTGCCTCTCTCGCCCTGGGTCATCTGCGCGTAAAGATTCCCCAATTAAGACTTGCTCTCGAAGGAAAGATCCGTTCCCATCATCGCTTTTTGCTCCGGCGTTTGGTCGATCAGATACAGTTTGTGGAACACGAAATTGCGTTGCTCGACGAACGCCTGGAGGACATCGGCCGACAAAGACCGGAGCTGGCGCAAGCGGTTGCTCGCTGGGACACGATACCGGGGATCGATCGAGTGGCAGCGTGGGCTCTTCTAGCCGAAATAGGTAACAACATGGCGCAGTTTCCAACCGCTGAGCATCTGGCCAGTTGGGCCGCGCTATGCCCCGGCAATCACGAGAGCGCCGGCAAGCGTTTGCGCGGTACAACTCGTCAAGGCAGCCCATGGTTGTGCCGCATGGCTTGTCAGTGCGCCTGGGCTGCCGCGCGCACCAAGAACACTTACTTGTCCTCGCAGTTCAGACGCTTAGCGGCAAGACGCGGCAAGAAAAGAGCCATCATCGCGGTGGCGCATACCCTCATCGTCATTGGCTATCACTTGCAGAAGAACCAGAGCAACTATGAGGATCTTGGCGGAAACTACTTCGATCGCATCCACTCCGACGGTCTCAAGCGGTACTTGGTGAAGCGACTCCAACAACTCGGGCACAAGGTAACTCTAGAGCCGATGGAAGCTGCTTAGCCCACCGCTTCCCGCAGCTGTTTTCGAGGGAGAAGGCCGGTTCGATGGGCGCCGGATTTTGCGTGACGGTGGAAAGAATGCTCATGGCGTAATCTCGAACACCACGCCGTAGCCGCCGGCGCCGCCGGCTACGGTTGTGCCGTAGAGGTTGCCTTTGCTGTCCAGCGTCAGGCCGGCTACGGGGAGGGCGCCGTCGGGGCCGGTGAAGCGGTGGAGAACGGTGTAGGTCCATTTGGTGAAACCGGGTTGGGGCGGACTCATCTTGAAGACTACGCCACAGCCGCCGCCTCCGCAGGGGCCTGTACCGCCTCCGGCGGTGCCGTACAGGTTGCCGAGCGGGTCGATGGCCAGGACGCCTTCGGGTCCGGCGCCGTTTTTAACTATGGGAAAGTGGTAGAGGATGGTTTCTTTCCAGAGACCGTCCGTGCCGCGGGTTAGTTGGAAGACCGTGCCGTTGCCCTTGCTGCCGCCTTGCGATGTGGTTCCGTACACGTTGCCTTTCTGGTCGAGGGTTGGCCCGCCATCGGGATCATCGCCGTCGGTTGGGAAGGCGGGGAAATTGTGCAGGACATGCTCCTTCCATCCACTCGCCGTATGCTCCAACTGGAAAACAACTCCCAGGTTGCCCTTACCGCCGCCTTCGGTCGCGCCGTAGAGGTTGCCGCTTGCGTCCCATGTCAGCGGGCTGGTGGGATCGTCGCCATCGAGACAGGACGTGGGACAGAAGCTGTAGAGGTAGGTCTCGGTCCAGCCGTTGGAGCCGGGGGAAAGTTCGGTAGCTGCGCCCTTGCCGTATTTTCCAGGACCCAGCGATCCGTAGAGGTTGCCAGCTTGGTCCAGGATTAAGCTCGATCCGGAGCCGGTATCATAAAGCACCTGGAAGTTCCATCCATTGGGCTGATCCTCTGCCGGCGAAAGCTCGAAGACCACGCCGGAGTTTTGAACCCCGCCACCAGCTGTGCCATAGAGATTGCCTACCGTATCAAGGACCAGGCCGGCAGGCGGCAAGGCCCCGTCTGTGCAGTGGGGCCGGGCGCAGAAACTATGCAGGACAGTTTCAATCCACCGGCCACTTTGGCCGGGGCTTAGCCTGAATACTGTGCCGTAGCCGTAGGTGCCGCCGCCGCGGGTCACACCGTTCAGGTTGCCCTTGGCGTCCAAGGCGACTCCGCCGAAAAGGCCACCGCCGTCTGAGCCGCCGGTGAAGGCGTGCAGCACCTTGTACTTCGTGGCTGCTCCAGCGGTGCCCGCCAGAAGCACGGCCGTGGCAAGAACTGCCACAGCCGTTCCTTTCACGGACGAAAGTGGCCAGGGTCGCGTTCTCAATCTTCACTCCCGCCATCGCCCGGGCCTTGCGGGCCGGCCGGATTGTTGGTGTAGAAACTCACTGGGTTGTGGGCGGTGATCGGCACATATGGGCGCGGTGTTGTCAGGCCGAAGAAATCTGAAAGCGGAATGTTCCTTCCATTTTCCCAGTCGGGCGCAAAGGCGTCCGCGAAGGGGTAAGATACATTGATAGAGCCAATGGAGATGCCGAAATTGTTTTCGGTAAACGCCAGAATGCTGCCGAAGTCGTGGATGTAAGGGAATTTCTCCCCGCCTCCTGGGTTCCGGGTATCGCCGGATACATAGCCCACGGGAGTGTAAGCCGAGACCACCAGTAACGGCACGCGGAAACCGTAGGTGTAGCCGCAACCCCAGTTTTGGCAATTCACGTTTACTCCCAGGTCCGGTGCGGTGCTCGGGTTTACATGGTCGTACCAGCCTCCCCAGTCGTCCCAAACGATGAAGATGGCGGTACTGTTCCAATAGGTTTTGCCATCGCCCGGGTTCGTGCAAGGGCTTTCGCCGATGGCATCCAGGAGATTGGCCACATAGTCCGGGCCGAGGCCCTGGTTGTCGCTTTCTCCGGGATGGTCCGACCATTTCATGTCGGGTATAACCCAACTCACACCCGCCAGGTTGCAGGTACTAATATCGCCGAAGATGGGCGCCGGATCTTGCGTGACGGTGGAAAAAATGCTCATGGCGTAATCTCGAACACGACGCCCGCACCGCCTGCGCCGCCGGCTACGGTTGTGCCGTAGAGGTTGCCTTTGCTGTCCAGCGTCAGGCCGGCTTCGGGATCGAATCCGTCGGCGCCGGTAAAACGGTGCAGGACGCTGTAGGTCCATTTGGGCCATCGGCACCGGGGCGGACTCATCTTGAACACTACTCCGCATTGGCAGTTGGGGTCGCCCCCGCCCGGCGTGGTGCCGTACAGATTTCCGGCTGGGTCGAAGATGACTCCGGCGTCGGCCCCGCCGCCATTGTGGAAGGCGTCCGGAAAGTGGTAGAGGATGGTTTCTTTCCAGCCACCGTCCGTGCCACGGGTTAGCTCAAAGACGGTGCCGCTGCCCCTGCTGCCGCCTTGCGATGCGGTTCCGTAGACGTTGCCCTTTTGGTCGAGGGTTAGCCCGCCATCGGGATCATCGCCGTCGGTTGGGAAGGCGGGGAAGTTGTGCAGGACATGTTCCTTCCATCCAGTCGCCGTATGCTCCAACTGGAAGACAACTCCCAGGTTGCCCTTACCGCCGCCTTCGGTCGCGCCGTAGAGGTTGCCTTGTGCATCCCAGGTCAACGCGGTTGGTGGGGGTGTCGCCGTCGAGACAGGGGAACTTTGGACAAAAGCTGTACAGATAAGTCTCAGTCCAGCCCTGGGCAGCCGGGGGAAAGTTCAGTGACCGCCCCATGGTCGTACTCGCCAAACCCAATGGGACCGTAGAGGTTGCCGGCTTGGTCCAGGATCAAATTGGATCCAGAACCGGAATCGTAGAGCACCTTGAAGCTCCAGCCGTGTTCAGCCCGAATCGAACAGGCGATAGCTCGAACGTGGTCGTGTTGACCCCGCCGTAGCTGCGCCGTAGAGGTTGCCTGCGTTGTCAAGGGCTAGACCCCGCGGACGGCAACGCTCCGTCTGGCAGTGCGGGACATCGGCGCAGAAAGTTGTGTAGGACAGCCTCGTTCCAACTTGCCTTGCAGTCGCGGGCTTCTAGAGCTAAACACCGTGCCGTAGCCATAGGCCCGCCACCGCTGGTCGTACCGTAGACGTTGCCCTTTGCGTCCAGAGTGACGCCGCCGTAAACGCCGCCCCCGTCTGAGCCGCCGGTGAAGGCGTGCAGCACCTTGTACTTCGTGGCTGCCCCAGCAGTGCCTGCCAGAAGCACGGCGATGGCAAGAGCTGCCACAGCCGTTCCACTCACAGACCGCAGGTCACTCAATCCTCGCTCCCGCCGTCGCCCGGCCCTTGCGGGCCGGCTGGATTGTTGGTGAAGAAACTCACTGGGTGATAGACAGTGATCGGCACATAGGGGCGCGGTGCTGTCAGGCGGAAGAAATCCGCGAGCGGAATGTTCCTTCCGGTCTGCCAGTCGGGGGCGTGGCCATCGGCAAATCGGTAGTGATTGGGTTAATTGCCCCAATCGGTTTGGCCCGGAAATTGTTTTCGGTGAACGCCAGAATGCTGCCGAAATCGTGAATGTACGGGAGAGACTTCGCCGCCTTGGGTAATGGTGTTGCCGGAGACGTAGCCGCTGTACGTACCATCCTGATTTTTTATGCCGGTGTATGCCGAGACTACGAGCAACGGCACGCGGAAACCATAGGTGTAGCCGCAACCCCAGCTTGGGCAGTTTCACGTTTACTCCCAGGCCCGGTGCGGTGCTCGGGTTTACATGGTCGTACCAGCCTCCCCAGTCGTCCCAAACGATGAAGATGGCGGTACTGTTCCAATAGGTTTTGCCATCGCCCGGGTTCGTGCAAGGGCTTTCGCCGATGGCATCCAGGAGATTGGCCACATAGTCCGGGCCGAGGCCCTGGTTGTCGCTTTCTCCGGGATGGTCCGACCATTTCATGTCGGGTATAACCCAGCTCACACCCGCCAGGTTGCAGGTACTAATATCGCCGAAGATGGGCGCCGGATTTTGCGCGACGGTGGAAAGAATGCTCATGGCGTAATCTCGAACACCACGCCGTAGCCGCCGGCGCCGCCGGCTACGGTTGTGCCGTAGAGGTTGCCTTTGCTGTCCAGCGTCAGGCCAGCTTCGGGGATCGAATGCCGTCGGCGCCGGTGAAGCGGTGGAGGACGGTGTAGGTCCATTTGGTGAAACCGGGTTGGGGCGGACTCATCTTGAAGACTACGCCGCATCGGCAGCTGGGGTCGTCCGCCGTCCGGCGTGGTGCCGTACAGATTGCCGGCGGGTCGAAGCCAGGACTCCGCCGTCGGCCCCGCCGCCGTTGTGGAAGGCATGGGAAAGTGGTAGAGGATGGTTTCTTTCCAGCGACCGTCCGTGCCGCGGGTTAGCTCGAAGACCGTGCCGTTGCCCCTGCTGCCGCCTTGCGATGTGGTTCCGTACACGTTGCCTTTTTGGTCGAGGGTTAGCCCGCCATCGGGATCATCGCCGTCGGTTGGGAAGGCGGGGAAATTGTGCAGGACATGCTCCTTCCATCCAGTCGCCGTATGCTCCAACTGGAAAACAACTCCCAGGTTGCCCTTACCGCCGCCTTCGGTCGCGCCGTAGAGGTTGCCGCTTGCGTCCCATGTCAGCGGGCTGGTGGGATCATCGCCATCGAGACAGCCAAACTTTGGGCAGAAGCTGTAGAGGTAGGTCTCGGTCCAGCCTGTGGAGCCGGGGGAAAGTTCGGTGGCTGCGCCCTTGCCGTATTTTCCCGGGCCCAGCGATCCGTAGAGGTTGCCAGCTTGGTCCAGGATTAAGCTCGATCCGGAGCCGGTATCATAAAGCACCTGGAAGTTCCATCCATTGGGCTGATCCTCTGCCGGCGAAAGCTCGAAGACCACGCCGGAGTTTTGAACCCCGCCACCAGCTGTGCCATAGAGATTGCCTACCGTATCAAGGACCAGGCCGGCAGGCGGCAAGGCCCCGTCTGTGCAGTGGGGCCGGGCGCAGAAACTATGCAGGACAGTTTCAATCCACCGGCCACTTTGGCCGGGGCTTAGCCTGAATACTGTGCCGTAGCCGTAGGTGCCGCCACCGCGGGTGGTGCCGTTCAGACGTTGTCCTTTGCGTCCAGAGGCGACACCGCCAAAAGGCCACCGCCGTCTGAGCCGCCGGTAAAGGCGTGCAGCACCTTGTACTTCGTGGCTGCCCCAGCGGTGCCTGCCAGAAGCACGGTCGTGGCAAGAACTGCCAAGGCCGTTCGGCTCCCGGACGAAAGTGGCCAAGTTCGACTCAATCCTCGCTCCCGCCGTCGCCTGGCATCGCTGGGCGAGTAAGGGCTGAGATTCTCATGTCGAATTCTCCTCACGAAGATTTCTTCAACGAGACGGGAAGGTACTGCCCCTGGGGTCTGCTGCGCGCCTCGGAAGCTGCGAGGCCTCAATGCAGGCGATCATGCGCTCGAAGCATGGCTCTGTCAAGATAAATTGGGCTGGTTTCGAGGATAGGAAACTGGGTCTTTCGCCCTGCCGGGGATTTCGTCATTCGATCCGGGATTGCAAGTGAGGCTTTTGCCGGGAAGAATACTGGAGGGCAACACCAATACGATCAAGATTGGACCATTGAGGCTGCGAACTGGCACGTCCTGAGCCGTTTCCTTTCGAGTAAAAAGGGTCAGTGCGCATTTCACCACCCCCTCAATTTTTTAGCGGCAGGCCGTGGCGCACGAAACCGTGCCCGAAAAAAGGTTCGCAGAGACTCGGATTAGGAGCTATTGTGCGGCCATTGAGCATCCTGACCCACCTAATTCTCGCGATATTCCGAGAGCGGGATATAACCTATCCCGCGGGGGCTTGGCGAGAAATTTCTCATGCTTTCATCAACCAATTTTTTGGGGGTTCCGAGTTTCGGCTAAGTGGCGATAAGCAGCCGTTACGCTCCCGGACCGTGGTCCTTGCCCGATCGTAACCTCCTTAGCAGGCGAAATCGGCATCAAAATATGGCGATGCGGATTCGGGCGAAAGCTACGATGACGGCCTTGCTTTGCGGGCTTGCTGTATGTGCCTCCTGGGCGCAAGAAGGGCATCGCCAAAGCAGACCTTCAAGCACCAAAGCGAATCAGGGGCTAAAGACCGAGCGGACGCTGAGTCCAGACGATGGGTTGTCGGTGATCGCCGCGGCGCTCGATTCCAGGACACGTCTCTATTCTGAGCGTGACTGTTCCCATCTAGTTCATGCCGTATACGAGCGAGCCGGTTTCCTCTACCCCTACGCCAGTTCGTCCGATCTCTACGCAGGAATCAACGGGTTTCGCCGAATGGTGCGGCCGCAGCCTGGCGATCTGGTGGTGTGGCGCGGGCACGTGGGAATTGTGGTCAGACCGTCGCACCACATCTTTTTCAGTTTCCTGCGTGCCGGACCTGGAATCGACGACTACGAAAGTCCTTATTGGGCAAGTCGAGGACGCGCCCGCTTCTATCGTTACGTCAAGAGCGATGCTTGTGCAGGATGTGCGGCGCCCATTCGCGCCAAGCCGACTGGCCTGAAGTAGGACGCGCCATTCCACAGGACGCTTGCGCCTCACTCGAGGACTGCGAGAGCTCGATTTTTTTCCAGCCGATCAAGAACAGCGCGCACGTCGTCCAAGGTGTTATAGAGATGAAACGACACGCGCAGGCCATCCATGCGATTGGAAACGACGATATTTTCAGCCGCCATCTTCTTTACCATGGCGTCAGAATCTTTCATTTGCAGGACAACCAAGGGACCGACGCTGTCAACCGGGGTCTTCACTTTTATCTTGAGGGCACGAGCGCCGTCGATCAGCGCGCGAGTCAAAACCTTGATATGCTGCGCGGTCTTTTCGCGTCCGAAATCGTCGAGCAATTTGAGGGCGGTCGTTGCGGTGTAGGCGTGCGGTAGCGGGGGCGAGCCGGTTTCAAACCGGCGGGCGGTGGTGGCCGGATCGAAATGTTTGACGTCAAAGGCGAACGGATTCTGCTGGGCAAACCAGCCAGTGATGGTCGGAGTCAGTGAGGAGATCAATTCCGGGCGCACGTACAAAAACGCGATTCCGGACGGGCAAAGTAGATACTTGAGCGCTCCGCTAACGTAGAAATCCACGTCTAGCGCCTTGACATCAATTGGCCGGGTTCCGCAATCCTGATAGTCGTCGAGCATGACCAGAGCCCCACGCTCATGCGCCTGCTTGACGATGGGAACGATCTCTGAACGAAAGCCGTTCATGAAGCAGACGTGGGTCAGTGGCACGATAAGTGTCTGATCATCAATTGCGCGGGAGTAACAGTCTGGACATATTTTGCCGTTCTGGGCTGCGAGGAATTCGACTTCAGCGCCCCGACGCTTCTGAGCGAGCCAGATTTGCCCCATTGTGGGAAATTCGAATTCTCCCATGACAACTTTTCGGCGCTTGCCAAACTGGAGAGCGCTGGCGATGGAATTGATGCCGGCGGAGGCACTGGTGACGACCGCGACTTCCTCGGGGGCGGCGCCGATGAAGTGCGCGAATGCCGTCCGCGCTGCTTCGTATTCCTCGACCCAGCGGTCCCATGGGGACCCGTGTTCGTGCCAGGAGCGGATGTGCTCTTGCATGGACGCTTCCACTTCATCACTCAAGGCTCCCTGGGAACAGGAATTCAAGTAGATTTTCTTCTTGAAGATGGGAAAATGTGCGCGAGCGGATTCCATCTGGGTAGACAAATATTTGACCTCTAATCAAAATAAGAAACAACGGGGGGTTCGATGAAACGCCATTACTCTAAGCCGACGCGAAAAAACACAACGAACTCGGAACGTGCGACCGTGAACAAAGTCATCCGCCTTGAAAAGCGCGCATGGAAGGCGGCACAGGAGCGGGACGCTGATGGATTCCGACAACTCGTGCCCGCCGATGCCATCATGATCTTCCAATCGGGAGTCGTGCCTCAGCCAGAGTATTTAGCAACCATGAATGAACGAACCATCTCGCGCTATGAACTCCGCCATTTTCGCGGCTTTATGCCAAACTCGAGAACCGTAATTCTGTACTACGAAGCTCTGCGCCTGGGCGAAGAAGCCGGCAATAGATTCCCCGAAGGACTGGTGATTGAGAGCACAACCTGGATCAAGCGAGGCGCTCGCTGGGTCGCCATTCTGAATCAGGAAACGCCGATCGCCGGCCGCTAGTTCTGCGTCAACACCGCACCTCCTTGGAGACAACACGTTTTGCCAAGCCGCAACTCCACCCCTTACCGTGAATTCACAGCCGGCCCGGTCAGGGGTTTGAGGATCTCGTCCAGATAATCCGGAGTGTCTTTTACCCGCTCCAGGTGGGGGAACTGATTGCCGCCGTGGTACGGAATTTTGTGTGTCTCTAACTTCCCTGCTTTCTCAATTTGCAGCTCGATCGCATGGGAATTTGATTTGGAATCCCGAATCGCCCGCTTCATTTCTTCCATGGAAAACGCGATCCCGTTGATGCCGGTAATTTTCGAGTATGGACTCAGTCCGCTCTCAAATGCAGGCATGCCGGGGATGGCGTCAACCACTGTGCCGTCGCGCTTGACGCGGAGTCCAATCGAAGATGTGAAGTCGCCGCCTCCCGATGTGTCATCCTCAGCCAATTGAATTTCGTTTGCATTATCGTTGTACACGAGCCGCCAGCCAGCGCCGGAGATTCCACCCATCGGGGCGTTGGCAGCGGTGGAATCCAGGCGCGAGTGAAAGAACGACGCCCAGTCATAGGGAGCGATTCCATTCAGGGTCGATACCAGATCCTCGAAGGTGTAGGTCTCGATCACCGGTTGACCCTCATGTCCGGCGTAGAAGGCGTGGCAGAAATCGTCCATGGATTTTCGATCGCCGGTAAGCTTGCGAAGGGTTGTGTCCACCTCAAGCCAGATCAGAACCGCTTCAGGATAGAAATCCGTTCCACGGCGATACGACGACCACTCCGGAACGCTGAAATACAAGATCTGCGCGGCGTTCGCGGTGTTCTGCAGTGAACGCCAGCGCCGGCCGGCCCGGTGCTCCAACGTCGAAGCGACCAGTGCGATCTCGTCGTGCGACTGAGCTGCCGTCATAAGTCCGCTGCGAGCGGTGAGTACTGTGCCCAAATATTCGGTGAGCCCCTCGTACACCCACAAAAGTTCGCCTTTCATCGGCTGCTGGAAATCCGGTGTCGCCAGACCTTGCGGCCGGCGATATTGTCCGTTCCAAGAGTGTGAAAACTCATGGGGGAAAAGCCCTGCCATCAAGAGCCTCGAATTCGGATCAACCAGCGTGTGCTGCTTTACGCGATCGTCGCTGCTTTCGTGATGCTCCTGCCCGAGTTCCATTACGTTGTCGCTCAAGGTCAGCAGAAAATGGTAATCGCGAAAATGATGGGACTTATAAAGAGCGCCGGCTTCCGCTACCAGTTGTTGGTAGCGTTCTATCAATTCGGACGGAACATCGAGCGCCCATGCATCATCAGAGAGCACATCCAATTCCTGGGGAGGGCCGCCGCTTGCATTGAGAGGAAAAGTGCGCATGAACTCACCCGACTGCACGGGCGAGTCAACCAGCAGATCGAGTGGAACCGGCGAAAATGAGATTGTGCTGCCAGATTGGCTGCTGACCGGCAGGGACGTGCTGAATTTCCATCGGTCAGGCAGGGTTAGAGTCGGATGAAAAGTGATGTCGGCGGCGGGCCAGCCCTTTGGATAAAGAAGGACCTGATTCCACATCAGGATGAAAAGATTGGCTGCTCCCGAGGCACTGAAATCAATCGTCGGGCCGGGAGCCGAAATCAGAAAATCCAGTGATGCGTCGATCGAAGTCGTTCCGGCGGGCACATTGAGATTGAAGGCATACATATCGACGTCATCCTGTTGCCAGGGAATCTCCTGATTGCCGGAAAAAAACTTGAGTCCCACCAGGTTCCAGACCGGGCCGTCCGGCGAGTGGTCGGCCGGCATCCACTTCGGATAGTAGAGCGTGAGCGGTCCGGGATGGACTGGAAACACGAGTTTCGCGTGCAGGATACGCTGCGAGACCTGGGTCGCATCGACCGATATTGCAATCGCGGCCGGAGCAACTGTAGAAGCCGCACTCGCCGATACCCACAGGGGCGCAACCAGCGCGATTGCCAGAGAAAACAGGCGCGCGAACTTCCTGCCATAACTCATCGTGTGATAGCTTGCCACCATGGTCGTGTGAAACCAGCGAAAACTTACCACGTGATCTTGCCCATGAACTGAATGTTGCGTGGGCCGCCGACGCCAAAGTGCGAATCGAAGCTGCCATCATCGGCGGTTGCGGTGATGAACGTGGCATTTGCTGGACCGGGGGAGGGCTCGGCAAAGTTGGGGTGATTGAATGCATTGAAGAAGCTGGTGCGGAATTGGAATGCAAACCGCTCGCTAAGCTTGAACGTTCTCTGCAGCGATATGTCCCACGCGTTCAGCCCGGGCGCGACCAGCGGATCGCGCGGGCAGTTGCCGAACGTCCCCGGCGCGGGTTCTGAAACGAACTGGGCGACGCGTACGGCAGCAAAAAATTGCTTAATTGATAGTGAATCGGCCCGATGCAATTGGGGCGAGTGTGATTGTTACCCACGCCGCTCTCGTCACCAAAGGTCAACAAGGGTGCAGCAAAACCGTCACGAAAAGTTGTGGTCCCGGAGACTTGCCAATCCTTTGCCACGTACGCGAACGCGTTGCCAGTCTTAGGGGAGGGGATGGCGTACACGTAGGTGATGACGAGCGCGCGGCGCTGATCGAATTCTGAATTGCCGTAACTGCCCTTCAGATTCGTCGAGTCTTGTGGCACATACCCGCTGGTGCCGAAGAAATCTTCGACTTCGGAAGCAGTGTCGAGATTGTGAGACCAGGTGAAAGCGACCTGAGTGGTCAAGCCATGAAAGTTATTCGATTTCAGCGAAACCTGCAAAGAGTGGTAAGTCGCGAAACCAGGCGTCGAAATCGTGTTGATCTGCGACAAGGTGGGGAACTTCGCGTTAAACGGGCGTGCGTCCTGCTCACACGTCAAATTGGGCAATGGAGGCGCGCATCCGGCACCGTAGCCGGCCCCCAGTGGCGGCTGGTTAATGTCCAGCAATTGTAGTTGGTGGATACTGTGATTCCCGACATATCCAATCTGAAGGACGACCTTATCGCTGAGCTCCTGCTGAATATTCAAATTCCATTCTTGCGTGTTCGGCGTCTTCAGATTGTGCTGAATGCTTGCAATGTTGAATGGTGGCTGGGGTGCTCCGGTGCCGAAGATGGGCACTCCAACGGCGAAGGGAATGGGAGCGCTTGGCACGATCGTAAAGCCGGCAGTCGGCCCGACCGGATTCTGCGCGAGGCCTTCTTCGAAGTTATTGAGCGGAATCGTATCGTAATAAATTCCAAATCCGGAGCGAATCACTGTCTGGCGTCCCGAGATAAGTTGGGACTGGGGGGCCCACGAAAGCGATACGCGCGGGCCGAGATCGCCCCTCGGTGCGTTATAAATGTGGCCCCCCGGTAATTGCGAGGCTGGGACAAGTCCAAGATTGGGGTCGAATGCGGAGAAATGCCCGCGCGATTCGTTCACAGTCGTAAAGAAGTCGTAGCGAAGCCCCGCGACCAACGTAAGCCTGGGACTAACTTTGAAGGTGTCGACTGCGAAGCCGCTGATGACGTTCTGGTCAATATTGGCGCGGGAACTGCCCACCCGCGTGATTTGCGTGAGGCCGGTGCCTGGCGTAGGAAGACCTGCAATCAAATCGACCAGAGATGCCATGCCGCCGCTCTGATTCAGCTGATCTCCGAGTTGTGTTCCGGTAAAGGAAAAGATGCCGCGTCCCCCAGCAAGGGTGTAGTTGGAATAGTTGTGAAGGAAGTTGAACCCGAATCTCCAAGCATGCGCGCCACGGGTCCAATTGACGTCGTCAGCGATTTGATAGCTGGTCGCGACGCGACCACCCGCGCCATATTGCAGTCCGAGGTTCGCGAAACCATAGATGTCAACCTCGGGAATGCCGTAGCTTGTCGAGCTAACGCCAGTGTTAAAGCCGATCGTGGCCGGGTTGACGTTCGAGTCGCGGCCTTTTTGAAATTGGCTGAAGCGGTTCCAGCCTAGCCGCATCGTATGGATCAGATCCGGGTTGAAGATGTGAATCTCGCTTATCGCAAAGTTGTCGGCCACGGTTGGAGTTACGCCAAACCACGGGCCTAGCTGAGATCCTCCGCCGGGACCGGGTCCGCCACCGGGAAACTCGTCTTCGCCGTTGCCGTGAAGGTAGCGGGCTGAAAGCGAGTCGAAGGTCGAAATGGTGTGATCGATTTTCAGCACACCGCTGTTCGGCGTTTGCAGACCACGATTGTCGACCGCGAAGGGACCCGATAGACCAAGGCTCGCGTACAGTTGCAGGATGTTGAGTCCCAGTTGATTGGGGGTTATGTTCTGACTCTGCACCAGGCCGTCGCGGCCGCGATCTGGGACGGTGTCGGCGCGACTCCGTTCAGTGTGGTCCCGAGCCTGAGACGGCTGCCATCGTAGCCGGCAAAGAAGAAGGTCCGGTCTCGGCCATTGTAAATGTGAGGTATGACGATCGGGCCGCCGATGGTTCCGCCAAACTCATTCCAGACAAATGGGGCCTTGGGCACACCATGAAGATCTTCGAAGAAATTGGCCGCATCAAGCGCGGAATCGCGATGCAATTCGTACACGGATCCGTGAATCTGGTTCGTCCCGCTGCGAACGATTACATTCATTACGCTGCCGGAGTTCTGCCCACTGTCTGCACCCGCGTTTGCGCTGACGGTGACCTCCTGAATCGCGTCCAGCGGAAGACGTGTCGCCGCTGTCGCCGAATTTCCGCCTTCGTTAATGGAGGGGAGATACGTTGAAGGGTCCGTGTCGGACACGCCGTCGATGTTGAAGCCGTTCGAACGCGCCCGTGATCCGTTGATCGTGTACTGAGCGAATGCGAAGTTGCTATTCTGAGTCACTCCAGGCAAGACCAGAGCCAGCCGCGTGTAGTCGCTGTTCCCGACGGGAAGAGCTTGAACCTGCACCTCACTGAGTTGTCCGCCAACTTCGTTCGTCTCGGTCTGGATCAGCGCCGACGCGGAAGTCACGTCGATTTGTGAAGTGACAGTTCCGATCGCCAGGACCGGATTGACATTATTAACCTGCCCTTGTGCGGTCACGATGTCGTTGATGATGGTGGTGCGAAAGCCTTCTTTTGTGACCGTCAATCGGAAGGTGCCGAGCGGCAACTCCGGAAAATTAAATTCGCCATTTGGGTCACTGGCGATCGTTCGCTCCTGACCGGTGGCTGGATTGAAAAGCTTGACCGTTGCGCCGGGAACCGCTGCACCCTGTGCATCACGCACCGTTCCGGTGATTCGACCTGGAAACAGCTGAGCCGCGGCAAACGACCCGCAAAGAACGAGAACAATGATACTCGACGATATGAATCGAATCGCGCGAAAGTTCGCCACCAAATCCTCCCCGAGTCGTTAATCGGCGCATGCTAAATCGTAAGCCACAAATATGTCAATGGTATTCAGATGGTATGTCGAGAAAACCAGTGCGGGCTTGTTTGGTGGGGATCCGGAATCATTGCCGCATTCAAGCCCGTGAGCAGATTCCGAGTCCGGGCCATGTTCGCGGCATCCTCGCCCGGTTCGGTCCAGTTTTCCAGACTACCGGGCGTCGCAGGATGGAGCAGCGTCTCTTTGAAATGGCATCTGAGTTTCTGGAAAACATCCCGGTCGTCATCGTTACCGGGTCACCGCGTCGGCAAGCTAGCACGGGCCTGCGCTGAAGGCCTTAACAAATCCGGATTCTAATCTGCGAGTTACCGGGTCGAGCGAACGGGCAGAACGGAAGCCACTCCCATGACCTTGTCTTTCGATTGCATAATGTGGTCGTGCATAAGTTGGCGCGCCCGCTCAGGATCCCGTTCGCGGATGGCGTTGAGAATGGCCAGGTGCTCGCGGCCAGGGAGTTCGCCAAAATAGTGAATGTCAATGGCGGCCAACATGATTCGTTCCATCTGACTGCGGGCTTCGCTGACTGCCTTCACGAGCATTTGATTGCGCGCTAACAGCGCAATGCCCACGTGAAAGGCAGTATCGGCCTCTATGAAGCGCGCGTAACTGCCGCGATTATCCGCACTGAAGGATGTCTTGGCGAGATTGGTCAACTCCTTCAGGGCTTCGCCGGTAGCGCCTTTTGCCGCGGCAAGTTCGACCGCAGCACATTCGACGGCGCTGCGGAATTCGTAAATGTCAGTCAGAACCTGCAGCGTGATCTGAGCTACGAAATATCCGCGGTTCGGAACAATGCGCAGCAGCCTGTCATTTTGAAGCCGGACGGCCGCTTCCCGCACGGGCGTGCGGCTTGCCTTATAGCGGCGCGCAAGATCTTTCTCGCTCAAGGCCTCGCCTGGCTGAAAAATGCCGTGAATGATGTCGCGCTTGAATGCGGAATACACTCTCTCGCTGAGGGTCACGGGCATGGTACTGATCAGATGCGGTTGCGATAAGGAAGAAAGGGTGTGCGACAGGATACGATATCCTTTGCCCCGCGTGGCAGCTTTTGGCAAGAATTCCTCCACTGACAAAACAACCAATTGTTCCCGAGAGTCGCTGCTATGTCAACGAATACAATGCGTGTCGAAGAGAAGGAGCGACCCCATCCCGCTCGTCATTGGCAGCAACTCGTATACAACTGGTATGTGTATGATATTCTAACTGCCGCTAGCCGCTCATGAATATCTGCCTGCAAGCGGCGGAGGACGAATGAACAAATCAATTCTCTTGGCAGACACTGGCGACGCCACCATGCAATTCCCGGTCGAAACCGTTCGCGGCGCGTTCCCCTCTCTGAATCGCGGTGAAGATTTCATATTCTTCGACAACGCAGCCGGAGCACAGGTGCCGCAGGTCGTCTTCGATGCAGTCAACAAGCACCTGCTCGAAAACAACGTCCAGCGGGGTGGACGATACGCCAAGAGCCGCGAAGTTGATGCAGTCATCGCGAGGGCGAGAGAGAGCGTTGCTGTGCTCGTCAATGCGCGGCATCCCAGTGAGATCGCGTTTGGAATGAACGCAACTTCTTTCATCAGGCTGATGAGTCTGGCGATCGGTCAAACCTTGACGGAGCGCAACGAGATCATCGTTACCGACATGGACCACGAAGCGAACATCGCCACCTGGCTGGCCCTCCCCAATGCCAAGTTCGTCTGGTGGAAGATGCGGGAAGACGGAACTTTGCACGTAGAAGATTTGCAGAAACTTCTGTCTTTACGAACGCGGCTGGTCGCGTGCACCGTTACTTCGAACGCACTGGGCTCGATCGTGGATGTGGCGGAAGCGGCCAAGGACGCCCATCACGCGGGCGCGGAAATTTTCCTCGATTGTGTCCACTACGGCCCGCACGGCATCATCGATGTCCAGGCCTTCGACTGCGATTACCTCGTCTGCTCGGGTTACAAGATATTCTCGCCGCACATGGGGTTCCTGTGGGGCCGGCGGGAGCTGTTGAAGAGTCTGCCTACCTTCCGCGAAGATTTCATTCCTGACGAACCGCCAGGGAAGATTGAAGCCGGTACGTTCATTTATGAAAACGTGGCCGGCATGGACGCAGCGATTAGCTATTTAGAGAAGCTTGGCGAAAGTCTCGGCGGAAATTTGAACCGTGCCTCGGGAAATTCCAGACGGGGCAACCTCGTGATTGCCATGAACACAGTGCGGGGTTACGAAGCATCGCTCTCGTCGGAATTGTTGCGCGTCTTGAAAGAGGCCGGCGCCACAATCTATGGCATCCGCGATGAAGAGCGGCTGCGTGAACGCGTTCCCACTTTCTGTTTCAACCTTCAGAAAAAGCATCCGGCAAGCGTCACCGACGCATTAGCCGATGCCGGCATCGGAGTTCGCGATGGGCACATGTATGCCCCGCGACTCATGCGGAGGCTCGGTCTGGACCCGGAATCTGGGGCGGTCCGCGTGTCTCTCGCGCATTACAACACTGTAGAAGAAATCCATCGCTTTCGCGACGTAATTTTGCCAATGAGCCGCTATGCCTGAGGCGCCGCGGCCAGCACATCTTCTCGATCGCTCACGCCCGAGCGCACAGTTGGGTAGTGCTTCGCCGGAGCCCGAGAACCTGCAGCGCCGGCTTACCCAACGCCAACTCACCATGCTCGCCCTGGGTGGAGCGATCGGCGTCGGTCTATTCCTGGGCAGCAGCATCACCATCCGGCTTGCTGGACCGGGAGTGATTTTGTCGTACCTTCTCGGGGCAGTCATAGCGATGATCGTTGCTTATTCGCTGGCGGAGATGGCCGTGATTCATCCGGTGGCGGGTGCTTTTGGCGTGTACGCGGAGACATATCTCAATGCATGGTCGGGGTTCGCGGTGCGGGCAACCTATGGGTTCGTGCAGATTATCGCAATCGGCGCGGAAGTGACCGCAGTGGCAATCTACTGTGGATTTTGGTTTCCCCACGTGCCGCAGTGGATTTGGGTTGCGGGATCCTCGCTCGCGCTGGTCGCGATCAATGCCCTGCAAGTCGGACGGTTTGGGGAATTTGAATACTGGTTTGCCTTGATCAAAGTGTCGGCCATCGTCGCCTTTATCGCCATTGGCGCGATGCTGATATTTGGAGTCGGTCCGAGGCCGGCGCTAGGGCTTTCGAACCTGTTTGCCAATGGCGGCTTCCTGCCGTTCGGACTGAAGGGCGTCTGGTTGGCGCTTACGCTCGCCCTGACCAGTTATATGGGCGTGGAGGTGATCGCCGTGACAGCCGGCGAGGCACGCGATCCCGAGCGCTCAATTCCACGCGCTATGCGAACCATTGTCTACAGGCTGATTTTCTTCTACGTCCTCGCCATTTCGGCGATGTTGGCCATGACTCCCTGGAACCGGGTGGGAAGCGAAACGGGAATCAGCGGTAGTCCATTCGTAAGCGCCTTTGCCGGTGTCGGAATTCCGTACGCCGCCAGCATCATGAATCTAGTGGTAATCACTGCGGCGCTTTCCAGTTGCAATGCGGATCTTTATCTGACCACGCGGATGCTGTTCTCGCTTTCGCGCAGCGGCTACGCGCCCGCATGGCTCTCCCGCTTGAGCAGCAACGGAGTCCCTCATCGCGCGCTTGGTCTTTCGACGGCTGGCATGATCGCGGCGATATTGCTCGCTATTTATGCGCCTTCACGCGCCTTTCTGATGCTTTACGGGGTAGCGGTTGCCGGGATGTTCTTTGTATGGGTTGTCATTCTTCTCAGCCACATTCACTTCCGAAAGTCGCTCAGTCCCGAGGTCCGCTCGCGCCTACCCATCAAATTAGCCTGGTCGCCGTATTCCAATTGGATCGGAATCGCCGCCCTGCTGGGCATCACAGCCAGTACTTTTTTTGTAGACGGCCTGCAGTATGCCCTCCCCGCGTTCTTGCCTTTTCTTCTGGCAATGTCGTTCGTGTACTGGAGAGTGCGGCGCCGTCCCGAGCTTAAGAAAACCGGATAAAACCGACTTCAAGCGGCTAGCACCCGGGCTCGACCGAACCATCGATCCGACTTGCACCGGCTTCGGAAACAGCTACAGGCAAGCGCCGGCTGACTCGCTCCCCACTGCCAGGTTGGTTGCGCGGGTTCTACCTGCTGGATCCGATGCGGAAGATATTTGTGTTTTTCCTTGCCGTTCGTTCTTGGCCTCGCTCTTTGAGAAAATCTTCGCTGTGATTAACATCGCCGTAAATGTCATGCTCAGAAGTGCGAATTGTCGCCATCCGTTCAGCATCGACGCATTGCCCATCAGCGTGAGACCGGCGAAGCAAAACAGAAGATGGACGCAAAAGACTTGCAGCGAAGATTGTCCCAACAGTACGAGAGGCCTTATCGCTGCCGTTTTCGTGATCGGTTGCGAAAGGATTAGCAACGCTGCCACTGCCGCGAAATCGAGCATCCTTATCGGTCCGAGGTGCCACTTGTCAAAGAGAAACTCAAATGCACCCAGTTCTAAACCGTGCGCGAGTTTTCGCCGAATGATGAAACAAAAGACAGCGATCACCACAGCTGGAATAGCCGCCCGCCTGGCCCATGTTTCAATCGGCAGGCTTTCCTGGGCCCAACGCACACCTAGCCACACACCCACAAACCAGAGAAATTGCCAAGCCCACAGGTCGAATGAACCCATCTCGTTCAACGGAATCCGCGTAGGAATGTATCGCATCATGAACGTGTGTTCGGCGCTGCGAAAGCCGAACTGAGCGAGCACCCAGAAAGCGAAAGATGTCCACAAGATCGGTTTCCATCCGATGTTCCGCGCCAGCGGAATTGCAATCGACGTGAACAACAGAAAAATGATGTACATGGGCAGGATATCGAGCAAAGGTGGCCGATAAATGAGCAGGGCGGCTTCCGTAACCGCTTGCTTGGCCCCGGCCGTGAAGTAAAAATCCAGAAGATTGTGAAGCCCCGGCCGATCGCCATGGGAGGCAATGGGCACCGCCACCAGGAACGCAAAAGCCAGCAAGAGTAGCGTGGTAGCCATACAAGCGCAGCGTGCGTCCCCACAACTTTCGCGTCATCGCTGGATAGCCGTCGTGTTCCGCGATACGGAAGTAAATCCGTCCGGTGAACAGCGCCGAAAGAAAAATGAAACCCTCCGCGGCTCCCACGAAACCAAAGGGCTGATTTACCCACGAACTTGCAGCCGTGGGCAGATGCGTCAGAGCGATCCAGACAAGCATCACTCCCCGCATCGCATCAAGTTCTAATCGGCGTCCCGTGCTCACGTCACTTAGACGCCATCTGACAGCCAACCGTCACTCGAATTCGACACTCGAATACGAAAACCGGCGGCTTTACGCCAAAATTACGTGCTAAAGTCTAACGTCGGGGGAACTCGGTGGCTGTTTTTTCGAGAGCGTTGATCACATTTTTGTTTCTCTGCCTGCTGGTCCCGTTCCCGGCTTACGCAAAAAAACACGAGACCGGGTTCATCGACCGCACCATTACGATCCAAGCCGTTAATTTCAAATATCAGGTCTTCGTTCCGGAAGATTGGACGCCTCATCAAAAATGGCCGGTGATTCTTGCCCTTCATGGCGCCGGCGAGCGCGGGGACGACGGCTTGCTGCAAACCGACGTGGGCATCGGCACGGCCATCCGTTCCAACCGTCAGCGCCATCAAGGCAATCGTAGTCATGCCGCAATGTCCAAAAAATCTTTGGTGGATGCTGCCGCCCATGGACGACTTAGCCATGGCCGCGATGGTACAAGCGACTAAGGAATTCCATGGGGACTCTCAGCGGACCTATCTCACCGGGGTATCTATGGGAGGCTTTGGCGCGTGGCATCTTGCTCAGAAATATCCAGGAAAATTCGCGGCTCTTGTAGTGATTTGCGGCGGCATTCGCCCTCCGGGCGCAGCGCTGAATGCCACCCCTGATCTTGCGAAAGTGACACCACCAGACTCACCCAAGAGCTACCTGGCCGCAGCCGAGCGAGTCGGCAAGACACCCGTCTGGATCTTTCATGGAGCCGACGACGACATTGTTCCGGTCACCGAATCTCGACGGATGACCGAAGCAATGAAGCAGATCGGCGCCGAAGTTCACTACACCGAATATCCAGGTGTCGGACACCCCTGCTGGAACAAAGCCTACGACGAACCAAAGTTATTTCCATGGCTTTTCTCTAAGTCTCTTCCGGATTAGTGTTCGCTGGGGACCGACCCTGCGGGGGAATGCTGCGGGTGGCGGCCTGGTCGGGAACGGTGCTGGCGACCCCTTCAGTCCGTGTCGGGAGGTTCCATGGGTCGCCGGTCGTTCAGGAAAAATTGCTCTCCATGAGGGGCTCCGATCAGGTTGAAGGTGCGAGGCGATAGATTCAAGTTGAAGAAGCTTGTGAGATCGTTTATCGCACGTTGGTCAGCGAAATTAAGCGCGCCTTCCGGGATGCCAAAGTTTTGCTCGATAAACCGCAGGATGCTGCCGAAGTCGTAGCGAAGATTGTCAATGTATCCCAGCGGAGTGTATGCCGACACAACCACCAACGGCACGCGGAAGCCGTACTGGTAATCACCCTGGCCTTGCTGCGGTACGGAAAGGAGGGTTGGCGGCTCGTGATCATACCAGCCTCCCCAGTCGTCCCAGGTAATGAAGATCGCCGTGTCCTGCCAATAGGTCAGGGTCTTGCCATTTACATTCTCAGTGCACCGGCTCTGGCCAATTTTATTGACAATGGATGAGACCCACGAGGGCCCGCCGGTGCTGCCCTTCGCCGGGTGGTCGGAGTTCTGTCCCGAAGGAATGACCCAGATCACGTTTTGGAGATTGCAAGCGCCGATGTCGGTCAATACATCCACCGGGTTAAGGTCCACATTGCTCCTCCATTCCTCGCCAGTGCACTTGCTGAAATTGCCATTGGGGCGACATATGTCCTGAATCAAGTTTGGGGCGGTCCAGATGTTGTTGGAGCCGGGAGTGTAGTACTTCCAACTGAGTTGCGGGCTGTGATTGTCAAGCAGCGTGGCTATCGTGTCATGGTTCGAGCACGCGGCGCCGATGGGACTGTTGATCAGGTTGAACTCTTTAGGTGCGGTTTGTGGCGAAATCAACTTGAAGACCGCGTTCAGCGGAGCCAGGCATCCGAGCCCGCTGGGGTTCTCGGCAAGGAATGTGGCGGCGCTATCATCGCTCGCGGTGGGGGCCGACGTTCCCCCAAAAATGAATTGGTGGGCAGGTGTACTGGGGCCCTGATTGGTCTGAAACATGAAGTTGGCCCAACCGTACTGCTGCGCCATAGCAACATAGGGAGCAACATCAGAGGGGTTGACATACTCAAACGAACAATTGCCGGCGCTGCAGTTGCTGCTGCTGAGGCCGTCCATCTTGCATTGATTGGTGCCGGTGTCCAGATCGCACATTTGAACGAAGCCGAGATGACTATGAACCGGATTGTTGGGGCTTCCCAGCGGGACTTGAGCTAGCTGAATTTTCTGGCCCTTGTTGTCCATTCCAAAGTTCACCAGATCGTAGGGGCTGGGGCACAGGCTACGATTGGTCCCGCACAAGCCCTGAAAAAGGTTGTCTGGAGTGCGGTTCTCCTGATAGATGATCACCACGTGTTTAAAGTTCGAGATTTGGGCTTTCGCGAGTACTGTGCCCAGACCCACCAGCAGAAATAAACTTGCGACAATTCTGGCAGCAATCTTCATAGGTATCCTGTTTGAAATCGTGGGCTTTTCCGATCAAAGCGGCAGGGCCTTCAAGGGCTTCACTGCGTCCGCGACGATACGATTGCGGATAATATCGTCCGAATACATCCGGTTGTCAAGACTTGGTTCCCGTTTTAAACGCGACGGGCCTCCGCCGGTATTTGCCCTGAGCCGATAACCCGCGGCATGGTGAAAGGAATCGCTAAATCCCGCGCCGGCCGGGATACTCGGGCGCGCCATAGGCGAGGGTGCTTAGCAAAGTATTTGCGCTTTCGCGCGAGTTCAGTCTGGTGTGTTGAAAAACGATTAGAGAACGACAGAGAAGAGAAAGGTTGAATTTTGAGTTGCCTCCTGTCGCCCGAAGCGCATCTCAGTTAAGCCGCGCAAATAATTAGGGGTGAGGTGTGTGTCATGACTGCTGCCGATGTACTCATCGAAGGATTGATCGACTGGGGTGTGGAAGTCGTCTTCGGGCTTCCAGGTGATGGAATCAACGGGATCATGGAAGTCGCTCCGCACGCATCAGGAGAAGATTCGTTTTGTCCAGGTGCGCCATGAGGAAGCCGCGGCGTTCATGGCCTGTGGGTATGCGAAATTCACCGGCAAGATGGGGGTTTGTCTGGCGACGTCGGGACCAGGAGGAATTCATCTCCTGAACGGCCTCTACGACGCGAAACTCGACGGACAGCCAGTACTGGCGATCACAGGGCTGCAGTTTCACGACCTGATCGGAACCTATACGCAACAGGACGTGGCTCTCGACAAGCTCTTCATGGACGTCGCCGTTTTCAACGAGCGCATCATGGGTCCCACCCACGTGGAAAACATCACCGACCTGGCATGTCGCATGGCGTACGCTTATCGCGGTGTTTCCCATATCACGTTTCCTGTGGACCTGCAGGAAAAGGAACTCAAAGAACGCCAGCGTTCGCCGCGCAACATTCCGCATCACACCTCGGATGTCGATGCCCGAAGCGCCCGCCTTCCCGACCGGATGGATCTAGAAAAGGCAGCGGAAATCCTGAATGCGGGTGAAAAGGTGGCGATTCTTGCTGGGCGCGGAGCTCTGGGTTCAACGGATGAATTGGAGCAAGTGGCCGAATTGCTCGGCGCACCCATTGTCAAGCCGTTGCTTGGCAAAGCGGCAGTTCCCGACGACAGTCCATATACCACCGGTGGCATCGGTCTGCTGGGTACGAAGCCTTCGCAGGAGGCGATGGAAGATTGCGACACATTGTTGATGGTGGGAACTTCATTTCCCTACATCGAGTTCATGCCCAAGCCGAAGCAAGCTCGCGGAGTGCAGATTGAGCTCGATCCCAAGCGAATCGGCCTGCGTTATCCGGTCGAGGTAGGTCTCGTCGGCGATAGCCGCAACACTTTACGCGAGCTGATTCCTCTGCTGAAACGCAAGCAGGATCGTCGCTTCCTGCAGGAAGCACAAGCTGGCATGAAGGACTGGCGGGAACTTATGGAAAAGCGCGCCACACGAACCGACAAGCCCATGAAGCCGCAGGTGGTGGCGCGGGAACTCGGAAAGCGCCTGCGTGATGACGCCATTGTCAGCTGCGATAGCGGAACCATCGCGACGTGGTGGGCCAGACATATTCCCGCCCGTCGCGGGCAGATGCATACCCTCTCCGGGAATCTCGCCACCATGGCGCCAGGTTTGCCCTACACCATCGCCGCGCAGATTGCCTTTCCGAATCGTCAGTGCGTGGCTTTCGTCGGGGACGGCGGATTCTCGATGCTGATGGCCGAGTTTGTTACGGCCGTAAAGTACAAGTTGCCGATCAAAATCGTCATCATCAAGAACAACACGCTGGGCCAGATCAAGTGGGAACAGATGGTTTTTCTCGGCAACCCGGAATATGGGGTTGATCTGCATCCCATCGATTTCGCGGCTTTCGCGCATGCTTGCGGCGGCGTGGGTTTCTCCGTGGATGATCCGGCCGACTGCGGTCGAGTCATGGACGAATTTCTGAATACGCCGGGTCCCGCCTTGATCGAGGCTGTGGTTGATCCGTTCGAGCCGCCCATGCCGGCGAAAATTAAAGCGGAACAGGCGCTTCACTTCGCCGAATCTCTGGCGCGTGGCGAGCCGAACCGTAAGAAAATCGCATTCACGGCGATCTCTGATAAAGTGCGCGAGCTGATCTAGATTCTTCGACGCATCCAGAGCTGAATGAAAGCCACCCTATAAGTAACTTGGTCTTGCCGGGATGTTCCCGGGCACCGACCTAATCAGGAAGAACAGCTGAACCGAGGGTGCTGGTAGCAATCTTTTGCCGGTGCTGATGAGCCCGCGCCTTGCGGTAGTCGTCTGAAGTTGTCCGGTAGCATTCCAACGTACTCTGTCGTTCCGTTAACGATTTCGCACTAAGCTGAAGTCGACCGGACTGCGACCCGGATAACGTACTCGCCGAAGACGCTACTTGCATTAGAGCCTGATCACAACTCCGATCTCTTGTGGCGCGAAGGTTTTCAATGCCCGGGCAATTCGGACCACAGTCCGAAAGCCTCGGCTGGTAAGGAAGAAATTCATAAACCAGCTTTATGAGGCGTGACTGATGCCGCGCGAGCCGCTGTTCTGCAATGAAGACCTCATAGTTCGAGAAATACGAAGACATGGGGAGGACCAACGCTGGAACTATAAAATTCACACTGAGCTCTCTTGTGTCGGGAAGCTCCTTTGCGTCGGCCAGAGTTCCCTGGTGGTTGGAGACTATCTCTCCGGGTAAGAGGCCGCCGGGTGGCCCACCGGTCAGCGTTGTCGGCCCCCCGCTTCTAGAACCGTCCCCCGTGGGATGGATCGCAACAGGAAGGGGCGCGATTTTCATGACCGCGGCGAGCTGTGAACTTACGCGCTGGCTGCCAGGATGGCCGAGACTGTTCAAGACCGGTGGAGGAGGCACAACAGGAACGGCTATGCCCTCCGAACTGCCGCTCGAAGAGCTACCTGCACTTTGCAAGCTTGTACTTCGCAGCAACGGAGCCGGCGGCACAACTGACATCTCATCCGGTAGCGAGTTCGTGGGATGCGCGGTATCCCCGAGACCTCTAACGGAGGGCGGTGGCGGCACAACCGAGGTTGACGCGATTAGAGTCCGCTGGGCAGGAAACGAAACCTGCTGATGGAGGGGCATCTCGGACGCTGGCCCAACGACCTGCAATTGGCCAATGCTGATACTAGCGATCTGGCGAATTGACTGACGCACAGACGGCGCAGGCTCAATGACAACTGGCGTCGCAGGCGTGCGCTGTCGTGAAGGCAACACCTCAGAGATATCCGCTGGAGGCGCGATAACCGGCGGACTCACGGCCGGCATATTCCGTTGACTTCCCATCGTCGCCATAAATGGAACCGCTGGCATGGTCGAATTCCACGCCATAATGCGCGCCAATCGCAGTTCCTCCTTCAGCTTGATGCTGGGTGGGCTGATCGATGGCGGCGTGCGGTTGCCCGATTCCCGCGCCACGGAGATGACCGGTTGCTTGACTGCGGGGGGTTGTGTCCGCCGCGGTCGCGATAGCCCCGTGTCCTTCTTAAACGAGGGAAGATAATCCGAAGGCGAGTAGTAGACAACATCTGACTTACTGAATCTGAATTGCTTCTCGCGCGGCCGCTGCGAAAACCCAAATTCAAGAAGACCACCCAGCACGACGATCGTGATCACGTGCAGCAGTATCGATTGACTAAAGCGTTGCCAAGGCAATTGCGAGGGCACAAAAACATCCGGCCAAAAGCGCGACGGCAGCGAAGTCATCTTTAGCGGTGGGAGCTGCGGTGGATGCAGAATATCCATCAGGTTGCCAAAGAAAACCCGGTATGCGGGTTCCAGTTTGAATAGAAGATTCGGCGCGGGCCTGGCCTTCAACGAAGACCGGATTTCGAGTATGGTTTCCGCCAGGTTCTCGAGGACGACCAGATCGCCATCCTGGAAAGCGAAGGGCTGGGAGGAAAAAGTTTCCAGCAAACCCACTACTTCGCCAGCGAACGTGATCGGTGCCGCCAGCATAGAGCGCACACCAAGTCGGCGGCAGATCTCGGCATCAACGCGCGAATCAGTGTCGGAATTATCGCAGCGCTGGGCTTTGGCGGTACGGACACACTCTCCAGAAAAACCATTGCTGACGTCCAGGCGGGAGCCGAGCGTAGGGGCGTTAGCTCCTACACTGGCAAGACAGATCATCGACTCTTTGTGGCCGAGCGCGATGGCCGCGCCCGTGCTATGGGTCAGCGCTTGGGCGCGCTGACTGATCAATTGCAACGCGACATTTGGATCTAAAACGTCTGCTTGCGGCACAGGATACATTTGCCTGCCTCTGCTAGTCCTGCCGAACCACGGTTGGACGCGGCTTTGGTCCTTGCGGTGTTCAGCCGGTCGAGACTCGGCTGCGCAGCGCGCATCAGTCCGCTGCTCCAGTTTCTCCGCGCCGATCCGCCCCAGGGTATCGGCTTCGGCCCTCTACCGATCAAAGGTGGTGGCAGTTTTTCCTTCGCTCTTGGAAGAATGAGCGGATACCCAATTTCAGGTTGATGGTAGCGTGAACCGCATGGGATTGAACCTGAGAGGTCCAAAAGGGGATAACGAAAGTAACCAGGCCACCGGAGTCGCCGACAAAAGGATGTCAAACGTGTCCCTCCTTATTATGTGTTAGGCGCTTGGGTTTGCTAGCGAAGGATCTGCCCAGGATGGCCGCGCGAAACGCGCATCGGGACCTTGACTCATTAGCAAGCAGTTCCTGCGCTTCGAGATCAACACCTGGATGCCGACTTGTCGTTCCTAATCCTTTCGGTATACGCTCTGGTACTCAACCGCGACTCGAACGGGGCGACTTCGCTTGAGGGGCGCATGAAGAAATGACTGCCAAGGCCGACAGTGAACGCTTCCAGAGCGGCGCGCGAAGTATGCCGCCTACCTCGAGACGCCCGAGGGCCGGTTGCGCTTCGATTTGGCCTTTGCCAATCTGCAGGATTTTCTTCCCGCAGGCCACACGGTCTTTGCGTGCACTTGATCTCGGATGCGGTACGGGAGCGACTGCCGTTCGCCTGGCGCGACTTGGCATTCACGTCACGCTGCTGGATTCCTCTCCACCGATGCTGGATATCGCGAAGCGCGCGGCGCGGGAAGCAGGAGTTACGGAGAAGGATTCGCTGCAACACGGCGACGCCACCCAATTGGCGAACTTGTTTCCCGCTCGAGTCGTTCGATGTAATTCTTTGCCACAACATCCTGGAATATGTGACGACCCGGGTGCTGTGTTGCGCAGTGCGGCTCGCGCCTTGCGGGATTCATCAGCGATATTGTCCGTTCTGGTGCGTAACCAGGCAGGTGAAGTATTCAAGGCCGCTATCCAAGACGGCGATTTGGCCGCAGCGGAAAATGGTCTCACCGCTGAGTGGGGACATGAATCTCTGTACGGAGGCAGAGTGCGACTGTTTACGTCAGATAGCTTGCGAGCCATGCTGCGCAGAGGCGTCACTGGCGGCGATTGCCGAGCGTGGTGTACGCGTCCTTTCGGATTATTTGCCGCCGACAGGTTTCTCGCAGCGACAGATTACGAACGGATTTTTGAACTGGAGCGCAAGCTGGGCAGGCGACCAGAGTTTGCCGCAGTCTCCCGCTACACACACTGCCTGGCACGTCGCGTAGGTTCGGTGGTGAAGGACAGTGCGTGAACAGCGTCCCAGCCCAAGTCTTCGTCGCCCGCATCTCGCATGAGCACGCTGATGCCACGATTGCGCTCGGGCTCGGGCTCACCAACGAGTGCAATCTCGCTTGCGCCTTCTGCTACCGCGATCCAACTCGCACGGATCGTCTCTCTCTGGATCAGGTGAAGTCCGTCATGGAACGGCTGCCGGTCCGCTCGGTGAATCTGGGCACCGGTGAGAACGGCATGCATCCGGACTTCAAAGCGATACTGGCCTACCTGCGCACACAGACCCATCAAGCTCACGATCACTTCCAACGGCCACAGTGTTGCTGTGCTGGACGACGATGAGTTGCGCGCCTTTCACGATATTGAGTTTTCTCTCGATTACCCGACGCAAGCGGAACAGGATGCACAGCGCGGAAACGGCAATTGGGAGCTGATCCACCAGCAGGCAGAACGTTGTCGTGAGGCTTGGCGATGCCTGTAACCATCATCGCGGTCATGATGAAGGCGAACTACTTGCGTCTGGCGGAGGTGGCGCGAGTCGCCAAACAGTTTGACGCTCCCTTGCGCGTGAACGTGTACCAGGCGGTGCGATCCGACATCTATGCGTTGTCCTACGAAGAATATTGGGAAGGCTTCCGCCGTCTGTTTGCGGAGACGGACGTAATCGCGATTGGCGAGCCGCTGGTTCGAGCGATGGCCGGCCTTCCGCCGCTGCCAGGGAGGATGCGGCGTAAGCACGGTGAGGGTTACACCGCGCGCCACGACACAGCCCTGCGTCTATTGGCCGGGATCGGGGGAGCCGCTGTCGGATTTGATCTCGATGGGGCTCGACATTCTAGACTCCGCGCCCTTCGACCAAGCCCGCACCCTTCCCGACGCGTGCCAGCCTTGCGAGTTCCGCGAGTCGTGCCACGGCGGATGTGCCGGACGTCGACGCCTGCAAGGCGCGCTGTTGCAGCCTGACTCTTATTGTCCGATCGTTCGCGGGCGAGCGCCCGCGACTTGCAGATCCGCATGGCCGCCAACCGTGATCTGCCTAAGCTGAGCAGTTCCTGCACTACCGTCGTGATTGCCAGGAACTGATTCGTAAAAAACGACATCCGATCTTTATTTCGCGTTCATCCATGTGTCTGACCCCGTCAGCTTAACCGCCACGTCAGAAATAAAAATGTGCAGAGGCTTGCCGTCGGCGGTGCCGCGGTGCTCGGTCGAGATAAGCAGCGGTCCCGCTTTCTTGTAGCCCGTCCAGGTTGCGTTGACGAGGCTCGGCTTTTTGTCCCCGCCGTGATGGAACACCAGGTACTCGACGCGGTTGTCTTTGCCGACGTAAAGGTCCCACGTGTCGCCGGGCGTGTAGCCGCCAACCTCCGCTCCATATTTCACCGAGACCAGCGTCGCCGAACCGGATCCCCCCGGCAGTTTCTTCATGCCTTCATCGGCCACAGTGGCGCTTGTGTCCCAGTAAGCATGTAACGGGAACAGGAGCCAATAGTTATCGTTGATGAAACCGGCATCGGTTTGCTTCTTCGTGTCGTCGTTGATCTCAGAGCGCAGGTACGTAACCTTGACCGGCTTACCGTCTTTATCTTTTCCTTCAAAGGAGACTTTGCCCGTCTTGGGCTCCCACTCCCACGAGCGGGAAGCCTTGAAAAGCCCGGTGATTTCCCCGTTCCAGGTGTAGCGGATGGCATCAACTTGCCCGAACGAATCAAGGCCATAGGTTTTGGCGATCTGGTCGAGAATCGGCGGACGCTGCTGCGCCCAGGAGGTTGCAGCAAGAGTAAGGATCAGCACTACGAAAACCAGAAGACGAATCGTTGATACACGTCTCGAATTTGTCATGGAGTTCGCTCCTCGGTGAATTGAACGGATGAAGTCTTGGATGACGGGTGAAAGCTTCCGGATACACGGGTCACACGCGGGCACAGTGTCGTGACTTTGCCGGCCGCTCACCTCCTCGGTTGGCCATGAATTATACAGCACACCTCGGATGATTGTGTTTTCGCATGCTCGTTGTGGCCACGGAGGGCGACAGACTTCACAATCTTCAACACCTGAGTTGTTTTGGTATTACGCTCTTGCTCCCGCGGCCCTCTTTGGGATGAAAACGTCAGCGGGAAGTTTGAACCGAGCGCTCAATTTCCGCACCTGTTCAACGGTGAGATTCCGCTGTCCTCTCAGAACATCGAAACCGCACTCTCCGAACCAAATTGAGGAATCAGGTCACGTTGCGTGAGATTCTGCCGTTCAATGAGAAATCGCACAACCGAAACCGGGTCCGCCGGAGGAATAGGAGTAATGCTCTTGCTCGTAACGTTCCACGAGCAAGGTTAGCAGTTCGATTGCTTCTACTTCAGAGCGAGAGGGACTTTCGAGCGCCGTTAGTTGGAAGAGA
Organism: Terriglobales bacterium; assembly: GCA_963706465.1. Lineage (GTDB taxonomy): Bacteria > Acidobacteriota > Terriglobia > Terriglobales > Acidobacteriaceae > JABDBE01. The sequence continues at coordinate 420,912 of CAVPMC010000005.1, forward strand.
GCGTCGGTATACAGTCTCAAGTTCCGCGTCGTTGTGTATGACGCGGGGAGCGCCGAGCGCAATCATTTCTGCCGGGTTTGCGAGAGCTGTGCTCATTTTGTTCCGTACCTCCTGTCCCAGTTGCTGCCGGTTGTCGTATTCCTTATGCGTCAAGAAGGATCGGATGTAGACATGTCCTTTGGTTTGCCTTTCATTCGTTGTCTTCGCATAGTGGATGACGGTGATCAGCCTGTACCGGTTGCGTCTGATGTCAAAGATCACGTAGCCATCCACAGTATCGGCATCCTTAAATATGCCCCGAACCTCGTCAAAATTATGCCAGCGGACGCCTCGACGATACCTACCCACGCTTTGATTTCGTTCGCCGCATCCGGATAGCGTTTTATCGCTTCACTCAGATGCTTTCGCGTAACGATGTGCACTCACCGAGAATACTTCACAATATGTGAAGTTGTCAAACAGCCTTAACTTTCAAACCTGAGCGAGATGGCAAGTACTGTATTCTCAGTTCCTTACTGGAACATCCCTTTACCCTCGAGGGAGCATCGGGTCACCGCCGGGTGAGCCGGCGATATACGATAACTGCAGCGGCCGTTGCTACTGCTCCATATTCCAGCAACATAACCCAGCCAGGAAGCAACCACGGACTCCCGAGCGTGCGCAAATGCCAAACGTAGTAAGTAGGAATAATGCTCACTGTCCAGATGATGATTGGCACCGTCGAGGCCGACCGCACGAACGGAAGCATCCAGAGCAGGTACCACGGATACACGACCGGGGCGCATAGAAGCGATGCTGCCATGGGCCAGGCAAATGCGTCTGAAGACAAGGCCGTGGATTTCGTTCTCATCCAAATTGCGGTGAGAAGGCCGACGAGCACTGCTAGCCCAGCTACAAGCTGCGGAGCCGCCACTCGCTCGAGCATTGCAAATACCGGATCATTAAAGCGGAAGCTGTGCACGTAAGTGCCAAGCGAGCCGAGCGCGAATTCGCCCGTGGTTTAAAAACGGCACGTATAGAAGTGCGACCACGACTGCCGCCAGCGCGGCGTCGCGTATGCGAACACGCTTCCAGTAGAGCGGCAGCAGTACGATCGGAAGAAATTTCACGGCAACTGCCAGCCCAAATGCCACGGCTGCAACCGCACGCCAGCGCCGTCCTAGCGCGGCGAAAGACACCAACAGCAGCAGCACGCCTACAATGTCGATGTGACCGCTGCCCGCCACTTCGACCGCCAGCAGCGGGTTCCAGGCATAAGCCAGAACCCAGTGCGCGCTTTGCCCACTACGGCGCAATATATCGAGCAGAACAAGAACGATGGCCAAATCGCAAACTACGAATGCTACTTTCAGCGCAAAGACAGACTCATGAATCGCAGTTACGGCGCGAAAGAAAAGCTCAGCGCCCGCTGGATATGGGCTCGGTAAGTCCGGGTTGTTCAGCGTGCGGGTTTCCGCTGTATGCAGCCCCTGCGCGGCAGAATCGCTGGGAACGACAATGTAAGGGTTATATCCGAGCCGCTGCACGCGGCCATCCCACACATATCGATGAATATCGTCGTCAACGCCCGCGGGCACCCGAAGAAATGCTATGTGCCACACCGCAGCCAGGACGAGCCCAATGACCACAACCCGCCGGGAAAATGTTGGCGTAGCGAAGAACTCACGGATCGCCAAGAGGTACACGATGCCCGCAAGCGTCAAAGGGCCATGAAGTATGGCCCACCCCGATCGCTGAAGTTGCGTGAGCAGATGGTCAGCGCCACGCACAACGTCATGCCAAGTATGTACACTCTCCACGCGGGGGTGTTCTTCACAGTTTCCTTGTGCCCGTCCGCAACTACGTCGCCACCGGTCCCCACTCCCTGCACTAGAGCCTACAAGGCGGCGCGAAATCGAGATGTCATGCCAACAATATGACGCCGCCACGCCCCGCAAAGAAAATAGATTCCGGCGCACCCGGGTGATCTGCGCGGGGAATCTGCGGGCAAATGGCATTCCAAGCGATAGGCATCGCGGCGCCGTAAGCCATTCGGGATAACATTTCGTGCAGAAAACTAGGGAAATCAGGGCCTTTGCGCTTCAGCGTCATCACCAGGTTAAGACGCTTGCCCCGTGCTCCGAACCCTTTTATGTACCGTTCGGGAGGATTATCACTGGCTGCCCACAACAACTTTACATTCTGATCGCAACAGCGCTGAATGAGTTCCGTTCCCGAGATTTCATGCCCGCCGGCGTCTGTGATTGTGCCATTCTCAGTTACATCGCACATCAGGTGAACGATATCGAATTGTTGTTCTAAGCGTCCTAGCAGCGCTTGGATGCCAGGAAGTACCACTGTCGTCGTTGCCCGGTAGTATTGCACGTATATTTCGGAGTCCTTTTTGAGGAGATCGTCGAATCGGTTGTCAAGAGCGCAAACCAAGACCTTTGCTCCATGGACCTCGTCTCTGTTCTTGCGAAACAAATCCACAACGCCCATGCTTCAAGCTCCTCTTTTACCCGCTGGACAGATCCGTCAGTATAACTGTTGAGAATAGCGATAGCGCTCATTGAGAATTGGCCGTCTGACCATCACGGTCAATGAGCGGTTGCATCCCATCAAATGCACCGCCTTTGGTTGGTTCGACTTTGGGGTAATGTTGTGTGAAACTCTTGAGGACCCGATCAGTGGCACCCGCATCCATTATGAGGAACTCAGCACCTGGTTCTTCGTTTCGCCCGCAGTCTTCCCAGCCGATGAGCGTAATACTCTTGGGTGTCACCATCGCAATATTGGGCCTTGCCTTCGTGTGCTGCCTCCTGTTCGGCTTTGTCACCTTCCTCAACGCGCATATTGCCTTCAAACGCGTACAGGGACAGCCCTACCACGCCACCGCCTTCCAGGTGACTCATCCCTATTATCAGAGAAGCGCTGGCATGCATGGGCCCGACGTGGCGGTTTATGCGAGTGGGATAGTAGAGGGCAAGAAAGAATGGATGGATTTGCTTCCCTACCTCAAACGTTATCCGCCCGGTCAGGCCGAACTCAACGATTCGGTCCCGCCGGGCACAGTGATTCCGGTTTACCTGTTTCCCAATCTGAAAGGCCAATCCCGAATCCAGGTGATTGACGTTCTCCTGCCGGGCGAAGCAAGCAGAAGAACAGAGATTTGGGTGCTGCGGCGCGCGCCCGTGGCTCTAGCCGTCCTGGGTGGATAGATCCTTCGATTGGTGCGAGCCGCCAATCCTGTGCCTCGGCCGCAGCCAGGCAATGACCGCTAGGGTGACCCAGGATTGCGGCGGCCAGCCCAGGTCGCTCATTGAGAATCAGGCGACTGACCGTCCGGGTCAATCAGCAGTTAAGTCCCACTCTTTAAGCCACGCGGCTGTGCGTGGCGCTCTTGCCGGAGCGAGTCGCAACTCCTCTGCCAACCGCGTCAGATCGTCAGCTACGTCAATATCGTAAAAAGGACTTGCGAAATCTACGGACAGCTTAAGCGCTCGTGCGCGCGCCAGTAGTCTCTCCAGCGCGCTGCTGGTGCCCATTCCGTCGCCTGCGAAAAGCGAAGGATGAGAAGCCTTTGCCCCGACGAGATAGTAGCCTCCGTCGTGCGTTGGTCCAACGACCACGTCATGCGCGGCCAGCGCTTCGAACGCGTCTTCGAGAACAGAACGCGGCAGGTGTGGGCTGTCGCTGTTGAAGGCAATGATGCGTCGTTGAAGTGCGTTCGTTCGATGACCGTCCGCGAAGTGCGCAAACACCGAAGTGAGTCCTGCGGCAAGACCCTCCCCTTTCTGCGCAACTACGCGCGCTTGGTTGCCTGCCAACCGCGCCAGTTCGTCGACGTCCGACTCCGGACACATGACAGCAACTTCCACATCACCCAATGACCGCGCCAGCGTCAGCGTGTCCTCCAGAAGACAGCAATAGAAAGCAGTGACAGCCTGAGGAGAAAGGCTCGAAGCCAGGCGGGTTTTCACCGCGCCCGGCCTCGGTGCTTTCGCCATGATTACGAGCGTTCGCCCCTCGTTGGGCGAATGCGCTTTATTCTCACGGGAGGATTCCATAGCTGATTGCTTTTTGCGGCGGTGACGGCCTAGATCCGATGACATGATTCGTCTATTTCTTCAACCCCGCTGAAAAGTTCGTGACCACGGTCACGGATTGGCTGACCTGCTGCGGCACTCGGTCAAGCAGAATTTTCTTACCGTCGGGCGAGACGTCATACAGAGGCACGCTCGGGACGGTCCAATTAGTGACAAGCGTCTGCGGGGTACCGAATTGCAGGGCGCTGCCAGCGGCCTTTACGGGCACCGCAAAGAGACTGAAGGTGGGGTCGAAGTAATAAAGTTCTTTGCCGTCGTGACTCCAGCGCGGCATGACTCCGCCATTGGCCGAGATCTGCCACTTGCCCTGACCCTCGCCAGAAGCCACTACATACACTTGAATCGTACCGGATTCGCTGGATTGGAACGCGAGCCAATGGCCATCCGGGGAGAGCCTTGCATTTCCTCCGCGATCAAGGACCAGCGCAGGCTTGTGGTCGCCCTCTAGCGGCAAGGACCAGGTCTCGCGAACGGGGCCGACGCCCGACAGCGGGCGCGAATAAAGCAGGAATTTGCCGTCGCGCGACCAATCCGAGAGGGCGATCTGCAGCGCGTCGCTGACCAGGAGTTCCTCTGCGCCGCTGCCGTCAGAGTGCTTGCGGCAGATGCTAAAGCGGCCATCCCGAGCGGACACGTACGCGATCCACGCGCCATCGGGCGACCATCGCGGATCCGTATTGCCGACCGGCCCAAAGGTCAGCCGGGTGCGAACCCCGCGCGCCAGATCGAGCACCCAGATGTCAGTCTCGCCCGCATTAATCTGCATCGCGACCCGGTCTCCTTGCGGCGAAAGGACAGCACTTTGCATGTCTGCAAGCTTGTCCGCGAGGGTGCTGATCTGTTTTGTCTTGCGGTCCCACCAGACCAACTGCACGTCGCCGGAGGCGCCGCTGGCAAAAATCAGTAATCCGTCTTGCGATGCGGAGGCGTCCATGTGCCAGGTAGCGGCATCGTTCATCACGCCCGTAAGCACGTTTTGCGGGCTGCCACTTAATTTCCCAGAGGACGGGTTGAACGCTTGTGCCATCAACTGGTCGCCGCGCCCGAACAAAAGAAAGCCATCGGCATAAATGGCATTCGTCTGCGCACGAAATAGTGGACGGTTTTCTTTGCCGTCAAGCGAGGCGTAATAGATCATGTTGTTCGCCGATTTCGTGGGATCGTGATGCATGGCGAGATAAATAACATGCTGACCGTCGGGAAGGAAAAATGGCCAGCGATGCGAAGTGTGCAGCGCCGCGTTGATGGTGGTGAAGGCTGATGGAGTTCCCCCACTGGCATTGACGCGCAGTAGAGGCGAGGTCGGGCCGGCAGAGAACAGGATTACGTCGCCCGGCCCCCACGCGGCGCCGCGCCCCAGCGTCGCGTCACAAACAACCTGTGCTGTGCCGCCGCTGAGGTCGATCGTTTTCAGCTTGGTCTCCGCAAAAAATCCTACGGAATGGCTGTCCGGCGACCAGAACGGAAACATCGCACCCGCGGTGCCGGGGAGCATGCGTGCCTCCAACATATTCGTGGGACGGACCCAGAGCGCTGTCTTGCCATCCGCAGCGGTGGCGGCAAAAGCAATCGACGCGCCATCGGGCGAAAGCACTGGCGGCCCGGCGGAATCGCCGGTGAGATTGAGACTGGTTTTCTCAGGAGGATCAATGACGGCGCGGATTGAGCGTACGGATTGAGCCGGATGGTAAAGGAGGATTGCCGCAGCCGCGCCCAAGAGGATCGCTGCTCCGACTGCCGCAGCCCAACCAATCCGCTCTTTCCTTTTCGCGGGTGCGGGCGTCTCTGTCGCAACCGCTGGCGCTGGCCGCTCCGCGGCAATCCATTGCAGCTCCAGCTTGATGTCTTGCGCCGACTGGTAGCGCTCTTCCGGATTCTTCTGCAAGCAGATTGCGACCACGTGTTCAAACCCGGCTGGGGTATTCGGCTTGAGCGCACTGATCGGAGCCGGATCGGACTCCAGAATCGACGATGCCACCGAGATTTGACTCTTGCCTGAAAACGGACGCTTCCCCGCCACCATTTCGTACAACACAGCCCCGAGGGCAAAAATATCGCTGCGAGCATCCGCTTCTTTTCCCTCAATCTGCTCTGGAGCCATGTACTGTATGGTGCCGACGATGCTGCCTGCCGTGGTCAGCGGACTCAACGGACTCGGCCCACTCAACGTAGCTACGGCAGTGAACGAAGGCGGCGCAGTTCCCGATCCCGACGCAGCAGGCTGCATTCCCAGCGGTTTCGCCAGACCAAAGTCCATCAGCTTCGCACCGCTCGCCGTCAGCATGATGTTCCCCGGCTTCAAATCGCGGTGCACAATGCCGCTGCGGTGTGCTACCGCCAGCGCTTCTGCGACGTCAATCCCAATCCTGAAAACTTCGGCCAGCGTGAACGCGCCCTTACGGAGTTTCTCGGCGAGAGTTTCGCCTTCCAGAAACTCCATCACCAGATAATCAGTTCCGTTGTGCGAGCCGATGTCGTAAAGCTGGCAGATGTGAGGATGGTTTAGCGAAGAAATAGCTCGCGCCTCACGCTCCATCCGCTGTTTCAATTCAGGGGAAGAAGAAAGATGTGAGGCCAAAACCTTTACCGCCACGACGCGATCAAGGCGCGTATCGCGAGCGCGATAGACCTCTCCCATCCCGCCCGCGCCCAGCAGCGATTGGATTTCGTACGGTCCGAGCTTGGTGCCTGCGGTGAGAGCCATCCGTGCGCGCAATTATAGCCTGAGCGAGTTGCTGATGCAGAAGCCGTTCGGAACTTGATCGCGTTTAGCGTGCCTCCTTACGCTGGCGGTGGAGTCTCAGCTTTTCGCTGCCGGAAATAATAGCGCACGATCAGGCTGAGAATGAACCAGGCGGCACCGACCGTGCCCTTCACCGTGCCGCTGATCTTCGATTTTCCGATACGCGGATAGTAACTACCGGCACCTCAACGACGCGAAATCCCGCGGGCGTACCTTTTAGGATCATTTCAACCGCCCAGCCATAGGTGGTCTCTTCGAGGGCGAGCGCGCGCAGTACATCCGCGCGGGCAGCGCGAAAGGGACCGAGGTCAGTGATTTCTACTCCATACAAAAGCCTGATCAGGCTGGCGGCGAGACGATTGCCAAACGCCTGATGCCAAGGCAACGCCCCAGACGCTGAACGCCGGCGGGAACCGAGCGTGATGTCCGCACGCCCCTCGATGATGGGCGCTAGGAGAATCGGCAGTTCGGAGGGACGATCGCTGTAATCGCCATCGAGGAACACAACCACGTCAGGGGAATTTGCCGCGGCCAGACCCGTGAGGCACGCTCGCCCATAGCCGCGGCGCGGTTCCTGCACGACGCGGGCTCCCATTCTTGCGGCGATCTCGGGCGTCCCGTCAGTTGAGTTGCTATCGACAACGATGACCTCCGTGGTGAGATCGGACGGGAGATCCGCTAGGACGCGGCCGATGGATTGTGCTTCGTTGTGAGTAGGAATGATGACCGACACTCGCACAGGACTGGCCCGATTACCACCACGGCGAAGACGGCCATCGCCGCGCCAGCCAAGCGTCAACGCCCCATCTGCGCCCGGCGCTTCCGATAGCGAGCCCCAGCGATGCCATCACCGGAACCAGCAGTTCCCAGATCCAAGCCGTGCCCCACTCCGAAACCCAAAGGCTGCCGAGATAGAGAAAAGCCACGAATGCGGCCGGCCGGGTCAGCAGACCGATGACGAGCAGGATACCGAGAGAGATCTCAGTCATGGCCTGCAAAGGAGCAGCCATCGCGGCGTGGCTTGCCGCCAGTGCCATCACCGACTTCCAAACGGCCGGCGAATGACTGTTCTTGATGTAATAGTTGATCAGGCCCGCGTAGCCCGCCGGTGTGTAGAGGCCTTTCCCCAGATTCTCGAAAAAGACCCACACCAGCATCGCGCCAATCGTCACGCGCACGATTGCCAGACCGTTGGCTGCGTGCGGTTGGTGGGCCACTGTGGTTGCGTCGCTTCGCGGTGAGGTTGCGATGGTTGTCATGATGAACCTCGTCCAGTGGATGCTATACCAGATATTCGACAGGCTCAAATCTTGTCTCAGGAAGCTATCAATACGAATGATCGCCGAGGTGTCTCGCTCCCGAGGCGCGACAGTTCGCGTTGGCGGCTGCTAAAATCTCGATCCATGTCCGCCGATTGAAGGAGTGTCTCCGTGAAGCTGCGAGTTCTCTCGTCGTTGCTGCTGTTTTTCTTTGCTGCAAACCAGGTTCCGGCGTGCCAGTTGGCCGCCCAAGCCAGCTCGAATGCCCAGAAATTCAGCCCGCCAACCCGCACCTTTCGCTTCACCTACAACTTCACCGTGAAGGATATTTCCTCCGGGGCGAAGCGAGTGCGCGTGTGGATTCCAGTGCCGCAGACTGACCAGCATCAGACGGTGCGCGTTCTGGCGGTCAAGGCTCCGGTTAAAACGCGGATGACGCAGGAGCCCGAGTACGGCAATCGGATGATGTATGCCGAGATCGAGAATCCTGCTTCGGGCAAAGCAGAGTTCACTCTCGAGTACAAGATCACGCGCCGCGAATACTCGCGCGGCGATTACGCGCAACTCAAGCGAACCGATCAGAAGCCGAGCGTCGTGCCCGCGTCGATGAACCGTTTGATTGCGCCTGACAGTCTGATTCCTACGGACGGGAAGATCAAGGAACTGGCGGTCGAGGTAACCGGATCGCAGAGCGGCACGGTCGCAAAAGCCAAGGCTGCTTATGATTACCTCTTCACGAATATGCGCTACGACAAGACGGGCTCAGGCTGGGGACGCGGGGACGCGGTGTGGGCCTGTGACGCCAAGCGCGGCAACTGTACGGACTTCCATTCTCCGTTCATCGGCATGTTGCGGGCTGACGGAATTCCGGCCCGCTTCGACATCGGCTTTCCTCTGCCCGAAAACAAGGACAAAGGAGATATCGCCGGTTATCACTGCTGGGCTGAGTTCTATGCGCCCAAAACCGGCTGGATCCCGGTCGACATCTCGGAGGCGTGGAAAGCGAAGGAGAAACAAGATTATTTCTTCGGCAGCGTTGACGCCAATCGGGTGCAGTTCTCCACCGGCCGCGACATCACGCTGTCTCCTAAGCAGGATGGTCCGGCGCTCAATTACTTCGTCTACCCGTATGTCGAGGTCGACGGTAAACCGTACGATAAGCTCGACAAGCAGTTCAGCTTTGAGGAAGTAAAATCTTCGCAGTGAAAGCCACGAACTCCGAAGCCCCCGACAGTTCGCCGCCCGCTGCCGTCCCCCCCAGAATATCGCGGTTTGTGCAAAAGTGACCATCCTTGAGCGGGTTCTGAGAGTAGAGTGGGCATTGCAGATAGACTTCGAGCCACTCAAGTAGCAACAGGAGATCAATGTCAAAACATGACACCGCCACCAAGCGCAACCGACGCCCGAAATCGGGAAAGCGTCTCGACTACACCGCAAGCACCATGGCCGCTCTGAAGCAACTCGCAAAGGAAGCGAAGGCAAGCGAGTCTCAGAAGCTGCTCTCGAAAAGTTTGTAATTGACGTCCTGAATGACGTGGTCTTAAAGCCGGCACCCGCTGCCACTGCCAGACTTACCACGCTCCCGCGCCGATATGTGCAAGATCAAAATTCGCGCTTTATCTATCTCGTGGTCACATGAACGGAACAAAGCACCAGCCATCCGGCCATCAAGAATTCCACAGACGTAGCGAAGAAATTCATTAGCTCTTAACCTGCCTGCAACATTGCACCGCTAGAGTCTCCTACTCAGGAGGATTTTCCCCATGAAAACCAAAGGGCCCTCAGGGGCCTTTCTCGCGATTCTATTTCTGGCTGCGGCTGTGGTACCGGCCGTGGTGGCGCAGGACTCAGGAAAACAAAACAAAATCAGCCATGTCTTGCTGGTGAGCATCGACGGCATGCATGCCGTGGACTATTTGAACTGTTCGCAGGGCGTAAAAGGAATGAACGGCGGGCAACCTTACTGCACGAACCTGGCGAAGCTGGGCGCAACTGCCGTGAACTATCTGGACACCAGCACTTCGCGGCCGTCCGATTCCTTCCCAGGCTTGATGGCAATTGTAACCGGGGGCACGCCGCGCCTCATGGGCGTGTTTTATGACGTCGCCTACGACCGGGTCTTCGCTCCTCCAATTAAGACTACAGGCAACGGCCTCAAAGGCGGACCTTGTACGGCAGGCCGGGCGAACGGCACCTCGACCGAGTATGAAGAAGGCATCGACATCAACCAAAAATTCTTGAACGGCATCGATGGCATCAGTACCAAGAACGGGGATGGTGGCATCAACTCGATTGATCCGGCGAGGCTGGTTCGCGATCCGTTTAACAACTGCCTTCCGGTGTTCCCGTGGAACTTCATCCGGACGAACACAATTTTCGGCGTGATTCACGCCGCCGGCGGCTACACCGCATGGTCCGACAAACACCCAGCCTACGCCTCGGTTTCCGGACCCGGCGACGGCACGAACCTGGACGATTTCTATGCACCGGAAATCAATTCCGATGTGGTTGCCCTGAAGGGCGTCACGACCCCACTTGGGCTGGCCTGCGATCCTATTCCGGACCCGCATGCCGATCTTACCGCCTGGACCAACAGCTTTCTAAACATCCAGTGCTACGACACACTCAAGGTCAACGCAATTCTGAATGAAATCGATGGCTACAGCCACGACCGCAAGACGAAGACCCAAGTGCCCACGATTTTCGGCATGAATTTCCAGGCGGTAAGCGTTGGACAAAAGCTGATCGAAGCCAACGTAGGCAGCGGCGGTTATCAGGACGGAATGGGCAGGCCCAGCGCCCGATTGCTCCACGAAATTCAGTTTGTTGACGCAGCCATCGGAGAGTGGACTGAGGAACTCGAAAAGCAGGGCTTAATGGACTCGACGCTCATCATCATCACTGCCAAGCATGGTCAGAGTCCAATCGACTCGCAACGCTACGTCGGGATTAGCTCGTCCGGGCCAGTGACTACTTCGCCGAGCCGGCTGATCGACGACTGCTTGCCGCCCTCCGAGTCAAACTCGGGTGGCCAAATCGGCCCCACGGAAGACGACGTTTCGCTCCTGTGGCTGAAGCGTTCCTGTAACGCCGCGTCCGAGGTCGGAATCCTCGAAACCCAATCTCCGACCTCGAATAACATCGCCGGCATGGGCGAAATTTTTTACGGGCGATCGATCGATCAACTGTTTAACCCGCCAGGAATCCCGCCCAACGGCGATCCGCGAAGCCCGGACATCGCGGTTGCTCCGAATGTGGGTGTGACTTACTCCGGCAGCACAGCAAAGCAAGCGGAACACGGTGGCTTCTCGCATGACGACACCAACGTGATGATCCTGGTTTCAAACCCGAAGATCGCACCCGGGACCCTCACCACTCCGGTGCAAACGGCGCAAGTTGCTCCCACGATCTTGAAGGCGCTCAGGCTCAACCCGCAGAGCCTGCAAGCGGTTCAGATACAAGGCACGGAACCACTCCCCGGAGTCTTTTTCGGGAAGAAGTAACCCCGAAGGATTTTCGTTCAACTAGATTGCCGCGGGCATCTCGCAGGTGCTCGCTTTTTCTGACGCGCCGTTTCTGCCGCGCCGTTTTCGGGCTCACGTTTCGTGAGGGACGATCGGGAGTGCTACGACGGAATAACGACGTAAAACCTCTGGCTGCCTGTTAGCCGCAAAGGCGCTCTGAGCCTACCCACAGTTGAGCCAGATCTCTGAGGTTGTCTTTGTATGTACGCGTTACCAAGTATTCCTTCCCACCTCTTACACGCAGCCTGTACTCTCCCGTCGGCAAAGGTTGGATCTCCTCCACGGCCGAAATATTCACGACGACCGAGCGGTGGATGCGAATAAAACCGTAGGGCTTGAGCTTCTCCGCCATGGACGAGAGGGACTCGCGCAGCAGATAGGGATTGGGTCGGTGTCGCAACGAAACGTAATTACCTTCGGCTTGCACTGCCACGATCTCGGCTAAATCCAGGAATAGGATTCTACCCTTTGCCTTGAACGCGATTCGTGGCGACTGTCGTTTTGCTATAACCTCCAACTGGCGCAAGACTCGGATAAGGTTTGCAGCATCAACTCGGGTTACCGGAAACAATGAAGTATCTGCAGGTTCGTAGAACCCGTCTTCTGCCGTCGATTCAAGAGTGTAATCCCGTCTACTCTTGATGGAGCAAATCGTATCCCCCGCAGTGGGCTAGCCGAAACGTCCGCATTAGCGTGAGCAGCTTGTTGAACAAACATCTCACGTGCAATGGCCTTCTGATCCTGAATCTCGCGGGCGCTCATGATGGAACTCCTAGCATTGCTCTCTCATTTCGACTTCCTGCGACCCGAGCCAGAGTGACGAGTGCACTGCTCTAGATGAAAAGATCTTACATAAGCGGAGCAGCGGATCCGTCTGACCACCTGCCCACGGGAACCATGAATACGTCGATTGGTTCTGGAGCGCCATTGAACTGTGGATTCAGCATGACTGGAGAGTTGGCCAGATCCGCACCCCAAACGGCACCGTCCATGAGTGGAGTGTAAAACATCAGGTGGGCCATCCAGTTGTGGTGGCCGCCATCGGTCAGGTACTGTTCTTTCGACATCATGTAAGCACATGGCTCCGGGCTCCAGGGGCGGCAGCTCTTGCTTTATGAACGTCTTGATGCCGTCGATGATCTGAGCTTTGGATTGACCGGCCAATACCATCTCCGTTCTCTTATACGTCAGTCGGCAGGATGGAGCGGGCAGCCGGCGGATTGAAGCAAACCGGACCTCGAATTTTCGGGTTCCAAAAATTAGCCGCCAGTTCACCTTCGAATGGGCCCATCCACGCTCGCTCCACGACGCATACGAAACCGTTCTTGCCCTTGACCGCGGTTTCGTAGCCATTCCGCCCGAGGACCAAGACCTCAGCATCGCCTGATATCGCCGCAGGCGCAGCGCTCCGCGCCAGAGCAATCTCGGCATTCCGATCCGTCATGAAATACTGGTCAAGCGGAGCCATGCTCGGATACGGCGCTTTAGCTTCCTGCGGCTGCGCTGGCCAGGCGGCCAGCACCAAGGCAGCCAATGCGATCGTCTTAACTACGGTTGGATTCATCATTTTCCCTTCGACACGGATTTGACTTCACTGCGGCCTTTTAAACCTAGGATGCGGCAGCGATTGCTGATAGTTGCTTTTTACAATACCGACTGGTATGTATGTTTTCATTGCAAGAACCAATGGCGAAGAACCACGCGTACGATGCGGGACGCACATTACGACCGTCAAAAAAGACCGCCGCTAGTTTCGGCTTGCTGCTCGCGTCCCACCGCGTGCCAGGCGCAGCGACTCGATGTGTCCGCTCACCCTTTTTTGGCCGGATCGCATGGTTCGTGGATCCTGCGAATTCTTCCCTAAAACGACGTACCCTTCCCACGCCGCGATCAGGAACGTAGCTGTTTCATTCGCGTTTATATCAGGTCGCACTACCCTGCGTTTCTGTCCTTCGCGCAGTGCCGTCTGCCATGGCATCGTGCCAGTCTTTATAAACTTTGGCCGTCCTTCTGCGGAATCCCTCATCAAGACCTGACATCTCTTGAGACAAGTTAAGCAAGGGACAGCCACGCTGAACATCCTCTCTTTTCAGCGATTCGGACTGAATAATGCGGATCAGAACGTCGATGGGGTTCTTGGCGTTCCGTAAAGGCTGCACCCACTTCTGATGAAGGTTAGTCGCGATGACCTCGTCCACTACCGCATACCCGAGGGCTTCCTTGTTATCGAAGTGGTAGTACAACGCGCCCTTGGTCACGCCGGCTGCTGGCCAGAATGGCATCCAGGTCGGCGCTTCGAAATCCTGAGCGGTGCATCTCCTGGAAGGCAGCCTGCAACAAACGCGCTCGCGTGCGCTCTGGATCGCGCGAAGCGGGCTGTCTGCGTGACTCGGCCTTCGCTTAACCTGTAACATACCGACCAGTATGCATGTTCGAATCACCAGAATCAAGCTCGAATATGGAATCGCGAAGCTCTGACTCTGTAGCATCTATTGAATTGTGTAGAGAGTCGAGCCATGTCGTGACAGAAATGCATGGCGGATGCACCCCATCGCCCAGTGATTTCGCGTCTGCCGCTAACTGTTTCGCCCCTCACTAACCGTCATTCGTCACAAAACACCGGGTCGATGTTTTTTCGGATGACTGCGTGCTTACCCTAACTGTCAGAGCGCCGAGTGGTACCTGACGTAAATCGCCAGTCATCTCGGCACCACGACTTTACCGGAGGAAACGAGAAGATATGAGCACGCTTAGACGGTTGCGGAATTTCTGGATACTGTGGGTTACGACGATTGTTCTGGCTTGCTTCAGCAATGCGGTCGCTCAAGCGAGCTACAAAGTTACCGATTTGGGCGCTGAGGGGAATGACAATCTGGGTTGTGCCATGTCCGTCAATGATCAAGGCTGGACGGAGATCATGGCTGGGAGCCTGCCACCGGGGCAGCAGGATAGCTTATTCGGGACACTTCTAAACGGACGCGCATTGATCGACGTCGACGGATTCAAGATCGACCTCGGCACGCTCGGAGGAACGAACACGTTGGATGAACTGGGGCGAGATCAACGACTACGGGCAGATAGTAGGTTATTCCGAAACGGCTGTCCCAGACCCGAACGGCGAAGACATTTGCGGCTTCGGCACACACCTTACGTGTCGCCCGTTTCTTTGGCAATACTTCCACATGAGCGCTCTCCCGACGCTCGGCGGAAATAACGGGCAGGCGAGCGCGATCAATAACCGTGGACAAATCGTAGGATTTGCGGAAAACGGTGCCGTGGACGCCACATGCCCGCCTGGCACAACTAATAATCGGATTGCGCTGCCGGTGTTGTGGGAAAAAGGCAAAGCCCAAGCTCTTCCTACGGTGGGTAGCGATCCAGACGGGGACGCATTTTGGATCAACGATCAAGGCCAAGCCGTAGGCTACTCGGGAAACTGCACCACAGCGATTCACGCCGTATCGTGGGAAAACGGCACTGCCACCACGCTTCCTGACCTCGGGAACTGGCGCTATCGCCCACGGCATTAACAACCGGGGCCAAATTGTTGGGCAAGTCGGCAGTCCTGACGGCACAACCTACTATGCCGCGGTTTGGCAGAACGGCGCAAACGCGCAGTCACAAACCTCCGCACTCTGCCGGGAGATGTTGCCGCCATCGCCACCGGCATCAACAACCGGGGCCAAGTGGTGGGAAGCACCCTGGACTCCAACTTCAACTGGTCCCATGCCTTCATCTGGCAGAACGACGTGATGACCGACCTCAACACGCTGTTTCCCGCCAGTTCCAACCTCTTCCCAGTCATGGCTAACAAGATCAACGAGCGCGGACAAATCTCGGGCATGGCAATCGTACGTCAGCGGGCCGGATGCGGGCAACATCCACGCCTTTCTGGCAACCCCTGCAAACGCAAAGCATGGGCAGGTCGGTTGCAGAGGTCGCACCTACACGCCCGAAATCCAATTTGCCCGCGAATGTTGGCGAACAGTTTTTGCGGAGATTCGGACTCGGCCGATTCGGGCGATAGAAGGTATTTTCGGAACTTCCGCACCATGCACTCCGGCCATTACGCTTCGCGAAGGCGCAAGGCCGGAGATTGGTGCGGAACATTATGGGTCACGCGAATCTCGACGTGACCCAGAATGTTTACGGCAAGAGCTGGTGGGAAGAGCGAGTGGCGACGTCGCCAGCTTCCTTTCTTGCCGACCTTAGGCCAACGTCGTACTTAGGCCAGGTCGTAGCGATCAAGGTTCATTACTTTGTTCCACGCCGCCGCGAAGTCCTTCACAAACGCCTCCTTCGCATCGTTACACCCATAGACTTCCGCGAGCGCGCGGAGCTGGGAGTTCGAACCGAAGACTAGATCGACACGCGTGGCGGTCCACTTGACTTTGCCCGTCGCGCGATCGCGCCCTTCATATACGCCTTCGGAGGAAGAGGAAGGCTGCCACGTTGTACTCATGTCGAGCAGGTTGACGAAGAAATCATTCGTCAACGTCTCGGGCCGGTTGGTGAAGACGCCGTGCTTGGACTGCCCGAAGTTCGCATTCAGAGCACGCAGGCCACCGACGAGGACCGTCATCTCGGGGGCAGTCAGCGTCAGCAACTGCGCCCGATCCACCAGCAACTCCTCAGCCGACAGGACCTGTCCGCTTCGCAGATAGTTGCGGAACCCGTCCGCGACCGGCTCCATAACGGCGAATGAGTGCACGTCGGTTTGCTCCTGAGAAGCATCCGTGCGGCCGGGTGTGAAGGGAATCTTCACGTCGTGTCCGGCCTTCTTCGCAGCTTCCTCAACGGCTGTGCAGCCGCCCAGAACGATCAGGTCCGCCAGCGAGACCTTCTTTCCCTTACTGCCGTTCGTCTGCGCGCTGTTGAATTCCTTTTGGATCGCATCCAGCTTCTGCAGAACCTTCGCCAGTTCGGCCGGCTGGTTCACTTCCCAATTTTTTTGTGGCGTGAGGCGAATTCGCGCCCCGTTCGCTCCCCCACGTTTGTCGGAGCCGCGGAACGAAGCCGCCGATGCCCAGGCAGTCGTGACCAGTTGTGAGATCGACAGTCCAGATGCGAGGATCTTCGCCTTCAGCGCAGCAACGTCCTGCTCATCGATCAATTTATGATCCAAAGCGGGAACCGGGTCTTGCCATATCTGAGGCTCCTTCGGAACGAGCGGGCCAAGGTAGCGAGGGATCGGCCCCATGTCGCGGTGGGTCAGCTTGAACCACGCTCGTGCAAACGCGTCCGCGAATTGATCAGGATGCTCGTAGAAGCGCCGTGAAATTTTCCCGTAAGCCGGGTCGAGCCGCAGGGCGAGGTCCGTGGTCAGCATCGAGGGCGCATGCCGCTTTGAGGGATCGTGCGCATCTGGCACGGTCCCGTTGCCTGCGCCATTTTTCGGCGTCCACTGATGTGCACCGGCCGGACTCTTGGTCAGTTCCCATTCGTAGCTTGAACAGGTTATCGAAGAAGTTGTTGCTCCACTTCGTTGGCGTCGTGGTCCAAGTAACTTCCAGGCCGCTACCGATGGTGTCAGCGCCAAAACCTTTGCCAAATTTATTCTTCCATCCGAAGCCTTGATCCTCGATGGCAGCGCCTTCTGGTTCGTTGCCCACATACTGAGCGGGAACGGCAGCGCCGTGGGTTTTGCCGAAGGTGTGACCGCCGGCGATGAGAGCAACGGTCTCCTCGTCATTCATCGCCATGCGCGCGAATGTTTCCCGGATATCCCGCGCCGCAGCGATGGGATCGGGCTTTCCATTCGGCCCTTCCGGATTCACATAGATCAAGCCCATTTGCACGGCGCCGAGAGGATTCTCGAGATCACGATCCCCGGAGTAGCGCTCGTCCGCCAGCCATGTGCCCTCAGGTCCCCAATTCAGCTCTTCGGGTTCCCACACGTCGGCGCGCCCGCCGCCAAAACCGAATGTCTTGAAGCCCATCGATTCCAGGGCAACGTTGCCGGCGAGAATCATGAGGTCGGCCCACGAGATTTTCTTCCCATACTTCTGCTTGATCGGCCAGAGCAGCCGGCGCGCCTTGTCCAGGTTCACATTGTCGGGCCAGCTGTTGAGTGGCGCGAAACGCTGCTGCCCGGACCCGGCCCCGCCGCGGCCGTCGCCGATGCGGTACGTACCCGCGCTGTGCCACGCCATGCGAATGAACAGCGGCCCATAGTGGCCAAAGTCAGCCGGCCACCACGCCTGCGAGTCCGTCATCAAAACCTGCAGATCCTTGACTGCACCATTCAGGTCGAGCGTCTTGAACTCCCGCGCGTAATTGAACTCCTTGCCCATCGGATCGGACTTTGGGGAATGCTGGTTGAGGACCTTCACGTTCACCTGATTCGGCCACCAATCCACATTGGTGCGGGGTTGACGAGCCCCGTGCGCTACCGGGCACTTCGATTCGGTTAAGGTGCTTTTATCTTTCGTTTCGGGGACAACGCTGCCCGATGATGTTGCGAGTGTATTTTCCATATGATTTCCTCCTTCGGAGCTTGACGGAATAGTGCGTGAGAAATTACCTCTTGGTGCTGCAGCGGCGGCAGATGCCGAAGACCTCGACCTGCGGCTGCGTCAGATCAAAGCCCTCCGGCAGTTGCCGGGATAGCTGTTTGAAATCGATGAACTCTCCTTCGATGTCCCGCACCGATTTGCAGCGCGAGCAAACCAGGTGGTGATGAGGTTTAAGATTGCCGTCCACCAGCAAGGTGGCCGCACGAGGACTGACCTCTCGCAGCATCCCACACTCGATGAAAAGCCGCAGATTGTTATAGACCGTGGCCAGAGAAATGGATGGAATGCGGCGCCGGACGGTGACGTAAATGTCTTCCGGGGAATAGTGTCCGTGGGAAGCGATCACCGCCTCATAGACCACCTGACGCTGGTGGGTGACTGCCAAGCCGTGTTCCGTGGCCAGTTCGCGGAACTGTTCATGGGTTGCTCGCATGATTATTGGATGAGAATCATTATAAAACAATGGAGAGTCGTGTCAACCGTGATCTTTCGCTGACTCCGAGAGCCCAAAACTACAGATACTTCCCCACTAACGCGGAGCATTTCTCCACGAACTCGCGCTCTTCCTGGTCAAAGGTGTCCTTGAAATAACTATTGATGTTGAGCGCGGCGACCACGCGATTCAGAAGTGGACTCTGGACCGGCAGGCTTTGCGCCCAGGAATTCTTGACGAACACCGGCGCAACTACTTCCGATTTAGTGTGCTCCGAGCCCATGAGATATCGAGGGTCGGCGGATACATCGTTTGCCACAATGGTCTTGCCGGTCGTCGCCGCCGCTCCACACAATCCCTGGCTCAGCGAAATTCGCGTGTGCGGTGTGTCGGCCCCAGAGAAGGGGCCGAGAACAAGAACCTTCGGGTCCTTCTTGTCGACCAGGTAAAAGCCTACCCAGTTGTAGCGCACCAACTGCTCGTGTAAACGGTCCGAGATGTGTTGCATCAGCGCCTCCGCCGTCGCGCGGGACCGGGCAAAGCCTTCGAAGTCTGCCAGTAGTTGCCGGTGCTGACTCGGGCGCGCGTTAGATGGCAAAAGCGTGGGCATGCACGAGCTAAGAATAGAGTCTCGGACTGTGCGGGTGTGTTGATGCCATTGGTTCAGGGCGCGGGCAGCATCCTTAATTACTAGTCGCGTCTGCCGTTTAGCCGTTCAGGCAGATCGGATCATACGGAAGATTGATACGTCTTCGGAAAATGAATGTCAAATCGGCGTGGCGCGGAAGAGTCAATCTTCGAACTAGTCAGGCACCTTCTGATGCGATCTGTCCGAAACACTGGTAAGTGAAGTTAGAAACAAATGCGTTAAGGCGCTGCGAACGCCTTCCACGCTTCGGGCTGCGCCCTACAGACTTAATACGCACTACCAGCAGACTTTACGACCGTGGATTGCACGGCAGTGATCGTCTGGACTTGAGTGTGGAGGGTGGTTGTGTCCCACGGACCGTTGACGGAGCAGCCCACATAAATGAGATTGGTTGGGTTAGCCAAGGTGATCCAACCGTTTACCACCAAAGTCGCACTTGTGGTTGTTTGTCCGTCAGCGGTAAACGCGAGGTCCATCGTTGCGAATGCGGGCTGCCCCATGTTCACAGGGCTGCCGCCGCCATCCGAGGCATAAAGATCGCACCAAGGGTTGACGAAGCGGTGACCTTGCGGATCAACTCCGTAGGCGAGAGTGATATTCCCAGTCACCAAATACGAGCCCGCAGGGATGTTGGTGAGTTGGATCACTCCGGGCGACTGCATGCCCGCCGACTCGCTTACCTGCGCGTTGGTGAACGTGGTGTTCACGTAAGTATTGGCGGGGGTGTCGGTTCCGTTCGTGCCCGGAATTCCCTGGATACCTTGAGCCCCCGGCAAGCCGTTAATCCCGTTAACTCCCGGTGCGCCGTCAGCACCGTTGGTGCCGTTGGTACCCGGAGTTCCCGGTGCCCCAGCCTGTGCCATCATCGTCCAGGGAAGCGTGCCCGGGGTAGCGGTATTAGCCGCCACAGGTCCGGTCGCAACATAGGTGGACGCGCTACCTGCCGTACCGCCCGTGCCGATTACTTGGGAACTGCCGCCTGCAGCGCCTGATTCGGAGTACTGATTGTCACCGTTGATGCTCCACGTTCCGAAAGCAATCGGACCGAAACAGTTGGACCAGTCCGTCATACAGAACTGCCCGGATGCTCCGCTGACACCCCAGAAGCCTCCGTTGCTGTAGGTCATCGTGAGGGTGGTCGAAGTTGCAGTGAAGTCATTGTTGGGTTGGCCACCTGTATTGTAGTTGCCGGAAGAGAACGCGGAGTTCCCCGGCGTCAGAGTGGTTGAGTTGGTGCCGTAATCCGTCAGCTTGAGGCTCCAACCAATAATGTTCGCCACGTTGAGCACACCTTGCGTGCCATCGGTCGTGATCGTCCCGACCATGGAACCGGAAGCGCCGAAGGATACGTTTACGTTGTACGTGATGGGAGTGGAGGTAACGACGTCGTTAGCTGCATAGGAAATGTTGGGGTTGAACGTCCCACGAAAGTTGAAGCCAGTACCGTTCGTTCCGTTGGTTCCGTTCGTGCCGGGGATACCTTGAATCCCTTGTGCTCCGTTGCTGCCCGGAGAGCCTTGTGGCCCGGGTGCGCCGGGCGACCCTGCAGCTCCGGTAAGTCCAATCGGACCCTGTGGCCCTTGCGGACCGGCGGATCCGGTTAGGCCTTGCAGACCCTGTGGTCCGGCGGGCCCGGCCGCACCTGACGCTCCCGGTGCCCCAGCCTGTGCCATCATCGTCCAGGGAAGCGTGCCCGGGGTAGCGGTATTAGCCGCCACAGGTCCGGTCGCAACATAGGTGGACGCGCTACCTGCCGTACCGCCCGTGCCGATTACTTGGGAACTGCCGCCTGCAGCGCCTGATTCGGAGTACTGATTGTCACCGTTGATGCTCCACGTTCCGAAAGCAATCGGACCGAAACAGTTGGACCAGTCCGTCATACAGAACTGCCCGGATGCTCCGCTGACACCCCAGAAGCCTCCGTTGCTGTAGGTCATCGTGAGGGTGGTCGAAGTTGCAGTGAAGTCATTGTTGGGTTGGCCACCTGTATTGTAGTTGCCGGAAGAGAACGCGGAGTTCCCCGGCGTCAGAGTGGTTGAGTTGGTGCCGTAATCCGTCAGTTGAGGCTCCAACCAATAATGTTCGCCACGTTGAGCACACCTTGCGTGCCATCGGTCGTGATCGTCCCGACCATGGAACCGGAAGCGCCGAAGGATACGTTTACGTTGTACGTGATGGGAGTGGAGGTAACGACGTCGTTAGCTGCATAGGAAATGTTGGGGTTGAACGTCCCACGAAAGTTGAAGCCAGTACCGTTCGTTCCGTTGGTTCCGTTCGTGCCGGGGATACCTTGAATCCCTTGTGCTCCGTTGCTGCCATCTATCCCATTGGTGCCGGCTGCGCCCTGGGCTCCTGTTGAACCTTGGGGTCCCATCGCTCCCGTAAGACCTTGCGGCCCTGCTGGACCGGTTGCGCCTTGCTGCGCTAACACAACCCACGCGCTGGTGTCCTCGTCCGGCGTGAGCAAACTCGGGCCGTTGACCACATTCGCCAGGTAAGTCGAGCCACTGTAAGTGACAACATCATTGACCGCGTAGGTAGCCGTGGGATCGAATGCGTTGCGGAAGTTGAAGCCCGCGCCGTTCGTGCCTGCTGGTCCTTGAGGGCCCGCTGCTCCTGTCGCTCCTGGCAACCCGACCGGCCCTTGGGATCCAGTAGCTCCGGTCAAGCCGGTTGCTCCCTGAACTCCTTGCGGCCCGGTAGCTCCCGTCAAACCAGTGGCTCCCTTCGGTCCTGCGGGCCCGGTCGCTCCCTGCGGCCCGACCGCGCCGTAAGTCACATAAAATGTAGCCGAGCCTCCGCTGCTATTGGCAATGATCAGCCGGTAAGATCCAGCCGCCTGCACCGGCAAACCGGCTACGATCGCGGAGGGCAAGCACGAGGTCACCTTGAGTCGGGTCGTGTTGAAAGTGACTGCCGGCAAAGCGCCAGTGCAGAAGCCTGACCCCACAACGCTCAGCGAGTGGGTTGTGTAGTTGATGGACGCGCTATCAATGGTGACTGGAGTGAGCGCGAAGGATAGCGAGGAAACCAACAATAGCAAGACACACAAATAGCGTTTCATCTTATTCTCCAGTCGTATGCTCGGCTCGTGCCCTTAGACCGAGGTCGTAGACACGCGCTCGCTCTATGCAACTTTTCTTTAAGCTCCTCTGCAAAGTGTGGAAGGGTTGCAGAGTTTTCGTGGGTTGAGTGTTCCGGGGGGAACCGTATGAATCCGTCTCGCCTTTGGTGAAAGCCATCTTAGCGGTTACAGCTGGCGGGGAAAGATACCGTCTGGGTGATTACGGTGCCATTACTAAGGTGCCCTTGGGCGAGATCGGTGGCCTCGCAGCAGGGAGTATCTGACCATCATCGGATGGCCTCCAGTGATTGGCCAAAAGCCCGCAAGCTCGCGAAAAGCCTTGTTGATTATCGGTCGTTGGTCCCGGGGTCGAACGTCCTGCGCTCCAAGGCGATACAACTTGTGCAGCGTAAAGTGACGGGTTCGTCTCAACCTTACGAGCAAACTCCGCTCTGCGGCCCAACCTGATTTTCGCTCAGCGCATGACCAGTTCATGCAGAATGCGCAGATCAGAGTTATGATTCGGGGTCGACCTCACTAACCCGGAGAAAATCGTTGCGCTGGCGCGTCTGGACAGGTATGGCTTTGGGGCTGTTCTTCATAGCGAGATGACGTTTATACAGGGCACCAGAAATTTCTCTAATTGCGCGGGTATGAGAACTCTACGCCTTGGAGACCTTGCCTGAGGCGAGGTCTTGAAGTGTCAGCCATGTGAGAGAGAGCTTGCCAGCATCGAGAGACTTATATCTGAAGAGCACAAGCGTTTGACGAATACCTTGCATAAATTGATACAGCCGTCCTTGCTGATGTGGTGCCGCCGGATCACTCAAATTCGCGCGGTGACGGCTCTTCTTTCCGGCTTTATAGCAGTTCAGGCCGTTGGCCAGGCAGCTACCGGTACCCTGCGCGGCAAAGTCTCAAATACGCGCGGCAATACGGTCGAGGCCGCTCAGGTGCTGCTTTATGTGGGAAATCGCACCCAGGTGACGGCAACTGCGGCAAGCGATCCACTCGGCCAGTTCGAATTCACCCACGTTACACCCGCGAGGGATTATCGTTTGCGCGTTACCCACAGCGGGTATGTCAGCATCGAAGCTCCAGGCATTTCGCTGCAGGCAGGGGAGACCAAGGAACTGCAGGTCACGCTGGACCCGCGGCTGGCATTGTCAAACGCGGTGACCGAGATGAATGCCGGGGGAGCGCGAGAGCAGGTGCGCACACTGCCGGTACGCGGACAGGCATCAGGCAATCTCGAGACACTTACCCCCGGAGCCGGCGCAACTGGGGGCACGTTTGGATCGTTTCCAATCAACGGCAGCCGCGCGCAGTTCAACACTTATATCGTCAGCGGTACGAATAACCTCGACCCCTTCCGTGGTGCAGAAGCGATCGGGCAGGGCGGCGCCTTCGGTGCTCCAGCGGTCCTGCTGCCGCTCGATGCCATCCAGGAAATCGACGTACAAACCAACACTGGAGCCGAGTATGGTCCATCAGGCGCGGCGGTCTTGACCACCATCAAGACCGGAGGGCCGAAGCTGCACGGGTCGCTGTTTGAATTCTTCGATAATGACAAGCTAGCCGCGAACAATTTCTATAACAACGCCTTTGGACGCCCCCGTCCCGAATTTCGTAATAACCAATTCGGATTCACCGCGGGTGGCCCGCTGCCGTATCGCAGCTATTTCTTCAGTTCGTATGAAGCGCAGCACGAGCGGGTGGGCGTTACCTTCGCATCTCGATTTCCCACAGAGGCGGAAATTGCCACGGCAACATCGCTCGTCCACGGAGATGGACGTTCGGTGAACGCGCTGGCCTCGCCCATCCTCGCGCTCTACCCCGCCTCGCTCGGTCAGGGGCCGCTCAGTTTTTCTGATATCGGGCGCAGCGACGGCAACACGGTAACCTTGAAGGCGGATCACGGCGAGAAGGGCAAGGACAGTATCTCCGCTTCGTTCGCTTTCGGTCAAAATCGTCAGGGTTTTCCTCAGGGGCAGTTCGGGTTGGGAGGAGGCTCGCGGCTACCGGCTTACGCTTCGCTATCCCACGACATCGTGCAGTTGTTCGCTACGGAGTGGCAACGAACGCTGGCACCGCGATTGCTCAACTCCGCCCGGTTCGGGTATTCGCGCTATAACGAAACAACATTTCCTGGAGACAAGGACTTCAACGTAACCGCAATCGGCTTGAACACTGGAGTCAACTCGGCCCGTGACTTCGGTTTGCCGGAAATAGATATCGCGCCCGGCGAATACGAAAATCTCGGCGCTCCTCTCTCGCTGCCGCGCGGCCGCGCCAGCAATGTATACGATTTCTCCGATCATATCGCTTGGAACCGCGGCGCGCACCAATGGAAGATCGGGGGCAGCATAACATTACTCCAGGAGAATGCCTTTACAGACACCGGTATGCGCGGGCGGTTGGTCTTCGATGGCTCGCAGCTCGGCGATCAACTCACGGGCGACTTCGCCATTGCCAGCCTGGTGGACCTGCTGGCTGGCGTGCCTGCGCCCGGCGTGACCACCATTGCGCGTGGCGAATCACAACGCTACCTGCGCCAGCATCGCTGGGCGGCGTTCATCGAAGACGGCTGGCAGATTCGTCCGGCCCTGAAGGTCACCCTGGGATTACGCCACGATCAATTCTCCGTGCCGACCGAGAAGCAAGGGAGGCTGAGTAACTTCATTCCGGGCGCCGGGCTGGTATTGGTCGGCGCTGCCGGACTTGCGCACGAATATCAGCCGAACCTCAGCGATCTCGCGCCACGCGCCGCGTTTTCGCTCGGATTAGGTGGTTCGCGCACCCTAAGCGGCGGATGGGGAATGTATTTTGACGCCCAGTCATTTGACGAATGGATGGATAACAGCAGTAACGCGAATTCGATACTTGCAGGGCCGGTATTCAATCCTATCGGTTCCAGTGCAATCTTCACGATTACGCCGCCGGTGCCCGTGCCATTTGGCCCAGGTATCCCGATCTTTGGGCCGGCAGTGCCGCAGCCGCCCTTCGATGTTTTTGCTGTGAACACCCATTTCCCCGATGCCCGCTACCAGAACTTTGATCTCGCATTCGAACAACGTCTCGGCGCACGGCAATCTGTGCGCGTCGCGTATTACGGCACACGCGGCACTGATTTGCCCGTGGTGCTTGATATCAATCAGCCTACCCCCGGAAGTTCCGATCCCGTGAGTGAACAAGCTCGCCGGCCGTTTGCGGCCGCCTTCCCTCAGTTTCGCGTGATCAACACGCTTTCCGATATCGCGTATTCGAACTACAACAGCCTGCAGGTCTCCGCCCAGCGCTCGGCCGCCAACGTGACATTTCGCGCTGCCTATACGTTTTCCAAATCGCTGGATGATGGCTCAGGTGCCGGCGGATTTTATCGTGGGCCGCCGGAAGACAGCCGCAACCTGGGCGGCGACTATGGCCGCTCGGATTTCGACCTTCGCCATCGCTTTACGATTACCTATGCCTGGCGCATACCAGCGCCCACCGGTATGCCCGGCTGGCTGCACGCGCTCGCCGCTAACTGGCAACTGAATGGCATTACCACTCTTCAATCGGGCGGCCCGATCAACATAACTTTGCCTTTCGATAACTCCGGGACAGGCGAATTTCGCGACCGCCCGAATTTGGTGGGTAACCCTCACGTGGTGTTCAATCCGACGGGGCCGTATTTGAATCCGGCAGCTTTCGCGCAGCCCCTGCCCGGGGTTTACGGCAATCTGGGAAGAAACGCTTTCAGCGGACCGGGGCTGAATGACTTTGACATGTCATTTGTCAAATCTCAGCAGATCTCCGGTGACTGCTGGCTGCGCTTGCGTGCTGAATTTTTCAACATATGGAACCATCCGAACTTTGCCAACCCGTCGACCACTTTCGGTTCGGGCTTCCGTTTGACCAGCACGCCGGATTCGTTCAATCCTTATTTCGGCAATGGCAGCCCCCGCAACGTGCAACTCGTCGCCGAGATAGAGTTCTGAGCCTGTAAGAAGCAGTCCGTTGCCGGCGCACAGCCCGGCATGGAAGTCGTCTCATTTGCCGACCACGAACATGTCGCCATTGTTCAGGGTGTAGATCTTTCCATCCAGTCCAATTGAGAGTGGCGTGTAAGCCGCACCCACCGCCTGCTGCAGGAGAATTTGCCCCTGCAGCGTGCCACCCTGCTTAATCACGAATAGGTTTCCGTCCTCGCTGTCGGCATACACCGTGCCGTTGGCGTCAACCGCAGGCGCATTGACGCACCATTCAAAATTATCGGCGCTCTTATAACTCCACTCCGGAACCAGGTTGGCATCGAGCTGAGTTATGTAGTAGGGCCCGCTGTTGTAGTAGTTGTTCTTGGTGATCACCGAATATGTGCCATCGTGCACATAGATGGCAGGGGTATCGTCCCAACCGAAATCAAACGAAGTCAGGTACTGACCAGCGGAGCTGAATTTGAGCATGTAGCCCCGGTTTGTGCCCGAGGCGAGAACCCCGAACAGCAGATTGCCGTCGGGGAGGACGACCGGGGTCGCGGAGGAAAGATCGGCGATGGCGCCCGTTATCTGGCCCTGCGCCAGATTTATCAGCGAAGTATGCCACTTCGGCGTCAAATCGGAGTTCACCGCCATGAGGTATGCATCCGAGGTATGGAAGTGCGCAACGCTCGCGGTGTAGATCGTTTTGCCATCCGCGGAAACGGCCGGCGCGATATTAACACCGGGCCGCTGCGAGCCATCCGACATGCCCTGCGTGGTCAGCTTGGCGTAACTAACCTTTCGCAACACCCCGTTCGACGTGACTTTCACCAGCCACGAGTTGTGTACGTTCACGCTCCACGGGTTCTTCGCATCCAGTTCGAGGACGTTATAGTAAATGTTCCCTGCCGCATCGATGGTCAACGGTCCCGACACAAAACGGTTAGGATCGAGCGAGCGGAATGGATTATAGTGGGCCACCATTTTTCCACTTGCCTCAGTGACCTTATAGATGGTCCCGCCAAGACCGGGAACATATACGTTTCCCTTCCAGAGCGCCGCATGGAACACCGGCTCCCAGCCAAAAAGACCATCTTTATTCTGGCCACCGAAGTCGGTGTTGGGCTCAGGTTTCCAATCGGATTGGAAGTTCCAGGTCTTGACCAGTGCGCCATTTTTCCAGATGAAGGCGCGCTCATTCCAGATTTCGGTATTCCAATCATCCGGCCCGCAGGGATACGGGTGACCCGAGCCCGGAGGATTGCAAGAGACGTATTTCCCCGTCTTGTATTCCAGGAACACAGAATTGCCATCCACCAGCGGCACCTGATAGTGGGCTAGCAATTCTCCGGAAGCCTCTGCTTTCTCCTGCTTCACAAAGGGGTCGTAGGTGATGTCGGCCAGTTTAACCTTCGGACTCTGCCCCAAGGCATGAGTCGAGCTGTTGTGCAAGGAAGTGCGCGCCCACTGCGGCCAGTCCACAGTCGACTTGGCCGAATCGTCCGCCGCATAACTAAAGGCCGAGGCGATAACCGCGAACCCAATCCACAGAGCCAAGAGAGGAATCTTTGAGATCATACTGCTCACCTTTCAAGCCTGGACAGCAATGCATGAAACTGCTGGATAGCTTATCTGACTACGGAGCACTAAAACCAGGCGGGAGTGAAGCAAACTTATCGCTACCGGAACGCACTGTCAAGCGGCAGTTAAACTCCGATTCGCTTAGAGGAAATGCAAACGCGAACCTGCTTGAAATGATTGGTCAGATAACCCCGACAAAGGAGCGCATACGGCGGAGTTGCAGACGATGCTGTAACCCCGCCGGAAAATCAGTGACGCGCTGTGGGCAGTCTTTATTTTGCGCTATCCTCCTCGATGTCTTCAAATGTAACGTTGGAGCGGGAATCAGTCCAAACCAAACGGAACTGGCCCGAGGAACCAACTGCGCTTCCCTGGTAATCTCCATACTGGTTGCCCTGATCAGTTCCCGACCTGGTTTCATCGGACTGCGTCGTGGTGAGCCGCTTGTTGGCCTGCCAGGTCTTGCCTCCGTCCGTTGACAGGCTCACGAACCGATCGGTCTTTTTGCTGTTCGGATCGCGACGCGTATCGTAAAACGAAACCGCGACCGTACCGTCGGCTGCCACCGAGATGGCATTGTGGAAGTGGTACGCATGGTTGGTGTCGTCGTTGACCTTAGACTCCGCGGACCATGTCGTACCGCCATTATCCGAAGATCGAACATAGATGTTGGTGTTGCTGCTCTTAGGGTCCTGATCGAAATAGCTCACATAGACGCGACCGGCATTGGGACTGCCCGCAGGGGCTACTGCGGTAAAAGGCATGGGCAGCACGCCTCGGCTGTTCTGGGGTGGAATGGAAATGAAGAATGAGGTGGTGTTGATGCGAAAGTTCGTAACCACGTGGGCTGTTTTCCAGATCGCGCCCCCATTGGTCGATTTGGCCGACCAGAGCTTCTGGCCAGAATAGTCTTCCCAGGTCGCGTATACCGTGCCAGTCGGCCCCGTTGCCACGTTCACGCCGATCGTCGGCGTGCCTTGGGTCGAAATCTGAGGGCTGCGCTGCCAGTTGGTGAAGCCGTGGCGTGAATAGAGGACGTAAGGAGCATTGTTGTTTCCATTGTCGTCATAACCGATGTAAACGCTGCCCTTGAACTTGCTTGTGGGCGAGTTATCGACCGTAACCATGTCCCGATCCGGAGCACTACCGGCATTCGTCAGCGTCGTGCTGGTCCAGCTATTCTGGCCTTTTTTCTTGTAGGCGATGTTTTGATTGAAACACTGGTAAGACATAAAGGCGTCGCCAGCTGTGTTAAAGGCGAGCCAGGTGTCATAGCAGAAGCTGTTGATGTTTTGATTGAAACTGCTGAAGGTCGTCCCGCCGTCTTTAGACTCCCACACCACTGCCCCTGCTCCGGTTGAGACACTTAGGTCGTTCACGCTGAACAGGAGATGTTTTGCATTGGTGGGGTCCACAGACACACTGGTCTCGCTCTGCGGTCCGTTTTCCTTGTTGACATCGACGTTCTTTCCCACCGTGATCAGCCCGCTGAAACTCTGACTGAAGGAACCCGCTTGCGAGCTTCTCACCGGAACGGTATTGAAAACTCCGGGCTGGGTCGCTTGCGCACTCGCGCCGGTCACGAATGCACCGACACACCATAATCCCACAACGAAGATACTGAGGATCACAATTTGCTTTTTCATTGGTCTGTCTCCTGAACAACCAGTCGGATCAACTTGCATCAGAGAGTTGGAGCAAGAAGATTTGACAACCACCTTTTGTAGTAGGCAAAACTCTACGACCGGGGAGTGGCAAGAGTCAAGATGCCGCCCCCGGCGGTGCTTATTTGACTGCCCCGATCAACCGATTTACCCCCATGGGCAGAGTCGGTTGCGGCCTCGTGGAAGGATGGGTTGAAGGTATTCGCTTTGGCAGCGCCGGAACCTCTTTTTTCGGATGTGCCTTTTCGTACTGCTTCCGGGCTTCCATTCGCGTCGCCAGCAGATCGGATTCACGCTTCATGCTTGCGAAATCCTCGGTTACGTCCTGCATACGAACCGTCTCAAAACCTTTGCGGCGCGCCATGATGCGATAGTCGAAGGCGACGTTCGAATGCCCGCTGTGCAACTCATGCACTTCGAATCCTCGGCCGCTTTTGTTGGTCACGTACAGGCCCTCACATTCGCCATTCGGAGTAATGAATACGTGGTAGTCCACATCTCCATTAATCGTCTGGGCAAATATCTGATCGAAGGCGATCGTTGCCGAACCATTGACGAGTTGGCCTGATGCGGCGTCTTCAAACCAATTGTCGGCGGCTTCCACTGCGTAGAGACGCACCATGCGGTTGCCTTGGACTGGCACCGCCGCTGATTTTGTTCCAGTGCAGATCAAGTCGCCGGTTCCGTTGTCGGCAGAGTCGCGTGGGATATAGCAATAGGTCGAAGCACCAGGGCCGGCAAAGCGAGCCGCAATGGGCGTACCGCCGTTGAAGCCGGAGTCATTCTCCATATAGAGTGTCTCGTGATTGACGGTATTGTTCTTTCCAAACAGAGCATTGCCGTCATCGGCTGTGCCCACGACGGCAAAGCTTCCCGAAACGCCGGTGTCGCCCCATTCGCCCACGCCAGTAAACCCGGAACCCGATGTGCTTGGAAAAGCGAAAACGCCATTCATGCCGATTCCGGTGTTTATCGACAAACCGCTAGTCCCGATTCCATCAACGACAGTACCATTCACCCCGGTGCCAGAGTTCGATTCACCGCTGATTCCATATCCACTCAGCGATTCACCGACGACCCCGGTGGCGCTTCCTGACTCTCCGAAAACACCAAACAAAGTATCGGAGGACCCGAATACGCCGACGCCACTCGAGGAGTCGCCCCAGAAACCAATTTGACTTGTACCGGCTCCGCGAGTGCTGGCATTCTGCCACCTGGCGTACCCTCCAACTCCCGCACTACCGGTTTCATACGCGTAGAGCCCAAACCCGGTCGGACTCGGTGAGTATCCCACTACTCCGATTCCCGCACCTGCGGTATCGCCAGACTGGCCGAAAACGCCGGCTCCATTCGGAGCAAATGAAGCTCCGATCACGCCGACAGCACCTGTGCCGCTGCCGGTAGTACTTGCAAGTCCTAATACTCCGATGCCTTCCGATCCTCCCGTTTGTCCCTGGACTCCTACTCCGGTGGCGCTAGTGGTGACGTTACCGAGAACCGCGGGAGCGGGATTGCTTCCGGTGGTGCTGGCGGCAACCGCGGAGCCGGTGCCGGATTGGGTAACCCGTAAAACTTGGGTGCTGTTGTTGGCGCTGAAAACACCCGTCTGTCCGGTGATTGAGCCGGTCGCGCTGATGTTGCCGCTGTCGCTCACGTTACCGTTGATGGTCTGCTTGCCGGTGAAAGTGTTGGCTGCGTTGAGTTGCGGCACTTTGGTCGTGTCCAGGCTCACTGTGACATTGCCACTGTTGCCGCCGCCGGTGAGATCGGTTCCGGCCGTCACTCCTGTGATTGTGCCGTTGCCGGTGCCGGGGAATGTCTGCCCCTTGGCAAACGTGATCTGGCCGTTGCTGGCGATGTTGAGTCCGGTCTCTGACGGTTTGCCGGTTCCCTGCCCGAACAGCAGATTCAGTGAGCCGCTCGCTTTGCTGGTATTGTTGCCCACCGGCTCTGCCTGCCACTGAAAGGTTTGTGTCACCGCTGTGCTGGTCCCGCTATTGAACACCGAAGCTGCCAGGTCGATGGGCTGAGACTTAAAGCCCGCTGCACTGGTAGCTGTGCCGGTCGCCGGCAAGCTGAACAGACCGCGAATCGTGGCTCCGCCTTTCACGTCCAAGGCGGACGCCGGTTTCGTGGTTCCGATGCCGACCTTGGCAGTCGCTCCCGTGCCCGACTGGAACAGAACGGAACTGCCCAGGGTTGTGCTGTTCGTCCAGATGGGCAGGTAGTTCGTTGTGCCGGTTCCGCTGATGGGAGGTGAAATTGAGTTGGAGCCAGAACCGGAGGACGATGTCGCTCCTGAATTTGAATTCGGCGGCGCCGCCAGCACGAAGGCCGAAGCTGCAAATCCTCCCACCGTCTGTGCGTCTCCGGCCTTTAGTGCATAGGGCACACTGAGCAACAATACCCGTGGCAGCTCGGCCTGCCCTTGTGCCTGCACCGCCAGCCAACGCGCCTCCCCCGAAGCGAACAGGCCGGTGGGCAATCCCTGACTGGTCGAAGAACCGAGCGCGACGGCGTAGTGGCCGTTCTTGTCAGCCGTGACATTCTGGGTTTCCATCCACAGCGGCGACCCGCCTTGCTGATCTTTGTACAAATAGAAGGTGACGCCGAGGGTGCCGGCGAGCGGCTTGCTATTGGCATCAGCCAGAGTGCCGCTGAAATTGACCAGCGTAGGCACGACCGAGTTGGTTTGCTGTGCATCCGATGTGGGGAAGAAGCAAGCAACCAGTAAAGCAACACTAACCGCCAATTTTGCAACTGAGCGAAGATTTCGGACTTTCATGTTGCCTCTCCTCATATGCATTCAACCCGGACGGTGATGTCACGGACAAATTCGATTTTGCATCCTGGAAGCAGTTGAAAAATTCCAATGGTATTCGAGTCCGTAAGATTGTGCCTGCGAAGCGTAGGCGCACGGTGCGCTGCGGTGGTTCAGCAAGCGGTTCGCGGCAAAATATTCGCCCGCGCTGCCACCTGCGCCAGTCAAAACTTTCATAGTCAGTTGGCACCGTTTGTTCCCTCCCTGCAGAAAGTAACGCTGGAAACACGGGCGGGAAAGCACGACATCGTCCGTAATGACATATGAGGTTTGCCTGAACCGAGGGCAAATCCACTCGCGGCAGAAAGTACAAGCAGTAACGCCTGCGGATGCAACAACCAAGATTTAAGGGATATGCTCATTTTCTGCCGATCAAGATAACCACGAGTGGCGCGGCAGTTCAAGCAAAAATGGTCGATTCCCTCTCGCGACAGCCTGTGTGTTGAAAAAAATTGCGGAATAGTGGAAACCTTCTTCTCGAATCAAAGCTTTGCTATTGCGCCGCGATTCTCCGCACAACGTGGACGGTCGTGGAATCCGTGCCGACGACGAAAGCCTAAGCGGTGCACAAATCCCGACTGAAGATCAATGGGCTCCAAGATAATGTCACCCCCTGACTGCAACCAGACTTTGTCACCTGACCTGCCCCCGTTTTCGGCGCACCGGATCATACGACATTTTTCAACTCCGGGCTTGCGGCTGAGGACGGCGGAGCCATTAAAGCGGAGCCGGCCTCAGCCGCTCTCGTCGCAGCGGCAAACTCCTGCGGCGTCCGATATCCCAAACTGCTGTGCGGACGCTCCACGTTGTACTCCTGGCGCCAGGCCGCGATCTTGCGCCGCGCAACCACTGAACTATGGCGCTCGCAATTAGGAGTACCAATGTCCGACTCACATTTAATTGCAAGCCTGCGTGGCCTGAGTGCTACCCTGACCGCAACGAATTTTCAGCTCCCCAATCCGCCACGTCTCACGCAACATTCATCGATGACTAGAGCTTACTTTTCTTCAAATGCGCGTACCATCGCACCGCGCGCTGCAAATCCCGACTGGCAGTCGTGTAATAACGGGAAGCAAAATCCAGGGGAATCTGCGGATCCGAAAGTTACTGTTCCGAATCTCGGATCTAGAGACTCTCTCAATTATCACGGAACACGAAGAACCCTACCCCAAAGCCAATGATTGCGAGCGCCCAGAAATCAGGCGAACAGCACGCAGGACCGGCTGCTGGCTGATTTTTGGAACCAAGCCAATTGTGCCCCAGGACTCGTCAGGTGCTGGGGTTTTCGATGCAATTAGCGCCCATAATGCGACTAGAGATTTCACGTGAATTCGGGACCGGTCAAAAATTAGACAAGCGAAGGCAAGGCAACCGATTGGCAGCACTGCAAAAAGAGCCGCATCTTCTGCGGCTCTTTCTAAGCTCCAAGCGCCTTGCCGGTCCAAATTGATACCCTCTACCGGCAGTTACTTAACGGTGGAGCGTTGGGCGCTTCGGCATCTTTGCGATTGGCAAGCGCACCTTTTCGTATCCCTTGCGATGAGCCACAATGCGATAGTCAAACTCCACACTCGATTGTCCTCCGCTTAATTCTCGTACTTCAAAACTGTTTCCGGTCTCATTGGCGACGAACAGACCCTTGCAGTCTCCCTTGGGGGTAATAAAAACGTGGTAGCCCCCGTGCAGGCTTACGATTTGGCTAAACGATGCATCAATGGAAACCGTGGTAATGCCGCCGGCCAACTGGCCCGAGCCGAAATCCTCGAACCACACTTCCGGTGACTCCATAGACGAAACGTCCACCATCTGGCCGTTCTGCAGAGGGACTGCGGCATGCTTAACTCCTATGGCGGTCGTATCGCCAAGCGTGTCGGTGAAGAAGGTTGACTGGGTTTTGTTCCACTGAGTCTCGGTGTAGTTGGTGTTGCTAGGTGTTCCGACGTTCGTCACCTGTAGAGGCCAACTACTATTGCTTTCTGCATTGACAGCCACGCCTGAATAGGTAGAACTACCCGCAAGAACAGCTGGGCTGACGACGGCATTGCTAGTCCCAAGGATAGTTGTAGAGATGCCGTTACCGACATTAAGGCCTCCAGTAAAAGTATTAGTGGACGCCCCCAGCAGCGGCACCTGGGTGGTGTCCACATTGAGCGTGGTGCTGCCGCCTAACGCCACCGAACCACCCCCGGTCAAGGCGGTGCCAGCTGTCACCGTCAGGGACGGATTCGCTAGCATGGTATTTGTGACCCCGCCCGTAGCGATGCTCAACGTCCCGCTCGTGGTGATAGGTCCGCCCGTCAACCCGGCGCCACTGCCGACGCTGGTTACCGTTCCCGTTCCTGGGAAGATTTGGCCTGCCACGAAATGGACCTTTCCGCTGGGATCAATGCTGAAGCCCGAGCCGTGAATGTTGAAGGCGCCTTTCACATCGAGCTTGGCGCCTGGGCTCGTCGTACCAATGCCGACCAGCCCACCGACGGTCTGGAAGATTATGGAGTTTCCAATGGTTGTTGTGCCTGTCCAGCGAGGGATAAAGTCCGCCGTGCCGCTACCAGTCACGTTAGCGGCGGGAGCTTCCTGCGCGAGTCCTAGCCCGTTGAACAAAAGCACGAACATCACAGCGAGGCAGAACACCCGACACCCGCAGATCCGGCGACCCAGTGTCGGTCTTCGAACAAAACGGCTAAACGAATTGTTTTTCATAGATTCTCCTTTTTTAGGCATTTGCCTTCAAGGGCTTTCGTTCTACCCTTGTCGGACCATAACGCGTAAGACGGAGAGAAAAAGGCTCACGGAACAAGCAAAAATGTGGCAACGAGCGCAAATAAAAGGGACCCGCTAGGGTTAGGAGAGCGGAATTGTGAGTTTGGTAGGTTTGGGCGTTGGCGTTCCAAGAGGTGCTGGCTGGACCAGGTCCGATCCTCCTTTAAGGGCGGCAGCAGCTTTGTTTGCAATCGATTCGAAACCTTTTGCCAGTGCATTTTTCTCCAGTCGCCCGAGCCGAATGCGTCCCAATGCAGGGGTGCCAGCCTTCATTTCACTTTCACCCAGCGCGAGCGAAGCCTCGAGTTCGAATCGGACGAAGCCAAGCCGACTGGCTTCTGCAAGCACGTTTCGGGCGGCTTTTTCAGCGCCCTGCAAATCCTTCGCTCCCGCGCGAACGTAGGCAACCTGGATCTCGAGAGGCATCCGGATCGTCACATCCCCGCTCTTCTTGGCGAGTGTGACGGCAGTTGCGATTGCCTGCTGGGCCTCAGTCACCTTGCCCTGCTGAAGAAGGGCCCGCGATACCAACGATTGGGCCGCGATTTGGTGGTTCATATCTTTGTCAGCTTGAAATTCCTGCAGGGCACTCCGGGCCAAGGCCTCTCCTTGTGCCGCCTTGCCCGAGTCGCAATCCAGTTCAGCAAGCGCGAGGTCGGTTTCGGCGGCAGGACCTTTCTCTCCCAGTTGTTCCTGTATGGACTCGGCCTCTACGAAGTTTTTCAAGGCGCCGTCCAGATCGCCCTCCAGTTGCAACACTCGTCCAAGCATGACTAGATTGCCTGCGTAATAGTGCCGCTGCCCACCTTCGCGCAACTTGTCTAATGCCTGCCGATCTACTTTGAGAGCTCCCTTCAGATCGCCTTCCGCTTCGAGGACCTCTCCCATATTCTCCAAAGCAAGAGCTATCGAACTCTTGGAGCCGACCTCTTCGGACAAAGCCAATACGTTCTTATATTCCGCGAGGGCCTCAGCCAATTTTCCTTGCGCAGCCAGGACGTTGGCAGTATTCCCCATCGCCGCGATCATTCCATTCTTGTTTCCTGCTTTTCTCTGGTATTGCAGTGACTGGCGGTAGAATTCAAGAGCACGAACGAAGTCTCCTTCGCTCTTGGCAACCACGCCCAGGCTTAACATCTCTCTGCCGATGGCTTGCTGATTGCCGGTTTCTCGCGAGATCGATAACGCCTCCTGGTAAAGTTTGCCGGCGGAATCAAATTTGCCCTGATCGATAGGAATCTCGGCCATGCTGTGCAGGGTTCGTGCCAGGCCGCTGCGATCTCCCAGCTCAGAATAGATTTGTCTAGCTTCTTCACACACCGGCGCGGCTTTTTCGCTCTCACCGAGGTTGGCGAAAGCCCGGCACTCGGAGCTTCGTGCCCGGGCCAGCAGGAGTCTCTCTCCCTGTTTACCGGCTTTGATAGCTGTGGCTTCAGCCGCATCGCGGTAAAGCTTGTCGTCGCCCAGTGACGATGCCGCCTCTGACCTGGCCAAGTCAATTTGCGAGTCATCGGCCGCGGCCCCCAACCGTGACAGCGCCGCCAAAGTATTTAAGGCATCCCTCCCCTTACCACCCGAGGTTTCGGCATTGGCCAGGTACAAGCCGTATTCCAAATTGTCAGGAAAGAAGCTGCACAGGGTTCGATAGGTCTCAATCGCTTTATCCCACTGCTTGGTTGCTTCGTAGTAGCGTGCTTCCACCAGTAAATGATCTTGGCGGGAGAGATTGTCCGCAGTGTCCGCCGCCTTCTTCGCTTCCTCGCGGGCATTCGAGTCATAGCCAAGAGCCAGCCATGTGCTGGCCAACGCAGAGTGAGCCAAAGGATAAGCAGGGTCGATCGCCACTGCCCGACTAAGGGAAGCTCGCGCCGCAAGCGGATCGAAAGCTCGCAACTTTCCCAGGCCTTGGGAGTACAGGCGTATTGCCTCCGAGCTCGATGCCACCGAAGCTTTGATTTCCTGGGATTCAAGTGGGGAGACTGCCGACAAACCCAACCGCTCACGCAGACGGGTTCCGGCGCGTGAAACGACTTCAAGTAGTTGGGACTCGGGACCCATTTGTGAGACTGTGGCAATCGTCTCCCCTTTGGCTGTGTCCTGGAGGCGAACGTCCACGCGGACCTCGGCATCACTGGTCTTTCCCAGATCCACATAGGAACCGAGGACAACGAAGCTGCTTCCAAGGTTCTCGCGAAGTCGTTTCAAGGTGTCGGGCGAAATGCTTTCTTCGTCGGTCAGCGAAAGGTCGATCTTGGCTCGTGCGACGGTGTCGCCGGGCACGGTGCGCAGCTCTTCTCCTGCGGCCAGTTCCGTGGTCAGCATCTCCGACAAGGCAGTCGAGATCCAAGCAGTATCGGAACGGTTGGAAAGATTCTTGAATCCCAATATTGCCAAGGAAGGACGTGCTTGCACTTGAGCACGACCGGATTGGGGCACTCCAATATTCTGCTTCCCTATCCGGAGGGCTCGCCATCCAGCCAAGCCAGCCATCACGACAAGCACAGCCATGGCGGTGAATAGCGCCTCTTTATGCCTGCCCGCAAATCTCTCGGCTCGGTAGGACAGAGTGGCTTTGCGCGATTTCACAGGCAGGCCCGCCAGGTGACGCTCGATATCTTCCGCGAACTCCTGGGCGGAGGCGAAACGTCGTTCGGGTTCCTTCCGCAGCGCCTTTATTACAATGGTGTCGAGATCGCCGCGCAGTTGATGTTCCAGTTCAGCGGGTTCCGATCCACGATTCTCGCTGACGAGTTCGGGAGTGATGAAAGTTCCCGGGTTACCATCGGAGCTGTCTTCCTCAGTAGTGCGGACCACCGTGCTTGGCCTCTGCGGCTCTTCCTCGCAAACCAGTCGCTCGATTTCCAAGCGAGAATGCCGGCCAACCTTAAGCGGTCGGTGGCCAGTCAGCAGTTCATAGAGCAGGACGCCCAGCGAATAAATGTCAGTTGCCTTTGTGACCACATGGCCACGGACCTGTTCCGGACTGGCATATTCGGGCGTCATGGGAGGCCAATCGCCGGTCGTGACAACGGCAGTTTGGAGGTATTCCGGACTCAACAGTTTGGCGATGCCAAAATCCAGCAGCCGCGGCGCGCCATCGCTCGCCATCAGAATGTTGCTGGGCTTGAGATCGCGATGGATCACCATGTGCTCGTGGGCATAGTGCACGACCTGACACACTATACGGAACAACTGCAGGCGTTCCCGAATCGCGAGCCTCCGGTTATCGCAGTACTGGTCAATCGGAATGCCCTCGACAAAGTCCATAACGAGGTAAG
Source organism: Terriglobales bacterium (assembly GCA_963706465.1). GTDB lineage: Bacteria > Acidobacteriota > Terriglobia > Terriglobales > Acidobacteriaceae > JABDBE01. The sequence continues at coordinate 459,253 of CAVPMC010000005.1, forward strand.
GCCAGCCTTCTTCGGTGGTACCCCCGTCGAGCAATTTGACAATGTGAGGATGGTCCAATGCGGCTAAGGTCTGTCGTTCGTTGCGAAACCGGTGAATGATTTCTTTGTGATTGGGACCCGGTTTCACCATCTTGATGGCGACGCGCTTGCGGTACTCCTGGTCAGCGCGCTCCGCCAGATACACCACCGCCATCCCCCCTTGCCCGGTTTCTCCGAGGATGCGGTAAGATCCGATCTGTTTCCCCACCATCACTTTCGCGGGAAATGTGAATATGTTCGCGACGGGAGATTCTTCAAGCAAACTGTCGGCGCTGTCATGGTTGGAAAGCAGGGAATCCACTTCGCTGCGCAACTCGGCATCCTCGCCGCAAGCGATGCGGAGAAAGTCAGGACGCTCGTCCGGCATTCGTTCCAGCGCGGACGCTACGATCTCCTTTACTTGGTTCCATCTTTTATGCACTTGCATTCTTGCCTCGCATTTCCCGCGCGAGCCATGCTTTCGCCACATTCCAGTTGCGTTTGACAGTCGCCGGCGACACCCCGAGAACGCCTGCGGTTTCTTCGATACTCAAACCCCCGAAGAAGCGCAACTCGACCAGGCGCGATTGTTCGGGATCGAGTTCGTTTAGTCGAGTGAGGGCGTCATCGAGATCCACTACATCCGCCGCGCGACCTTTTGAAACAACGGCACCTTCTTCCAGATAGACCTTTTGCGCATCGCCACCACGCTTCGCGGAATGGTAACCACGACTGTAGTCAACCAGAATGCGGCGCATCACTTGCGAAGCCACCGCCATAAACTGGTTTCTGTTCGCCCATCCGGCTTCTTTCTGATCCACCAGGCGGAGATAGGCCTCGTGGACCAGGGCGGTAGCCTGTAAGGTGTGGTTGCCGCGCTCCCGCTGCAAGTAGTAGGAGGCGAGCCGCCGCAGTTCGGAGTACAGCAAAGGCAGCAATTCCGCCAAAGCTCGCTCGTTGCCGCCGCTGAATTCCGCCAGGAGCCTCGTGACATCCTTTGGCGCTTCATCCATACGACTCTTTTGGCTGCAATCGACGTCAAATGTCAGGCCAGTACCTGGACCTATTCGAACTCTGAATTCGAAAACGGGACCATAGTACACCTGTATTTACCGTCCACAACACAATCAATCGCAATCTGTGGCGTTCAGAGATTAACAATGGAGGGCATGCTGGAAAGGGAGCAACCTGAAACGGGAGGGACCCGACCGCGTCCGGTCGTTCCTCTTTCGGGCGGCCATTTGCGGCGGGCGCGCCTCGTATCCGCGATTCGCCAGTTACTGTTCCGAATCTCGGATCTAGAGACTCTCTCAACCATCACGGAACACGAAGAATCCCACCCCAAAACCGATGATTGCCAGTGCCCAGAAGGCAGGCGAATGCAGCACGTAAGACTGGCTGCTGGCTATTGGAATCAAGTCAATTGTGCCACGTTCTTCAGCGAGGGATGTGGCCTTCGAGTGCACCCACGCGAGGAAGCAAAGGTAGGTGAGTGCGGAAGCGCAAAGTCCCGCCCAGATCGGTTTCAGGTAGACCATGCGAGGTGCTCCCGCCCCTCGCGCTCCCCCATCCCGGCTCGCACCGGGGATGGAACGAAGGAAAGTTGTCGGGTCCTTACGTGAACGAAAGCAGGGGGCAGGTCCGGAGCTCGCTTACCCATTGGTTATCGCCCTTCCGCGGAAACAGCCCTCGACGGGTAGTAGTCAACCGCCTGCTCCCGCGGTGCTCCGAACAACTCCGGGTGGAGATAGCGCCCCTGTTCCTGCGGTGGCTTGTCTTCTTCTACCTGAATGCGGTGGGCGTTAGCGTAGGCGTCCTGGCGAATGCCAGTAACCTGCCAGGAGACTTTCACGCCGGGCTTGTTGGTTTTGATGATGAAGCGATTGCCACTGACCTCCTTGGCGACGATGGCCTGCGCGAACTGCCCGATCACAGTGAGTTGGTAGCGGTAGTCGCGATTGAGAGTTTCAAAGTAATCGGGCAAGACTACGGTGGCGAGACCTTGTTTGCTGGTTGTGACGTTGCCGTTGTAGATGTTCATCATGTCGGGCGATTCGACGAAGGAGTGATAGAGATACTTGTTCGCCGGATCGAGCGGGTGATCGATCTTGAACGACCCGCCTCCTTTGCTGAGATTGCCAGTTACGTTTACGTTGCCCTCGAGGTAGATCGTGCTGGCGCCGGTAAAGTTTGTAATGCCCAGATTGCCTGCGCCCTCGGCGTTTCCCGCCCCGGCGGAGAGAATGGCCCAGTCTTTCCCCCAGAGCTGGTGTTGTTCAACGTCATCCAGGTGCCGAAGCCGCTCGAACTTTCCACGAATAACGGCTCATAGGTGCTGCTGCTTTTGACGTGCAAAGTGGTGGCGGGGGCGGTGGTTCCGATGCCTACGTTGGTATCTGCGGTTGCGTTATTCACGCCGTTGATGCCGCCCAGCACCAGCGCGTTGTTGGCCGTAACCTGAGCGTTAGCGCCGATTGCAGTGGCGTTGTTGGCGCTGACTACAGCGCCGGCACCGATTGCGGTGGTATTGTTGAGACCGGTGGAGTCCGGTCCGGCATTGACGCCGAGGGCCGTGTTTGCGGAACCTGTGGTGTTGTTAACGAGCGCCTGGTAGCCGCTGGCCGTATTGCGATCGCCCCCGGTGTTGGAGGCGAGCGCCTGTAGGCCGCTGGCGGTGTTGAAGATGCCGCCGTCGTTGTTAAAATTTCCCGCAAACCCAAGATACGCGTTCCCGGTGAAGCTCCCTACACCAGCAAACGCGAAGGGAACACCTTCGAGATTGAAGCTGGTCGTAGCGTTGACTACTCCGCCACCAAGTGTTCCGGTCGCGCTCAGGTTCCCGTTCACCGCCTGGTTCCCGGTGAAACTATTGTTGGCAACCAGTTGCGGAACCTTGGTCGTATCCAGATTTAGCGTCACGTTGCCACTGGTGCCGCCGCCGGTAAGATCGGTTCCGGGCGTCACACCCGTGATCGTGCCCGTCCCCGGGAAAGTCTGACCCGACGCGAAGTTAATCAGTCCGGTGAAGTTCCCCGTGCCATGTACATCCAACGTTGCCGCCGGAGCAGCCGTGCCGATGCCCACGTTCACCGCGTTGGCTCCGGTTCCTCCCAGCACCAGCGCATTGCTTTCGGCGACAATCGCATTCGCTCCGATCGCAGTGGAGTTGTTGAGATTCGTCTGCGTTCCCGGACCTGCGTTGGCTCCTACGAAAGTGTTGCTCGAACCCGTCGTAGCCTGGTTATTTGTCGGTTCCCCAGCTTTGTAACCCAGCGCTGTGTTTTCCAATCCCGTCGTGTTGTACAAAAGGGAGAATGCGCCGTTGGCTGTGTTGTGGTTGCCTGTAGTGTTGGAGTAGAGCGCCTGATATCCATTGGCTGTGTTCAACCCGCCGGTTGTATCCGAGACGAGCGCCTCGAATCCCTGTGCGGTGTTGTCAGTACCAGTAATCGCGAAATTCCCCGCACCTCCCACAAAAGCATTCGTTGCCGAACTACCACAACACGCGTGGATGAAAGGAATGCCACCGAGATTGATTACGCCAGCGCCGGCACTGGCGGCGGTCTGGGGCAGGTCGACGTTGCCGCTGCTCAGGGAAACATCTCCGCTGCCGACAATTTGCGTAGCGGTGAATCGTCAGCACGGTGATGCCGGTGGCGTTGCCCGAGCTTGGCGGTGCCCACCTCTACGCGTGGACATTTGCGGCTTACATGCTCGCCGCGGCGGTATCGATGCCGATCTGGGGACCAGGGTCCGATCGATGGGGACGCCGACGCACGTATCTCGTCGGCATTGTTGCGTTCACGGCCGGGAGCGGACTCTGCGCCGTCGCGCGCACGATGATGGAGTTCATCGGCGCTCGCGCCATCCAGGGCATCGGAGCAGGAGCTGTTGCCACTCTTCCGTTTGTTCTGCTCGGAAGTCGCTCTATCCCCGCCTGGCAAACGCGGCCGGGCGCTGGGCGCGGCCAGCAGCGCATGGGCGATCGCGAGTGTGGCCGGACCACTCCTTGGAACACTGATCGTGACCCATTTTTCATGGCGCTGGGCTTTCCTGATCAACGTGCCGATCGCCATTGTGGCTGGGTTCCTCGTGATCGCCGGAATGCGCGAGAGCGTCGGGCATATCGTAGGCCGATTCGATTTCGCCGGTGCGCTTCTCGCCGGCGCCGGCGGCAGTTGCCTGATGTGGGCATTTGTCGATCTCGGTGAGAAACAAATCGGGCTAATGCAGGCTGCGCTCATTGGCGCCGGAATCATTCTGCTTGTCATCTTTGTGCGGCACGAGGGACGAACGCCGAATCCCATTCTGCCGTTGACTTTCTTTCGATCATGCCGGCTATGCGTCGTCGATTTCTTCGTCGTTCCTCGCCTTCTTCAGCGGCTTCGGCCTGAGCGCTTATCTGCCCGCCGCAACCAACGCCGCTTTTCATGACAATCGCGCGTTCGTAGGCTTGGTGGTCGGCGCGTTCACCATTGGATGGAGCACGTTCGCCTTCGGCGCGGGACGCTTGGTCCATCGCATCGGCGAACGACTTCCAAGTGTGATTGGAATTGTTGTGCATATTCTGGGCCTTCTCCTTTTATGGTCGCATTCGAACATGGACTCGGCTGGGTCGTCGCGGCTGCGCTAATCTCCGGCGCCGGAATGGGACTACTCTCTCCCGCGCTGACCGTAGTGGTGCAAAACAGTGTCCCGGTTGCCCGCATGGGTAGCGCGACTACCAGCCAGCAATTCATCCGGCAGATCGGCGCCGCGCTCGGCGTCAGCTCGTTTGTCTTGGCCGCGACCGTAGGTGGATTTCGCCTGGGCTTGCTCTTGATGATTGCAGTGAGCGCCGGAACATTTGCCTGTGTCCTCGCGCTCCCCGCGCACAGTCTCCACGACGCACGCGAAACCAACGCTTTGGAGTAAGAGAACTTTCAGAAAACGAAGTTCGGCATCTCAACTCATCACACGTCACCTGTCACTCGTCACTCGCAGCCATTCCTCGGCTGCGTTGGCCGCAACGGTAGGTGGATTTCGGTTAGGCTTGCTCTTGATGATTGCCGTAAGCGCCGGAACATTTGCGTGCGTCCTCGCGCTGCCCGCGCATAGCCTTCACCATTCAGACCACGTTGATGCTTTGGAATAGCGAGCATGAATCTCCTCGACTGGTCGCAGTCACTTGCCAGTGATTTCCGCTTTCAGCGTTTCAGATTTCAGCTCTCAATCTGTTTCGATAGTAAGGGCTGAGCTCTTTTCAGTTTCCCTGAATGGCAAGAGTAAGACCTAAGGCTTGACGGTGAAACCTTGAATCTATTCGCGATGCGCGGAGCATCTCATCAAAGATGGAAATGAACATTGCTGTAGCAGTTGTGGCGATGGCGATGTTCGCGCTTGCAGCTGAGAGCACGGTAGCGTCGGACGATCTGACGGGCGATTGCCGGATCGGCACATACCACCTGCAAGACGGCACCGATGTCGATATTGGAGCCACGGAAGGTCCGCATCTGCGGTGGCGGCGCCTTGGACGGCACCACGGGAGAGCTGACCAAAGAGAGCGACGGCAGCTGGACCAGTAACCTCGGCTGGACCCAACGTCCCGAGGGAAAGCGCGTTTCCTTCTCCGATTGCGCCAATGGCGAAATCAATTTCGACGGTGTGAAGGGCAAGCGGATCGCATTCGACGTGACAGAGACAAAATTTCAAGGCGCCGGTGTCAGCCTGGCCGGTCGGCTCGTTATGCCAAAGGGCAGCAGTCGCGTACCAATCGCCGTTTTGATCCACGGATCGGAGCACGATTCGGCACGTGATTTCTACGCTCTGCAGCGCCAGTTCCCGGCGGCAGGCATCGGTGCGTTCGTTTATGACAAGCGCGGTACCGGCGCTTCCACCGGACGCTACACGCAGGACTACCTGTTGCTCGCCGACGACGCGATTGCAGCAGTGCATGAGGCGAAACGCCTCGCTCGCGGCCGCGCGGGCCGGATCGGGTATCAGGCCGGCAGCCAGGGCGGCTGGGTTGCTCCGTTGGCGGCGAAGATTGAGCCGGTCGATTTCGTCATCGTGGGATTCGGATTGGCAGTCTCTCCCCTGGATGAAGACCGGGAGGCGATCGCGCTAGACATCACGCGTCATGGCTATGGCGCGGACGTCATGGCGAAGGGAATGGAAATCGCCGATGCGACCGCGGCTATTCTGCTTAGCGACTTCCGCGAGGGCTACGACCGGCTCGATGCGGTCCGTGCGCGGTACGGGAACGAGCCATGGTTCAAGTATGTTCACGGCGACATCACTTTCGCGTTGCTTGGAATGTCGGAGGCGCAACTTCGCGAGCAAGG
>CAVPMC010000006.1:0-85244 GCA_963706465.1 Terriglobales bacterium
AAACGAGATCACGAGATCGCGCACGTGGCCGTACCGGCCGCCGAGCAGCGACCACCCGTTTGTGCCGATCCGCCCACCGACCAACGAACACGCGTAGGAGGCCGGGTCATCCGGATAGATCACGCCGTATTTGTGCAGCGCCCGGTTGAGCGTCTGCATATTGATCCCCGGACCAACCGTGACCGTCAAGTCGTCGAGGTCGATCTCCTTGATCTGATCCATCAGCTTGATATCGACCATGATCCCGCCGCGAAGCGGGACCGCCCCGTCGGCCAAGCCAGTCCCGCCAGCCCTCGGCACGACCGGGATCCGTTCCCGGTTTGCCAGCTTGACCACCTCTGAGACCTGCTCGGCCGACGTCGGCAGCACGACCGCGCTGGGCATGTGCTCCTCCCACTTGTGGACCGGGAACGGAGCGGGCACACGAGCGCGGTTGAGCAGCGCCGACCTTCCGGTGAGCACATGGTCGGCCCCGCAGATCGCGCCCAGCTCATCGATGACGTCGTTCTCGATCGCAACCGCCATCCAAACCCTCCAAGCGTCACTCAGAGCAAGAACTGCTGGCGGCTGGCGCGGTCTGAGCGCGCACAAACGCCACGACGGATCCGGCGGATCGCGTCTCGGGCGCACTCTACCGCGGCCGTACCAGGCGTGATTGCGAGGCGTGGTGATAAACCCGATCTGCCGCCCACGCCCGAGCGTTTGTCAGAGCGGTGCCGTCGGGCAAGCGGAGGGGGAGGCTGGGTGCGACGTCGCCTCTGGCCTGTGGAGCCGGGGGCGGCCTGGGGCGGGCTACGACTGCAGCTACTTGCTGTCGCTACGGCAGCCGCCGACGACTGCGCTTTCGACACCTGACCCGACCTCCAGCTGTAAAGGCGCTGCGGCAGTCGTGAGAGCATGAGCGTCAAGCCCGGCGAAGCGGCTCTCGTCCAAGACGTCGAGGCCTGCTTTCTTCGATGCGGCAACCAGCTCGCGCCAGGCGAGACGGGACCTCCGATCTTCACTCAGCGGGCGGATGCCACCCGATATGTCTAGTTCGTCGTAGCGATGACCGGGTAGTCGACGATGGTCGTGTACCGGTGATCGGTGTGCAGCGTCCAATAGTGATCTCGGATGCGTGTCGTCATTTTGCCGGGCCGACCGTCGGCGACCGGATTGCCGTCGAGGGTGCGGACCGGCATGATGCCGCCGGCGGTGCTGGTGAGAAAGATCTCGCTGGCGTGGTAGAGGTCGTCGACCGGGACGTCGGTGACGCGCGTCGGGAGCCGAATTCGTCGGCGATCTCGAGCACCGTCCGGCGCGTGACGCCTTCCAGCACTCCGTGCGCGGGGGTGCTCAGCGTCTCGGCGAGCACGGCGAAGATGTTGAAACCCGGGCCCTCGGTCACGTTTCCGTTGCCGTCGGGCAGGACCGGGTTCATCGCGCCGCGGTCAAACGCTTCGAACATGCCACGGGTGAGGTCGCCCCACTGCAGGTTCTTGACGGTCGGATCGATCGCGCCGGCCGGGATCCGGATCGTCTCGCGTGCCACGACGAGATCGGTACCTACGATCTGCTGATCGGGGTCGGAGATCCAGACGTAGGGGATCGCGTAGGCGTAGAACTGCGCCTTGTACTGGGGGTCACGCACGCCACGCGGCGCGATCCCGCGGGTGACGATCGCCTCGACGTATGACTGCCGCAGCCCGCTGCGGCGTACGCATCCGATCAGTACGTCGCGTATCTGTTCGCGGGTCAGCGCGGCGTCAGGTGGATCCGCTCACAGCCGCGCAGGAGCCGGTCGATGTGGTCATCGAGCCGGAAGAACCGTCCCTCCCATACCGCCACGACATCGTAGGTCAGGTCAGACCGAGTGATGCCCGCGTCGGTCAGCGGCATGCCGGCCCGGTCAATCGGAAGATAGTCGCCCGACACCCAGGCGCACCCGTCGCTGAACTCGTCGCCAGGGCTGACCGGCGCGGGCCTCATGTCCTCAGGGTTAGTCATAGGCGCACCATAATGCTGCGCGACCGCCGCCGCGATCGCTTGGATCCGGGCACCCCAAATCAAGCCGCTCGTTCACGAGGTGCTCAGGAGGATGCAGACCACCGCACCGTAGAGATGCCGCTCTCGCTTCGTCGCCGCGGGGAATCAAGCAGATCGTTGCCGCTTCGGTCTATTCGACATCCAGAGCAGCAGCGCGCACGGACGAATCCGGCGAGGCCAGACGGCTGAGCCCTCGCGGAAAGGACAGTGAGGTACGGCGAAAACTTGAAGTTGGTTGGGTTACTCGAGACCTCAACCTTGGTAGTCGACTAGACGTAGTTCTCTAGTCCGTTGCTTGTGTCGTCGGTGTTCTGCCGTAGCGCATGATCGTCAGCGGGTCCCCATCGATCGGCTCCATCGACGGGGGCGCCCAGCGCGACATCAGCACGATCCCGGCACACATGACGAGAAGGGCTGACAAGGCCCCGATCACGGCCGGAGCAGTGCTGTCGAGGCGCTCGCCGAAGATCAGCACCCCAAGAATGATGCTCGCCAGCGGGTCGACGATCAGCAGCGCAGTCTGAGAGGCCGACAGCGGGCCGGCGTTAAAGGCCGCCTGGGTCAGGACCGCGCCCAGAATCCCGCTGATCACCAGTGCGTAGAGCGGCCAGTGGTCAAACGCACCCAGGAACCCGTGCTGTTGCAGGGTCTCGGTGAGCTGCTTGACAAAACTGGCGTCCACCGACCACACGACCGCGGCGGCAGCGCCGATGCAGCCCGCCCGCCGGGCCGGAGATCCACGCCGGCCGACCAACAGCAAGGCGGCCGCGGCCAAACCCCACACCGCTAGAACAGCCGCCCACTCCGTCGTCTTGGGGGCGTGCGTGGCGCCGTGGAAGTGGGCGACGGCCAGAAACGCTCCCAGCCCCAAGCAGACCAGGGTGGCCGCGTACCAGGACCTCAGCGGGATGGCATCGTGCAGGCGAAACTCGCGCAGCGCCAGGGCAAAGATCAGCTCCACGACCAGCAGCGGCTGCACGACCGCCAGTGCACCGAAGTACAGCGCCACCCCGCTCAGCAGGAACACGCCGACGGCGAACGCTTGTCCCACCAGCCAGACCGGCTGGTGAACCAGGTACCACCCCGTTCGCCATCGGGATTGGCCCTTAGGCGCGGCGACGCCGGCCAGTCGCGCCATCACCGCCCACGAGGCGTTGCAGAAGGCGGCCCCGAGGGCGCAGATGACGGTGAGCACGACGACCTTCCTCAGTTCTGGCGCAGCCTGCCCCGAAGCTTGCGGCTCCGAAGCCAGGATCCTAGCCTCCGGCTTCGGTCTCGACGCAACGCCACCGGCTACGCGTGTTCGGTGGGTTCGCTGCCTGCGCGGGTTCAGGCCGAGCTTGACACTCCGTCGCTGAACGTCGGAGCAAGCCGCGCAACGGAGCGTGCGTCGGCTGAGTGGTGCTAGGCCAATCTCCAGTGCGGCTGTACGATCGCGCGCATTCGACCGAAACCCGAGGAGGGGCTCGAAGCCGTGCGTCGCGGACCGGTCGCAAGCCGTACGGGAGGGACTGGGTGAGCCGGCCTGAGTCGCGAAGGACCTGCGTGTGAGCGTCGTTCTGGAGATTCTGCTGCTGTTGCTGTTCACCGTCACGGTCGGCAAGCTGACCGGGCGGCTGCTCGGCGTCCGCTGGGTCACTGGCGCGGGGCCCTCGTCGGGCTGGTGGGCTGGTTCCTGGGCCTGCTCGCCGCCGCCTACACGATCGGTGCGCCATCGCCCGGAGGTGGGCGAACGATCGAGACCGGCTCCTTCGGGGAGGTGTTGGAGGTCGCGGTCGTCGTGATTGTCTTCGGGGTGTTCGCCGCTATGCCATTCGCGATCGGACTGGATCTCGTCAGCCGCAGGGCGCGTACGCGACCGACACGGCGACGGCGTCGGAGGCTGGTCCATCCGGTCCAGACCGTCCGGCTGTCGTTCTCGCCCTACGGCCGCTTGCGCGAGCTGGTGGCCAACGCGCGGAGCGCCAACCTGCTCCACTTCCGCTACGCGTCGCGGTCGGCCTTGGAGTCGCCCGACGTCGCGCGCCGGGTTCGCGAGGTGCTCGAGGAGTCGGGCGGCATGCTCGTCAAGCTCGGCCAGATCGCTTCGACCCGAACCGATGTCCTGCCCGACGCGCTCACTGACGAGCTCTCCGAACTCCAGGCCGACGTCCGCCAGGTGCCCGAGGACGACGTCCGCGCGGTGATCGAGAAGACTCTCGGGGAGCCGGTGGAGAAGGCGTTTGATTCGTTTGACTTCAAGCCGCTGGCGGCGGCTTCGATCGGGCAAACGCATCGAGCCGTGCTGTTTGACGGCACGCGCGTGGTCGTCAAGGTGCAGCGCCCCGGGATCGACGAGGTCGTCGCCCGCGACGCGGCGGTCCTGCGGCTCGCCGCTCGACGGCTGGAGCGCCACATGGCGCAGGAGGTGGGCCTCAACGCATTCAGCGAAGAGCTGATCGCGGGCCTCAACGAGGAGCTCGACTACCTCCACGAGGCGGCGATGGGGATGCAGTTGCGCGAGAACCGAGCTCGGGACGTCGGCATCGCGATGCCCAAGGTCTACTCGACGCTGTCGACCGATCGCGTGCTGGTCATGGAGGAGGTCGTCGCGCGCTCCGTGGCCGACGGTGATGCTCTCGACGCGTCGCCCGTGCCCCGGCCCCAGCTGGCCGAGCGGCTCCTGTCTTCATTCTTGAGCCAAGTGCTCGACGACGGGCCTGTTCCATGCGGACCCCCACCCCGGCAATCTCCTGATTGACGAGGCCGGGACGATTTGGATGCTCGACTTCGGCTCCGTGGGCCGGCTCGATGCCCGGGCACTCGATGGCCTACGCGGGATCGCGCTCGGCGTCGCCATGAACGACGTCAGCGTCCTGGCTCGCGCGGCGCGCGATCTTTCGGGGAATCAGAGCGTTGATCTGCGGGCGCTCGAGACGGACCTGAGCGCCCAGCTGGCGGCCCTCGGCGCCCCTGGCGGCCTTGACCCGCGCGTGATCGGCCAGGTGCTGTCGGTCATGCAGCGCCACCACATGCCCCCGCCGGCCTCGATCACCCTCCTGGCCCGCTCGCTGTTCACGCTCGAGGGCACGCTGACCGCCATCGACCCTCAGTTCAGCCTGGTCCAGAAGAGCGAGCAGATCGTCATGGCCGAGCACCGCGAGATCCTCGGCACTCCTCAGGAGATCCTCCAGCGCGAGGCCCTGCGCTCACTGCCCGCGCTGCGCACGCTTCCCGAGCACGCCGAGACGCTCGCCAACCAGCTGAGGGGCGGGCGCCTCACGGTCCGCACCGAGCACTTCGCCGGTCAGGACTACGACGCCGTCGACTTCTGGGTCGACCGCCTCGTGCTCGCCCTGGTGGGAGGCTTCTCGGTCGTCGGGTCGGCGGTGCTGCTGCTGGCAGCAGGCATGACCAGCGACCGCGAGGTGCGATCCGTCCTGTGGATCCTCGGCTTCGCAGGACTGGCCTTCTCGACGATGCTGGCGATGCGGTCAGCGGCGCGGGCGCTGCGGCGTCACCTCGAGCGGGTCGAGTAAGGAAGCGACCAGGGTCGCGAGATGTCTACGCGGCATCGCGCGCAAGGCCGAAGGAGAATCCGACCGGCGGCGATCGGCAGTTGGTTGCCGCGCAGGTCCCTCCGCACACTCACACCCGTCGATCGCGGCGGATCGCGATCGCCTCGATCTCGATCAGCTGCTCGGGGTAACCAAGCATCGCGACTCCGAGCAGGGTGCTTGGCGGCCCGTCGGCGCCGTACACGCGCTCGTATTCGCTCCATGCCTGGAGCAGGTCCTCCCGAGACGAAGACAGAACGAACACGGTCGTCTTGACTACGTCGTCCGGCTGGCAATCGGCCTCGCGCAGAGCGGTCGTGAGGTTCTCGAGCGTCTGCCGGGTTTGGCCCGGAATGTCGTCCGGGGTGACGACACGTCCGTCGCCGTCGAGCGGACAGGCTCCGGCCGTGAACACCAACGTTTCGCCGGTCGCAGCGCCACATAGTGGTAGGCCACGTCGGGGTGCAGGCGCTCGCTGTTGATGAGCTGTCTAGTCATGTGCTCCTCTCCAAAGATCGCGGTGGCTGCTCCCGAGGCAGGGGGCCCCATCGTCGCCGGCCCAGAGGCGCGGCTAGCGGCGCTAAGCCAAGGGGAAGCTGTTCGAACCTTTTGTCAGTCTAGGCAAGGAAAATGGAACCGGGCTAGGGCTCACGGTAGTGCAAAAAATTGTCCAGGACCACGGTGGGGACGTGGCGGTGGAGAAGACCTCGTCGTCCGGAACCGTCTTCCGAGTGCTCCTGCCGCTGAAATCTGTCCCCGATAGGGCTGCTGATCTGTGGCTGGAAGGGAAGGCGCGGACGGGTCTGGAACCGACTGAGAGGCCACGTCAAACTTAGTTCGCTTCAGGGTGTGAGGCCGTGACAAGAACGAAGCGTTCCGCTCGAGATCGCATACTCTCATGCTTAGGGACACAAATTCAGAAGTCTTCTGGCAACTTTTGCATCTCAGAATCATTTTTTCAGGAGGCGATTCGTGGAACAACAAACTGGTTTGCCTCGGCGGGTGAAGAAATTCGGCGTGATCGGACTGGTACTACTCGCGGGAAATATTTACAGCTACGGGCAAAACACCGCTCCTCAGCCTGTCCAGTCCGCCGACGCCATGACGACTGCCGTTCATGAGTTGCAGGAAGAAGTGCGGGAATTGCGCAATGCGGTGGTGGAACTGCGGTCAGAAGCGGGACAATATCGCGCGGAGACGGAACAGTTGCGACGCCAGCTGGACGCCACCCGCAGTTCCGGGGGCGCGCCGTCGGTAGCGCCCGATACTGCGGCAGCTGCGGAATCACTGAATCCGACCCAACCCGCGCCCGGGGAAGGGCGTTTGGAAGACCGCGTGGCTTCCCTCGAAGAATCGTCTCAGTTGCTGAACAGTAAGATCGATGATCAATATCAGACGAAAATTGAGTCCGCATCAAAATATAGAATGCGCCTATCCGGCATCGTGCTGTTGAACGTGTTTGGCAACCACGGTTCCGTCGACAATCAGGACTTCCCAACGTGGGCGATCCCCGCGAGTGCGAATCTGCCGACAATGGCCCTGGGCGCCAGTTTGCGGCAGTCCGAAATTGGGCTCGAGGTATTCGGTCCGAGGTTGGCTGGGGCGAAGACGTCGGGGAATCTGCAAGTAGATTTTTCCGGCGGATTCACCGACACACCGGGTGGAGTTAATTTTGGCTTGGTGCGTATGCGCATTGCCAGCCTGCGGATGGACTGGACAAATACGTCGGTCGTAGCGGGTCAGGACAATGCTTTTATTTCCCCACTTTCGCCGACCTCGTTCGCCTCGCTGGCAGTGCCGGCGTTCGGTTATGCCGGCAATTTGTGGGGATGGATTCCGCAGGTGCGCGTAGAACATCGCTTTGCAGTCAGGAATGGGCAAACCATCACGCTACAAGGCGGCATGATGGACAACATCACAGGAGAGCTGCCAGCATCAACCTTCGAGCGTGGTGCGCAGGCAGGTGAAAGCTCGGGCCAACCGGCTTACGTGGCCCGGGTATCTTGGACACGCACGGTTTTCGGGATGCCATTAACTCTCGGCACGGCGGGTTATTACAGCCGTCAGAATTGGAATCTTAACCAGCATGTGGATGGTTGGGCGGGAATGACGGACTGGAATATTCCCCTGTCGCAGAGAGTCAGTCTGAGCGGAGAATTTTATCGAGGGCGGGCGATCGGAGCCCTGGGCGGGGGGGTTGGTCGAAGCGTACTGTTCAGCAGCGATACCAACGGGCAAGTACAACCGCTGAACTCGGTGGGAGGATGGTCGCAATTGAAATTCAGGGCGACCAGCAAGCTTGAGTTCAACGGAGCGTTCGGTGTCGACAGTCCCTACGCCGCGGATGTGAGGACCTATCCGGTCAGCCCTAATTATGTTCCGAGCCTGCTACTGCAAAACCGAAGCGCGATGGTAAATTTTATCTACCGTCCGCGGTCCGATTTGCTTTTCTCGGGCGAATATCGTTACCTAAGAACGTTCGATCTGGATGCGGGAAGCCCAACGTCTGACCAAGTGAATTTGATGATGGGAATTCTGTTTTGATGATGACGCCGCTAAATTGTCGCTACCGGTTCGGCATGTTACTGCTGTGCGCCAGCCTGGCGGCGGCGCAAGAAGTCACGCTCACGGGCCGGGTTGCGTTGACATTGACGAGCGCCGGAAAGCAGGTTGAGGCAAGGCAAGCGAGTGACGTACTGGTTTGGCTTACCCCCACGGCTCCCGTAGTTAAGCCAGTGACGTTTCGGCCGATGCAGCCGCCTCGACTGGTTCAGAGGAACAAGAGTTTCGATCCTCACCTGCTGGTGGTGCCGGTGGGTTCGGTGGTCGCCTTTCCCAATCGCGATCCTTTTTTTCACAATGTGTTCTCACTGTTTGAGGGGAAACGTTTTGACCTTGGTCTTTATGAAGCGGGCAGTACACGGGGAGTTCATTTCGACAAAGCCGGAATTTCATACATTTTCTGCAATATTCATCCTGAGATGAGTGCTGTCGTAGTGGCGCTGGATACGCCGTACTACGGAATTTCCGACCGGCGGGGACAGGTTGAGATCACGGGAGTCCCGGCAGGAAAGTATGTGCTTCGAGTGTGGCACGAGTCCGCGCTGCCCGAAACGTTGAAAGCGATGACTCGAGAGATCACAATTTCGCCAAACAGTTCGACGCTGGGAATATTGCGGTTAGCGGAAAGCGACACGCCGCCGATACACAAGAATTTGTACGGATTGGAGTATGACTCGCCTTCTCCAGATAGCCCTATCTACGATCAGCCGCATTGAAAATTGTTTCCGACTGAATACTCTGCTCACCTGGCTGCGCTTGCCAGCATGAAACTCCCTTACGATCAGAGGGCCAGCGATCTTCATTATCCAAGTGTTTCGTTCTTCAAACATGCTTTGGCGGGCGAGGGCGTGCGTACCAGGTGGAATGCAAGGCTTACAAGAAAATGACAATTCCATGAAACGGTTGTGACAAGTGGTGGCAGGAAAGATTCTAGGCTTGGTACAACGTGAACGGGCAGCCGCTGCTGGCTCGTTCTAGAGTTGGTCCCGGGATCTACTGTTGATTCGGAAAAATTGATAGTTGTCTCTTCCTTTGAAAGACTGAGGCCAGCCTTGCGGCTGGCTTTTTTTGCTCCCGGTTATGCCTTCTTGCTGGCAACTTCATCGTGGCCGTAGTACTCGTACGCTGACATCGGCTTTTCGCCGCCTTTCTTCCATACCCGGCCATCTTCTTGTAATTTGCCGAGCACCCGCGCCATCTCGCGCACATGAATGGCGACCGATCCGCAACACGAGCCGATGTAATTGATCCCGATATCGCGGGCACGAAGAGCGTAGTCGCCCATTTCTTTGCGAGTGAGCTGAAGCGGATCGAGGCCCAGGGGGAATTCGGGCAAGCTGGTGAAGTCGGGTTTTTCCTTTGGAGTGCGATACGCCACCGGCTGGCACGCTAGATAGCCGGAAACAGCTTTTCGCATTTCTTCCATGGCTCCAAGTGTGTGCTCAGGTGGTCGCAAACAATTCATGCCCACGATGTCAGCGCCGGCATCGAGCAAAGCTTTGGCGGACTCGGCGGCGGATTTGCCTTCGGCCGTTTCGTCCCGATTTTCAAAACAGATAGTCACCATGACGGGCAGGCTGGTTCTCTTTGCCCTTTCGACGGCGATGAGCGCTTCACCGAGGAACGAGAACGTTTCGCCGATGATGAAGTCAACGCCCTCATCGACTTGTATTTTGAGTTGCTCGTCAAAGGTCTTGCGAACCTTGTCGGCGGCAGTTGAGCTGTTGGGCTCGTACATCCAGGTGAGGCTGAGATTTCCCGCGACCAGACACTTGTCGCCGGCAACTTCGCGGGCGATTCTGACAGCTGCGCGGTTCAGGTCTTCGAGCTTGTTGTCGAGGCCGACGGTAGCTAGTTTGTCACGGCTGGCATAGAACGTCAGCGCCTGAAGGACGTCCGCTCCAGCTTCACGAAACTCGACGTGAAGTTCGCGAAGCGCTTCGGGATGTAGTAACGCGACTTCCGGAGTGAACGGACCTGCGCGCACCCATCCGCGCTTTTCCAACTCGAGAAGATAACCGCCGTCGCCCAGGACCGGTCCGTCCTTGAGACGATCAAGAATGCCTTTCTTGGCCATACGTGCTCCTTCGTTTCAGTGTCCTAAAGCTGCGTTCGGCGTGAGGGCGGCACTTCCTCACGACAGCCGGTGAGACACCGGCGCCACTAATCGTCCATGTATTCAAATTCTGCTCTTATCGCTTTGCCTTCTTCGAAACGAGACGGGGAAAATGAGGCGATGTCGACGCTCTTGCCCCGTCCGTCGAGCAATAGCTCGGACATCACCAATCCGATTGCTGGAGAAATCTTGAAACCCATGCCGGAAAAACCAGCACAGACATAAAGTCCCCTCACATCCGGAATCTCACCGAGCAGAGGGCGCGAGTCTGGGGTCATGTCGTAGACGCCGGTCACGCCGCGCATTACCTCCGCATTTTCCAGCTTGGGCACCCGGCGAGATGTGCGCTCAATAATTTCTTCCAGTTCCTGATCGGAAGCGCGCTGCGGAAAATTGTCGGGATCGGCGCCGCGCTGACCGTAGAAGTCACCGATGAGAAATTTGTCATGCGCATCGGAGCGGAAGTAAGTCGCGCTGACGGAATCAATGCACGCACATCCTCCACTCTTCATGCCGGGAGCATTCTTCAGTATTGCGACCTGATGAAATTCGGTTTCTATGGGAAGGTCGAGACCTGCGTTTTGAAACAAAGGCCTGGTCCACGGGCCGATGGCGGCGACTACGACGGGAGACGTAATATCGCCCTGAGTAGTCCTGATGCCACACACTTTGCCGGTTTCAATCCGCAGTGACGATTCAGTCTTGGACAAGTAAGCTACTCCAAGGTCGCGCGCTCGCGCGAGGAAATCATTGGCTACTCCGGCTCCGTCGCCGTACCCGGAATCAGGTTCGTAAGCCGCAAGTTCGACTTCGTCCACCGACCAGTCAGGTTCCAGTTCCTTAAGTTCGTGACGATCGATGAGCTGTACTTTCACCCCGAGGTTGCGCTGCATTTCGACGTTATGCTTGAGACGTTCGCCTTCTCCGGGATGAACAATGCGCACAAAGCCTGTCTTTCGGAAATCCCCATCGCCGCCCACCGCTTCGCTCCAGTTTTCGAACAACCGCAAGCTTATCAACGCAAGCTGTACCTCGGGCGGATAGCTATAGTGCATACGAATGAGCGCAGACGAACGTCCACTTCCACCTTGACCGACGTGACCTTTATCGACGACCAGGATCTTCCCCACTTTTCGCTTTGCGAGGTGAAAAGCGATTGCGGTTCCCATCACCCCGGCGCCGAGAATCACAATGTCAGCGGTGTTAACAGCAGAGTCGACCTTAGAATTGACCCTCATTTCGACGCCGCCTGCCGTGGAAGATCGGGCCGGATGGTTGAGCGGCAGTGCGGAACGGCCAGATTGCGGATTTCACTGGTTTGATCGGGGATCACGCGGCGGTCTCTTTCAATCGTCCCTTTTTCCAGTCGCGCAAAACTTGATGGGCTGCGTTGTGGCCGGGCGCCCCGGTGACGCCTCCGCCCGGGTGAGTGCCAGCGCCGCATAAATACAGGCCATCAACCGGTGTGCGGTACTGCGACCATCCGGAGACCGGACGCATAAAGAAAAGCTGCTCAAGACGGAGATCGCCGTGAAAGATGTTTCCTTCTGTCAAACCGTAGGTGCGTTCAAGGTCGAGTGGGGTAAGCACCTGACGGGCTACGATCGCAGTCGGGACATTGGGCGCATATTCGGCAATCTTTTTAATTACGCGATCGCCTAGGAGGTCGCGCTTCTCGTCCCAAGTGCCGTTTCGCAGATGATAGGGAACGTATTGCACAAAGCAGGTGAGGATGTGCTTGCCGGAAGGAGCCAGCGAAGGATCGGCGTTGGAGGAAACCACACAATCCACCCATAACTCCTCCGGGATCTCTCCAAATTTCGCTATGTCATAACAGCGTTCGGCAAAGGCAAGTGACGGAACCAAAGTATAAAAAGTACGCTCCAGGGGAGTGGACGCGAGAGAGGTTCCAGTGAAACGCGGTTCGTCATCGAGCACAAGGTTGACCTTGGCGCAGGGGCCTTCCATTTTTATTCCACGGATAGAGTGGAGAAATTCGTTCGGCAGTTCGGACGCCGCGACCATCTTCAGAAAGGTACGTTTGGGGTCGGCATTGGAGAGCACAATTCGCGCACGGATTTCGGTGCCGTCTTCGAGAACAACGCCGCGCGCCCGGCCGTCGCGGATAGCAATCTGCGCGACGGGAGACGAGGTACGGATTTCGACACCAAGCTTTCTGCCGGATGCAGCCAAGGCCTGAGTAATCGCGCCCATCCCGCCCATGACGTGTCCGTAGAAGCCCTGCAATTCATGTTCGCCCCCGCTTAACAAGTGGAAAAGCAAGCCAATCGCCGTTCCAGGCTGATAAGGTCCGCCATGTTTGCCGTAGACGTTGTTAGCGAGGAACATGGTTTTGATTTTTTCTGACTCGTAGTTGTGATCGAGAAATTCGCCGAGACTTCCGGTAAGGAAGGAAATAAGCTGCGAAACCTCATCAGTCGAAATGCCGCGAAATTTCTTTCCCACCCGAAAAAGATCGGTCCATCCGCGAACGCTTCGAGTGTCAATTTCGGGCGGCGGCTCCATAAAAAACGGTTGCAGGTAACGCGCCAGTTTCTTCAGTTGGTCGTCAACCTGAATGAAGGTTTCAGCGTCGTTTGCTGATATCTTGGCGAATTCGGCTTTGGCCCTTTCGCGGTTCGCCCACCAGGGAACGACATGGCCATCGGGGAAGGGAACTTGAACGGCAGGGTCGCAAGGTACCATGCGCAAGCCGTAGTCGCGGAGGCGAAGATCGGAAATGACCTCTGGCCGCAACATACTGGCAATATAAGAGGTGGTTGAGACGCGACAGCCGGGAGCGATTTCTTCGGTGACGCAGCAGCCGCCGACAATTTCGCGGCGCTCGAGGACGAGAGTGGATAGTCCGGCGCGGGCGAGATACGCGGCAGCGGTCAAGCCGTTATGTCCCCCGCCGACTACGACCACGTCGTAGGTTTTTGCGGGCTGGAATTTTGAACTGTGGCTGGTGGAAGATTCTGGCAAGTTAATGACCTGCAATCACACAATGCAAATAAAGGTAGACAACATTACCGCATCTGTTTGGAAAATAGAATTGAAATCCTTGTCGAATTTCTGTACAGTCCTATGACTTGAGGTCAGACATGAGTGGAATTGGGAGCAGCATTGTATCTCCGCCGCGGTACCGGAACATGCCGCCTCGGCCGCGATCCGAAGGCAAACGAACCAGGATTATCGACGCAGCCATGCGCCATTTTGCCGAGCAGGGCTACCATGCCGCCAGAGTGGGTGACATCGCGGCGGTCTTGGGTATTGCCAAAGGATCGGTATTCCAACATTTCGGCAGTAAGGACGGACTCTTCTTTGAAGTTTACAAGAAGGCGGTGCGTTCGTTTCCGCGATATCTTGACGCTCCAGCTGAGGTGCGTGAGCGGGGATTCTTCGAAGTGTTGCGGTATTGGCTGGCGAGTACCGAGCATCTGGTGCACGAAGACTGGATTCCGTATCGGGTCTCTTTGCTCGGCAACTACGGCACTGACCTGACGTTGAAGCGGGAGATCAATCGCTTTCTGGTTGCGGAAGATCCCTACGGGACGGTGGCATTCGTGCGGTATGGATTGCAGCGCAGAGAACTTCTACATGAGCTTGATCAGGACATGATCGTTTCAATCCTCGATTGGACCATGGAGCGTTTTCAGGACGCCCTGCTGACGGAGGAGTTGGATCCAGGATTATTCCGGCGTCAGGGGGATCCTCAAGAGAAGAAAGATGCGCGCATCAATCAATTTTTGGATGTGCTGAAGAGGGCTATCGGAGTATGAACGGAAAATTGCCGGTAGAAGAAATCATACGCAGTTATGACGATAGAGCCGCGTTGTCGGATGCTTCGACAATCCCTGCGGCCTGGTACGTCGATCCGCGTATCGCCGAGCTCGAGTCGCAAACTGTGTTCAGCAAGACCTGGCAAATGGTCGGGCGAATCGAACAAGTGGAGCGACCGGGCCAGTTTGTGACCGCCAGCCGGGCTGGCGAGCCGATCGTCGTGGTGCGTGGTCATGATGGTGTGCTTCGAGGCTTCTATAACGTGTGCCGTCACCACGCGGCGGCGGTGGTCACAGAACCGTGCGGCCAAGCTTCCATTTTGCATTGTCCATATCACGGATGGAATTACGGGCTGGATGGCTCTTTGAAGGGTATGCCGGAATTTGACGGCGTAAGGAACTTTGAGCGCCAACAAAATGGACTAATCCCGGTGAAGGCCGAAATCTGGGAGAAATTTGTTTTTGTCAATCTGGATCCGCAGGCAGAGCCGTTGCAACAGTTTCTTGGCGGCCTGGTTAAACGCGTCGCGCCGCTTGCCGTGAGCAAGTTGCACTACTTCGATAGTCGCACTTACAACATCCACTGTAACTGGAAAGTATTTGTAGACAATTATCTTGATGGCGGATATCACGTTCCGCATCTGCACAAGGGCCTGAACTCGGTGCTGGATTATAAGGAATACACCATCGAGAACGAGGACAAGTACTGTTTGCAATCGAGCCCGATGGTTGCGGGCACCGAGGATGCGGCCACCGCCAAAACGCGTCAGGGTGATCGGGCGTGGTATTTCTGGCAGCATCCCAACTTGATGATCAATTGTTACGCAGGCTACATGGATACGAACCTGGTGCTTCCGGTGGATGTAGATCATTGCCGGGTGATCTTCGATTTCTATTTTGGTGATGTGAGTGAGTCACGGCGCCAGTACAACGAGGGGAGCGTGGCCGTCGGCGCGCGAGTGCAAGAGGAAGACCTGGGGATCTGCGAGGCGGTGCAGCGTGGATTAAAGTCTCGCGCGTATGGTGCGGGCAGACTCTCCGTGCGGCGCGAAGCTGGGGAACATTTGTTTCACCGGCTGTTGGCGGTCGATCTAAGAGGCGGGATGAGCACTCCAGCCGTGGCCGCCGATTGAAGTGGGGAAGACTTCACATTGAACCTACAAATCTAAAATTCTTAAATTCTGTTCCAACATAAAACTCGAGGTGACGCCTTGAAGAGGGCTCTTGCAATAATGCTGGGGTTATGGCTTTCGTGTGCTGCGGGCGTGTTGGCGCAGGTGACTGCCATCAAGGCGGGAAAACTGGTCGATCCGCAGGCCGGGACCATGCTCACCGATCAGGTCATTCTCATTCGTGACAATAAGATTGAAAGCGTCGGCAAGGGGCTGGCGATCCCTGCTGATGCCAAGGTCTTCGACCTCTCGCAGATGACGGTTCTGCCAGGGCTCATCGATTGCCACACTCACTTGGCAGATGCCTTTGATGACAACGGAGATCCGATTGCTCTGCTGAAAAAGTCTTCGGCAGAAGTCGCTTTTGAATCGGTTCCCAACGCCCGAACATTTCTAAGAGAGGGATTCACCTCAGTTCGCGATGTTGGTGTTTACCGGGCGTTGAACGATGTCGCTATGAGGAACGCGATCGCTCAAGGCTATATTGAAGGTCCGCGGATGTATGTGGCGGGAGCTTATGTGACCATCACTGGCGGCGCTGGTGCCCTGACTGGATTTGCTCCCGACATCACCTTGCCGTGGGACCTTCACTACGGAGAAGCAAATGGGCCGTGGGAAGTGCGACAGAAGATCCGTCTGCTGGTGCAAAACGGCGCGGACCACATCAAAGTTCTTTCCAGTGGCGCCGTGCTGACGCACGGCAGCAATCCCAAGTCACAAGAGTTCACGCCGGAAGAGTTGCAAGCGGCGGTGGATGAAGCGAGCCATTTTGGATTGCGGGTAGAAGCTCACGCTCATTCCGCCGAGGGCATCAAGAATGCGATCCGGGCGGGAGTAGCGTCAATTGAACATGCCACGATGATCGATGACGAGGGTCTTGCGCTTGCAAAACAGCACGGAACTTATCTGGACATGGATATCTACGATGAAGAATGCATTCAGGAAGCAGGCAGACTGGGAAAAATACCTAAAGATTTTCTCCAGCACGACGCCGAGTTGGGAGAACTGCACCGGCAGAATTTTCGCAAGGCGGTGAAAGCCGGATTGAAAATGTCATTCGGTACTGATGCTGGCGTGTGCTCTTATGACCGCAGCGTGAACCAGTTTGCCTTCATGGTGAAGTACGGGATGACGCCGATGCAGGCGATTCAGGCGGCAACTACGAATGCCGCAGATCTGCTGGGGCACTCGGATGTTATTGGCGATATCAAGCCCGGACGATTTGCCGACGTGATCGCGGTCGCCGGCGATCCATTGCAGGACATTCGACTGCTTGAACATGTGCAGTTCGTAATGAAAGACGGAAAAGTTTACAAGCAGTAATCTCAACGGTTCACTTTACGATTCGTACCATCGGAAGCCGTGACGTTGCTCCTGTTCGACCTGCTTCATCAATGTAAGAGTCCGGTCGCGACGGTGATTGGCACATGCGACCACAATGACGTTGAACAGAGCCATGGGAGCCACGTAGGACGATCCGAAAGAAGGCGTCTCAATAGACGTTAGAAATGAATCGTGCGCGAACTCTCCAATAGGTGAGACCAGCGTGTTCGTGATCCCCACACAATATGCGCCGTTAGCCCGAGCCTGACGCAAGCCTTCCACCGTCTGGCGTAGACCCCGACCGTAACTGACAGCGATCACCAGATCTTTCTTTCCAAGCGTTCGAACTTTATGCACCACCTCGGCGGGCGAGGTGGCACAGCTGACCGGCAACCCCAAAATAATCAGCAGGTGCTCGAGGAACTTCACCAGGTTGGCGGCGAGGTCGCCTCCGAGAAGCAGCACGTGTTGAGCGGAGTAAAGCCGCCTTACTAGGGCTGCGATTTTTTGCCAATCGAGGCTCTGCGCCAACCGATTCATGTTTTTCATGTCCTGGTCGAGCGAAGCGCGGGCCTGAGCGGAGATTGCGGATTTTGCGGCTGGTCCGGTCTGCATCGTGTCGAGCGAGGTCGCGTGAGCGATCGACAACTCATGCACGTAGTGCTGAAATTCCCGGTAGGAACCAAACTGCATTCCGCGAACGATTCGAATCATCGTTGCCGGATCGGTACCCAGACGTTGAGCCAGAGCACGCACACTGAGAAGAACGAATTCCCGCGGCCGCTCGAAAGTGGAGCGAATGATTGCCTGCCGCTTTGCGCTCAGCAGACTAAGTCTCGCCGACGGGCTCAGGACCGGAGTAAGACGCGCCGCTTTCCGCCGTTTCTTCATTGGGCACAAAAGCATGTTAGAAACCAGCGTTCTTGTCAACAGCGACAGGTTTGATGGGACTGAGGGTGAAAGGCTGGTCGTCCGTCTTTCGGCATGACGTCAGATGGGTATAATGCAAGCGCAACCAGGAGTTGTTCGTTTTGAGGACGAAATTAGTCAGGGAGAATGCTATGGATCACATGTCCGGGGATTCGAAGGCTGCACTCAATAGCCGCAGCCGAAGAGACTTTCTAGCCACCACGGGGATGTTGGCCGCTGCGGCGGCGGCGCCGCGTACTGCATCGGCGGCGCCGCGTACTGCATCGGCGCTGACTCGCAAGGCTCCGGCAGAATCGGGCGAGAAAAACATGCTGCCGGGAGCCATGCGCAAAATTCCCATCGGAGTGTTCGATCCGGCGTTTCCCAAGCTGTCCACCGATGAGTTGATCGAAAAGTTTGTGAGTCTGGGAGTGGAGGCGGTTGAGATCGGCACCGGTGGCTATCCCAACTCGACCCATTGCCCGGTGAAGGAGTTGCTGGAGGATGAAGGAAAGGCGCGTGCCTGGAAAAAGAAATTCGAAGACCGCGGCATCCAGGTTGCAACGTTCAGTTGTCACGGAAACCCCGTGTCTCCTGATCCCAATGTGGCTGCACGCGATGCGGAATCTTTCAAACGCACGGTGCTGTTAGCCGAGCGTCTGGGCGTGAGTGTGATTGTGGGCTTCTCGGGCTGTCCGGGTGGCAGTCCCACAGACACGATGCCAAATTGGGTAACGTACCGTTGGCCTCCTGAGTATGGCAAGATGCTGGATTGGCAATGGAGGGAAAAGGTTATTCCATACTGGAAGGAAGCGGCAAAGTTCGCCCGCGAACATGGTATTCACAAGATCGCTTTGGAAATGCACCCGAACTTTGTGGTCTACAACCCGAAGACACTGTTGCAGCTGCGAGAAGCGGTGGGTGAGGAGATCGGCGCCAACTGTGATCTGAGCCATCTTTTCTGGCAGCAATGCGACGCAGTGGAAGTGATTCGCATGTTAGGCAAGCAGAATGCAATCTTTCACGCTCACATGAAAGACACAACTTTTTATAAGAACAACGTAGACCGGTTTGGCGTTCTGAACTTTGCATTCGAAACCAGCGAACTGTCACAGGCTTCGGAAACATTTCGCGCGGTTGGTTACGGGCACAGTGCGGGTACGTGGAAGGAGATTATGCGCGCTTACATGGAAATTGGATACCAGGGCATCTTCAGTGTCGAAAACGAGGATCCGATTCTTTCCGGCGAAGTGGGGGTAGAGCGCGCGTTGTATGTTCTGAAAAATGTGCGAAGCGAATTGTTAGGGACAGCGTGAGGAGCGTTCAGCCGGTTTCCCGGTCTCGCTCCCCGCGTTCATTGGTTGAACGAAAATTGTCTGAAAACGAAGTCTTCCGCGCAATTCTTGCGCGGATGCCAGGGTCAAACCTTCAGCATGAGGATTAGCTGAGTGCGGAAAGCAAAGGGGGCTGGGATGAATCGACGCAAATTTGCTCGCACGATTGCGGGTGCCGCATTGGGTGCAGCTGCTTTGCCCTCCCTTCCCGTGCTGGCGGCTGCTACTAAAGACGTCCCCTTCAAATTTTCAATCATGTTGTGGACCGTCTTCAAGCAGTTGTCGTTCGATCAACGATTAGAGAAGGTTGTCGATGCCGGCTACCACGCTGTCGAATTAGTGAGTGAGTTCAAAGGCTGGTCTGATGAGGATTTCCGCAAAGCAAACGCCAAGAAACGATCATTGGGAATCGTCTTCGATTCCACCGCTGGACTGACGAAAGGAATTGCCGATCCCTCAGAGCGTGACGCATTTCTCGCCGAGCTCAAAACATTTTTTCCGATCGTTGCCAAGCTCGAATGCCCCACCATTATCGTTCTATCGGGAAATCGCGTAGAGGGTGTTTCGCGCGAGGCTCAGCACAATGCGTGTGTTGAAGCATTGAAACCAGCCGCGGATTTTGCGGCCAAAGAAAACGTTACGCTTCTGCTGGAGAACATCGATCAGGAGGAAAACCCCAAGTACTATTTGACGTCGGTGGCTGAGGGATTCGAAATCGTTCGTAAGGTAGACAATCCCCATATGAAGTTTTTGTATGACTTCTACCACGAGCAAATTTCGGAAGGTAACCTGATCGAAAAGCTGGAGAAGAATATAGATCTCGTAGGACTTGTTCACATTGCGGACGTTCCGGGCCGGCACCAGCCGGGAACCGGTGAAATCAACTATTCCAACATTTTCCGCAAGCTGGCGGAATTGAACTATGGCGGTTACGTAGCCATGGAGTTTATGCCTACCGAGGACCCAGTCGCTGTCCTCAGCCTGGCGCGGGAGCAGGCAATTCAGGTGGTTACCGCTCGTTAAACGTTGACCTTGCTTTCCGCTACGGCGTAAGCTGCAAAGTCAGGCTTTTTGGAGTTTGCATGCATAGACGTCAGGCCATACGGCTTCTAGCTTCAGCTGCAGCCCTTCCGCTTCTCTCGCGAGAAGCCTTTTCATTGTTTCAAGAGGTTCACGATCAACTTCCCGCACAGGCTGAACTGAAGTCGCTCAATCCCCGCCAGAATCAAACTGTCACTTCCATAGCCGAAATCATCATTCCGCAGACCGACACTCCAGGCGCCAAGGCCGCACGGGTGAATGAATTTATCGATCTAATTCTTACCGAATGGTATGACGAGGAAGAAAAGTTGACCTTCATGACCGGCCTGGCGAATGTAGATTCTCGTGCGCGAGAATTGTATGGAAAAGACTTCGTCGATTGCGGAGAGAAACAGCAAGTAGAAATGCTTCAGGCATTGGATGATGATGTTGCGTCTCGTGCCGAGGACGTGCGCCGGCGGCGAACGCGCCCGCCAGAAAAGAATTTTTTCTTTATGATGAAGCAACTCACTCTGATTGGCTATTACACATCGCAAATCGGGTTTGAGCAGGAGTTGCACGGCGAGATTATCCCCTCGCGACACGCAGTTTGTGTTCCTCTGGAAGAGGAGGCCGCGAAATAAATATGGCGACGAACACGTATGACGCCATCGTCGTGGGGTCAGGCATTACGGGAGGCTGGGCCGCAAAAGAACTGGGTGAGAAGGGATTGAAAACCCTGGTTCTGGAAGCAGGGAGGCCGATCGATCCGGATGCGGACTATGCGGAGCACGTACCCGAATGGGAAGTGAAGTACCGCGGGATGGGTGATCGCAAGGGGGTAGACGAACACCAACGCGTGCAGCAAACCTGCGGTGGAATGGACGAGTGGAACAGCAAGTTTTTCGTGAACGACAAGCAGAATCCCTATACGACCCCGCAAGACAAACCCTTCTTATGGATTCGAGGGCGGCAGGTGGGAGGCCGTTCGATCATTTGGGGACGGCAATCCTATCGCTGGAGTGACTTGGATTTTGAGGCAAACCTGCGCGAAGGGGTTGGCGTGGATTGGCCGATTCGCTACCAGGAAATCGCTCCCTGGTACGACTACGTGGAGAACTTCATCGGCGTTTCTGGACAAGCTGAGGGGCTGGCGCATCTTCCCGATGGAAAGTTTTTGCCGCCGATGGAGTTGAACTGTGCCGAAGTGGTGGTGAAGGATGCGATCGCCAAATATTTTCCCGGCGAACGCATGATGACCATTGGCCGCACCGCCATTCTGACCCAGCGGCACAATGGCCGCGCACCCTGTCATTACTGCGGACCATGCGCTCGTGGGTGTATCACGCGTTCCTACTTCAGCAGCCTCAACTCCACTCTGCCGGCGGCGCTGACCACCGGCAAGGTGACAGTTCGTCCGCACAGCGTAGTGCATAGCCTGATGTTCGATTCCAAAACCCGTAAAGTTAGCGGCGTGCGAATCATTGACGGTCAGTCCAAAAAGACAATCGAATTTCGTAGGTCGGATCATTTTTGTGTGTGCGTCAGCCTTGGAGTCTGCTCGCATTCTTCTGAATTCAGCCACGCCTGAATTTCCGGATGGACTGGGGAATTCAAGCGGAGAACTTGGACACAATGTGATGGACCATTGCATGGGCGGAGGAGCCAGCGGCCGAATTCCGGGTAATGAAGACCACATTTCGCTGGGAAATCGTCCAAACGGAATCTACGTTCCGCGATTCCGCAACGTGAAGCAGAAGCATCCATTGATTATGCGAGGTTACGGCTTCCAGGGCAGTGCCAGCCGTCCGAAATGGGAGCGCGGTGTGGAAATGCGCGGATTCGGGGCGAATTTCAAGCACACGCTGAGCCGTCCCGGGCCATGGCGAATGAGCTTCTACGGGTTCGGCGAATGCCTGCCGAATCACGAGAACTTTATTGCCATCGATAAAGAAAAGGTCGATGCGTGGGGTATTCCCACTCTCAAGATCAGCTGTGCCTGGCGTGAGAATGAACGCGCTTTGCTGAAAGACATGTCGATCACAGCGTCCGAAATGCTCTCCGCTGCGGGGGCAACAGATATCGAGCCACTTCTTGAAGATAACGCTCCCGGTCTCACCATTCACGAGATGGGTACTGCGCGAATGGGGCGCGATCCCAAAACATCGGTGCTTAACGCGCATAATCAGGCGCACGATGCCAGGAATCTTTTTCTTACCGACGGCGCGTGCATGGCGTCGTCGTCGTGCGTGAATCCATCGCTGACTTACATGGCACTTACTGCACGGGCTTGCGATTACGCGGTTGATCAGATGAAGCGAGGAGAACTTTAACCATGAATCGACGAACTTTTCTGGGGACGATGACGGCAGCGACCGTGCTGGCCAACAAATTCACGTGGGCGGCCGACACCCACAAGATTGAGAAGGTTGGCATTACAGCTTTACACCGTCCGCGAAGTAATGAAGGATGACTTCGAAGGCAAGTTAGCGAAGGTCGCAGAGATCGGCTACCGCGAGGTCGAGTTCGCTGGATACGACGGCCATACTCCGCAAGAAGTTCGGGCGATGCTGGACCGGCACGGGTTGACGGGCCCCTCGGCGCACGTCCCATACAAGAGTCTGGGGGCAGATGTTTCCGAGCGTGCTCGATGCGGCCCATGTGATCGGCCACGAATATATTGTGAATCCATACATTGACGACGATGTGCGCAAGGCTCCCGATGGTTGGAAGCGCGCCGCGGAAACCTTCAATCACGCCGGGGAAGCGAGCCAGAAGGCAGGAATCCAGTTCGCTTATCATAATCACTGGTTTGAATTTTCTCCGATAAACGGAAAGCTTCCTTACGACATACTTTTGGAAGAGTGTGATCCTAAACTGGTGAAGATGGAGATGGATCTGTGTTGGATCAGGGTCGGCGGGCAGGATCCGTTGAAATATTTCAAGAAATACCCCGGCCGCTTTCCCCTGGTGCATGTAAAAGATTTGACGAGCATGCCAAAGGTTGACGCCTCTGGCGGACAGAATTTTGGAGATTCACTTCCGGAAATGACAGAGGTGGGCAGCGGAATCATCGACTGGAAGCAGATATTCAGGCAATCAAACGAAGCTGGTATCAAACACTATTTTGTCGAACACGACCATCCGAAAGAACCGTTTGAAAGCGCTAAAAAGAGTTACGAGTATCTGGCCAAGGTGCGATTTTAGAGAATTCGCGGTTGCGGAAATTCTTTGGCTGCGCTGGGGATTCAGGAGCAAATTCTTAGCGCAGTACAAACCTACAATCTCGAAACAGAAGAGTCCGTATTTAGTTGTGCCGTTTTCTCTTCCTTGGAGAACTTGATGCCTCAGGTAGTTCGATCACCGAAGATCTATGACGTCTGCATCATCGGATCGGGTGCGGCGGGCGGGACTGCGGCCAAGGTGCTGACTGAAGGTGGCTTGAATGTGGTGATGTTGGAAGCCGGGCCGCCACTTAATCCGGAAAAGGATTTTAAAGAGCACGTCTGGCCGTATCAGGTCCCTCACCGTGGCGGCGGAGTGGGTGGCAAACTTAAGCATGAGGTGGGCGACGAATTTATGGCGCCGAACGGCGCGTGGGAGATCGAAGGCGAACCGTACACGTCCGCGCCTGGTTCTCAATTCCACTGGTTCCGATCTCGTATCGTGGGAGGCCGCACCAATCATTGGGGACGTATCGCACTTCGCTTCGCGCCCGTAGACTTCAGATCGCGTTCGACCGACGGCATGGGAGACGATTGGCCCGTTACTTATGAAGAGGTAGCGCCTTACTACGACAAAGTTGAGTCATACATCGGAGTTTTCGGAACCAAGGAGAACATCCCCAGCGCGCCGGATGGAGTTTTTCTTCCTCCACCTCCGCCGCGATGCACCGAGGTTATCGTCAAAAAGGTTTGCGACAAGTTGAACATTCTGTGCGTACCCTCGCGGATGGCGATTCTGACCAAGCCGCTGAATGGACGTGCTGCCTGCCATTACTGCGGGCAATGTGGCCGCGGTTGTCTTACTGCTTCGAATTTCAGTTCCAGCCAGGTGATGATTCCGCCGGCACAGGCTACGGGCAGGTTTACCCTGATCACCGGAGCGATGGCTCGCGAAATCGTTGTGGGAAAAGACGGAAGGGCGGAGGCAGTTTCTTACGTTGACAAGTCGTACGCGATCCGAAAAGCAGGTGCACGCAAAGGCGTTCATGGTCGCGGCCAGCGCGTGCGAGTCGGCGCGTTTGTTGCTGAACTCGAAATCCACTCTGTTTCCCGATGGCCTGGCAAATTCTTCCGGCGTGGTCGGTCGTTACCTCACCGACTCGGTGGGAAGTTCCGCAGGTGGATATTTTCCGCAACTGGAGAAAATGCCGCCACACAATCACGACGGCGTCGGTGGAATGCACTTGTACATGCCATGGTGGAAGTTCGATCGCAAGAATGATTTTCTGCGCGGATACCATATCGAGTTCGGCGGTGGTCGCGGCATGCCGGGAGTGGGTGAGTTCGACGGAATATGCGACCAAATATGAAGGCTACGGCAGTTCGCTCAAACAGCGATGCCGCAGCACGTACGGCACCTACATCGGTTTCGCCGGGCGCGGCGAAATGATCCCCAACGAAAATAGCTATTGCGATCTCGATCCCGAGACTGTCGATCAGTGGGGCATTCCGGTGCTGCGTTTTCACTGGCAAGTGGAGCGATAACGAAATCAAGATGGCGAAGGACATGCAGGAGACTTTTCGTTCGATCGTGGAAACTGCGGGTGGCACCTTCGTCAGCGACGCAAAGCCCGACGGACAGCCATCCATACGGCATCGCGGATGGCGGCGTGATCATTCACGAGCTCGGGACGGCGCGGATGGGC
This sequence comes from Terriglobales bacterium, assembly GCA_963706465.1. Taxonomy (GTDB): domain Bacteria; phylum Acidobacteriota; class Terriglobia; order Terriglobales; family Acidobacteriaceae; genus JABDBE01. Next base: position 24,650 of record CAVPMC010000006.1, read on the forward strand.
AACAATCCAAAAACCTCGGTACTGAACAAATACTGTCAGGCTCATGACGTGAAGAATGTGTTCGTCACCGATGCAGCGGCCTTCGTGACCAATCCCGACAAAAATCCGACGCTGACAATCATGGCGCTTTCGTGGCGAGCTTCGGAGTATCTGTTGGAACAGGCGAAGAGTGGAAGCCTGTGAAGGAAGGGAAACATGTCCATCAAGGTCCATATCGCGCCGTGACATTCTGAAATCGTTGGGCATGGGAGCGTGGCCACTTCGGTGCTGCGCGTGATTCCGCTGCAGGCAGCGGAATATGCGCATCACATGGTGGCGGCGGAAAAAGCCGCAACGCCGTCAGGCGCTTACACTCCGAAGTTTTTCTCCGCCAAAGATTACAAAACTGCTCCAGACTCTATGCCAGACCATCATTCCAGCCGACAATGAATGCGGCGGCGCTATGGAAGCAGGAGCGCCGGAATTCATCGATCTGCTCACCAGCGAGAATCCTAAGTATCAGTTGAAACTTGGCGGCGGATTGATGTGGCTGGACGGAGAATGCATCGACCGGTACGGCAAGTCGTATATGGAATGTGCTCCCGAACAGCAAAAAGAAATTCTCGATCTGATCGCCTATTTCAAAGAACGCCGACAAGGATCCCGGCTTGCGGCCGGGCGTCGAGTTTTTTGCTCTGCTTCGTGAGATGACCGCAGACGGTTTTTTCACCAGCCAGATCGGAATCAAGTATCTTGGATACGTGGGCAATACTTATCTGCTGAGCTTTAACGGATGCCCGCCCGGTGCCTGAAGCTTTAGGACGCCCGCTGTCAGTGGTGGGTCAGTATCCGTATTACAAGATCTAAGCGCTTCCGAATGGATCCTCCAAGCGACGGACTTTGTGGCGTAAAGAGTTCCGCCCCATTTTCGGTGATGTGCATGTCGTCCTCCAGACGCACTCCAAATTCTCCCGGATGTAAATGCCCGGCTCGTCGCTGAATGTCATGTTGCGGCGCCAGAAGAGTGGTGTTGCCGCGAACCAGATAGGGCCATTCATGGCCGTCCATTCCGATTCCGTGACCGACCCGATGGGTAAAAAATTTGTAGTCCGGACCGAAGCCCGCGTCGGTGATCACCTTGCGTGCGGCTGCATCGACGGCCTGGCACTCGACGCCAGGCCTTGCCGCTTTTAAGGGCGGCGGCTTGCGCGCGGTGCACGATATCAAAAATCTTTTTCATCTTGTCGGAAGGTTTGCCGAAGACGAAAGTGCGACTGATGTCGGATTGATAGCCTTCAACCGGCCCACCGCCATCGATCAGCACCAGCGTGCCTTCGCGAATTACTTGCGGAACGATTGAGCCGTGCGGGAATGAGGAATTCTCACCGATGTCGATATCCACTTCGCCGGGAAATCCGAGCCGCTCGTTGGCGGCCGTGATCAGTTTTTCCAGTTCGGGCTGCGTCATACCATCGCGAATGCCTGATAAGCGGCTTGATATGCCGTGAACGTGACCTGGTTCGCCAGACGTCATCAGTTCAAGTTCATGGTCGCTCTTGATCATGCGGCAGCCAGCGGTCACCGGAGTTCCGCTGACAATCTTCAGTTGTGGAGCAGCTCTTGCGATTCCATTGGCGAAAACGAAGCGCACAGTTTCTTCCAGAGCCCAGCGTGCCGGTTGAAATGCCGAGATCTTTCAGTCCCTGCGCGAGCAGTTCGTAAGGATTCTCGTCCTCCTGCCAGGTGCGCACGTCGGCATTTTTGCCTTCCGGCGTTGATGGCGAGTTGTTCGCGTGCCCGTCCTTCTTCAAATGCCGGGCATACACAAAGGGCGCGCCCCTTGGCCGGCAGCACCAGACGCAAACAGACGTTCGCTTCCCCACCATTGCACGCCGGCGAAATATTCGAGCGAAGTGCCGTCCATCAGCAGAAGAGCGTCGAGATCGTTCGCCTGCATCAGTTGCCGCGCCTTTTCCTGACGCGCACTTCGTTCTTCCGCCGTGATGGGCTTGGCCTGATCCTTCATGGATTTCAGAGCGGCGATCGACGGCGGCAGCGAACGAGGCAGTCCTCCGCCTCGCGAGCGACGGCGAAAGGGCGGCTATGCCAGCTGCCGGCGGCAACGGTGCCGGCCTGCAGAAAACGGCGTCTTGAAAACATGGAACCTCCCATGTGCCGACCGAATGATCGGCACGTCGTCCGGACTCGCCATTATAGGGGGTCTCTCGTTTCCAATTGGCAAGCGGCATTGGAAAATTGAAAATGACTGCTGATGGAGACAGGATTCCAGTGTGCAGGCTGCGGCGAGTGGAACCAGACGACGGTGGACGAGTCCGCCGGGCGCAACGTCAGTCGTACGTGGAAGATTGCCAGGTCTGCTGCAAGCCGAATGTCCTTGATGTCAGATACGACACGGGCGAACAGGAATTTGTGATCACGGCACAGCTGGAATAGATATAGTAGCTGCGAAGGCAAGCAAGATTCTCTTTCCGTGGAGGAAGGATGAACTCGATGGCCACAGGCTATGGCGCGCACGGACGGATGGTTGCCCACAACATGGTGACCACGCAATTCGAACTCGATGGATTTCGCGTGGTCCGCACGCTGGGAGTAGTGCGCGGCATTGTGGTGCGCTCGCGTTCGATTTTCGGGACGATTGGCGCCAGCCTGCAAACCATTCTCGGCGGCAATATCACGCTGTTGACCAACCTGTGCGAGAAGACCCGCGCCGAGGCTTTCGACCTGATGCTGCAACACTCGGCGGAACTGGGCGGAAACGCCGTGGTCGGCGCCCGTTACGATGCGACCGAGGTGATGCAGGGCGTGACGGAAGTGCTGGCATATGGGACAGCGGTGGTGGTTGAGCCCAGCCGATAGTTCAGTCGCCAGGTCACATGGCATTCGTTACTTCTGACGCTCACCCTAACTAGGACTTCGCAGCGCCTTCTGTCGATATGCGAAAGTTCGCTGCAATTGGCGGCCGATAAAAAGTTTTTGCGCCAGATCTCCCAGCCAGCCAAACCCCACTTCGTATTCGATCACGTCGCGAACGACGGTGCCGTTCACGCCGTTCTCTTGTTTCCGCATCAAGTTCGTGACGATGGTGGAAACTTTTGAATGGCCCTTTCTTTTGAACGTCGGCGAAGTGATGGTTCCATTCGAATTCGGTGATCAGTGCGATCCACTCGGCACGAAGAGGCAGAAAGGGAAGCACGCGAAACGAAGTCACGATTTCGGAGCCGACGCCGCCAGGGGATGGTCGATGTCCTACGATCTGCGCGTTCTATCGAAGCGATTCGGAGGCGGAACCAATTTCAGGCCGATCAATTCGCGTTCCAGTTTCCGGAGGCATGATGCGCGGAAGATTGTCGGGATTGGCGAAAAAGAGAAAGACGTGTTCGATTCCGCAGCGGCACCCATTGCTCGAATTGAATGCGATGCATCATCGAATTTTCAGTCAACCGTTAACGGCAAGGAGAGCGGCACGCGCAACGATGAGATGGACGGCGCAATCGAAATCGCGATAGATTAAGCACTCTCATGTCTCTCCAGAAATATTTCAGTATTTCCGTCGCTCTCACTGTTTCTCCTAAGCGCAACTTCTTTGGTCAAGCGCGGCGATGGCTTCTTCCTATCAATACATTCGCATCGGCGCGAAAGCCGATAGCACGGCGACTCCAAGCAGCGGGAACCGCCCTGATGGGCGGTGGCAAGGATCTCGACGATGCCTTTCGCTGGTTGTGCAAGAAAGGCAATGGCGGCGATTTTCTGGTGCTGCGGGCGATCGGTGACGATGATTACAACTCTTACGTGAACGGAATCTGCAAGCTGAACTCGGTGGCCACGCTGGTGATTCCCGACACGACTGCGGCCAACGATCCCGCTGTCGTTGATATCATCCGCCACGCGGAAGCAGTATTCATCGCGGGCGGCAACCAGGCCCGCTATGTCAATTTCTGGCAAGGCACCGCGGTGCAGGACGCCCTCAACGCGAACATCGCTGGCGGCAGGCCGATCGGCGGCACCAGCGCCGGCCTCGCCGTCCTGGGCCAGTTCAGCTATGGCTGTTTGAAAGACAAAGAGGACGACAACGATCTTGCCTCCACCGATGTGCTGCCCAATCCTTATCATGAACGGGTGACGCTGGTCCGCGATTTTCTGAAAGTTCCATATCTCGACAACGTCATCACCGACAGTCACTTCGCCAAGCGCGATCGCATGGGACGAACTCTGGGATTTCTTGTCGCGCCTGGTGCAGGACGGCTGGGTCAAAAATCCTCGCGACATTGCGATCGATGAGAAGTCGGCGGTCCTGGTGGAACCGGACGGCAAAGTCGTGGTGGTGGGTCCGGCCGGGGCGCTTATTTTCTGCAGGTAACGTCAGCTCCGGAGGTTTGCAAGCCCAACGTTCCACTGACGATTCGCAACATTTCGGCTTACCGGGCTCCGACTGGCGCGCATTTTGATTTGAAGTCGTGGACCGGCGACGGTGGCGAAAGCTACTCAATTTCGGTGGAGAACGGCGTGATCCGCACCACCCGGCCGGGCAATGCTGTTTACTAATGTTTGTCCCGACGAAACGCTTGTTTCATTTTGGTAATTGACTTCCGCTTTCTTCTTTGACAAACTTCGCACACTCGGCCTGAGTTAGGGCGCAAATCTCATTAGATGACCAAAACTTACTTCTTTCCTTCATGACCGCGGACAATCTGGAACAGATGGTTCATCTGGTCGAGGCCGGCAAGCTCGAATCCGGGCTGTGATCTGTCACCGGCAATCTCTCCCAAAATCGAGTTCCACGAAGCGATCATCGCCGCTTCGACCGTGCAGCGGCAAAATTCGGCTTCAGCGAATTAACGACAAAATGGGGAAAAAGCGTATGAAGTCCTTGCGATCTGGATTGATTCTGGTTCTGGCTGTCGTGACCCTGAGCGGTCTTCTTTCCGCGCAAACCTATCAGGGCCGGATTTTGGGATCGGTGACCGATTCATCTGGCGCCGTGGTTGGCGGCGCCAAGGTGACGATCACGAATACTGCCACCGGAATTTCGCGAAACTTGACCGCGAACGACGCGGGAGACTACAACGCGCCCAATCTTGAGCCTGGCCCGTATCATGGTGACGGCAGAAGCCCCCAGTTTCAAGAAGGGCGCAACGCACCGGGCTTCAGCTGGAAGTGGCGAAAGATATTCGTGTCGATCTTCAAACTGGAGCCGGGCGCGGTCAACGAAACCGTGACCGTCTCTGAAGAAGCGCCGATCGTGACCACCACCAATGACGTGCTGGGCGGAACTTTTTCCAACAAGGCCATCAACGAGCTTCCGCTGCTGGGCCGCGACTTCCAGAATCTTGCGATCTTGCAGCCCGGCATTCAGCGAACTCCGGGCGGCGGATTTCTGTCGGTGACCGCGAATGGCAACCGGCCCGAATGACAACAACTACGTCGTCGACGGACTCGACGACAACGACGCCTACTACGGAACGACCGTGATCAACGCGGAAGGCGTGGAGGGAACACCAGCGACGCACCTTCCGATCGATGCGATTCAGGAATTCAACGTGCAGTCCAGCCCCGAGGCCGACTACGGCTGGAAGCCGGGCGCGATCATCAACATTGGAATCAAGTCCGGCACGAACTCGTTTCACGGTTCGACTTATTACTTCAACCGCAATAGCGCGTTGGACGCGCGCAACTGGTTCAATCCCGATCCGGATACCGGTGGCTGCTCTGAATTTTCACCAGTTCGGCGCTTCTGCCGGCGGACCCATCATCAAGAACAAGCTTTTCATCTTCGGCAACTATGAAGGGGTGCGTGATGTAGTGGGCAATCCGGGATTGGTAAGCGTTCCGGTCTCGGTCCCGATTGGCGATCCTGACACCAGCATCGCGGATGCGTTTGCCCTGTGCACGACGAACGGCAATTGCAGCGCGACAAGTCAGAAGCTTGCAACGCTTCTTCCGTTCAATCCGGGACCGGACAGCGAGCTGAATCTGGATTTGAACAATCGCAATCGCGAGGACAACGGAATTCTGAAGCTGGATTACCACCTGTCCGAGAAAAGCAACCTGGTCGCTACCTATTTCCTCGGGGACAGCGTGCAGACCGAAGAAGACACGACGGTGGTAAATCCGTTGTTTCTCTCACAGTCGAAGACGCGGGCGCAGGTCATTGGCGGCGGCTGGATCTGGACGCCGACCGCGAGCCTCACCAATCAATTCAGGGTTGGCTACAACCGTTTCTGGCAACAGGTGGTGCAGGCCGATCACAATAGCGATCCGGCAACGTCTATGGCCTGAACACGGGAGTCACGGATCCGATCAACTTCGGCATGCCGGAAATTCGCATTTGCGGATTTGTCCAGCACACATTGGGCGGAAATCAGTCCTGGCCTCTCTACACCACGCCCAATCAGACTTTGCAATTTACCGACAGCGCGACTTATGTGATCGGCAAGCACAATCTTGAAATTTGGCGGTGAGTTTCGCACCGGCAGCACCGATAACCTGCGGAACACGTTTGGTTCGGGTGAGATCCGGTTCAGCGATCTGGAAAGCTTCACGACCGGCGACGTTCGCAGCGCGGGGCAGTTTCGTGTTCGTCGGTAACAGCCGGCGGATTGTAGATCAAAAGTCTTTCGGAGGTTTCATTCAGGACAATTGGCGCGTGACTCCGAGATTGACGATTGACGCCGGACTTCGCTACGACGTCAGCCTGCCGATTCACGAAGAACATGATCAGCTTTCCAATTTCGATCCGTCGGTTGGACTGGTTCAAGTCGGTCGTGGACTCGACCAGCCTTACCATACCGACTACAACAATTTCGCCCCACGGTTGGGGATCGCGTGGGATCCGCGCGGCAACGGCAACACCGTATTCAGGGTTGGCGGCGGTGTGATTTATGAGATCCCGCATATCTCGGTCTTTATCGGTCAGAACAATACCAACGCCAACGGCATTTCGCTTAATCCAACCGGCGTGCCCGGCGCTCCGGTGGGACCGGGAGGCGGCACGATCGTGGCCGCGACACTGGAGCCTGATCCTGACGCGATGAGCGCGAACTGGAAAAGCGGTGCACCGGTGTTTGGCGACCTTTCGCTCGGCAACGTCTCCTGCACTGCGGACCTGCCGTGTCCGGTATTCGGCCTGTCGAAAAATCTATCCACGCCGTACGTCATCAATTGGAATGCGAATGTGCAGCAGGCGATGTGGAAGAATGCGGCGTTGACGATCGCCTATGTAGGGAATAAGGGCACTCGGCTCTACAACATTCGCGATATCAACCAGAACATCTTCGCGAATGATACAGCGGGAGATGAACAATCAGGGAGGCCATTCTTGCGCAGTTTCCCACCTTGAGCAACATCTATCAATTGGCCAATGGCGCCGACTCGATCTATCACGGACTGCAGGTTACGTTGCGGCAGAACACAACCAAAGGCTTATATTTCGTCGCCGGATACACCTGGGCGCATTCCATCGACACGTCCGGCAGCAACCGTCAGTTCAACATTCAGAACAGCTACGATCCGGCATTCGAACGTTCCAATTCCGATTCGGACATTCGCAACCGGTTCACCTTCGCCATGACGTACGAACTGCCCGCGAAACATGGCTTTGCGCAGATGCTCGAAGGCTGGCATGTCAACGGCATCTTCACGGCTCAGGGCGGAACGCCGATCTTCTTCTACGACAGTTTTAACGACATCAGCGGCACTGGCGAATTCAACGACCACTGGAATATCACTGGAGATCCGTCCAACCTTCACTGGTCGAAAACCACTCCCATCCCATTTCTCGATCCGAGCACGTTCACGACGGATGCGAACGACCACGTAATTGGCGGCAATCCGCGCTGCATTTCGGCGGCAGGAGGCCAGGCCGCAGTCGACCAATTAGCGGAATTTGGATGCTATGTTCAGGGAGGCACGGTTCTGACACCGCCCGCTCCGGGAACTTTCGGCAACATGCGCCGTAATGAAGTTTACGGTCCGGGTTTCGTGAACCTGGACTTTTCGGTCATCAAGGATTTCAAGTTTGGAGAACGCTTCGCTCTGCAACTGAGAGGTGAATTCTTCAATCTTCTCAACCACCCGAACTTCGCTGATCCCGATCATGATTTGTCGGATGGTTCGTTAGGTACGGTCGGAGTGGCCCAGTTCACCCCCGACGTATTTGCTTCTAACCCCGTCATTGGTTCGGGCGGCTCCCGGCATATTCAGGTGGGCGCCAAGATCATCTGGTAGTAGCGACATTTTCGGCCTCAGCCCCGAAGAAATTCGGGGCTTTCTTATGGCTGGAGACAACCCTGGATTGGTTTTCCACAGAATTTGCACAGATCTTGCCGCTGCGCACCCACCCGAAACAATCGGGTGATCACGGGAGAATCTGAATCCTCAACCCTAGGTATTGTGGTCATCAAGTAAGTTAGCCACAACCCATCGTGCTTTCAACAATAGCTCATTTTTCTCTCTAGTGACCTTTAACTTTCCCATTGACAACAAATGGTTTAGGCGTAGGATGTGGACAAAAGTGGTACGAAGTGGTCAAGACGGTGGTGGTCGTGGGCAAGCAAGACAAACTTTGAGAGGCGCCAGTGGATTCTCAGACTGACACCCCGAAAAATAGCCCGAACGAATCAAGAATCAAGGCCATTTTGACCAATTTTATCTCCCCTGTTGTGGCAGCACCCGAATGCAATGAATCTCCCGCCCTAACGGGCAAAACATATGTTTCGCGGCAATCACCCAACCCGTGTGGACGAAAAAGGACGGCTCAAAGTCCCTGCGGAGTTCAAGCGGGTGATCGACGAGAAGTACAACGAGAAATTTTACATCACGAGTCTGGATGGCAAGGTTGGCCAAGTGTATCCCTTCGAGGAATGGGAGCGGATCGAGCAGAAATTGGCAGGGCTCTCCACTTTCAATCCAACGAAGAAGAAGTTTCTGGACCGGGTGAACTACTACGGGCAGATGGTCGAGATGGACGGTCAAGGCAGGCTGTTGCTGCCGCAGATCTTGCGGGAAGCGGCGCAGCTCAAAGGGGAAGTCGCGGTGACCGGCAATCTTACTCATCTCATAGTTCGCAACTTGGAAGGGTATCGCGCAGAGATCGAGGAGCAATCGTTCACCGCTGAAGATGAGAAGACGCTCGACGATCTGGGCATCTAGTGGACGAGGGTTTAACAAACACCCCCGAGCGGGGTGGACATGGTGGAAGCAAGAGTGGCCATGTCCCGGTTCTTTTAAAAGAAGCGATCGACTTTTTAGCTATCAAGCGTGGCGGGACTTATATCGACGCAACGGTGGGCCTGGGCGGGCACAGTTTAGAAATCGCAAAACGCCTCGGCGTACCGGGTCATTTGATTGGGCTCGATAAAGATCCTGCGGCGCTCGATGAGACGCGCGCAAGGCTGAGTACTTCCGGGGGGGAGGATCAGCCCGAGGTGAGTCTGTTGCATGGTTCTTTTGCGGAGATCGTACAGCGGTTCGAGCCGGCGTCAGCCGACGGGCTGCTGGCAGATCTCGGCGTAAGCAGCCTGCAGCTAGACACACCGTCGCGCGGCTTCAGTTTTCAGGCGGAAGGAGCGCTGGACATGCGGATGAATCCGCTGGCCGGACCCACCGCCGAACAAGTGGTAAACCAGGTCGACGAGGTCACACTCGCCAACCTGATTTACGAATTCGGTGAGGAAAGGAGGTCGCGGAGAATCGCCAGAGCCATTGTCCGGTCGCGGCCAATACGTACAACTGCGGAACTTGCAGATGTGGTATCGGCCGCGGCCCGGCCAATGAACCGGTTTGATAAGGACGACAGGAGGATTCATCCCGCGACAAGAACTTTCCAGGCACTCCGAATCTTCGTAAACCATGAACTAGACGACCTGCGGGAGTTGCTGACAGCGATCCCGCGGGTTCTGAAACCAGGTGCAAAGGTAGTGATCATCAGTTTCCACTCGTTGGAGGACCGCATCGTGAAAGATGCCTTCCGCGAAGGAGTGAAGCAGGGCTTCTACAAGTTACTGACGAAAAAGCCAGTGACTGCCGGACAAGAAGAAATTGATCGCAACCCGCGCTCACGCAGCGCCAAGATGCGAGCGGCAGAAAAAGTTTAGTAGTGCCGGCGCAACAAAGTTCGGTGCAAAAAAAAGTTTAACCCTGGAAAACAAGCCAGGGCCCCGGTACAGCCGTTGACGGATGGGCCGGGATAAAAGATCCGGGACGGCATCGTCCTCTCACAACAAGGGCGAAACAAAAACTCTCTACCTTCTCTCGATGTCGTCCCGGGGAGTGGGAAGGTGGAACGGAGGCCAATGATGTACACAGGAACACTGATTGATCAGCTCATTGCTACGGTGGAACGGACCTCGGCCCGCTCTGATTCAAAATCACTGCGTTTGCTCGAGAACCAGACTCAGGAAGAAAAGCTCGCCTACTGGTATGCAGTGGCACAGCAGGAAGTCGCGCAACTCGATTCCAGTCTGGCAGGGGTGGCATAAATGGCGGCGGCACAGAGCGTAACTCCAGTCATGCGGCGTAAAACCAGTTGGACGGGGACCCCCGAAATCTATTTTTCCAGACCAATCGATAATTCTCGACTGGTGAAAGTGGAAAATCCGCAGAAAAGCCGCGAGATGAAGCAATTCGGAGTTGCTCTAGCCTGCTTGTTTTTGCTGGTCATGACTTTTGCCTGGCAGCATTTCCGTGCTATCGAGTACGGGTACAAAATCGAAACGCTACGGGCGCAGCGTGACAGTCTGGTGGAAGTAAACCGGGCGCTGCGGCTGGAAGATGCGTCGCTGCGCGATCCCGAACGAATTGACACGCTGGCGCGGAGGTTGGGCCTCCAGTCTCCGCAAGCTGGCCAAGTAATGCACATGGATACGGCGGTACCGGACAGTGCAGCGCCGGTGATGGCGAGCGTGACGACGGTTCCTGCGGTTTCGTTGCAATATTCGGAAAGATAGACGGACGGCGCCGAGCCTGGACGGGCTGACACCGGGTCATCGGCCCGTCTCCACGCGAACTTTACTCGGCGGCCTCCCGCATCGTGGGCCGCCGTGCTTGTCTAAGGGGCAAGACGGTGGCGAGTACACCCCGAAACAGCGCAAACAAAAGACTCTACCTGCTCGGAGCGATCCTGTTGCTCTGGGCTGGGGCGATCGGCATCAGGCTGATCTACCTGCAAATCTTCCGTTACGGCGACTTCCTCGCCAGGGCGCAACACCAGCAGCAACGGACCACCGATGTGGCGGCAAAGCGCGGAGTTATTTATGACCGTGCCGGACGCGAACTGGCGATGTCGATTGCGGTGGATTCTGTGTTCGCGGTGCCCGCCGAAATACCCGATCTTGCGGGAACAGTATCTTTGATCGCGCGCATTACCAAGATCGACCCTAGGGAGCTGCTTGCCAAGTGCCAAGCTGCACGGACTTTCTGCTGGGTTGCGCGAAAAGCTGACGCCGAGATCGCTGACCGCATACGCTCGCTGAACTTGAGCGGCATTCATTTCCAGAAAGAGTCGAAACGTTTCTACCCTAAACGAGATTTGGCGGCCCAGGTTCTGGGCTACGTCGGCATGGACGATGAGGGCTTGAGTGGTATCGAGCGCGCTGACGATGACCAACTTCGTGGGAAACCGGGTCGTATGCTTATTTCGGTCGACGCCCGGCGTAAATGGTTTGGAAGCGTCGAGAAGCAGCCGGATCCAGGCGAGAACGTAGTACTGACGGTGGACGAAAAGATTCAGTACATCGCTGAACGAGAACTGGAAACAGCGATACAACAGACTCATGCTGAATCGGGCACGATCGTCGTGGAAAATCCGCACACCGGTGAAATTCTGGCACTGGCAAATAGACCAACTTTCAACCCCAATCTTGCGCGGGAAATCACACCACAGAAGTTGAAAGATCACGCGGTAAGCGATGTCTACGAGCCCGGATCAACATTCAAACTGGTCACCATTGCCGCCGCACTGGAAGAGCGATTGACGCGTCCCGAAGAAATTTTCGACTGCCAGATGGGATCGATAGTGATCAATGGCATGCGAATTCGTGACAGTAAACCGCACGGCCTGCTTTCGGTGGCGGGAATTCTCGCCGAGTCCAGCGATGTGGGAGCCATCAAGATCGCCCTGCGGCTAGGCGAGGGGCGGTTCTACAAATACATTCGAGCCTTCGGTTTTGGTCAGCAAACAGGGATCGAATTGCCAGGCGAGACTCGCGGTCTGACCAAGCCTTTGAATCGCTGGTCAAAAGTTTCCATTGGTGCGATTTCGATGGGACAGGAAATCGGTGTCACTCCGATTCAGCTGGCGGCAATGGTTTCCACAATTGCGAACGACGGAGTTTGGGTGGCACCGCGAATCGTCGCGGGAACGACCGCTCCCCAAGGCGTTCCACAAACGGTCGCTTTCCATCCCGGTGCGCAACGGCGCGTGATTTCGACGATGACCGCCGCGCAGATGAAGCAGATGATGCAGGGAGTTGTGCTCCACGGTACCGGAAAGAAGGCAATTCTCGAGGGTTACAGCTCCGCTGGGAAGACCGGTACGGCACAAAAAGTCGATCCCACGACCAGAGCTTATTCACGGACCAAGTATGTGGCGTCGTTTGCCGGCTTTGCCCCCATCAACGATCCCTCAATCACGGTCGCCGTGATTCTGGACTCTGCGGTCGGTCTGCATCAAGGTGGCCAGGTGTCGGCGCCGGTTTTTCAGCGAGTTGCGCAGCAGGTTCTTGAATATCTGCATACTCCACACGATGTTGAGTTGCCACCAAGTCGCCAGGTGCTTCTTGCCGAGCGAAAAGTTAAAGAGCAGGACATCGAAGAAGGTTCGCCAGACCGTCTGGGCGATTTGGAAGCGGCCGACGTTGGGTCGTCGGATGTTAGTGCCGCTGAAACCGGTTCACAGCCAGTTGTTTCGTCCCCCAAACCTACTCCTGATGTTGCCGCCAAGGTAGTTGTGCCGGCGGCGTTACGCCAACCGGAACCCACGCCACCAATCTCCAACGATGTACAAACCGACGCTCCTCACGAGAAACTCCAGCCTCGACCAGGATATTTGCCATCAAACGGCGAGGTGGTATTGGATGTCGAGCAGGGAGGAGTGCTGGTTCCGTCATTCTTAGGCAAAAGCGTGAGGTCGGCCATCGAGATTGCCCAGGAGAATGGATTGGACCTGGATGCGATTGGCAGCGGATTGGCTCGAGAGCAATCTCCGCTCCCCGGATCGCATGTGCCATCGGGGTCGCAAGTGATGGTTAAATTCGGACGATGATTTGGGAACCGATCGTCACATGCGCTCAGGATGAGACTTGTATACCGAGCCCGGTACACTAGAATTCAAATCTAATGAATTTTCTTGAAATGCTTGATGGTGCGGAAGTCCTTGACCAGCGCGGGAATCCGCGCATCAGTGGGTTGGAACATGACTCGCGCCGAATTAAGCCGGGAGATTTATTCGTCGCTATGCGGGGAGAGTCCAGCGACGGAAATAAGTTTATCGATCAGTCGATTGCAGCGGGTGCAGTGGCCATCGTCAGTGATTCTCCGATCCGAGAAAAAGCGAGATGGTGTCGCTTGGGCGCAAGTGCCGCACGGCCGCCGCGCCTTAGCGCGTTTGAGCGCCAACTTCTATAAGCGCCCGGCTGAGCGACTCGCCGTTTCGGGCATTACCGGGACTAATGGTAAGAGCACGACCTCTTTTCTTTTGGAATCAATCCTTGCTGCGGCGGGTCGCAAGAGCGCGCTGATCGGTACCATTGAATACCACGTTGCGGGGAAAATTCTGTCGGCACCTCATACCACTCCCGAAGCGCTTGAATTAAATCGAATTCTTAACGAAGCCCTGGGACAGGGCGCTACCGAAGCGGTGATGGAAGTGTCATCTCACGCTCTGGAGCAGCAGCGTGTTTACGGCATTCCATTCGATGTGGCGGTGTTTTCAAATCTCACGCGCGATCATCTCGACTATCACCACACTATGGAAGAGTACTTTTCGCTTCAAAACAAATTCTGTTCGAAGGCTGTGGAACCGAACCGCCGCGGTCGGCGGTAATTAACGTAGACGATGAATATGGCCAGAAGACTGGTGAAGATAAGCAAGAAGCGAGGTTCTGAGGTCTTTACCTACGGACTTACTAGAGGCGATTTTCACGCGGACAAAGTCGAGATTACGCCGCTGGGACGAGATTCGATCTGATCACACCTGGAGAAACCATTCCGCTTTTCTCTCCTTTAATCGGTAGGGTGAACGTATACAACATTGTGGCGGCCGCGGGTGCCGCTCTTGCGCGCAACTGCACGGCGGAAACTATCGCACAAGGCGTGGAGAAACTTGTTCGGGTGCCAGGAAGATTTGAGCGGGTGAATTGCGGACAGCCGTTTACCGTGGTGGTTGACTATGCCCACACGGACGATGCACTTGCGAAATCTCACCGCATTGGCTCGGGAGTTCGTGCAGCAGGCCGGGCAAAAGGGCCGCGTGATCACGGTTTTCGGTTGTGGCGGGGACCGCGACCGTGCCAAGCGTCCGTTAATGGGTGAAGCCGCGGGAAAGGGCAGTGATTTCGTAGTGCTTACTTCTGACAATCCTCGCAGTGAGGATCCGTTGGCGATCATTAATGATGCAACCGTGGGGCTTCAACGTTCGGGAGTGAAGTACAAGACGGAACCTGATCGAAAAGCTGCTATTACTCTCGCCGTCAGGAAGCCAAGCCGGGAGATATTGTTCTGATCGCGGGCAAGGGTCACGAAAAGGTGCAGGTCACCCGTGCCGGATCAATTCCGTTTGATGATGCGGAAGTCACACACGGGATCTTGCGGACCGTCGGGTACGACTGTAAGATCCTCCAACGCAGCCGCTGGTAAGCGTTCATGAAGCTTGCTCTTTCCAGGATCGCCGAAATCCTCTCGGCTACTGGCGAGTTCGACCCCCAGAAGGTCGCCAACGCTTATTCCATCGATTCACGTACCATCAAGTCCGGCGAGCTGTTTTTTGCCGTAAGGGGCGAACGGATGGATGGACATGATTTCGTGCAACAGTCATTGGAGAAAGGCGCAGTCGCTGCGATCATTCGTAAAGATCAAGTTGCGCGTTATTCCGGGAAGTCCGGGTTGATGGCTGTGGACGATACTCTGATTGCACTTCAGGGTCTGGGCGCGGCAGTCCGTCGACTGTGGGGAAAGCCGCTGGTCGGGGTGACCGGGTCTACCGGGAAGACCACGACGAAGGAAGCGATCGCGCATGTGCTTTCTGCGCGCTTTCCGGGTTCTGAAGTCTGAGGGCAATTTCAACAATCATTTTGGATTGCCATTGATGCTGCTGAAGATCGAGCCCGAACATGATGCGGCGGTTATTGAGATGGGAATGTCGCATCGCGGGGAAATTGCAGCGCTGGCCAAGATTGCACAGCCCGAGATCGGAGTCGTGACCAATGTTGCGCCGGTTCATTTGGAGTTCTTTCAAGTCTGTGGCAGAAATCGCCGAGGCAAAACGTGAACTGATTGAGTCACTTGCCCGAGAACGGTACTGCGATACTGAACGCGGATGACCAATATGTGTCGCAGTTCGGACACGATTTTCGTGGCAAGGTGGTGACGATATGGTCTCATGCATCGGCCGATGTTCGGGCGGATAAGCATTGAGCAGCATGGTTCCGAAGGGTCCACCTTCGACGTCGTGGCTGACGGTCGGCGAGAACGGGCGACGTCTACGTCTGGTAGGCACTCACAATATCTATAACGCGCTGGCGGCGGTCGCGGTCGGGCTGGAACGAGGATTAAGCCTCGCCGAGGTAGTCCGCGCGTTGGCCAGTTGGTTCCGGCGGACAAACGCGGTGCGGTCGTCCAAGTGGGCAACATCACGATCATCAACGATTGTTACAATTCCAATCCAACGGCTCTAAATGCAATGGTGGATACACTGGCCGCGATGCCAGCGAAACGAAGAATCGTGATTGCGGGAGAGATGCTGGAACTTGGGCCGACGGGTGAAGAAACTGCATCGCGACGTCAGGCCAGCACATGGCGAAAAAGGGAATCGACATGTTGATTGGTGTGCGAGGGCTGGCGAAGCCGATGGTCGAGGCCGCGTCCGCGCTGGAATGAAGGCGGAATTCGTGGCTACACCCGAAGAAGCCGGCGAATGGCTGGTAAGCAAAAGCTCGCGAAGGCGATGTGGTGCTGCTGAAGGCGTCGCGCGGTGTGAAGCTGGAAAGAGCTTTGGAGACAGTCGTCAGTCGTCAGGCTGGCGGTCGTCGGCAAATCGAAAGCTGCCGACAAGCGTGGCTGATTGCTGCCTGGTGACGACTTGTGTTGCGACTGAAGGCTGACGACTGACGACCGCACATGGAGGGTGATTGCTCTACTGGCTGCTGTACCTGAAGCTTTTTCATTACTTTCCGCCATTCCGTATTTTTCGGTATCTGACTTTCCGTACAGCATTCGCCAGCCTCACTGCCCTTTTCACTGCTCTCATCATCGGACCGATCGTAATTAACCGGCTGCGCGAATTTCAGATCGGCCAGTTCATCCGTGAAGAAGGGCCCCAAAGCCCACCAGAAGAAGGCCGGCACGCCCACGATGGGCGGCCTGCTGATTGCTATTTCGATCGTGGTTCCAACCTTGTTATGGGCCGATCTCAGCAACCGCTTCGTATGGATCGCGGTTTTTTCGGTTTGCGCCTTCGGCGCGATTGGATTTGCCGACGATTACATCAAGGTCGTGAACCGCAGGAACCTCGGACTCACCTCGAAGGCCAAACTGGGTTTGCAGATCGCGACCAGCATTCTCATCGCGGTGGCACTTATCACGATGCAGACCCGGGGCATGTATTCCACCCGGTTGCTGGTGCCATTCCTGAAGCAGTTCCATCCCGATCTGGTCATTGAAAATCTGGTAAGCAATCCTGCGATTTGGCCGCTGGCGTTTCTTCCATTTATCGGTTTTGTCATGCTGGTGATTGTGGGATCGAGCAATGCGGTAAATCTAACGGACGGTCTCGATGGCTTGGCGATCGGCTGCACGGTGATCGCAGCTGGGGCGCTGGCGGTTCTCACCTATGTGAGCGGGCATGCCACCTTTGCCGACTATCTCGGTCTGGAACACATGCCGTTGGCCGGGGAACTGACGATTTTCTGCGGCGCAATGGTGGGATCGGCAATCGGCTTTCTCTGGTATAACGCTCATCCTGCCGAAGTTTTTATGGGAGACGTGGGCTCTCTGGCATTGGGCGGCGCCATTGGTACGGTGGCCGTCATGATCAAGCAGGAATTGTTGCTGCCTTTCATCGGAGGAATATTCGTAATCGAGGCATTGTCGGTGATTCTGCAAGTGACGTCGTACAAACTGCGCAAGAAGCGCATCTTCAAAATGGCGCCGCTTCACCACCACTTCGAACTCCTCGGCTGGTCGGAATCCAAGATCATCGTGCGGTTCTGGATCGCGTCGCTGGTCTTTGCCCTGTTCGCGCTGACCACACTAAAGTTAAGATAGTTTTGCTGAGACCGCTTCTAGCTTCTAGCTGCTGGCTTCAGGCTAGGAGCTTTACGCCAGTAGCTTCGCGCGAGGAGCGAGTAGTGATTTTATGGAGGCTTTGTAAAGACAGTCGCTAAATTTTAGGTGGGAGTTTCAAGCCAAAATCTTTACGCCAGAAGCCAGTAGCTAGAAGCCAGATGCGTTCTTATGGAACTCGCCAACAAACGCGTGCTCGTCGTGGGCCTGGGCAAATCCGGGGTGGCGTCTGCATTATTCCTCCAGTCGAGGGGCGCTCGGGTGACGGTTTCCGACGCGAAGCCGCAAGACCAGCTTGGCAACGACATTCCTTTCCTGCTTGATCATGGAATCGCGGTTGAGACCGGCGGACACGGTGAGCGGACTTTCCGGGGACAGGATTTGATTGTCGTGAGCCCCGGAGTCCCGGTGGACTCGCCCCTCTGGTCCAGGCCCGCGCCCTGGGCGAGACGGTAATTGGCGAGATCGAACTGGCGTCCTTGTTTCTTCCGAGGAATATTGTTGCGATCACCGGTTCCAACGGAAAAACAACGACTACCACGCTGGCGGGAGAAATGATCGCTGCCGGTGGATTCCCGGCGCTCGTCGGTGGCAACATCGGCACGCCCGCGATCTCTTTGGTGGAGCAGGCAAAGCCGGATACTGTCGTGGTGCTGGAAGTGTCCAGTTTTCAACTGGAGACAATCGAGACGTTTCGTCCAAAAATTGCCGTGGTTCTCAATGTCACGCCCGATCACCTTGATCGGCACCGCACGTTTGCGGCGTACACCGACGCCAAGGCACGGATCTTCGAGAACCAGGACGCGGACGACTTCGCCGTCCTGAACGCCGATGATGCCACCTGCGTGCGAACTCGCGAGTCGCACGCGGTCGCAGGTTTTCTGGTTCAGCGTAAAAAAGGAAGTTCAGTAGGGCGCCTATGTTCGCGATGGCCGCTTGCTGTTTCGCGATGCGAAAGGGCAGCGCGAGATCATGCTGGCCGCGGAGATCCCGCTGAAGGGCGCTCATAACGTGGAGAACACGCTGGCCGCAATCTGCGTCGGCGCGCTCATGGGTTGTGAGACCGGAGCGGATTCGGCAGGCAGTGCAGAACTTTAAGGCGGTTGAGCACCGTCTGGAATACGTGGCCACGATTCGCGGGGTCGAGTACTACAACGATTCCAAGGCGACCAACGTAGACGCCACGATCAAGGCTCTGGAATCGTTCCCGGCAAATATTCACCTCATTCTTGGCGGCAAGGACAAGGACAGCGACTACTCACTTCTCAACGATCTACTGCAGGCAGCGGGTGAAGCGGGTTTACACGATTGGATCTGCGGCGGAAAAGATCGAGTCGCAAATCAAGGCGGCGGAGATCGACCATGCGGGCACCCTGGAGACAGCGCTTAAGCATGCGGCCGCGACAGCCGCAGCCTGGAGATATTGTGCTGCTGGCCCCGGCGTGCGCCAGCTTCGATCAGTTTCAGAATTATGAGCACCGGGGACGAGTTTTCAAGGAAGTGGTAGCGACCCTCGCCGCCGAACCCGGAATTCCTGAATTGGGGTAATTCGCTCGACTAGGCTGCTCGACGTTGAACGACGATATGCGCTCGGCCAGGCGAACCAAGATAGTTACAGACCTTCCACTGAAATTCACCGACATTCTTCTCCGCGGTCTCGCGCGTCTCCGTGGTGAAATAAATCTCCCATGGCAAAGCGCGTCAGCGTCGATGGCTGGCTGTTTACCGTCACCCTGATCCTGGTATTTGTGGGACTGGTGATGGTATTCAGCGCGTCGGCGGTCATGGCCAAAGAGCGCTACGGATCCGGCTACTTCTTCCTGCTGCGCCAGGTGGGATGGGCGGCCGCGCGGAATCGTCGCCATGGTGGTGGCGATGAAGGTCGACTATCGCCGCTACAAGCATCCCGGCGTCGTGTTCTCGGTGCTGGGCGTGACGACGCTGCTGCTGATCTCGGTCTTTCTCCTTGACCGCGCCCACAACACTCACCGCTGGATTCACTTCGGTGGTTTCTCCTTTCAGCCTTCGGAAGTGGCCAAGGTAGCGGTCATCCTTTTCCTCGCTTATTTTCTGGAGAGCCGCATCAACTCCATGAACGACTGGCGAAACACGCTGCTGCCAGCCGTTCTGCCCACGCTGATGTTTCTGGTTTTGATCGTGCTGCAGCCGGATCTGGGCACGGCCATCGCCTGCGCCGCGATCACCGCCTGCATTCTGTTCGTGGCCGGCCTCGACCTGCGCTATCTGGGATACGGCGTTCGTGGCTGTCGCTGCTTCCGCTCTATTTTCTGATTTTTCACGTTGCCTGGCGCCGGGACCGTATTCTGGCGTTCATGAATCCGTATTCGGATCCGCAGGGCAAGGGCTTTCACATCATTCAGTCGCTGATTGCCGTGAGCACCGGCGGTATCACCGGGCTTGGGATTCATGGAAGGAAAGCAGAAGCTTTTCTATCTGCCCGAGCCGCATACCGACTTCATCTTTGCCGTGACGGCAGAAGAGTTAGGTCTGCTGGGTGCGCTGGTGCTCTTGTTGCTTTTCGGAATTTTCCTGTGGCGCGGAGTCCGTACCGCTTTGCGCACCCAGGATATGTTTGGCCGCCTGCTGGCTGTGGGCATTACCAGCATGGTGGTGGTGCAGGCCTTCATCAACATCAGCGTAGTGCTGGGAATGATGCCGACCAAGGGCATTCCACTGCCGTTCGTTTCGTACGGAGGATCGTCGCTGTTTGTGACGCTGGCCTGCGTGGGTGTTCTGCTGAACATCACGAAGCAAACGGACTAGCATACGCCGCTCCGCAGTCTCGAGTAATGTGCCATACTCCTCGACGCTCCTAAAGCGTCAACCTGCGATAGGCCTTCCACCGCCAACTTCCGGTTTATAGTCAGATCATGCGGGCAATTCTGGCGGGCGGCGGGACCGGCGGGCATGTGATTCCCGCGCTTGCCATTGCCCAGGAATTGCAGAAGCGCTACGGCGCCGAAGTGCTGTTCATCGGGACGGCGCGTGGCATCGAGAATCGACTGGTTCCGGCGGCAGGATTTCCGCTTGCGACTGGTCAAGGTCGGCGCGCTGAACAAGGTCAGTCTGAAAACGCGGCTGAAGACGCTGTTCGATCTTCCCCGCGCGGTATTGGGATGCGCGCGGCATGCTCGCCGAATTTCATCCCGATGTGGTGATCGGGGTGGGCGGATACGCTTCCGGCCCAGCCATGCTGGCGGCCATCCTCAAACGAATCCCGACCCTGGCGTTCGAGCCCAACGTCGTGCCCGGTTTTGCCAACCGCATCGTGGCCAGATGGGTTTCGGGCGCGGCGGTGCACTTCGAGGAGACGGCGCAATATTTCCGCCACGCGAAGTCACGGGCGTGCCGGTTCGCGAGGCGTTTTTTCAGATCGCAGGCACAGCCGACCGCCAATCGACAAGCCTACGTTGCTGGTCTTCGGCGGAAGCCAGGGAGCGAATGCCATCAACCAGGCCATGATTCAGTGTTTGCCGGAACTGATGAGGCAGGTGCCGAATATCCACATCATCCATCAGACTGGAGAGCGCGGCTATAATGAGGCGCAGGCGGCGTATCAGCAGGCGGGCTCTTCGGCCGAAGTGTTCCCGTTTATCACGGACATGCCGGCTTTCTTTGCGCGCGCCGATCTGATTCTGTGCCGGTCTGGCGCGAGCACAGTCGCGGAAATCACGGCAGCGGGCAAGCCGGCGGTTTTCGTTCCTTTCCCGCGCGCGGCGGACGATCATCAACGGGTCAACGCCCAGGCCTTGGAGCGAGCAGGCGCCGCTGTGGTGGTGGAAGAAACCAAGCTGGAACGGGTGTGGCTGGCTGATACGATCGCGGCTCTGATCGGCGATCCGGGAAGGCTGCAACGAATGAGCGAGGCGGCCACGGAAGCTGGCGCATCCGGACGCGGCCCGCGACATTGCGGCGATGGCCGCGCGGCTGGCGGGAATGGAAGAAGAAGCTCGGCCACGGATTTGCACGGGATGAGACCCGGATTCGAATCTTCGCCGCCATTTTCCTGTCTTGGCTGTGAACTGGTCGAATTCGCGGCGCAGACTTTGCTGATACTATGTTTGCCAAAATTCAGCGTATTCATTTCGTCGGCATCGGCGGCATCGGCATGAGCGGCATTGCCGAGGTGCTGCTGAATCTTGGCTACAAGATTTCCGGCTCCGACCTGAAGACTTCAGCCATCACGCAACGCCTGGCCGACCTGGGGGCCACCGTCTTCGAAGGACATGCCGCGGAGAACATTGCTGGAGCGGAAGTTGTGGTGACCAGTTCAGCGATCGCTCAGCACGGCGTCCACAACAATCCCGAGGTTGATCGAAGCTCACGGCTCCACATTCCTGTGATCCCGCGCGCCGAGATGCTGGCGGAACTGATGCGGCTGAAGTACGGCATCGCGATTGCCGGCATGCACGGCAAGACGACGACGACTTCCATGGTCGCGGCCGTGCTGGCGGCCGGTGGCCTCGATCCCACTGTCGTGGTCGGCGGGCGTGTGGATGCCATGGGTTCGAATGCCCGGGTGGGCAACTCGGAGTACATGGTGGTCGAAGCCGACGAGAGTGATCGCTCGTTCCTGAAACTCTCGCCGGTGCTTGCCGTCGTCACCAATATCGACCGCGAGCACATGGATTGCTACCGCAACATGCGCGACGTGAAACGGCGTTCCTGGAATTCATGGACCGGGTGCCTTTTTACGGAGTGGTCGTGGTTTGCAATGACGATCCCCTGCTGCGCCGCCTCTTTCCGCAAATTCGACGGCGAACGGTAACCTACGGGACGCGGCGAGGCTCGGATTTTCACATCAAGCTGGGGAAGTCGGCGTTCGAGTCGCGCTCCGGACCGACATAGGCCGATCAGCCATTTTCGGGTGACCTACGGTGAGCGCGATCTCGGCGAATTCCGCCTGCATGTGCCGGGAGTTCACAATGTTCTGAATGCCACCGCGGCGATTGCGGTGGGAGTCGGTCTGGACATTCAAGCCGACGACATCCGCGCGGCCCTGGAAGACTTTCGTGGCGTGGACCGGCGTTTCCAGTTGCGCGGCAAGGCGGCCGGCGTGAGCGTGATCGACGACTACGGCCATCATCCCACCGAGATTCGCGCCACGCTGGCGGCGGCCCGCCAGTGCGGCTTTCGGAAAATCCACGTGATATTTCAACCGCACCGCTACACCCGTACCCGCGATCTTATGGAGGAATTTGCTACCGCGTTCGAAGACGCTGACTCACTGGTGGTTCTCGACATCTATGCCGCGAGCGAACCCCCCATTGAGGGCGTTACCGGCGAGTCCCTGGCACGGCTGATTTCGGAGACCGGGAAACCCCCAACCAGTTATGCCCGATCATTCGCCGATGGGGTGGCATCGGCGGTAGCGGCGGCCCAGCCGGGAGACATGATTCTGACCCTGGGAGCCGGCAGCGTCTCGCAGCTGGGGCCGGTGATTCTGGAGAAACTGCGGACAGAACAGACCACCGATTCCGTCCAAAAAGCGACCACAAAAACTGCTCAGGGTCTGATAACTACTTCATGGCGCCAGCCCGTCAAACGTTCGAGAGAGGGCGAATATGGATTCCGAAAAGGCAATGTATTGGACTGCAGTTGGCTGTTCTTGCGCTGGCGGTGACGAACGGCTTTGTGACCGAGTACAGCGGATGGGCAGCTCGAGTCGCAGAGAAGTCGATTGCGATGGCGGAGCAGGCCTCTGAGATTGGCTCGCAGTTATGCCAATCAGGGCTCACAAGACCATCTTCGCGGCGATTTAGGCAGGTGTGGATAGTCGGGTCCAAATGGCATGCCTCCAGAGCACGCTCGCCAGACATCGCGCCGAAATGGTCCGAGCCCAGGCGCAAATGATGCGCGCTCAGGCGGTGCAGGCACGAGATTCACGCGGCTTCGAAGGGCTAGGGTCAAACTTTGTAGTGGACGTGCCGGAGATGCCCCAAGCGTCCGACGACCATAGCTTCTAGCCTAGGCAATTTTTAGGGTCCGTCGACGATTTCCCGATCGATGGACTTTTTCTTTGCGCTCCTGTGCAAAAAACCAACTCATTTTTTCTATCTCTGTTGCGTAAAAGCAGTTATAGTTATTTTGCTCAGCGATTCCCTGACGACAATTGACCTGAGTTGATGGCGCGGAAATCCGGCCCCACCATCTCGCAGGAAGAATTGTACCCACTGGCCAACGAGCCTGGGCGCGAAGAAGTGGATGATGCGCGCCTACTCGATCTGGAGGTGGAGCAGGAACCCCCATTCCTGCGTGTGCAGAAGCGCGTTTCCGTTCGCCGTGGTTCACTTCCGAAGAAAACTGTTAATCGGCTGACTTGGGCCGCGGTCGCCGTCGGCGTCGTTTTTCTCTGCGCAGTCATGGTCGCATCGCTCTACCACTACGGAGAGCGTTCGTGGCGCTTCCGGGTCGAATCCAGCGACGACATTGACATCGGTGGACTGCAGAACGTGACCCGCTCGCAGGTCATGGAAGTGATGGGCGGCGACATCGGCCGCAATATTTTCTTTGTGCCGCTGGCGCAGCGAAAAGCACAGTTGGAGCAGATTCCCTGGGTGGAATCGGCCAGCGTGATGCGCTTCGTCCCCAACCGGCTGAAAGTTGAAATTCACGAACGCACTCCGGTTGCCTTTGCGCGGGTCGGGTTCAAGAATCTTGCTCACCGACGACGTCGGCACCCTGATGGAATTGCCGGGCAAGAAGAAATATTCCTTCCCCGTGATCGTGGGCATGAATCAGGGCGAGCCGCCTTCCACCCGGGCCGCGCGCATGAAAATCTATAACGACGTTAGTCCGCCAACTGGATGCCGGTGGCGCGCGCTACTCGCAGGATCTCAGCGAAATCGATTTGTCCGATCCCGACGATGTAAAAGTGCTGGCCAACAATCGCGCCGGCGAAGTGCTGGTTCATCTCGGATCCGCCGAACTATCTGGAACGTTACAAGGTTTACGTCACGCATGTGCAGGAGTGGCAGCAGCAGTTCGACAAGCTGGAATCGGTGGATTTGCGCTACGACCGGCAGATCATCGTCAACCCGGATTTGCAGGGTACGGCAAAGCAGCCGCCAATGTCGGCTGACGCAGCCAGGAAGGCGATGGCTGCCGGAGTGAAGCCGGCAGCCCTGATTACCCACATCACCGCGCTCTCAAAACCGTCGCCGGCAACGATGGCAAAAACATTTGGGCCGTCGCAGATGAAGCCGGTAACGACGAATGCCACTCCGGCAAAGACAGTTACCACGAAGTCGGCTACGACCAGGAAAACCGCGCAGATGGCACGTCGAAAAGCGAATGCCCGAACTGTAAAAGCAAGGGCAAAAGGGAAAGTAAAGGCAGGCGCGACACAAACGCCCAAGGTATCAGCGAAGACTGGAAAACAGTCCGCCAGTACCAAAGGAAAAATAAGTTCTACTTCGCAACCCGCGGCTAAGGCTCCGACGAAACCCAGTCCAGCGATTGCCAAGGGAGAGGAACCGAGATAGGAATGGCGAATCAGCACCAGCATCTTCTGGCCGCAATTGATGTAGGCAGCGCGAAGACGTGCGCGCTGGTGGCGGAAATTACCGACAGCGGTTTGCGTTACCGCGGTCATGGCGTGGCCGAGTCTCGCGGCTCGCGCAAGGGCGTCATTGTCGATTTGGATAAAGCGGTGAGTTCGATTCAGAAGGCTGTGGAGCAGGCTGAGGATACTGCGGGAGCGCCGATCGAGCATGCGTTGCTGGGCATGGCCGGAGCTCACGCGCGTGGCATCAACAGCCACGGTGGTTTGAGTTTTGGAGCGCGGGCTCGCGAAATTGGTCGCGAAGAACTTCGCGCCGCGGTGGACAAGGCCCGCGCGATTCCTCTGCCCGCCGATCGCGAAATTCTGCATCTGCTGCCGCAGGAATTCATTCTCGACGATCAGACCGGCGTGCACGATCCGCTGGGCATGATGGCTGCGCGTCTGGAAGTGCGCGTACACATGGTGACGGTAGCTTCGAGCGCCATGCAGAACGTGATTACGGCAGTGAATCGCGCAGGCGTTCACGTGGACGATACTGTCTTCGAGCCCTTGGCCTGCGCCGATGCCACGTTGCGCAGTGATGAACGCGAACTGGGCGTGTGCCTGGCTGATCTTGGCGCTGGTTCAACCAGCCTGATCGTGTTTCATGAAGGCGCGGTGGCTCATACCGGCGTGATTCCGATTGGTGGCGATCACTTCACCAGCGATCTCTCCGTGGGACTGTGCACTCCGGTTGCCGAGGCGGAGAAGATCAAACGCCTTTACGGCAACGCCATCGTGACACTGATTCCGGAGGGCAATGAAGTCGAGGTTCCGTCGGTCGGGGATCGGCCTTCGCGGCTGATTTCGCAGCGCATGGTGGCGGAAATTCTTGAGCCGCGCGCCCGCGAACTGTTTGAGATGTTGCGCGACAATCTGCGCCACGCGGGAATGTTCGAGCTGTGTGCGGCCGGTGTTGTGCTCACCGGAGGCGGATGCCGTTTGCCCGGAATTCTGGAGATCGCGGAGTCTGTGCTGCACCGCTCGCTGCGCCTGGCGTGGCCCGCGCCACTGGCCAAGATGCCGTCCACGCTGGCAGAGCCCGAGTACGCAACGGTTTTGGGCATGGTGTTCTACGGACACCGAGCGCGCATCGCACGCGGGGTTCAAGGCGATCGGTGGAGTTCAAGGTTGAAGGCAATGTTCGTGGGGAAGGGTGCATAGCGTTTGCTGAGACAGCCGGCAAGGATGTCGGCGCTACGTTCGAGATTCGGGAAGGAACGCGGTAAACAGGTAAGCAAATTTCACTGAAGGCGGCAGACATGAAAAAAGAGAACGACATTCGCATCAGCTTTAACGAAGATACCCGCAACGACGCCAAGATCAAGGTCATCGGCGTGGGTGGAGGCGGCAACAACGCAGTTAACCGCATGATCGACTCCGGCATGGAGGGGATCGAATTTGTAGTCGCCAACACCGACCTGCAGGCGCTGCGAATGTCGCGAGCCCCGATGAAGATCCAACTCGGGGTGAAGCTCACCAATGGTCTCGGCGCGGGCGCGAATCCTGAAGTCGGCCGCAAAGCCGCGCTCGAGGATTCCGACAAGATTATCGAAGCACTCGAAGGCGCCGACATGGTGTTCGTCACCGCCGGCTTGGGCGGTGGCACAGGAACCGGAGCCGCGCCGATCATCGCGTCGCTCGCCAGCGAAATGGGGGCGCTCACCGTTGCGGTCGTCACCAAGCCGTTCGCTTTTGAAGGCAAGCGCCGCATGCAGCAAGCGGAGCGCGGCATTTCGGAGTTGATGGATTCGGTCGACACCACCATCGTGATCCCCAATGAAAAGCTGTTGGCGGTTGCTCAGGACGCCGGCTTCTTCGAGTCATTCCGCGTGGCCGACGACATCCTGCGGCAAGGCGTGCAAGGTATTTCCGACATCATCACGATTCCGGGAATCATCAACCGCGATTTCGCCGACGTGAAAGCGATCATGGCGGGCATGGGTTACGCCGTCATGGGAACGGCCACAGCAAGTGGAGCGCATCGAGCCACGGACGCCGCGCAGAAAGCGATTGCGTCGCCACTGCTCGAAGCGGGCGCGATCGATGGTGCGCGCGGAATCCTCATCAACATCACCGGTTCCACGTCACTCAAGCTGGCCGAGGTGCAGGAAGCCTGCAGCATCATTCAGGGCGCGGCTCACGAAGACGCCAACATCATCTTTGGCGCGGTGCTGGACGAAAAGGCCAAGGATGCGGTGAAGATTACGGTGATTGCCACCGGCTTCAAGGATTCCGACATCCGCCGCCGTCAGATGGAGAACCGGAGTTCGGTTCGTGGTTTCGTCACCTATGCGCGAACCTGAGCCGGAACCTGAGTTTGAGCCGGAGCCGCCACCGCCGATGGTGATGGAGTAACACGAGCCCGTCCGCCACGATGGCGGCGCCCACGCAGGCAATCGCGGTGGACACGCTGCGCGACGCTATGATCGCCAACTTCGAGAAGGAAGATCTCGACGTACCGGCGTTCCTTCGCAAGCGGACTGAAATTAGTTAGTTAGAACGGTTGATACGGGTGGGCACTCTGCCCCGCTTCTGGTTGGTTTGATTCAGATTAGTTGGAGTGGCAGAAAATCGACCTCAAAGGCCGCAAATGAGAGTGACTGCCACACCAGGGCTCAGGTTAGCGGCAGAAGCGTTGCACATCCGGCGGAGGTGGCGTCGGAATCGGGTCGAGAGCGCCAGCCCATTCGCAACCGCGGGACACTACGGCACGGGTCACGGTTTGTTCAAGATCGCGAGCTTTGTTTTTGCCTGCTCCACGCGATTGCTGCCCAAGTCTCCTTCAAGCGCTGACAACTCGCCGGCAACGGCCTGATTGCCAGCGTCGAAGCTCACCAGGAGCCAGACGTAGGCCTCGAATTTGTCTTCATTTACGCCCGTGTCCTTGTTTGAGAAGTTCGCCCAGATGCTGCTGCGCCAGAGGCAAACCCTGCATAGCAGCCTTCTGAAACGAGTCCGCGGCCTTCGGAATAGTCATTGCGTTCCAGCCGGACCATACCGAGCAAATACTGTCCAAAGGGATCACCCTGGTTCGCGGATTTTTGCAGCCATGACTCAGCTGCATTCAGGTCGCGCGGGACTCCGCTGCCGGTGAAGTAAAGCCTCCCAGCAGCCAGTCAGCGAGGCGATCATCCTGTCTAGCGGCTTTCTTGTACCAGTCAGCGGCTTGGCGCCGAGTCCTGCGAAACTACGGTGCCGGTATCGTAAAGATATCCCAGCACGACTTGCGCCTGGGGATATCCCAGCTCAGCCGAGCGGCGAAAATAGTCCACAGCGTTCAGGTCGTTGCGACTGACGCCGACGCCCAACAGGCTATTCATGCCCTTTTCGTACAGCTGCGGCGCATTCAGCCCAGGGTCGTAGTCTGGGCGTGGGTGGCGGGACTTATATGCAGGCAGAGCAGTAGAACGGAAATGAGCACGCGGCGCATTGGGGTCTCTACCCTAGTGTTGAATGTTCTCATGGGGTGGATAGCGATCAAGTCCTGTAGCGGCCATGATCCGCAGGCGACAGACTTAGACGACGTGCAACATGACGGATATTACGAGAATCGACACTGGAAAACTGACGACTACGAACGACCACTGAGTTCAATCCAGCCTGACGAGGAAGACCTTTCCCTCGATTGTCTGGGTGTCGCGGGCAACTTCTTCTGCTCGCTTGCGGTCGTCCTTCAGGACTCGCACGCGGACCCACCAATCGCCCACGGGACTGCTGAAGCGCAGAACTTTGGCGGTCTTGTATCTCCGGGTAAGCCGGTCAGCCATCTTGTTGGCGCCGCCCTCGTGCTGGAAGGAGCCGATCTGCACGGCCCAGCGTCCGCCGCTGTCGGACGGAACCGGCGTGCGCAGGACCTCCAAGCCGAACCTGCGCGACTCCTGCCTGCCAGACGTCGGCCTGCTTAGCTGCGGCCAGCGAAAGGTCGACAATTCGTCCTTCTACAAACGGTCCGCGGTCGGTGATTCGCACTACGGTCGAATGGCCTGTCTTGACGTTTGTCACCCGCACCGTCGATCCCAGGGGAAGCGTGCGGTGAGCCGCCGTCAGGCTATTCATGTCGTAAATTTCGCCATTCGAGCTGCGGCGATTGTGATAAGGCGCGCCGTACCAACTGGCTTTGCCGGTTTCGACCGAAAGAGGCTTTGTTCCTCTGGAATACCGGTGGTTCGGCTGGCTCTTTCCTGAGGTTCCGGGCGCGATTCTGGCGGGATGGGGAGTGCGATACCGACGGGCAGGGGCGGGAGGCAGTCGTCGAAGGCTGCAGTTATGGGCGGAGGCGGCGGCGGGACAACTTTTGCCTGCTTCTTTCCGCCACAACCGGTCAGAGCAATCACGGCCAGAACAGGGTCAGGATACGAGGCGGCAGGCGTTTACTCAGCGGCGTGTGTGACTTGACCTCGTCGAGATAGTCCGCAAGCTTGGCTATCTTCTCGGCCGCCACCCGCAATGCCTTGGTCGAGTGTTGCCGGACAGCAGGCACGACTTCGTCGTTGAGATAGGTAATGAATTCTGTCGTCTCTTTCTCGATGCGTTCGGTGGCTTCGGCCACGGATTTGTTCACGCGTGCCGACGCGTCCTCCACCTTGCGGTTGAAGTCGTTCATGTTGACAGTGTAGCTGTCAAAGCCCGAAAATGCTTAACGTCAGTCGCCGTGACTGGAAGGTTGCAGTCATTATTCCCCGCATCCCGCCCAGGGTCAACGGGGGAGCATTGCTAGTTACATCGCAAGGGTAGTCGTTGGTGGTCGGTCCTCCGTCATCAGGACCCGCAATCGGTTTCTTTAAGTCACTTTCTGACCGTTCTCGGGAAGATGGGTCGACACTCTTCCCTGGTGCTCCCCCGCGCGTGCAGGCTTGGCCCGGCGGCCGTTGCATCTTCCAATGCACGGCCAGTGACAAGACCTCGGTAACGCCGCCAATGCCGTTGCTCTCTCTGGTAGTAGCGCGGTAGTGCGAGGGACCGGCAATGCTAGTCGCGTATATTTGCGCGGGAAGTTTAGTTGCGTCGGCCTCACCAGGTATTAGGACATCTTTCCCGCGGATTTAACGGCATCTTGCATGCGGAAGAAGCGAACAAATTCAGATACGGCCGGCATCTCCTGTAAAATCCCACCTATGAAATTGCGCCTGATGGTCGTGATGCTTTCCCTGATTGTGGTTTTCGCTGGGTGTACGGTGTGGCGAGAGCATGAGATTACCGACTTTAAGGCCGCCACCGGAGGGGAAGCTCTTGAACACAGTTTCTGGAAGCAAGTGAAGACAAAAAAGTGGAACACGCTGGAGGCCCATCTAGCGGGGAACTATGTCTTCGTCACGCCCAGTGAAGGCCGCCTGGATCGAACTGGCGCAATCGCACACCTTCGGCAAATTCAGTTGGACGAATATACTCTTGGCGACCTTCAAACCGAGCTCAACACTGACACGGTCGTGGTGACGTACTCCATCACGATGCGAGGCACGATCGGCGGCAAACCGCTGCCGACAGATCCCATGCGAATGATGACCGTCTGGCAAAAGCAGAAAGCCGGATGGATGGAAATCGCGCACTCTGTTCTTGGTCCGCAAAATCAAGGTTCGGCGATTTCTAGTCCATAAGATTCAATCCCGCGAATCCAGTCGCAACCTTCGGTACGCCAAAGACCCTGATGTGCCGATGAAAGATACCTGACGCTGTTTCCTCGGTCGCCAATGAGAAACGAATTCGATAAGCAATTCAACCCCAGTGCACGACGCCGTTGGCGGCAAAGACTCCTGGCGTGGTACGACGGCAACGCCCGCGACCTGCCTTGGCGTGAGAGTCGCGATCCCTATCGGGTTTGGCTATCGGAAATCATGCTGCAGCAGACTCGCGTTGGCGCGGTCCTGGAACATTACCGCCGTTTTCTGAAGCGTTTTCCCAGCGTCGAGAAACTGGCAGGCGCGCGAGAGTCGTCGGTGCTGGCGGCATGGAGCGGTCTGGGATACTACCGGCGGGCACGCATGCTGCAAGCCGCCGCGAAAATCATTGTGCACAAACATCAGGGAAGACTTCCCGAGACAGTGACAGAATTGCTCGACCTTCCCGGCATCGGCCGTTACACGGCTGCAGCCATAGCAAGCATCGCATTCAATGCGCCCGTTGCGGCGGTGGACGGGAATGTGGAGCGTGTGCTGTCGCGTGTATCAGGAAGGGTATTGCCAGAGAAAGCGCTTTGGCAGGCCGCGGAGGATCTGTTGAGCAGGGCGCGTCCCGGTGATTTCAACCAGGCCATGATGGAATTCGGCGCAACCGTGTGCCTTCCCCGCCAGCCACGGTGTTCGATCTGTCCGGTCGTGGGGATGTGCGCGACGCGGGGAAAACTGGATGTTCCGGGAAAAATCACCCGGCAAACTCAGCGCGACATCTGGTACGCGCTCGATCATCGTGACAGTTCGATTTTTCTGGTGCAACGGCCGAAGCATCTGTCTCTTATGCCCGGCATGTGGGAGTTGCCAGAAGTCTCAGCAAGCCAAGGCACGAACGGCGCGGGCCCTGCTCTGAAACACTCAATTACAACCACCGACTACACAGTCCATGTTGTGCTAGGACCGTCGCAGATGAAGGGAGCACGGGCCGATGGGTACAGAAGGAACACGTCGCCCGGCTGCCCTTGACCGGATTGGCCAGGAAAATCCTCAGGCAGGCCCAGATCATCTAAGGGAGAGAAGTTAGGGTTAGGTCAGGCGGCAAGATACTCAAGGAGATCTCACGATGGCAGCTTTGAACCGCGGGAACGACGGCTCCTGATTTCACTTTGCAAACCATGGATGGAAAATCGTTCTCACTGCGGGAGGCTCTGGCTCACGGGCCAGTCGTGGCCGCATTCTTCAAGATTTCTTGCCCTACCTGTCAGTACGCCTTTCCCTTCCTCCAGCGACTTTATGAAGTACATGGAAGCAAACAAATTACGATGGTTGGTATTTCGCAGAACGCAAAGAAAGGACACAGGGGCATTCATCAAGCAATATGGCGTGACCTTTCCCGTGCTGCTGGATGACATGAACACTTATCCGGTCTCCAACGCCTACGGACTTACCAACGTACCCTCGATCTTCTGGATTGCTCAGGATGGCGAAATTGAGATTTCCAGCGTGGGCTGGATCCGAAAAGACATGGAAGAGCTGAATCAGCGAGCGGCGGAGACATCGGGTGATGCCGTTAAGCCGCTATTCCGCTCCGGTGAAGAGATCGCGGATTTTAGAGCCGGTTGAGGGTCGAAAAACTAGCCTGCGGTCGCAGGCCAAAATCGGACGGCGGACCTTCATCGAAGATCACAGACTTCTGATAAAGCTCTTTTTTCAGCCCCCCAGCGACTGATCACTATTCACAAGACTACAAACCCCGTTCGACACTAGTTTGACTCCTGGCCTGTGGTCTGACGTCCGCCGACCCCAGCCCGCCTTCCGGTTACAATACAAAGTTCTCCTTTCACATCTCGATTGCATGAGGAGCCCGTTGCATGCGCAAGAGCCCGGTTATCCTGTCGGTCATTTTCATGATCCATGGCGTTTGGGCCCAGTCCCCCCGGCGGTCGACGTCAGCCTCGGTTCACTTCCCGCCGGCCGCAATCGCTGCATTTCAGAAAATTGATGCCGAGCGCATCCGCGCTCATGTGCGCTTTCTTGTCGCACGATCTGCTCGAGGGCCGCGGCACCGGGCAACGCGGCGGCGACATCGCCGCGGAATACATCGCCACGCAGTTTGCTCTCTACGGTTTGAAGCCCGCGGGCGACAACGGCACCTACATGCAGAAGGTTCCCATGGTCGGCATCACGCCGTCGCCGGAAACGACGTTTTCGCTCGTTCCCGCCACCGGCTCTGCCAGGGAATTGAAGGCTCTCGCCGACTACGTCGCCTACGACGAAACGCAGCAGCCGGAGTCCGACGTGAATGCCGACATCGTTTACGTCGGCTACGGCATCGAGGCGCCGGAGTACAAGTGGGACGACTACAAGGGCGCTGGACGTGAAGGGCAAAGTGCTGCTCATGCTGGTGAACGAGCCCCCTTCCGACGATCCCAATTTTTTCAAAGGCAAGGCGCTGACCTATTACGGACGCTGGGTTTACAAGTACGAAGAAGCCGCCCGCAAGGGCGCGGTGGGCGCCATCCTGATTCACCAGACCGATATGGCGAGCTATCCGTGGGAAGTCGGTGCGCAACTCGAACTCGGGAGAGAAGTCGTATCTCAAGCTGGACGGCACGCCCAAATTGAAAGTCGCGTCATGGATCCAGCTGGACGCGGCGACAAGAACTGGCTGAACGCTGCGGGGCATGAATCTCGACAAGATGATGGCCGATGCGCAGCTCGCGCGATTTCCATCCGGTGGCTCTTCCGGTCAAGCTGCAGGCACACATGGTCAGCAAGATCCGTCCGTTCGAATCGAACAACGTGATTGCCATGCTGCCCGGCTCTGATCCGAAGCTAAAGAATGAGGCGGTGATGTATACCGCGCACTACGATCACCTGGGCATTCGTCCCGAAATGCCGGGCGACAACATCTACAACGGCGCCGACGACAATGCGACCGGTTGCGGCATTTTGCTCGAACTGGCGCATGCCTTTGCCGAGGCTGCGCAACAGCCGCGGCGCTCGATCCTGTTTGCGTCGGTGACCGCGGAGGAGCAGGGATTGCTGGGCTCCGAGTATCTGGGCAAGCATCCTCCGCATTCCGGCGGGAAAAATCACGCTCGATTTGAACTACGACGACCTTCCGCCGCTCGGGTCGCCCGAAGAAGTGGAAGTCTCGGGCTCGGAGCGCACAACTTTCTATCCGACGGTCGAAGCGCGTGGCAGCAGGAATTTCGACTGGCCATTCGTCCCGATGCGCATCCCGAAGCTGGACATTATCTACCGTTCCGATCATTTCAGCCTGGCTCGCGTTGGCATTCCCGCGTTTTCGATCAACGAGGGCGTGAAGTACAAGGGACACGACGCGGCCTGGGGCCTGCGAACAGGCGAGGAATACACCGAGAAGCACTACCATCAGCCCAGCGACGAGTACCATCCCGATATGGATTTTACCGGCGACGCGGTGATGGCCCGTTTCGGATTCGCTCTGGGATGGCAGGCCGCCAGCATGCCGAAGCTAATGGGATGGGAAAAGGGCGATGAGTTCGAGGCGGCGAGGGTGAAGAGCGACGAACTAAAATCAGTCGGACAGCTCTATTCCCACTGCCGAGCAAATGCGACTAGTTCAGCTTCCATGACTTTGAGCTTTGGACTCAGACTCAGGGTCGGTTCGGTCACGCGCTGCACGTCATCCGCGGTAATGCCGGGAGCGATCTCTTCGAGAACTAGTCCATCGGGCGTGACCTGAATCACGGCCATTTCAGTGACGATCGTGTTCACCACTTTCACGCCGGTCAGCGGCAGAGTGCATTTTTTCAGAATCTTGGGCTGAAGATCCTTGGTGGTGTGTTCCATGGCCACGACCACCCGGCGGGCGCCGGCCACCAGGTCCATCGCGCCGCCCATTCCCTTTACCATTTTGCCGGGAATCATCCAGTTCGCCAGATTGCCTTGCTCATCGACTTCCATCGCTCCCAGCACACTCAGGTCGACGTGACCGCCGCGAATCATGGCAAATGAATCGGCGCTGGAAAAATACGCGGTGCCTTTCATCTCGCTGATTGTTTCCTTGCCGGCATTGATCAGGTCGCAATCTTCTTCGCCCTCGACAGGATACGGCCCGATGCCGAGCATTCCATTCTCGGACTGCAGAATCACGTCCATGCCCGTCGGGAACGTGATTGGCCACCAGCGTAGGCATGCCGATGCCGAGGTTCACGTAGAAACCGTCACGCAGTTCACGAGCGATGCGCCGCACGATGCGTTCGCGTTTGTCGGTATCCTTGGGCGGTTTGATGGCAGTCGGCATAAGTCGTTTTCGCTGGGCGGTGCTCAGTACTCGGTTCCAGTTGCTCGTTAGTGAGTGACCAACGACTAATCACTGACCACTAGCAGCTTTTCTGACCGTCTTCTTCTCAATTCTCTTCTCGTACATTTCGCCTTGAAAAATTCGCTGCACATAAATGCTGGGCGTGTGCACAAGATCAGGGTCTAGCTCTCCGACCTCGACCAGATTTTCAACTTCTGCGATCGTCACTTTGGCGGCGGTTGCCATGATGGGATTAAAATTTCGCGCCGTCTTGCGATACACCAGGTTGCCCCACTTGTCGCCTTTCCAAGCTTTAACAAAAGCGAAATCTGCCTTCAGCGCCCGTTCCATCACGTATTGGCGGCCATCGAACTCTCGCGTTTCCTTATTTTCAGCAACGATCGTGCCTACGCCGGTGGGCGTATAGAACGCCGGGATACCAGCACCACCGGCTCGAATGCGCTCGGAAAAAGTTCCCTGCGGCACCAGGTCCAGGTCGATTTTGCGCTGCAGCACCATTTCCTCGAGCAGCTTGTTTTCGCCGACGTAGGTTCCAATATGCTTGTCGAATCTGTCCTGCGGCCAGCAGCAAACCGTTACCTAATCCGTCCACGCCAACGTTGTTGCTGATGGTGGTGAGATTCTTCGACACCCTTGCGAACCAGGGCGCGAACCAGATTTTCCGGGATCCCGCACAGTCCAAATCCACCAATCATGATGGTGGCGCCGTCGAAGACGTCTTGGATGGCTTCGTCGGCGTTGGCTACGACTTTATTCATAAGGACAAGAAGTCTTAAAACGAAACTTATCACGGAAGGCACGGAGACGACGGCGGAAACTTAAGTCTTGATCTTCGGTCCTCGAGTTTCCGTGGCTCACTTTCCGGCTTGCGGTCGGACTTTTCTCAAATGATGTGCCCGCTCGAACTCCAGCGCCAGTTCCTTCGTATCCAGATTTTCGCGGATGTGCGCCAGACGCTGTTCCAGCTTCAGCAGTGCGTGCCGAATATTTTTCTTGTTGGTCAGCGCAACGTCGCGCCACATGGAATAAGGACTGCCAGAAATGCGCGTCATCTCGCGCAGCGCACGTCCGCCGGTCTCCAGCAGCGGCGCATCTTCGCCATATTCATCTACCAGAGTAGCGGCCAGAGCTGTGGAGATGAACTGCGGCAGATGGCTGATCCAACTGCAGAGTTGATCGTGCGCATCGGCGTCCATGGCTGGCCACATCCGCGCCCATCTTTTCCACCCACCCAGAAATTCTCCACTCAATCCTTCAAAAATCTTCTGTTCGGCGGACCGGAGTTACGAACCATACGGCTCCCTGGAAAAGACTCAGGGTCGGCCCCCTCCACGCCCGCCTGCTCTTTCCCGGCCATCGGATGTCCCGCCAAGAAATCGGCTGCCGTGTCCTTGCCAAAGGTAGAGGTTGCGCGGGCCAGAACTTCCGCTTTGGTGCTGCCCACATCGGTGAGGAAGGCTTCGCGGGCAGGCGCAGTGCCCATACGCTCAATCAGTTTCGATGATCGCGCCCACCGGCGCGCCAGCAAGACCACCTGGCTGCCTTCCACCGCCTCGACTGGATCGTCTGGCGTCGTCAATTGCGCCCTTTTCCCGAGCCTTGCTTCAGCACCGGTGCACGATCGCAGCCGACGATCCGTCCTGTGAAGCCGCTGTTTCTTCAAGGCCAAGCGCGAATGAGCCGCCGATGAGACCGGTGCCGATGATGGTGATTTGGCGTATTGGCATTCGAGTCAAGAACTCGAAGCGAATCACGGCAATGGCTTCGCGTTTCGCGCGAAGGATAGTTCAATTTCGCAGTTGGCTGTTGAGATCGTCGGGATGATTGGCGTAGACCATGCCTTCGCGATCAATATGACCCTCCTGAACGAGGTGCCCAAGGCTCACTTCCGCTTAACGAACCTTGTTCCGGGAAATTGGGCAGAGATTACGCTACTTTCCGTCCCACCGCCGGCGCGATCATGCGCAACTCATCCATCAATTTCGCGAACTGTTCGGGAAAGAGCGACTGCGCGCCGTCGGAAAAAGCCTTGTCGGGATCGTGATGGACCTCAATCAGCAGGGCATCGGCGCCTGCCGCCAGCGAGGCACGCGCCATCGGCGGCACCTTGTCGCGCAGTCCCGTTCCATGCGACGGATCGGAAGTCATGGGCAGGTGCGAAAGTTTCTTGATGATCGGAATCGCCGAAACGTCCAGCGTATTGCGCGTGTAGGTTTCGAAAGTGCGGATGCCGCGCTCGCACAAGGATCACTTCGTAGTTACCGCCCGCCATGATGTATTCGGCGGAGAGCAGCAACTCTTCCAGCGTGGCCGCAATGCCGCGCTTCAGCAGGACCGGCTTCTTGACCTTGCCCAGTTCGCGCAGCAGATTGAAGTTCTGCATGTTGCGCGCGCCAACCTGGAAGATGTCAATGTAAGGCAGCATCAGCGCGATCTGCGAGATTTCCATGACCTCGCTGATCACCAGCAGGTTGAAGTGGTCGCCGGCTTCGCGCAACAGCTTGAGGCCTTCTTCTCCCATTCCCTGAAACGAATAAGGCGAACTGCGCGGCTTGAACGCGCCGCCACGAAGAACGCGAGCGCCTGCCTTGGCCACCTGTTCGGCCACGGTGAAAAGCTGCGCGCGAGATTCCACGGAGCACGGGCCCGGCCATCACCACCACCTGGTCGCCGCCGATCTGCACGCCCTTGGGAAGTTCGATGAATCGTTCCCCCGAGGACGAAAACTGCGTCCCGCCAGTTTGTAAGGAGCGCTGATGCGGTGAACGTGTTCGACTCCGGACAAGGACTTCAAGATTGCGGGTATCGAAATCGACCCGCGCGCCAACCGCGGCCAGGACTGTCTGCCGCTCCCCGGTGGTGCGATGTACGGAGAAGCCCATCCGAATCAGGTGTTCCACCACCTGCTGGATCTGTTCATCCGTCGCTGTGTCCTGCATGGCAACAATCATAGGAGCCTTCAGCTTTCAGCTGTCAGCTGATCAGCCAGTCGAAGAGATGTACGGCTGATAGCCAATGCGCTGAAAGCTCACTCAGTCATTCACGTCGTTATCCAACTCGGTGTCGCTGCCGCCTTCGGCTGGAGTGTTCGGCGCAATTTCTTCCTGCTGGATCTGACGCATGACATCCATGATCCGCTCATAAATCCGCAACAGATCGCGGTCCGGCAAGGGGCCTGCGATTAAAGCCGCGCACATTGTTGAATACATTACGCTCCCGGTCAGGCTCGTAGATCGGCATGCCCTGGCCGCGCTTCAGTTTGCCGATCTCATGCGCTGCGTGCGCGCGCTGGCTCAGCAAGTCCACCAGGTTGCGGTCCAGTTCGTCAATTTTCTTGCGCCAGTCGGAAATTTCCATGAGCAGTCGTCAGGCATCAGTTTTCAGTCGTCGCCGTCCAGCGGGTACGCTCGGGCCGTAACCCCGTCAGAGCCAAACCGTATCGCTGTAAAAAAGATTCGTCGTTCTCTGGCCAACTAACGCTCGAGGGCTGACGACGAACGACTGACGACTAAAAGCTGCTTTACAAATTGTGCCACACTCTCCGCTTCTTTGCCCGGATTGCGCTCGATGGTCTGCACAATCGCACTGCCTACGACCGCCGCGTCGGCAAATTTTCCCACGGCTTAAACTTGCTCCGACGTGGAAATACCAAAACCGACCGCCACCGGCAGCTTAGTGTACTTGCGCAAACGCCGCACCAGCGTCGCGAGCGTCTTCAGGCAGCTGTTGGCTGCGCACCGGTCACTCCGGTTCGCGAAACCGCGTATACAAATCCGCTGGACGCCTGGGCAATCTGTTTCAATCGCTGATCTGTGCTGGTGGGAGCTGCCAGGAAACACGGTCAGCGAGCTTCCTCTTGCGCATCTCGGACAGATAATCGCGAGATTCTTCGACTGGTAGGTCGGTGATCAAAGCACCGTCGACACCTGCGTCTGAAACCGCGTGGCGCTGAACTTCGCCATTCCCATCCGCATGATCGGGTTCAGATAGGTAAAGATGATCAGCCCAGCCTTCGAACGCTGGCGGATTTCTTTCGCCAGGCTCAACACCTGTTGCAGGGAAGTTCCGTGGCGCAGCGCACGTTCGCTGGCACGCTGGATGACAGGTCCGTCGGCAACTGGATCGCTGAATGGAACGCCAAGTTCGATGACGTCCGCGCCCGCTTCGATGGCAGCAAGTGCGATGTCGCGGGAGGTCGCGAGATCGGGATCGCCGCAGGTTAGTAGGCGACTGAGCCGGGCGGAGTTGAAAGTCATCAATGAAAGGACAAGCCAGCGCGCCGAGAATACCGGGGATAAAGCGATGAAGCGAAAACCGAGTGCCATTGACTTGATTGTTGTCTACACTCAGTCCAGGTTCAGGTTCTCCCGCAAGATTCCGATGTCCTTGTCACCGCGTCCAGAGATGTTGACGATCACGATGTCGGACTTCTTCAGCTTGGGAGCACGCTTGATCACTTCGGCCACGGCGTGAGCCGATTCCAGCGCCGGAATGATTCCTTCCGTTCGCGCCAGCAGACGTGCAGGCGTCGAGGGCCTCCGCGTCCGATGCCGAAACATATTCAGCGCGGCCCGTGTCCTTTAGCCATGCGTGCTCGGGACCAATCGACGGATAATCGAGGCCGGCTGAGATTGAATGCGTAAGCGAAATCTGTCCCGCCTCATCCTGCAGCAGATATGAATAGGTGCCTTGCAGCACGCCCGGCGATCCACCGCTGAAGCGCGCCGCGTGTTCACCCAGACTCAATCCCCGGCCGCCAGCTTCGACTCCGATCAGTTGTACCTTCTTGTCCTTGATAAATTCGTAAAAGATGCCAATGGCATTCGATCCGCCACCGACGCAAGCGATGATTGCGTTCGGAAGCTTGCCTTCGCGCTGCAGAATCTGCGCGCGCGCCTCGCGCCCGGTGACCTTGTGAAAATCGCGCACCATTGTGGGATACGGATGTGCGCCGAGCACGCTGCCCAGACAGGTAATGCGTGGTGCGGACGTTGGTCACCCAATCGCGCATGGCCTCGTTGATGGCGTCTTTCAAGGTGCGCGAGCCGGAATCCACGCCGCGCACTTCCGCGCCGAGCAGACGCATGCGGAAGACGTTCAACTCCTGCCGCCGCATGTCTTCGGTCCCCATGTAGACGACGCACTCGAAGCCCAGCAGAGCGCACACTGTCGCGGTCGCTACGCCATGCTGTCCAGCGCCGGTTTCCGCGATGACGCGATGCTTGCCCATACGCTCGACCAGCAAAGCCTGTCCCAGGCAGTTGTTGATTTTGTGCGCGCCGGTGTGGAGCAGATCTTCGCGCTTGAGGTAAATCTTCGCACCGCCGAGTTTTTTCGTGAGCCGCTGCGCGAAAAATAGAGGCAGTGGGACGCCCGGCATAGGTGCGCAGCAGTTCGTCCAGTCGCCGCTGGAATTTGCGGTCGCGCTTGGCCTTCTCGTAGTGCGCGCTCCAATTCCTCCAGCGCTGCCATCAGCGTTTCGGGAACATACCGGCCACCGTAAACACCAAAACGGCCGACGGTCGTGATACTGCGCGGGGAGGCTGAATTTTGGCTGTTGCCATTCTCAATTCTTCTTGTCTGTCTGCCGAACCGCGTCTACAAATGCGCGAACTTTGTGCGGATTCTTTTTGCCTGGCGCTTATTCGACTCCGGAGGAGACATCCACGCCCCAGGGTTTAAGTATACGGATCGCTTCGGCAACGTTGCCGGGATCGAGACCGCCTGCCACGACCATATTGAGATTCGTGCTCCTATCTTCTCGATCACACGACGCCGTTCTTGTCCAATCAAATGTCTTGCCGGTTCCGCCGGGCTGCTCTGGCGTGCCAGAGTCGATCAAAATTCTGTCAAATGGAGGTCCCAGCTGCTTTTCCAGGAACGACGCCAAATTGGTCGACAGCGTTTTCGTCGAGAACCAACGCAGCCGGCACCGCGGGATAAAATGTTCGCCCCACCATACCGACGGCCTTGTCGAGTCAGGCACACCGGAAAGACGCGATCCGAGTGCAGTCTGCAAGCCGGTTAGACCGGATTGTTTAGCTATTTCTTGAGCCTTTTCGGAATTCCCAAAGGCGAAAACACCAATTTTTTCGACATCGTCCGGCAATGCTGCGACTATGTCCCGCACTTTTTCTGGGTCAATTTTTCGCGGGCTTTTCTCGTGAAATACGAAACCCAAGGCGTCAGCGCCCGCATCGACGGCGGTCAACGCGTCTTCCACGTTCGTAATTCCACAAATCTTGATCCATGTCATGAAACCCAGAATCCCGAGTTTCGCGGCGGATCGTTCTCACATGAGATGTTGTTAGCTTTTTACGTTGAGCAGTGACGGTTCGCTTTCGGCGTTTCCAGGAGAGATCGTAACGCCTCGCCGGGAGACTCCGCTTTCATCAGCGACTCGCCGATCAGGAACGCATGGTATCCGGCTGCGCGCAAATGCGCGCATGTCCGCGCCGTTCGCGATGCCGCTCTCGGCGACTCCAATCACATTCTTCGGAATCAGTTCTGGCCAAGCCGGAAGGTTGTTTGAGGATCAACCGGAAAGGTTTGTAGATTTCGATTGTTCACACCGATTAGATCGCAGCCTGCGTCGACCGCACGGTGGAGTTCGTCCTCGTCGTGGGCTTCGCATAGAACATCGAGCCCAAGGGCACGGCTTTTCGTACGTCAGGGCCAACCAGGTCCGACTGGGACAAGCACGGCCACAATCAGCAGAGATAGCGTCCGCACAGTGGGCACGGGCTTCGATAAGCTGGAACTCGTCCACGATGAAATCCTTGCGCAGACAGGGCAAACTTGTGCTGGCAGAGGCACTTCTGCAGATTTCCCAGCGATCCTTGAAAAAACTCTTCGTCCGTCAGAACCGATAACGCGGCCGCCCCGGCAGATTCCAGTTCCTTGGACAGTCGCTCTGGAGAAAAATTGGCGCGAATCAACCCACGCGATGGAGAAGCCTTCTTCAGTTCTGCGATGACAGCCGATCCGTCCGGCTCTTCGTCGCCAGGGCTTGCCGGAAACCGCGCGGGACATGTTCATTCGCGCGGCGCTCGAGTCGCCGCATGTCCACCTGGCGCTTGGCGTCAGCGACGCGCCGGCGCGTGGCGGCGACGATCTGGTCAAGGCGACAACCATCGGGAATTTGAAGATTATACGGGAATGATACGGATGAAGGCCCACACGGCGCGTTCCTTACAGTTGCGCTTCAGTTCATTGCGGCGCAGAATGATTGGAGGCCATTTGCGCTGGGATCAGAACCTCTTGAACGAGAATCAACTGCAATGGACGCCGTCCGCGCCAAATTGCCCATTAGAATCTATTCCGTCGAGAACTTGAAAATCGTTTCCGAATGGAATGTCGTCACCAGGCTTCAGAATGGTCGACGGAAAGTCGGAATGGTTTGGGGAATCCGGATAGTGTTGCGTTTCCAGGCAGAAGCCATAACGCTCTTGTAAACATGCCCCTTCTTGCCCACGATGGTTCCATCCAGAAAGTTACCGGAATAGAACTGAACTCGCCGGTTCGGTGGTGGAAACCTCTAGTACTCGCCCACTGGTGGGTTCGTGCACTCGGGCGGCCAGCGTTAGCCTTCGCCGTCTTTGTCTGCGCGGTTGAGGACAAAATTGTGATCGTACCCGTGTCCCAGGACTAGTTGTTCGTACGGTGTCGTCGATGCGGGCGCCGATCGCGGTGGGGTGGTGAAATCCAAAGGCGTCCCCTGGACCGGGCGAAGCTCGCCGGTTGGAATCAAGGTCTTGTCCACGGGCGTGAAGCGATCGGCGTTCAGCATGATCACCTGGTTCAGAATGTCGTCATTACCTTCGCCGGCCAGGTTGAAATAGCTGTGTTGGGAAAGATTGAGCGGCGTCGCTTTATCGGTGGTGGCTTCGTAGTCCAGAATCAGTTGGTTTTCGTTGGTAAGGGTGTAGCTGACCTTCGTTTTCAGGTTACCAGGAAAACCTTCTTCGCCGTCTTTGCTCAGATAAGTAAACGCAACTCCAACTCCTTTTGCGTTTTTGAATTCCGTACCTTCCCAAACCTTCTGGTTGAATCCACTCAGTCCACCGTGCAGTGTGTTAGGCCCATCATTCTTCGGCAGAGTGTACTTCGCTCCATCTAGGGTGAACGTGCCATTGGCGATGCGGTTGGCGTAACGTCCAACGATCGCGCCGAAGTAGGGAGGATTGGGCATATAGCCATCTAGTTTTCGTGGCCAAGGACGACATCCGCGACTTTGCCGTTCTTGTCCGGAACGCGGATGGATACGATGATTCCGCCATAGGTCATGGCGCGTACTTCCATGCCGTTGGAATTGGTCAGGGTGAACAGATCGACCGGCCTCCCGTCTCCGGTTTTTCCAAATGCCTCTTTACGAATCTGGAGCTTTCCTTTCACCGGCGGCAGCTTCTTGCCCCAGGCGGCGGAGACAAAGATTATCAGCAGGGAGAGATGAAAAATAAATGTTTTGTAGTTCATGGTCGTTCCTGTGCGAGAATACGTTTACCAATCGGTCCATTAGGTTAGCACGCTCTGCATGCCACACTCGGCAAATTCTTGACAGATTCAAGACGCCGAATGTATGTCTCCCGGGTGCCTTATCTGCAACCCCTATTACGTTTTTCTTGCACTTCTGGCTTCCCCTTCACGGCCCGGAACCTCTTACAATGTGAGGATATGTTTTGGCGTTATAGTTTTCTAAGATTTGGCCTTGTTCTGGTATTCGGAAGTTTGCTTTGGGGAGATACGGCGGCATTCGACCTGGCAGGACCGAAAATTGAAGTCCGGGTAACCCGGGCGGGCAAGACGCTCCCCATTTCCAAGGTTCCCAATCTGCAAGCCGGCGATCGTCTTTGGATCCATCCCGACATGCCGGAAGGCGAATCCGTGCATTTCCTCATGATCCCCGTCTTTCTGCGGGGTTCGACCAATCCTCCGCCGGAGTCTTGGTTCACGAGAGTCGAAACCTGGAACAAACATATTCGCGAGGAAGGGATTGTGATTACCGTTCCTCAGGGGGCGCAGCAAGCTCTGATTTTCCTCGCTCCTCAAACCGGGGGCGATTTCGGAACCTTGCGGACAGC
The DNA here is from genome assembly GCA_963706465.1 of Terriglobales bacterium. Taxonomy (GTDB): domain Bacteria; phylum Acidobacteriota; class Terriglobia; order Terriglobales; family Acidobacteriaceae; genus JABDBE01. The sequence continues at coordinate 68,708 of CAVPMC010000006.1, forward strand.
GGTGCAGGGCAAGCCGGGCGCGTTCGTCCGTGCCTCGCAAGATCTGAACCAGGCCAGCCTTGATAGGTCGCGCCTCGACAAGTATTTGGGCGCGGTCAGGGATATGTCCACCGTTGACGCCAATGCCTTGCACGAGCGGTCAGTTCTTCTGGCCCGCAGTCTCAATATCAAACTGGATAACGAGTGTTTCAACAAACCACGCCAGCAACAGGAATCTTGCTTGACCCAAAATACCGATCAGTTGGTGCTCGACGATGGGCACAGCCAATCCATGGTGGCGGCTCTCACCTCTGGCAGCGGGTCTGATCTGGTCGGGCAGCTCAGTACCACCCGGTTGGCGGGCGGTGGAGCCTACAGCCCTTACGTGGGTGTGGTGGTTGATCTTGCGAAAATGATGGAGAGCTTTCATACTCCGGAATATCGCTACATTCCAGCCTTAGCGCTGCCTCACCTGGATGAACTTAATCTAAGGCTCAACAATCCGCCATCGTTCCGCAAGCCTATGTCTGTGATGGTGATGAGCCTTCCGGCAGTGGAATCTGCCCAACTCCCTCCACTGCGAGCAGTGGATGGAAATCAGGTACTGTGTGCGGAAAAGCCTTCGCTGCTACTGGCGGCAGAAGGTGCCCCGGTGGTGTTTTCAACGGACTACGCGCATGACCTGGTACTACATGTTCCCGACAAATCCGGACATGCCGTTGATCTGCCAGCGACACCGGATGCTGCTCGTGGTGGCTTTGCCATCGATACTCATTCGGTCGCGGCCGAAAAACTGAGCAACGACATCAAGGGTACGATCCGTGGCAACTGGGGCTTTGACACCTTTGAAGGCCCAGTCTTCCATTTGCAAAACGCTCACCCAGCCAGTTGGACGATTGCGTCCACCGACGAAAGTGCCCTGATCGTTGGCCGGGAAAACACAATCCATTTCAAGTCCGATGCCGCGGCCTGCGTCGATAATGTCAGTCTGAAAACCGAGCAAGGCAAACCCATTAAGGCTACTTGGACTTCAACGGGCGCGAACGACCTGGAACTCAAAGTTCCACTGAAAGAGCAAGGGCCGGGGAAGATAGCGATGGCGGTCAAGCAATATGGATCCGACCGATCCGATGAGGCTGAACTGCACAGCTATGCAGAAGCCGCTCACCTGGATAAGTTGAGGATCAACGCGGGTGATTTTCAGGGAACATTGGCGGGAACTCGATTGGATCAGGTAGCGGCTGTGGAATTAGGCGGTGTTCACTTTGCCCCGGCAGAACTTACTCGCGTTGATACAAAGGACGAACTGCGCCTGACTACTGACGTGAATAATGTCTCTTCGCTCCATGCCGGCGACAAAGTCACAGCGCGGGCTAGTCTTAAAGACGGGCGCACGTTAAACCTTGAGGCGACTATCGCAGAACCTCGTCCGAAAGTTACGCTACTCAACAAGAGCATCCAGCCAGGTCCATCGGTATCCGAGATTCAACTTGGGAATCAGGACGAGCTGCCACAGGATGGGAAGCTCGTATTCTTCCTGAAATCCGAAATTCCCGACACCTTTTCACGCACTCAAAAAATTGAGGTCGGCACGGCGGACGGTGCGTACGACGTTTCTCTAGGGTTGAACGATGGAAGCCTGCTGGCCCAGGATGCACACACGGTGGTGGCCACGCTTGATCCTCTCAAGAGTTTTGGACCGTCGGCCTTTGGTCCGCTGCGTTTTCGCGTGGTCGACGGCAACGCGAATGGGGATTGGCAGCCGCTCGCAACTTTGGTGCGATTCCCGGCATTACAGGATGTGCATTGTCCCACGAGCCCCGACAAACAATGTGTCCTGAGCGGAACCAATCTATTTCTGATCAGTTCTGTCGCATCGGATCCTGAATTTAAGCATTCGGTGCCCGTTCCGGAAGGTTTTGTCGACTCTAAACTGAGCGTACCCAGGCCGGAAAATTCCCTACTTTACGTCAAGCTGCGGGATAATCCCTCTTCGATCAATCCCGCGGCATTGCGAGTATTGCCGGAGCGCTCTTTGGATTCTGCGAAATAGAAGTTGAAAAAGCCTGGTGCCATCGAAGGGACTCGAACCCCCACACCCTTGCGGGTACATGGACCTGAACCATGCGCGTCTGCCAATTCCGCCACGATGGCAAGAGATAGACTGGGATGCGGCGATCTTTTCGCGGCCGCCTTCCAGGAAAGGATACTACGAGTAATATTCTACAGGGGGTACACAGCCTGTCAAACTTGGGATGCAATGAAAAATTCAAGCAAACTGCCGGCTGACGTAATTGCGAATCTTCGAGCCCTGGCTCACGATCTGAGCAATGCGCTCGAGACAATTCTGCAGGCGTCTTATCTATTGGGAGAAGCGGAACCAGAGGGAAATCGCAAGAAATGGGCACGAAATGATCGATGCTGCCGCTCGCGATGCCGCTCGCGTCAACCTCGAAATCAGGCAAATACTGAAGGCAAGAGTCGTCGAGCCGCCGGTGACCGGAGCTGCATCCACAGCGGAAGCGCCGACGACTGAAGACTAACGACCATTTCCTATCCTTCGAGCTTCGCGCTCATAGTGATGTTTGCCTTGAGCAGCTTGGATATCGGGCATCCACTCTTGGCATTTTCCGCAGCCTTCTGGAATGCGGCATTGTCTGCGCCCGGTACTCGACCCGCCACGTCGAGGTGCACGGTCGTGATCGCCCAGCCCGAGTCGAGTTTTTCCAGCGTAACCGTGGCGGAAGTTTCGATGCTCGACGCGGTGAGATTCGCCGCACCCAGTTGTCCGGAAAGAGCCATGGAAAAACAGGCGGCGTGCGCCGCAGCAATGAGTTCCTCCGGATTGGTTCCAGGCGTATTTTCAAACCTTGTCACGAATGAGTAGGGGGTATTATTCAGCACGCCGCTGGAGGCGGAAACCGCGCCTTTGCCGTCTTTCAACCCACCCTTCCAAACTGCACTTGCTTTGCGTTGCATTTGACTCTCCTGATTTCTATAAAATCATGTCTGTGTCGTATTGTAGACGGAGGCTGACCCTGCTGTCAGTCCAGTGCAAAGCGCTCGGCAGGGTGGAGTCGAGGTAATTGCTTATGTATTTTGAGCAGTTTTATTTGGGTTGCCTGGCTCATGCTTCTTACATGCTGGGATCGGAATCGGAAGCCGTCGTAGTTGATCCGCAGCGCGACGTCGATCTTTACCTTAAGGCTGCCGAGGATCACGGGTTAACCATTCGCCATATATTTGAAACTCACCTGCACGCAGACTTTGTTTCAGGACACAAAGAACTCGCAGCCCGCACCGGCGCGAAAATTTATTTCGGTGCCAGCGCAGGCGTCACATTTCCCCATGTTCCAGTGCGCGATGGTTTCGAATTACGGTTCGGCAAAGTTCGCATCGGCGTTCTCGAAACTCCAGGACACACTCCCGAAAGTATCTGCCTTGTCGTGACCGATGACGAGAAAACCGCGAAGCCGTGGGCGGTGCTGACGGGCGATACGCTCTTTATTGGAGATGTCGGCCGTCCCGATCTGTCTCAGACCCACACGCCACAACAACTGGCAGGCCTGTTGTATGACAGTCTGTACAGCAAACTTTTGCCGTTGCCCGATGCCGTTCTGGTGTACCCGGCTCACGGTGCCGGTTCGCTCTGCGGGCGCAACATGCGCGCCGAACGCTCTTCCACGATCGGCACCGAGCGCCTGACTAATTACGCGCTACAAATCAAGAGTCGAGACGAGTTCGTAAAGCAGTTGACCAGTAATCTGCCTGCGCGTCCGGATTATTTTCTGCAAGATGCCGAGATCAATCGAGGCGGTGCGCCCGCGCTCTCGGAGATGAAGGAACTGAAACCCATTGCCCCGGTCGAGCTGAAGGCGTTATTGGACGACGGTGTCATGGCGCTAGATATACGGCCGGGAGATCAGTTTGCCGCGGGCCACGTGCCCGGATCGATCAACATCGCGTTGTCCGGACAATTTGCGACGTGGGCTGGAACAATACTTGGCTTGTCCTCACGTCCGGTACTGATTGCGGATTCCCAAGAACAACTCGCCGAGGCGCGACTGCGCCTGGCTCGCGTTGGTATTGAGACTGAACGCGGCTTCTTGCAGGGTGGCGTGTCAGCATGGAAGCATGCCGGGTTTAGCGTTGCTCAACTCCAGGAGGTCACACCCCAAGACTTACAACAGCAGTTATCGAAAGCCAAAATTCAGGTGCTGGACGTCCGCCGTGAACCGGAATGGATGGCGGGCCATGTTGCCGGAGCCACCTGGTGGCCTCTCGACCGCTTTCGAGTATCTCCCCCGGAAGTTGATCCCAATCTTCGGCTGGCGGTGCATTGTCAGAGCGGATACCGCAGCATGATCGCCTGCAGTCTTCTCGAACGAGCGGGGTACAACAATGTGGTCAATGTTTCCGGCGGGTTTGCTGCCTGGCAAGAAGCTCGATTACCAGTGGAAACTGGAGCGCCTGTCGAAGGGTGAGCTAAAGCAACCTTTTCGTTCTTATAAGCCTGGATCAAGCCTCTTACCCGCAAAGATCACCCAGGGCGCGCGAAATTGATCTCCTACGGCATCCGCACGCACGTTCGTCAGCTCTCCTAGTAGAATGCAGCTACCAAATCGATGATCAATCTTGCTGACGTCAAAGCCGCACTCGATCGCATTCGACAATCCATCTATCTTTCGCCGTGCACAATTTCCGCCACTTTTTCACAGCTGACTGGTAATTCCATTTATCTCAAACTCGACAACCTGCAAAGAACGGGCGCCTTCAAAGAGCGGGGCGCGCTGAATAAACTGTTGACGTTGACAAAGCAGGAGCGCGATCAGGGCGTGATTGCGGCTTCTGCAGGGAACCACGCGCAGGGTCTCGCATATCACGCCGGCAAGCTCGGCATCCGGGCGCAAATCTGCATGCCGCTGACTACTCCTTTGATAAAAGTGTCAGCCACCAAAGCCTACGGCGCCGACGTCGTGTTGCACGGCGCAAATTACGACGAAGCTTGTGAAGAGGCCATTCACCGCGGTAATCAGCAACAGCTGACTTTTGTTCATCCCTTCGATGACGACGCGGTGATCGCAGGCCAGGGAACGATCGGTCTCGAAATGCTTCAACAGCATCCTGAAATTGAAGCGGTGGTCGTTCCAATCGGGGGCGGAGGGCTGATCGGTGGGATCGCCTGCGCGATCAAGGAAACAAACCCCAAGGTTCAGATCGTGGGAGTGCAGACCTCGCGTCTTCCCTCGATGAAGGCGGCCGTGACCCAAGGCAAGCCGGTGACGATTCCTGCGGCTGCGACTATCGCGGACGGCATAGCGGTGCGCCGCGCCGGCGATCGCACTTTGCCGCTGGTAAAGAAATATGTGGACCAGATCGTTACCGTAGACGAGGAAGAAATCGCCAACGCAATTCTCCTTCTGCTGGAGCGCGAAAAAACTATGGCCGAAGGCGCAGGTGCTGCTGCCATTGCGGCCATGGTGAATCACAAGGTTGAGCTGTCGGGAAAAAAGATCGCAGTGCTGGTTTGCGGGGGAAATATCGACGTAACATTGCTCTCTCGTATCATCGAACGTGGCTTGGTGAAGGACGGACGTCTGGTCCGCTTGCGAGTCCATCTTCCCGACTATCCTGGCGCGTTACACCGACTCACCGGAATTCTGGCCGAGCACCGGGCAAATATCGTCGAAACCTCGTACGATCGCACCTACTACGGAGTCAACCTAGGAGAGACTGCCATCGACATAACAATGGAAACCAGAGGCCCCGAGCAAATTGCCGAGTTACTCACCGCGCTTGGTGTGGCCGGTTATTCGCACGAAAGAATTTTGTAGGCGGAATTTGGGGGAGTGTTCGCTCGTGCCAGTCAGTCACCGCCGTCAAGGATTGCTCGTTTAAGAGCAAGACCGAGGCCCACGCTTGCGCCAGCATCGACACACGTCCTCGAATTATTCAATAGGGGAATAAACTTACTATTGACAATGGTCTCGGCGGCGCACTACAGTTCAGCCCCTTATATGGGAGCGGATCTCACGCTCGAGAGACCGCTGAGTTCATCGCACAGGAAATCCGTTCTTGAGGGCTAGATGAATCCGAATCCGATAATTGGCGTGCTCTACCACTGGCTCGGAGGTCTGGCCTCGGGCAGTTTTTATGTTCCCTATCGAGGGGTGAAAGGTTGGGCGTGGGAAACGTTTTGGCTGGCCGGCGGGGTGTTCAGTTGGATCATTGCCCCGTGGTTTTTCGGTTTGCTGATGACGAACGATCTGATAACCGTCTTGCATGAAACCCCCGGAACGGTTCTTTTCTGGACGTTTTTCTTCGGACTTCTATGGGGTATTGGTGGCCTCACCTTCGGCCTGACTATGCGATACCTGGGATTGTCGCTGGGAATGGCCGTGGTGCTCGGCTTGTGCGCCGCTTTCGGCACCCTGATGCCGCCTATTTTTCGCGGTGAATTCATGACCCAGGTGGTGGGGACAAGTTCGGGGAGAATCATCCTATTAGGTATTCTAGTTTGCCTTTTGGGTATCGCTTCCGCTGGGGTCGCAGGTATTTTCAAAGAGCGCAACATGTCTCCCGAGCAGCAAAAAGTGACCATTAAGGAATTCGATTTGAAGAAGGGCGTTGGGGTGGCATTGCTTTCCGGCGTGATGAGCGCATGCTTCGCCTACGGTCTCGCTGCGGGCGATGCCATTAAGACGCTTACCATCAAGCACGGCACGCCGGACTTGTGGCAGGGCTTGCCTGTGCTTGTCGTAGTCCTGATTGGCGGTTTCACAACGAATTTTATTTGGTGCCTGATATTGAACGTCCGCAACAGAACTGGCTACCAATACTTCACTTCGGTGTCCCGCCAGGGTGATGGCGAGGCATCCGACGAAACCATCATCGAAACCGCGCTCGATGCGCCCAGCCGTGAAGTAGTCGAAGGCGTGCCGCCGGTCAGAGCAGATCTTCACGCAAAGTCGTCGACCGCCATCGCGGATGCTCCGGTATCGAGAATTCCGTCAGGGAGAAAAGAAGGTGCAGCGCGTGTTCCGATGCTTGCAAATTATCTACTGTGCGCATTGGCCGGAACAACGTGGTACTTCCAATTTTTCTTCTACACCATGGGTGAGACCCAGATGGGCCGCTACAAATTTTCCAGTTGGACCCTCCACATGGCCAGCATCATCATCTTCAGCAGCCTGTGGGGCATCGGACTGAAGGAATGGAATGGCGCCGGAGTCAAAGCCGGAGGCATGTTGGCACTGGCTTTGGCCTTACTCGTGGGTTCGACGGTAATTGTAGGATACGGAAATTATCTCGGGATGGCGCATTAGGCAATAGCACTATTCTGCTGACCAGTGGGCGAATGGTGCCAAGCCCCACATCGTCAAGAAACTTGATTTCCGCCGATTATCACCCAAGCCGGGATGGCGGAACTGGCAGACGCAGCGAACTCCAATCCTTTTTCTCCGATGCACCGAAATGCAGGAGAGTGCACGGTGCTGCGATACCCGCAATCGGGGCGGAGTTCCCAAACTTCTGTTTGCCGACCAACGCCCACTGACGAGCCGATTCTGGGGTTTTGTGCTGTGCGATGTTTCACTAAGTACAGATATGCGCTTCGTCTATTCGGTGATGATCCGATCCGCCCACTCGACAAGTGACACAAAAATCGTGGGACTGCCGAACTTTGCTCCCCACTGGCTCAAGTCCGTTTCCGCCACACTCCTAGCGCGGCAGCAAGCCCCGCAAGCGTAAATTTGAATGTGTTTGGCGACGACTTTATCAAGAGTCTCAGCTAGAGGCGGCCAGCCGACGGGCACGACCGCACTTGCCACGGACTTTCGCATAACGGAAACGGCTTCGCCCAAGAGGAAGATTTGTACTTCATGCCCGGCTTCGGCAAGCGCATGCCCATGTAAGAAGGGAAAGGCCGCTTTCGTCGGGTCGTCCGATCCCCAGGCACTTTTCATCATGATCTTCAGTGGTTTGTGTGCCGTTGTTTCTTGCGCATTGGCTGCCCCCAGCCCGAGTAGACCCAAGCCAAACAACTGTGGGATCTTTGGAAGAAGCTGCCGTCGAATCATAATCTCCTCCACGAGAAATCCCAATCAAAGTTGCGGATGAATGTACGACCCGGGCTATTCTGACGGTAAACAGGCGCTCCCACTCGTTTGGACCGCGACGCCTTTTAACGAACGAACTCAAAAAACCCAATAGTCCTCGTGCAAAGCAGCGCGATAAGGACCAGGCCGATCCAAAATGCTGTCCATGCGCTGAACCCCTTTGATCGTACCCTGCCCCAAGCCATGCAAGGAACGCGACCAAACATCATACAAGCAACCCGGATGAGCTAGTTTGGGGGGTGGGTCGGAGTTGCGAGCCTATCCGCTCCCCGGCAGCCGATGTTCTGGCCCAGATAGATTAGGCCGCTGTCGTCGCTAAACACCGCCGTTTTACACCATGTGGCTTCGTTATGCATATCCGACGGTCGCTTGATTGTCGCGAGATAATGCGCACCATTCTCGCTAGGCGTGACCTGCAAGGTATAAGGAACTAAAACGGATGGAGTAAGTTCTTTGGCGAAAGCGAGAACACCATTGGGCGTTTGTGTCTTCGCGGCTGCTAGCAATTCGTCAGTATTTGCGAATTTGTGGTTAGCGGCTTTGAACTCGATCTGCAACGTGTTCACTGCACGCATGAAGTGGACTAGCTGTTCTGGGCTTATCTCTTTCTCCTGCGCCCCCATTCCCGACGCAAATACTAAAGCAACGGCAATACTCAGAACGAATTGTCTCATCGGAGCACCCTCACGATGGAATCGGATACAACTAGACTTGGCCCATTATCCTCTAGCCGATAATTGACGTAAACAAGTGTGGGTGATGACATAACGACGTCGGCCTCGCGACGACCCGAGTAGACTCACAATGCGGCCTGCTAAGGACAGAGCCGGCACATCAAGCCCCACCCGAAACAACGAGCGGGGCATGATGGGCCGCGATCAGGATGAGAGTTAAGCTATTAAGGGTAGCTCACCACAGTGACGGGAACACCGGGGTTGGAGCTGGATGACGATCCGCCTGTATTGTTTACCACATTCAGAATGCTTCCCGATCCATTCAGGAAGACAGTCAACAGATCGTTCAGGCTCGCCGGTGGGAGTGTGGCAGGCACTTCAAAGGCGTTGGCCGCGAAGATATCCACGCCCTGATTGAAAAAGCTGTAGCTGCCCATTCCATAGCCCTTGAAATTGCTGGCAGTGTTGGCCACCTTGAAGGCCGCCCAGCCGTTGACACCGGCTGCTTCCATCCACGCGGCCTGGCTGGGAGGATCATAGGGCATTTCGTTTTGAAAGAAGATGTCGGTGCCGCTTTGTCCGTTCCAGATCACTTCATACTTCTGGTAATGCTCGACGAAAAGCCCATATGCGGTGACGTTGTCACCGTTGACGACGAGGCCGGTGTCAGCGGTGTTGCTGGTCCAACCCACACCGTTGCCGTGATCCGCCCGCCATGCCCAGATGTCATCGAGAATCACGTTGTTGCTGTTGACGACCAGGCTGGCCGTGGCGCTTCCTGGGGTCGCGCCGCCGATACGGAAGAACACATCACTAAGAGTCGTGGGATCGGAGGCTTCGTTATCACTGCGGGAATGGCCGCTTCCGATCTGCAGCAACACAGGAGAGTTTGTTACTCCTGCATCGAAGATTATCCCCGAAATCATGATCCCCTTCGCAGTAGCGGCGGTCATAGACACGATCCCATTTTTAGGGACCAGCGTCGGGAAACCTAGACCGAGCACCACGGTATCGGGGCGGGTGATGTTGATGGTCTGAGTGAGTTGGTAAACACCCGGAGTCAAAATGAGGTTGTTGCCGGAATGTAATGCGCTGTTGATAGTGGCCGCGGAGTCGGTGGGGCGGGCAATGAAGAAACTGCTGATCGGGATCGATATCCCGGGTGTCGGCCCGCCGCCCCATGACGTGCCTGAGGAGTTACGTTGCACCGAGGGCACAAAGACGTTGTACAGTCCAGCGGAATCAAGGTAGAGGTAGGGCGCCTCGCGTGTTACGGGGCTGCGGGCAAGCGTAGTATAAGGACCACCGCACGATCCTGACGACGGAAAACACTGAGCGGGGGCGCCCACGACTCCCGAGAACACCTGATTCCAGACGGCATTGCTCCAGCCATCGAGCACGCTATTCCTGACCAGAAACTGCTGCTGAGAACCGTTGACCACGGTGCCGCCGGCGAACTGCGAATCGGCGATGAATCCGCCGCTCGCAAATTGCGGACCGGCGCTGCAATAGTCCATGAGAGAGAACTGACCATTGATCTGGACTCTCCGTATGGGTGCAGCCTGCGACACGGCCCAAAATTCGGTCGCGGTCCGGCAGCCGGTCAGACCCGTCGCATTAATGGTTAGGTTCGACAGTGACCGCCAGAAGTTGACGAGCGCTAGGCAATTGTCCGCGCTCAAGCACCGGTTGTACACATCGACGTGTCCATTGATGGTGACATCGGCCGGCGACACACCCAGACCAGCCACCTGGGTGTAGTAGCCTACCTGAAAAATGAGCGGATTGGCCACGGTCCCGTAAGTTCCGGGCTTGAACAGCAGCGCGTAGCGCTGGGTGCCCGTCTCATTGTCCACCTGCTGGTTGGCGATGGTGTCGAGAGTCGCCTGCATGGTGCTCTGCGACATGCTGGGATCAAAAATATATACGTTGGTTCCAAAGTTGGGTGGTGCTGCTGAGGCGGTGGTGGACGCCGCCAAGGCAAAGGCCGCCAGGGCGCATACGGCCAAGATCGAGCTACACCATCCTCCGCTCCCCGAGCCGTGTGTGCTTTTTTTGCGAGATAAGGTCCGATAGCATCGAAGATGAAGTGTAAGCAAGTTGATTTCCCTCACATGACTGAATTTTGGTTCTTCAACCGGCAGCCATTCTCGGTGCCAGAACCCAATTGTGTCAACGTGAAACAAATCGCACCTTTTGCGGACGGGTGGCCCATTCAATCCCGGGTTTGGCTTGAGCGGGGCAGTTCCATGCCAGGGCAGAGTCGAGCCGAGAGAACTATCACCCGATGCGGGCCGTTGCAGTTGTCAGCTAAACGAAGTGACTTTGAAGTTCGTTTCCCAGAAGTCCGCAGAAGAACAGGAAGACGAAAAAACAGTCAAATGGCGTGTCCAAGAACGTGCGGCGTAACCCGGGTCTTTTCATGACCGTCGCCATTAACAAGGACGGGCGCACGCGGATCATCATCATGCGCCCGGAGGCCATTCTCCACTAGAGACCGGATACATTTTCGCAGACTGCTTCTCGTTCAATCGAATTCCTCTCGCACTCGGGCGGCGGACCATACATGTTACGCCAACAACCCGAAGTTTAGTTCTCGCATTGTGGCCATCAGCGGACTCAGCAGCTCGTTTCAAAAGCAAACACCTTGCCGAGTTGCGGTGGCCGCTTTACTGCCCTAGGGACCCCAAAGCAACTTTTGCTCCGGTCGATCAACCACCGCATGGGCATTCGCACGCACAACCTCATGCCTGCTCGATTAGTGCACTTGCAAGCTCTCGCCATTCCTGCAAAGGAAGCGAGTTGGGATTTGGTGTGAGCGCCTGAATGCAAACGTGATCGGCCCCTGCCGATTGATGAGCACGAATTCGGTTGCGAATCGAGTCCAGATCGCCCCAAGCGACGATTGCATCGACCAGACGGTCGCTGCCACCGTTCTTGCAATCATCGCTTGAAAAGCCTAAACGGAGAAAATTGTTCGTGTAGTTGGGTAGCGTGAGATAAAGCTTAAGAAAATTCCTTGCGATTTCCCGAGCTTTCGCAGGATTGGCTTCTAACACAACAGCTTGCTCGGGACACAATAAAGGACCCCTTCCCAGCAACTGTCGCGCCGTGGCTGTGTGTTCGGGGGGGACGTTATACGGATGAGCGCCATCGGCGCGTTTGGCTGCCAGTTGCAACATTTTGGGACCAAGGGACGCTATCACTCTGGTCGTTAATGCAGGGGGGACGCTCTCATACCGAGCATCGTCCATGGCGTCGAGGTAGGCGCTCATCTTAGCGACTGGTTTCTCGTAGCTGTGACCTCGCAATTTCTCGACCAGCGGAATGTGACTGACTCCGAGACCAAGAAGAAAGCGGTTCGGGTAAGCCTCACTCAATGTTTTCTGCCCAGCCGCCATTGTGAAAGGGTCACGTCCATAGATATTCGCAATTCCAGTCGCCACAAGGATTCGCGACGTTCCCGCAAGCAGCAAGGCGGCCTGTGTGAACGATTCCCGGCCCAATCCTTCACTAAACCAGATTGCGCCGTAGCCCAATTGCTCCAACTCGGCCCCTGCCTCCTGTGCTTTGCTGGCGGGCTGGCGCTCAAACGCGCTCGTCCAGATTCCGATTTGCTTCAGGGACAGCAGCAGCGGGCTTCACTTTACTTGGCCTCCTGATCCGGTTAATTCTACGCCACAACAGTAAACGAGCCAGGCACGAAGGCCTGCCGAAGCTCGAAGAGGTCCTTCTCGGAATCGAACAGAATTGCTACCAAACTCAGAGAAAAAGCAAAGTTGTGCAGTGAGTGGATTGCTGCTTTCAAAAGTGGTAAATGGAGCAACCCGAGGTTTGTTCCGCAATTGTTGGTGCAAACAGGAGTGGCTGATGAAAAACTCGCACTCTCAACGTTCGCAGAAATTTCATCGCGCTTGGATGCCCTATAAAGGACGTTCTCGATTTTGACGGATTTTCTACCCCTCGGCTGGGACGGTTTTTTCTAAAGGGGGGTTTCTCAACAGCCACACGCGATTACAACAGTTACCCGAATGACCCGCAGCGCGGTTCGGAACTGGACGCAGACTAAGTCTGTTCTACTCTGAACAATTACTGCTTCCACTATGCGGCAAGACATTGTTGCCTTGCCGCATTGGGTCAGCCTACTGTTTGGTCGCCGTATACTGACCGTTGGAGCCGCGCAATTTGTCCTCGACCTTGATGGTCATGGTTTTGCCGTCGGGACCCACTGTCATACGTGCGATGCTGATCACCTTCCCTTCTCGTTTGTCGGTTTCCTCGATCGTGTTCTTTCCCATGCTCTTCACGGAGACGCTGGTAGTCCCGGGATCCCCTTTGTACGGCGAGTCCGTGCCATCCAACTTAGCAACATAGGATTGCCCCGTCAGGTTGGTCATGCTCAGGCTATCGCCTTCCACCTTGAAGGTAACCATGAGCCCATTATCGGAGAGGGTGTCCAGTTTCGAGGTCACCCAGGAGCCGGACACCGCATGTGAACCCGCAGGGCCCTTGGCCACCTGTGTTATGGTTCCCTTGCCGGCGACCGGGTCGGCGTTCGTGTTGGTACTGTCGATGAAATCGAAATTTGCCGTCTTCCCGTCCTGAGACACCACGGTTTTGGAAGTGGCGACCGTCTTCCCGTTCTTCTTGTCGACTTCCTCAATGGTCCGGTCATCCACGACTTTGATACTGACGCTATCGTAGTAAGGGTGTCCTTTGACCGGCTGGTCCTGGCCGTCCGCCTTTACATCAAACGGGGGCACGCAGGTCTTGCAGTGATACATCCCGTCTTGCAGCAGAAAAACGTCGGGTTTCGTGGGGAATTGCGCGTCGGTGAGATTAAACTTCCAGGTGCCGTCGAAGACATTCTGTGCGATCGCTGGAACGGAAATTACCAGCGCAATCAGCAGTCCAAACAAGCGTAGTTTCTTCATTGCAGTATCCTCCACGGAATTCTATGATTGGGCTTCCCCTGGGGCCTCTGAAGAGACGGCCAATGTACACCTGACCCGCTCCGCAGTGCAATGACTCCCGCCAAACCGGACAAAGAAATGCCCGAAATCCTCTCGGATGTCGGGCATTCTTATGGTTGCTACTTAGACAGCCTGAACGTTCTCCGCCTGCCAGCCCTTTGGGCCTTTGGTTACATCGAACTGCACGGCTTGCCCTTCTTGGAGGCTTCGAAAGCCTCCAGCCTGAATGGCAGAGAAATGTACAAATACATCCTCTCCATTTTGACGGCTGATGAAGCCATAGCCTTTGGCGTCGTTAAACCACTTTACTGTTCCTTGTTCCAATTGATATTCCTATTTCTATTCTTGAATTTTCGGCTGAGAAGAATCGCTGCGGATGAGTGGGGTGGCGCTGGTTGGCGGTACCGACTGCAACTGCGGATGAATCAAACTTAGCTGATGTATCTTAGACTACCATAAACCTCGAAACGACTCAGAATGTTACATCGTAGCTGCTTAATCAGCCTACAATCAAAAAGACCATTCATTTACAAGAGGGAAATCACAGAATGCCTACGAAGAAGAAGACAAACACTGCTTTTATGAAAATGGCTCAAGCGCCTTTGAAGCCCTCTCCGCAACTGGCTGAAGTGCTGGGTTCGGCCTCTCCCATATCCCGGCCACAGGTCGCGAAGAAGGTGTGGGCCTATATCAAAAAGCATAAGCTGCAAGACCCGAAGAAGCGGCGGGAAATTGTAGCCGATGACAAGCTGAAGCCAGTCTTTGGAAAAGCCCGATTGGACATGTTCCAGATGACGAAGGCGATTAGCAAACATCTGAGTAAATAAGGATCGATTCCGCTCAACATTCTTTGCCGCTTCAGGTTGACGGCTCCGCGCCTTTTCTTAGATGATTGTGACGCATGGACGTTGAACGCATCATTGACGAGATTGAGCAGCTACAGGAAATGTTCGAAGCGCCGGATATTAGACCACTCAGCGCAAGCGACCTCTCGGCTGCAAATCGACGGCATGACGAATTGCTCGCGCATAGCCCGTGGTTTCGCCTTTGGCAGCGGTATGGTCTCTGTTGCCGAGGTGAAACCGAAGGCGGGCCTCGGATTCAAAGCTAATGCCGCCTTCCTGTCGAGTGTCAGAAGAACACATCATTTCTATACCAATCCGAATGCGGGGACCAGCCGTCGCACTTAAGGCACTGGGTTGAAGTCGGAACATGTCAAGATAGGGCATTCCGGAAAAGGTTGCATGTTGATCAGCGGCCACAAGACCGACAGTGTTTATCGTCGCTACAACATCGTCGACATGGAGGTGGTGAAGACGGCGACCGCGAAGATCGAAGAGCACCAACGAGAGATCGTTAAGGCGCAGAACAGCCACAGAACAGCCACAGAAGCCACCGAAATTGGTTCAGATGACAAAGAGAAACGGATCAATTAGACTGCGAAATCAAGCAGTTACCAAAAAGCCGGGATGGCGGAACTGGCAGACGCAGCGGACTCAAAATCCGCCGACCTTCGGGTCTTGGGGGTTCAACTCCCCCTCCCGGCACCAAACATTCTTGGAGCCGTTGCTTGTTGTTCTGTAACTCAATGGGGAGAAGCAGTTTGAATTGATTACGACGATACGTCATCGGCAAGCACTCCGGTCGGCACAGCTCTGCTTCCATAGACTCCGCTACTGGCTATGACTGAGATCTTGGGGAAGCGACGGCGCACCACTGACAGAAATTCAAATCCCGACATTTTGGGCATGTTGAGGTCGGAGATTATCACTTCGGGCGAAATTCTTTGACCTTTGGAAGGGCGTCAAAACCATTTTACGCGGTGGCTACTTCTTAGCCTTCCCGTTGCAGCAACTGCGCAAATACCCCACGAATACTTTCTTCGTCGTCCACCACGAGAATGCGATTTTTACTGGACCAAACATAGCCCACAATTCATTGCTACGATCCAACCCTTCTCTGACTAGGGGATTGTCACATTTTCGGATTCACAAGTCCGATCAATTGCACCCTACACAATCGTCAAGGGCGGGCATTCAGACCTCTAGAAGTGGAAGGCTAGCGGTGCAGTCTATGTCCGGGCTGGTACGGCGCGGTTGGTTGGCTGAGCAATTGTGAACAGCTTTCGAGGGTTAGAGGCTTGCATGTGTCGGTGGTTCTCCACGTTATCGAGGAACCAAATGCGAACACAATACCTTCACCTCTCGGCTTATCCCTGTGACGACTGCAGAGGACCGGTTGTCTCCGGCTGGCTTGCGGTGCGCGAAAATGACGTCTCGAAAGAGACCGACATTAGGCAGGTGGGAGCAGTTTGCCTGTCGTGCGGGCATCGGCAAAGCAAAATGACTGAGCCTGGCGTTACCCGTCAATTTCCGCCGGTCGAATGGGAATCGGCAAGCCTTCTAAGCAGATCGCATCTAGAGACTGCATTCAGCGAAATGCTTGCTCGCGCAACATGAAACTTGCCCGATGTGATCATCTCTGAGCCGTCGCAGGCTAATCGTGAATCAGAAGCCAACTGCAACTGTAGACTTCCACCTCATCGTTGAAATGAATGAAATCCGACTTCCAAGAACGCGTAAGGTTCCTTGTTCTAGGTGTTCTGACGGCCCGAACGCCGCCTCGAATTGCTTGCTCGATTCTTTGGAGCGCTGTGCGTTCGTGGACGATTTATCTGAATGGTGCTCGGAGGACCTAGTGCGCCAATGATTCGCCGAACCTGCGTCCCACAGAACCACCTACTTGTGTGCAAAACCTCGCGCCAACACCCCAGCCTGTTTCAGCATCTGCATAT
>CAVPMC010000007.1:0-322840 GCA_963706465.1 Terriglobales bacterium
CAAATCAGAATTGTAGGCAGATCGTAGACCGAGCGACGCGCAAGAACCACGACCGCGCCGGCAATCGCCCCGGTGGCCGCCGCGGTTACACCTCGCACGAAAGCATTCAACTGCGGGTTCTTCGCCCACCGTTTGTAGGACGGTGCCAGCAGCACAACAACAAGGTAGACGGGCAGGAATATTCCGAGGGCTGCCGCCGTTGCTCCAGCAACACCCGCAACCAGATAGCCGATAAAAGCAACGGTGATGACGACCGGTCCAGGCGTGATCATCGCCACTGCGACCGCGTCGACAAATTGTTGGTCGGTCAGCCAATGATGACCTTGCACTACTCCACCGTAGAGAAATGGCACCACGGCGAGTCCGCTACCGAATACGAACAATCCCGCCTTCGCAAAGTAAACAAAGATCTCCAACAGAGTGCCGCTTACGCCAAATGTCGCCAGTGTTCCCGGCGCGAAGAAGCAACGACACCGTGCTTCTCGCCGGCAGACGGGTGGGAAAGGCCCTCGCCAACAGGTTCACTACTCCGCCCAGCAGAAAGAGCCAGATGATCTCCTGCGAGGTCCATGCCGTTGAGACTGCCAGAACCGCGAATATTCCCCACAGCAACTTGTCTTTCCCGAGCGTGAGCTTGGTCAGTTTGAACGCAGACCGGGCGATGATCCCGATCACCGCTGCGCCGATTCCGTAGAACATCCCCTGCATCCAGGGCAGCCCACCGAAACGAACGTAGGCCGCCGAGAGCGCCAGCACCATCAGGAACGATGGCAGGACGAACGCCACTCCCACGGCTGTAGCTCCGAGCACACCCGCGCGAATGTAGCCGAGATAAATCGCGAGTTGGGCAGCCAGAGGGCCGGGCGCGAGTTGCGCCAGCGCCAGACCCTCCAGGTAGTCTTCTTTGCGGACCCAGCCGCGACTGTCAACGAGGTCTTGCTGCATGTGTCCGGCAAGCGCAATCGGCCCGCCGAATCCGACCGTTCCGAGCCACAGGAAATATCCAACGAATTGAGCGAGCGACACTTTCGTTGGCTCGTGCGCCGCCGAATTGGATTCCGGGTTCATTTTGCTGAGTTTGTGTTGTCCAGAGCGGCACGCAGTCCCTTCGCCAGTTTCACCGCGTCGTCGTTTGCCCAAAAGTGCATGAAGAACAGGCGGGGTTCTTCCATCAGCATGTGGCTGTGAAGCGCCGTCACTGCAATTCCGTTTTGTCGCAGCGCTTTGATGACGGGATTGACTTCACTTCCAAGCAGCACGAAATCTCCGGTGATCGCTGCCTTACCATTGCCTGTCGGCTGGAAGTTCAGGGCCGTCGCCACGCCCATCGAAGGCGGAACTGTCATGCCCGAATCGGTGATTGCCTCCGCTCTCGGCACTCCGATCTGAAGAACTCCACCGTTGACCTTTCCCGGTGTGCCCGAGAATCTGCTCGACCTGCTTCTGGTCAAAACCAAGTTCGGCTGCGGGTTGACGCCGCAGGAGCAGCATCTGGGCCAGGAGTCTTAGTCAACGCCAGCGCATCGTGGATGGCCTTCGCCATCTGCACGGCGTCGCCGTGGCTGGCAATGTGCATGTACATCACATGCGGCGATTCCCCAATCAGATGATTGTGGACAGCGGATTCGTGGATGCCGCCCTCCTGGAGTTTCATCATGACGGGTTCGACCTCGTCCTCGGTGAGAACCAGGTCGCCCATGACCATGGCTCCGCTGCCGTCTCGCTTGAATGCCGCCCACGAACCTAACGCGAGTCCGGGCTTGATATCGACGCCATCGAGCACGACATGAAGGTCTTTTCTCGGCATGCCGAACTTGATCACGTCGCCCGGCTGCATTTGGCCGGGACGACCCATCGCTTCCTCGACCTGCTTCCAGTTGCTGGCAGGAGCAGCTTGCGGAAGCGGAACCGGCTGCTTGCGCTGCTGCCAAGGTTCCACAAAACAGGCAAGCCAGCGCAAGCATTGTTGAGATTCGGACAGATTGATTTTGACGAACGATGACTATGCATGATCACATTCTCCCTTTTTCTAGGCTGCGAAATCTAACCGAACACCGCGATCCATCTCTGCTCGGCTTTTTCGTAAAGGAAGGCCGCAGCAGCAACGTCTTGCAGCGCCATTCCGGTGCTGTCGAAGATGGTGATTTCTTCGTCCGATTCGCGGCCCGGCTTTTTACCGGCCACGATCTCACCCAGTTCTGCGTGCACATCCGCTCGGGTCAGACACCCGCGTCCAACGCATGATGCAAGTCTCCCATCACCGCACACTGTTCGAGGATGTCGCATACGATCTTGCTTCTTCGCCATCAGAGCGTTGGGTGGAGTTCTTGTTTCTCGAGGGTTGTCCGCGCCGACGGCAGCAATGAAGGTTCCGGGTGAGACATCGTCGTGAGCCCAGCAACGGCTGCCGTGACGTCGTGCAGGTCACACAAATATCGCTTTGTCGAACCGCAGCGGCGAGATCAGACACCGGCTTTACGGAGATTTTCAGCTCCGATGTGAGTTCCTGCGAAAACCGCAATGCTCGCTCGCCCTCGCTGTCGTAAGCGAAGACAGTTTCGAGGCGGCAGACACGCGAGAGTGCTCTCAACTGAACACGTCCTTGATTTCCGCAGCCACAAATCGTAACTATCCGTGAATCCTGCGCGTGCCAGATACTTCGCCGCCACGGCGGTGGCCGCACCAGTGCGCAAGCGAAGTGATTTCGCGAGAGTCCATCAGCGCCAGTGGCGTTCCATTTCCAGAATCACAGAGAACGATGACTCCCTGAATCGTGGGCAACCCGAATCGGAGCCATTCTTCGGGAAGTTCCCGTTTACCTTCGCCGCGAAATACGATCGATCAAGTTCCAGCAACCCGGCTTTGACGTGAAAACCGCCGTCAGGCGCGTGCATGCTCAGCACGCCAGGTGGGAGTGCCTTGCCCTCGCCGTACAAGCGGAAAGCTTGTTCCACCGCCCCGATACATTCGTCGAGGGTCAGCAAGCTCCGAATTTCTCGCGATGTCAGCAAAAGAATTTCCTCCGGCTTCATGCGGCCCCGCCTACTGCGTCAATGCAGTGACTCGTACAACCCTTCGATTAGATCCATCCCTCGCTGCAGAAGTTCATCGTCCGGCAAGTTTTGCTTTGCCCAGCCATTCAGCACTTTGTCCAATCCCGCTCCCTCATTCCGGCCAAATTTATCGTCGCCGAGGTCGGCGTCGTGAATGATCTCCGCGATCCGCTTCACACTGCGGTCTCGAATCGAAAACTGCTTGTATAACGTCTCGAACGTGCAGTCTTCTCCGCGATGCCCGAAGCCTTGCGGGCAAAACATGTCAAATGGGATTGCGTCGGGATCTGTGCCGGGTTCAGCCGCGAAGAGGAAACGTGCTTTCGGATCAATAAACCGCCGAATCAGCCAAGCGGACGAAACCCGATCAATGCCGGGCCGAGAGCGGGTTATCCACAAACGGTTGCCGTACTTCCCGAGTTTTTTTTTGTTTTTGCGCGCCGACTCCGGACTTTCAGTTTCTCTGATCTTGGCGAGGAGAGCCTCAAGCTTGACGCGTAACGAATTCGGGAAGAAGTCTATTTCCTGTAGCTCGAGGAAGCGGCGGCGAATACGATTCAGCCCTCCGCCGTGTCTTCGCGAGGGAGAAAGCTCGAGAACCTTTTTAGCGTCATGCAGCAACTTCTGGTAATCACGGGACCGAGCGATTATGAACAGCCCTCTTAGTCGGTCTTCAGGCAGGTCATCAAAGGCCTGTACCTGAACTACGGATGCCTGACCCCGGTAAGCGCGAATGGCCGCGGCCAGCCATTCCATTCGCTCTTGATTTACGGGATTGTTGGGAAGAACGTAACCGGAACTGCGAAGAGCCAATGTTCCGTACCGCCGGAGCTTGCGCCAAATTTCCACTCGCTGGCTCGCGCTTTTTGCGGGCAGGCTAAAGACAAGAAGAAGCCATGGAACCGGAAGTATCTTCGGTATAGCCATTGCAATATTGTTAGATATATAACATATGTTGACCAGAAGAACACAATGCAAATTGCGACACGATGGCTGCTCCGTTCTTAAGAATTCTCAGACTTCGGGAGTGGTGTACAGCGGCTCGACGTTGATGGCCTTTCTGCTCGCAAATAAAACTCTCCGCGGGGCTTGACAATGTGCGTGACAACGGGCGTATACTTCCCGCGTTGGCTGGTCCACTTATCGGACCACTTGGAGATGCCCGTGGCTACGAGCGCTCAATTCCGATTTCGGACTGTTCGCCGGAACAAAGTCTACGAAGAAGTCGCCAGGCAGATCGAACGGCTGATTCTGAAGAAGCTGAGGCCGGGCGACAAGCTGCCGTCCGAGCGCGAACTGGCCGAGATCGTCTCGAGTCAGCCGCAGTTCTATTCGAGATGCTATTCGCGGCCTGGAGTTGATGGGCTTGGTAGAGCCACGGCAAGGGGCCGGAACCATCGTTTGCGAGATTTCGTTCGACACGCTGAGCCAATCCGTTTGCCAATGCTCTCAAGCGCACGGAAGAACATAGTCAGCGAGCTTGCTCGATTTTCGCAAGATGCTCGAACCTCCTCTGGCTGCCCGCGCCGCGACGCATGCTTCTCCCGATGAAGTTTGCTGAGATGGAAGAGATTCTGCAGCGGCAGGCGGAAAAGCAGCGCGTCAGGGAGAGCCGCCATCGCAGAGGACTCCGAGTTCCACTACAGCGTTGCGTTGGCTTCCGGCAACAGCGTCGTGCTGAAAGTGCTGGACATTCTCATGGACCTGCTGCGCGACACGCGGGAGCGCTCTCTGCAGGTCGAGGGACGCCCGCAAAAATCACTGGCCGGCCACCGGCGTATCCTGGCCGCCATCAAGCGCCACGACGCCGAAGGCGCAAGTCTGCCATGCGCCGCCATATTGAAGACGTAGAGGAAATGGTATTCAACAAGATCTGAGTATCTTATGGAGGATTCGGAGGACACATGGGCCGGTTATTCGCAATCGAAATTATTTATCGGGGAATCTTTCCAAAAACGCTGGCACGCAGCATCAGCCGCGCCATCGTGCTGGCCGCGCATCACGAGGGCAAGACTGGGGATTTCGTTTGGCCGCTACGGCGACAGCCCCGAGCGCAACGGCATTCCCGCCAAGGGCTTCGCCATTGTCGCGACCGACGAGCAGTACGCTCGAAGAGGGCATGGCCAAGTACGAGCCGAAGGAAGTGGATGTCACCATCTGCGTCGACGACACTCTGTGCAAGGGCGTGGAGTCGTGGGCCTGGTACGGGTTGCAGCCCGTCAACAAGTTGCTGAAGCCCGGCGGGCACGCTGATCGTCACCTCGCGCGAGGCAGCCCGAAGCCATCATCGCCATGGCGCACCGCAAGGAGACGCCGTATCAACCTGGCAATCCTGAAAGGCACAGTCAGCTTCTCCGGACTCTGGGTCTACAAGGACGATCACACCGACGTGCGCATCCTGGGCGCGATTGCCAAGATCCTGCCCGAACTGTTCAGCCTTGAAGTCCGTCCAAAAGGCGATCGTCGATCGAGTGGAAGGATCGAGCTGAAGGCAGACTCGGCCGCCACGCGCTTACGAGCGCACCACCAGCGTCACCGTGCAGCCCAGACCAGGGCAATCCGGAAGACGCCCTACAAGTTCGACTTCCCCAAGTGGCATGAAATGGGCGAAGGCATCGCCATTCCGACCATTCCAGCCGGGCAAGGCGATGGAGGATCCCACCACGCATGCGAGTCGGTGGATTCCAGCCCGATCGCAATCCCACCTTCAAGAAGTTCACCACTCGCACCATGCGGCCGGTGGTGAACTTCGACACCTGCATCAAGTGCACGCTGTGCTGGCTGCAGTGCCCGGACTCGTGCTTCGACGTCACCCCCGAGGGTCTGTACGACGCGAACATGGAAGCCTGCTGCGGCTGCGGCGTGTGCGAGGCCGTCTGCCCGGTTAAAGAGTGCGTCACCATGGTCAATGAGACGGAATTCAGCGGACAACGCCAGCCAGTGGGAGACGTGGCGGAAGGACAAGGACGCCTACAAGCTTGGCTGGCTGACAAAATCAAATCGCATCCGGAGCGTTCGCACGGGTTCCGCTATCGCGGCCAATACGAGGAGCAGATTCCCGAGATGCTCGAGATCGCCCGGCAAGTAACCCGCGTTCAGAGCGTCCGCTGAACTAGGAGAGTCCGTCATGGCAGTGGCGACAATACATCGAGGAGCAACGCAAGACCGACCAAACGGCACTGATCACCGGCAGCGAGGCCATCGCGGTCGCCTGCAAACTGGCCGACGTCGACGTGATCACCGCCTATCCGATTCGCCCCTACGACACCGTGATGCAGTACATCGGCAAGCTGGTCGCCAACGGCGAGATGGATTGCGAATACATCGTCGCCGAGGGCGAGCACTCGCAGTTCGAAATCGTCAAGCACGCCTCCGCCTGCGGCGCGCGGGTGTTCTGCGGCTCCAGCGGCGTGGGCTGGATGTACGCCATGGAAGCGCTGACCGTCACGCCGGCGCTGCGCATTCCGATGGTCGCCATGGTGGGCAACCGCGCGCTCGACGATCCCGGGCGCCTTCGGCGTCGAGCACAACGATGCGCTGGCCGTGCGCGACCTGGGCTGGCAACTGGTCTGGGTCGACAGCGCGCAGGAGGCGCTGGACACCGCCCTGATCGCCTATCGCGTCGCCGAGGACCGGCGCGTCTTCCTGCCTTGCGCGATCAGTTGCGACGGCGCCTTCCTCACCCACTCGCAGGCGCTGGTGAAGATTCCATCGCAGGAGAAGGTGAACGAGTTCCTGCCCCGCTACGACCGCGGCGATCTGCTGCTCCACCCGGACAATCCGATCACGGTCGCGCCGCAGGCCAATGAGGACTGGGTGATGGAGATCCGCCGCCAGAACTACGCGGCCATGGAGCGGTCGTCCACGGTGATCAGGGAAGCCTATGCGGACTTCGAGCGCATCTTCGGACGCTCCTACGGCAATCCGTTCTTCGAGGAGTACATGACCGACGATGCGGACGTCGTGCTCATGGGAATGGGCACGCTGTCGATTCCGGTCAAGGTCGCCATCCGCGAGATGCGCAAGGAAGGAAAGAGGTCGGCTTCGTGCGCATGCGCTGGTTCCGTCCGTTTGCCGCGGAGGAATTGGCGAAGTCCCTGCAGCGTTTCAAGGCGGTCGGCGTCATCGATCGCGACTTCTCTTCGGCTCGCCGTACCTCGGCGGCGTGCTGGCGACGGAGAGTTCGCCAGCGCGCTGTATCCGGCACCGGGCAAGAAGCCGCCGGTCGTCGGTTTCATCTGCGGCCTCGGCGGCCGCGAGGTCACCGTGCCCGACGTGCAGAAGATGACCGATGCCGTGTACGACGCCGCGGCCGGCAAAGCGCAACCCTAACGCAGTGGATCGGCGTGCGCGAGTAGTCCGATCTCGTGTGGCCGATGTTTCGACCGTCAGAGAGGATGAGGAATTATGGCGAGCTACATTCAGATCGATCCGACTCAGAAACTGGACCCCTTCAAGGCGGTGAAGAAGATCCCGCTCGAGGAGTACTTCACCTCGGGCCACCGCACCTGCCAGGGCTGCGAGTCGGCGCTGGTGATGAAGATGATGGCCAAGGCCGCTGGCCCGCGGACCATCGTGCTCGGCAGCACGGGCTGCATGTACGTGGCGAACACCACGTACTACAGCACGTCGTGGGTGGTTCCCTGGATGCACACGCAACTGGGCAGCAGCGGATCGGCCGCGCTGGGCACCGCCGCGGCTCTGAAGGCGCTGATGCGCAAGGGCAAGATGAAGAAGGAGCCGATCAACGTCATCGCGTTCTGCGGCGATGGCGGCGGCGCCGACATGGGCGTCGGCGCAATCTCCGCGACGCTGACGCATGCCGACTACAACTGCCTGATCCTGATGTACGACAACGAGTCGTACGCCAACACCGACATCCAGCTTTCGGGCAGCACGCCGTGGGGCGCGAACACCACGTTCAGCCCGCCCGGCCAAGTGAAGCGAATCATGCATCGCCGCTGGAAGAAGAACATGGCAGGCATGATGGCGGCGGGCCATCCCGAGTTGCAGGTACGTCGCGACCATTTGCATGTCTTACGGCCTGGCGGGAATGAACACCATGCGCAAGGCGCTGTCCATCGGCGGCCCGACGTTCATTCACTCGCTCGATCCCTGCCCCAAGGGCTGGGACTACGATCCTTATCTTTCCCACGAGATGGGCGAGCTGGCGGTGAACACCGGCGTTTGGCCGCTCTACGAAGTCGAAGACGGCGTGCTGAGGCTGACCGGCAGGACGCAACAGATCGCCGCCAAAAAAATCCAGCGACAGCCGGTGCGGGATTACTTACTCAAGCAGGGCCGATTCGCGCACTTTACCGAGGATGATATCGATTACTTCCAGAGCAAGATCGATGAAATGTGGGAAAAGTGGCTAGTTCCCGGCGTGATCCCATTCCGTAAAGAAGTGGAGGCCGACGCCGCGCCATCCAGTTAAGTACTCGGGCGGCAAAATAAGTCGACATCCGCAACTTCGCGGAAAAGGTCATAGGAAAATCTGGGGGCTGGCGGTTTTTGCAGTGGGCTGTTAAACTCTGGCGCGCCGTCACGGAGGTCTACCTATGGCTGCATCGTCCGAATCTCTGATTCACCCTTCGCGTATTCCCAATCGTTGGATCCAGTTAATTGCCGGCATTATCGCGATGATGGCCATCGCGAATCTGCAATACGCCTGGACCCTTTTCACCAAACCCATGCAGTCCCACTTGCATGTCTCGCTGGCGGCAATCCAGGGGATATTTAGTCTCTTCATCATCATGGAGACCTGGCTGGTTCCGTTTGAAGGATACCTGGTCGACCGGATCGGGCCGCGCCTGATGCTCGGCGCAGGCGCCATCCTGGTTGGCCTGAGCTGGATTTTCGCAGGTCAAGCCGAGACTTTGCGAAGCCTATACTTTTGGTACTGCCTGGGCGGCGTCGGGGCCGGGGTCGTCTATGGAGGGACGATCGGAAACGCATTGAAATGGTTTCCGGATCACCGCGGACTTTGCGTCGGTCTCACGGCAGGGGCCTACGGCATCGGAACGGCGTTAACTGTCTCTCCGATTGCCAACATGATCAAGGTCAGCGGCTATCAGCACACGCTGATCTTTTGGGGAATTGTTCAGGGCATCGTGGTGCTGTTTGCGGCGCTCTTCCTGGCACGTCCTCCGGTAGGCTGGACTCCGCCGGGCTGGGCCGAAAAGGAAGTCAAAATCAAACAACACGTTCGCAGCTCGGCGGTCGATATGACCCCGTGGCAGATGCTTACCCAACCCTCCTTTTACGTCATCTACTTGATGATGACCATGCTGTCGTTTGGCGGCCTGGTGGTTACAGCGCAACTGAATCCCATGGCGGTTTCCTACCACGTGGACAAAGTGATCGTCGGATTTGGCATGACTGCTTTGGTGATGGCGATCACGGTCGACCGATACTTGAACGGCCTGACACGTCCTTTCTGGGGATGGGTTTCGGACCATATCGGCCGCGAAAACACTATGTTCATCGCTTTCACGATGGAGGCCATCGCGGTATTTGCGCTGCTTCAACTCATCAGCCGTCCGGTCTGGTTCATCGCGCTCTCGGGCTTGTGCTTCTTTGCCTGGGGCGAAATCTTCTCGCTCTTCCCTTCTATCACCGGGGACTTATTCGGCAAGACTTGGGCAACTACAAACTATGGCATCGTCTACACCGCAAAGGGGGCAGGCGCTTTCTTTGCGGGAGTTGGCGCTGCCTGGATGTTTGAAAAGACCGGTTCCTGGACGAAAGTTTTCTGGGCCATGATTGCCTGCGACCTTCTCGCCGCGTTATTGGCATTGTTCTGGTTGAAGCCGGTGGCCGCACGCACGGTGGCGAAATCGAACAGCGGCGTTAGTCCGGTCGATATGACTGCACCAATAAAAGCGAGAGGCGTGGCCTAAACCGCCATCCCCGTCCTCTCGCTGCGCTTAGGGCTCCTCAAAAGGGGGAGCCCTTCCTTTTTATCGAGAGATCGCGCGGATAAAGTTGACCCGGATCGTTCTCAGGCTAAGCATCCGAGGTCTGGAGCGGAGGGCAGGCGGGAACGACCAACAAACAATTATTTCGGCAAGAAATCGAGCCGTACCACTTCTCATTGCATGTAGCTCTGTGCAGGTAGGTGAGACGATGACGAACTCACGATCAGCAGTCTTCCTGGCAGCCCTGGCCTGCCTGTGGATCTCTTGCGGCAACGCCAGTGCTCAAAACGTTGACCATTCCTCGACCAGCAGCAAGCCATCGGCGTTGTCCCTTAATTTCACCAACAATGGACAGCGTTTGTTCGCCGTTGTCGGTCAGCAAATCGAGATAACTCTCGGAACCGTCGGTCCGAAGCAATACGGCGACCCTGAAGTTTCTTCTCCTGCGATCCGATTAGAGAGCGTCGAGCTGGCAGGTCCGCAGAATCCGGGAGGCCCGACGTTTGTCTATTTTTTTGAGGCTGCCGCCAAAGGCGAGGCAGAGGTGCGAATTCCTATCGTCAACTCAGAAGATGCCGATTCGGCGAAAAGGCTTACCTTTGCCGTGACCATTCAGATCAAAGCTGCGCGGAGCCGGACGTTGTCGCACGCATTCATGACACCGGACCAGGTAAACATCGCGCCGTGGCAGAACGCATGGACCAACCTGCTCAACGATGCCCGTCAGAGCTTCAAACCATCGCTACCCAGGCTGGCCGCGGTCGAAGTAGAACTTGTGGTGGCCAACCCGGGTCCATCCGACGCCGACGTCGTGATGTCGGTGCTGAATGCAGAAGGAGAAGTGATCTCGGTTGTGTCAAAAACTGTGCCCGTCATCGACTGTGGACACGCTCTGTTCATCTTTCCTAACGGCGGCCTGCAAGTTTTGCCGGGCCAGGTGTACAGCATCCGGCTGAACGCTGGCAGCCTCTTCGGATGGAAATATGTCGTGGGTGGCTATGTAAATGGAGCTGCAACATTCAATGGCAAGCCGCTTCTACCGAATGCACGCAGCACGTTCCTGTTCCGGACGTTCGGTGCAGGTTGAAACACTATGCTCCGCCCGCAGACTCTAAATTGGAAGGCGCTGACCGCGGGTTTCTGCGCCCAATGGAATG
Source organism: Terriglobales bacterium (assembly GCA_963706465.1). Taxonomy (GTDB): domain Bacteria; phylum Acidobacteriota; class Terriglobia; order Terriglobales; family Acidobacteriaceae; genus JABDBE01. Next base: position 11,131 of record CAVPMC010000007.1, read on the forward strand.
AGCAGCAGCCCCAGAGCGAAGGCGATGGAAGTCATCGCGACCGGAGTGCCAAGTGAACCGAAATGACGCACACCCGCTCCCACGAGAAAAGTAATTCCAGCCCCGCCAAAGCGGGCGAAGGAAGTGGAAAAAGCGAAGGCGCTGGCGCGGCATTCGGTGGGATATTGCTCGGGCAGCCACAGGGTATAAACAGCGAAATTAGCTCCTCCCAGGCCTAGAAAGAAGAGACAAAGGAAAAACCATGGGAGAGCAGCGGTTCCGAGATAGAAGACCTTGCCGAAAGTGAGCGCAATGAACACCATCATCAGAGTAAAGAAAACGGCGAGCGCTCCGCGGCGTCCCAGTTGTTCAGCCAGCCAGGGCATCGCCAGGCAGCCGAGAATGGTAGCGAAGGAGACCAGCATAATTCCCCAGGACGCGAGTTGCGCACTTTGCGCAGTGCTGCGGCCGCCGGCTTCGGCCACCGCGTGAATTGCAGCGGGAACGTAAACGGTCCCAGCCCACAGGCCGCAGATCGAAGCCAGCATCAGGAAAGCATTCACGATAGTGCGGCGGCGTAGGGCCGACGAAAACAAAATTACAAACGGACGCCAGACCGCCCATGACTGTATTACTTTTTCTTTGTTAGTCCACGCGGCAGGCTCCGTAACCCCATGCCGGACCCAGGCGAGCAATAGCGCAGGCAGCCCGCCGACAATGAACATGGCACGCCAGCCAAAACGGCTGCCAATGCCATAGTTCGCCAAGGCGGCGAGAAATATGCCGACGTAATATCCGGTGTGCATCAATCCCGCTCCTACGCGGCGCCGATGTTCGGGCCACGCCTCGGCAACGAAGGTCCCGCCCATGGCCCATTCTCCGCCGATGCCAATGCCGGCAAGCAGGCGAAGAATAGCAAGTTGCCAGACTCCGGTGACGAACGCACTCAGAAATGTGAACGCCGAATACCAGAGAATGGTCAGCATGAGCGTGCGCACCCGGCCAAATTTATCTCCAATCGGTCCCCAAAGAAAGGCAAGTCCCCAGCCGATCAGAAACAAGGCGAACAGCAATCCGCCGTACAGCCCGACGTTGCCTTTGGTGGCTGGAATGCCGGAGCGCGGAAGCAGGTCCCGAAGAGACGGAACAAGGACGAGCGCATAAACAAAGGAGTCCATGCCGTCGAGTGTCCACCCACCCCACGACGCCCAGAAGCCGCGAATCTGATTTCGCGTGAGCGATGAAGATTGAATTGAGGCGTGATGATTCAGATCGTTCGCGACGGAACGCGGCATGACAGTGGGGAACTATATCAAAACGTCCCCAGCCGAGGGAGAAATATGTTCAGTTAAAACCCGCGTCTCGGATTCTATCGCTTCGCCGACTTCAGGCGCTGTTCGAGCCCTGCCACTTCGTCCTGCAGACCCTTGGGAAGGCGGCTGCCGAATTTGGCGAAGTGCTCCCTGATCGATGGCACTTCGGCCAACCAGCCGTCGACATCGACGCTGAGCAGTTCGTCCACATGCGAACTGTTGATGTCCAACCCCTTGGTGTCGAGATCAGCTACGTCGGGAATCCGTCCGATGGGAGTTTCTTTGGCATGCACTTTTCCGTCGCACCGCTCAAATATCCATTTCAAAACGCGGCTGTTTTCACCATAGCCCGGCCATAAGAGCTTGCCATTCTTGTCCTGGCGAAACCAGTTTACATAGCAGATCTTGGGCATCTTGGAAGCGTCGGAACCGGCTCCCATCTTGAGCCAGTGCGCGAAATAGTCGCCCATGTGGTATCCGCAAAACGGAAGCATCGCCATGGGATCGCGGCGCAACTGGCCCACCTTTCCGGTAATTGCGGCGGTGGTTTCGCTGCTGACGATTGCGCCAAGAAAAGTGCCGTGCTGCCAATTGAACGCTTCCGTGATCAGCGGAACGATTCCCGCGCGACGGCCACCGAACAGAATGGCATCGATAGGGACGCCTTTCGGATCCTCCCATTCGGGAGCGATCACCGGGCACTGCTTCGCCGCCGCCGTAAAACGCGCATTCGGATGCGCGGCCTTGCGACCGGAGTCCGGAGTCCATGGCCGCCGCAGCCAGTCGACCGCGTTGGCGGGTTTCTGGTCGGTCATGCCCTCCCACCACACGTCGCCGTCGGGCGTCATCGCGCAATTGGTGAAAATCGAATTGCGGGCGACTGTGAGCATTGCATTGGCATTTGACTTCATGCTGGTGCCCGGCGCCACGCCAAAAAAACCGTACTCGGGATTGATGGCGTAAAGGCGGCCATCGGCGCCAAATTTCATCCACGCGATATCATCGCCAACGGTCTCCACTTTCCAACCAGGAATAGTCGGAATCAGCATCGACAGATTAGTTTTGCCGCAAGCCGAAGGAAAGGCGCCGGTCATGTACTTCGCTTGTCCGGCGGGGTTGGTGAGCTTCAGAATCAGCATGTGCTCGGCCATCCAACCTTCGTCACGGGCTTGCACCGAGGCGATGCGCAAGGCGTGACATTTCTTTCCCAGCAAGGCGTTTCCGCCGTAGCCGGAACCATAGGACCAGATCTCGCGCGTCTCCGGAAAATGGCAGATGTATTTTTGGGTTGCGTTGCAGGGCCAGGTGGAATCCTGCTGGCCCGCGCCGAGCGGCGCACCAATGGAATGCAGTCCGCGGACGAACTCACCCTGATCGCCGAGCAACTTGAGCACGCGTGTGCCCAACCGCGCCATCAAATGCATATTAGCGACGACGTATGGCGAATCGCTGATCTCCACCCCGATTTTCGCCATCGGAGAACCAATCGCGCCCATGCTATAGGGAATTACGTACATCGTCCGGCCCGCCATCGAGCCCTTGTAAAGCTCGGCGAGCTTTTGTTTCATTTTCGCCGGATCTTCCCAGTTATTCGTGGGCCCGGCATCGTCCTTGCTGACCGAGCAAATGAAAGTACGATCTTCCACGCGCGCCACGTCGGCCGGGTCGGAGCGGACGAGTATGCTGTTCGGACGCTTCACCGCATCCAGCGGGATCGCAGTGCCGGTGAGAGTCATAAACCGCAGCATGGCTTGATATTCTTCAGGCGAGCCATCACACCAGTGAATCCGGTCGGGTTTGCACATCCCCGCAACTTCTTGCACCCAGCGCTCCAACTTGGGATGCCGATGGTCGTGACCGGCGGTGTCAACTTCTATCGTGGTGCTGGCCATAGTATGTCTCCCGTATAAACGAAACTGCGGATTGCGCGCACTATTATTTCGTTCTTCCGCCTTCGACCTTTAACTTGTCGCTGGCTCCGGCTTGCGCGGCGGCGAGGCGCGCGGTGAGCACGCGGAAGGGGGAACAGGCAACGTAATCCATGCCCACTTCGTGGCAGAACTGGACCGATGACGGGTCGCCCCCGTGCTCACCGCAGATTCCAACTTCGAGGTTAGGACGTGTCTTGCGGCCGCGCTCGATTCCCATGCGCACCAGTTCTCCCACGCCGTCGCGATCAATCACGGCGAAAGGATCCTGCTTGAGAATGCCTTCCTTGAGATAGGTTGGCAATACCTTGTTCACGTCGTCGCGCGAGAAGCCGAACGTGGTCTGGGTGAGATCGTTGGTGCCGAAGGAGAAGAACTCGGCTTCTTTGGCAATCTCGTCCGCAACCAGGCAGGCTCGCGGCAACTCGATCATGGTGCCCACGTGGTATTTAACCTTTCTCCCCTTTTCGCGGAAAACTTCGTCAGCCACTCGGCGCACGATCGCTGCCTGGTTCTCCATTTCCTTCACGGTTGCGATCAGCGGAATCATGACTTCCGCATGAGTCTTGCCGCCTTCTTTCTCGACCGCCACAGCGGCCTCGAAAATCGCCCGGGATTGCATTTCGGTGATCTCCGGATAGGTGATGCCCAACCGGCATCCGCGATGCCCGAGCATGGGATTGAACTCATGCAACTCTTCTACGCGCGCTAGTAATTGCGGAAGAAGCTTCTTTAGATCTCCAGCGCCTTTCGCGCCGTAGTCACGGTATTCCTCGACCAGATTTTTCTTCTGCTTTGCATTTGCACCGCTCAAGCTGGCGATATCCACCATCAGCTTTTCGCGCTTGGGCAAGAACTCATGCAGAGGCGGGTCCAGCAAGCGGATCGTGACCGGCAAGCCGTCCATCGCTTCAAACAGACCGACAAAATCCGACCGCTGCATGGGCAGTAGTTTCTTTAAGGCGACGCGCCGATCTTTCTCATTGTCGGCGAGGATCATGGCACGCATGTGCCGAATGCGATCCTCGGCAAAAAACATATGCTCGGTGCGGCACAGACCAATACCCTCGGCGCCGAACTCGCGCGCTTTTTTGGCGTCGCGCGGGATATCCGCATTGGCTCGCACTCCAATCTTCCGGAATGGTTCCGCCCAACTCATAAGTTTTTCGAGCTTCGCCATATTCTGTGGATCGGGTGGAAGTAACTTTCTCTTGCCTCTGAACACACGGCCGGTTGTGCCATCGATCGTGATCCAGTCCCCTTCTTTGAACACTTGTCCTCGCGCCCGCATCTCGCGTGCCCGCTCATTGACCGCGATCTCGCCGGCGCCGGCGACGCAGCTCTTCCCCATACCGCGGGTGACGACTGCGGCATGACTCGTGATCCCGCCCTGCGAAGTCAGAATGCCAATAGCAACTTCCATCCCGTGGATGTCCTCAGGAGTGGTTTCGGCGCGAACCAGAATTACGGGATTTTTCTCTGTCCCGTGTCCAGCCTTGGCCACGGCATCATCGGCGGTGAAAACGATCTGCCCGACAACGGCTCCCGGGGACGCAGCCAAACCGGTCGTGGTCAGCACGTCTTCAGGACGAACGTCTTTCTCGTCCAACCGCGACACGAAGAAATCCACGACCTGATTGGGATCCAGGCGGAAGATCGCTTCTTCTTTGCTGATCAGCCCCTCATCCACCATTTCAATCGCGGCCCGCACAGCCGCCAGACCCGTACGCTTGCCATTGCGGGTTTGCAGCATGTAGAGTTTGCCATCCTGGATGGTGAACTCGAAGTCCTGCATATCGTGGTAGTGCTTCTCCAGACGCGTCGTGATGTCGCGCAGCTGGTTGTAGACAGCGGGCATGGATTTCTGTAATTCAAGAATCGGCACCGGTGTGCGAACCCCGGAAACCACGTCTTCGCCCTGCGCGTTCATCAGGTACTCTCCGTAAAACTCCTTCGCGCCTGTGGCCGGGTTCCGCGTAAAACCCACACCCGTGCCGCTGCTGTCGCCCAAATTGCCGTAAACCATCGCTTGCACGTTCACCGCGGTTCCTAACATGTCGTCGATGCTATTGATACGCCGATAGGTCTTCGCCCGGTCGTTCTGCCAGGAACGGAACACGGCATCGCGCGCCATCACCAGTTGCTCGTGCGGATCCTGCGGAAAATCGTGTTTGGCATGTTTCCTGACCACCTTCTTATATTCTTCGATCACTTCCTTCAATGCCTTGGCGTCGAGATCGGTATCGAGCCTGGCTTTTTTCTGTTTCTTCTTGGCATCGAACACCTCGTCGAAAGCGGACTTCGGAATTTCCAACACCACGTTGCCAAACATCTGAATCAACCGCCGGTAGGAATCAGCGGCAAACCGTGGATTGCTGCTGCGCTGGGCCAGCGCTTCCACACTCTTGTCGTTCAAGCCGAGATTGAGGATCGTATCCATCATGCCCGGCATGGAAAACTTCGCGCCCGAGCGCACGCTTACCAGCAACGGGTTGTCGCCCTTGCCTAGCTTCTGGCCCTGCAGTTGTTCGAGCCGTGCCAGCGCCTCTTCCATTTCGCGGTCGACCTCCTGCGAAACGCCTCCGTGCCTCATGTATTCGCGGCAGGCTTCGGTCTGAATCGTGAAGCCAGGAGGCACCGGGAGACCGGCGTTGGTCATCTCGGCCAGTCCTGCCCCTTTCCCACCCAGTTCGTCTTTCATCTTGCCGTTGCCATCAGCCTTGCCCTCGCCAAAAAAATAAACGTACTTGACGGGGCTCGCGCTGGCTTGCTCTTCGTGCGTCTCAGGAAGTGTGTAAGTGCTCACGGATTTGTCCTCTCTGCGAAACTAAGTTATGAATTCGATCGTCAAGCTTGATGAAGCCTCAGTCTCCAAAGTCCGTCACCGCGTCGTAGGGGATGCCCCACTCAGAAGGCCACAGCGGAGACCAGCTAACTAACTAGTTTACCCGATTATCGCCGCGAGATCATGGCTGTCGTTCACCTCTCGCGGAGTGATGACGCGAATCTGGCCCAAAAGGAAAAGGCGGCTTGCGGGCCGCCTTTTATTCTGCAATTGCTGTTTGGGCTATCGAATCGTTGTTATTTTTACTGCCACTTCAACGATGACCGACGATAGGACCGGAAGAACGGACATGACCCGAACTGGAGTGCCCGGCCGAAGCACTGGATGCGCCGCTGCCGTGCCACGCTCCTCGGGCCTGCGCAGACGGCGCAGAGTATCCGCTATTCCACCAGCGTACTCCCACCGGAGCGGTGTGAACTTTTGCCGTCGCAAGTCCCTCCTGCTGAACCACGCCCGACAGTTGATTCATATTCTTGATGCCCCCGCGAGGGATTCCGAGTCCGGCCGAGTTTTTAGAGATTTCCAGCCGGTTGGACGATCTCCCGAGTTGTGTGGGCGCCGGACCGCGGCTCACCAGTATGGTCTGGTGGCTGGTGCTGGGCGGGGGCTGCGGGGATACGAAGTTCGACGGTGGGCGGATGATCCGCGGCGCGCTCCATCCTGCCCAGGAGCCGCCCGGCTGCCAGCCCCATGCTCCGCTCGGCAGATAAACCCACGAACCGTAGTGATAGGGCGTCCAGCCCCACGGGTAACCGGAAACCCATCCATATCCATAACCGGGAGAGAAGGCCCAGGCGCCATTCATAAAAGGATCCCACCCGGCGCCGGCAAAATATGGCTGCCACACTGTGCCGTAACCCGTCACGTTAGAAAAGCTACCGTAATAATTCAGGTCGCTGGTGCCGTACGCGTAAGGCGAGTAGCTGCTGTCAGAATTGCCGGCGTATTGCTGGTGATATTGATCCTGCTGCTTATCCCATGCATCAAAGGGATCCGGTTCCAGATCCTTAGCCAACGTGGATCGATCTTCGTCTGACAGGTCGAAGGTCGCGGTATGGTTCTTGCCAACAGCCAACGTTCCCGAATCGCCTTCGATCTGCGCGTCGCCTTTGAATACCGCGACTGTCGCAGTGACGTCCGCCATTTCAATTCGTAGATGGGCCGAATTGGCGAGCGAAAGTTTCTCGTGACCAAACGTCAGCGTGAATTCGTCACCCTTCGCGCCCGCGAAGTTGACGTAGGCGGTGCCTTCCTGCAGGTTCACTGTCGAAACCTTCGCCCCGGAATCGCGGAGCGAGAGTTGCGGAAATTCGACCACTGTACCAGGCGTGATCCGCAGGGTGCTGCCATCTTCGAACTCCACCTCCGCGCGCCCATCATTCCCCGCCCGCAATTTCACGCCCTGTGCGATGGGCAGATTCACAAACGCTTTCTCAAAGCCCGATCCAATGTTGCGATCGATCTTCACTTCGCCCTGAACCTCGCTCAAACGGACCACCCGGGCTTGCGAATCAGCAAAGAGGAGAACGGTAAAGAAAGGAGCTATCAAAAGAACGAAAGAGACTACGGCAGCCCTGAGCAACTTGATGCTCAACCTGGACATGAAAACACCCCCGGGAAAGACCCCACTACTTGATTAGAACACTATTCGCGCCCTTCTGTTGCCTGTATCTTGCATCGATTCGGTCGCGCCAACCTGCTATTTTTTAGCCTCGGCAAGCTGGAGCAAGCGCTGCGCGCGAGCACGCACCACCGTGATCACCGCCGGATCATCCACAATCTTCCGCAAGACAGGAGCCACTGCCGAGACTTCCTCGAGCGCGTGGCTGTTCGACATTTCTTCCATCTTTTTCAGTTCCTCGTCCAAGGCGAGCTTCTGGTAGTGGAGATAGTAATCGAGCCGATGGCCGAACTCCAAGGTGGTGGACAGCCCCTGGAAAAAAGCAGTCAGCTCCTGAACGGACGGCAGCTGCGAATAATTATAGGTCGCCCGCGTGTTTCTCTGTTCGTCATGGTAGGTCAGCGTCTTGACGCCCGTGGAAGCCAGATTCTTTTTCTTGGAATCAACGTCTCCCTGAAAATAATTCGAGCGCTTCGCGAGGTCGAAAACATGCGCGCGCCCTGCCTGCGAAATTATGAAACCCGAATGGAAAGCATCAGTCTCAGTAGAATCCGCGCTGAGCTTGCCGTTAGAGTCGTAGGACGCGCTGCCATCCCCGGAAACCGAGATTACGTAGTGATCGGGTTCGGAGCCGGGGAAATCACACGTAAAAGTGACCGTAGGCACCGCCTTCTGCTGACCCTGCGCAGAGCTCCCGCAGAAACCCATCAGGCAGAGAAGAACTATGACACGCGATAGGCCGGGGCGGTAAAACAGCAATGCCACTGGCTTCATGGCCACATACCAGGGCCGAAATTGAGGAAAGAACACCACAAAGAATTATGCCAAAATGCGGTTGCCGTGTTGATGCTTCACGCTCGCTGGCGTTCGAGCGTCGCCGAAGTGTGCAGATGGCAGATGGCAATCGCGAGCGCGTCGGCGGCATCTGGCGGCTCAGGAATCTCCGCCAGATTCAACAGCCGCGTAACCATATGCTGCACCTGCTGCTTCTCCGCCCGGCCGTAGCCAACGACCGCGGATTTAATGGATAAAGGCGAATACTCGGCCACCTCCAGCCCAGCCGACGATGCGGCCAGCATGGCGACCCCGCGCACCTGTCCCAGCTTCAGCGCCGACTTCACGTTCAAGGCATAAAAAACATCCTCAATGGCAACCCGATCCGGCCGGTGTTCCACAATGATCGTGCCCAGGTAAGTGAAAATGGTCGACAGGCGCGCTGGCATAGACGCGCGCGGCGAAAGCTTGACCGCGCCACAGGCCAGGCAAATCAATTTCCCATCGTCACAGAGTTCAACCACTCCATAGCCGGTGTACTCCGTCCCACAATCAATGCCGAGAACGCGCATGCACCAGAGTCTAGCATCCGGCGCGGGCAATATTGTTTACTCCTGATGTTTGCGGTTGATTGTTTACTCTTGATTGAAAAGATCAGACCGGTCGAGATGCTCACCCTTGAAGATGACCATGGAAATGTTTTCGACGGCGTTGATGTCCTCGAGCGGATTTCCATCGACCAGCAGCAGATCGGCGTCATTGCCGATGCGTATCGAACCAATATGATTGTCCGCCCGCAGCAGGCGCGCGGCATTGTAAGTCGCAGACTGAAGAGCAACCGCAGGAGGAATCCCGGCACGTACCCACAGTTCAAGTTCACGCTGAACCGTGGGCCCATGAAAGACCAGGAAATTGCCGGCGTCACTGCCGGTCACAAGGGTGACGCCGTTTTTATAGGCTCGAAGCAAGTTCTCCGTCCCCACGGCCAAATCGATGGGAAACTGCGCAATGCGCTCGCGGATTGATTTGGAGTCAGACGACGCCATCGCTTTTTCCGTTCCTTCGATCAGATCCGCGGGCCCGACCTGCTGCACCAGCGAGCGTTTGAGGAGATCCGTCTTGCCGGCAGCAAAGTCCCGGAACGCCTCGCCCACGCTCAGTGTTGGATCGTAGAAGGTTTTCTTGTTTGCCATCTGCTGAAACAATGCATCAGGAATGGCTTCGCGGAACGAGCCATGCTCGATGGAATCCGCACTCGCGGAAACTGCATCCGTCACATCGCGAACGCCTCCCGTGTGCACGGCGAGCGGCAGTCCCTGACTATGTGCCTCCTGAGCGATGGCCTGAAACAACGAACTATCCAGGCGATTGAAGATCCGGGAGCCGCCACCGGCCTCAAGGATCGCTTTAATGCAATCAACCCCGGAGCGCTTGAGTTCATCGACTTGCCGGCGGGCTTCGTCGGCGGAAGCAGGAATCCGCGTAAATTGTGCTTCCGCCTGATCGCGAATGTTTGCCGGCATATCCTTGAAGTATTCTGTTCCGTGCCCTCCTGGAGCGGTAAAGAGTGGCCCACAAGTGAAAAGCACAGCTCCAAGCCTTTCGCCGTTATTGACGGTAGAGCGCACCTTGAGCACCATGTCCAAAGGGTCGCCCACGCTTCTCACGGCGGTAACCCCGCTGTAAAGGTAAGCTGCCAGATTGCGCAGCATGTGAGGCTCGGGATCGTACTTGCTCATGTCAGGATAGAAACCGCCCGGAGCCACGAGATGCACATGAACATCAATCAGGCCGGGCAGAACGGTTTTGCCGGCGGCTTCGATGGGCGTGGCTTTCACCGTCTTGGGGTCGGGGCCTTCCCCGTCATAAACTGCGGCGATCTTTCCGTCGCGAATCAGAATCGCCCCAGATTCGATGACCTTTCCGTCACCAACAAAAATGCGAGCTCCGCGAATCAGAGAGGTTTCGCCGCGGGCCAGTTGCCGGTTCAACATAATGGTTTTAGCCACATTTTCCCGGGTGTGAGCCTGCCATAGCCCGAGCAGAACGAATGGCAACATCACGGCGCCTACCCAGAGTTTGGCGGAGCCGTGAATTTTTTCTTCTTTCTCCCAACGGAAAAGTTTGAACGAAATAAACAGTCCCACGCACACGGTGATGAGCAGCGCCAACGCCGGAAAACCGTTTGCCGCGAGGCCTTCCTGTCGTAGCATCATTCCTTCGAGTCCCGATACCAAATACGTCGCCGGCAAAAACTGGGTCACAATCAGCAACCAGCCGGGAAACATCGAGGTCGGAAAGGTTGCGCCGCTCAGAAACAGCATGGGCAAATAGACCAACTGGACCAGGATCTGGCTTTCCTGCATGGTATTCGCCACTGCCGCCAGAATCATTCCGATGGCGCGAAAGGCCAGAATCGCAAGGGTCACGAATAGGAAAATCGAACCCAGCGTCGGCGGCCAAGGCATCCCGTAGCCAAAGTGCGCCGCGCAAAAGACAAATACCACCAAAGGCATGAAGAGAATCCATCCCACGATCGTCGCCGCAATTAAAATCGGCGCGGGGGTAATTGGCGTCACCTTGTAGCGTCGAAGTACGTTGGCTTCACGCTCCTGCACCGCGCGTACACCCGCTCCGAATAAACCGTTCCCCAACACTCCAATAATGACCACCATGGTGACAATCTGCGTCATGGCGTTGCCGCGGTCCCCGTGCATGGCTTGGGCGAAGACCACGAAAAAAATCAGCGGGAACATGTAATTGAAAAACAGAACAGACTTCTGCCGCAGAGCCAGCTTGAGATCGAGTTGGATGAGTGCGATATAACTTTTCATTGGCAATCGCGTCAGTCGCGCAGACGCTTCCCCGTCAATTCGATGAACACATCCTCGAGCGTCGGATTCTTAAGATGAACATCGACCAACTCGAGACCGCTCTGCTCAATCCACTTAATCAGGTCCACCAGCGTGGTTGCCGGACGTCTCGAAATCACAGTCAGAGTTTGGCCGCTCGAGTCCACGCTGCTCTCAATCGCCTGCGCCCACACTGGACGCTGCGCCGGCACTACTTTGTCGCAAGTCACGACGATGGTTGAAGCTGCGCGGCTCTGCTGCTGCAGCTTGCGCGGCGTATCCATCGCGATGATCCGTCCCTGATCAATAATGGCAACCCGGTCGCAAAGGCGCTCCGCTTCCTCAATGTAATGAGTCGTCAAAAGGATGGTTCGCTTCTCATTCCGCAGTTGCTCGAGCAGCCCGTGAATTTCGGCGCGAACCTGGGGATCGAGACCGGTCGTGGGTTCGTCCAGAAATAGCAGCGCGGGATCGTTGACCAGGGCGAGCGCCAGAGCCAGGCGCTGCTTCTGGCCGCCGGAGAGCGTGCTGTAGAAGGCATCGCGTTTATCCTCGAGTTGCAGCCGCTTCAGGATTCCATTCGCGTCAACCTTGCGGCTGTAAAACGAGGAGAACACGTGCAGAGCTTCGCGCACACGAATCTTGTCCGGCAAGTTCGTCGCCTGCAGGCAGACGCCGATGCGATCCTTGAGTTGTTGCTTCTGCTTCTCCGGATCGAAACCTAAAACGGAAACCTCTCCCGCGCTGCGCGGGCGCAAGCCCTCCAAAATTTCCACCGTCGTGGTCTTGCCCGCGCCATTGGGACCGAGCAGCCCGAAAACTTCGCCAGTCTGGATTTCAAAATCCAGGCCCCGGACGGCCTCCAGTTGCCCGTAGGTTTTGCGCAGTGCCTGCACGGAAATGGCCGGTTCACTCATCTTCTATAAAGCTAACAGCATTTCGGACGGCGAGCTTTAACTCCGTCCTGTTCACGCAGGAATGCGGCATAAGCGTTGGGGCAAGAACTCGTTCCATGCCGCGCCAGAAAGCGCGAGTAAGCAGCCTCATCAAAGATCTCGCGCAGGGTAGATAGCCACACTCTCTTAGCTCCTACGAACCACGCGGTGACAGCAACCCCTGCAAACCTTGCCTGAGCGAAACCGAAGGGTCCGGCCGAGCAAGGATCGTCAGTCACTTTTGTACTGGGATTCGATTCGGAATCTGAGAAGCTCATCCCTGTTCCTCCCCGGCAAAGCGCGTCGCCACAAACGGCGATTCCTTTATCCTCGCTGGCACGCGGCCCGACAGCACACTCGTCCACAAAAAAACCGACTCCAGCAAAACCATCGCAACCATGCTGACCAACACCCCCGTCACAATCGCATCCAGCCGATCGTTGAAGATCAGCCGCGAAACGTCATGACTCGGCGTGGCGGAAGAAGCCAATTGGCGTGCATGCGCCAGAAATCCAATTCGCGGATTGGAATCGAACATCTTCTGCCATGACGCAGTAAACGTAACCGCAACCAGCCACGTGAGCGGCACCAGAGTCACCGGCGAATAGCGGGCCTTGCCCATCTTGATGATGATGCTCGTGGCCACGCACAAAGCCACCGTCGCCAACAGTTGATTGGAAATCCCAAACAGCGGCCACAGGGAATTGATTCCACCCAGCGGGTCTTTCACTCCTTGCCACAAGAACGATCCCCACGCGGCCACGATGAGCGCGCTGGTAGCCAGAACCGACGGATACCAACTCGTCCGGCCCAGCGGCGTCCACACATGGCCGAGCGCATCCTGCACCATGAAGCGCCCTACGCGCGTGCCGGCGTCGAGCACGGTCAAAATAAATAAAGCTTCAAACATGATGGCGAAGTGATACCAGATGGCCATCACCGCCTGCCCGCCCAGGCTGCTGGAAAAAATGTGGGCCATCCCTACGGCGAAAGCGGGCGCGCCACCGGTACGGTTAAACAAAGTCTGCTCTCCGACGGCCTGCGCCAGCAAATGCATCCCTGCGGCCGAGACCGGAAATCCCCAACCGCTGATGGTTGCCGCCGCCGCATCCGGCGTCTGACCCACGATTCCCGCCGGGCTATTGATCGCAAAATAAGTTCCCGGATCCAGCACGCAGGCGGCAATCGTAGCCATAATTGCCACCATCGATTCCGCCATCATCGCGCCGTAACCAACCATGCGAGTTTCGAGTTCGCGGCGAATGAGCTTGGGAGTCGTGCCGCTTGAAATCAGAGAATGGAATCCACTGATGGCTCCGCAAGCGATGGTGATGAATGCGAAAGGGAAAATACTTCCGGCAAAGATCGGTCCCGATCCATCGATAAACCGCGTCAGCGGCGGCATGTGCAGCATGGGGCGCAGCGCAATGATTCCCACCGCCAGCAATCCGATCGTCCCCAGCTTGACGAAGGTGCTCAGGTAATCGCGCGGCGCCAGCAGCAACCACACCGGCAAGGCCGAAGCAGCGAATCCATAAATGATGATCACCACAGCCAGTGTCGGCGCGCTCAGAGTGAACCAGGGCGCGACTGCCACCGTCTGTGAAACCCACTGTCCGCCCCAAATCGCGAGCATTACCAGAACGAATCCGAGGGCCGAAACCTCCAGCACCTTGCCGGGACGCAATCGCCGCAGATACAAGCCCATCAACAATGCAATCGGGATTGTCATCGCGATGGTGAACGCCCCCCAAGGGCTTGCCTTCAGCGCGTTCACCACGATTAGAGCCGCCGCGCCCAGCAGAATTATGATGATGCTGATAACCGCCACATAAGCCACGAAGCCGCCCACACAGCCAATTTCTTCGCGAGCCATTTCGGTGAGCGATTTCCCATCCCGCCGCACGGAAAAAAGCAGTATGACAAAATCCTGTACGCAGCCGCCAAACACCGCGCCAATCAAGATCCAAAGCGTCCCCGGAAGATAACCAAATTGCGCCGCGAGAACCGGCCCGACCAGCGGGCCCGGTCCGGCGATCGCGGCAAAATGATGTCCAAAGACGACCCACTTGTTGGTGGGGACAAAATCGCAGCCATCCTCCAATCGTTCGGCGGGAGTAGCTCGTTGCGCGTCGAGCACCAGGACTTTCGCGGAGATGAATTTGCTGTAGAAACGATATCCCAATGCGTATGCGCAAAATGCCGCCACTACCAGCCACATGGCATTGACCTGCTCACCGCGGTGCAGCGCAATTGTGCCCAGCGCCAGCGCGCCAAGCACCGCAACGCCAAGCCAAATCAGTACTCGAATCGATCTCCTCATTTGCATTTGCTAGCGCGCTTGAAAGTATACCCGCACGCCGTCGGCTTGCGTTTGCCGCGATCGTCTTCGACTTCGCATTGACAATCGTGCTCCGCCCATCGAAAATCCGTTGACCATGCCTGCACTGTACCGATGGCTAGCCACGTGGGCCCTCGATCTCATCGAGTTAGTTCTGGTGCTCTCCGTCTTTTCGCTGATTGTATTTCGACGGCCCTCGGGGATCGCACCCATCTCCAGCGTCGAAAAATGGTTCAGAGACCTGGCCAGAAGAAAAAGGCTCGCAGTCGTTGCCGTCGGAATGCTTGCTCTTTCAATTCGCGTCTTGCTGATCCCGCTGCTTGGCATTCCCGCACCCGGAGCGCACGACGAATTCAGCTACCTGCTGGCTGCCGACACCTTTGCCCATGGACGGCTCACCAATCCCACTCATCCCATGTGGGTGCACTTCGAAACCTTTCACGTCATTCAGCAACCCACGTACATGTCGATGTACCCGCCCGCGCAAGGTCTGGTGCTGGCGGTCGGGCAACTTCTCGGGCATCCCTGGATTGGCCAGTTGCTGATCACCGCAGCCATGTGTGCGGCGCTGTGCTGGATGCTTCAGGGATGGCTTCCTCCGGGATGGGCTCTGCTCGGCGGCGTACTGGCGGTGCTGCGTCTGGGCATCTTCGGCTATTGGATCAACGGATATTGGTGCGCCTCGGTCGTAGCTTTAGCAGGAGCGCTGGTGCTCGGGGCTCTCCCTCGGCTGAGACAACGCCCGCGTGCGCAAGACGCGTGGTGGATGGCTTTGGGCCTGATCATCCTGGCCAACAGCCGTCCCTATGAGGGATTCGTGCTCGGCCTGACCGTAGCCGCTGCGCTGTTCGTCTGGATGATTGGGCCACGGCGTCCTCGGCCAGCTATCTTGCTTGGGCGCGTGGTCGCGCCCATCACTCTGCTCTTAGTTATTGCAGCCCTCGCTTCTGGCCACTACAACTACCGCGTAACCGGCAGCCCGTTTCGCCTGGCCTACCAGGTGAATCGCAACCTGTACTCCGCGGCAGCCTACTTCATCTGGCAGGGACCCCGAGCCGAGCCTGAGTATCGCCACGCGATCATGCGCCAGTTCTACGAAAAAGAATTCGAATACTATCAGGAGAACCGCACAGTTGGCGGATACGTTCGCTACGCGGCCATCAAATTGTCATGGTCCTGGCGTTTTTTCCTGGGTCCTGTTTTGACCATTCCGTTGCTCGCCTTCCCCTGGATCTTGAAAGACCGCAAAATGTGTTTTCCTCTATTCGCTACCGGCGTGTTTATTCTTGGACTCGCAATTGAAACCTGGTACCGCCCCCATTATTTCTCGCCAGCGGTTGGCCTCCTTTACTTGATTCTGCTGCAGTGTATGCGTCATCTGCGATTCTGGACGTGGAATGGAAAGCCCGTTGGCGTGTCACTGGTCCGAGCCATTCCCCTGATTGCATGTGCCATGATAATTTTGCGTGTGACCGCCGTGCTGGCGCACGCGCAAATTGAGCCTCCATACCCGCGCGGCAATCAAAAACGCGCAGCCGCCCTTCGCTCTCTGGAAGCTACACCAGGAAAACAACTGGTCCTCGTCCGCTACGGAAACGGCCACATCCCCGATGACGAATGCGTCTACAATGCAGCCGATATCGACGCATCCAAAGTCGTGTGGGCTCGCGACATGGGCGAACAAGAGAATCGTGAACTATTGAACTATTACAGTGATCGCCGCGTTTCGCTATTTGAGCCAGACGAATCCCCGCCGAAGCTTTCTCCATATCCGTGACATGCTCCTGGAAGGGTTTAAACTTTTGCGGTAGAGCTTGATCCGCTCATGAAGCGTCTGCCTCCCTGCTCCACGGCGGTCGCCATGGCATACGCGGCTAATAAAAACATCACCGGCTCGGTGGGATGGCGATAACTGCTGAACGTGTGGGTAATGTAATAGACCAGAGGAAAGACTATCAAAACGATGGCATACGGTGCAGCATCCCACCTTTTTCGCCAAAGCGCGATGACCGCGCCCAGCCATGCCATCAAGCTGAGCGGGAGCCAAATAAATTCTTCAGGAGCGGTCCAATACCGGAAGGCGTGACGCGCCGACAACTGCAAAAATTCTGTCGGATTTTCCCGGATGAACTGCACCGCGATCTGCCGCTTGGCTTCCATGAATTGCATTTCCCCCAGCCGGTTGTATTCCGACGGATCAATCAGCGGAAAGTCGCGGGGAAATTGGCGTTCCTGCATCGCTCCTTCATGATTGCCGATCCACAGTTCCAGACCGAAATTGTCACGTATCGGTATCAGCCGGTGGAACGCTTCATAGTTGCGAATTGTCCACGGTAGTAACACTAGAACGCAGACGCCGACGGAACACAGCACTAATTTGATGTACGAGCGCTCGCGCCGCCGGCAGACCATCCAAAGACACAACCAGAAAAATGGAAACAGAGATAGCAGCGTCGTGTTGGTCAGGGCGGCGACGCCGGCGAGTGCTCCAAAAAGCAGCCAGCGCGACCAACGGGACGACTCGGCTAATCTTGGCAGTGCCCATAGTGCAGTGATCAGAAGTAAAGCCGAGAGACTGCTCTCCCATAGCCGTACAGCTACCACAGCTTCGTACAACCAGCACGACCACACCCAAGCCGCGAGCACGCCTGTCTGAGCGCCAAAGTCTCGCTTACCAATCTGGAGGATCACCACGCCGGTGACCGCGGACAAAACTGCATTGAGCCCAACCGCCAGCCAAAGAGATAAATAGCTGTAGCTTCCCGCCAGTTTGAAAATCCCGGCTACCAGGAATGAATACACCGGGGGCTCTACTGCCGTAGGTGCGAGCGGCGTGTGAGCCCACGGAGCGCTGTAGCCGAATCCCGATGCCAGGGCCCAGGCAATGTGGGCGAACTCGTTGTACTCGTAAAAACCAGTCCACGCTTTGGCGGGCAGAAGCTGGGACAAGGCCCATAGTCGCGCGGTTAGCGCTACCAGAAAAACAATGCGCGGCGACTTTGCCACGATCCATCCGGCCCGCAGAACGCGTCCAGTCCGCATCAATGAAGGGCATTGTAACAGCGCCGGGTTGAAGGCTAGGACAGCGTTGGAACCGTCCATACTGGCAGTACGCCCCTACGAGGAAACAATACAACCACCAGCCCGCTTATAAAAAGTATGATCACGGGGAAAACCAGATAAATATTCCGCCAGTAATGACCGCCCAGAGCCATAAGGAGGAGTGGCCACAGAAACATCAACGCACAAGCGGAACCAATAATCTTCCCATTCGTTCCCCCGGTTCTTCCCATTACGATCGAGTCCACAGAAAGGTAAATCGGCAGCAGCAGAATAGTTGCATCTTGAAAATAAGCGTAGGGCGACGCGGCCAGGGCGATCGCAATGTAAAGGGAAAATGCCAGGTTAGGATTCTCTGCCGCCCTTGCGGATCGGCCGCAAGCAATCCCTAGAAGAACAAGAAGCACGGAACCCACCGCCGCATAGGTCCGGACATGAGTCGTCCATCCCATGCCCACGAAAAAGCCACGCCAGTTCATCATCAATGCAGGATTTATGCTGCCGTAGCCGCCATGAAGATCGTAAGTAAAAACGAATCTGAAGTATTCGACGACCCCATCGGGACCGGTCACTAGAGCGCACGCCAGTGCCAGAAATCCGCAGCCCAACACAAGCCCGCCGACGAAACGGAATTTACGCGAGAACAGCAGGAGAAGAGCGAGGATCACGATGTATTGGAATTTTACCGTGACAAGCGCCAGCAAAAGGCCGCCGGAGAAGTCGCGCCCTTTCGTCCATAGTAAATACGCTCCGGTAATAAGAAATAGTACCAGGATCGAATCTTGCCCCAGCGCTAACCCGGTAAACACCGGGGCAAAAACGAACCCCAACAAACCAAGATAGGGCCGACGCCTGACAAATGAAACGCAATCGCCGAAGAGCAATGGCAACAGCCCAAGCAGCGCCAGGTTTATAAGAGACCAGACAACGTATGCCCGTTCGATACTCAAATATGACAAAGGCACAAGAGCTGCCGCCTCAAATGGAGGATGCAGGAAATAGGTTGTAACGCTCCGGCCCATGAGAGATCGGAGAACCGGATCCTGGGTCTCGCGACGGTAAAGCTGCCGCCCGTGCCCTTCGCGGACGATGCTGGCGGCAGCGTAAAAGTTTACGAAATCCGTGCTCTGCACGTGGGCAAGGTCAGTAAATGGTATGAGAGCAACCGCCACGGCGATCTCAATAACGAGAACTCCAGCCATCACGAGATTACGATTTCCGTGCCCTGCCGGCTCCACTCTGTGGCCGGTTGGCGACCCGATTCGTGCGGTGGACGGTTTAGCCATGCGAAAAAAAACAGACTTACGCGCTATCAACCTTCCCAAACAGAAAGCTAAGCGCCTCTGGAAAGCGCTTCGCCCACTCGCCCTCGCTGTGAGTTGCGCCTTCGTCGACCTTCACCCGCAGGCGGTTGTCGTCCAGGCCCGCGCGTCGCAGGTTCCGTTCCAGTTCGCGAACATCTTCCACAACCTGCCTGTCCTTGTCCTCACGGCCGGCCTCGCGTGTACCAATCGCGAGAAAAATCTTGGCGGGCCACTCTCGAACAAAGCGACTGTACTTCAAGATCCGCCGATGGGAAATAAACAGCGACGGGCTCTCCAGCAGCATGCCGCCAAATACTCCAGGACGCTCCATAACTGTGTACAGAGAAATGAGCGCCCCTAGAGACGACCCGCCCAACGCAGTATTCTGAGGCCCGCTTGCGATGCGATATCTCTCGTGCAAAAACGGCATGACTTCGTTCACCAGGAATCCGGGATAGCGCTTTCCATGCGGCCGCAAGATCGGCGGATGCAGCGACCTGTATGGCAAATACTCCCTGATGCGGTCGCTCTGCGCGTTGTCGATGCCCACAATAATCAGCGGCGCAATCGCTTCCTGGCGAATCAAGCGGTCCGCGGTTTCATCCACCTGCCATTCCACACCGCCAAACGCGGTCGCGCGGTCAAACAGGTTCTGACCATCATTCAGGTAAAGCACTGGATACTGGCGCGCGCTATTGTCGGACGCGTCGTAGCGTGGAGGCAGCCACACCCGCAGCATCCTCGTGTTGCGGAATGTGCCGCTGTGAAATTCG
The DNA here is from genome assembly GCA_963706465.1 of Terriglobales bacterium. Lineage (GTDB taxonomy): Bacteria > Acidobacteriota > Terriglobia > Terriglobales > Acidobacteriaceae > JABDBE01. The sequence goes on from CAVPMC010000007.1 coordinate 30,856, forward strand.
TGCAGCCGAAGATCTCCAGCCACAGAATCGTTCAGCGGCGCCTGGGCTTGACCCACTTCTTCCATGATTCAATGTAGGCGCGGGCGTCCTCGCCCGTGCTGGACCGCCATGAACTCCGAACTCAACTTCGACGCATAGACCTTGCCGCCAGGAATGACGACAGCGCCGTAATCAGCAAGATCAAAGTCAATGACGAGAGACAAAGAATGCACCACGTCGCCAGCACGAACTTTTCGATGTACGTGAGATAAAGCGCGAAACCCAGCCCCGCAGTAGATGCAATCAGAAGCATCAACGGAGTCTCCGCTTTCGCCCGATAAAACGTGGCCAGGCCCAGCAGCAGGCCGTAGCCAAAAATACCAATCAGCGCATCCGGAACTCCGAGCACGGTCGAGTAAACACTGCGATTGACGATGTCGCAATTGAAATTGGCCGCGAAATCACAGTAGGACGTTTCCGAAGTGCCGTAGTGATGATGCAGCGAAACCGAAGAGACCACCACCCCGGCCACCGCCAGAATTGCGATCAACTGAAAAACTCGCCCTGCCGTTCGCGTCATGGCAGGCTGCATCCAGTCTGCTCAGCCAGAAACTCCAACTCGTGCGACCCTTCAACCCGCGTGCCGTCGGCAAAGATCCAGGTAGGAAATCGTTTAATGTTCTCCTGCGTGCACACCGCTTCGATGCCCTTTGATCCTTTGATTCCACACTCAACGTAAGGCGCGTACTGAAAGGATGAGCCAAACTTCTCCTTCTGATCTTCGCAATGCGGACACCAGTAGGCGCCATACATCTTCGCCTGCTTGGCCGTCAGGCATTTCGCGAATGCGTCCAGGCGGCTGGTTTGCCTGCGCCGTATGAAAAATACAGCGATGGCAAACACAACCACGATCACCATGGCAATAATCACCGACCGCGGCACCGGTTTCTTTTCGCTGCCCCCGTACCGCTCCTGTTGCCGTTTTCTGCGTTCTTGTGACATAGGGATACGTTTTTATACCACGACGCGCAGAGCCGACGGCAACACATCCAGTGTCTGACATTGCAATGTCAGCACCTCGCCATCCACCATCACGTCGACCGGAGCGTCCAAATGGAAATCGATGCGCTTCGCCCCCCGCCGCTCCGCCAGCGGATGCTCAATGTGGGTGCCGTCATACAGCGTCGGCAAATTACGGATCAGCCCTAATCGTCCAATCGGTCCCCAACGTACATATTCGATCAGCCCATCGTTCACCTCCGCCAGAGGCGCAATCATCATCGTGCCGCCGGTGAACTTGCTGTTGTTGAAAGTCAGAAACAGGCAGGGACGGCGGTCCATCGTTCCTTCCCCATCGACTCGCAAAGGGAAAGGCCGCCGGCGGAAGCGAACCAGCGAAATGAAGATCGACGCCTGGTAGCCCAGTTCTCCCCACCCGCTGAAACGCCGCGCCCGCAAGGCCGCGACGTCCGCCGCAAACCCCATGGTCAGCAGATTGATGTAGTGAAGAACACCCTCCGTATGACGCAACCGCAAAACGTCGCAGGACTGAGATCGCCGCGCCAGCAGTGCTTCGATTGCGTGTTCAACTCCGCGATCGGTGAATTCGCGCAGAAAGGAATTGCCGGTTCCCAGCGGAAGAAATGCCAGCGTCACTGGTTCATCAGACTCCCGGCGTGGAAAAAGTCCATTGACGATTTCGTACGATGTGCCATCGCCGCCCACCGCGATGAACTTTCGATACCCGCGCGCATAAGCATCGCGCGCCAGATGTGTTCCCTGCCCCGGTCCGGTGGTTTCGACGACCTCCAGTTTGATTCCGCCCGCGCGCAAGCGATCAAGCGCTGCGGAACCAGCTTGCGGCACTTGCCTCCGCCCGCCGCCGGATTCACCACGGCGAAAAAGCTGTCGGCTTCGTTCACAGTTCGACCACGGCATCCCGCGCAAGATTTTTTCGCATCTCGTCCGCCAGTTCAGCCCGCTTGATTTTCATCGATGCCGTCCGCGGAAAATCCTTCCCGCACAACAGATACCCGCCCACCCGCTTGAAGTCTGGCAACCGCCGGTTGCGCGCGATGATCTCCTCTTTCAGCGCATTCGAAAATTGCTGGTTCGGCTCCAGTCGCAGCACCAGAACCAGCATCTCGCTTCCCAGATTCTTTCGCCGGCCAGAGATAATTCGCCGCGAACACGCAGAATTCCTTCACCGGCAAGCCTGTCGAACACCGTCTCAATATCCTCGGGATAAATATTCTTGCCGCCTTCGGTCACGATCATGTTCTTCTTGCGCCCAAAAAGCTGCAGATGCCCGTCGCCGTCGAAGCGCCCCAGATCGCCCGTCAGCAGCCAGCCGTCCACGATCGTCTCCGCCGTCAGTTCCGGATCGTCCAGATAGTGCGACATCACCGTCTTGCTGCGCACCGCAACTTCGCCGATTCCCTCCGCATCCGGATTCAGAATCCGCAGTTCCACTCCCGGCAGCGGCTTGCCCACCGTATCCGCGCGAAACGGCTTGCAGATCGTTCAGCGTGACCGCCGTGCCCGCTTCCGTCAGCCCATAGCCATTCGCCACCGGAATCCCCAGATCGTAGAAAAACTGCAGCGTCGCAGGCTCCATGAACGCTCCGCCGACAAAAAGCGCCCGCAGCTCTCCTCCAAACGCCTGATGCACCTGCGCCAGCAGCCTGCGGCTCAGCTTCACATTCGGGCGCCGCCGCGTGAGCGCCTTGTTCACCGCAATCAGTCGATTCAGCAAAACGCGCTTCCGCGCCGGCAACTCCTCAAACTTGCGCGCGCAGCCCGCGCTCCAGATTCTTCAGCACCATCGGCACCAGGCTCACGTAAGTGATCTTGTAGCGCACAAACGCGTCGCGCACAAACTCCGGCCGCAGCGTCCGCAGATGCACCACGCACGCTCCGCACACGAACGGCCCGATAAATCCCACCATGAAATCAATCGCGTGATTCGTCGGCAGAATGCTCAGGTAGCGCACGCCCGGCCAGAACGGATACCACGCCGTCAGCGCCATGCACTGCTCCAGATAATTCTCGTGCGTCAGCACGCAGCCCTTCGGACGCCCGCCGGTCCCCGACGAATACACGATGCAGGCCACATCTTCGCGCTGCCGCGTCAACAAATTCGGATCGCCCTTGCGCCGGAAATCTTCCCAGCGCTACGCCCCGCCAAGATCAGCGCCCAGCGGCGCTTCGGTCACCAGCACCATCTTCACGCTTGCGATTCTTGAACTCCGGCGCCTGCGTGATCGCCCGCCAGAGGTAATATTCCACGACCAGAAACTTCGCCTTGCGAGTGCGCCAGCAATTGCAGATGCTCCGCGGCCGTCAGTTTGTAGTCGAGCGGAACCAGCACGCCGCCGCAATAAAAAATCGCATACGCCGAAATCAGCCACTTCGACTGATTGCGTCATGATGATCGCGGCGCGATCGCCCGGCTCGAAATCGGCATCCTCGCAGCGCGCGCGCCAGCGGCAGCGCCACCTCCTTGAAATCGGAGTACGTCAGCCGCGTCTTCTCTCGCTCGCGATCCGCCTCGATCAGGCAAATTTCGTTCGGCCAGCGCTCCAGCGCATCGCGCAGCGCCGCGCCCAGACACGTATATTGATCGAGATCAAGCATTAGCAGGATCACGATTGTCGATTTACGGATTGCCGATCTCCAGTCGATACGCCGATTGGTCAATCCTGACAATCGGCAATCGCAGTCGTCTACAACCGCGCCTGAATGCGCTCCGCCAGCGTGCGGAAATCCGACACGCCCTGCAATTCGTAGTCCGGCAGCTCGACGTGAAAATGATTCTCCAGCCGCGTCAGCAGATCGAGCGCCTGCAGGCTGTCGATGTCCGAGCGTCTTGAAAAAATCATCGTCCGGCGTGAGCTTCTCCCGCGGCACCTTGAAATGTGCCGCCGCCAGGTTCAAAACTTCGTTCAAGTCGTTTGTTTAGGTTCTGGCATTATCTTTTGCGATCTTTGCGATCGAATAACTTATGCCGAAGCTGCGAGCTAATTACGGCAAATACGGCTGCGCGTCCGTCGCTCTCCACAAATTTCCGCAACCCCGCCTCCACCGCCGGCTGCGCAAACAGTTCGCAGAAAATATCAATCTCCTGCCTTCAACTCCTCATACGGAATCGGCTTGATGAATTTCTTCGCCGCAACCGCCGTCCGCCGATCGAACTTTCCCAGCTGCGCCGCCGTCGCCCGCGCCACTCGCAACGCTTCGCCTTCGGCCACCACCTGGCTCACCAGTCCAACCTGCTGCGCCTTCGTCGCGTTGAAGCTGCGCCCGGTCAGCAGCAGATCGCGCACCACGCCATTCCCCAGATCGCGCTTCAGCCGCGGAATTCCGCCGAATCCGGGAATCAATCCCAAGCCGCAACTCCGGAAAACAAAATCGCGCCATCTTGTCGGCAATGATCAGATCGCACACCAGCGCCAGCTCAAATCCTCCGCCGAAAGTCACTCCATGCACCGCCGCAATCGTCGTCAGCGGCGCCGCATCAATCGCGTTCATCACCGCGATGAATGCGCTCCAGATAATCGCGCACTCCCGCGACCGCCTCCGCCTCGCTCCATCTCCTGCGAGCGCTGATACAGCTCGCGCAAGATCGGCTCCCGCGCAAAATCCCGCCTTCAACGCGCTGTAAATGATCAGCGCATGCGCCTCGTCCTCGGCAACGCTCGCAGCGCGGCGACAAACTCCTCCAGCTCGTCGAGCGTGAGCGAGCCAATCTCATTGCAGGGCTCGCGATGCAGCGCCAGTTCGACGACGCCGTCGTTCAACTCCCACGAAAGCGCTTGTGCCTTGAAACGTTTCATGCCATCTGCCAGAGCTAGACCGCCTGCTTCACCCGGTACATCTCTTCGATCTCGTCCTGCAAACTGCGCCGCAATCACGTCCCGCTTCAGCTTCCCGTTCGCCGTCAGCAACCCGTTCTCAATCGAGAACGGCTCCGGATCAATATGAAACGCCCGCACCTGCTTGTAGTGCGGCAACTCCAGGATTCACCGCATCGAATGCGGCTCTGCACTTTCTCGCGCGTCACCGCTCCAGTCACCAGCGCCGACAGATATCCGCGCCCATTGCCCACCAGCACCACCTGCTGCGCTCCCGGCAAATTGCTCGCAGCAGCTTCATCTTCAATCGGCTCCGGCGCAATGTTGTGTCCCGAACCCAGAATAATCAGATTCTTGATCCGCCCCACAATCCGCCAGTTCCCCTGCCGCATCCACTTCGCCCTGATCGCCGGTATGAAACCATCCATCGCGCAACGCCTTCGCCGTTTCCTCCGGACGATTCCAGTATCCCGGAAAAATATTCGGCCCGCGCACCACAATCTCGTCATTCTCCCCCAGCTTCATTTCGACGTCCTGGAATCGCCGGACCCACGCGTCCCGGCTCCACATCGTCGCGGATCATCCATGCGTGCAGATCGCCGTCGTCTCCGTCAGCCCGTAAACCTGCAGCACCGGAATTCCCAGCATCATGAAGTAGAGCTGCGTTTCCACGTTCAGCGGCGCCGAGCCGCAAATCAACGCTTTCAGATTCGCGCCAATCATCTTCTTGCGAATCGTCGGAAAGATCGACCGCCTTCGCCAAGCCACAGCCACATCGAATCCGCGAACGCTCGCCTTCCCTTCCTGCTCGCGCACCCACGCCGCTCTTCGCCCGGCTGTAAATCGTCAGCGGCAAATCCTCCCGTCTTCCAAAGCTGTTCGTCCACCGCTTTGCGCATCCGCTCGAGCAGCGCCGGCACATTCAGGAAATAGTCCGGAGCCGCGGCTCGCGCATCTCGCTCGCAAGCTTGCTCAGATCGGTGTTCAGCGTCAGCCAGGCTGCCGCCGCAGCAGGCACGTCAGCAGCAGATCCACGATCCCGCAAAACAAAACGGCAAGATAGTGAAACACGCGATCCTGCCCGGCCCGTGCTCTGCCATCAGCGACGTCCAGCCGCCCGGAGGTGCAGCCCAGCATGTGGCCGATATTCCCCGCCGTCAGCACCACGCCCTTCGCTTCGCCGGAAGTGCCCGACGTATAAATAATCGTGACCGGGTCAGAGTCCGCCAGTCGATGCTCGGACTTCAGTCGCTGCACACCTTGCGTTCGCTGTAAAGAATCGCTCACTCATCAAAACATCTGCGGAGGCGCCTCGCGGCCACTCCTGTTCACGAATCGCCATCCCGCAAGCGCCGCATCCCCGCAGCAGATCAGCGCCGGCGAGCAATCCTTCATCATGGCCACCAATTCCGCCGGAGCCTGCCGCGCATAAAGCGGCACCACGATCAGCCCTTCGGCCATGATGGCCAGATCCAGCGCCACCCAATCGATCACTGTTATGCGCCAGCAACGCGCAGCGGTCGCCCTTCTTCAGTCCTCGTCGCGCAAGAAAAGCTCGCGCCTGTCGCGACCTGCTCGCAGCAATTCGCGCCCGCTGAACCTGAGCGATGCCGCGCGTCCCCTCCGCAACTCCTGGAGGACGACAGTCTCCGCCTGACGCCTCAAGCTGCGCGAAAATGTCGTCCAGAAAACTCATCAAAGTTTCCTGCGTCCTCGCGCTTCGCGGTCGATCGATGCTTCAGCTGTACGCCTCGATCAGACTATGCAGCCCCGCACTCATCGGCGGCAAATAATCTTCCCAACTCCACTCCCCCGTCCGCGTCGGAAACTCCGGATACCGCCGCTGCACTTCTTCTTCGAAGTACACACCCATGCGCGCCATCACTTTCAGATTTCGCACCACGGTTCGCCCAATCCCATCCGCAATCGCTCTCGCCCTCACGGCTAAGCTTCTCGCAGCGCCGCCAGCAGCCTCGGCTCCAGATCCGGATCATCCACGTTCATCAGCAGATCCTCGTGCCCGCGCTCGCGCATCAAGATTGCGAATGCGCTCATCCATCGTGATCCCCGCCGACGGCACCAGCCCCGGCATCGAAGTCACAATCCCGTGATAGCGCGACGACACCATCATGTGGCAGCCCGCAGAATGCTCACCAGTTCGTACATGTTGTAGTCGTCCGAACGTGAGCACCGGCACTCCGCCCAGCTTTTCCGAAATTCGCCGCGCCGGACGCGCATCCAGCCGCTCCGTCGCCACCAGAATCACAAACACGCTTTCGCTGCTTGCGAAACGCGTCCACCGCATTCGCAATCGCCGTCAGATAGTGTTCGTAAGCCCGATCCGCCTCCGGCCCGGAATTGTGAAAATAAACCGAGCGGTAGTGGCTATCTTTGTAAGCGCCCAGCCAAGCCGTGCAGCGCGAACTTCGCCACCGACGCCTTCACCGGCCACTCAAACGGATTGATCGGACAAACCACCAGCACCGGCGTGCTTCCGTCCCAGCCCACCTCGCGCAGCGCCTTCTGCCCGTACTCCGCCGGATGCGGCTCAAACGTCCACGCCGTGTCCGTGCCCAATTCGGTCGGAACGCCCAAGCTCGCGCAGCATCGTGCGCGATTCCTCATTGCGCGTGATGACCAGCGAATTCCGGCAATAACGCGCGCACATCTTGGCGACCAGCGGATCCATCTGCCCGGCCTCTGCGCCGTAGCCCACCGACAGTTTGTTCTGCGCCGCCGCGATCCCCAGCGACCCAATCATCATCGTCGTCAGCGCATTGGCGAACTTGCTCTTGAACATCGAGCCTTCGCACGCCACCACGCCGTGATGCTTCGGCACTTCATCCGACAAGAAATGGCGGGAAAATATCCGGCAGATGCACCTGCGCTGTACTCTCGAAATATCCTGCGAGAACTTCGAAATTCTGCGTCATCACGCTGAATGCGACATTGCTCCGCGCCCAGAATGTGCCGCATCTGCCGCAGCATTTCCTCCACGCGCACATCGGACCCCATGTTGCGCGTGCCGTTGTACCCGGCAAACAGCAGCTTCAGTTTTTCGCCCGGCTGCCACGGCTTGCCCTTGCCCAGCATCCATCCGGCTTTTGACTTCTCAATCGACGCGCTCACCCAGGCTTCCAGAAGAAAATCCATCATGCCGCGGAACCCTCCGACCTTGGCCGGCCAGTCCTGATAGGTATAAGCGAAATTGGTGTCCCGGCTGAACTTCAGCAGCGGATAACTGTATTGCGAAAACGGTACCGGCTTGCGCCCCAATTCCGACGTCACCCGCGTGTTGTCGAACACCGTGTTCCACACCAGGTACGGCATGAACACCTTCATCAGCGCCGCTCCATGCCCAATCGCGCCCTTGCGATTCGCCAGCGTATTCACGGTTCCGGATCGAACGGCCGTTCCAGACATCGGCACAAACATCAGGCGCGCGCTTCTGTTGCGCTGCCGCCAGCGCATTGGTCAATTCGCGGAAAGTCTGCGAACCCGCGCCCCGACGAAAGATGATAGGTGTCGTACTGCGGATCGTCTTTCTGATGCAGCGTGGCAATCGCATCCGCCACGAAATCCACATTCACGATGTCGATCTTGTCAGTCGGGCGAAACGGCAGCACCGGCAAGCCCGCCAGAAACACAAACGCCTTCACCATGTCGAACTGCGTGGTCTCCGCGCTAGCGGCTGTCGCCCAGCACGATGCTCGGCCGGAAAATCGTAAGCGGCACTTCCGGCAGCAACTGCCGGATCATGTGCTCGCAGAATTTCTTGGTGCGCGCATACGGATCGTAGTCCGACCGCTCCCAATCGATCGACTTGTCCTCGGTGACCACTTCATTCTTGCGCTTCCCCGCCACCGCCACCGTGCTCACGTGGCTGAAGCGCCGCAACCCGTGATAGTGGTGCGCGCTGCATGGCCAGCTGCACCACTTCCAGCGTGCCGCGCAGATTCACATTCAGACAGCTCTTTTCCGACTTGCGGTTCAGCGACGCCGCGCAATGAATCACCGAATCGGTGGTGTGGATCAGGCGGTCATAATCATCGCTGCGCCAGTCCGAATCGCGGGCTGGTCAGATCGCCGCGAAAAATCCGGATCCGCGTCTGCAGATACTCGTAAAACTGCGGGAAATCCAGATGCAGTTGCAGCGCCTGCCACAAGCGCAGCTCCGCCTCATGCGGATCGCGCGCCCGCACCAGCAGGTTCAAGTGCAGCCGCCATGCTCTTGCAGCAGATTGGCGGCCACATGCGCGCCGATGTATCCGGTGCGACCCGGTCAGGAATATCGCCACGTTGCTCCGTTTGTGCCGGTCTTGACGAGTCTCGCCGTTCGCCGTTGCCTGGTGCCAGCTGAAAACTTCGCGCCGGCCGCGCTTCCAGCGGACGTCCCTCAATCAGCGGATACGTCCACCGCCGCAGCGCCGGAATATGAATGTTGATCCAGTACTCCCACCAGTCGATCGATGCGCGTGTCATAGCCGAAATCGCGCCTTCTCCTCCGGCACCAGCGCGTAGCGCCAGTTTCTCCACATTGTCCGCCACGAAATCATGCTCATTGTGAAGAATGAATGGCTCAAACAATTCAATCAGTTTCTCCACTCGCTCCAGACTGCGCTCCGCCTTCGCCAGCGGCGTCTTCCGCAACGGCAACGGCGACATGATCCGCTGAATCGACTTGAATGATCGCCTTCTGCGCCGGCGCCGACATCCGCTCATAGCGCTCCTTCGAAACCGGAATCGCATCGAACCGCAGCCGCAGCCAGTACTCCAGTCCTTCCTGCGCCCGGTAGTGCTTGCGATGCGCCAGCGACGTCAGCTCAATCGACCGCCCCATGTCGCAAGGATTCGTCACCGAAGTCGCCAACTGGTACATCGCGTCATGCCGCCGCTCCACCATCGCCGCCGCAATCAGCGTCATCCCCTGGCACACCGAATCCACCGGAATGATGTCCAGCCGCTTGCGCTCGTTCGACGGCAATTGCCGGAAATATGTCCCCAGCAAATACGACAGCGACGCCGACGTATTGATGCCCTCATTCCACCCGACAAACGGCTTCTCCACCGAAGTCTCCACAATCGCCGGACGCACCATCGCAATCGGCAACCCCGCTCCATACTTGCAAATCAGCGACTCCGCCAGGCTCTTGGTCAGCGTATACGTATTCGGCCAGCCCAGTTCCTTCGCCCGCTTGGTTCCCGCCTCGGTCAGATAATTCCGCAGCCAGCGAATCCGATTCTTGCGAATCTGATTCTCCAGCGCCGCCCCCTGCAGATCCTTCGCCGCATGCTCTTTCTCCAGCGCCTGCTGCCGCAGCTCCTCGGTCACTTCCGCGCTCTCCGCCTTCGCTCCGCCCGCTTCACGAATTCATGCAGCGCACGCCACTCCTGCTCGGCATCGAAATTCGCCGCTCGCCAGCCGGCGTGTAATTCGGACGCAGCGTCTCGCTCACTCGCCCATCGCGCGCTCCCGCCACATAGCAGGTCGAAAGATGCAGCAGCCCCGCATGATCCGACTTGCGAACAAACTCCACAATGTTCACCGCCGCATCCACATTCGTCAGCCAGCGCATCCCGCAAATCAGGATTGAAATCCGTCAGCCCCGAACTGTTAATGATCAGATCCAGATCCGTTCTGCAGACGCTTCCGACACCTCCGGCGCCAGCCCCAGGTCCGGTTGCGAAACATCGCCTTCCACCACTTCCACGCGCTCCGCGCAGAAACCGCGCCAACCCCGCCCCATAGCGCTCAAACAGCGGATCGAATACCGGCGACTCCTCCACCATCTTCTCAAACCGCCGCTGCGCCGGATTCGATTTCTGCCGCCGGATCAGCAAATAAATCCGCCCAATCTCCGGCAGATCCATCAGCGTATTCGCCAGCCACACCTTGCCGATAAATCCCGTCACGCCAATCAGCATGACGTGCTTTCCCGCCAGCGCCTTCCGCACCGAAAGCGGTCCCGCCTGCCGCTCCCCGTCGAAATAAACAATCGGACGCGACTCGCACCGGCGACTGCCGCTCCGCCGGAACGACTGCCGACTGCAATGCCTCGACAGCTCCGCAGACTCCGAGACTCGCCCGAACCAATCGCTCCGGCGTCCGCCTTCCGTCCGGCCCCGCTCCCGTGATCCGTGCAAACACTCCTCGCGGACGAATCACCGGCTCCAGCAACCTCCCCGTCGCCATGCCATCGCGAAATTCCAGCCGGTTCGCGATCACCCACTTCACTCCCAGATGCCGCGCCAGCGGACGCATCACATGATCCAGACCCTGGCTCACCAGCACCACTTCGGCGCCCGAATCCATCAGTGCCTTAAGCTGCCTGCACTCCATCCGCTTTCAGCTGCGGCTTCAGCTTGTACTGGAAGTATTCTTCGCCCAGCAAATCCAGCCGGTCGCGGCTGACTCCGCGCAACACCGTGTGCACCACCCGCGTCGCAAACACCCGGTTCGCCGCATAAAGAAAAGGACGCAGCAGCGCCATCAGCAACACCAACCCCCGCCGCACCCAGCGCTCGGTAAACGTCTGCGCATTCCAGGTAAAAAAGGCGATCGGACGCACCGTCGTCAGCTCCAGCAGACTGCCCTCCACCCGCCAGTACACCCGCGGTGCAGCCCCCTCCAAACTCGAATTGTGATCACCGTGTTTCAAAGTCAGTCGTGCCCGAAACCCGGGCTATCCCACTCTATCCCTTATTGTGGATAAACTCCCCATTGTAAACAATAAGCAGCAAAAGGACGAAGCATAAGAAGGAACCGGTAGTGGGCTACTTTGATTTTCAAAGTAGCCCACTACAGAGGAACCTAGTAGTGGCACTTGCAAAACAATGGATGCCATGATGAAAAACCTGCCTTGCCGCCGGATTCAATGCGACAAAGTTTGGATAAACAATTGCGGCAAGAAAAAGCGCCGCATGAACAGGGGCAGATGCGCAGGCTAACTCGCCTGACGAATACGTTCTCGAAAAAAGTGGAGAACCCGAAAGCGGCTGTGGCACTGCATTTTGCTTGGTACGACTTTTGCCGAGTCAACAGCACTTTTCGTGTATCCCCGGCAATAGAGACGCATCTAACCGGTCATGTCTGGAACGTCGCTGAATTGCTGCCATTATGAACCGAGACCGTTTTGGTACAACGCCATTGGTAATGGCGCATCTCGCTTGCGTTCAGAGTGCAAGAAAGTGCATGATAACCAAAGAGTCATGTTGACACAATCATGTTCAGATGTAAAAATTCGTCCTTCTTCCCCCCGGGAGAAAGATATTGCCAGTCCTTGACGCCTCTGGAAAATACCAGAACAGCACGATTGAACTGCGGACAAGAAGCAACGCTGCAATTGAGAATTTCCAAGTCTGGGAGCACTCGCGTATGGAGTGGAATCAACTTGGGGAACGCTAAAGCGGTTTACGAAGGCGGAACCGGTTAGCGAAGCATGTCCTGTTTACAACTGTCATGGGCTCACCTTTGGCAGTCGGCGCACGACGGTGACTCCAGTAGTACTTCCGATTTTGGACGATGATGGATTCGATCCAGTGCCAGAAAGGGAGGCACGTCCTGGGGATATTGTGCTCTATTCCAGTGCTCGTGGAGAGGTCATACATTCTGGATTTGTAGTAGCGCGAGACAAAGTAGAAATTGTAGCGGGTGGCCAACCAATAATCATTCCGATCATTTGGAGCAAGTGGGGCAAGGGCTACGAGATGATTCACGCGGTAGGAGAATGCCCGTATCTTGAGGAAGATGGCAACTACGCCACTTATTACAGGTTAAAGCGATGGAAGCCACAAGCGGCCCAGTCAGTCCAGCAATCGGGCCTCGTGCTATAGCAACATCTTCCGCGAAGGAAGCTGTGCTCATAGCGAATACCCCGGCGTTCTTGCTGGAGCGCCTACGGAAGGACATTGCTGTCCAGTATGTGCTGGACAGCATGGCGCGAGAAATCGTGCGCGCACTTAGTGACGCATTGGTTCGTCCACCCCAGGAGGTTTCCGATAGAGTCCCCCTCTACGTGTATCTAGTGGCTTTGTCGAGTGTTGACCCAGTGGATGAAGAACTATGGAGCCAAATCCAATCGCTTGACTTGTCCAACTTAGAATGGGGAGAGCCAATTCGTAGACTCATCACTGCCGCAGCTGTTCCGACAACCACTCTGAATTTCTCGCTTTCCTCCCCGGCAAAGCCATGAGAGTTCAATTCGCGTTGTGCGCTCAGTCAGCGTCTGTGGATCGAAGTTCTAACCGCTTAAGCATTTTTAATGTTGTGGATCAATTCCCTGCTTCCGGCCTGCCCATCGTGATTCCCACCCTTACATTCGTGTCGGTGATCGACAGTGATAAGGATGAAAGTGCTAACGTGAAAGGGGTCTTGGAAATCATTGCAAATAAGTCTTTGATATTCAAAATGGATGTTCCGATTAATTTTGTAAACGGGCGATTGGCAAGAGTGATCGTCAACTTTTCGGGATTACCAATACGTGAACCTGGCCCTGTGGCCTTCCGTCTGACCATTCCCAATGGGGCTACCGTCGAGACTACATTTCAGGTCACGAACCTCGCTCAAACCCAAGCTATTCAGGCTTCTTCTCCATCAATGCCCTAATAGGAAACCGCCTAGTTAGCTATCTAGCTGAAGAAATTACTGGAGAGTATCGCCTCATCCTGAGCGCAGCCTCTGTATCGCGTCGAAGGGCCCCCAACAGTCCATACGACCAACAATGCCTCAGGGAATTCTCACCACAATGTTCACCTAGCCTCGGACGCACCGTCCGGGCAGCGGAGCAAAGGGGCAATCCGTGCTAGCAGGACGCTCTGCCCCGCGCCCCCGTCACTTCGCGACCACCAAATTGCTCGTCACCGAGAACACCCCAGGCACGCCCTTCGCCTGGATGGTCGCAATGTTCTTATCCCCTTCACTATCGACCACCCCTTCCAGCGTCACGTTTCCATTCTTCACAATGATCCGGATAGGCTTCATCACCGGCATCGCATAACGCTGCAGCGTCGGATACCCGTAAATCGCCCGGTACAAAAGCTGCCGCAGCCTGTCGTCCATCGGTGAAAGCGGCAGCACCTCAATCTGGTTGTCTACTTTCTCCACCCCTTCGATTCCCTTCACCGCCTTCTCCGCATCCGACTTCAAGTTCGGCTTCGTCACCTGCCCCAGCAAAGTCACGTTGTAGCCGTCAACTTTGAATGCCAGGTTGTCAAACACGGAAAAAAACGGCAGCATCACCAGTTCATGCCGAACTTCCTTCTGAATCCGTTGTTCCGCCTGCGGCGACACCGGCCTCTGCTGCGCCCCCGCCAACTGCCCTAGCGCGGCCAGCCCTGAAAGAGCTAACACCCCAAGTGCGATCAACCTTTTCCCCTTCATTTCGTTCCACCCTCCTCTCTCAAGATTTCCCCGGTCCTCGCCGGCCAAAATCTTTGATGCAGTTAGCCCCTTAGTGAAACCAAAAAGGCCGCCAAAAACTGGCGGCCTTCTCCGTAGATTCTTTCCGTTTCTCACGGACCTCCCCGACGAGACGCTTAGTCCCCTAGCACCGGCTCACCCACTTCCACCTTCGGCTTGGAAGCAGAAGCCGTCAACGCCCCCAACGGAATGAATCCGTTCTCCGCCACCACCGGCTTCTCTTTCAGCACGACTTCGCGATACAGCGCCGCCATGCGCGCGTTGTAGGCCGGATCATCTTTTCTGGGCCGTTCGACCCTGGCAACCTGCTGCTGCGCATCGCGCGCCCGCTTCTTTTCTTCCCCGCGTTCTTGGCGATGCCCAGCTTGTCCAGATCGTGCTGCTCTTCGTTGGTCACGATGTCCATCCTTGCAGCACCAGCGAGTGCTCCGTCGATTCCATCTTCACATTCTTGCCGCCCGCGAAGATCTCATGCCGTCCGTGCTCTTCGTACCACTTGGTGAGCGTGGCCGTCATGTGCATCTTCTCGATAATGTTCCGCCATCCCACGCCCGTGTTGTAAGCGCAGAAGGAAATCTCGCCTTCCTGCGTGGCGTAAGGAATGATGCACTGCTCGGTCCGCCGGAAATCGTAGTTGAACAGATCCTGGAACCACATTCCCGCGATGAACAGGAAGTTCCAGCGGTCCTGCCGCCGCTTCATCACATCGTCAATCGTGCGGTCCGGACCAACCTTGCCATAATTCTTCCCGGTAGCGTTGAAGTTCTTGTCGAACTTCTTCAGCAGATCCATCAACTTGAAATGCGTCGGCGACTGGAACGGATCGTAATTCTTCATCAAACACAAGCGCCATTCCCACAATCGTCAAGAAACTTCCCGCGCGCCGCATCGTTGACCTTGGCAATATCCTTCGCCAGCTGATCGCCCTTCAGGAACGCCGTAACCGGCACCGCCTCCTTGGTTTCCTTGTCAATCATCACCGCCATCCCAGTCCCGCAATTCGGATGACAACCGCAGGAGAGTTGGCCCCAGTCGTTGTTTTCGTCTTCGACGTGCATCAGGTCGGCCCAGTCGCTGAAGGTGCCCATGAAGCTGATGGGGAACCAGTCGCGGGCGGGTTCGCCGAGGCCGGTTTGATTTTTTACGTCGTGCGCCAGGTGCGAGAGCGTGTAGCGCTGGGCTTGGCGGCGGTCGTCGGTGACGGCTTCGTCGCGGCCGGTGAAGCTTACGGGTTGGAAGCGACAGGAAGCCGATCTTCTTGGGATTGTCGAGCGCGAACTTGATGATGCGTCCTACTTGTTCGTTGTTGATGCCGTTGACGATCGTCACGACCGGAACGATTTCGACTCCGGCTTTGTGCAGGTTGTCGATGGCTTTCAACTTTACGTCGAACAGGTTGCCGACTTTGCGGTGCGCGTTGGCGGCGTTGCCGATGCCGTCGAATTGCAGATAGGCATAGCGCATGCCGGCTTCGGCGGCCTGCTGCGCGAACTCGAGACTCTTGGCGAATTCGATTCCGTTGGTTGCGGCCTGCACGCTGTTGTATCCGACTTTGCGGGCGTAGCGGACGGCGTCCAGGAAGTACGGCGACAGCGTCGGCTCGCCGCCGGAGAACTGCACGGACATCTGGCGGCGCGGCTTGATGGTGATGGCGTTGTCGAGCATGGTCTTGATGTCTTCCCAGCTCAGTTCGTGGACGAAGCCGACCTGGTTGGCGTCCATGAAGCAGGGATCGCACATCATGTTGCAGCGGTTGGTGAGATCGATGGTCAGCACCGAGCCGCGTCCGTACTTCACGGTGCGACGAGCCGTGGTGATGCAGCTTCTCGTCGTTGTGGGCGACGATGTCGCGGCCGGGGAAAACTTCTTCCAGGTGGCGCGAGAATTCGGTGTCGATCGACATCACGTCTTCGAAGTGGCCGTGCTTCGGGCAATCCTTGACCATCAGGATCTTGCCGTCGCGCTCGATGATCTGCGCCTTGATCTCGCCGACCTTTTCGTTCATCAGCACTTCGTACGGGCAGCTTGCCGTCGAGAATCTGCTGGCGAATTTCGGGGACACACTTCGGGCAAAGCGAGTCGGTGGTGCGCGGCCAGCCGAGCGGCGGCTTCGATCTTCTCGTAGGACTTGAGCAGCGGCTTGTCGGACCACTTCGGCGTGGGCGACGGATTGGGCTTGATGCGGTTCAGACGCTCGAAAACCGCCCATGCGCCTTTGGCGGCGACGGTCACTGCTTTCTCCACGTACTTGACTGGCTTATGCATGTCGCTCTCGCTTTCCACTGCTGGGAATGTGGCAAGTCAGGCATCTGCCACTTTTCCCCGGTGAATCTGCAAAGCAAATTCTGCAAACGGCTGAACCTGAGAGCCGACCCCGACTTTGACCTTCACACTGCTGGAAGAGGTTCCTCAACGGCCCGAATAACATCGGCCCAAAACCAGATCCAGTCTGCACTGCTGACATCGAAGAGGCCTTCTCGATGGACCTCTCCCCTGTGCAACTATCTTATTGAGAGCAGGAGGGGATGGCACGCGGAACCCAATGAAAGGGGCAAAATCGGGGTTTAGCGGTGGAATGGCGCATTGGATGGGTGTAAGTGATTGAGGGGATTAGGCTTTGGGCTGCAGGCTCGGGGTTTAGAGCTGGCGGCTAAGGGTACAGGTTTTGAGTCAAGAATTCCTCCGGGTCCGAACTGATTCCAGAGGTCGGCTGTAGCGGCTCAATATGGGCCTCGATTGCGAGAGATGTGACGGACGAACTTGTTCGGTCCGAGCAGGTATCCTAGGCTACGTTGGGGCCCGTGGTGTAACTGGGAGCACAATAGCCTGTCCAGCTACAAGGTGCGGGTTCGAATCCCGCCGGGTCCACAGTGTTCCCTGCTTTGGTAGGGGAGCTGACGGGGAGTCTGAGGGCAGGCAGATTCCTCACGTAACCTTGACTTCCAACCTGCGTCTATCGATAATCGATTTTGTAGCTGGACAGGTTTATACCCCGGGCCGAGAGCGGCTCGGGGTTTTGTTTTTTAGGAGTGTGATAACGGGCGCCCGCGCTCCGCTTTGTAGTCGTATTTGGGATCGAAGTCGACCGTCCCGAATGACTTGAAGATGCGAGGTTGCCTGCGGCGCTGCACGTATTCGGTGAGAGCGGCGGTAACTGCCTGCTTTTTGGTTTTATGGTGTCCGGGGCGGCGGGCTTCTTCGATCAGGTTGTCGTCGAAGGCGAATTTGGTTCTCCTTTGTAGATTGTTACATAGTTGGCTGCATGACGCGATGCGCCGTTGGCGATATCTCGGTTGCTTTATCGCCCCCCACCCTTCCGCAAAGGACGCAGAAAGGGTGGGGCACCCCCTTTATATGTGATGTTAGGTGTTAGATCGGCAAGGCTGGGCCATCCGCCAACTGAAGGTCAGGAAATGCAGCTGTCCGGATTGCTGCAAAGTGTTTAAGAGATGCTTAGTTGGCGATGGCGAAAGATTCTGTGACGACTGAACATCCCCGCCCAAGCGAAGCTTGAACGGGGCACCCTGAAGAGTGTGGGGCGGGCCAGCCCCCCACGAGTTCGCGCATTAGGCCCGCCTCCCTTGTCTCGATTCCGCCTTTCAACTTCACTACGTACTCCCCGACAAATCGTGCAGAGTCGTCCTCACAGCCGAAAATCGCGGGGGCTGTGCGGCCGGTGGTCATGAATCTCTGGAACTGGGTCGCACGAAGTGTGAGCATAAGGAATTTAACCCTGCGACAAAAGGTCGCCGCGTCTGATCATAATCCGTAGCCGCTTCGACACTCAGCCGCCGACTGTAAGCCCAACCAGGTGCGGACGCCCGAAGTTCCCCGCTTGGTTATTTCAGGTCGGGCTCTAGCGCCGCATTCACGTTGACTTGTCCACTTGAAACCGCGATCTTCCGCTCCCAGGTTTTGAAGCCGGTCTTCTTCACTGACAACTGGTGTTGTCCTGGGGCGACACCCACGGTGGATGGGGTGTTGCCGACAAAACCGCCGTCGATTTCTATGTCCGCGCCATCGGGGGTCGAGGTCACCTGCAGTTGAGCCTGTGCGGCGGATGCAGGGGTGGGTGCCGGAGCAGCCACAACCGGAGGAGCAGCAGGACTTGTCGGTGGGGCCGCGGCTGCGCGGATGTCTTTTCCGTGAGCGGCCCAGTCAGTGGTTATGGCTTCGCATGCGTCTTGGACGGAACCTCCAAGAGAGAGCGTGGACTTGCTGACGATGGAGTCGCCGCTGATGCGATTGAACACGGCCACCTTGTTCTTGTGCCGTAGATAACCCTTGCCGCCCTCGTGATCGAGAAGAACGATGTAGTCGGTCCTGTCCTGCTTATTGTTGATCACGATCTGCGGACAGCGCTCTCCGAAAGTCTTTATGATTTCAGCAGTCTGCGGACGCGCGCCCCCGGCCACAACTGACCCGTAAGCTCCATTAGCGCCACCGCCGCCGCCGGCGATTGACCATGATTGGCTGTCGGTGATGAAGACGCGGGCACTGTTTGCGTCGGGTGTTTGGGTCCGTGGCTCCGTCGTGTTAGTGGGAATTTGGCTGTTAGGTTTGGCCTGGTCCTGGACTTGCGCGAAGAGCGGGTGGCACAGGCACAGCAATATAACAAGGCGAGCGGCTTGGTTCATGCATCCTCCGGACGGACTGCGATTTGAGGGACACCCGGGGTCTGATTCTGGGGGAAGGGGAAACATACTCCGAGGGTTGAGGGGAGTCAAGGGAATCCGCCTCGACTTCGTTCAGGGAAGGCTCTGCGGGGTCTTGATCGAATTTACGGCGGCACGGCTGAAGCTATGCCATCTTCTTCGTCTCCCACCCTTCCGCAGAGGACGCGGAAGAGTGGGGCACCCTAGTTTTGTGTGTGGTTTAGATTTGCCACCGGGAACGGGCTGGATCGCGCCGACATTCTTAAACACAATGGTGCGGGCGTTATCGGCTCCCACCCTTCCGCAGAGAACGCGGAAGAATGGGGCACCCCCTTTATTTATGTGATTTAGATTTGCCATCCCAGACGGGGTTGGGTTGCACCGAGATTTTAAACACAATGCTGCGGGCGTTGTCGGCTCCCACCCTTCCGCACAGAACGCGGAAGAATGGGGCACCCCCTTTTTTATGTGTTTTAGATTTGCCATCCCAGACGGGGTTGGGTTGCACCGAGATTTTAAACACAATGCTGCGGGCGTTGTCGCCTCCCACCCTTCCGCACAGAACGCGGAAGAATGGGGCACCCCCTTTTTTGTGTGTTTTAGATTTGCCATCCCAGACGGGGTTGGGTTGCACCGACATTTGAAAACACAATGCTGCGGGCCTTGTCGCCTCCCACCCTTCCGCACAGAACGCGGAAGAATGGGGCACCCCCTCGCCTCCTACCCTTCCGCAGAGAACACGGAAGAATGGGGCACCCCCTTTTATGGGTCGAGGAGGTGCCAGGCTTCGCGGTATTGTTCCCAGCGGGCGCGCTGGCAGTGGTTGCTCGGGTAGAGACGCAGGCTTTTGTTGGGGGTGAAGGCTTCAATAGGCAGGATGTACCAGACGTCGAGGGGGAGGATGTGGACGGCCAGGGCGTCGATATCGGCGGCGGTGTAGGGCATTTTGCCTTTGCCGTAGATGCTGTAGATGGGTTGAACGTCGTAGCCGTGGGCGCGCATCACCTCGGTGCATTTTACTTGTACACGCCAGAGGCGGGGGCCGGTGTCGAGGATGAAGTCGTAGCGCTCGCTGTCGCCCCAGGGCTTGGTCAGGTGGAAGCCGAGGGTTTCGCACTTGAGGAGGAAAGCGGCTTCGGAGAGTTCTCCGGTGCGCTTGGTGTTGCGGTGAATGGGCGGGCGGGTGGGCGGAGTGGTGGCTGTCGACGACGGCTTCATAAGGATGTTTGGGTGCCTTTCGGGAGTGGCAAAAACAAAAAGGCGCAGCTATTTGGCTGCGCCTTTATTTATCTTTATAGATATAGACTAGCACATGGAAGGGGGTAAGTGTGCCATGAATGAGAAGTTTATTTCTGGGTTGGAATGAAGGGTTTGGCGGGAATTGGGGGAAAAAGGGGGCTTGACAAGATTTTGCCGGAAGCTGGGATCAGGGGTGAAAAACGCGAGTTGGGGGTCACTCTTCGGGCGGAGTCTGCAAGGCGCTGGCGTTCTGGATTCCGGTGGCGATTTCGGGGATGATGCCAAGAGTGCGGTAGATGGGATGGATGAGCTCGCGCAATACGCTGAGGTGCGAGGCGAACCAGGCGGCGCCGGCGAGCGTGAGGATTCCGCTGATGATGACGGTGCGGGGTGCGCCGATCTGGTGGGCGAGGGCGCCGGCGAGGAGGCTGCCGAATGGGGCCATGCCGAGGAATGCCATGGAATAGAAGCTCATCACGCGGCCGCGCTTGTCGTCCTCGCACAATGGTTTGGAGAATGGTGTTGCTGGAGGCCATTTGAATCATCATGGCGCCGCCGACCAGCATCATCAGGAGCAAGGACAACCAGAGGTGGCGGGAGAGACCGAAGCGCGATCAATCCTGTGCCAAAGCTGGCGGCGGCGATGGGGACCATGCGGCCGAGGCCGAGCACGTTTTTTCGGGTGGCCAGAAACATTGCGCCAGTAGAGCGCGCCGACGCCGGATGCGCCCATCAGGAAACCTAAGGTGTGAGCGCCTCCGTGCAGGACCTGGCCGGCGAAGATCGGCATCAGCACGGTGTATTGCATGCCGACCAGGCTGATCAGGGCGAGGAGTAGAAGAATCGTGCGGATGGGAACGAAGTGGGTGACGTAGTTCCAACCTTCCCGCAATTCCTGGAGGATGGCTTTGTCCGCCGCTCTTGGGGGGACGGTTGCGATGCGCATGGCGAGCAGCGAGGCGATGACGGCGAGATAGCTGAAGCCGTCGATGAGGAAGCAATAGCCTTCGCCGACGGCGGCGATAATGACTCCGGCGATGGAGGGGCCGAGAAGGCGAGCGGCGTTCACCATGGAAGAGTTGAGCGCGATGGCGTTGCCGAGGTCGTCGCGATTTTCGACCATCTGAATCACGAATGCCTGGCGGGCGGGCATGTCGAAGGCGTTGATGATGCCCTGAGCGAGGCCGAGCCAAATGACTTCGCGAATGGTGATGATTCGAGCCAGGGCGAGGCCAGCCAGCGCGAAGGATTGCAGCATGGAGAGAATCTGGGTGACGATTAAGGTGTGGTGGCGATTCCAGCGATCGACCCAGACGCCGGCGAAGGGTCCGAGGACGAAAGTAGGTATGCGGGCGGCGAAGCCGACGACGCCGAGGAGCCAAGCTGATCCGGTGAGGCGGTAGACCAGCCAACTGGTGGCGATTTGAGTCATCCAAGTGCCGATCAGCGAGACCGACTGGCCAGTGAAGAAGAGGCGATAATTGCGGGAGCGAAGGGCGCGGAGAGCGAACATCCAGGTGGAGCCCTGGGGATGTGAAGGCGTGGATTGGAGTTCGGGCATTGAGAAAGATTCTAATGCCTGGCTCGCGATGAGGCAGCGGTGAGAGAATTCGAGTCGCGCGTGGCGGGGAAAGAGTCTAATGATTTTTCGGCGCGAAACCGATGGCGGCTAACGAGGCAGGGTCGAGAGAGATTAATCCGTGGCTGATCGCGATTGCGGTCATGTCGAGCACGTTCATGGAAGTGCTCGATACGACGGTGGTGAATGTGTCGTTGCCGCACATTGCGGGCAGTTTGTCGGCCAGCACGGATGAGGCGACGTGGACGCTGACATCGTATCTGGTGGCGAATGCGATCATTCTGCCAATGACGGGATGGCTGGCGACTACGTTTGGGCGCAAGCGGCTGCTGATGTTGTCGGTGACGGGCTTCACGGCGGCGTCTTTTTTCTGCGGGCTGGCGCCGACGCTGCCCTTTCTGATTTTTTTCCGAATCATTCAAGGAGCGTGCGGGGGGGGATTGCAGCCGTTGTCGCAGGCGATTTTGCTGGAGTCGTTTCCGCCGGAGAAGCGCGGGCAGGCGATGGCTTTCTGGGCGCTGGGAATTGTGGTGGCTCCGATGCTGGGGCCGGTGGCGGGCGGATGGCTGACGGACAATTACAGTTGGCGATGGGTTTTCTACATCAATATTCCGATCGGTGTGCTGGCCATCCTGCTGACCCAGGCTTACATTTTCGATCCTCCTTACTTGCGCAAGGAGTCGAAGGGAATCGATTACTGGGGGATCGGGCTGCTGGTGCTGGGGATTGGATCGCTGCAGATCATGCTGGACAAGGGGCAGGAAGATGATTGGTTCGGCTCGCACTTCATTGTGACTCTGGCGGTGCTGGCGGTGGTTGGGCTGGGCGGGTTGATTATCCGCGAGTTGAAGGCGGAACATCCGATTATTGATTTAAGCGTGTTCCGCTACCGGTCGTATGCGATCGGGACATTCATAATGACGGTGGTGGGATTTGTGCTGTATGGCAGCACGGTTCTGTTGCCGCTTCTGATGCAGGAATTGCTGGGATATACGGCGACGCATGCTGGGGTTACGAATCTGCCGCGCGGGCTGGCATCGTTTTTATTTATGCCGTTGATTGGTTATCTGACGGGGAAAGTGGATTCGCGAAAGCTACTGGCGGCGGGTTTTATCGCAACCGCGTTTGCCATGTACAGGATTTCGCTTTTCAGTCTGGGCGTGGCGTCGTGGAATTTCTGGTTGCCGCTTACGGTGCAAGGGGCGGGGCTGGGATTGATTTTTGTGCCGTTGACGACGGTTACGAATGATCCGGTGCCGAGGGAAAGGATGGGCAACGCGACCAGCATCTTCAATCTTATGCGGAATATTGGGGCGAGCATCGGGATTTCGATGGTGGAGACGATGCAGGTTCGCAAGGCACAGATGCACGTGAACATTCTGGGCGAACACGTGAACCCGGGGAATCCGGTGGCGCGGCAAACCGTGAATGGGTTGAAGGCGCTTTTCATGTCCCAGGGGAAGGATGCGGTGACTGCGACTCGGGACGCGTACGCTGCGGTGTGGGGAATGGTGCAACAGCAGGCGGCGATGCTTGCCTACAACGATGTGTTTCGCTTTCTGGCGCTAATGTTTGTGGTGATGTTGCCGTTGATTTTTCTGATGCGCAAGCCGAAGAAGGGTGGGGGCGCGGTGATGGCGCATTGAGGGTGGGTTAGTTTTTGGCGGTGATTTGATCTTTGATTTTGTCGTATTCAAGTTGCGAGATTACGTGGCGGCTGACAAGTTCGGAGGAATTGCTATAGGGCCGGGCATCGATGATGCGCTCGGCGCCTTCGGTGCTCATTCCCGGCAGACTGGCTAGCTGATCCTTGGTGGCTTTATTGATATCGAGTGGCTGATTGCGATTCCATCCTTCTTTGACACCGTCCGCCATCGCTTTGGCGTCGCGGCGGATGTCGGAGGTGGCTTGCGCGGTTTTTTCTCTTAGCTCGTCGGGACTCGCCTTCTGCGAAGTGCATCCGGTAACGAGAACAAGCAAAATGGCGGCGAGTAGGGCGATGAGTCTCACGACAACTACGATGCGGAACGAGGGTCCGAGGTTGGTCGTGAATCGGACGAGGATTGTGGGCTTATGAGAGGGTAAGCTGCAGGCCGGTGTTCTGGTTTAACTTCGAGACAGAAATAGATTTGCAGTTATCCACAATCCAGTCGGCGCCAGCGTTTTTGAGTTCCGATTCCGGAACCGTGGTTCTGCACGCGATAACGCGAGCGCGGGCAGATTTGCCGGCGCGAATTCCAGCGGGGACGTCTTCGATGACAACACAATTTTCTGGCGAAACTCCCAATAACGACGCACCTTTCAGGTATGGCTCGGGATCTGGTTTGCCATTTTTCACGTCGTCAGAGGTGAGCAACCGCTCGGGGATGGGGAGTGCGGCGGCGCGCAAACGGACTTCGGCAAGAGCGCGAGTACAGGAGGTGACGATGGTCCATCGATTGGGCGGAAGAGCGTTCAGCAGTTCGCGCGCGCCGGGCAAAGTGACTACGCCCTGCAAATCTCCGATCTCGCGGCTTTCGACTTTGCGATTTTCGGCTTCATGGTCTCCGTGGGGAAGGTAATCGCGAATGGTCGCGATACTGGGGCGGCCGTGGGCCTTGCGTACAACATCGTCGGGATCGAAGCCGTGCGCGACGGCCCATTCGGACCAGACGCGGGTAACGGCGGGAGTGGAGTCGATGAGCACGCCGTCCAAGTCGAAGAGAAGCGCGCCGCAGGTGATTTCGGTCATCTACACACAATAACAAAGGAGAGCGCGGTTACTGGGGTTCCTGGGTGAGTTCTGGATTCGGCATGGGGCCTGCTTCGAGTTCATGATGGCGTTTTTCGCGAGCGGCATTCGACATCTGGGTAAAGGTCTGCATTTCGGCCTTGGCCTCCGGGGCGCGTCCCAAATGCTGCAAAACTTGTCCGCGCAAGTAGTGAATGCTGGCGCCCTCGGGATCAAGCTTGAGGGTGGCGTCAATTTCAGTCAGGGCGGCTGCGTATTTATTCTGCCGCTGGTAGACGCGGGCCAGTTGAAAATGAGAACTGGCGAGCTGAGGGTCGAGGCGCAGGGCCTTGCGAAACATCGTTTCCGCTTGCGAATCCTGTTGCTCGAGGTAGTACACCTGCCCGAGTTGGTCGTAGTCGTAAATGACATCCGGCTCGAGCGCGATATCTTTTAGAAATTCGGCTTTCGCGCGCTCCAGATCCTGTTTCTTGAGATAAGCCATTCCAAGGTTGAAGTGGACGAAGGGGAGCGCGGAGTCTCCCTTGAGCGCGAGTTCGAGTTCGGTGATGGCCTCGTCGTATTCCTCGCGGTTGAGGTGAGCCTTGCCCATCAGGAGATGAAATTCGGGAGAGTTCTGGCCGATTTCAACCAAATGGGTCAAGGCTCGCTGCTCCAGATCGGCACGCCCGGCTTTGTGGGCCGCGATGCCGAGCACGTAGAGGTAATTCAACTGGCTCGAAGCCTGCGACCAGAGCGGCTCCAGCGTCGTGGCGGCGTCGGCATAGCGTTCGCCAAAGAAGTAGCACAACCCCAGCAGATAGCGGGCCTGAAACGAATCCGGGGCATCGCGGACGACGGATTCGAAGGGAGGAATTGCTTTGCGAAAATCATTTTGACGGTAGTAGGCAAGTCCGATATTGAGCCGGACGCCGGGAATCTGAGGGGCCAGGTGTTCGGCCTTGTGCAACATTTCTAATGCCCGCGGCCACTGTTTGCGGCGCATGTAGATGACGCCCAGATTTGCGTACGCGCCGGCCACTTGCGGATCGATGGCGAGCACACCGCGAAATGCGTGTTCGGACTCATCGAGGTTGCCGCTTTTTAGCGCCGCTTCCCCTTGCTGAAAAAGCTGTTGGGGATCGGCCTTAGGCGAAGGCGACGAGGAATGCGATTTTTGCGCGGGAGCGGGCGGCACAGTTTGCGTCCGCGCTGCTTGCGACGGGGCCAGCAACAGGATGGTCAACAAGAATCGCAGGCTTGAACTTGACACTGGTTTCACTCTCTGCTGTAGTGTCCGCCAGCGAGAGCATGAATTCAAGCCACGATCATTTAGGGCAACAGGCACGGCCATGCTGCGTAAGGATGAACAGCGCGCGATGAAAAGCGCGACAGTTACGATTCGGGATGTGGCCAAGGAAAGCGGATTCTCGTCGACCACGGTCTCCATTGTTCTGAACAACGCCCCACTGGCACGCTACATTCCAGCCGTCACCAAGAAGCGGATCGAACTCGAAGCCAAGAAACTGGGTTACCGGCCAAACCTGTTTGCCCGCTCGCTGCGCAGCAAACGCAGTCATACGGTTGGCGTCATGGTGTTCGACATGACCGATCCCTACTGCACGCTGGTGCTGCGAGGCATTGAGAACACGCTGTATCAGTCGTCTTACCTTCCTATTCTTACCGACGTTCATAACGAGCGCAGCCGGTTTGAGCGTTACCTGGAGATGCTGTTGGACCGGCGAGTGGAAGCGCTGATCGTGGTGGCCAACTGGCTGTTCGTGGACATCGACGTGCTGGCCGATCTGGAAAAGAACAATATCCCCGCGGTGATGATTGGGCGCGAGTTGCGAACGGATTCGGTGAGTTCGGTCATCGTCGACAATGAACTCGGGGCGCGGGCCGCGGTCGAACATCTTCACTCGCTGGGACACCGCAAGATGGCTTTCATCCGGGGCCCGAAAACTTTGGCGGACAGCGCACCGCGCTGGAAAGGAATCCGGTCGTTCGCGAAATCCAGCGGGCTGGAACTCGATCCCCGGTTGATTGTCGATCTGCCCGAGTCTCAAGATCCGATTTCAAGTTTTGAAGTTGGATATAAGTTGACGGAAGAGTTGCTCAAACAGAAGCGGCCATTTACTGCCCTGGTGGCGTTCGATGATATGACAGCGTTTGGAGCGATACGCGCGCTGGCGAAAGCTGGATTGCGCGTGCCGGAGCATTGTTCGGTGATCGGGTTTGACGATGTAGCGGTCTCCAGCCTGTACACACCTTCTCTCACTACGGTGCGTCAGCCCATGGAAGTGATGGGAACGATGGCGGTGAACATTGTGCTCGACGGAATTAATGCGGTGCAGGAGAAACGAGAAGTGACGGCGGTGCACCGCAAGGTAGCGCCGGAGTTGGCGGTGCGGGAATCGACGCGGAGTGTGTCGTGATCGGGAGTTTGAAATGGTCGCGTGTAGATCTTCGAATGACTTTGTTCACGTGGTCCAGGGCATTTTTTCGCTTGACATGGGCGGAGGGCTACAGCACTATTAACACGTTTTAATAAACCATTTTCGACGTTTGTGAGCGCCGCTAGTTTGACAAATAGAGTGATGGCCGGGCTTCAGGGGTGAGGCCCAATTCAGCGTTTCAATTACGTATCGATGACTAGGAGTTGCACATGAAATCCCGTCTCCTGTGGTTGACCACGCTTGCGTTCCTGTTCTGTCTTCTGTGTGTTCCGATGTCGCTGCTGGCGCAGGATACCGCCTCGATTACCGGGACGGTGAGCGATCCTTCGGGAGCGGCGATTCCGAATGCCCAGGTTTCCATTCAGAGCCAGGAGCACGGAATTACTCGCACGACGAAAACAAATGGCGATGGCGATTACCTGATCAGCGCGGTGCCGCCGGGAAGCTACCAGTTGACGATTGCGGTGAAGGGCTTCAAGAAGTATGAAGCGCAGGGAGTGATTCTGCGGGTGGCGCAAAAAGCGCGCGCCGACGCGTCTATGCAAGTGGGCGCGGAAAGCACCGAGGTCACGGTGGAAGGCACGAATGTGGCGGCGGTGGAGACGCAGAGCAATGAGCTTGCCGGAACCATCACCGGGAAAGAGATCAGCCAACTGCAACTCAATGGACGGGTGTTCACGCAACTGGTGACGCTTACGCCTGGAGTCAGCAGTCAAACAGGTTCTTCGGAGGGGCAGTACGGCATCACGGCGAATGTGAACTACAGCGTGAATGGCGGCCGGTTGGAATATAACAACTGGGAACTGGACGGCGGCGACAATATGGATAACGGCAGCAATTCCACGCTGAACGTGACGCCGAGTGTCGATGCGATTGGCGAGGTCCGCGTGCTGACTTCGAACTACGGAGCGCAGTACGGCAGAAATGCATCCGGGACGATTGAGACGGAGACCAAGTCGGGGACGAGCCAGTTCCACGGGGATGCGTACGAGTTCGTACGCAACGATATGTTTAACGCCACGCCGGCATTTCAGCCCAGCGTGCCCTCGTACAAGAAAAACGATTGGGGATACACGATTGGTGGCCCGGTTTACATTCCCGGGGTTTACAACACGAATAAGGATAAGACTTTCTTTTTCTGGTCGCAGGAATGGCGGCGCGACCGGGTTCCGGGGCAGAGCTTCAATCAAGTGGTACCCACGTCGCCGGAGCGCAGCGGGAACTTCAGCGATCTTTGTCCGGCAGCGGGAACGCAGTTTCAACGGGACGATCCGACCGGAGCAGCGGGACCGTTCTTTCCTGATTGTCCGGCAGCGAGCCTGGGAATTTTGAACGCGAATCAGATTCAGTTTTATAACCCTTTTCCGAACAACCAGGTTCCGGTGGATCCTGCCTCGGCGCCGCTGCTCGGTATGATTCCGCTGCCAACTTCCGGATCGAATCTGTTTGTGGCGGCTCCTTCGCAACCTACGAACTGGCGCGAGGAACTGGTGCGCGTGGACCACAACTTCAATGACCGGTTGCGGGCTACGTTTCGCTACGTCCATGATTCGTGGGATACGGTGACGGCGGTTCCTTTGTGGACGAACGCGGGAAGCTTTCCGACGGTTGAGACCAACTTCGTTGGTCCGGCGACAGCGTTGGTGGCTCGGCTGACGGCGACCGCATCGCCCACGCTGCTGAATGAGTTTGTGTTCAGCTACACCACCGATCACATTACGTTGACGGGAAGCGGAAGTCCGAACCCGAACGCGTGGAAGCGTCCGCCAAATCTGGCGATTGGGAGCCTGTTTGCGAATACCAACAATGGGGGCAAGTTGCCGGGCTTCAGCATTACCGGTGGATTCGGCGGGGCCTATGGCAGTCAAGGGTTCGGGGAGGATCCGGGCTTTATTCCGAACGGAGCCTACAATTCAAATCCTACGTATACGTATCGCGACAACGTGACGAAAATTGTGGGGCGGCACAATTTGCAGTTTGGGGCGTATTTCGTGGCCGCGCAAAAGAATGAATTGAGCGGAACCGAGCCGTCGGTCAATGGCTTTATGAATTTTGACAATACGTCGCCGGTTTCGAGCGGTAATCCTTTTGCCGATCTGTTGATCGGCAATATCGCCAACTTCGCTCAGGCCAGCGCGCAGCCGAAGTATTACAACCGGTACAAGATTCTGGAGCCGTATTTTCAGGATGACCTTCATGCGACGAAGAACCTGACGCTGAACATGGGATTACGACTGAGCCTTTTTGGCACTTATAATGAGCGCTACCATCAGGCCTATAACTTCGATCCGAGCGCTTGGGTGGCGGCGAAGGCTCCGCAGGTGGATGACTCGAACGGCACGATCACGGGACAATCGGGGGCGATTGTGCCGAGTACAGGCGATCCGTTCAACGGAATGGTGCAATGCGGGGTGAATGGAGTTCCATCCGGCTGCATGAAGGGACACTTGTTCAACCCGGCTCCGCGAATTGGATTTGCTTATGATCCGATGGGCAACGGGAAAACTTCCATCCGCGGTGGTTATGGAATTTTCTTTGAACACACCAACGGGAACGAAGCCACGACCGAAGCGCTTGAGGGCAATCCTCCCCTGGTACAAGTGCCCACGCAATTCAATATTACGGGATATGGCAACATTGGGAATGCGACCGGTTTGCTGTTTCCGCTGAATGTGATTTCCATTCCAAGTAAGGCGCAGTGGCCGTACGTGCAGCAGTGGCACTTCGACATTCAACACGAGGTTATGAAAAATACGGTGGCGACGGTTTCCTATGTGGGCAGCAAGGGGACCCACCTGGGCCGCAAGTATGAACTCAATCAACTGCAACCGGTTCCGGCGGCGCAGAACCCGTACATAGCGCTGGGAGCGCCGATCGGCGCGTCGGATTGCAATTCGATCAACGAAAGCAGCGGGCTGGGCACGCCGGTGACTGTGACGGCGACGGTCAACGGCGTGGGCTACACCGGGCAAACCGGCGGGCAAGTGGCAACAAACCTGGCGGTTGCGTGCGGTACCGACGCTAATCCGTTTCGGCCTTTCCGCGGCTTTGGCGACATCAGCAGGTTGGATAACGGAGCGTCCTCGACCTACAACGCGCTGCAGGCGCAACTCAGACGGAGCGTGGGTTCGCTGCAATTGAATCTGTCCTACACCTTCAGCCATTCCATTGATGATTCTTCCGACGGAGGGTTGTTCGGGGATGGAGGCATTCTGAATGCGTTTAGTTTCCCTTCGTTTCGTGCTTCATCGAACTTCGACCAGCGGCATTTGTTTAACGCCAGCGCGATTTATGATCTGCCATTTTTCAGAGGCTCGGGGCTGAAAGACAAGCTTTTGGGCGGTTGGGAACTGTCAGGGATCGGCTTGTGGCAGACGGGAACTCCGTTCAGCGCCTACAACGGTATTCTCGGGGACAATGCTGGACTGGGAAATGGAGTGACCGCGAATGCGGGAGCGGGGCAATCTTACGCCGATGTGATTTCGGATCCGCACCAGAACATTCCGCAGTTCGATCCAGCATCGGGATTCGGGCCGTTTGTGGCCAATCCGAATGCATTTGCCAATCCTGTCGGATTGACGTTGGGCAATGCGGGCAGAAACTCATTGTTGAACCCGGGGCATTGGAATGTCGATATGGCAATGTTTAAGCATTTTGTGATCAAGGAAAGCATGGCGATTGAGTTCCGGGCCGAGGCGTTTAACATTTTCAATCATACCGAGTTTGGCCCGCTGGCCGGGGATCAGGGCGGCGCGGCCGGCAGCGCCGGATTTTCTTCGGGAACCGGGACCTTTGTACCCGGCTCAAACTTCTTGCAAGTGGGGACGGCTTATAGTCCGCGAATTTTGCAGCTGGGTGCGAAATTTCTGTTCTGAAGAGAGCTGATCAAACTCATCAGCGGGATCTTGGTTTTCTCAGGGTCGCCGTCGGAAATCGGGATTAGCCGGTGGGTGCGCGGGAGAAAGTTATTGTTCTGTCGGCGGTAGTCTGGTTGTCTGTAGTCGCCTTATCGGCCCGTCCGCGCGGTTCGAGCGGCGTGCAGACGGCCACGGAGGATCGTCTGCAGCGGCCGGGATGGTGGCCCACCAAAGGCGTCGCCCCACGCGAGGAGTATCTCGGCCCCGCTGCTTGTGAGCCATGCCATTCGTCGAAAGCGCAAACTCAGAAGACGACCCCGATGGCCAATGCGGCGACGCGTCCGCTGGCGTCCGAGGCTTTGCGCTCGCACGACCAACTGACCTTCCGCGTTCCACCGTACACATACCAGATTCTGCGCAAGCAAGACGGCAGCGAATATTCGGTCAGCGATGGCGCGCATTCCATTTCTGCGCCCGTGAGTTGGGCGTTCGGTTTAGGGGAGGCGGGTCAGACTTACATCCTGGAGCACAACGGCACATTGTTCGAAAGCCGGGTGAGTTACTACCGGGCGCCGGACGGCCTCGACTTCACTCCTGGTGCGACTCGGACACCCTCTGCCAATCTGGAAGACGCTTTAGGGCGCCGCATGTTGTACGCGCCTGAAACCAGCCGATGTTTCGCCTGCCACACGACCGCATCGAAGGCCAGCAATCGCTTCGATCCCAACCGCTTGATTCCAGGTGTGACCTGCGAAGCCTGTCACGGACCGGGGGCAAAGCATGTGGCCGCGATGAAGGCGGGACGAACCAAGGAAGGACTGAACTCGATTCTGGATCCGGGCCAGCTTGATCCCGTGGACCAGGTAGATTTTTGCGGAGCGTGCCATCGCACCTTCGCGGACGTCGCGCTTACCCAAACCTTCGGGATTCTCAACCTTCGCTTTCAGCCTTATCGTTTGGAAAAAAGCCAGTGTTGGGCAAAAAGCAATGCGGGCATCACTTGCCTGTCGTGCCATAACCCGCATCAACCCCGGGTGCGAGACCTGGCCTCGTACGATGACAAATGTCTGGCTTGCCATCAGCCGCGGTCGAGTTCGGGGCCGGCGCGCGATCATCCGGCCGCGAGCTGCAAGGTAAGCACGAGCAACTGCGTCTCCTGTCACATGCCAAAGTACGAGATGCCGGGAATGCAGTTTAAATTCACGGATCACTACATCCGCATCGTGCGCAAGGGTGAGGCTTACGTGGATTGAGGACACAGCGCGTGAAGATGCAGAGTCCGATTCTCATCCCACATGGGCGTGCTGACGGGGCGAACCCACCGCGGCGAACGCCTGATCGAGGTCGGCAATCAGGTCGTCGGCATTTTCGATTCCGACCGAGAGCCGGATCAACTGCTCGGTCACGCCCATCATCTGCCGCTGTTCGGCGGAAATCATCGCGTGGGAAGTCAGCACGGGAATCGAAACCAGGGAATCGACTCCGCCCAAGCTTGGCGCCAGCGTGAACAGGCGCAGGGCTTCGGTGAGCCGCCGTGCATCTTCGCCGGAACCATCCACTTCGAAACTCAGCATGCCACCGCCACCGCTCATTTGCTCCGTCGCGATCGCCCGTTGCGGATGCCCGTCGAGAAAGGGATGGTACACCCGCCGGACTCCGGAATGCTGTGCCAGAAATTGCGCGATACGCAGCGCGTTTTCATTTTGGCGCTGCACTCGAACCGCGAGAGTTTTTATGCCACGCAGCAGCAGCCATGCCGCATGCGGGTCCATCACGCCACCCAGCGTCGTTCGGGTTTCATGAATCTTCTCGATCAAATCTTTCCGACCTGCAATAACACCCGCAATCAGGTCGGAATGCCCGGCGAAATACTTGGTGCCGGAGTGCATCACAAGATCGATGCCAAATTCCACGGGACGCTGATTAATGGGCGTGGCAAAGGTGCTGTCGATCATGCTAATGAGATTATGTTTCTTCGCCAGGGCGGCAGCCTTGTGCAAGTCAACCACGCGTACCAGTGGATTCGTAGGTGATTCCAGATAGAGCAGCCTGGTATTAGGCCGAATCGCGCGGGCATGCTGGTCATACTCGGTCGTATCCACAAATGTAGTTTCGACGCCCAGCTTGGGGAGCCATTGGGTGAAAAATTTGCCGGCTCCGCCGTAGATGTCACGCTGGGCCACGACATGATCGCCGCCTTTGAGCAGGGCGAGGACGGAGGTCGTGATTGCTCCCATGCCCGAGGCAAACAACAAGGCCGCATCAGCGCCTTCGAGTTCGGCAATTGCCGCTTCCGCCACCGTGTTTGTCGGGTTCCCGTACCGTGTATAAAACATGTCGGTATGGGTGGCGCGCAGTTGCTGTTCGTTGTCGGTGACCTCAAAAGTTGACGTCTGATAGATGGGTGTGGCGAGTGGCCCATTCTTTCTGTCAAGGTCGGTTCCACCACGAACGGCTTCGGTTTCCGGGCGATGCTGATGCTTTTTCATAAAGACTCCGTCCGCTGATTTCGCGGGACCTGTCAAGGGTATCGTTCGCTGACGAAGTGGGCAAGAGGCGTCTGCGTCCGGGACGATACACTCAAGCCAACGTACCTTTATAATTCCAGCATCGTGGATACAGGTTTAAAAAATCGGGTGGCGATCGTGGCCGCATCGAGCCAGGGGATTGGGCGCGCCACGGCAGAGGGCCTGGCCGCCGAGGGATGCCGGGTGGCGATGTGCGCCCGGAACGCTCAAACGCTGCAGGCCTCGGCCCAACGCATCGAGAAACAATACAGTGCCGAAGTGTTTACCCAGGCTCTGGACGTGGCCGATGCGGAGGCAGTGCATGGCTTTGTGGATGCGGTGGTGGCGAAATTTGGCGGTGTGGACATTTGCGTTACCAATGCCGGAGGGCCTCCGGCAAAAGGATTCCTGGCGGCGAGTCTGGAAGAATGGCGAAAGGCGGTTGACCTCAATTTCCTCAGCACGGTTTATTTCGCCCGCGAAGTGATTCCCCACATGCAGCGCCGGCACTGGGGACGCATCATCACCATTACTTCGATCACCACCAAACAGCCGGTGGTGGACCTGGTACTTTCCAACGCAGTGCGCGCCGCGGTGGCAGGCCTGGTAAAAAGTTTGGCCAACGAATTCGGCAAAGATGGCATACTCGTAAACAACGTGGGCCCGGGGTACACTGCGACCGATCGATTAAAGGAACTGGCGAAGGCACGCTCTGCAGCTTCGGGCAAGAGTGAAAAGGAAATCTCTGAGGGGTGGAGCGCGGACGCGGCTTTGAAGCGCCTGGGCGAGCCCCGCGAGATTGCGGATGCGATTGTGTGGCTGGCCTCGGAGCGCGCGTCCTATGTAACAGGGCAGACGCTGCTGGTGGATGGCGGCTTCTATAAAGGTTTGTAAATGTCCGGGCGAGGACTCCCGGTCTCCATTTGAAAAGGAGAATCATGCGACGGTTAGCTTCGCGGATGGCGGTGATGACGGGGGAGGGAGCGCTCTCCGTGTATGCTCGCGCCAAAGAACTGGAGCGCGAGGGCCGTTCGATCATTCACCTCGAACTGGGCGAGCCTGATTTTCATCCCTCCGCATCTGTGAACGATGCACTCAAGCGGGCTTTGGACGAAGGTAAGGACCGCTATTGCGCGGTAGCCGGCGTGCTTGCCCTGCGAGAGGCCATTGCCACATATCTTCACGACACCCGCAAGGTGAGCGTTTCTCCGGATAACATCGTCATCGCGCCGGGCTGCAAAATCGCACTCTTCCTGGCGATGATGGCGCTGATCGATCCCGGGGACGAGGTGTTGTATCCCGACCCCGGTTTTCCTGGATATTCATCAATCACTCTGGGCCTGGGCGGCGTTCCCGTGCCATTCGAGCTTTCCGAACGCAAACAGTTCCAGCCGGATGTTGACCAGATCGCCGCAAAGATTACCGCGCGCACAAAGATTCTCATCACCAACTCGCCAGGCAATCCGACGGGCACGGTCTACACCGACGAAGTTCAACGGCGACTGGCGGAACTGGCTGTGAAACACGATCTGCTGGTGCTCTCCGACGAAATTTATGCCCGGGTGATTTACAGCGGACAATATATCTCGTTGATGAACTATCCCGGGATGGAGGAGCGCACGCTCATTATCGATGGCTTCTCCAAGAGTTTCGCGATGACGGGATGGAGGCTTGGATACACGGTGGCTCCGGCAGGCATTGTTCCGGCGCTGCAGATGCTGGCGGTGAACAGCTATACGTGTGTTGCGGAATTCAGCCAGTATGCAGCGATCGAGGCGCTCAAGGACCGCGAGGGCGCAACTCCGCGCATGGTCGGCGAGTTTGCCAAGCGGCGCGAGCGCTTCATTCGCGACCTCAATCGGGTGCCCGGATTCCGCTGCTTGCCGCCGGAGGGCGCGTTCTACGCGTGGGTGAACATTTCAGAGACCGGGATGAGCGCGGAGGAACTTTGCCGGATTATGCTGGAGGAGGCTGGGGTGGCGGCCATTCCTGGCGCGGCGTTTGGGGTCGCTGGGGCTGATTTCATCCGCTTCTCGTTTGCGTCGTCGACCGCTACGTTGCAGGAGGCGGTGGAGCGTATTCTACGGGCCTCGTCGGCGTGGCATCGTGCTGTGGTCGCGAGATAAGTTTCTTCAATGGGGAAAGCGAATTGAAGCGACACTGGTGGGTACTGATGTTTTGCGGGGCATCTCTTCTGGCTCACGCGCAGGCGCGCCCATTGCCGGGTTCGGACGTGCAGCAAATCTATCAGCGGTTGTTGCCGCAGATCGAAAAGATTCCCATGTTCGATCATCATGCGCACCCCGGTTTTTCCGACGATCCTGACGTCGACGCCATGGCCGCGCCTCCGGGAAGCGCTGCCCTGCGAGAGCGTGACACCAATCCCGAACTGGTTGCTGCCGCGAAGGCGCTTTTCGGATATCCGTACGACGATCTGTCTCCCGAGCACTCCAAGTGGCTGGTGCAGAAAAAGGCCGAACTAAAAAAAGAACGGGGCAATGCTTATTTTTCTGACATTCTCGACAAATTGAACATCGAGCAGGGAGTGGCAAACCGCGCGATGATGGCGGACTACCTGGATCCCAAACGCTTTGTGTGGGTGTTTTTTGCCGATTCGTTCATGTGGCCGTTCGACAATCAGCGGGAACGCGCGCGCAACGCGGATGAAGCGGTGTACATTCCGCTGCAAGAGAAGATGCTGCGCCGTTGGATGCAGCAGGAAGGGCTGGCAAAGTTGCCCGCAACTTTTGCCGAGTATCTGAAGTTCTTGAGCCGTACGCTCGAAGACAATCAGAAGAAGGGCGGCATCGCCATGAAGTTTGAAGTGGCATATTTCCGCTCCACCAAGTTCAGTGACCCCGACCGCGAGGAGGCGGAGGACATTTATCAGCGATTCGTGGGCGGTGGAATTCCCAGCAAAGAGGAATACCGCACATTTCAGGACTTCATCTTTCGCTACTTGATCGGCGAAGGCGGGCGGCTTCATCTTGCTGTGCATGTCCATTCGGCGGTGGGCATCGGCGATTATTTCAATCTGTCGGAAAGCAATGTTTTGAATCTGGAAAACATTCTGCGCGATCCGCGCTATTCGAATGTGACGTTCGTGATGATTCACGGCGGGTATCCTTACGATCGCCAGGCTATTTGGTTGGCTTCAGCAAAGAACGTTTACCTGGATTCGTCGGAGACCGAGATTCTGCTTTATCCTTCGGAGTTCAAGAAGACTCTGAAGCTGTGGTTGGAGACGTTCCCTGAAAAAATCACCTTCGGTACTGACGCATTTCCCTACAACAATGTTTTGGGAGCGGAGGAGAGTTACTGGCTGGGAGTGCAGTCGTCGCGCACGGCGCTGGCGGCGGCTTTGGCGGAAATGATTTCAATGGGCGAAGTCAGCGAGGCACAGGCGTTGCAGATGGCCCATGGTTATTTGCATGACAATGCGGCGGGACTTTATCCGGGAAAGGTGCACTAATGGCGAAGGCGGCGAAAGCGAAGCGTGCAATCAGGAAGACTGCAAAGAAGAAGGCTACAAGGCGAATGGTTGGGCCGAAAAGCGTCGCCAAGGCCGAATTGAAGCACATTCCCTGGAGTTCGATTGAAGTCGAAGACCTGAACCCGCTGCTGCAACGTCACTTCGTTGTGGGACAAAATGTGATGCTGGCACGCGTTCTGTTGAAGAGAGGCTGCATCGTGCCGGAACACAGCCATCACAACGAACAAATTACTTACATTCTGGAAGGCGCATTGAAGTTTTGGATCGATGGCAGAGAACTCATAGTGAACGCCGGCGAGGTGCTTACCATTCCGCCGCACATGCCGCACAAAGCGGAAGCGCTGGAGGACACGGTGGATCTGGACGTATTCAATCCTCCGCGCGCCGACTGGATTAACAAGACCGACAAATATTTGCGCGGCGGGAAGTAGATCGCGCTGGACGATACTCCGCCGATCTCAATCAGGATGACGGAACGGACTTCACCTTCCAACGCCGCTCGGGCATCGCAACTGCGATGTATTGGCTGCGGCATCGAGAACGGAAAGGCACGAGAAGATTTCCGCTGCGCCAGTTGTGGCGATCTGCTGGAAATCGTATATCCCAGTTGGCGGGTGGGGGAGGCGTCGCTTCCAGACGCCACAGCGCTGCGGAATCTTTGGCGCGAGCGCCGCACTTCCGGGCTTCCAGTCGACGAAAGCGGGGTTTGGCGTTTCCGGGAAATGCTGCCTAGTTTCGAGGGCCGGGATCAGATCATCTCTTTGCGCGAGGGAAATACTCCTCTCTATGAAATGCCTTCGTGCGCCCGCATCGCCGGGCTGCAGGAGCTTTACGCCAAGCACCAGGGCATGAATCCCACGGGATCATTCAAGGACACAGGAATGACTGTGGCCGCATCAATTGCGAGGCGAGAGGGATTCCGGTGGGTGGCATGCGCCTCGACAGGCAATACGTCCGCTTCGGTGGCAGCTTACGCCGCGCGCGGCGGTATGCGAAGCCTGGTTCTGATCCCCGAGGGCAAAGTCTCGTGGGGAAAACTTTCTCAGGCACTCGACTACGGAGCCGTGACCTGCCAGTTGAAGACCGATTTCGATGGCTGTATGCGTCTGCTGAATGATGTGGTGCAGCGGATTCCGGTTTATCTGCTGAACTCGGTCAACCCGTATCGTCTCGAAGGGCAGAAGACGACGGCTATCGAACTGATGGAACAATTCGATTGGGAGCCGCCCGACCACATCATTGTGCCCGGCGGCAACCTGGGAAATTCTTCGGCACTGGGAAAGGCGTTTCTCGAAATGAAGCAACTTGGTTTGATCTCGACCTTGCCGAAAGTTTCCATCATTCAAGCGGCCGGTGCCAATCCGCTGGTGCGGATGATGCGCGAAAACAGCGGCAAGAAACTAATCCCGGTGCAGGCTGAAACTGCGGCCAGCGCGATTCGCATTGGCAGTCCCGCGTCGTGGAAAAAGGCGGTCAGGGTGCTGGAGGCGACTGGTGGGGCTGTCGAACAGGTCAGCGAAGTTGAAATCGCGTTGGCTAAGGCGGAGATTGGAGCGGATGGCGTCGGTTGTGAACCCGCCTCAGCGGTGACTCTTGCCGGCCTGAAGAAACTGGTCAAGCAAGGGTTCGTCCGGGCGGGAGAGAGCGTGGTATTGATCTTGACTGGGCACTTGTTGAAAGATCCAGAGTTCACGTTGAAATTTCATCGCGGCGATCTTTTTGCCGGAGCTGAGAGCGAAAAGGAAGCTGAGATTCTCCGGCCGCAGCAACGCGCACCCGTCGTAATCGATGCCACCGTGGAGGCTGTCATTCAGACCTTGAAACAAGCGGATGACCGATTGTAGTCGGCAAAGCCTTTTAATCATGATTGATCACACTGCGAGAAAACAGCGGTCTCTGGAGATTGTTCTTCCTGCGACATCCGCGAACCTTGGGCCGGCGTTCGATGCGGCGGCGCTGGCTTTCTCAATGTTTCTTAAAATCCGGGCAGAGTCGGCAAACGAATTCTCGGTCATGGCGCGCGGCCGCGATTCAGAAATCTGCTCGCAAATCGAAAACCATCTTATTCTGACAACCTATCGTGAAGTGCTCGAGGCCGAGAAAAAACCGGTGCAACCGATCGCGCTCGGCATCGAGAACCAGATTCCAATTGGCAAAGGATGCGGATCTTCCGCTGCTGCGCGGTTGGCTGGAATCGCCCTGGCAGTGCATTTCGGCCGACTGCGCTGGACCGATAATGGTATCGTGTACGAAGCAGCCCGGCGCGAGGGACATCCTGATAATGCCGCAGCCTGTTGGATGGGCGGTTTGGCAGTTGCGCGAATCTCCGCCGATAACGAAATGAGGATTGCCGAAGTAAAGCCGAAGGGCAAGTGGCCTCTGCTGCTCGCAGTTCCCGACGAGAGTCTTTCGACAGAGGGGGCGCGCCGGGTTCTTCCTCAACAGTATTCCCGCGCGGATGCGGTAACCAACATTCAGAATTCGATGCTCCTCCTGGCGGCCTTTTTTCAGGGGCGCAAAGATTTGCTTGCGTCGGCAATGGAAGATCGCATTCATCAACCCTTCCGTGAGTCTCTGTGTCCCCTACTGCCCGCCCTGCGGAAGTTGACCGCGACTCGCGGAATACTGAGCAGTGTTTTGAGCGGGGCTGGACCTTCGGTACTGATTTTTCTGGATCCGAAATCGAATTTCGATCAAACCAGGATGCGGGTGAGTAACCACTTGCAGACCGAGGGACTCAAAGCAGAACTAATTCATACCGAGATCACGCTGCGAGGGGCTAGCAAGCGGATTCGCTGAACCCTGCGAAATAGAGCAGCCTAACCTGAACGTCGCCGGGCTTCATCCGTGTGAGTGCCGAGAGAATGAGTCGCGGCCAAGACCCGGGACAGATGCTGCTGAAAACTCAGGTAAGGTTCGTGGGCGAAACGATCGGGGTAAGAACTGAGCGCTCGAAGAAAATTGTCAATCTCCTGTTGAACATCGCGTTCCGATACCCGTGAAGGTTGATGCTTCTTGGTCTTCATGTACTTCTCCTGCCAGCGGGTCGGGCTCCTATTATCCGTCCCGCACACGCCGATCGGGGCGCGCCTTCTTACCGTTCAAGGATGCACGCTACATCGCAGCTTGTTCCAGCAAACGGGGAGAAGAGCGAGAGTATGTCTCACGCTGGGATGTGTAAATGGCACTTTCGTGCCATAGGTAAAAGCGGGCGATCGGGTAAGGGAAAGGGCCGGAAAAATGCCGGCCCTTTGTTGATCTGACCCTCTATTGTCAAAATCTTCGCGCGGATGTTTACCGACTGGCTGGAGGCACGATGCTGTTCATTCTTAAATATTCCACTATCTGCCCGTAGTGGTCGAAGCAATGTCCGACGATGAGAGTTGACATCCCCAACCGCGTAACCATGTTGGCGCCAAACGGGCTCTTGATGGGCGTAAGTAGATTGGCTTCGTCAACGCCGCCCACGGCTTTGTGAACGTAGGCGAACGAGTCCTTGAGAAATTTCACGATATCCGCTTTCGTCTTCACTGAATCCGGACCGTTCTCGCTGCCCAGATCGAGCGGAGGTTTCTCGCCAAGGATAGCTGCCCCGACCAGGTAATTTACCGCGGCCACGTGCTTCACCTGCTGGGCGAATGTGCGTACATTTTTGAATTCGCCGTTGCTGGGCGCGAACGAATATTTATCCTCGGGCATGGCGTCGGCAGCTGGAACGAATTCACTCTCCACCCCGCTTACGCTGCGATCCAATACCTGGGCGATCGTGTGGTGTTCCGCCGGCTTAGCATCTTGCCCGAGAGCGAGACTGCTACAAGCCAGCAGTAGAGATGCAAGCAGACACATCATCATCTTCATCTTCATCAGAAATTCTCCTCGAATGCTGGAATGGTGAAACTCGACTTTGAATTAGTCTCGTACCACGGACGCCGCATATTGTAGTTCTTGCGAGGTCAGCGGATAGCGTCGCACACTTACCAGTCCGGCGACAAGGGCAACGGCGGAGCATAGGAAGGCAGTTGGAATTCCGACGCGGCTGGCTAAGGCGCCCCAAAGCGCGCTGCCGATTGCCATGCCACCCTGTAGCACTAGAAGATACAAGGATAGCGCCCGCGCCCGCAGGAACGAAGGCGACATGGTCTGTGCCGCGACATTGAGACAAGCGAGGATTGCAATCCACGCGATTCCGCTGGTGAACAATATCAACTCCAGCCAGCCGAATGTTTGCGCTTGCCCGGCAGCGAATGTCATGGCAGCAAATACCAGGATGGCAAAGCTTACAACTCCATCCACGGAGAGGGTACTGCGGACGCGAGGCAGCACCGCGGCGCCCGCCAGCGCGCCCAGTCCGAACGAGCCGAGCAGTAGACCGTAGCCGGTTGCTCCATGCGGGCGGGCGATGATCGGAAGCAGCGCCAAGAGAGAACTCGCCGCCAGACTGAATGCTCCCGTTCGTATCAGCACGCAGCGCACTACCGGGGCGCTGCGTACATAACGCAGGCCAGTAAAGATGGCATCGGTGACGCGCCCGGTTTCGACATCCTCAAAGTGGGGCCGCTTCCAGCGATACAGAAAAAAGATGACTCCAAAAAATGAAGCGGCATTTAACAGGAAGGCCACGCCCGAACCTGCCATTGCGATCACGATTCCGCCGATCGCTGGCCCTATCGCTCGAGCTACGTTGAATCCGACCGAGTTCAAGGCAACTGCGGGCGCGTGCTGCCGGGGAGAAACGATTTCCGGCGTGATTGCCTGCCATGCCGGATCGTTCATCACCGCGCCCAAGCCAAGCACGAATGTGAACCCAAGCAGAATCCATGGCGTAACCGTGCCCAGCAGCGTGAAGACTCCGAGCAATGCCGCTGCTGCGACCATCCATCCCTGCGTGATCAGCAGGAAACGGCGGCGGTCGACCATGTCCGCGAGCGCGCCCGCGGGCAAAATTACAAGAAAAACCGGCAGGGTCGTCGCCGCTTGTACCAAGCCCACCATCAGCGGAGACGTGGTGAGTTGCGTCATGAGCCATCCTGCGCCCACGTTTTGCATCCAGGTGCCGGTGTAAGAGATCACTGCCGCTACCCAGAGTGAACGAAACAACGGCTCCCCCAGGGGAGCCCATGCGGAACCATTTGCGAGTCGGGTTGGACTCGGATGCATCGGCGTTTTCACCGCTTCCGCCATGGCTAGTTGCTGGCGGCGCTTGCCGGCGGCATGTTCTTGCCAAACGGCCATTCCCTGCGCCGCCAGGCACGCACGACGTAAAGGGTCACGCCGCTGATCAGGATCAGCGCGGCGTAGCGAATCTGGGTGAGTGAGTTAGTGCGCGAAATAAGTACGAATAAGAATCCAATCGAAGCAGCCAGGGCAGGCAGCGGGTACAACCACATGCGAAAGGGGCGCGGCAGATCGGGACGGCGAATGCGCAACACAATCAAGCCGATCGCCTGCACAAGAAACTGCAAGGTAATGCGGATCACTACCAGACCTGCGATGACGTCCGCCAACGATAGAAAACAAAACAGGGCTGCGACCGCAGCCAGCGCGAGCAGCGACACATAGGGAAACCGTCCTTGCGGGTGTAGGCGGGCGAAGGCTTTGAAATAATTTCCGTCGAGCGCGGCCGCGTATGGCACGCGTGAGTATCCGAGCATCAGAGAGAAAACCGAGGCGAACGCCGTCCAGATGACCAGCCCGGTGGCCAGATTCGCGGCCCATGGTCCGTAAATCTTTTGCATGAAAATAGACACAACATACAAGCCACGGTTGTCTTGACCGGCCTGGATCTCCCGCCATGGCACGACGCCCAGGAT
Organism: Terriglobales bacterium; assembly: GCA_963706465.1. Classification (GTDB taxonomy): domain Bacteria; phylum Acidobacteriota; class Terriglobia; order Terriglobales; family Acidobacteriaceae; genus JABDBE01. The sequence continues at coordinate 73,415 of CAVPMC010000007.1, forward strand.
GCTGATGTTCATCACGACATATAGACAGCCCACCAAAAAAATGGATAGCAGAATGGCGCGCGGGATCGTTTTGCCGGGTTCCTTTACCTCGTCGCCCAGAAACGCGACGTTGTAATAGCCCCAATAATCATAGGTAGCGACCAGCATGGCCGAGCCCAATCCCAGGAAGAAGTTGCGGGAGAGGGTGAACGCGCCGGGAGGAAAGCTGAAGGCGCGGGAAGCGTCGAAATGCCCAATACCGGCAACGATGATCCAGAACATGGTTCCAATCACGCCTGCCAGCAGCAACTTTGAGATCCATCCGATGCTCGTGATTTTGCGATACAGAAGTAACATCGCCAGAACCACAGCTCCGACTGCAACAAAAGTTGCTCCTGAAACCAGCCAGTGCAGTTGCAGCCTGCCGAGCAGCGGCAAGGGAATGCTCCCATGGCGTGCGACAAATTGATTTTCCAGTCCGGGCCAGAAGTACGATGCGTATCCGGCAAGGCCAATGGAGCCCGAGGCAATCGAGAGGGGTGCGCTGAAGGAAAGCTGCCAGACAAAAAGAAAAGAAACCAGCCGGCCGAAGCCATTGGCTCCGTAAATCTCGCGCAAATAACCGTACGAACCGCCCGACTGGGGCATGGCTGCGCCGAGTTCGGCCCAGACCAGGCCGTCGCAGATGGCAAAGATCGCGCCCAGAATCCAGCCAAGCATTGCTTGTGGCCCACCCATGGCGCTCACCATCAGCGGAATGGTGATGAAGGGCCCAACGCCGATCATGTCGATCATGTTGAGCGCGGTCGCGCTCCCCAGTCCCACACCACGAATCAGTTGCGGAGGACTGGGATCGGGCTCGGAGGCTGAGGACATTCGGCTAGGATTCGTGCTGGATACTGCAGAACGCTAAATCAGAAATCCAAGATCTAACAATTCACTGAGCCCCGCTGCTCTCATGTCCGGCGCTCAAAAGATTTACATAAAGCCGGATCGCCCCGGGAACGCCCGCCGGCAGTTGGCGGAAAAAAGCGTAGCCCGTATAGATGTAGGTTCCCTTGCCATACTGCGCGCGCAACAAGCCGCCTTTCTGCGGCGACTCTCCGGGATCATGGCACGCCAGCAGTGGCTTGAAGTTGTTGTCCCACTGGTCCATGAAATATAAGCCACGTTCCTGCACCCATCCGTCGAAATCGTGCTGGGTGATCTGGTTGGGATAGTGAAATACGCCGTCGTCCGGGGCGAGAATTTCAACCGGGGCCTCTTCCACTGAAACCCGCGCCCGGCTCAACTGCGCGGGGTAAGGCGTGAATTTGCCGTTGTTGAAGTCGGCAACGCCGGTTTCGTATTGTCCGACAAGCGTTCCTCCGTTATAGACAAAATCCAGCAGCTTCTTATTGTTCGCTGCGAGATCCTTTTGCGTGTCGTAGGCGCGGATCCCGAGAACGATGGTCGAGTACTTGTTCAGATCTTCGCCGGCGAGTTGGTCCGCCGGAATCAAAGTAACATTCATTCCAACCTGCCTAAGCACAGTTGGAATGTCATCGCCCGCGCCCATAATGTAGCCGACCTTCAAATCCTTGGGCACTTTCACATCCACAATACTGATGCGCTGCAGAGCGGGCTGGTAATAGTAAAAGCTGTCGAGATCTTCGCGGGTGACGAGGCTGTAGCCCTCGCTGTAATTCACGCCGCCGGATTCGAGAACGGCGCGGATGTTCGCTCGTCCCTCTTTCAAACTGGCGGGAAATATTTTGAATTCGAATTCCTGTTTTTCGCCGCGCTCGTGGAACTCCATAGCTACTTTCGCCGGCTCGACGTTCCAGCCAACCGGCGCCTCAAGGTGCAGCGTGCCTTTGGCTGCGCCAGGGAGATTACTCGAAACCCCGACTTTGACCCGACATTGCGTATCGCCTTCGGTGGGAATGACCTGCTGTCCGGGTTCGAGCATCACGGAAAACGCGGGTGCGATGGCCAGAGCTGGCTTCCGATCCACTCCCTTGTCATCTACAAATGGTGCGACAACCGGAGTTGAGATCTCCGTCTTTGGCCCGTCCGACCCGCCCAATTTATGTTCTCCCCCGACGATGCTCAGGTCGAACGAAGAACGATGAGTGTGGTATTGCACCGTGACATGAAAAGGCGGCGGTGGAAAGGGCGAGGTAATGTATCGCTCGTCGTCGATCGTGTTGATGCTTTCGGTTTCGGGATCCGTCCGATGCCAGTAAGGACGAGTATAGAAATTGCCGTTGGCGGCGTCGGCAGGAATTTGAACCACGAAGTTCGCATACTGCTCCTGGTTCGGGGCGACTGCCAGGACAGGTTCTTGATCCACCTGCCTGGCCCATCCTTTCGGAGCATCGAGTTGCACCCGGTCCATGACCAACTTGTACTTTGATCCATTGTGAAACTTCACCCTCACGAGGAACTTTTGGCTGGGAGAAACGGCGGTGAGCGCTTCCTGTTGGTTCGGCAAGCCCTTCCCTGTGGCCCGCGGAGGAGCGACGGTCGCTTCCAATGAGACGCCCATGGCCAGATTGATGGCCTTCTGCATCTGTTGCTGTTTCTCGCGAAGTGTTCCTAACAAATCCTCTTTCGGGGGCGAGCTGATCTGGCTGCTGTCGGCGCGACTTACGAGCGAGTCAAGACTCTGCAAAGCGACGAATAGTGGCCCAATCGCGGCGCTCGATTCTTTTTCACTTCGTTGGGTCGCATCTTGAATGCGCTTTGCAATCTCTGCCAACTCCGGCCGCAGCCACGGCGCCTTGGATTCCTCGGCTCCCAATCGCGCGGCCAGGCCCGGCAAACTCGTGTCGATGCCGTCAAATAAATCCTGCTCGTGTCCTTCTTTGTCCGTCGTTGAAGGAAGAACCGAGTTCACCAGTTTGTAGAAGGTATAACGCGGGCCGGCATCCACCGACCAGCCACCCGCGCCCTGCGAAAGCTGATGCCGCAATCCTTCCAGCGCAAACTGTATGTAAGACATGCCCAGCCTTGAATTCGGTTCTCCGGTATTCAGCTTGACGGTGTAGTTGTCCGCAGGACAAGTTTGGGCCCCGAATCCACACACGTTTCCGATATAAAGTTTCTTCGCCTGCCAGGGCAGCAGACCTTCTTTGATCTGCTCTGGAAATCGATTGGCATTAGCTGCCACACGGAACGCCTCTTGAGTAAGAATCGAGGAAGCCTGATGATGCCCATGTCCGTCGCGATCGGTGCCGGAAAAGCGAGCGACTAAAACGTCGGGCCGGAAGGTGCGGATGACTCGCACCATGTCTCCGAGCGGTATCTCATGACCTTGCCACTTCTGAAAGGTTTCCCCGGCATTTTTGGAGAAGCCGAAATCTGCAACCCGTGTGAAGCGTTGCTCTACGCCGTAGTAGCGATCTGCACCCAGCAGTTCGAGTGTCCGCAGGACGCCCAGCACATCGAACAGATTACTGCCTAACTTGTTCTGTCCACCTTCGCCGCGATTCAGAGTGAGCAGCAGAACCGTCGCACCCTGGCCGCGTGATTCCAGCGTCAACATGCCGCCATCTTCGTCATCGGGGTGGGCCACGGTTTGCATCAGGCGCGCGGTGGTTCGTAATCGCAGCAGGGTTTCCTGCAAGCCAGCCGAGCCCACGTCCTGCGGTAACGGATCTACAAACTTTGGGGCCGCTGGCGTGACTGGTTTTGGCGCCAGTTGTGCAATCCCAGCGAGCGTCAGCAGCAGCGTTGCCGAAAGCGCGAGAAAAAAATGTGGAGACCGGGGCCGAATCCGCTGATGGCGTACCCCGCAGTGGTCGTCTGTCATAGGTAAAGGATTATTTTTCTTGCGGACAGGAGCCAATATTTTTCCTGACAAAGCCTCTTAGTCATCGACTGCATGGGACGGAAAAAGGTAGCGACATCCCCCTGACATCCTACCTGATTCACTGCCCCTGCGGATTGAGCACGCCTTGCTGACACTGGTGAGCGGCGGTCAGCACGGCATCAAACTCCTTGCTGCTGCGCATCTTTGCCAGCAGGGGATCAGAGAGCAAAGCCGAGTACGAGCAATAGTTCTGTTCAACTGCGGCCGTGAGCATGTGCAGGGCAATGGCAGGTTTCCCGCAGAAGGCCATGATCGTTCCTTCGTAGTACCAGGGCTCGGGATCAGGCTCGGCCAAGACGGAAGTTTCGGTCTCAGCGGCGATTTTATCCAACTCCGAAGCCGGCCGGAGGCCGAGACAAGCTTCCACCAGATCGCGATGGTAGCGGGGATTGTTCGAAGCCTTCTTCACACTCTCACGCGCCTCAGCGAGTTTTTCCTCGCGCAATAGAATCGAAAGGGTTGCGGACGACGCCCATTCTGATCCCGCATCGAGATTGACGAAATCCATCGCGCGCTGAGTGCGTCCCAACTCCATGAACGCCCAGGCGCAGGAGCGGAACTGATAGTTGCCGGGGGACAACGCCAATGCTGTATCGCACTCACGCGCTGCTTCCTCTTGCATCCCGGCATAGCGCAAAACAAAACCCATCGTGAAATGAGCTTGCCCGCTCTCCGGGCGACTCTTAAGCAAGGCTTGTGCCGCCTGGTAAGCCTTGGTCAGTTCGCCCCGCTCGACGCGATTCGTGATCAACTGGCCCGCGGCCACGATCCGGTTCGGATCGAGCGCCAGGGCACGTTCCGAGGCGCTGTTCGAACGCTGGAACATTTTCTCGCCGCCGTCCGAATAGTCAGCGTCGTAGTAACAACGCACGCCCAACTCCTCCCACGCGGGAGCGTAATTCGGATCCATTTGCACAACGTGTTCCAGCACCGCAATGGCATCTTTGTTTGGCCCGGCATCGTGCGGCAGAGCGAGGCTGTGCAGATAGAGATCGTAAGCTTCCTGGTTCTTGGGGCGGCTGCTGGTGTCAAGAAAGCTGCCTTCGGCGCCGAGAATCGGCAATAAACCGCGGCGAAGCTGGGTGGCAAGCTGCGCCTGCAAGGCGATCAGGTCTTCGCTGGATGCGGTAAAATTCGTCTCCCACAACATCCGGTTGCTTTTGGTTTCGGTGTCTTCGAGCGTGACCAGCAGACGGTCGCCTTGCCTTAGGAAGTGTCCGGTCAGCACGCTGCCGACGTGCAACTCGCGCCCCACCTTTTGCGGGTCAACGTCCGGATTCACGTATTTCCGGGTTACTCCCGAGGGACGAACATCCAGCGTGCGGCTGTGGGTGAGCACGTTGTCGATCTCATCGGCCAAAGCAAAGCGCAGGTAATCGACGCTGAAGTCGCCATTCATGTTCTGCAACGGCAGCACCGCAATCGCGCCTCCGCCGGCACTGGTTGCTGTAGTGCGATGCTTGAACCACCATGTGCCAATGGCCGCCAGCACAGCGATGAGCAGGCCCGACAATCCCAGTAGCAAATATTTCTGCCATGCGCTGGACGTCTGGAATGTATTCGTCGCCACCCGCAGCGGCGCTTCCCGCGATTTCGTCTTGATGGATCCCGATTCCGTTTGTTTCTTCAGCCGCTGCAAATCGGCTTTCATCTGGGCAGCGCTGGCGTAGCGCTTGTCCCGATCCTTTTCCATCGACTTCCCGATGATGCCCTCGATCTGCGGGGGCAGCGCGGGGTTCAGCGTTCTGGGCGCGGCCGGCTTGTGGTGCAGCATCGCATCCAGCGTGGTCACTACGTTCGCTCCCTGAAACGGCTTTTTGCCAGTCGCCATTTCGTAGAGCACCACGCCAAAGGAAAACAAATCACTGCGCGGGTCCAGGTCTTCGCTGCGCGCCTGTTCCGGCGACATGTAGACCGCCGTACCGGGAACCACTCCGATCGCGGTCAGAGAATCTTCGTAAGGTGTGTCTTCACTCGCGGCCACGCCCTGGTCGCGCGACAGCTTGGCCAGCCCGAAGTCCAGAATCTTTACTTGCCCGCTCTTGGTGAGAAATAAATTCGCAGGCTTGATGTCGCGATGAATGATGCCCTTGGCGTGAAACGCTTCAAGCGCCTCCGCCACCTGCACCGCGATGTCGAGCAGTTCATCAAACTCCACGGGCTTGCCGTGAATGCGCTGCTTGAGACTTTCTCCCTCCAGACGCTCCATGACGATGAAGGGATGGCCATCGTTATCGTCAATGTCGTGGATGGTGCAGACGTTGGGGTGATTCAGCCGCGAGGCGGCGCGGGCCTCGCGCTCGAACCGGTCGAGAGACTTGCGGTCGCCCAGCAGATTGTCGGGAACGAACTTCAAGGCCACATGACGGCCGAGGCGCACATCTTCCGCCTCATAGACAACGCCCATGCCTCCACCGCCGATTTTTCCCAGGATGCGATAGTGGGAGACTGTCTGGCCGATCATGGGGGAAACCGCCATTCGCGGCTATGTTAGGCCGCGCCGGGGCACAGGTCAACCACGGCGGGGGTAGGTGTGACCTGATCCCCTGTTTCCGCGCAAAGCTGAGTATGATTTGTGCGAAGAAAGGGGAAGAGGATATGTCGAAGTGACCTGCCCCCGTTTTCCGCGCAGCGGATCATACGACATTTTTCAACTCCGGGCTTACGACTGAGGACGGCGGAGCCATTAAAGCGGAGCCGGCCTCAGTCGCTCTCGTCGCAGCGGCAAACTCCTGCGGCGTCCGATATCCCAAGCTGCTGTGCGGACGCTCCACGTTGTACTCCTGGCGCCACGCCGCGATCTTGCGCCGCGCCTCGAACAAGTTCTGAAACCAGCTCACCGCCAAACACTCTTCTCGCAGCCGTCCGTGGAAGCTCTCGATGCGGGCGTTCTGCGTAGGCTTTCCTGGCTGAATGTGGATCAACTCGATCTGTCGCTCCACACACCACGCCAGAAAATGCCGACTGGTCAGTTCCGGCCCGTTGTCGCAGCGGATCGCCATGGGTTGCCCGCGCTCAGCCACGATCGCATCCAATACGCGCGTCACTCGCCGACTGGCGAAACTGGTGTCCACTTCCAAGGCCAAACATTCCCTCGTGTACGCATCCACTACACTCAGCACCCGTAGCCTGCACAACCTGTTCATACTCACTGAGCGATTTCTTCGGCGGCTTTAGTACCCGGTACACCTTCCAGCAGATTTCGCTCCCAACTGGATACACCCAGTACAATGCAGAATGGTTTGAGAACTTTACGGGTTCGCCGACCGATCCCGACGATGACGCGATTGACCCCCAGGACAACAACTGAGGTATTGTCCTGCCTATGCTACAACCCGCCCGGTGCTGGATTCCGCAGGAGTCTTAGGACCGGGGCGGGGTCTCTCCGAACTCGTATTACTGTGGTATAGTCGCTGGCGAAGCGGCTTCCCGCCCCGCTCCTTTTTCGCCGACCCGCCGCTCCTCCAGGAGGGCTCATGATTCGACACCGAAACGATTGTGCCCCGCTGACAAAATCTCTAGCTCTCGCAACAGTGTTGTTTATTTGGAGTGCCAGCGCCTTGGCCGGTCCCAAATACCAGGTGCTGCATGATTTCGGGAACGGCAACGACGGGGCTGGATTGTATGGCGGTGTCGTCCGTGCCGCTAACGGCAAGCTTTACGGAACGACGGGCGGAGGCGGGCTTTATCAGTATGGAACGGTTTGGCAACTGACGCCTCAGGCCAACGGCCAATGGAGCGAGAAGGTTCTGGAAAACTTTAAGGTAAACGATTCTCGCGGAGACGAGCCCACCAGCACGCTTACGCTCGACCCTAGCGGCAATCTGTACGGAAGCACGGCGATGGGCGGAGGGCCTTACACTTTCGGCACGGTGTTCGAAATGCGACCCGGCTCGAACGGCTGGAAATTGGCGGTGATTCACCGCTTTGATCGAAGATATGACAAAGCTGGGGGGGCATACGGGGGTGTAGTCCTTGACCCGGCGGGAAATCTTTATGGGGTTGGAGCGGGGGCATTCGAGCTGTCGCCCGGATCGGATGGCTGGAAGGAGAAGCTGCTGCACTTCTTCGACTGCCAGAACGGCGATGGTTGCGGATTTCCCAGCCGCCCAATCTTGGACTCAGCGGGGAATCTTTACGGCACCACTGAGCAAGGTGGTACCAGCAAGAATTGCGGTGGGGGGTGCGGCACGGCCTACAAGCTCCGTCCGCAATCAGATGGAAGCTGGAAGGAAACCATCCTGCATAGTTTCGGTGCGCCCAATGACGGCTCTTTCCCTTGCCCGGGGTGACAATGGATGCCGCAGGAAATCTCTATGGTGCGACAGGCGGGTACAATGCGGGCACGGTTTATGAGTTGTCCCCTCAGTCTGACGGTCACTGGAAAGAGACCATCCTGCATCGGTTCCATGCTGGTTCTGGCGGGAACTATCCCGGCAGCTGTCGTCATGGATGCAAAAGGCAATCTGTACGGGGGCACAGGCTATGGTGGAGGTCAGTGCAACTGCGGGGTAATCTACGAATTATCGCCACAGGCCAATGGCACATGGAAATACACGGTGTTGTACACCTTCAGCGGTTATGACGGCACGGGCGGTGGCCCCATGATCTTCGACGACAAGGGGAACCTGTTTGGCACAGGTGGCGGGGGTGCCTATGGTCTCGGCGTCGTCTTCAGGTTTACGCCGTAAGAGCCGATAGACTCACTGTTCGGACGTATTGCGCGGGGATGATTTAGCGAATCGAAGTTGCGGTCTTTCGCGGCGTCTTTCGTGCCTGACACCGTCATCTTGGTGCCTGGCCCACCTTTACATAACTCCGATAGCTGCTCGGCGGCCACCGCTCCGGTTCCTGCACCAATCCCCGCGCTACCGGATTCCGGTGCATGATAGCGCAACTGCTCGATCCGCTTGCGCCCCGTCCATACATCGAGATCGCAGAAGCGTCGCTCCAAACGTGCTCGCAGCCGACCGCAAATAATTTCCCAATTTCGGGAACCGACTCCGCAACCCGTCCACTTTCTTGTTGATTTCATTCCATCGCTCACGATATTATAATAACATACTGGTTATCTATTAGATAATCATCATTCTTTGACAACCTGACAAGATCGCAACTCCGGGCCACGGACAGCTGCGGAGTCCGAGCAACACGGGCGCGAGATCCTTCTTTTCGGGCCTTCGATCCGGACAACGGATTAACTTATTGGCATAACACGGCCATCCTGATTACATGGGATGAGTGGGGCGGCTGGTTCGATCACGTGCCCCCATTTCACCTTGGCGGCGAGGGGATCAACCTTTGGGGAGAGAGCTATACCTACGGCTTCCGTGTGCCGTTGCTGGTAGTTTCTCCGTGCACTCAGGCAGGCTATGTTTCCGGAGCGATTTCTGGTACTCCCAGCTACCCGCCGCCACCCCAGTTTACCCACGACTTTGGCAGCATTCTCGCGTTCATGGAGTACAACTTCCTGGGCACGGGCGGAATCGGAACCATCAACTCCCAAGATAACTACCCCTTCGCCGATGCCTTTGCCCGAGACTTGAACCACCCTCTGGGCAACATTCCGCTGGAGGACTTCTTCCAATTCCCGTACCGGAACTTTACGCCGATCCCAATCGACCCTCCCTAAGAAAAATCCCGACCCTTTGTTTTCTATATTGTGGGCGGAAACGAGAGTTTTTTTGGATGGAAATCTGCACCATAATATGTGCATTGACGGACGGGGTGTTCCTGACTTTTCTTGCTATCAACCCGGATAAAACCCGGCCGACGACCCCACCCAGCGCATGTTTTTGTTGTGGTCGACGCCCATCATCAGCCCGCGGCCCATGCGGATGATGGTCATCACCGGCAGCAGTTCGTCCACCCAGATGTACATGATGCGAATCTCCGCCTTGGTCCCGCCCAGCGGGGTTTCAATGACCGGCTCAAAGTGCATGCGCTCCTGCAGAATGTACTGCGAGCGTTTTTCTTTGGGGATGTTCGCCAGGTCTTCCTTTGTCGGATTAAGAATGACGCCCCAGCCCGGCAAAGGAAAACAACGGCTTGACCACGTAATTTTCCAGATCGCGAGGCAGTGGTTCCACGCGATCGAGAAACAATGTTTTGGGCACGCACTCGTGATGCAGATAGGGCAGAGAAAACTTACTCATGCGGAAGTACCAGTTGGGGTGTCCGGCCCACTCCACGTCCAGCTCGTCGGTAAACTTAAAGGGAAGCTTTAAGTTCTTGCGCACCAGCTCGTCGACGATGGCGCGGTTATAAATTCGGTGGATGGGAACGCGCTTGCCGTCGTTCTGGTAGAACAACTCGTTGCCTCTTTTTTCAATGTCGGTAATCGAAACGGTTGCAATTCCCAGGAGCTTTTCCGTGAGCAGAAAATCCGGCAGAGTCTTTTGATGCTGGGGGTCGATCTCCATCAGGATCACATTCTGCGGATCATGATCGGCTACGATAGCCCGCCGCAGCAGTTTCTTGTATCCGTCCCAGTCCAACCCGCCCAGCAGATATTTCAGCCTCCCATCGAGGGCGAAGACTTCCATGTAGGCCTGCGACAGCGTCGCCTGATACGCGTATAGCGAGGGGAAGCCCTGCAACTCAACCAGCTTGGGTTGCAGCTTGCCGGCAGCATCGCGCACCAGGCCGAAGTCCACCTGGATGAACATGGGATGCGGGGTTTCGCGGGGCACATTGAACTCGGGCGGAATCGCGTCGAATGAGGCTTTGCGATATTCCAGCCCACCCAATTGCCGGATCAACTCTTCGCCGTACTGCGACATCTGATCCAGCAACGGCTTGGGAAAGAAACAGGGCGTTTCGGAAAGCCGGAATTGGACGGGCACGCCGCAACGCTCTTCCATCAGCTTCAGAAAAGTCTGGTATTTCTCCGGCGTGAAGTTCGAATTGAACTGCTGTCGCAAGGCAGGAATCATGGGTTCTGCGCAATCTGTAGCGAGGTAGCTTTGCTACTGTGCGGCTTCGCCGCGCCCAAAGGTTGCAGCAAGGTTTCTACCGGTCGTCTACGCTTCCAGCAAAAACTTGCCGTCCCGCATGATCTGCTCGATCGTCCACCCAGATGTCGAATTTTCTTCCGACCACGTCAATGTGCGTGGACGAATACCACTCCGCCCCGGTGTGCGCGCCATAGGGATTGCCGAACGCAATATGCACTCCGGGATACTTTTCGTCCTGCAGGATCTGGCCGATGACATCTTTCAATTCGATGTTGGTGCCGATCGCAAACTCGCCGACGCGATCGCTGTTCTCATCGGTATGGGTGTAGCTCCAGAAATCGCTCTCCAGATCACGGTTCGTCGGAATGCGCTTCCACCAGGCGATTGCCCTTCACGCGAATGGTCAGCGGATGCTCGCGCAAGCTGCCAAACTTGGCGCAAAGCCAATCGCCCACCACGCCATCGATCACGAACGTTCCGTTGACTTCGCCCGGAGTCGTGAACACTTCTCCACCCGGCAGGTTGCCCCATTTGTCGGGGCTGATGATGCCGCTGGTTTTCAGCCAGCTGATAATTGGGATTCAAGTCGGCGACGAGATCGGTTCCCGCCGCCGTTTTCGCGCGAATCTGCTTCGCCTTGCGCAGCATCTCGACCACCTTCATGCTGATGCGATCCACTTTCAGGAAATCCGCCCGCATGCCTTCCAGCATGATTTGCCGGTTGATATTCACCATGTGGGCATGGCGAATCTTGCGCCGGTTGACCACGTCCGTCATCTGCATGCGCGAGTGCAATTCGTTGGCCTGCGCCTGCACGGCGAAGATGCTGACCTGGCTGGTTTCGAGATCGTCCAGGATTTCCTGCGGCAGATCGCTCAGCGGCCGCGGCGCCAGATCCTCCAGCACCCAGGCGTGGTACGGCGCGCCCACGGCCTCCAGTTCGCGGACCAGGCTGGCCGCGATTTCATGGTCGCCTCGTCGGTGATGACGGTGACCTTCTCGCCGGGCTGCACGCGCAGACACACGTTGACCGCATTGCGAGCGCCGGGAGTAAGTTCGGGTCGAAGGGAATCGTATTTAGCTTGCGGTTGGCTTCACTTACAGGAACGCTCATTACCCTACTTTTCTAGCGGAAGTCGTGACCGCAGATTCGTTCAAACCGACTTCCGTCTCTTCAATGATGTAGTCGACAACCTTTTTCAGGTCGCCGGTTTCCTTGAAAACGCGCAACTGGCGGTCGGCGCCGGTTCCCATTTCCAGGATCTCGTGAATGTATTCAATCTCCTCGCGCGAGTCCAGTTCGTCCACCACATCGTCGACGAACTCCAGATACTCGCAGAATCAAATCGCGGACCGGAACTTCCGTCTGCTTGCCGAAATCGATCAGCTTGCCTTCGAGCCCGTAGCGCGCGGCGCGCCACTTGTTTTCCATGATCAGCGCGCGCCGGTAGAGCCGGAAGCCCTGATTCGCCGCGTGCAGCTTGTAGAGCTTCGCTACGGTCGCCTGGATGAGCGCAGCCAGGGCAATGGTTTCATCCACCCGCATGGGAATGTCGCAGATGCGGAACTCCAGGGTATTGAAGAATGGATGCGGCCGAATGTCCCACCAGATCTTCTTGGCGTTGTCGATGCAATTGGTCTTGATCAGCAGCTTGATGAAGTTCTCGTACTCGCCCCAACTGGGGAAATAATCCGGAATGTTGGTGCGGGGAAACTTGTCGAACACCTTGCAGCGGTACGACTTCAGTCCGGTGTTCATGCCCAGCCAGAACGGCGAGTTGGTCGAGAGCGCCAGAATATGCGGCAGAAAATAGCGCGCATGGTTCATCAGGTGGATGGCAGTCTCGCGATCCTCGACTCCGATGTGCACGTGCAGGCCGAAAATCAGGTTGGCGCGCGCGACCAGCTGCATGTCTTCGACAATGTTCTTGTAGCGCTCGTCGGGAGTGATCTCCTGTACCCGCCAGTCGGCAAAGGGATGGGTTGCCGCCGAAGCCAGGCGCAGGCCGTTTTCCTTGGCCAGCGTGACCATATCGCGGCGAAGCTTCTTGACTTCTTCCTTGGCGTCTTTAATGTTCGAGCAAACCGACGTTCCCACCTCGACGACCGACTGGTGCATCTCCGCTTTAACCCGCTCCTGCAGCAGCAGCTTGCCCTTTTCGATCATCTCGGCATGGATATGCGAGCGCAGATCACGGGTGACGGGATCGACGGTCTGATACTCCTCTTCAATGCCGATAGTGAAAGTGGGTTTCATGCGAACGCCGGGCGAGCCTAAGTATAACAATCCGAGCAGGATTAATCCCGATGTTTATGGCCGCGTCGAGCAGAGCGGAGACGTCTCGGCGGTCCAGCCGCGTGGGGACGCCAGACCTCCAGTTTCCCTACGCTCTAGACGCGCCTCGGAGCAGCCGGCTTCTTGGCCGGCACGGCGACCGGTCCTTCTCCCGCCAGAAACGCCGACCACTTCAATTCCTGAACTGGGTTCTCATCGCTAAGCGCCTTTTTTACAGCCATTTCCGCGACAGCATTCACGACCCACTCGAAGTTTTCCTGACCCACCGAAGTGGCTTCCGCATCGGGCGCGGGATTCATAAAGTCGATCGCATAAGGAATTCCATCCTCCACCGCGAACTCAACCGTGTTCAGGTCGTAGCCGAGTGCCCGGCATAAAGTGATCGCGTCCCGCTCCACGCGTTCCAGCAATTTTGGATCGGCGGGAACAGGATTTCGAAGATAGCGCTCATGGAACGGTTGTCGCGGATCGTAGTACATGATGCGCACCTTTTCCTGTCCGATCACATAACAGCGGAAATACTCTTCGAACTCAACCCCATGCTGCAGAGTCATACACAGGTCGCCGGTCTGGTTGTAATGGTAGAAGAATTCTTCGGGCGAGTGCACCTTGTAAACATGCTTCCAGCCTCCGCCGGAGTAGGGTTTCAGGAAAGCGGGAAAGCCGACGTATTCGAAGATCTCATCCCAGTTCAGGGGAAACATCAGGTTGCGCATGGACTTGTCGGTAGTGCCTTCGGGATGTTTGTTGTGCGGCAAGATTACGGTCGCGGGAATCGCGACGCCCAGCTTGCTCCCCAGCGCGTAATTGAAAAACTTATCGTCCGCCGTCCACCAGAACGGGTTGTTGATCACGATCGTTCCGCCCAGCACGGCATTCTTCAGATAGGCCCGATAAAAAGGGATATCCTGCGAAATGCGGTCAATGATTACCCGATAGCCACTGGGATCAGCCATCTTTACTCCGCCCAGTTTCACAAACTCAGCGGTCACGCCATCGACTTTCATGCTGTTGATTTTCTCAACGACAGCCGGGGGAAAGGTGTTCTCCATGCCAAACAAGATTCCGATTTTCTTCATCAGTGATTCTCCTGTACTGTTGCTGGCAACGTCTCTCCTTCGATGTTCGATAAAGACGCAGCAAGCTACGTCTCTACGGGGATTTAGCCGAAGTATTTTCCTGTCATTCTCTCCCACAGCGGCCAGTCATGCTTCCAGCCATCGCCCCAGACGTCCAGCCAATGCGGGACGCCTTTCTGGTGCAGCACGGCCGACAACTTCACATTCTGATCGAGACACATATCCCAGTCCGCCGATCCGAGAACAATCTTCATCTGCCGGTAAAGACTCAGAAACCAGTTGTCATTCATGTTGGGCAGGTAATCCGATGGGCAATTGAAATAACAATCGTCGTCGTAGTAACCATCCAAAAACTGATGGATGTCGTAGGCCCCGCTCATGGCCACGCAATGGCTCACCATATCGGGATGCTTCAGCGCAAAATTGACGGCGTGATAGCCGCCGAAGCTGCATCCGGTCACGGCCAGTTTTGGCGACGGATTCTTCCAGCGAAGAAATGGAAGGAATTCATGCAGGATGTAGCGCTCATACTGCAGATGACGCAGCACACGTTGCCGCGGATGAATGCTCTTGTTGTACCAGCTCTCGGTATCCACGGCATCCGGGCAGAAGACCTGCAACTGGCCGCTTTCAATCTTCGAGGTTAGCACTCCGATCATGCCGCGATCTTCGTATTCGAAGAACTTCCCCATGGAAGTCGGAAACACCATGAGCGGAGAGCCGGCGTGGCCGAACACCAGCGCATCCATGTCGCGGTGAAGTTCCTGGCTGTATCCTTTGTGATATTCGCGGTTCATTGATGGGCGGAGATGCAGCCGAGATATCTTACCTGATTCGGCTGATCGTGTGGGGATCGGCAATTTGCCGGTCGAGCCGCAAACACGAAAAAGCCCGCTTCGTGAGAAGCGGGCCGGTGATGAGCGCGTCGAAGCCTTAGCTGCCGTTCTGACAAACGCTCAGAGATTCGCCCTGGAAGGTGAAAAAATCGTTGACCGAGGTGCTCGGCGGCGCCCCGAAGTAGGGCAGAGTCACCAGATCCTGCAGGTTGTAGGTAAATCCGTTGAGCGTGTATGGAAAGGCACCGAAGTTCGGGTTGTTCTCCAGCGGATCGCCTACTTCGAGGATTCCGCACGGAGTGTTGTTCCCGCTGATGTTGACGGTCAGCGGATCGTCGGCCCACTCGCCGACCTCATGCGACAACGCGGAGACGTCCTGCGCGAAGTCGCCGCTGTGATCCACATAGGTGGCGTGAGCATACGCCTGCGGGTTGCTCACGCTCCCTTCGGAGCTGTGATAGCCGCCAATGCAGCATTGCCCGTTCTGCGTCAGATAGACATCGTAGGTCAGGAAAATGGGAAAGGCATTGGGCTGAATCTGAGTGAACTGGGTGATGAGGGTCTGTATCTGCGCGTCGAACCAATTGATATCGACCAGTCCGGCGGTGAATCCGAATACCGTCCCGGTTTTCCCGTCCCGTGATGGCGGGCTGAGGGTCTGTTCCGCTAACACCGTCGGTCCGCCGAGCAACAGATGGTAGCTTGAATTGCTCTGCACGGTGCCCCAGAAATTGGCGCGCTGAAAAGCATCGATGTATTGGGTGGTGCCTACGTTCACGCCGCCCTGGACGTAGGTCGTGCTGGAATTGAAAATCGGCGAGCCCACCGTGTTGTTGGTGACCGTCTTGCCGTTGGAGAGCACGTGCGCGGGATCATAGGTAGCCTTCGATCCTCTTTTTGGCGTAATCACTATCTTCAGCGGAATGACGTAAACCTGAACCGTGGTCGACGCATTGGTCGAAGGCGCCGTGCCCACCATGTTGTAGGAGTAATTGGTTCCTTGATAGTTGAACATACCGTTCCAGGTTTGCAGCGAAGCCGGGGGCGCGACCACGTCATAGCGTAGCCGCGGCGGCAGAACTACATATCTTCCCTTGGGCTGCGCTTTAACATCTTGAGCTGAGGCAATCGCGGCCAGGCAGGTGCAAGCCAGCACCATATACCCGACCAGGAAACGAACGCGAGAATAACAAGTCTTCATAGTCTTTCTGCTCTCCTTAAAGAATTGGCTTATTAGTGGCGATTCGACATCAAACAGCCGTTCCCGAGAATGCGGTCAGAAACAACAGTCAAACATTCTGATTGTGTCTTGTTGTGGATGTCAATGTGAAATCGCCATATTGCGTGGCGCTGATTTCAAATCAGGACGTTAGGAGATTTGTGACTGTTCCCGCTGTCCAAATCTCAGACAAGATGTTGCAGGCGCGAGGGTCCACGCTGGTGCGGCGCCATTTGAAATTCCATCGATAACAGGGGTTGCTCAGTGCCGCCCCGCATCGAAGGGGCGCAGAAAAACGGGGGGATGAAACTTGAAATAGGCCGGCGAGACGTGAACTTCCTTGCCATTCACCGATAACGCATTGAACTTTGGTCCCAGCGCCTTGGCCGCTTGATTCAAAGGCGCAGACTGGAGCCGCGGCCACTTGCCCGTATCCAAACGGCTGACCAGCGCCCCGAAGGCGACGACTGTCTCCGCGGGAGTAAATTCGCAGTGTCCTGCGCGATGTATGTACACCTGACGCAGAAACGCGCGGTTGTGTTCTTCGTCAATCACATCTTTGTAAGCGCTCTCGTCTTCCACCACCACCAGTCCATCGCCCTTGGTATGCAAAGTCAAGACGGGGATATCAATCTTGCCGTTGAAAATAATGTTGCGTTCGAGGTACGCAACCGAGGATGGCTTTGCTTTGATCCTGGCCGCGGAATTCACGGCTTGAAGATCAGCATCCAAGTCGAGGCCAGCTTTCTGGTAGAGGGCGTGAACCTCGGCGCTATCGACGGAGTCCTTAAGCTGCTCTTGGTAGTCGACTCCGCTGTTCCACGACGGATTGCCCTGGGCCCGTCTTTCCAGTTCGGCGCGGAAGTCGAACGCGAACGGAAAATCAATTTCAGAAAGCCAGAGCAGTTGGTCCTTTTCCTGGGCGGGGTAATCTTTGCGCGATGGTTCGGGAGCCACGGGGTTGAACCATCCGGGAGTGTCGGCGAGGGCTGCAGCCAGAGCGATGCGCGCGCGTCCTTTGGCGGTGGTTTGCGCTTTGGCCAGGATCTTTTCGGCGATGTCGACGTTTGTAATCGGGTCGGTGATGTTGACCAGTTTCAGTGCCGATCCCGTTCCAAGAAGCACGTCGAAAGCGAAAGCCGAATCCAGAGCCTGGTTCCAGGTGCCGACGCTGCCACCCACTACTCCGCACATGGGGAGTGCGGCGTCGAAGCGCTCAGGATATTTTTGCACCAGGCCAGCGGTGACCATTCCGCCGAGCGAATGTCCCCAGGCAATGGTGCGGCTGGGCGTTCCCCCCAGAGTTTTGAAAGTATCGAGCACTTCAATCTGATCGGGCAGCGCCTGTTGGATCGCCCAGCCGGTGGTCGCATAGGAAGACCCGGCCAGCGCATAGCCTCGCGCCAGAAGGTAAGCGCCGGTGATGGGATCGCCGACATCTTCCGCCGGATTGGAGAAGCCGGGCACGACGTATCCGTGGCTGTAAAGCACCAGCGTGCCATTCCACTTCGCGGGGACTTGAATCAGGTAGGTGGCGCCGTCGGAGAACTTGCCGCGATAGGTTTTAACCCCCGGGACTGGGACGCGTGCGGGGGACAGGGCGGTCAGCATCGCCGACAGCGCGGCCAAGAAGACAGTATTCCTGATGGTTTTCCACATGGCCTGCCTCCTGGGAATAAGCAGCGGGTCGGATCAGTCGGAGCCAAACTTTATGCCGTGATGATGGGTTTGTCAAACGGACGACGAAACCCAAGGATTCGGCCCGACGGAGGGGTTTTTGCTGCCGGGGTTCGTGCAGCCCTAGCTGGGAAACGCTCTCTGTAGCGGCTAAAGCCAGACCACTTTTCGGCGAATCACGGCGTGCCTGACGGCATATTCTGATACGAATTGATGGTTTTCCGCAGGTGGTCCGTGAATTGGGAGAGTGGTAAGGCCCCGTGGTTACAGGGCCTTATCTGATTAGGGCTGTGTGTTTATGCGGTTGGTCGCAATGCCTGAGCCATGATCGGAGCGGGTGGCATGACCGCGTCCTGGGGCAGGCCCCAGTTTTCGCGCGCAGCTGCTTTGGCGCGTTTCCTGGCGCCAGCCTCGCCTCGGATCACCATGCGGGCTTCAGCCGAATGGGCCAATAACTCGCGAATTCGCAGTTTCGCTTTATGCAGTTGGGACTTCGAATTGCCTACCGAGCAGCCCAGCATCTCAGCGATTTCCTGATGCTCGTAGCCTTCGACCTCGTGCAATAAGAAGATGGTACGGTAACCGTGGGGAAGCTCAGTCAGAGCGCGGGCCAGCGCGATCCGGTCGACGCAACCTGCCAAGCCGGCGTCTCGGGTACCGATTTCGCGACGAACCTTGGCGCCGTCCTCGTTGCCCAAAGGCTCATCCAGCGAAACCTGAGAAAGAGATTTCTTGCGAAAGTGCATCAACACGGTGTTGACGGCAATGCGATGCAGCCAGGTCGAAAACGCGGAATCTCCACGGAAGCTGGTAATCTTGCGGAAAACCTGCAAGAAGGCGTCCTGAGTGAGATCTTCCGCTTCCGCGGCATTATTGGTCATGCGAAGACACACGGAGTAAATGCGCGCCTTATGCGTATGAAACAAAGCGGCAAATGCGTCCGAATCACCCTCTTGGGCGCGCTTGATTAATTCAGAGCCCAGAGGAACCGTTCCCACAGTACCAGAGTCGTTATTCACCAGAGTTTCCTTTCATTCCCGACGCGACGAAGTGACATCGTCGATTTCATACATACGAGCTTAGAGTCGGAAGTGGCAACGGTCTATCGAGTGCACCCTGTACGCGAGTCCGGTTGTTGCAGTAGCCGATTCAGGCCCCGTTCGTGTGTGCGAGCGCAAAACTTTGCGCTTCTTCCGGGAATGACGGAAACGTCAAGGGACTCTTTTCGACAAATACGGAATCACCCCGATATCAATCGATAGTGAAACGCCGTACATCTTTAAATGAGCCCCAACGCGAGGGGCGCAAGGCAGGCGTCGGATCGGACCTCCCCGTTCGTGGCCGGCGTTTGCCTTTCTTCGTCACTATAGGTAGGGGTTTGACGCCTTCAGCTTCAACCTTACGCAGGGTCTTTGCACCTTCCGCCCGCTTAGAACTTCGATTCGCCCGAATCGAATGGCAATTCCCACCCCGGTCTGGGTTTGTTAAAGTTATCCAGTGACGTCACGGGGGAAAGAAACGAGAAGAACGGCTGGAATTCTTCTCCTTTTCTTAGTTCTCCTTCTTCTGTTTTTCTTTCCAACTGTCATTTCGCAGCCAATAAGCGCGCAGACGGTCATTAATACGGGGTCGCTTCGCGGCCAGGTGACCGATTCCACGGGCGCGGCAATTCCGGCGGTACGGGTTGAATTGCTGGAAGAGCGGACCGGCACCAGTTCCACTCGAATAACCGACCGGGAGGGCAGATTTGTCTTTTCCTCCCTGGTCGTCGGGTCCTATTCGCTGAAGGCGACTGCGGCTGGTTTTCGCACCTCGCAGGTGTACGGTGTTACGGTGCAACTTGGGCAACGCAACATGGCCGACATCCGCTTGCAGCCAGGTGGGACGGACGAGGCGGTTGATGTGACCGCCACTACGCCCGTGCTGCGCACTACTGAGTCAACTCTGAACGTCGTAGTGAATCGCGCGTTGCTTGATGGATTGCCGCTTAGCGGGCGGCGGTACACAGACTTTGCGCTGCTCACGCCAAACTCCAGTCCCGATGGCGAAGCTGGGTTAGTCAGCTTTGCCGGCGAGCAGGGCGGCGAGGATAGCGGATACGCCAATGGAAACGGGGCCAATGTCTTCACTGTCGATGGGGCGAACGCGACTAGTGGATATTTCGGAAACGCGCGCGGGGGAGAACGCGTGCCTTACATATTCGGGGAAAATTCCATTCAGGAGTTTCAGGTTGCGGTGTCACCCTATTCCGCGGCCTATGGGGGAGGGGCGACGGGATTCCTGAACACCGTGACGAAATCCGGCGCGGATGCCTTCCATGGGAATGCTTTCTACTTCAACCGCAATTCTGGCACGGGGGCTAACGATGCGGTCGACAAAGCGAATGGCATTCCCCGTCCAGTAGATGTGCTGCAGCAATTTGGCGCCTCGATGGGCGGACCGATTGCCCATAAACGCGCGTGGTTTTTCTTTGACTACGAGCAGCAGCGGGAAAGAAATCCGGTATCGGTCATTAATTCCGATTACGAGGGGGTGACCCAGGCCGATTTCGAGGTTCCGCGGAACATCTTGCTGCCTGCACCCAATGCAGCTTTGCCGGTGCCGGGCACGGTCAGCCAGCCGGACTCGACGAATCCGGTATACCTGCAGCAGGTGTCGAATGCGTTGAATGCGATTCACTCCAATCTGGGGACGCACTCGCGGTTCCGGAACGATCTAGTACTGTTTTCGAAACTTGACTACCAGCCGGATGCGAAGGATCGGCTTTTTCTCAGCCTCAATCTGAACAAGTTTGATTCTCCGAATGGAGAGATCACAACTACTTCGACGCCGCTGTTCGGCGTCAGCACCCTGGCAAACAGTTTTGTTCGTGACTACCAGGCGAGCGCGGGTTGGACCCATGCTTTTAGCAGCAATCTGCTGCATGAGTTTCATGGCAGTTTCTCGCGTGGCGACCAATACTCGACCCCGACGGGCCTGGTGGATCCCGCTCTTCCCTCGATCCTGCTGTCCATTCCGTCAGACTTCGAGCTTGGCAATGCTGGGTTCGCGGGCGGCCGGACCAACGAAGAGCAGTGGGAGTTGGCCGAGAGCATCGACTACGTGCATGGAAAACATAGTTTCAAGTTTGGCGTGGAGGGCAATCACACCCATGTGACCGATCTGTCTTTTGGCGGATTCGATCCGGATGCGCAGCGGCAGAATGGAACGTTGGCCGGCACCTACGCGTTTTCCAGCTTTACCAATTTTGCTTTGGGGATTTATGACTCATTCTCGCAAGCGGCGGGCAATCCCAGATTTTCATTCGATGTCCCTTATGTTGGATTTTATGCGCAGGACACGTATCAAATCTTTCCCCGTGTGACTTTGGATCTCGGCTTGCGTGAGGATTTTCAGATTTACCCGCAACCGCAACAGAATCCTGCAGTGCCCTTGACTGGGCAGTTTCCGAACCAATATCAGCGTCTGGCTCCGCGGCTGGGTTTTGCGTGGCAAGCGGCCGCGAAGACCGTGGTCCGCGGAGGCTTTGGCATGTTCTATGAGAACTTCAACGGATTGAATTATCGGAATGTGGTAATCACGAATGGGTTGAGTTCTCAGCAGTCTTCCGCCTCGATCAACTACGATGGAAGCCTCGCGCCGAATCAGCAGGCTCCGGTGTTCCCGGCCAGGATTTCGGACCCTGCGATGTTTACTGCGCCGAATATTTCGCTGGTGGATCCCAATTTTCGTTTTCCGTATATCCTTCAGTCCAGCTTGCAAATTGAGCGGGAGATCCTTCCTGAGACAACGCTGAGTGTGGGAACGATGTGGACACACGGGGTTCATTTGATATCGGGCAGCGCCTACGACATGAATCTAAGGCCTCCCACTGGTACAACCGCGTACATCGTATGTCCCGCGGGCACGGTACAGGCGCCATGTGGCGGGCCGCAAATTGTGGGGGCGAGTCTTGACAGCGGTCTCCAGCGTGAGGGCTTGATCAATCCGAATGTCGGACAAATCAACGCGTTGATCAGCCCTGGGATCAACAACTACAACGCTCTTTTTGCGCAGCTACAGCGACGATTCCATCGAGGGCTGGCGCTGCAGGCTTCCTATACCTTTTCGAAAAACCTGACCTCCAACGGAGTTGATTTCAACAATCAGTTCGATTTCAGCGACACGCGTTCCCCGTCATTGCTCGATCAGCGTCACCGGCTTACCATTGCGGTCGTCTATCAGCCTTTCAGCGGGAAACACTTCGACTCCCGGCTGGCAAATCATCTGTTGTCCGACTGGACAATGAGTTCGGTGATGGCGTTTTCTTCTGGCCGACCTTATGCAGCCCTGCTGGACACGGCTTGCACCAGCACTACGGGAAACTCCAACAACTGCAATGGCGCCAACGGAAACGTGAATGACACGGCTGTGACTCAGAGCACGGCAAATTCGGCGTTGGGAATCAATGGAGCGGGGCCGAGTCCGAATGAAGGTATCAACTCATTTTATGGACCGTGGACGCAGGAGGTCGACCTGGGAGTGGCGCGCTCGTTTACGCTTGCCGAACGGCATGTCATTACCTTTCAGGCGCAAGTCTTCAACCTTGCCAACCACCCGAACTACTACGTGCAGAATGGGAATGGGGTGAATCAGGTTCAGTATTTGCCGACCGGCAGCACTTGCGGAGACGGCATCAGCCAGACACAAACCTGTTATCTGATTCCTGAAGCGGGGTTCAGAACGCTGCAGACCATCAACGCATTGAACGGACCGCGAGTTTTGCAGTTTGCTTTCAAGTACAGTTTTTGAACAGGAATGTTTATTCCTGTGGCGTCGGCATGCCGCCTCGCATTGGGGACTACGGAAGACCGAATGCGTAGAGCGAACTTCCTGCGGCAATCGCGATGTACTGTTTTCCGTCGACGGCGAACGCCATTGGTGAAGCGTAGACTGCCCCACCCATTTGAAAGTGCCAGAGAGGTTTTCCCGAGGCCGCATCCAGCGCAATGAAATTGCCTTCGGCGTCGCCCGTGAAAAGCAGTCCGCCCGCGGTCGAAAGCACGCCCGACCAGGTGGGCGAAATGTGGCGATACTCCCACTTCACCTGACCACTTGCAGGATCAATGGCGCGCAGCGCGCCCCAATACGGCTCAGCCTTATCGGAAGGGAAATAGGCGCTTCCGTAATAAGCATGGCCCACCTCGTAGGGCTGTGGCGCAGTGCTGAAGATGTCGCACTCCTCACGCGCGGTCACATAAAAGAGATTGGTTCGCGAATCGAAGCTCGGCGACATCCAGTTTGTAGTACCCAGGGCTCCGGGGCAGACCGTGCGTCCCTCGGGGGTTGGTGAGCTTTCCTTGTTGGACACCGGGCGACCTTCGGTATCTTTGCCGTCGCTCCAGGTCGTGTGACCGTAGGCGTTCGCCGAAAGCAGCTTGCCGGTAGTGCGATCCAGAACGTAAAAGAAGCCGTTGCGGTTTGCTTGCGCGATCAGATGTTTGCCGCCGGAATCGATGATGACGGGTACTTGCGTGGCGTCCCAGTCGTGCTCGTCGTGTTTCGTGAATTGAAAATACCAGTTCAGTTTGCCGGTGTCAGCATCGAGCGCAAGTAGAGAGTTGCTATAAAGGTTGTCGCCGGCGCGCCCTTCGCCACGATTGGAAGGCGCGGGATTGCCCGTCGGCCAGAAAAGTTGGTTGGTTGCGGGATCATAGGTGCCCGTGACCCATGCAGGCGCTCCGCCGATCTTCCACGACTCGCCTTCCCACGTGTCATGACCCGGTTCGCCCGCGCCGGGCACGGTGTAGAACCGCCACTTTCGCTTCCCAGTGTCGGCGTCGTAGGCATCGATGAATCCGCGGATACCATATTCCCCGCCTGAAACGCCGAGAATCACCAGGTTCTTTACGATCAGCGGCGCGAGGGTGAAACTGTAACCTTGTTTGTAATCGACGGAGACAACATCCCAGATGAGGCTGCCGGTTTTAGCATCGAGGGCGATCACGTGAGAATCGAGCGTGCCGAGAAAAACTTTGCCACCCAGAATTGCGAGCCCACGATTCACGCGGCCGCAGCAAGGTCGAATATCCGAGGGCAGTTGATGTTGATACATCCAGATCGGCCTGCCGGTGCCGGCATCGAGAGCAAATGCGCGATCGTCCTGGCCGGTGGCGTACAGGATGCCGTCCGCAACCAGCGGCGTGGTTTCGAGCTTTCCCGTTGCGGCAGTCTGGTAGACCCACTTCGCGACCAACGAGTGCGCGTTCGCTGCGTTGACGTAGTCCAGGGTGCTGAAACGGCGGCCCGCGTAATCGCCTGAATATGTCAGCCAGTTCTGCGGTTCCTTGGACGAATTGAGCAGGCGTTCGAATGTGACCTGGGCGGGCGTTTCGACGGCAAAGCCGGCGAGCAGGAACAAGGCGCAAATGCCAGCGAGTTTGTTCTTGTTCGCGCCGTTCATTTCATCCCCACGCTGAGCAGGTAGGCAACGATGTCATCTAAATCATGATCGCTTAAGAGGGTCGGATTGTAGACCGGCATCATGGACTTGCGGCTCTTCTGGATGGAGCGCAGTTTATCTTTTTCGAAGAGACGAATGTTTTCGGCGGTATCCATGATTTGCAGGCTGAACTGATCTTCGTTCAGCGTTACACCTTTGATCTCCTGCCCGTCAGGAGTCACGACGGTGACGGTTTCATATTCCTGGGGAAACTCTTTGGTGGCCTCGCTGAGACCCCAAGCCAGGCGCTGGCTGGGGCTGCGGACAGACTCTACCAGAGACTCCACTGTTCGCGTCGTGCCTGCCGCAGTCAGATCGGGGCCGAGACGTCCGCCTTTGCCTTCCAGCATATGACACGACGAACAATTGGCGTCGCCATAAAAGAGTTCTTTGCCGTGGGCAGCATTGCCGAGAGGCTTTGCCGGCGCGTGCACCTGCACGCTGCGTAGATACGCGATAATCTGCCAAATTTCCTCGTCCGTCATACCGACGCCTTGCCCGTTGGTCCCGCTGGCGGGCATCACCGTACCGGGAATCCCCTGGCTGATGTTCTGGAACATGTCGGCGTCGGAATCTCCATGATGCTTGTGAGCGCGGGTGAGGTCGGGACCACGGCCGCCGCCCCGGGCGCCCAGTCCGTGACAGAAGGCGCAGTTAATGCGGAATTCAAACTCGCCTGCCTTCGCGGCTTTTGGATTTCCTGAGAGCGGGTTGCGGATGTCCTGGGCCAGCATGAAGGAAACTAAGAGTGCCGCCAGCACAGGCACGGCCAGAAGGGCAAACAGAATCGAAGCCGCGCCGGACGTTAGCATCCGTGACAAGTAGGGTCTCCTCACAAGATTGCGCGAATGATAGCACAAGATTCCGCAATTGATTTCCGACGCTTAGCGGGTTTGCGATTCGCTACAGGAAACACCGTATGCAGTCGATTGTCCGGCATTTGTGATTTCGGTTCCGCGATTGTTTGTAAGCAACGACAGCAATTCACTCAACGTATCGGTGAGGGGAAGAATGTAAATCATTCGCCTCACGGGCTTCGTTCCCCGACAAAACCGCACCGTGCAAAATTGTCATCGTTGATGACGACTCTTTACAAAACTCCCGGCCCATTGTCTTGACTTGAACTCTGGATGTTTTTAGGGTGGAAGTCAGTACCCAACAAGGGACGAAGGAGAAAATAATGCCAATGCAAAATCAGGAACAACCAACCCTGAACGTAAAACTCGTCCACTTTACTAAACAGAATTCTCCCGATGAGCCAGTGCAGGTGGCTTTTGCCGTAACCGATGAGCAAGGAAAAGAAGAGATCATCACCGGCGAGGTTCCCTACACGTATGACTTGTTCCATCTTTTTCAGGAGAACGGCTGGTTGAATATCCGCCGCGGAGTTGCCTCGATCCGCGAAACCCGAACCCAGCGTCGGGCGATGTCAGCTTAGTTTCGCACACCGACTGGAGTACGCTGGGACCCCGACGATCGCGGGGTTCCAGCCTCTATGGTTCGCGTGGATGATTTTACATTCCTTATAAATTGGAGGTCCGAGATGATCCATGATTTCAGTCTGGTCGCGGGCGATATCTGCGGGGACGCAACGGGCTTGAGGGTGAAGGTTGACGACATTGATCTCTACAATTATGTCCACTTCTCGGTGGTCGAAAGCGGTGAACCGGAGGATGAAGTGGAGTCGGGAGAAATGTCCCACGTGGCCTTCGTGCATCGCTTCACCAAGGTGGGGCAATACATCTGCTAAGCGGCACGACCGCTAAGCCTTCTCGGCCAGGGGTCCGATCCAAGGCAGCCTGAACAATTCCCCTTGCAGCGCCTTCACCAGCAGCACCAGCCAGAGAAAGATCCAACCGAGCAGCACCACACCCGAGAGCAGCCACGCCAGCAGGTATCCGACTGCCGGAATCACCGCGAGTAGCGAATACAGCAATCGCATCGCGATTGCGGCCAAGATCGTGGCGACAGTGAGGAAGATGGACTGAAAAGAGTGAAATCGCACGAAGCGATTGTGTTTAAAGGACGGGATCAATACGAATATTGTGGCGGGAATGAAAGTGATGTAGGCCAATGCGGCGACGAGATTGTCGTTGCCGCGGGCGGGCGAGATGCTCGGAGCAGGGGTGCTTGCGGTGGGCACATTGATGGGCCGAATGCGGGCAGTCGGGGGACTGGTGGCAGGCTTGCTCGTATCCTGACCGGGAACCCACATTCTGCGCCCGCAGCCTGGACAGAACACAACATTGTCGGGCATTTCGGCGTGACACTGTGGGCATGAGGTGGTCATGAGTTCTCAGGCGAGACGGCGCGACGTGTTCTTCTTGCGGCAATCCTCACAGACTCCATAAATCTGAAAGGTGTGGCGGGTGGTTGCGTAGTGGTATTTGTTTCCGATCTCCTCTTCCAGGCTGTCGACCTCGGGTGAGAAAAATTCCACCGAACTGCCGCATTCCGTACACACCATGTGATGGTGGCTGCGGCGGTTGTATTGATGCTCGTAGCGGGCGATGCCATCATGAAAAGCGACTTCGCTGGCGAGACCACATTCGGCGAGCAGTTTCAGAGTGCGGTAGACGGTAGTGAAACCAATGCGTGCATCCTTCTTCTGCACCAACCGGTGAAGTTCGTTGGTGGAGAGGTGGGCGCGAGTTTCAAGAAATGTCCGCAGAATAGTATCGCGCTGCGCGGTTTGTTTCAGGCCGACGCGCTTGAGGTGCTGATGGAGGATCTGCTGGGCTTCACGGACCATCTCGGGGGAGATGCTGGGCTGATCGTCAATGCGTTTTTGCAGCATGGGAACTGTAGTGCGGCTCTCCCGGCGGGATCAGGATAACACTGGCGTTTGGAAAGCTCATCTTTTGACAGGTGAAGTGGCGCTTAGAGTTGCTTCGGTTCCTCACGGCGGCAATCGGCCGGAAGGCCTGGGCATGTGGGACAACGGAACGACTGAAAGTTCCGGAATCTGCTCATCTCGATTTTGCGCGAACTCTCACGATCCGCTCGGATGGCTTAGGTGGCTTCGAGGATTTCGCCACCTTTTGCAAGTCCGACCGTGAGGCCCGCCGCGCCCCCGGCACTTTCCCAATTCGAGGATCACGTGCTAACACCAGTTCACATGCGTGCTGTGCCGCCTCCTCGAAGTCCCGTGCATCGGCCGGAAGCACTTGCCAGTCGGTTACCTTCTTCTTGAAAAGCCGGACGGAACGCATATTCGGGAACTCCCCGCGCAAACTCTGGTGGTGCTCTGTGGTGGTCGCAAGCCACACCCCGTTGTCTTCTGTCCCGTCCTGCTTGTCGCGGAGGATAAGGACAATCTTATCCTCCACGTAGACCGCGAGGCAGCCGAACATCGAACGGGTCCAGGGCACGAGCGGAGCAATCGCGTCGAGCACGAATCCATAAGGGACAGGCTTGCGCCGCTTGACCGCGAGGGGATCGCCCAACGGGAGGAAGGTCGCACTGCGACGAGGCTTCGACATACGAGTGGCGAATCGGGTCCGTGACTCCCCATCCAACAAGCACTAACTCTATAACACTGACCGGCTCGATGGCGAGGGTCGCGTTACGCGGAACTTGGCGCTTATTGATTGCCACACGGGATCTTTGCAAATTTGTGTTGCGCGGCAGAGTCAACCTAGAATCGAAGTTGCGCATGGTCACGATCCCGACTTCGCCTGACTCTTCTCGGCCACGTTTCCATCCAGCACGACTTATCTTTTATCTTTTTGCCATTGCTTTGCTGGGGTTGGCGGTAGGTGCCGTCTGCTTTTATTTCATGGCGCGGTCTGCCTTGCCCCAACTGGACGGGCGGTTGCATGTGGCGGGACTTTTGGCGCCGGTGACCGTGGTTCGCGATGCCCACGGAGCGCCCACGATCGATGCCGCCAATTTCTCCGATCTGTTTTTCGCGCAGGGTTACGTGACCGCGCAGGACCGGTTGTTTCAGATGGACGGAATGCGGAGGTTCGCGGCGGGGAAGCTGGCGGAGGTTTTCGGCGGGGAATTTCTGGAGCATGACCGCCAGCAAAGAATCCTGGGGTTGAAAGTAGTGGCGCGAAAGACGGTAGAGAGTTTGCCGTCCGAAGACCGCTCTCACTTCGAAGCTTATGCGCGCGGCGTTAACGCTTATATCGAAACGCATCGTCATTGGTTGCCCTTGGAGTTCCGCATCCTTCGATACTCGCCTCAGCTTTGGACGCCGGAGGACTCGGCGCTGATCGGCGTGCAAATGGTGCAGGACTTGAGCACGAGTCCCCGGCATGCGCTGACACGGGAGAAAATCCTGGCTAAGTTGGGACCGGAGCTGACGGCGGATTTGTATGTGAACTCTTCGTGGCATGACCGACCGCCGACGGTGTCGCGACCCAGCCTCGATCAAGAGATTAAAGGCAAGCAGAATGACGACGAGGAGGAGGACGAAGATGATGATTCAGGTGCGGACAGCTCGGTTACCGGTTTGACGGCACGACCCGGAATGCCTACTTCGCATCAGCAGCCGGAAATGTTTTTTGACGAGCGCCCGGTCGTGCTGGGGTCAAACAATTGGGTAGTCTCGGGGGCGCACACAGTTTCAGGCAAGCCGCTGCTGTCGAATGACATGCACCTGGGCTATCAGATGCCGAACCTCTGGTACGAAGCGCATCTTCGATGCCCCAGCAATAGCAACTTTGATGTGGCTGGAGTCACATTGCCCGGGTATCCGTATGTGATCGTTGGGCACAACCAGCGGGTGGCATGGGGATTTACCAATCTCGGGCCCACGGTCGAGGATGTCTACGTTGAGACTTTCAACCCGGACGGACGATATCTGACGCCAGAGGGATGGAAGCAGCCTGAGCACCGTCGTGAGGTGATCCACGTGAAAGACCGGCCGGACGTGGCTGTGGACGTGGTGCTGACGCGCCACGGACCGGTGGTTACCGAACTGGTGCCGGGCGAGACGCGCAGGTTGGCATTGCGTTGGACTTTGTATGACGGCATGCGCAGTCCTTTCTTCGCCGTGGATTCGGCGCAGAAGTGGGAGGCGTTCCGGCACGCGTTTTCCGAGCTTGATGCGCCGGCGCAAAACGTTGTCTATGCCGATGTGGATGGCAACATCGGCTATCAGGCTACGGGGAAGATTCCCATCCGGGCCACGGGCGATGGCAGTCTGCCGGAGAATGGCAGCGACAACGATCATGAATGGATAAGCTACGTTCCGTTTGAGAAGCTGCCGAAAGCATTCGATCCTCCTTCCGGGATTATCGCGACCGCGAATAGCCGCATCGCGCCGGACGGGTATCGATACTCGTTGAGCTCGGAGTGGGAAGCCCCATGGCGATCGGCCCGGATTTATCGCGTACTCGAGTCGGGCAGAAAGTTTTCCGCGGCGGACATGCTGGCGCTCGAAACCGATATCTATTCCGAGCTGGATCGTTTTTTCGCGGAGCGGTTCGTGTATGCGGTTGACCACGCAAACAAACCCTCGACTCGGGCCAAGGCCGCGGCAGAAATCATGCGGCAGTGGGATGGAAGGATGATCGAGAGTTCCTCGGCGCCCACCATCGCGGTGCGGGCGCGGGAGGAGTTAGTCCGTTTGTTGCTCGAGCCCAAGCTGGGCGCGGCGCCTAAAGATCCGCTACAAACCGGGACGACGCTGAGTTGGAAAAGTTATCGCTGGATGATGCAAACGGTGTGGTTGGAAAACGTAGTCCAACATGAGCCCAAGCGTTGGCTTCCGGAGACTTATGCAAACTACGATGATCTGCTCACGGCGGCGGTTGATGCTGCCGTCACTTCAAATCCCGCGCATGGGCGGGATGTACCTCAAGACTTGAATGCCTGGAAGTGGGGAGATTTTCATCCGCTGGAAATTCAGCATCCGATCTTCGGCAAGATTCCACTTCTGCGGGGTTGGGCGGGGCCGGGATTGCAGCCTCAGTCGGGGAGCGAGTACACGGTGAAGGCAGTATCGCGCAGTCACGGACCGTCGGAGCGAATGACGGTTGATCTGGCGAACCTCGATCAATCCACCTTGAATTTGGTGACGGGCGAAGCCGGAAATCTGTTCAGCCCGTA
Organism: Terriglobales bacterium; assembly: GCA_963706465.1. Lineage (GTDB taxonomy): Bacteria > Acidobacteriota > Terriglobia > Terriglobales > Acidobacteriaceae > JABDBE01. The sequence continues at coordinate 103,854 of CAVPMC010000007.1, forward strand.
TTTTATGGACCAGTGGAAAGCGTGGTACGAGGGATTCACATTCGCCTGGCCGTTCTCGCCCGCAGGGCTCGAGAAAGAACGAGTGCATGAGTTGGTGCTGGAGCCTTGACCGCGAGGGCCTCATGCGTGCAGGCGTCAGGCTTCACACCTCACGCTCCGCGCTTCGGGCTTTAGTCCACTAGCTTCACGTCATACAACTGACCAACGATGTCCACCTGGCCGTTGTTGTTTTGGGTGTCGCCGGGAGTGACCTGCAATCGGTTGGTGTCAGTATCGTAAATATTAAGAGCGCCGTTCTGGACCACGTAAACTACGTCGCGGCCACTGATCTGTTGGATGCCGGTCACGTCGCCGTTGTTTGGCGGGATGACGACGCCTCCGCCATTGGTATTGAAGATCGATAAACAGCCCCGAATCTCGCCACCGGGGACATTGATATTCGTGCAACTGTGGGAACCGATGTAGAGCTGTCCGTTTTGGCTAATCTGCATGCGGTCGTGATATCCATCGGTAATGGTGGCCGACCCGGTAACGGTCATCGAACTGGTGTCGATTACACTGAGCTTCCCGCACGTGGTAGCGGAAGTCGTTGTACCGGTACAAGTGTTCGTCCCCGGCGGGTTGGCGAGCGGCGTACCGGCGACGTACAGTGTGGAGCCCTTGAGCAAGCCATAAGTGGCGGCACTGACGGGAGTGGTGCTCACGGCGGTCGCGACGCCCAAGTTCAGGAGGCTGACGCCTGCCGCTTTACCTCCACACTGCGAACCGCAGTTCAAAACATACGCCGTGCGGCTATCAGTGAAGATACCCCACACGGGACGGTCAAAGCCGGTGATGTAGCTGCGGGGATCGGTGTTGGTCCCGATCTGAATCGTAGTAATCACCGTCACTGTATCCGAATTATCGCTGAACACCAGGACATGATTGCCGTCCGGACTGCATACGACAAAGTGAGCGCCGGGCACGGGAATGGACGCGGCGGTGGATCCGTTCTGCAGGTTCAGCACCTCGACCGCCCCCGGAGACTCGCCAGGGACCGGAGCAGAAGGCACGGCGGCGTAAGCAGCAGTGGCGAAAGGGCTGACGGCGATGCTTTCAGTGAAGCCGGGCAAGGCGATCGCCGGCAATGACGAGCTAGATCCGGCGGCGGTCGCAACCGCCTCAGTCGAGTTATTCACGACGGTTACGGCGTTGCCTACCCGGCTGTAAACCAAGGTGTACTTCAGGTTGGGCGAAACTGCCATCAACCCAGGCTGCGTGCTAGAGCCCAGCAAATTGACGACTGAAGGAGAAAGCACGTCTGCATCGATGGCAGCATTGACAATGTTCAGTACGGGCAAATTCGCTCCGGTGGTGCCGGCTGCACCAGGGAAAGAGCGGATTCGAAATGAAAGCCCGGAACTTAAGCTTGCTGGCGCCGCGGGTATTGGTAGCGGGAAGCTTGTAGTCATTCCCGCAGGAAATAATGCCGCCACAGGCCGCTACGAGCACAAGAATGCTAAGTAAGATTCTCTTCAAACCTGGGACTCCGAAGAGCATGAGGGACAAAGATTTAGATGCAAGAAACCGGATTATAACAGAGGGACTTCAGAGAAATTCAGCGGCCGGTACCATGGGTATGCCGCCAAGATGCAAAAGCGACAATCCTCTTGTATTCTGAACAGAATGGCCACTGATTTACTGACCCGGATAAAGCAGTCTGCTGTCCTGTGCGACGGCGCGATGGGAACCTTGCTGTACGCCAAGGGAATCTTCATCAATCGCTGTTATGACGAGTTAAACATCTCACAACCTGACTTGATTCGCGGCATCCACCACGAGTATCTGCAGTCGGGTGCGGAGATTATTGAAACTAACACTTTCGGAGGAAATTCCTTCCGTCTGGCTCGCCACAGCATGGCCAGCCAGGTACGCGAAATAAACTTTGCCGGAGCGCGCCTGGCGCGCGAAGCCGCTAAGAGCTTCGATGTCTTCGTGGCAGGCTCCGTGGGGCCGCTCGGGGTGCGTATTGAGCCGCTGGGGAAAACATCTTTTGAGGAAGCCCGCACCGCCTTTCGTGAGCAGATCGCGGCGCTGGTGGAGGGTGGTGTAGATCTGCTGATGCTGGAAACGTTCGGATATCTGGAAGAGCTTCATCAAGCCATCCTGGCTGCTCGCGACGTAAACCCGAAGATTCCGGTTGTGGCGCATGTCACCATCGATGAGGACGGGAACTGTCTCGACGGTTCGACACCGGAAACTTTCACCCCGCGACTGGAAGCATGGGGCGTGGACGTGATTGGCTGCAATTGCAGCGTCGGCCCAGTCGCTATGCTGGGCGCGATTGAGCGCGTGCGCACGGCCACGGCACTTCCCCTGGCAGCGCAGCCTAATGCCGGCATGCCGCGCTCCGTCGAGGGTCGAAATATCTATCTGTGTTCCCCGGAGTACATGGCCAGTTACGCCCGCAAGTTCGTGGCGGCGGGCGTGCGGATCGTGGGCGGTTGCTGCGGTACGACCCCCGACCACATCCGGGTGATGAAGTCGGCGCTGCGAGTGGGAGATGCGCGGGCAAAGCTAACCCCGGCGCCGGCCGCAGGCCCGGGCAAGACAACAGCCACTCCGGTTGCGCCCATTGAGAAAAGGTCGAAACTGGGCGCAAAGCTGGCGTCCGGCGAATTCCTGACCATGGTTGAGATCGTTCCCCCCAAGGGAACGGATATTCGGAAAGAAATCGAGGGAGCACGTTTCGTCAAGTCGGTGGGCGTGGACGGAATCAACGTCCCGGATAGTCCGCGGGCCTCGGCGCGGATGAGCAACCAGGCGCTGTCTTTGTTGATCCAGCAGGAAGTCGGCATCGAGGCCGTTCTGCACTACACCTGCCGGGACCGAAATGTGCTGGGCATTCAGTCGGACCTGCTGGGAGCGGCGGCCACCGGCATCCGCAACCTGATCTGCATCACCGGGGATCCGCCGAAGATGGGCAGCTATCCCGATGCCACGGCGGTGTTTGACGTGGACGCGATCGGGTTGGTGAACATCGTGCACAATCTGAATCGCGGTCTCGACATAGGCGGCAACCCGATTGGGGCTGGCACTACGTTCGTGATCGGAGTGGGCGCCAATCCCGGACTGAGCGATATGGACGAGGAAATCCGGCGTTTCGAATACAAAGTTCAGGCGGGCGCCGAGTACGTCGTGACCCAACCCGTGTTCGATCTGAGCCTGTTGGAGAACTTCTTGCGCCGGATCGAGCATTGCCGGATACCCGTGGTTGCCGGGATCTGGCCTCTGGTGAGCGTGCGCAATGCGGAGTTCATGAAGAACGAGTTGCGAGTCTCGGTCCCGGATTCCATCCTGGAGCGCATGATCAGGGCCAAGACCCCGGAGGCGGCGCGGGAGGAAGGGGTGGCAATCGCGCGGGAGATGCTGATCGCGGTACGGGAGATGGCGCAGGGAGCGCAGATCAGTGCGCCGATGGGTAAGTACAGCTTGGCGGTGGATGTTCTGGAAGCATTGGGGACGTCCCGTCCCACTTCGGTTTGACTTTTGTTAAATCTTGTTAAAACGGCGTCTTTCAGTGGACACATTTCACCCCCCGGTGGATTAGAATAGGTCTATCGGAGCAGGAACCCCGTTGGCAAAATTTGAGGATTGCCTCCAGCGTCTGGAGAAGATCGTGCAAGAACTGGAAAAGGGTGAGGTGCCCTTGGATAAATCCCTGACGCTTTTTGAGGAGGGCATGCAGCTTTCCGCGACTTGCCGGAAGGAACTGGAACAGGCCGAGGGCAAGGTGGAAATCCTGCTGAAGCAAAACGGGAAGCTCCAGGCTGAGTCGTTTGAGCCCTTGATCGAAAGCGCGGCCGGAAAGAGGTAAAGGCCGCATCGGTTGTTGTACCGCTCATCAGTATTAACGTCTGTGGCTGCGTTGACTCCGTCCAACGCTGCCATAGCCCGGTCGCCGTGCCAGCGGAAGAAACCAGAGGGAAGTATGCAGCCTCTAAACGTAGTACTCCTCCAGCGCGATTCGAGGATAGCGCAGTCGCTCGTTTCCGTCCTTGCCAACTCCTTCACGTCGGTTCGCCAGGTCCAGTCCCTGGAAGAAATGCGCGCCAGCATTGCCAAGCACCGCGCAGGCATTGCCATTCTGGATATGGAAGCAGCCTCCATTCCCGATGTCGAGAATCTGTCGCGAGAATTTCCCAAGGCCTGCATTGTCTGCACTCATCGCCTGGCCGACGAAAACATGTGGACAACAGCGGTGAACGCAGGCGCCGCCGACGTCTGTCCTCCGTCCGACACTAGTGGCATCCTCAGGGCTGCGCTGAGGAATGCCTCCCTGACGCAGTCTGCGGTCGCATAAAATAGCCGCAACAACAAGGACGCTCTCGGGCGTCCTTTTTCTTTTGTAACAACCAACCTCTCGACAAGCCGCCTTCGACAGCTTGTTATACTCACCGTCATGCTCAAAGATACCCTGGAGGCAGGCCGAGAGCTGACCGACGCGGCGCTGGAACGCCTTCTGCCTCCGGCTACGCAACATCCGGTTTCTATTCATCGGGCGATGCGGCACAGTGTTTTCGCCGGCGGCAAGCGGTTGCGCCCCATTCTGTGCATGGAAGCCGGAAGAATGGTTGCGGGTTCTCTGCCCCCCGGCATTGAGAACTTGAGCGCTGCTCTCGAGATGCTACACACGTATTCCCTCATCCACGACGATCTTCCAGCCCTCGATAACGATGATTTACGACGAGGGCGGCCCACCTGTCACAAAGTTTTTGGCGAGGCTATCGCGATTCTGGCGGGCGATGCCCTGCAGACTCAGGCATATGAAACGCTGTCGCGATTGCGCTGTCCTGCGGAAGCCCGCGTGCGCATTATCGAAGAGATCGCTCGCGGCACCGGCACGGTGGAGGGCATGATTGGCGGCCAGGTGGTCGACCTTGAAGCCGAGCACACCAAGCCGGATTTGCAGACGCTGGAGTATATCCATCGCTCAAAAACCGCAGCGCTGATCACTGCCAGCGTCGTAAGCGGTGGACTTTACGCCGGAGTGCACGACGACTCTGTCGCAAAAATAAGGACGTTCGGACAATCGATCGGGCTGGCTTTTCAGATCGTGGATGACGTGCTCGACGTCACGCAGACTTCCGAGCAACTGGGAAAAACAGCGGGCAAAGACACGGCAGCGGAGAAGGCAACGTATCCCGCTCTTTTCGGAATCGACGAGTCGCTAAAGAAAGCCGATACCTTAGTCGAGAAAGCCCTGGGTTCGCTCCAGGACTTCGGCCCGCGCGGGAATACGCTGAAGGAACTCGCGCGCTTCCTGGTGGAAAGAAAGAAGTAATCCCGCGACCGCCGTGTTGGCGTTTCTCTAGTAACTGCCTCGTCGTTTGAGTTTTTGATATGATGACCCCGGCGATGGAGTTCGCCATAACCGCCGGCTCGAACTGGCAAGTCCATGCTCGCAAGTTCAGGCTGATAACTCCTACAATCTTTGTAGGGAGAACTCTATCGTGATTGATCTGCTCATCATATCTCTCGGTGCAATCGTCGGCGCCAATGCGCGTTACTTTATCAGCCGTTTCACGGCAAAAGAATTGGGCCCCGTCTTTCCTTACGGAACGTTGTTCATCAACATCGCAGGCAGTCTAATCGTTGGCTTCTTCGTGGTCTGGACCACGGAACGCGTGCTGGCCGATCCGCGTTGGCGACTGCTGCTGGTGGTCGGGTTCTGCGGCTCGTTTACCACATTTTCGAGTTATGCCTTTGAAACCATGGCCTACTTCGAACAAGGACAGTGGCTTCTGATGTTCACCAACGTGCTTAGCAATAACTTGTTATGCCTGGGTGGAGCGCTGGCCGGCATGGCTCTGGCGCGGGTGCTGTAAAATGCCAGACGCGATGGCTGTTCAAGTCACGATCTATCTCAACGAAGCCGACCAGTGGCATCATCGGCCTCTACATATGGAGATCCTTAACTATTTGCGGCGAGAAAACGCGTACGCTGCAATCGCAGTTCACGCCGTGGCTGGATTCGTCGGAAGACATCGGGTTCAAACCAGCCACCTCGTGGACGCAGGCGGGAAGCTTCCCGTGATCATCATCTTCGTGGATACGGATGAGCATGTGAACCGCGTCTTGCCAACATTGAAAGAGATGGCGGCGCATCGTTTGATGGTGCGCGAGAATGTGGTTCTGGAACAAGGGAGCCTCGACTGATGTCCACTCTCCCCAGTGGCGCGGCGCTCGAGGTTTTGGCAATCGCCGCCCACCGCGACGACGTCGAGCAGACTTGCGGGGGAACGTTGCTGAAAATGGCGCAGCGCGGACGGCGCACCGGCATCCTCGACCTCACTCAAGGAGAAATGGGGACGCGGGGTACTGCCCAGGACCGTGCGCGCGAGGCGGCAGAAGCAGCGCAAATACTACGGATCTCGTGGCGCGAAGCTCTCGATATCCCGGATGGAAGGGTTGAAAACACCTGGGAGAACCGGTTGAAAGTGGCGCGCGTGATCCGCGAACAGCGGCCGCGTGTCGTGATCCTTCCTTACTGGCAAGGGCGTCATCCGGATCACTACACAGCTTCGACCCTCGGGTACGAAGCCTGTTTTGTTGCGGGATTGGCTAAGCTCGATGTTAGCTTGGAAGCGGGTCTTACTAAGCTTCCACCGCACCGGCCATTCAAAATTATCTACGCGACCCTCTACTATGATGTGCGACCGACCTTCGTCGTAGATATTACAGAGCTATTCGAAGCGCGATTTCAGGCGCTGATGGCCTACAAGTCACAGTTCAGCGATCAGGACGCGGGCAAAGACCTCTTCCCTGCCCAAGCCGAGATTCGCGCCCGCATCGAAGCCATGGCACGCTTCTACGGGCTGCTGGGAGGCGTGACCTATGCTGAGCCATTCCTGCAGAAAGAGGTCGGATTGGTGGAAGATCTCACTTTAATTCCGGTGAAATCGATCTGAACCTATTTCTTCACCGCGACCGCGAGCCCATCCCTGATGGGCAAGATCGTCGTAAACAAATCCGCAGAAGAGTAGAGCAACCGGTTGAACTCGACGATCGCCCTGGTCGATGCCTCCGTGGAATTTTTCTGCGCGACCTTGCCGCTCCAGAGAACATTATCGGTGACAAACAATCCGCCTTTGCGAAGATGCCGCAGTGCAAGCCGGAAGACACGGGGATAGTCTTCTTTATCGACGTCATTGAAGATAATGTCGAACTCCTGCTTTTGCTCGGAAAGAAGTTCGAGCGCATCGCCCGTCATCATTTTGATTCGCGAAGCGACTCCTGCTCTGTCGAAGTAACCTCGTGCTTCGTCAGCGTTCTTGCGACTTCCATCGGTGTAGAACACAAGTCCGCCGTCACCGACGGCCCGTGCCCACCAGATCGTGGAATAGCCGATAGCGGAGCCCATTTCGAAAACTGTTTTTGCTCCGATCATCAGCGCCAGTTGATGCAGAATGCGCGCAACGGCCGGACCGACGATGGGAATCTTTCGTTTGGCAGCTTCGGCCTCCATCTGGGCGAGAACTTCGTCGCGCGGCGGAAGCATGGAATAGAGATAGTCTTCGACTGGCCCAGCTACGATGCCGGACATCTGCCATTCTGGTTTAGTAGGTTTCGGTTTTGCCAATTTTTTCATTCCCTTCCTGTACTTCTCCCGCACTTCTTGTCAGGCTGGACGGGCGCAGGAGGCCCGCCCTCCACGAGATTTACGAAATTGTTTCGCCCGGTTTCATTTCCCTGACTTCGACATCCGGCGCCAGCTTGCGCAAGTCATTCGGCCTGCCTAGGAGCGGCGGAAACGTTCCAAAGTGCATAGGAATGACCATCTTCGGCTTCAGCAATTTGCAGGCGTAAGCAGCTTCGCGCGGCCCCATGGTGTAGTGATCGCCGATCGGAATCATGGCCAGGTCCGGAGCATAGAGCTCGCGGATGATTTGCATATCGCCAAAAACGTTGGTATCACCGGCGTGATAAATTTTGACGCCATTGGAGAACTCGACGATGTAGCCGCAGGCCTCGCCGCCGTAGACAAGCTCGTCACCGTCCTTGATCCCGCAGGAGTGGTCGGCGTGAACCATAGTGACTTTAATGTCGCCGACGGTTTGCGTGCCCCCTTTGTTCATCTCGGCCGTCTGTTTCACGCCTTTTTTTTCCAGCCATCCGCACAACTCAGGAATACCCACGACCTTTGGGTGGTGCTCCTTGGCGATTTCGACAGCGTCTCCGATGTGGTCAAAATGGCCGTGAGTGCAGAGGAGAACATCAACTTTCTTGATTTTTTTCTCTTTGTCCGGACACATGGGATTGCCCATGACCCAGGGATCGATCAGGATTATTTTGCCGCCGGGCGTTTCTACCCGAAAGGTTGCGTGCCCTAACCAAGTGAGTTTGATGCCATTGAGATTCATAATGTCCGGGGAAGTCCGAGCATTTAGCACTTGGCAATTAGCACTCAGTCCGTCAAGAACCGCCAGCGACTAAATGCTAAGTGCCAAATGCCAAGTGCTAGTTTAATATAGTTCGCCGTGACCGAACTCAAAGTTCTGATCTCGCGCGAGAAGATCGCGCAACGCGTAACCGAGATGGGCGCCGAAATCACTCGCGACTTTTCCGGGCAGACGGTGATTTTGGTCGGTGTGCTCAAAGGCGCGGCCATCTTTCTCAGCGACCTGGCGCGCCAAATCCACCTCGACGCGACTTTCGATTTCATTGGAGTCTCGAGCTATGGGAACCGCCCCAGCCCGGCCCACGAATTGCAGTTCGGATGGGACTCGACGGGGGAAGTGCAGCTCACCAAAGACGTGGACCAATCCATGAAGAATCGAAATGTGATTCTGGTTGAAGATATACTGGACACCGGCCTCACCCTCAACTATCTGCAGAGAGCCATGCAGGGCCACCAACCGAAAACGCTCCGCATTGCCGCGTTGCTCGATAAGCCGTCTCGACGGAAGCAACCAATCAAGGCGGATTATGTGGGTTTCAGCATTCCCGACGAGTTCGTGGTCGGCTATGGCCTCGACTATGCAGAGAAGTACCGCAATCTGCCAGACATTTGCGTAATCCCGCGGGAAGGCTGATCGCGCGCGTATTATGGCAAAACTCAAGCACAGTTGTGGCCAGAGCGCGCTAACCGCGGCTGATATCATAGGAAAGTGGAAATGGCTGCTACCCAGGCTGACCTTCAATCTAAAGTCGATCCTCTTCTGCTCGAAGTGGCAGACGTGGTCAACACCACGCTCGACTTGGGCACGACCCTGCGACGCGTGGCCGAACTGGTCCGCAAAGTTATCGACTACGAAATCTTCGGCATCCTGCTGCTGAACGAAAAGACTCAGGAACTGCGCTTTCGATTTCAGGTGGGTTACGCGCGGGAAATCGCGGAACGAGTGCGGATCAAGGTTGGGGAGGGCGTCACCGGGATTGCCGCGCAGCGGCGGGAAGCGATTCTAGTCGATGACGTGTCCAAAGATGCCCGCTATATTTCAGCGGCGCACGGCGTGCGTTCCGAACTGGCCGTTCCGCTGATCATCAAAAACCGGCTCATTGGCGTAATTGATATCGAGTCGTCACTCCCCAACCACTTTACCGAAGAGCATAAGAGGCTGCTAACCTTGATTGCTTCACGGATGGCGGTGGGTATCGAGAATGCGCGTTTGTACACTCGTACCACGCGCCAGGCGCGGATTCTGGTTTTGTTGAATGAAATCGCGCGCGAGCTGACATCCATTCTCAATGTTGACGAGTTGTTGAAGCGCATTGCGGAACTGCTGAGCCGATTGATCGATTATCAGATGTTCAGCATCCTGTTGCTTGATCCCGCTGGAGAGAAACTGCAGCACCGTTTTTCGCAGCGCTTTCAGGAGAACATTCAACTCAAGAACGACATCCCGTTGGGTAAGGGGCTGGTGGGCTTCGCGGCGCTACACAAGCAAGCGGTATTGGTTCCCGATGTGAACAAGGATCCGCGGTACATTCAGGGGAATCCCGAAACCCGCTCCGAACTGGCGGTACCGCTGGTTTACAAGGATAAAGTGATCGGCGTGCTGGATCTGGAGCACACCCGTCGCGGCTTTTTCACCGACGATCATAAACGCACCGTGACTACGCTGGCGGCACAGGTTGCGATCGCGATTGAAAATGCGCAACTCTACGAGCATATTGCCTTGCAGGAAAAGCGCCTCGAGCGCGACTTGGCGATGGCGCGTCAGTTGCAGTTCGGGCTTCTACCGCCGACCCTTCCGAAACTTGAGAATCTGGACATCGCGGCTAAGTTCGTGCCGGCTCGAGCGATCGGCGGCGATCTCTACGATTTCGTTAATTATTCCATGTCGCGCACGGCCATCGTCATTGGGGACGTGAGTGGCAAGGGCGCGCCGGCGGCGATTTACGCAGCCCTGGTCAGTGGAATTCTGCGTTCCCATGCACCGATTGAACCCGGACCTGCTGAAATGCTTTCGGCGGTGAACTTTTCCTTGGGAGAACGTCGCATCGAGAGCCAATTTGTATCGCTGATCTATGCGGTGTGGGACGATCGAAATCGCACCTTGCAAGTGGCCAACTCGGGCTTACCGCGGCCGATCTACTGTCACGATGGGAAGATCGATATCATTGAGGCGACCGGCTTGCCTCTGGGATTGTTCGACGATGCGGATTACGACGAATTCACCTTCCAGGCCAACCCCGGGGACATGTTTGTGTTTTTCAGTGACGGCATTCTCGATGCCAGCAACAAGGCGGAAGAACTTTTCGGCCGGGAGCGGGTGGGGCAGATCGTCGCCGCAAACCCTGACGCTTCAGCCGACGAGGTTGTGAAAGCAATCTTCAAAGCGGTTGCTGAACATGCGTCCGGCGAGGAAGCTTTCGACGATCAGACAGTAGTTGCGATTCGAGTCAAGGGCACTCCCGGGAAGCGCCAGTGATGCGTGCGGGGACTCGACCTGCAGGCCGCCCTCCGGCTTTTTCTTACCGCAGTTTACGGGAGTCCTCCGGTGCGGTGCTTCATTGTGACCAGATCTCGGTTGCGAGTTTGGCGGAGCGCTTCGGCACGCCGCTTTACGTTTACTCGGCGTCGACGATGCGTGAGCGCATGCGGATCTTCGACCATGCTTTTCGCAATGTCCCGCATACAGTCTGCTACTCGGTGAAAGCAAACTCCACTCTTGGCATTTTGCGGTTGCTGTTCAAAACGGGTTGCGGTTTCGACGTGGTGTCGAAGGGAGAGTTGGAGCGGGCGCTGCGCGTCAACCGGAGCGCTGCGAAAGGAATCGTGTTCTCGGGTGTGGGCAAGACGCCCGATGAATTGCAAAAAGCGCTAAAAGCGAATGTTTTGATGTTCAATGTGGAAAGCGAATCGGAGTTGTCGTCGCTTGCGGAATGCGCCGCCCGCGCGAAAAAGAAGGCGCCCATCGCCCTGCGCGTGAATCCTGACGTTCCAGCCGACACGCATCCGTACATTTCGACTGGCTTGCATCAGCACAAGTTCGGAATACCCATTGAGGAAGCTCGCAGTTTGTATAGGCGAGCTTCTGAAATGAAGTCGTTGGAAGTTACCGGCGTCAGCGTGCACATCGGTTCGCAGATCACGGACGTGAAACCGTTCGCAGCAACCATGGAGCGCGTGGCGGAACTGACCCGGGCATTGCGAGCGGACGGTCATACGATCAAGTACGTGGACGCCGGCGGCGGTCTTGGGATTGCCTACGAAAATCAGCGCATGCCGGGTTTTGCCGAATACACCGCTTCCTATGCAAGCGCATTGCTGAAGCCGCTGCGCGAGTTGAAAGTGCATCTTCTGCTTGAACCCGGCCGTTGCATTGTTGGTCCTGCCGGAGCACTGCTTACGCGCGTCCTTTACAAGAAGATGAATGGTGAGAAAAAGTTTCTGGTCGTGGACGCTGCCATGAACGATTTGATGCGCCCTTCTCTTTATCACGCTTACCACGAAGTCGTTCCGGTCTGTGCGTTATCGCAGCGTGGCAGACCTGAGACGGTAGACGTCGTAGGACCAATCTGCGAGACGGGAGATTTCTTTGCCCGCGACCGCGATTTGCCAGTGATGCAGGAAGGCGATCTGCTGGCCCTGCTCGACGCGGGCGCTTACGGAATGGCGCTTGCCTCCAACTACAATACGCGGCCACGCGCAGCCGAGGTGCTGGTCGATGGGAAGTCGGTGAAAGTCATTCGGCGGCGCGAGACCTTTACCGACGTAGTTCGCTGCGAAACTTAGTTCGCAGTGGAATAGTGTTTCTTGCGGTCCAGGTCCCAGACAACTCTTCCGCCGACAATCGTCTTCAACACTTTCACATCGCGAATCTTTACTGGATCGATGGTAAAGATGTCATCGCTCAAAAGGACCATGTCCGCGAGTTTGCCGGGCGTGATTGAACCTTTTTCCTTCTCCTGGAATTCAGCGTAGGCCGAACCCATCGTGTAAGCCTCGACGGACTCAGCGACCGTCAGCTTTTGGTCGGGAAACCAGCCATTTGGATTCTTTCCGTCCAGTGTCGCGCGGGTCACCGCGCCATAAACGGTCAAAATCGGATTGAGCGGAGCAACGTCCCAGTCGGTACCAAAAGCGAGATGCACGCCATGATTCAAAAACGTGCGAAAAGCATAAGTGCGGCTGGCGCGGTCGTGGCCGATGCGTGCCTCAGCCCAGCGTCCATCGTCGATCGCCTGGTAAGGCTGGACGGAGGCGATCACATCCAACTGCGCGAAGCGGTCGAAATCCTTCTCCGCCATATGTTGCGCATGCTCGATGCGGAAGCGGCGTTCCATTCCGCGATGAGCCTTGACCACGTCGGTGTACAGATCAAGAATTGTCGAAATCGCGCGGTCTCCGATGGCGTGGGTGCAGATTTGCAGGCCGGCAGCGTCGGCCTCCATCATCCAATCGCGCATCTGGGAAAGTGGTTGCATCTGCTTGCCCAGCAAACCTGAGTTCTTGGGATCATCGCTGTATGGGTCGAAGAAGTATGCTGTGCCCGAACCCAAGGACCCATCCGCAAATCCTTTGAGAGCCCCGATCCGCAAAAAGGAAGATCCGAAGGCGTGGCGGATTCCAATCTTAGCCTGATCCTGGACGTCGGAAATCGCCGGGGCCACATAGACCCGCGTGGTCAACTCGCCGCTTTGCAACAGTTCTCCGTAGGCTCGAATATCGGCGTAGCTATCCGTGCCTTCATCATTCATGTGTTGAACGCTGGTCACACCGAGGGAGGCAGCGTACTCCAGAGCACGTCTCATTGCCCGAAGGCGCTGTTCGTCGGACAGAGGAGGAATCACTCGGTTGACAAGCGCCTTGGCTGCATCCTTGATAGCGCCGGTGGGATTGCCCTGAGCGTCACGAACGATCACGCCCCCCGGTGGATCCGGGGTTTGAGACGTAATGCCCGCCAGGCGCAACGCGGCGGAGTTCGCCACAGCGCCGTGGCCGTCATAGCGGCCAAGAAACACGGGATTGTCCGGGGTCACGGGGTCGATCAACTCTTTTGTGGGCAGGCTGGACGGAGTCCATTTCGTCTCGTCCCAATCCCCCCCTTGAATCCATTCTCCTTTTGGCGTTTTCTTCGCCTGCTCGCCGATCCGGCGAACGAATTCCTCCCTACTAGTAGCGTCATTGAGTTGTACAGAATCAAGCTGCAGACCGCCGTCAACGAAGTGCACGTGTGCATCGTTAAATCCCGGCAGAACGAGTTTGCCCTGCGCATCGATAACCTTGGTGGCAGGGCTGCGCAAGGCTTCCACCTCGGCGTTCGAGCCGACTGCAATAATACGGTCTCCAAGGACTGCGACGGCTTCAGCCTTGGAATGCGATTTGTCCACGGTCCACACTTTGGCGTTGGTAATGATGAGGTCAGCCGTGGGCTTGGACTGAGCCAGCAGATTGATTGCGAAAACAAAGTTCAGAAGTACAATTGCGAATTTCATTCTCATCCTCATGTGGCCACTGGTTGGCGACAAAGCGCATCATTCATCTTCCATCTTTCATCTTTGTCCCCATTTGAGTTTGGCGCGAAGCACGTCAAAGAATGTTCCCTTGATGCGCAGCAGCTTAACCTGACGCTCCGACTTGCGGCAAGCGACGCGGTCCCCGTCGCACATCGGCATGCCGACCTGACCGTCGATGCTCAGATAGGCTTCGTCATAACCGGTGTTGACGACGATCTCGATCTTAGACGAGTCGGGGACCACCAATGGCCGATGCGTCAGTGAGTGAGCTGCAACCGGCGTAACCACGAACACATCCACGGATGGCATTAGGATGGGTCCTCCGGCCGCCAGGGAGTAGGCGGTCGAGCCGGTCGGCGTGGAGACGATGAGACTGTCCGCCTTGTAAACCGAGACGAACTCACCGTTAATGTACACGTCGCAATGGTTGAGGCGTGAGACAGTTCCCTTGCCCACAACAATATCGTTGAGCGCGTCATAGTGGGCAACCGACGACTCTTTGCGGAACACATCGCAGTGCACCATCGAACGAGTTTCCACGTTGCAACATCCTTCGTCGATTCCCTGCAGAGTGGGGTAGAGCTCTTCCAGCGGCACCTCGGTTAAGAATCCGAGGGAACCCAGGTTCACGCCCAGCACGGGGATCCCAGCCTTCGCCATGGAACGAGCTGCGGAAAGCAGCGTTCCATCACCACCCAGCACGACCGCGAAGTTCAAAGGGCGCGACCCCATTTCCTCGCGCGTAAGCACCTCGACGCGGCCCGCGTACGGAGCCGTCTCGTGGTCCACGACGACTTGATACTGATGCTGACGAAACCATTCGAGGAGGCCAGGCACAATGCTTGCCAGTTCCGTCTTGCCCGGTTTAGAGACAATGGCTGCTGCCTTGCCTGTCGTGGATGTTTTCTCAGGGACCATGGTGAAATTTGAATTGTACAGAAATAGTTAGAAAAGATTTACCTGCGGTGCAGGTGGACAGGCGCAGAACCTCAGAAAACCGACAGCAGCAGGAACTCCCGATTCCCTTCTGCTCCGAGAATGGGCGACTCGATTAAATCCGTGTGGGTGCAATTCTGGGCAACAAGTGCCAGGCGTACTTTCTCCACCGCGCCCATTTGCGCCGCTTCGTCGCGTACAATGCCTCCTTTTCCCACATTTTCGCGGCCCACCTCGAATTGTGGTTTCACCAGCACAACCATCTCCCGGCCATTGCGTTCAGTTGGAGACAGCGGAAATGCGGCTGCGATGACGGATGGCACAACCAGAGTTGCAGAGATGAAGGAAACATCCATGGCGATGAAATCCGCGACTTCGCCGATGTGCCCTCGGGTCAGGTAGCGGGCATTGGTTTTTTCCAAAAGACGCACGCGTGGGTCCTGGCGTATGCGGAAATCGATCTGGCCGTGGCCGGTGTCGATCGCGATTACCCGAGCTGCGTCGTGCTGAAGCAGACAATCCGTGAAGCCGCCGGTGGAAGCGCCAACGTCAAGACAGATTTTACTGGCCACGTCGATGTGCCAATGGGCGAGCGCCTTTTCGAGCTTCAGGCCCCCGCGGCTGACATATTTCAAGTCTTCGCCCAGAAGACGAATGTCCGCTTCAGGGTCCACTGCAGTACCGGCCTTTTCTATTTTTTGTCCGCCGACTAGCACCTTGCCAGCGAGGATCAGCGCTTGCGCCCGTTGGCGCGAGTTTGCGAATCCGCGATCGAACAATAATTTGTCGAGCCTGATTTTCAGAGTCGTCTCCGTGAAGTCTGCAATTCGGACCTTTCCAAATTACACCAAAGTGCCAGCAACCAACTCAGTGCAAGGTGTAGAAGCATCTCTGGTTGAGCCAGTTACGAAGAAACATCCCGGCTTTTCCACAATGTTTTCCACGGAGGTGTTGAAAAGTATTCCGCCGATCGGCGGCAAAATTGCGCGAGCCGGGGATCGACGAGAGTGTTTACGGCAAATGTGTGATTGGCGCAGTTCCGCGAGCTTCAGTCCCAACCGTGGCTTGTAACTGAAATTTGCACCGCAAAATCCTAACCGCTGCCCCAAAAATAGCTTTTTTTTCCATCCGAACTCATTTCCAGCCGTATGGCCCGGTCGTGCCATGGCATCAGCCTGTCGTGCCATAGCTACCCGCCCGTCGTGCCATTGTCCAGCGCGGCCAGATGCATCATCTTAGTAGTGCACAGTTAATGAGTCAGTGCTCACGGGACATGTTAGAGCAAACGACAAGACGGAAAGCGCGGACGAGCTGGGTCGATGCCGCATTCGAAGATCACAGCAGATTATTTTTTGCCATGGTCGTACTGCTGGTTGCCCTCGTCGTGGTTTTGGTGAAAGATCGCGACTTCTGGTTTGGCGATTCGCAGACAACCGTAGCGGACGAGATTCAGTGGGTTCCGGGCAGCGTAAAAGACGAACAGCCGGCCGCTCCGCCAGCGACAAAAGAAAAGAAACATGTTGCCGCGACCAAGAGCGCAGCCCAACCCGCGACTCCGGGACATGCCGTGATCGCGACCAATCGTACCGCCGTCCCGCCGCTGGAAGTTGACGTCGTAGCCGGCGGCACGCCCAAGACCATCCACCTGGGCAACAATTCTGTCAAAGTTGAGATTCCGTCTGACTCAGCGCAGCAGGGTCCCGCAACCGTTGCAGCCGAGCGGGTTCCCATGTCTGTGGAGAAGGCTCCGGCGCGACGACAACCCGTGCAGGCTTCCTATCCTTTGCTGGGCCGGCAAATGAAGGTACAGGGCTCAGTGCTTCTGCAAGCGTTTATCGGTGCCGACGGCTTCATTCGAGAATTGCGCGTGCTCAGCGGCCCATCCATCCTGGCCTCGGCAGCCCGCGAAGCTGCGCGCCAATGGCAATTCAAACCCTACATGCAGAATGGCCAGGCGGTCGAAACGCAAGCCAACATCACGGTAAACTTCACCATCAACGTGCTGGACAACGGGACCAAAGATCAGATGGACAATGTCATCGCCCAATCGAGTCGCGGAGAATAATCGGACTCATCGTTCCAAGCGGCAACTTCTAAAGACACCTTCCTGAAATCATCGGCAACAAACACCTCCGGAAGAAATTCCTTTCTGGTACATCTTCCCTTTCAAGAAATGTTGACAGCTGATTGCGCCCATGATCGACGCCGCCAGTTTCGAACGTTTTGTGCTCGGCTGAACGCGATATAATTCTCCTCCGCGAAGATCATGCAGACTGAATCCAACCGCCCGCATTCTGGCAACACGAGGGGAATGAAGCGGCGTGAGTTTCTGCGTCAGGCGCTGCTGTGCGGTGGCATAGCCTGGCAATACAGCGGACGTCCCCGAAGTTTGTTTCTCGCAAAGAATACATTCCCACAGGTTCAGCAAACTGGCGCCTCGAATCAAAATACAAAAGAGTTGGTCACTGCCAACGTTGACTTTTTTGTTCGCAACCATTTTGCGGTGCCAAAGATCAGCGACGATGCGTGGCAGCTCGAGATCGTTGGTTCAGTGTCCAAGCCGTTGAAGCTGTCGTACGCTGATCTTCTGCTGATGCCCTCGGTCCCGCGCCCTTCCACCTTAGAATGTGCCGGGAACGCATCGGGGGGCGCCGGAGTGGGGACAGCGGTTTGGTCTGGAGTGCCTTTGGGAGAACTGCTCCAAAAGGCAAATTTGAAGCCCGGAGCGACTACGATTGTCTTTCATGGGGCCGACTCTGGCGAGGGCGAGAATGTGCCCCCGGGGACCCACTTTGCTCGTGCCATTTCGCTGGAAAAAGCAATGGAGCCTGGGACGTTGCTAGCCTATGAAATGAACGGCGAACCGTTGCCGCCAGAACATGGATTCCCGCTGCGCGCGCTGGTTCCGGGCTGGTACGGAATGGACTCGGTGAAATGGCTGGCGCGCATAGAAGTTCTGGAGCAGCCGTTCAAAGGATATTTTCAGGACCAGAAATACGTCTCCCTGGGAGCGAACGGCACAACTCGTCCTCTCACGACCATCCAGGTTAATTCGAAGTTTTTGCGTCCGTCGGAAGGCGAGGAGATTCGTGCTAAAACCTATCGCCTGGAGGGTGTCGCCTGGGCAGGAGAGCGTAAGATTGCGCGCGTAGAAGTGCGGGTTGGCAACGGAGCCTGGCAGGTGGCAAACCTCTCGGCCTCGGGTTCTGCTCTGATATGGTCTTCGTGGAGCTATGAATGGAAAGTTCCGGGCTCCGGAAAGTATGCGCTTGAAGTGAGGGCGACCGACGAGGATGGCAAGAGCCAACCGGAAGTTCGCGACCCTGATCGAAAAGATCCATACGAACTCAATACTCCGCATCGCGTGAATGTGGTTGCCTTGTAGATCGGCTCGGTTGAATTGTCACAGCGACGGCTGAATGCTCGCAACAGCCGGCAAGGATGCCGGCGTCACGAAAACGAGGTCAATTTGGATCGACATCACTACTTCGGACAGGCATTTCTCGCTGTGCTTTGTTTGGCGCTTGCTGCGACCGGGCAGTCCAACGATCTTGCTGCTCTTTCCGCACAAGCAAAAGCTGCGCTTCGGGATCAGCAATTCGAAAGTGCGGAAAAGCTCTACGACCAGATCGTCAAGCTCGATCCGCGTTCCGCCGAGGCGCGCTCCGATCTTGGATTGGCTCTTTATATGTTAGGCGCGTACCCGCGCGCAATCACTGAGCTTCGCCAGGCGCTGGAACTCAATCCTCATCTCGATCACAGCCAGGTCCTGCTGGCCCTGAGCTATTTCAATACCGGCGACTTTGACCGTGCGATTCCGCTGCTCGAAAAGGCTTACCGCGCAAAGAAGGATGATCCAGTCGTAGCGGCGCACCTCGGCTTGGCATACTTGAGGCAGGAAAAGGACGATGCCGCCTTGGTAGTGCTCAGCCGTTGGGTTGAGCTTGAGCCGAACAGCGCGGACGCTCTGTACTTCAAGGGCAAAGCTGCGATGTACGTGGCCTCGAATTCATTCTCCCAACTGACCAAAGCCGCGCCTGATTCTTATCGCATGCTGCAACTCCGGGCGGAAATGCTGCGTCAGCAAAACCTGACGCCGGCGGCAATCTCCGAGTACAAGAAGGCCATCGCGCAGAAGCCGGACGCGGCCGGCCTTCACTATGCATTGGGAACCATTTACCGCGAGGGTGGACGGCTGGATGAGGCTTTGGCGGAGTTTCACGAGGAGTTGAAGATCTCACCCAATGATGCGATGACTGAGTATCTTATCGGCGACATTCACTTGCAGCGCAATGAATTGGAGAACGCGCAACGATTTCTATCGCAAGCTTTGAGCGCGCAGCCCGGACTTCTCGAAGCTAAACTTGACTTGGCGAAAACGTACCATGCTCAGGGCAAAGTTGATGACGCGGTAAAGGAGCTGCAGGCGGTCGTGGCCTCTGATCCCCAAGATCAGGATGCCCACTACCTGCTGTTTGGCTTACATAAGGAGCTTGGTCAGGCAGCGGAAGCGCGCAAAGAATTGCAGATTTTTCAGGAATTGAAGCGCAAAGCAACCGAACAGGAGCAAAAACGGATGCGGCTCGATTCGATCGATTAGAACCCTGAGCATCATCCTCCTTGACAAATTCCTTGGTCCGCCGATATGGTTGCTAAGCGCTTATTTAAAACTCCGCCCGCCATGTCTTTGAAGTCCCTTCGGGCTGCCGTGAGAGGGTATTTTTACCAATGCCTAGCGAACCTGTTCTCGCCGCTACGCTGGTCCAACCCGGTCAGTATGAAGTTCGCGAATACCCTTTGCCGGAGCCTGCCCCTGGCTGCGTTCTAGTGAAAATGGAGCTGTCGGGAATCTGCGGAACCGACAAGCACACCTACCAGGGTTACATCAATCAGTATGCGGGCATTGGCGACGGTAAAAAGATTCGTTTTCCAATCATTCAGGGTCACGAAAATGTAGGAACCGTCGCGGCCATAGGAGGCGACGGCCGCTACACCGATTTCGAAGGCCTTCCTCTGGCAGTCGGCGACCGGGTGGTCGTCGGCGCGAATGTGGCCTGCGGCGAGTGTTACTACTGCCGGCACGACTTTCCGTATTACTTTTGCCAGAACATGACGGACTACGGCAACAACCTCAGCGCTGCCGATCCGCCATATTTGTTTGGCGGTTGGTCCCAGTACATGTACATCGTTCCGGGAAGTTTTCTAGTGCGCGTACCCGACGAACTGCCGTCCGAAGTCGCGGTTCTCACCGAAGTCATGGCAGTTACTGTCGGGCTTGACCGGGCGAAACAGATGTCGGCGTTTCCCAGCGAGGCGTTTCTTTTTGATGACACGGTTGTCGTTTTGGGCGTCGGCCCGCTGGGTATGTGCTTTCTGATGAAAGCCCGCATGCTGGGAGCGGGAACCATCATTGCCCTCGACCTATCCGATTATCGTTTACAGTTTGCCAAGCGACTCGGGGCCGACCATGTGCTGAACGTTTCTCAAACCAGACTCGCCGATCGCTTGGATTTTATCCGCGGTCTCACCCATGGCCGGGGCGCCGACGTGGTGATTGAAACTGCGGGTGTACCGCTCGCCGTGCGGGACGGTCTCGAGATCATGCGACTGGGAGGGCTTCTGGTCGAAGCTGGCAACTTCTCCGATCTCGGCGAAGTTCCCATTAGTCCGTTCCGTCATTTGTGCTCGAAGAGCGCGCGGATTCTCGGTGTCGGCGGGGAAGAGCCCGCCAGCTACGGCCCCAGCATGCGGCAAATGGCTCGCTATATGCATCATTATCCTTTGCGGGAATTTGTTTCGCACCGTTTTCCGCTTCGTGACGTCGAAGCGGCCGTGCAAAAATCTATCTCGCCGGATTCCATGAAGGTCGCCATCGCCCCTTGGTCCTGATTGCAAGTTCCGGCTGAACGCGTTTCAAGAAAGTTCGATGGAGGAGAACATCCGATGGGAAAACTAGCAATCACAGGTGGTAAGCCTGTCCGAAAAAAGCGCTTTGATCCTTGGCCCATATTTACTGACAAGGAGAAAAAAGCGCTCAAAGATGTTCTGGAAAATCATAATTGGGGTGGGCAGCCATTCCCTGGCAAGCACGCCGACGCGTTCGCCAAGAAGTTTGCCAAGCTGCATACGGCGAAGTATGGGCAGTGCGTAAATACCGGCACCGTGGCCATCCAGGCCGCGCTGAAGGCGATTGATATTCAGCCGGGCGACGAAGTGATCGTTCCGGCCTACACCTGGGAAGGAACCGTCGGGCCCGTTCTGCTGGTGAATGCAGTGCCAGTGTTCGTCGACGTTGATCCCGACACATATTGCCTCGATGCCAAGCTGATCGAACAGGCAATCACTCCCAAAACAAAAGCCATTCTTCCCGTGCATCTGGGAATGAGGTTTGCCGACCTCGATGTTCTTATGGCGGTCGCCAAGAAGCACAACATTAAGGTGATTGAAGACTGCGCTCACGCTCATGGCGGCATGTGGCGTGGCAAAGGGGCAGGCTCGATTGGCGATCTGGGCGCTTTCAGCTTTCAATCCAGCAAACTGATTACGTCGGGCGAAGGCGGCGCCGTTATCACCAACAACCTGGAATATCACGAACGGGTGCAAAGCTACATCAATGCCGGACGAGCCAGCGTCACCGACAAATTCAAACATCGAATGATTGGATTCAACTATCGCCTGGGAGAATTCCAGGCGGCCGTGCTGGGCGCTCAACTCGAGCGTCTTCCCAGTCAAGCCAAGGAACGGGAAAAGAACATGAAGTACTTCGAGTCCCGTCTTCGCGGGACGAGCGGCCTGGGATTGTTGAAACCGGAACCTCGTATCACGCGCCTCGCCCCTTACGGCTACGTGTTGAAATATTTTGCGGAACAGATGAACGACATTCCGCGCGCCGCGTTCGTCGCCGCTCTCCAACAGGAAGGAATCCCGTGCGACGGTCTTTTCTACGAGCCGGTCTACAAAAGTTCGCTGTTTCCGGTTAAATCCTCCGACTTCCCTGCCCTGAGCTGGGGACGTCCCACCCCGCTTGATTTGCGCACCATGTATCGGTGTCCGGTTTCAGAGCGGGCTGCATATCACGAAGCAATCTGGTTCTCGCATCACTTGTTCCTGGGCAGCAAATCGAATATTGACAGCATCGCCGATGGAATCTTCAAGGTTCTCGATAACATTGAAGAACTCCGCGGACTGGAGCATCGCGCCATCAAGGCGCAAGGAATGAGCCGCGCCGATCGCGAAAGCTGAACGCACTGCGCTCAACTCGGAGGGAAGTTCTTATGCCAGGGGTCAAGCGGGTCGGCTACGCAGTGGTGGGCTTGGGGAGCATTTCCCAAGTGGCAGTGTTGCCCGCCTTCGCGCATAGCAAGAAGGCCAAGTTAGTCTCGGTCGTTAGTGGCGACAGAAAGAAGGCGCAGAAACTCGCGGGTCAGTTCAAAGCCAGGCTGTCCTTTCTTTATTCTGAGTTTGCCGAATGTCTTCGCAGCTCCCGAGGTCGAAGCTGTTTACATCGCCACTCCGCCCGGGCGAGCACGAAAAGTACGCGGTCGCAGCAGCCAAGGCCGGCAAACACGTACTCTGCGAAAAACCGCTCGCGGCCACCGTCAAGCAGGCGCGGAACATGGTCGACACCTGCCGCCGAAACAAAGTCCAGTTCATGACTGCGTATCGAAAATACTTTGAGCCCAGCAGTGTCACGCTCAAAAACATGATTTCGAAAGGCGATTTAGGGCGAATTGATGTGATTCACACGCTGTTCTCTGAACTTCGTCCATTCGGCGATCAGTCCCCTTCCTGGTTGTTCTCCAAAAAGTTATGCGGCGGCGGGCCCCTAACCGATCTCGGCGTCTATTGTCTGAACACTTGCCGATGGCTGATTGGTGAGGATCCGGTTTCCGCCAGTGCCGCAGTGAGTTGGGTGCGTGATCGTAGACGATATAAACAGGTAGAAGAAGGTATCTCGTTCCGCTTGGATTTTCGCAGCGGCCTCGTTCTGCAAGGAACCGCCGCATACAGCGCCGCGTTTTCTTCATTCGTCCACATTCACGGCGAAAAGGGCTGGGCGGAACTCGCTCCTGCCTTTGCTTTCGAAGAGGAGCGCCGGCTTAGCGGAAAAATTGCCGGACACTGGTTCGCCAAAACGTTTAAGCCCATCGATGAATTCGCTCTGGAACTGGATTATTTCTCGCAATGCATTCGCCAAGGCCGCAAGCCCGAACCCGATGGCGAGCAGGGCCTGCGCGACATCATCATTATCGATGCGATCTATCAGGCCGCCAAAAAAGGTGGCCGGTAAAAATCAAATACTAACTATGTAGCGCCGCCATTCCCGGCGGAGCATCAACAATAAAGGACGGTTATGGCGAAGCTCGGCATGGGCGTACTCGGGGTTGGCACGATGGGCAGGCAGCACGCTCTTAATCTCCGGCGATTGATCCCGGAAGCGCAATTGATCGCCGTTGCCGACGCTGATCTAAAGCGCGCTCGGCAAGTAGCCTCCGAACTCGAAATCGAGCATTTCTACGACAGTGTCGAAGCATTAGCTGAGCGAAAGGATATTCAGGCCATCGTGGTCGTGACACCCGCGAAGTTTCATGGCGCCGCGATGCGAGTATGCGCTCAGGCAGGCAAGGATATTTTCTGCGAGAAACCGTTCACTCTGACAGTGGAAGAAGCCGATCAGATTCTGGATCTCACGGCAAAGGCGGGTGTGCGAGTGCAAGTGGGACACGTTCGCCGCTACGATCCTCCAAACGTCAAAGCCAAGAAGCGCATCGAGGCGGGCGAGATCGGCGATCCGGTAATCTTCAAGTCCCTGGCCCGCGATCCCGCGCCTCCACCGCCCAGCTACATGGCCAGCGGAGTCAATGGAATGTTCTTTCAGGATTCCACCGTTCACGAGTTCGACCTGGGCCGCTGGCTGATGAACGACGAGATCAGTGAAATTCATGCCTACGGCGCGGTGCTCGTTTTTCCGGAGGCTGCCCAGTACAACGATATTGATACCGCCCTGCTCAATATGAAGTTTTCGCGCGGCACGCTCGGCGCGGTCGAGAACTATATGCAGTCCGGCTACGGGTACGACATTCGAACTGAGATCGTGGGCTCGAAGGGCACCATCATTATGGGATATCTGCAGCAGACCGCCGAGATTGTGCTTACGGCGGAAGGGGCGAAGACCGATATCGTTGATCACTTCCTGGCCCGTTTTACCGACGGATATCTGAACGAGATGCGCGACTTCGTACAAACCATCCTGGCTGGCCATGCCCCCAAAGTAGACGCATTCGACGGCCGCCAGGCAGTTGCAGTCGCGGCGGCGGCGGAGCGCTCCTACCGCGAAGGAAAAGCCGTAGCCGTCCAGAACCGCACTCGTTCTGGTAAATAGGTGGGGAACCCTATTCGCTGGGCTTGGCTCCCTGCGAAAGCACGAACTGCTTTACGGCGCTCCGGCTCTCCTTGAGCTCTTCCTGGTGCAGACGAGAAAGTTCCTGGTATCGATCGAGCTCCTGCTTTGCCAAATCCATTTTATTCATGTCGCGATAAACCTGGCCCAGCCGGTAGTGCGCAATATCTGACTTCGGATCCTGCTGGATAGCCTCGTCATACTCGACTACCGCCTTCTGATTTTGTTTTTGCGCGGCATACAACGCGCCGAGCTCGAGATGTGCGTCCGGTAAGTTCGGCTGCAGCCGCACTGCCTCCTCTAGAAATTTCTGCGCACGATCGAAAGTGCCCTTGTCTCCTCTCGAAACCTCGACCCGAAATAGCGCCGCACCATACCCGAAGGCGAGTTGAGCGTTTTCCGAATGCGCAACTGCCAGTCGCTCCAGACGCGGCAGGAGCGCATCCCAGTCCTTCGGTGTCAGAAAGCTCAAAACAGTTTTCCATGCCTGAAACACTGCCTGCGATTCCGGATCAATCTCGAGCGCAGTGGTGAAAGCGTCCGCTGCTTCCGCATATTCCCGGACCGCGTAATGGCTGAACGCCAGCCCTAGATACTGGCGCGATGAACGAGGAAATTTCCGAGTGCCGACCCGGTAGACTTCCGCCGCGGGGCCGAAGGTAAAGTGAGACAGATACTCCATCCCAAGGTCGAAATAATATTGTTCATTGCTTGGATCAAGCTCCACCGCTCTCTGAAAGCTCTGCGCCGCCTCCACATATTCGCCCGTTTCCTCATCCAGCCCAGCCAGCACGTTATAAAGCTGCGCCGTAGGTTTTGTTTTGACCGCACGCCGGATTAGATCGATGGCCGCCGAGACCTTCCCCGTATTTTTGTAAGCGAGAGCCAAGTTCACGGCCGCGGCTTCGTTTGTGGGATCGGCCCGCAAGATTTCTTCAAATCGTGGAATTGCCTGCTCGAAAGCTTCATCAGAGGCAAGAAGTATCCCGATCGCCAGATTTTGCGGCTCCGATAACTTTTCCGGCGCCGGGGGCAACGCCTCTTTCGACAAATCGGTTCGCCCGGAAATCAGCGAGCGCAAAAGGGCTATATAGATTTCATAGGATGTGTTGATGGCGTAAGCGCGGCGATAAAAGTCCGCGGACGCTCCAAATTCGTTCAGATCCTCCGTCACCACCCCAGCCAATGAGTAATACTTAACCGCTGACTCAGGCTCCTGCGGCGGCCCGATCTGGGTGACAATCTTTTTCGCCGCAGCCGGTTGTTTGGCCCCTCGCAGCGCCAGTGCTAGTTCGTAACCCGCTTGAAAGTCCCCGGGACGAACCTCCCAAGCCCTTTGCAGATAAGTCGCCGCTTCGGCATGCTTCCCCAGCGCCTCAAGCGCGGTTCCCAAACCCAGTAAAACAGTGAAGTTTCTTGGATCAAGACCTTGGGCCTCGCGAAAAGCTGTGGCCGCGTCGTCCGCGCGACCCACTTTGGAAAACAGAATACCGAGGTTCGTGTACCCCATCGCCGACTTCGGCGCGAGATCAATCACTTTTCGGAAACTCTTCTCTGCTTCTTCATCGTGCCCGAGTTCGCTGTTTGCGAGACCCTGAAGATTGTAGAAAGCAGGATCGTTGGCGCCGGCGGCAATGGCGGCATCAATCACCGCGAGCGCGTCGCCGCTCCTCCCGGTTTGCAAAAATTCAAGCGCCTGTTCGTAAGCACTTTGAGTGTTGGCAGTTTGAGGCAAGGCTAAACTTGCAGCAATCACGACAAACATCGCCAGCGCAGTAACTAAACAAAAGGAATTCTTGTAGCCCCCGCAGCTTCCTCCTCGCAGCATCCCGCCATCGCCCGCCGGGCCGGGCCGTTCCCGCCGCACCCGCGGCGCTAAAACATCGTCCCCAGAGAAAAAAGTCAAAATGCTTCCTGCGAAATAATTCCTTTGCCTTCCTGAATCGTGACCAGCCGATTCGCGGCCACGTGCTCCAGAGTTTCTTCCGCGCCTCCCATCCAGCGGACTTGCACGCTGGCTTCCTTCGCCATCCCCAGGCCGAAGTGCAATCGAAGGTCACTCTGCGAGCAAAAACTTCCGCCGCTTCGAACCTCCTGAATCTGCCGCCGACTGTTCGCACTCACAACCACCCGAGAACCAATGGCAGATCGATTAGTCCTCGTTCCCAGTAGCTTGATAAGCAGCCAGCCGTTCTTCGATGGCGCTTGATTGCGCAGCAACGAAGGATAATCATTCAGATTATTCACTACGACGCTCGTCCGTCCGCTGTTAAAGATGTCTCCAAATGCGGCGCCGCGACCGCATCGAGGGTCGAGGAAAGCCGGCCCCGCCTGATCGGAAACATTGGCAAAGCGGTGTCCGTCGATGTTGCGCATCAGAATGAGCTTGCTCTCGGTCTGCGGGAGTTGGTGATGCATGCCCGTTCCCGGAGGGTAAATTGAACCACTGACAATAAAGATGTCGGGCTGGCTGTCATCATCGAAGTCTATGAAGCCCGTGCCCCATTTTACTGACTTCGTTTCGCCTCCCAGTCCCGCGCTGGCTGTCACATCGGTGAAGAAAGCCTTCCCCTCGTTGTGATAAAGGTTCGGCATTTCGTCGGAGAAGTTCGTCTTCACGAGATCGAGGAATCCGTCGCCGTCGTAATCGACGGAATCGGCGCCCATTCCGCCCTGCGTCCGTCCATTGGCGTCGTAAGCCACGCCGGCCAACATGCCGCCCTCGCGAAAAGTGCCGTCACGGTTGTTCATGAAGAGCAGGCTTGGAGTTGAATCGTTCGCAACGTAAATATCGGGCCAACCATCATTGTCATAGTCAGCCACGCAGGGCGTAAAGCCGTAGGTGAGCCCAGCCTTGCTCATTCCCGAGGAGTCGGAAACGTCGGTGAATGTTCCGTTGCCGTTGTTACGGTAGAGCAGGTTCCTGGTGCCTTTGAGCCCCGCGATGCCATAGATAACCGGACTCTGCTGACCCGCCAGAGCGGGATTACTCTCGTAGAGCTTCGTACCGTATTCGTAATCAACGTAGTTGCAGACGAATAGATCAAGATGCCCATCGCGGTTGTAATCCACGAATGCCGCGCCGGTGTTCCAGTGTTCCTCCGGTTGCAGCAGGCCGGCTTCGCGCGTCACATCGGTGAAAGTCCCGTTGCCGTTGTTGTGGTAAAGAACGTTCCTGCCGTAATAAGTAACGAAAAGGTCCAGGTTGCCGTCGTTGTCGTAATCGCCGACACACGCCCCCTGACCCCAACCATGCCGCACCAATCCCGCTTTCTCGGTGACGTCGGTAAAGGTTCCGTTGCGGTTGTTCCGATACAGGTGGTTGGTTGGCTCCTCGCCTTTGGGAAAGGCCTTCAACCCCCAGCCGTTGACCACGAAGATATCCAGCCATCCATCGTTGTCGTAGTCAAAGAGCGCGATGCCGCCGCCGGTCGTCGAAAGTAAAAAGTCCTTGTTGTCATCCGCCACGACGACCGTCTTTGCGGTGAGCCCAGCCTCTTTGGCAACGTCTACGAACCGGGGAAAATCGCTGGCGGCGGCGAAGGAAAGTGTCTTCAAGGAGAACGGACGTAGAAGGCAGCTGGCCGCTCCCGTTGCCATGACTCTGAGCCACCGTCTTCGGTTCAACATGGCGATATTCTAAATGCCGTATCCAGGAAGAGAAAGCCAGGCCTTGGATAGCATGAGGCTCAAGGCCTCACAAGGGAGTGGACGCTCAAACTCCTACACAGACACGTTTTGCGGTCTCATATTCCAAGCCGGTGCAAGTAGTCTCTACCGGCCTTGGCATTGGCTAAAGGTGCGTCCGCACCAACACCGCCGGGCAGCACATCCGCCTCAACCACGACCCAGCCGTCAAAACGGCCCTGCTGCAAAAGAGAGATTACGCTCGCAAAATTGATGCTTCCCTTGCCCAATGGAGAAAAGACTCCGTGCCGCACTGCCTCGTGAAAATTCATTCGCCGCTGCCGTGCTTCTGCCGCTTTGGTGTCGTACATATCCTTCAAATGCACGCACCAGACGCGCGAGACTTGCTTTTTAAGGAATGCAATCGTGTCGCCCCCGCCGTATACATAGTGACCTGTATCGAGGCAAAGGCCCAGCTCATCCTCGGGGAACAACGAAAAGAGGCGATCAATCTCCTCGGGAGTCTCCACGTGGCTGCCGACGTGGTGATGAAAAGCTACCCTTAAGCCCAAGGCTTTGCAGCGCTTGATGACCTCACGGATCGCAGCTGCGGCGGCTTGCCATTGCGAATCGCTCCATGAGATCTGATTGGCGTCCTCTCGACGCCCCGAGGTGGCGTTCCTGTCGGGTGTGATCTTGTCGGAAAGCACTAGAAGCCGGGCCCCGGCTTCGCTAATCAGCTTGGCCGAGCGGGAAACGAAGGCCAAGCCAGCCTTGTGTGCAGCCTTGTTGCCGAGCTCTATATCAACGAACGCAGAACAAAGGGTGAGCAGTCGCTTCGCCAGTTCATTGCGAAGCACGGCAGAGTCGGTGGGAAGAAATCCGTAAGGGCCGAGCTCGGTTCCGGAGTAGCCAGCGGCTTTGATTTCGTCGAGAACCCGATGGTTGGGGTATTCAGCGGGGAGCTCAACGTGCTCCATAATTCCCCAATTGATCGGTGCACTTGCTACCTTGATAGCCATCCTTCGACCCTCTTATCCAAAGAGGGCACTCACGTCCCCTCGGAGAAATATCCCCAGTCACGCCAATCCTGCACTTCAAACACTCATCAATCTAAAACTGAAGCTTGAGGCCGAATTGGATTTCTCGCTGGTTATCCGGAATCGTCTGAGTGATGGCCGCACCTCCGGCAGCATTCGTAAAGCCAGCGCCGCTGCTTCCACCACCTGATCCAACATTCGGAAGGTTAAAGTTCGGGTGGTTGAAGATGTTAAAGAACTCAGCCCGGAAAACCAGTCCAAATCTTTCGTTCAGTCGAGAAAGTCTTATAGGTTGAGAAGTCAAAGTTCACCAGATCCGGACCGCGCAAAACAGCTCGTCCGGCATCTCCGAACTCGTGGGCAACACTTTGACCGGGAGCTAAAGGCGGAAGTGTGAACGCGGCCTGATTGAACCAGCAATCCAGCGTCTGGTGACCGGGATTGCTGCAGCCGAGCGCGGCCTGCCCAGCTACGTCAAATGAGAAATCACTTAGGATTGTGAAGCATGTCCGGCCGCGGCGGAAACGCTCCCGTGTTGGTCGGATCGAAGTTCGAGCAGGGCATCGAAGGCTTCTCCGCTGCGTGCCGTAGTCACTCCGGCAACCTGCCAACCTCCAAGAACGGCCTGGGTCACGCCGTTGGCGTCGCTTCCAAAGTGCCTCCCTCGGCCGTAAGGTAATTCATAGACATAGCTCACGACCAACTGGTGGCGGAAATCGGGGGTGGTAGGGCCTTTTTCCGCCGCCACGTTGTGGGCGTTTTGGATGTCGCACTGGTTCACATTTCCATCCGCGGTCCCCAACGATTTCGCGAAAGTGTATGCAGCCAAAACATTGAAGCCACCCGCGAAACGATGCTCCAGCGAGGTCTGGAATGCGTTGTAGAACATGCTCAGCCGCGCGACGTCAAGCGGCAGGACAACGTTCAGACAGGGCCGAGTAGCGTAATAGGGCCGCCCAAAGTTGGACCCACAGACGCCTGTCCCAGTAAAGTTCGTGTCCAAGGGCTGCAGAGGCTGATTCAGGTTCGACGACTCGTGGTCAAACAGGTTGGTACTGCGGGTGCCGACGTACCCAGCGCGGAGCATCCAGTTTTGACTGAACTGCTGTTCAATCGTCAGATTCCACTCGTAAATTCGAGGAACCCGGCGAATGGGCTGAAACGTTGACCCGATCACCCCGGTGGTACGAACCACTCCTGTGGGATTGTTGGGATCGACGGGAGTGAATGTCGCCGGGAACGCTTGCAGCAACTGATTCGTGGAGGCGGTTGAACTCGGGTAGTTGAAGGATTGAACCGCCAAGCTGGGCGGATTCAGACCCAGGTCGTCGAAAATGTTGCCTTCCGGAGCGTAGAAAATCCCACCTCCGCTGCGGACCACGGTTTTCGGGCGCACGGTCCAGGCAAAGCCCACGCGCGGCGCCCAATCACTCTTGTCGAATCCGACTCCGCCATGAGACGAGGTATTGACGGTGAGGGTTTGCAGATCAAAGTTGCCCACGGTGGGTCCGTCGGCAGGCGAACTGATCTCATACCGCAAGCCCAGATTCAGGGTCAAGTTCGGGAGTCACGCGGATGTCGTCCTGCACGAACTCGGACAAGTCCCAGTAGCGCGTTGGGTCGACGGTTCCGAAAAGGTGATCCTGCAGCGTGAAACTCGGAATTCCCAGCAGGGTATCGGCCAGCCCCAGACCGCCCAGTGCAGCACCTGTATACTGCCCGCTGAACTGCAACTCGCCCGGAGGGTGCCGTCTGCTGAAAAAAGTTCCGTTGCTGCCGCCGGAAATCAACGCCGAACTTCAGTGAATGTTTTCCGTGCGTCCAGCTCAGAGTATCGGCGAGCTGGTACACGTTCTCCACAATTGTTTCCGGCACCCACAGAGAATCGCCGAGCTGCTGGTAGCCGCCGATGTTGATCTTGGTCAGACCCGAAGAATTGCCCCCATGGTCGGCATTCGGGATACCCACCGCATTCCCCGCGTTCGAACCGAAATCGATGGGCAAGGTATTGTCGCGGAAGCGGATGAATCCCGCTCGGAAATCATTGAGCAAATTGGGATTGAAAATATGATTCCAGTCCCCGGCCAGACTTTGCACTCTGTTATCCAGTGTGCTCGAGGTGCCAGAACCGGCTCCTCCATCCACATTGGGGAAGTTGGAGGGATTGGTCGCATTGGGGGTGGCAATCGCATAGTGGGCAAAGAAACGATCTTTCGACGAAATGTTGTAGTCGAATCGCGTCTCGATTGCGGTCTCATCAAACTTGTACTTCCCGTTGAAAATAAAGTTGTTGGTAAGCCCCGTCCCGTTATTTGGAAGAGGAAAGAGGTTGACAATGTTCTGACCGACGCTGTTGATGAAGGAACTTGGAATGGTGTTGCCAAGACGTGCCCGGAGCGAATGGGTTAGGAATGTTCACGTTTCCCAGATCGCTGAAGTTCCCGCTGTGCATCAGGGCGGTGGGAACGGTGCTGATGAACGGCACTTCCTCACGGATGTCCGATCGCTGGATGGAGCCGAAGATGAACATTTTGTCTTTTACGATCGGCCCGCCCAACTGGCCACCGTACTGGTTTCTTTGGAAGCCCAACTGGCTGGTTGCGAAATAGTTACGCGCGTCCAGCCTGTCATTCCGGAGAAATTCCCATGCCGAGCCGTGAAGTTGGTTGGTCCCAGAGCGAAGTACAATATTGACCATCGCACCGCCTCGGCCGAATTCCGCGTTCATCGAGTTCTCTTCTACGCGGAACTCCTGGATGGAATCGGGCGGCGGCTGGATCACCACCGTGCCATTGCCAAATTCGTTGTTGTCAAGTCCATCGAGCAGAAAATTGTTGTCGAATATCCGAAGACCGTTTACCGAGAGGGAAATGCCGGGCCGATTGTTATCAGTTGATCCCGCTCCCGCGCTGGTACCCGTGGCTCCCTGGTTCGCTCCGGGACCAAGGTACGCGAGCTTGAAGAAATTTCTACCGTTCAAAGGCAGTTCCTCAATGCGTTTTTCACTTTCAATCGTTCCCAACGACGAAGTCTCAGTCTGCAGCAGCGGAGCCGCGCCGGTGACTTCTACCGTCTGAGTGACAACTCCTACTTTCAGAGCAACGTCCACGCGCACAACCTGCCCAATGCCAACATCGACGTTGGATTGGACCGAACGCTGAAACCCCTGCTTTTGAAAGCTGACCGTGTACGTGCCAATCTTCAAATTGGTTGCTAGATAGTTTCCGCCTGCATCCGTGATCACGGTCGTCGAAGTGTCGGTGTCGACCTGCGTCACGGTTACGCTCACGTCAGGCAAAGTGGAGCCTGAAGGGTCTGTAACCACGCCGGCAATTCTGCCCGTCGTCACCTGCGCCACAAGAAGCGGCTGCACAGCCAATAACACGGCGGTTGCACAGAAAAGTAGGCCTGCCCGGAAACACAGACGAGTGGTCATGAGTTTATCCCCCCACAGGCTTTGTGCTGCTAGCTGACTAATGAATAGAGACTGATCGGAATAGATAACCGGTTATCATATAGCGTGTGGAACTACCGACTGTCAAGTCCTTTTTCTAGGAAACATCGCCTGATGAGTGGGATAGAACAGGTTTGATGGCGGTTAGCGTCCCCAGCCCATTGTCCCTGAATGCCGTTCCGCTTCTTCCCTTACTTGCTTCCTCGAATCGGAACCGTTCGGTTCTCCCGAACAGACCGATAGATGGCTTCGATGGTGGCTATGTCACGCAAGCCTTCCATTCCATCCGGCTCGGGATCGCGTCCCGAACGGATCGATTCCGTGAACGCATTCAGCTCCAGGGCAAATTCATCGATCACTTTGAACCGCTGCTCGAACCATTTGCCTTTAATTTTGCCAAACAGACGGCGCTCCTCTTCGAAAGCAAACGCCGGATTCAGCGCTGCCCAACCGCGATCGCCATGAACTTGCAAAAACGAAGCGGCCATCGAACTGTAGCTCGACGTCCCCTGGCAGACAAGGCCGTCGGGATGCATCAAGCGAAAGGCGATGCTGTCTTCGACTTCGTTGAAGCGCTTTGGATCATCGGTCCACGTCTGGGCCGTGGCATCAATTGGAGTACTCCCAGCCACCCAGCGCATGCTGTTGACGCAGTAGATTCCGATGTCCATCAGAGAACCCCCGCCGGCAAGCTTCTGGTTTAGTTGCCAGGTCTTGGCTTTGCCCGGGTCTACGTGTTCTGTGTAGCTCGAGAAAATGTGCCTGAGACGGCCCAGCTTGCCGCTTGTGACCAGCTTCTTCAGGGCCACGCTTCCCGGCTCGAAATATTTGCGATAAGCAATCATCAAGCGCACGCCGCCGCCTCGGCAAGCCTCCACCATGCGACGGCAATCCTCGACCGAAGTGGCCATGGGTTTTTCACATAACACATGCTTGCCCGCGGCCGCAGCGCGAATTGTTTGTTCGGCATGAGCGCCGTTCACTGAGGTAATGAAAACTGCATCTACCTCGGGTTGATTCAAGCATTGGGCATAGTTTTCGTAGGAGTAGCAATGCTTCACTCCAAACTTCGCGCCGAGTTGTTGCGCCCTCGATTGATCTCGGCTCACCAGTGCCACCAGTTTCGATCTCTTGCTGTTACGGAAGGCAGGAAGAACAGCAGTCTCCGCGATGCTGCCAAGCCCTACTACGGCGAATCCAACACGTTTCAAAACAGGCACGAGTTAAAGTCCTTTCACCAAGAAATTGTTGTTCGTTCTGAAATCGCAGAGCGGTTATTTGCTATCGCTATGACCGTTTCGACTGTCTCCCAGCTTTCTGTCTCACAACTGCGCTCGATCGCATCCAGCACCTTCGCCACACGCAAAGCTTCGGCAAACCCGGGCTCTCCCTGACGTTTTTCTGCAATCGACTTGAGGAACTGGTACGCCTCAATTGTTTTCAGGTCATCGTAGCCAAGGCCGGTGCCGGCTGCAGGATTGAATCGGGAGTGGAATGGGTGGCCCGGACCGCTCACCAGACGGGTATACCCGTCGTGCTCCGAATTTCCGTCCGGACAGAAGATTTTCATCTCGTTCATGCGTTCGAAGTTCCAGCTCACCGCCCCCAGGGTGCCCTCGACCTCGAAGGACCAATCGCACTTGTGTCCCTGAATCACACGGCAAACTTCCAAAGTTCCGTGAGCGCCATTGGCGAACTGCAGCAGAGCGCCCACGTAGTCCTCGTTGGTGACATCCTGCAATGGGCCACTCGTAACCGCGGCGGAGTGCGCCACGGGGGTAGAGGACTGAGCCAGGGACGCGGCTGAGGGTCGGCGTTTGATAAAAGTCTCTCGATTCCCCACGGCCCGCCGGATGGGACCGGCAAAGAAGAGGCTCATGTCGGCCACGTGCGAGAGCAGATCGCCTGAGACTCCCGACCCGGAGAATTCGCGTTGAAAGCGCCACGACAGCACGGTCTGAGGGTTGGAAGCGTAGCCCGCAAGAAATCGGCCTCGGAAGTGAGTGAGCTTGCCGAGTTTCCCCTCGCTGACCAGTTGTCGCGCGTACTGCACCATTGGCGACCATCGATAGTTGTATCCCACGAAAGTGAGAACTCCAGCCTCGCGGGCCACGCGCTCGATTTCAGCAGTCTCACTAGAATCCTTCCCTACGGGTTTTTCACAAAAGATGTGTTTTCCGGCGGAGGCAGCGGCCCTCACGACCTCAAGGTGCATGTAATTCGGCGTTGCGATATTTACGACTTCAACTTTGGGATTCGCTATTACGTCTTGCCAACGCGTGGTGTAGCTTTCAAAACCAAATCTCTCCTTGGCACCTTTGGCTCTTTCTTCAACCTCGTCAGCACAAACAACCAGCCTGGGTTGGATGCCAGCGTCGTGGAAGCGATCGGCAGCTGCGAGATAGGAACGGCTATGCACCGTGCCCATCCATCCCATCCCGATCACGCCCACCCCGATGATTTGCCTCATGCTACGCGGTGTCCGGATTCGGAATCATGAAGTCGCGCACCAGGCTATCAAGCTCATGGCATGCTGCGATGAACTGGCGAAGCGTACGGCGGCTGGGAGCGAATGAATCGAACTCTTCAACGGACAGACCGCCTTCGCTGTATGCACGCCGGAAATCGGCGAATTTCTTCGACAACTCTTCAACGATTCTCGGGTCCACCGGGTTATCGATGCGAGGGCGAACCTCGATGTCACTGGCGTTGAAGCGGACCTGCCACGAGTAGGGCGGTGAAATGACAATATCGCCGCCGATCAGTTCACTCCAGTGCATGTGGTTGCGAAAAGCCGCGGAGAGTAGACGAATGCGGTAGCCCCGCTTGCGAAAAATTTGGTATGCCTTCTTGAACACCGCAACCCCCGCCCATTCGAGGTATCCAGGATCGATCGCGATATTATCTTTTTCCACCATCACTTTCAGCCAGTCATCCAGCCGGCCGACCATGATGGTGCATACCGGCCCCATCGCGCTTATGTCTTTACCCTCTTGCTCGCGCCGCTTCAGCCCTCGTTCCACCGCTTCAGCCACCGCGATGCACTGCGGCAAGGTGAAAGAAACCGTCGCGTTGATGCTGATGCCGCGATAGGTAGCTTCCTCAATCGCCGGAATCCCAGCTCGCGTGACCGGAATCTTCACAATCATGTTGGGCGCAAGCCGGTTGAATTCCTCAGCTTGCTCCACAATCGCCTTCGAATCTCGAAATAATCTTGGATCGGTCTGGATCGACAGCCGCCCATTCTTGCCACCTTGAGCATCGAAAGTGGGTCTCAGCAAATCAGCTGCCTTCACCGAAATCTCGCGCACCAGTTGCCAGCCGATTTGCTCCTCGGTGGCCGTGGGGCGTTCTTCAATCAGACTGCGAATGCGATCCTTCCAAAGATTCATCTCCTTCTTCAGCACCCCCAGCACGATAACCGGATTGCAGGTTGCCCCCACTCCTCCGTGTTCAATCGAATACGTCAGCTCCTGAATCGAGGCGGAGTCGTTCCACAAACAAGTGGATGTCGTTTGCGTCATTTCATGGAGCGGACTCCTATAGGTAGTCGGCGCGATGATTTGGGTCATGCAATCCTCCAGCCGCAATTACGGTCAACGTGCTCCTTGGCCTACGGCACACACTCTGTGTTCCAGATAAGACTTCTCCGCCGCCACCGCGATCTCAAGGGCCCGCAGCCCATCCTCGCCAGTCACTCGCGGCGGCCGCTCGTTCAACACGTTATCCACAAAATCTCTGATCTCGGCAACGTATGCATCCGCAAACCGTGTAAGGAAATGATCGGCTAGGGTTTGCGTGCCGCCATTCTTTGACAGGAATGTCGCGGACGTCTGCTGCAAGCTTCCGATCAGAATCGATCCCGCGGACCCGACAATCTCAGTACGAATATCGTAACCATAAGTCGACTGCACATACGATTCGATATTGCCAATCGCACCGCGCCGGTATTTCAAATTGACGACACTGGCCACTACATCTCCGAACTCCGCAATTTCCGGACGAATTGCCACCGTGGCAAAAGTATGCACCTCAGTGACCTCGTCGCGCATGAGCCAGCGTGCCAGATCGAAATCATGAATCGTGTTGTTGTAGAGCAACATGCCATTAAGCTTTGACTGATAAGCGGAGATGGGTGGAGCATCTCTGTCGCGCCCGATCGATTTAAAAACCACCGGCTCTCCGATTTCGCCAGCTTCAATGCGTTTCATCGCCGCCGCGTAACCGGGGTCGTACCGCCGCATGAAACCAATCTGCAAGTGCACGCCCGCTTTGGCAACGACCTCCAAGGCAGCTTGCGCATCAGCAAGATGTAGCGCCAGCGGTTTCTCTGACAGAATATGTCTTCCAGTTGCCGCAGCCGCGCGGATAGCTTGGGCGTGGAACTTGTCCGGTGCCGCGATGACGACGCATTCGATATCCTTATGATCGAGCATCTCCTCGAAGCTGCCAAACCAATGCTCGATTTCAAGTTCCGCCGCAACTTCCCTGGCGCGGTGGGCGGCCACGTCGGCAACGGCCACCAAACGAGCGCCGGGCACCAAACGGCGGAGATTCTCCGCGTGCCGCCTGCCCATGTCGCCGACCCCGAGTACGCCCACTCCCAACTTACGCATATTGTCTTTCCCTAAAGACGTGGCAAGCTACCTCTGTACAGACTGTACAGACGCTGCTTGCAACGTCTCGGTTCGCAAACACCCTATTCACCGCGACGCGGCCAGAAATATCGTTCCCGCTTTCTTGCCTCAACATGAGCCTGCCGAGCTTGCTGAACCGATTCCGATTCAGAAACTTCAGCGATCGGCACATCCCACCACGATTCATAGCCTGGAACCGAATCGAAATAGTCCGTCTCCACTACCACGACCGAGGTGCGATTTTGTTTTTTGAGCGCAGCCACAGCCGCACCCAACTCTTCGTGAGTTCGCGCCCGAACCGCGTAAGCCCCAAGGCTGGACGCGTTGGCCACAAAATCAATCGGAATTACGCTTCCAGCTTTGCCTTGATTGCGGTATTCGTATCGTGTGCCGAATCCTTCGCTGCCGCACGCGCGACTTAACCCCCCGATGCTCGAGAATCCATGATTGTCCAGCAAAATAATGTTGAGCTTGACGTTCTCCTGCAGCGACGTGACGATCTCCTGGGCCATCATGAGATAAGAGCCGTCGCCCACCAACACGTAAACTTCGCGGCTCGGATCCGCCATTTTCACGCCCAGACCGCCAGCGATTTCATACCCCATGCAAGAGTAGCCGTATTCGAGGTGGTAACCCTTAGGATCTCGCGTTCGCCACAGTTTGTGCAGATCGCCGGGAAGACTGCCTGCGGCACATACGATTACGTCGCGCGGACCAAGACTCTCGTTGAGCAAACCGATCACTTCTCCCTGGCTAAGCGGTGGACCATGGCGCCGGGCGTAAATCTTATCCACCTCAACGGACCACTCGTTGCGGACGCGCGCGATTTCCGACCGGTAATCTTCGGGAACGCGATAAGACGAAAGCGCAGTTGATAGTTCCTCCAAAGTCGCGCGCGCATCACTGACCAGCGGCAGGGCCGCCTGTTTGAAGGCGTCGAATTCAGCCACGTTTACATTGATCAGACGCAAGTCTGGATTCTGAAATGCCGTTTTTGAGGCGGTCGTGAAATCGCTGTAGCGCGTGCCAAACGACAAAATCAAATCGGCGCTGCGCGCCAACCGATTCGCGGAAGATGTGCCCGTGACTCCAATCGCACCCACCGACTGGGGATGATCGAAGTTAAGAGTTCCCTTCCCGGCTTGAGTTTCTGCCACCGGAATACGCGTCCTGGCTGCAAAGCTCGCCAACGCTTCCGTTGCCTTCGAATAAATGACGCCACCGCCGGCGATGATAAGCGGGCGCTTGGCGGCACGAATCCACTCGACCGCTTGATTGATTAAAACGGCATCCGCCCGGGGCCGGGAAACGATCCAGGTGCGCCGCCGGAAAAATTCTTCCGGGTAATCGAATGCCTCAGCCTGCACATCTTGAGGGAGAGCCAAAGTAACAGCGCCGGTTTCCGCGGACGAAGTCAGCACTCGCATCGCTTCCGGCAGAGAAGTCAAAATTTGTTCGGGCCGCTGGATGCGGTCCCAATAGCGGGACACCGGCTTGAAACAATCGTTGACGGAAACATCCTGACTAAAAGGCGCCTCCAATTGCTGCAGGACGGGAGCCACGTTCCGGCGGGCAAAAATGTCACCGGGAAGCAGCAACACTGGAAGACGGTTAATGGTCGCGCCCGCCGCGCCCGTCACCATGTTGGTCGCGCCCGGGCCAATCGAAGTGGTGCAGACCAAGGTCCGCAGGCGGTTGCTCATTTTCGCGAATCCAGCGGCCGTGTGCACCATCGCCTGCTCGTTGCGACAAAGGTAGTAAGGGAAGTCGAGGTTTTGCTGCAGCGCCTGCCCCACCCCCGCCACATTGCCATGGCCGAAGATTCCGAAGCACCCCGCGAAGAACTGGTTCTCGCTTCCGTCGCGCTCGACGAATTGGGCTTTGAGAAACTGGATGACCGCCTGCGCCATCGTCAGTCTTCGTGTCATGGATTCCCCACTCCGGTGCGACAACCTGGGTCCGTGGGCGCGCGCTCCGCCCCCTCTAGGTCGCGACTAGATCTCGGCGTACCCGTGACGATGCACTTCGAAGCGCGGCGCCGCCACAAAGGATACTGCAATTCGAGCCAAAGTGCCACTCCGTTTAGACAAAATTCCCAAATCGCTTAGATGCCCGGTTTTCTATAAGAACGACGACGGCAATTCGTATCGAATTAGAATGAATATCTGAGGCCACGGTCATATCTGATTGTTGTCCTTCTTGCGCCATGTTACAAGACAGTTAGCCTTTCTATAAGGGGTTAGGTCGATTTGCCGGCGTATCGCATAGCTTGTCACGCAGAGTTCCTTTCGGCCCATTTCGTATCGGACAGAACTCAGCCGCAACGGCATCAACAACGTAGTATATCCTGCAGGGTAGCTATAGCGATTGCCCTGTAGCCGTCTTTGGGGGAAGGCCGATTGTGTTGTACAGTCGTAAATTCCTATGACCAAGAACGTAAAACGAACGCGTACCGCGAATCGGACCTCGAAGCCGCCAAGCATTTACGACGTGGCCCGCGAGGCCAAAGTTTCGGTATTCACCGTGTCGGCAGTCATCAATGACACCGGCCGGGTGAGCACGACTTTGGCTCGTCGCGTGGATGCCGCGATCCGCAAGTTGAATTACCGGCCGAACCTGCTGGCCCGCAGTCTCGCCAAACATCAAACTCACACCCTCGGTATGGTTGTGACGGATATCGCCAATCCTTTCTTTCCCGCCATTGTGCGCGCGGCAGAGGATGCCGCCCAGAAGGCAGGCTACAGCATGCTGCTCTGCAACAGCGACGATAAGGAGGACAAGGAAGCGGTTTACCTCGAGCTTCTGATTTCGAAACAAGTCGATGGAATCATTCTCAATAAAACTCCTTCCGCATTGACTGTGGCTCAGCGCAGAATGTTGGACGAGGCCAAGGTTCCGATCGTCCTATTGATGAGAACCTGTCCGGGCTTGAAAACCGATCTGGTGCAGACCAACGACCGGCAGGGCGCCATCGATGCCATCTCTCATCTTGCGCGTATCGGCCACAAGAAAATCGCATTCGTCAGCGGCCCCCTGAATGTCAGCAATGCCCGCGCGCGCCGCCAGGGATACTGCGCCGCATTGGAAGAGTGGGGACTGGAGAATTTGCCGCAACTGACGTTTGAAGGCGACTACCACATCGAATCCGGCCATCGCGCCGGTCATGCCCT
Source organism: Terriglobales bacterium (assembly GCA_963706465.1). Taxonomy (GTDB): domain Bacteria; phylum Acidobacteriota; class Terriglobia; order Terriglobales; family Acidobacteriaceae; genus JABDBE01. The sequence continues at coordinate 144,065 of CAVPMC010000007.1, forward strand.
GCTTCCGCACCGGCCTGACGCGGTTCTGGTGACCAATTACCTGATGACCATCGGCTTCATGAGCGCCGCGGACGAAATCGGTCTCCGCTGTCCTGAAGATTTTGCCCTGGTGAGCTTTGACGATTATCCCTGGCTGGGATGCTTTCGTCCGCGCCTCACGACGATCGAATTGCCGAAGTATGAACTCGGCGACGCCGCGGTACGCCTGCTTCTCGATCGCATCCAAGGCAAGCACACACAACCCAAAACCATAAACCTGATGCCGCAACTGCGGGTGCGAGAATCCTGTGGTTTCATGCTGCACTCGGGGAAAGTTCCGATGGCCGTCCCAGTCGGTTAGGTTGGAGAACATCAATTGAGACTAGCCCGGATGAATTCGTATTTATTGAAACTCAATGAGGGATCGCGGGCAGGCCAACGTGAATCTGGCCCGCCTCAATCTTAGTGGGATAGGTTTTCAGGTTCACGCACGCCGGGGCTCCCTTGGGCGCGCCTGAAGGAATATGAAACCGCCCTTGATGTCTTGGGCACTCGATGATCTCCCCAATCACCAGGCCATCCGCCAAGCGAGCATTCTCGTGGGTGCAAATCCCGTCCGTCGCATAGAAGCCACTCGGCGTGTGGTAGACGGCGTACAGCTTTCCGTTTTGTTCAAACTGGCGGACATCCTCCTCGTCGATCTCTTCCACGGGGCAAACCACCAGCCACGAGACCGAGGAATCAGACATAATCCGTCCCCACCTGGGTCACAGCGCAGGTTGCTTGGGCTTCTGACCCCGACGATACAGTTCCCGCCTCGGCACGTTTTGGGAGTTCGCGAAGCAGAAAGTAATCTGCATCTTTCGACTGCCTGATCAGGACCGGAATAATCTCCTTGAACGCATCGATGAGTCCAGAATAGGTGTAGGGCAAATCGCTTTGCACGCGTTCATGAAGTTGCGGCAGCGCATGAAAGGGCACCATGGGAAACATGTGATGCTCAATGTGATAATTCATGTTGAAGTAGAGAAAACGAAAAATCGGATTGAGGTTGACGGTGCGTGAATTCAGGCGGTGGTCGCGCACATTTTCCGCCAGGCCCGCATGCTGGGTCAGAGAAAAAAGCTGGTGCAGCCAGCCCCCATACAGTCGCGGCAGCGGGAAAAATAGCACGGGAAGCCAACTCTTTGCGGCAATGGACCAGCCGATCATTCCGGCATAGATGAGTAAATAGATGCGCGACCACCAGAACATTCTGCGCCACTCGCTCGACGGAACGAACTCTTTTGCCTCTTTGCTCGCGACACCCACCGCGTGCAGGACCATCACTCTGAACATGTGAACCGCATCCGGGATCCAGAGAAAATCCAGCAGCACTCTGGTCAGGTTTGCCGGCCGCATGACCTGGATCTCCGGATCGATGCCAACCATGATGGTTTCCGTGTGATGCCGGGTATGACTCCAACGAGTGAACGTGCCCTCTTTCATGTTCATGAGACACGCAAGCTGATAAAACATCTCATTCAGCCAACGGGTTTTGAATGGCGTCCCGTGAGCGCACTCGTGCCAACGAGCATCGCACGAACTGTAAATCGTGCCGTAAACAAAGAACGCGGGGATTGCCCAATAGCTGCCGACCAAGCGGTAAGCCAGGTAACCGCTGGCCGCCAGACACAGTCCCCAAACTCCGAAGTCAATGAGCCCCTTGGCGTCATCACGGCTCATCAACTCTTTGAGTTCTTTCCGCGGAATGTCCGGACGATACCACTCGTCCGATGGTTGAATCATCGCTGCACAAGCCTTATTTACAAATGAAACACTGATTAGGATCCGCTGAAATCGATCACCACGGGCTCTCCAAGGGCCTTGGTTTTCAGCACAACGTACAACGCCCCCAGACCGCACCAGATCGCACCCGCTATCAGCGTCGATTCCTGCAGGCCCAGAAAAATGACCAGGCAAAAGAGAAAACCCAAACTCGGTACGATCACATCCAGCAGAATTTTTCGATCCCCCGCCAGCGGCTGAGAAAATCCAAAATGTTTCACGGCCGCTAGATTCACAGCCATAAAGGCCATCAAGGCGCCGAAATTAAGAATCTCCACCGACCTTTCCCACTGCATGGTCAGTGTGCCGATGTACGCCAGGCCACCCGCAATCGCCACGTTGTACGTCGGATTACCTCGCTCGGCATTCAGGTGGCCAAATATTTTTCGTGGCAGCACGTTGTCACGACCCATGCCGTAAAGCAGACGCACAGCACCCAACAAGCCGGCCAGACCGCAAGCCAGGCTCGACACCAGGAGCACCACGCCGAAAGCGAGGAAGAGATTGTAGCCGCCGACCACTCGGGCCACATCCATGAAGGCTGTTTCCGGATTGATCAGGGTGCTGTAGTCCGGCCAGACTCGCACCGCTAAAAACACTTGGAAGGCTGCGAACAGTCCGGTGAACACGCACACCAGCACCGACGCAAGTAAGACGTTTCGCTTCGGGTTTTCGACTTCCTCGGCAAGAATGCTAACCCCGTCGAAGCCAATGTAGGTGGTGGCAGCCAGCGCGGTACCCGCCGCGATCGCGCGCACGCTATAGGTTCTGGGATCGTAAAACGGCAGAGTCGAAACGAAACCCTGCCAGTGCTGGTGCGCGAAAATATACCAGATGGCTTCACCGATGAACCCAATCATCACAATCGACATGAAAGCCAACAGAATCTGGTTGGCTCGCGCAGTGGTGCGAATTCCGAACCAGCATAGAAATGTCATAAATCCCACTGCGACGGCGGATAGTAAAGCGAAAGGAATATGCGGCATCAGTCTCTGGATGGTCAGCGCCGCGTACAGGCTGTTTTGCAGGGGTTGGAAAAGATACTCGAGAAACATCGCCCACCCCAGCACAAAGCCAATCTGGGGGTTGAACGCCCGGCTGACGTAAGTGTATACCGATCCGGCAGAAGGATAAACGGTCGCCATGCGCCCGAAGCTCACTGCCGTCGCGGTCATCGCTACCATCGCGGCCAGTAGAGTCACGACCGCGTGACCTCGCGAAAGGACTTGCGCTTCGCCAAACATCGGCACCACTGCGATGGGCGAAGTAAGAATAACGCCGTAGTACACCAGATCCCACAGACCCAGGACCCTCTTCAATTTCGGCGCTGTGGCTGGCGGCGCAACGGTTGTCGAATGCACCTGGATCTCCCCGCCCATCTTTAATGGGATGTTCCTTTACACCGGTTCATACTTTCAGATGTTCGACTCGCAGGTCCGACCTCAAAACGCCCGCTCTCAACCTCCGAGTCATCATTATCCTCTCACCAAAGGCAGGCGGGGATCAGTTTCCTTCCAGGTGGAACGTATCCAAACGTGTTGGGGATCCTCAGTGACCGCCAGCGCACGAGAAGATCCGGCGATGAAATTCAGGTAATAGACGTCATATCCCGGCCCAGCGACGACGGGATGGTAACCGCTGCGGACGAGAACGGCATCGCCGTCTTTGGTTTTGACCGTTCGCTCACCCGAGTCCTGCCCGGAATAAAGATGCTGGAAGGCAAAGGCTTCCGGCTGATTCATACGGTAATAGTAAATCTCGTCGAGATCGACTTCTCGCGGCGGGTCGTGTACGTCGTGCTTATGGGGGGGGTAACTCGACCAATTTCCGCCGGGTGTGTAGACCTCGATCACCATGAGCTTGTCTGCGGGAAAAGTAGGAGCCATGACGTCCACGATCTGGCGCGAAACGTTGCCTCCTCCGCGCAGGCTGCTGGCGACATCGTCAGGAGTGACCAATTTTGGCTCGAGACGAGCCTTGGACGGCACCCTGCATTCGGCGATTTCGCATACCGATTCCGCAGTAAACCGTACGCTGCCGCCGCTGGGCAAGTACAGTGCATAGGGAAAACCGTCGAAGACATTCTTCCGTTTTCCGATGCGCTTTTCCCCTAGTCCCCAATCCGCCACACAAACTCCGCCAAGAAGCACGAAGGCCGTTTCTTCGCTGTCCGACTTGGCTCGGTAAATCTCGCCGGGGAGGAGCCGTCGTACAAAGAAACTCATCCAGTCCCACATGGCCTTCTGGCGGGGTAAATGAAGCATTTCGCCGGACTGATCCGGAGCCAGTGTCCGGGAGTGGACGAGGGATTCCATTTCGTTCATGTCGTTCTTTCCGCGAGGTTGAGCACCACCGGGGTCTGAACAAGGGGTGCTCATGGCAATCTTGCTAACCGCTTTGACAATATGGCAAACCCACGCCCTCTTGTCAATCGTAATGCATCGCTACGGCGGGATTCGTGGGGCACAGTCCAGGAATGAGATTCGCAGGCCCCCGGGGAATCTTCGCCAGGAAATGGCAGTCGGTGGCGCGCTCTTCATCCTTCAACGTATGGGAGCTTCCGATGCAGTAAAGCAACATTTATTGGTTTCACAGAATCTTCCAGACGAAATGAGCCAAGAGAATCAGCAGTAGCAAACCTCCGACGCCGCAAATCCAGATAAGAAAATTCGCGGTCAACTTCGGAGAATTGATCTCCTTCTTGTCCATGACTGAAGAATACTCCCTGACTGCTGTTAATTATCCTCTGTGCAGGAGATTCACCGAGCCGGGTTACTGTGTAAAGCTGTACAACTCCCTGATTCTCACCGGAATCTACAACAACACGAGTGCGGCAAGAGAACCGTCGCACGAAATCGAGCGCCCTCGTCGAACAGGTCCGCCGAGCCTGAAGAAACGGACAAATGCCCTCTGCAAACACTTTGATTCTGCCACGGCGGTCGCACAAGAAACTTGCGGTCGTTCTGGTTTCGGCTGTGATTGCCGTTGTGGTGGTGCTGGTTCTACTTTCGATGAACTGGCCTTTCACGCGACAGGCAGTGATCAAATCGTTGGCAGAAGCGAGTTCCAGCAAAGTGGAGATCGGCCGCTTTCAAAGTACATACTTTCCCACACCAGGGTGCGTTGCGGAAGGCGTCACCTTCCGCCGTAATTCCGATCCCAGCACCCCGCCCTTGATAACGGTTGGCAAACTGACCATCCGGAGCAGCTTCCCTGGTTTGCTCGCGCATCACGTGTCACAGATTCGAGCTGAAGGTTTGCACATTGTCATTTCTGCCTCTGACACTGCTAAAAATTCATCCAGTGCCTCCAAGACGGTAATCGATGAAATAGTCGCCAATGGAGCCATTCTTGAATTCCCACGTACTTCTGATAATCCACCGCTGATTTTCTCGATTCATGAGAGCGCTTTGCATGATGTCGGAGCGAGCCGCAGTCTATCGTTCGACGTAAAGTTTACCAACCCCGAACCCCCGGGTGAAATCACTGCCCATGGACATCTGGGGCCCTGGAAGGTGGGGGATGCGGGTCAAACTCCAGTTTCGGGCGACTACACATTTCAGAACGCGGACTTGAGTGTATTCCATGGAATTGCCGGGATGCTGTCTTCCCGCGGGAAGTTTCAGGGAACGCTGGCACATATCGGAGTCCGGGGCTCAACCGCGACTCCAGACTTCGAAGTGACTTCAAGCCGCCACCGCGTCCCACTGGAAAGTCAATTCGATGCCTTTGTAAATGGCGAGAATGGCGACGTCGCATTGCAACAGGTTAAATCTGCTTTTAGAAAAACGACCGTCATTTCCAGTGGCAGCGTGGCAGGAACTCCGCAAAACCAGGGAAAGACTGCAATCATTGACATCGAGTCGAGGAATGGACGGATCCAAGATATTCTGCGGCTGTTCGTGACCGCGGATGAGCCCCCCATGTCGGGCGCGGTAAGTCTGCGTGCTCGGGCCACGATCCCTCCGGGAACGAGGCCTTTCCTGAAGAAAGTGGAATTGCTGGGTGATTTTGGAATCGATGCCGGCAGTTTCAAACCGGACACGCAACAGGACGTGAATAAACTGAGCGCCGCCTCCAAAGGTGAAACTGACGAAAACCCAGCAACCGTGCTTTCCGACCTGAAAGGCCACGTTGTTCTACGCGAGGGAGTCGCGACTTTTTCCAATCTTTCGTTCGGCGTGCCTGGCGCGTCCGCGGAAATGCATGGTACCTACAGTCTGCTAACGGGAGCGATTGATCTCCACGGAACTCTGAAAATGGATTCCGATCTATCGAAGATGGAGCACGGTGTGAAGTCTGTACTGCTTAAAGCGATCAGTCCTCTTTTCACGAAGAAAACCGGCGGCTCCTCAGTACCATTTAAGATCACGGGCACCTATGAGCATCCCTCGTTCGGGCTTGAGCTTTCGGGCAATAAGGAAGATAAGGCTTCGAAGCGATTGCAACGCCTTTATACCAACACAAAATGAACTGCGTTCCTGGCATTGCATTCTGCGTCACTTCAACGGCAGACTTGGCAGGTCACGGCCCGAAGCGTGAGCCTGCCTCAGTCATAATCGGGTGAGCGGTTCTCAGTTCTCTCCGCCTGAAACATTGCTGCCCCATAAGGCGTAGCTTCCCCATAAGGCATTGCTGCCCCAGGTTGTATTGCTGCCCCACAACGCATAGCTGCCCCAGAGCGCATTGGAACCCCACGGGGCATTGCTTCCCCACAGCGCGTAGGTGCCCGAGAGCTGGCTTGACGCCGGATTGACAATGAACTGCGCAGGTCCCCATACAGAGGTGCTCGCCCAAGTGGCGGAAGTATTCCACACCGCAGACGGATCGCCAGCCAGATACACTTTGCCAGAGGTCGTATTGTAAGTCACCGTCGGTGACATCGCCGTCCGGGTTGCGACATCAGTGCTGAGAAGCGCCGCCTCGAGGTCGACGTATCCCGCGCCCACGGTGAAGACATCGTATTGATCGGTATACGTGATTCCGCTGCTTGGATCAGTCACGCTGCTCGACGTCGGAAACGTTTTCCATGCCGTCTTCATCAGCCGGGCTTTCACCTGGTCGGGGTTGAGGTTCGGACTTTGTTGCAACAGATCCGCTACCACTCCGCTGACCACTCCCGTCGCCATGCTGGTTCCACTCAGGGTGAAGTAACTGTAAGACGAGGCGCTGCTTCCTCCATTGACGTAGTAGCTGTAGGGCACGCGGTCCGCGGGATACTCGTTGTATAACGTCGAGCCGGGGGCTTCCAGCGAGACCAGCAAGTTGCCGGGGGCGACAATGTCGGGCTTCGCGATGGCATCAATTGCCGTTGGACCCTTGGAGCTGTAACTGGCAATCAAATCGTCAACTCGCGTAGGCGTTCCCATGGTCTTCATCGCGCCCACAGTGAGAACATACGGATCGTTGCCCGGCGACGTGATCGTGGCATAGCCATCGGTCGGCTGATACCGTCCGTTATTGCCCGCGGCAACGACAACAACAATACCGCTTTTCCACGCCTTTTCGACAGCCTGGCATAAGCGGATCTAAGTTTGTAAGTCTCGTAGATCGCGCGTCCCAGCGATAGATTGATCACGCGAATGTGATAAGTCGATTTCATCGTGATGGCTTGGTTGATGGCGGCGATCACTTCGCTGTCCGTGGCTTCGCCATTGCCGTCGAGCACTCGCAGGTTGACAATATTCGCCCCGGGCGCGATCCCCTTAAATGTCTTGGTAAAAAGAAAACCGGTGGAACTGAGACCGTCGCCGGCAATCAGTCCTGCGATGTGAGTACCGTGCCCGAATTGGTCGTCGGCATTGGAGTTCCCCGGCACGAAAGAATGTTGGTATACAACTCGCGAGAACGGAAGAATACCCTGGTACAGATCCGGGTGGTTGCTGATGCCGCTGTCAATCAGGGCTACGCCAATGCCCGCACCGGTGTAATTCGACTGCCACGCGTATTCCGCATTCACGGCGGCGGCAGCGTTATTGAGCGACGGTTGCAGTGGCCGGTCCTGGCTGATGTACACAACATTCGACTGGTTCGAGAGATTTACAATGCCGCTGCCATCGAGCAGGGCGACCACGCCGTTGACAAGCGGTAACTGCCCCAGAATCGCGCCGCCAAGCTTCACAATGTCGTTTACCAGGCAATCCACCAGGCCCAGCAGCCCACTGCAATTCACCTGGGTTCCGGGAGCATACTGCACGATAACTTGCACTTGCTGGTTGGAAGGCTGATTACGCAAGTCGGGCGAAATTTTCGAATCGTTCGCATGCGCCAGTGTCACCGCGGCCATCAATAAGAAAACTAGAAGCCTTTTCATAATCCTCTCGACGTGCCAGAAATTCCCCGGCGCCATCCGCGACCGGGATCGTACTCTTAATCTTTGCAGGTTGGGGTCCGTCCGGAGCACAAATGTCCCTCAAGAAATCAATCACTTAGCACACCGAAAATCGGTGTGGGCGGGACATTTTGTCCCATTTTTCTGGTGATGGGACGAAGCGTCCCACAAGTCAGATACACACCAAGGTAACCAAGCAATCCGGTTTTGGGCGGACAACTGCCTCCTCTATCGGCAAGAATTTAATGATCTAATGTCACGGACTCGTCAAATTGTCGGACGGCTTTTCATTGCCGGAATGGCCGTGTCTGCCCTCAGCTGTTTTGCTCTGGCATTTTCCCACTGGCAATCCCGCGACCCCGTTCAATTCCTCTGTTATGTGCTCGCTGCCCTGCTGACCTCATCGCTCAAGGTAAGTCTGCCTGCCATTGAAGGGACGTTGTCGGTGAACTTCCTGGTGACCTTGATCGGAATCCTGGAAATGAGTTTGCCGGAGACACTGCTGATCGGGCTGACCGCGACTCTGGCGCAATTCTACTGGAGGCCAGCACGGCGACTGAAGCCGATTCAACTGGTGTTTAATGTGGCCCAGGTGACGGTGGCGAACGCGGCCGCCTACGGGACATACCAACTGGTCACCACTCGTGTGCTGCACGCCGCCGGACCGCTGGCGTTGCTGGCTGCAGCGGTCACCCACTTCGCATTTAATACTGTGGCGATGTCCACCATCATCGGGATAACCGAAGATAAGCCCATCCCGAAGGTGTGGAAAGAGAGCTATCTCTGGTCGTTTCTCTACTACCTGGTGGGCGCGGCAATCGCGGGTCTGGTCCATTTCCTCAACGGACACATCGGGTGGCAGTCATCCCTGCTGGTACTGCCGCCGATTTACCTCATGTATCGCTCCTATCGGCTGTACCTGGGCAAACTGGAAGCCGAGAAACAGCACGCGGAGAAGGTCTCCACTCTGCACCTGCGAACCATCGAAGCGCTCGCGCTGGCGATTGAAGCCAAGGATCAAACCACGGGCGATCACTTGCAACGCGTCCGCGTGTACGCGATGGAACTTGCGCGCGAGTTAGGTTTGAGCGAAGACGAAACGGAAGCCTTGCGCGCCGCTTCGGTTCTTCACGATATCGGCAAGCTCGCGGTCCCGGAACACATCATCTCGAAACCCGGCAAGCTCACCCCGGAAGAGTTCGAAAAAATGAAGATCCATCCTCTTGTGGGGGCGGAGATTCTCGAGCAAGTCGAGTTTCCATATCCGGTCGTGCCCATCGTACGCGCACACCACGAGAAGTGGGACGGCAGCGGATATCCCTACGGATTGGCGGGCGAAGCGATTCCGATCGGCGCTCGCATCCTCGCCGCAGTGGATTGCCTCGACGCACTCTCGTCGGATCGGCAATACCGGAAAGCGTTACGTCTGGATGAGGCCATGGCAAAGGTCGCTTCCGAAGCCGGCGTTAGCTTCGATCCCCGGGTGGTGAAGCTTCTAAAGCAACACTATGTCGATTGGGAAAAACTGACGCGCGAACAGCCCGTGCCGGCTGCGGCAAAATTGTCGACCGATGTAAAGGTGGAGCGCGGACTGGCTCCAGCGGCGGGTTTCGCGGAGTCTGCCAAGGCAGCGGCTGACGCACCAGGACTTCATGATCTCGCCGCGCGGCTCACCGCAGCCCGGCATCAGGCACAAAGCCTGATCGAGCTTAGCCAGCGACTTCATGGCCCTGCAGGGTTGGACGACATCTTTTCCTTGCTCGCCGTGCGACTCAAGCGACTTGTGCCTCACGACTCCATTGCAATCTACCTTCCCAGGAACAATGCCCTGAAAGCTGCATTTGCCAGTGGGGAAAACTCGCGGCTGTTTTCCGCTTTGGAAATTCCTCTGGGCGAAGGGTTGTGCGGATGGGTGGCGCAGAACCACAAGCCCATCGTGAACGGCAATCCGTCAGTCGAACCGGGCTACCTCAACGATCCCTCGAAATACAGCACATTGCGCTCCGCTCTAGCGGTGCCGCTTGAAGGAAACTCGGCTGTGGCGGCGGTATTGGCGCTCTATCGGTCCGGCCAGGATACGTTCACCAAGGACGATCTTGAGGTCGTCCAGACAATCGGCGCGCGAATGGGATTGGCAATCCAACGTACTGCGCAGCCCAGGGCAAAAGGAATGGGAGCGGGCGCGGGGACTGATCACTGAATATCTGGATCAGCCAATATCTGGCTGACCCCCCAAAGGTAACTCTGTCGCCTTAACGGAACGGTTACCGCGGTAACTGACGCCGTAGTGTGCCGAACACTGTTAATCCGGACTGCAAACTAAAATATATGCACGTGTTTTTGCGCCGAACTAAGAACCTGTGAGCCCAAATGGAAACCCGATGGGGTAAGCGTTTCGGACGATACGAAATCATATCTGAGATCGGTCGCGGCGCCATGGGGGTAGTGTATAAGGCTCGCGATCCCAAAATCGACCGGTTCGTAGCGGTCAAAGCTATCTCGTTGTCTGGTCAAAATCCTGAGGAGGAACGGGAATACAGGCACCGATTTTTCCAGGAGGCACAGGCCGCCGGTCGTCTGCTGCATCCCGGCATCGTTGCCATATTCGATACGGGGGAAGAGCCGGAGAACCACGTTGCCTACATCGTCATGGAGTACATTGCCGGGCAATCCCTGGACCGCCTGCTCTCCGGAAACAGCAAGAAGCTCTCGCTCAATACCGCACTTCTGTTAGCCGGGGAATTGGCCGAAGCCCTGGATCACGCCCACGCCCAAGGCGTGGTCCATCGTGACATGAAGCCGGCCAACATTCTGGTAACCAAGGAAGGCCACGCCAAGATCGCGGACTTTGGCATTGCGAAGCTGGATGTGACGAACCGGACGCTGCCGGGCGAGGTGCTGGGCACACCGGCTTATATGTCGCCGGAGCAGTTGGAGGGTGAACCGGTCGATGGACGCTCCGATCTGTTTTCGTTGGGCGCAATCCTGTACCGCATGGTTACCGGCTACGGACCTTTTCAAGGCAACAGCGCTGCCACCGTTTGCTTCAAGGTGGCCAACCGCGACCCTCTGCGAGCAACCTCCTTTGATTATGACCTTCCCCCTGAACTGGATGCGATAATTGGCCGCGCCATGGCGAAAGATGCGGCACAACGTTATCAGCGCGGACTGGAATTTGCTTTGGACCTGAAGCAGTTGCGCGAGCGGGGCCAGGCCGAGCCCAAAGGCGCTAACAACGCCTTGCGGTTCTCGAGAACGGAAGAAGTCATCACCTGGTCTGGCAGCAGGCTCACGGCGGCCGGGGCTGCGCGGCGGGCTAACTCTAAAACTTCGTCATGGTGGAGAATGCCAGCAGTGCGAGTGGGGACCGTAGCCGCGGTCGCAGCTGTCATGTTGAGTTTGTTTGCCTACTACCACGGACACCGAGGGAGAAGCTCAACTCAGACCAGCAGCCCGCCAGTGGTGGCCAGCGTAATCGAAACGCCACTTGCGGCCGCGAGTGATCCTCCGGTCGCCACCCATAGCGCTGCGAAAAGACCGGCGCCCACGACACCACCGCCGGCGAAGAATTTCGAGATGCCTGCCAAGCCGGTTGCGGATTCCACACTGGACATTCGCATTGAACATCATTTTCCGGAGGCCGATCTTTCGCTGTGGATTGACGATAAATTGGCTTACGACCAGCCGCTGCGAGCCCAGACCAAGAAGCATTGGAATCCATTTCGAGAGAATGTCAAGGAAACGGAAACCGTCCAGCTACCCACTGGCTCTCACCAACTTCGCGTCCGAGTCCGGTCCGCCCCAGAGAACTACGAACAATCAGCCACCATCGGTGGAAGTTTCGTTAAGGACCATCCGGCGGTCTTGCAGATCAGTTTTGACAGGCGCGCGCAAGGATTGCAGCTGGTACTGCGATAATCCGCAACGCCCGCCAGGCGGCGTTCGCTGCTTCGTTCTCGAAATCCAAAGTGGTGTTTATTCTGGAGTTGCGCAGCCGGACGTTGAGCCCCGTGCCTCACCGCCTCTGAAATGAGACGGTGAGGGCAGAGTCAGATGGCATGCCTACTGGCCGGGATCCGGAGCTATCTTGTTGCACTCCGTAAATGTCTTGGGTGGCGTGTTGGAACGATTTGGTTTGTGGATTACGATGTTGCCGCCAGTCAATTCGCGGGTGGTCAACATGTATCCGTTAGAGAGTGAGAGGCCAAACCGGTCGCTGGTCCCGGGTTCGCCGTTGTCCACCACCACGACGTGATAACCAACTTCTCCGTAGAGATTGGTTTCGGCAGTTCCGCAAATGTCACGACGGTTGTCGACCGTCTTAAGCTTGGTGTAGCCGGTTATCGTCAGGCTGCTGACATGCAGCTCGATGTTGTGGTCGATGAAATTTACGTGCCCGAAAAAAGCGTGGTGCTTGCAGCCCGCGACCAGACCGAAGTTGGCGTGTGCGTCGGCGTCGTTGAGCACAAATCCGCCGCCGGTCGTGAAGTCGCACGGTTTGGGAATGATGTGGGCGTTGGCCAGTCCGCTCGTCATCAGCAGCAGCCCTACCAGGACAATTCCCGCTGCTACCGATGAGTTATATCTGATGTTGCTCATCTACCTCTCCTTTGTGATTCCAGTGGCTTTCACTGCTTTTAGGCAGTGATTGACTCTGGCAGCGCTCAAAGGGGATGTCAAGATGCATGAATCTGCATACCGGATACGCCTTAGACAAGCACGACACCCGCGCCTGGCAAGGCTTTCCGGGCCTCCCACCTAAGTCCTTTAGAGGTCTTGCGAGACGCAGTTTCGGGGCCGGGGATCCAGGGCGGAGGGCCCTAAAGCGGATAGATCACGTCTGCGCAAAGAATTGACAATTTTGAGCAGGGGAATTGCCTGAGGCAATCTACCAGAAAAATGCTGAAATCTTCCATTGCCTTTGCAGGGCCAGAAGCAAAAGGCGCGCGCCCGAGATACAGGACGCGCGCCTGAACTAAGACCGAAAGCCGATTCTACCGGCCAAAATACTTGGCGTTTCTCTCCGTGAAACTCTTCCATTTCTCCGGAAGATCGTCGAGCGCAAAAATAGCCGATACCGGGCAGACCGGCACACAGGCTCCGCAATCGATGCACTCAACCGGATCGATGTACAACATTTCCTCCTCCGCATACGCCGGCGAATCCTTCTTGGGATGAATACAATCCACCGGGCAAGCGTCCACACACGCGGTGTCTTTGGTACCGATACACGGTTCTGCGATTACGTATGCCATAGAGTCTGCGTCTCCCTGAGCTGTGAACCGAAGTTAACAGAACCGCATATTCTAACAAGAATGGCGTCGCCGGTACAGCACTCGGCAGCGAACGGATTCATGTAAGATCCAGCGGGCGAATTCTGGGGCTGAGCAACCTGCGGCATTTTTATACCCCCACCAATTCCCGCTCGGCACTTGGTTCGTATTCGACGATGTGACCCGCCACCGCGCTTGCGGCGACCGTCAGCGGACTGGCCAGGTACATTTGTCCGGGCCCGCTGCGGCCGGGGAAATTGCGGTTCTGGGCACTGATCACCACTTGTTCGGGCCGCGTCGTCACGCCCGGACCAGCGTTAATGCACGCGCCGCAACTCGGCTCAATCACCTGCGCCCCCGATTTCTGAAAGATCTCGAGATAGCCTTTGCGTATGCAGTAATCGCGCGTCTCCTGCGATCCGAACTGGATGTAGAACTTTACCGAGCGCGCCACGCGCTTGCCCTGCTTGAGCGCGTCGGCGAGTACCAGCGCGTACATATCCATGTCTTCATTCTTTCCCGCCGTGCAGGTACCACCATAAGCGAGTTCCACCGGCACGGGAGTATTGAGATCGCGAATGTACTTGCCATTGCCCGGATCGCCAGGGGTGGCGACCATGGGCGTGATCTCGGCGGCGTCGAGTTCGATCACGTGCGCGTATTGCGCGTTGGGGTCGCTGTACAGGCCTTCGATCAGACCGTCGGCTTTCTTGCGATCCATGCCTCGGCGCTCGACGAGAAAATCCACGGCCTTGCGGTCCGGCGCCACGATGCCGGTGAAGCCGCCGATTTCCGCCGCCATATTGGTCATAGTGGCGCGCTCATCGACGCTGAGCCCTTCAATGGCCTCGCCCGCATACTCCATTACTTTGGCCAGCGCTTTTCCGCTGCGCACGTAGTCCAGACTCAGAATCTTGAGAATAAAATCTTTGGCTGCGACATTCGGGTGCTTCTTGCCCCGAATTACGATCTTCACGGACTCCGGCACCTTCACCCGAACATCTTTCGTAATCCACGAATTGAAAACGTCAGTGGTGCCGATGCCAAAGGCTACGCATCCAATCGCGCCCACATGCGGCGTGTGCGAATCGGAGCCGATATTCAACTGTCCAGGCAGCGCATAACTTTCGAGCACGATCGAATGACAGATTCCTTCCGAGCCCTTGCGATCCTTCAATTCGCCATGCAGTCGGATTCCCTGTTTCGCCGCGAAGTCCTGCTGTTTCATCTTGAGCTGCGTGGCCAGGTCGAGCAACCCAAGCTTCTTCTTCTCTTCTGAGATCACTTCGTCGAGAAATGTAAGGTGGTCGCGAAAAAACAGAATGCTCGATGGATCGTTTACCCTGGCGTCCTTGCCGACGTAGCGCTCGAAGAAAATGGAGGCCATCGGGGTGACATATTCATGGCTGAAACGCAGGTCGGCACGGGCGAAACCAGTGTCTCCAGGTTTCACGCTGGGCACACCCACCTCGCCCTTCTCGTCAAGCATGTGCCGCGCGAAGATTTTCTCCGCCAGCGTCATGGGGCGCTTTTCTGTCCTGATCGGCGGCAGAAACACCTTCTTCTGCATGCGCGCCACATTGAAGGGGAACAGGCCGCCGTATTCGATCACCTGCCGCGTGATTTCATCTTCTCCGGCGGTGAATTCATTGAGCGGAATCTCCTGACCCGCGCGGATCTGATCGATCAGCGAGAAGTTGGTCGAGGTCAGAAGTCCGAGGTTCTGGCAATTTTGTTTGTAGATGCGTTCGATGTTTTCCGCAATGACAAGATGAATGCCCGCGCACATCTCAGCGTAGGGAGACTGCTCACGGCTCGAACCTTTGCCCCGGCGCTTGCCGCTAACGGCGCAGACAAATCCGCCCTTTTTCACGTCGGAACGCCCGATGGGAAACACGCTGCCACACTTGAGGCCAAGGTACGGAATTTCGCCCAAGGTCTCGTCGAAGTAAAAGCAATAATGGGCCGGAGTGATCTCGTCGGTAGAAATGTCATCACGCAGCTTGGGATTCTTGGCGGGGTTCTTCGTATCCCAGGGCAAGTCTTCTCCCGCGAGCTGCCGCTTGATGAGTTCGGGATCCTCGGTAAGAAAAAGAATACGCCCTTGCAGACGAACCTTATCCGGCCGCTTTTCGATCTTCCGTTCTAGTAGGGAATTGATCACGATTTATAACCTGCGATAAGAGTCAAGATCCACTGCTCTTATTGTAACCCTTGCGGAGCAGGCTGTTTCGCACCCCACGCTGGCGCAGACGCCCGTGCCCGTCAGTGATGCCCGTGGGTGCGATCGTATTTCTCTCCCGCCGGGATGGCGACCGCGAGTCGATTTTCTTTCGGAGCCAAAGGGCAAGTGGCATAGGGCGTCACCGCGCACGGCGGATTGTACGCCCGGTTGAAGTCGATCACTACCGTCCCATTGACCACCGGGTCGGTCTCCAGGAAGCGACCTCCCGGGTAAGTATCGGTCTTGCTGGTGAGATCATTGAAAACAAATGACAGGCCTTTTGAGGGGTCACCGCCCAAGTCCGTGAGTCGCACTTCCTGACCGTTGATCTTGAATACGACGGTCCCTGCCACTGGAGTCGGTGTAACATCGCCCAGAACATTGGGCACATCCACCGTCTTCTTTCCGTTCGAAGGTTCCCAGGTCGCCGTCACCCGATAGGACAAGTCGAGGGGAAAAAACACGGGGCCGCGATAGTTCTTGGCCGCGTCGCTGTCAACATCTTTCAGACGGATGCCGACACGTTGGCCTCGCACGATGGCTTTCACGCGAAGCGTACCCAACTCGACTACGGTCGGCTTACCCGATGTATCGGGCTGTAGTTTGACCTCGGTCACGGGCTTTCCGTCGACCATGGCGTGCGCATCGGGAGAGAATTTCGCCGTCACATCCGTTCCCTGCAGATCGAAAACACCTGCGTGAGCAGGCCCCTTAGGAAATACGATGGCATTGGATGCATCGGATCCGAAATTATTCTCGCCGGGCTTGAGCCAGAACAAGCCTGCGAGGGACAACCAATTTTGTTTGAGGTCGTCGACCAGTTCGGCTTTCCATTTGTCGAACGACTGGAGGTATGCGGCGTCCGGTGCGGCAGGCGGCGCGGCCTTGTCCGCCGCACTGCCGGCGGACAGCGGCATTGCTATTGCGAGCAGTAGAAGAAAGCTCCGTCTTCGGTTCATCACAGTGCTCTCCGGCGACTGACTATTTTCTGAACTCGTGCAAATCGGGCAGCGGTTCCATGTCCCGTCCGCTGAAAATCTGTTCGAACTCTCTCAACAATGCCGGATGCACCAGGCCGTTCGAAGCCAGCGTTTCGCGGCTGTCGAGTTGGAATGGCCCACCCTTGAAGTCGGTCACTCTCCCGCCCGCTTCCTGCACAATCAGCACGCCCGCTGCCGTGTCCCAGGGATTGAGGTTGAACTCCCAAAACCCCTCAAAGCGCCCGCTTGCCACACAGCATAAGTCAAGCGCCGCCGAACCGGCTCGCCGGACTCCATGAGTATGCAGCGTGATCTGATGGTAGAAAAAAATATTCGGATTCTTGTGTCGCTTATGGCTGGGAAATCCAGTAGCCACCAGGCATTCAGCCAGATTCGCAACCGCCGAAACATGAATTCGCTGCTGATTCAAATAAGCGCCGCTTCCCTGCTCGGCTGCGAATAATTCATCGCGCGTCGGATCGTACACTACTCCGGCGATCCGATTCCCCTTGTGCTCCAGTCCCATCGAAACGCAAAACACCGGATAACCATGCGCGAAGTTGGTGGTTCCATCGAGCGGATCGACGTACCAGCGGTAATCGCTTCCCGTGTCCTTCAAGCCGCCCTCTTCGCCGAGTATGTCATGGCTGGGCCAGTGCTGGCGGAGCCGCTCACGAATCAGCGCCTCTGACTTGCGATCAGCCACCGTCACCAGGTCGGCTTCGCCTTTGTATTCCACTTTGACGTGTTGATAAAAGTAGTCGATCAGCAGCGCGCCGGCTTCGCGCGCGATCTCTGCCATCGCGGGAAGGAAGTCGTGGCTATTCGAGGACGATGTCATTCAGTGGGAAGTCATTCGTTTCGTATGACGATCCGCAGCAGCCTATCTGCGCTCTGCGATGTACATAATTTCGTGTTTAAAAATGAAGAGGTTTGGACCATCCTCGCGCGTCAGCCTGACCATGTTCTTATCGTAGTATTCGATCCAGCCGTTGACCACTTCGCCGTCCGCCAGTTTGATGCTGACCGGCTTCTGCTTTTCACCCAACGACTTTAAATACGCGGCCTCCTGCGAGGTTTCCTCAGGAGGAGTGATCTTCCCTTTTCGAGCGGCACCGGGAGCTGCTTGTCCGTTAAACACCATAACAGCATTCTACACGCGGCCAACCAAGTGCGACGCGCAAAGGGCATGTTGCAAGAGTGGGAAGAGAAGCTAAAAGAAAGGTCAACCTAATCTCCAAGGTCGGAGTAAAATATCGGCAATCCTCTCTCCCGCTTAGGAGGCTTGGCGATGAGAACCTCAATTCTCCTGTTCGCTCTCCTGTTTCCCTCGTCAGTGAGTTGGGCACAACATAATGGTCTGACCGGGCAGCGGCAGGCTGACAAAGCCGCGGCCCAGTTCGACAAAGATGTGCCGCCTCCGATTTACCAACAGTCCCCAGTCGATTTCGCGAAACTTAAAAGCGATGCGGATGAACTGATCGTCTTGTCTCAGTCGATTCATTCCGGGATCGACAATGTGCAGAAAGGTATGCTCCCCAAGGATTTAATTGAGAAGTTGAAGCAGGTAGAAAAACTGTCCAAGCGTCTGCGCAGTCAAATAACACCTTAGTCCTTTGGCAGGATCAAAAAAACACCAGCCCCTGGTGGAGCTGGTGTTTGCAGTTGAAGCGGGATTGCTTAGAAAGTCAGCTTCAGGCTAAATTCGATTTCCCGGGGTGATCCCAGCGTGTACACGCCGGTGCCCACGCCGACCCGGTTCACGAAATGCCCATTGTAATTGGTGCCGTTGATACTGCCTGTCGAGCCTGCTAGCAGGCCTGACATCATGCTCGTTGGCAGGTCAAAATTAACGAAATTGGGGAGGTTGAAGAACCCGACTGACGGTTTAATGGTAAACCGTTCCTTAAAGCTGTAGGTCCACGCGATGGTGGCGTCCATGGCCCGCAGCCACGCGTAGTCAACTTGGTCGGGAGGCGCTAGGGGCACTGTGGGAGCCACGCCGCCCAAGGCGACTAGCTGCCCCGCCGTCATCAAGCCATTCTGGATGAGCACCTGACCTGCCGGTGTGGGCTGTCCCGCCACCGTGCTGTTGTAGTTGTTGATGACCGAATTGATATTGCCGGCGTTGATGCCGCGATCAAAGTTACCGACTTTGGTTCCCGGCAGCGGGTCTTGTGTAGTGCCGTCTCCCGTGAAGTCGGTGCGGAAGATTTCACCGGCGCCAGTCGACGTGTTGGGAACCGTAAGCGTGGTCGAAAGCGGACTGTAGAAATGGGCCATCAGGCCGATCTGGAACCCGTAGCGCATATCCATGTACCCCCCGAAGATATCTGGTGGGTGCGGTCCAGCGTGGAAGGCCCGAAGTAGCGGTTGACGTTGGCATTGTCCAGAGATGGGACGATGAAATCCTGGTCGCCGCTGGACGCCGTCACTGTGCCGTCTGGGATCACGCCTCCGCCGGTGTTGTCGAAGCGCGACAAGGAGTACGAAACTGTGAAGTTCAGGCCGGTTGCGCCCTTGAATGGCTCCTTCACATTGTCGGTCAACTTCATCTGCAGTCCGTCGTAGACAGAGCGTCCCACAGGCGACAGGAAGCCGAGCGGTGGTGCACTAGGATTGATTCCCCCGAAAGCGCAGGGATAACCGAGCACGGAGAGACAACTGCCGCCGCCCATGTCGGACGAAGAGCCGAGGCCATTGGTCGCGAAGTCACCCATATTCGCGGGTCGCGGCGTGTATCCAGTCTGATCTGTTGAGTCCGGATTCGTAGGACAGTTTTGAGCTGCAGCGTTAATGCTAGAAACGCCGCAAAGTGCAAGCGTATTGGCAATTGCCGTCTTTGCGCCACCCTGGTTGAAGTAGCGGATGTCGCCGGTGTGATTTTGGTCCACCCCCAGCAAGTAGTGAGTTTGAACGTTGCGCACGAAATCGGTGCTGAACACCATGCCTCGACGCAGCTCGTGCTGGATGCCGATATTCATCTGCACTGAACGGGGCGATATGTAGTCGGGGTTAAACATGGACCCGGAGCCCGGTGGGAAGAAGCATCCCGGGTTATTGGTGACGCAGTCCTGAGTGGTAACCCCGACATAGGCCGGGTTCGGCGTGTGCAAGTTCAGAGGTGAGAGCGCCTGATACTGCGCCTGCAAGGCGAGGATTGCCGGCAGTGCGTTGCCGATCAGGGGGGCGCCGGAAGATGTTCCGCAAACAGTGTTGGGACCGCCCGAACTGGGAATCAGAGTGCCAAGCGGTGCAGCGGCCGAGATCGGGACCTGTATAGTCGCCGGGGCTCCAGGAGCGGAGCAGGCCGTGGGGGTCTGCAGAAATGCCCCCGTCGTCTCGCGGAACGGGCCATCAAACAACACATTGTTCCAGATGGCATTCTCGTAGAACAACCCGATGCCGCCACGAATCGAGGTCTTGCCAGTCTTGCTTGGATCCCAGGCAAAACCCAGTTGCGGGGCGAGGTTCTGGTTCGGCTGGTTCACCTCGTTACCCAGCCCGGGCATCAACCCGTTGATTCCGGGAATCGCGGGATAATGACTGTCGGTGCGACCTGTATCGCGGTCACACCGCAGCCCATAGGTCAGAGAAAAGTTCGGCTTGATTTTCCAGGAGTCCCCTAGGTAGAGCAGCACACGGTTGTCGGGTCCCAGGCCGCCAGCCGGGAAACCGATGCCGGGGTAATCGTGGAAAAGCCCAAACCGTTGGCTACCACAACGGTATCGGCCGGGTAGTTCAGCGGATTGGAAACGCCACCAGGGAAAGGACCTGTAGCTGCTGCCGTCATTTCGCCTTGAGATACCGCCACTGCAATCTCTGGCCCGTTCTTGAAAAACGAGGCGAAGCCGCCGCCTTGCACGTGGTTGAACGAGACCCCGTAGCGGATCACGTGCGAACGTAAGACTTTGCTGCCGTCGTACTTGACTTGACGGTTGCTTTGCGGAGTGCTCTGCGGAGCCAAAAGATTAGGCCCGGCTACCAAGCCGGTCCCTCCCATGAAGATCTCCGCACCTAAGTTGGCAAACGGTAGCGAACTGCCGATGGTCGCGTCCTTGATTTGGTTCTGGAATTTCAAGTACGAGACGCGGATCGCGTGGCTGAAGCTGCCAGTGTTGAAATCCACTCCGCCCACAAAGTTTCGAGTGACGTCTTTGGTGTCATACAGCGAGTACCCGAACCCGAAGGTGGCTCCCAAGATGTTCTGGAAATCCGAGAAGCGAAAGAACGCGCGCACGTTCTTTGTGACCTGATAGTCCAGTCGGCCGAGTAGGTTGCCCTCATGGAATGGATCGGCGAAAGTACCATTGAACTGCTGGAAAGGAGCGGAGATGGGCACGGGTACAGCCGTGTGCTGAATGGTGCGCTCGCCGTCCACGAAGAAGAACAGCTTGTTCTTGATGATCGCGCCACCAAAGCGCCGCCATACTGGCTGCGCTGGAAGGGCGCGTGAATCCCGGAGGCGTGGGTAGGGCCGCCGCAAACGTACTGATCGCGGAATGACCGAAGGCATCGCCGTGGAAGGCGTTGGTGCCCGACTTGGTGGTCACGTTGACCGCATCCGGACGAAGTCAGCTCGAGGACATATCCAGACTGGATTGGCTGATTTGAAATTCCTGGATGGCGCTGGACGGGATATCGGTCGTCGTCGTGCCCACGGTCTCGTCGGAGACGTCCACGCCGTCCACTTCAATGCGCGCAGTGCGGCCGAAACGGCCACCGAAAGAAATCGAAGAATAACCCGCCTTGGTGGGATCGAAGTTCTGTCCGTCCTGAATCTGCACGCCCGGCTCAAGCTGCGCCAGGTCGAGGAAGTTACGCCCGTTCACCGGAAGATTTGCAATCTGCTCCGAGTTCTGATACGCCCTTGCACGGTCGCCTGCTCGGTATTGACCGAGACTGAGCTGGCCTGCACTTCGATGACTTGACTCTTCCTGGCCGACCTGTAACTTCGCATTGCCGTTGCGGTGTTGCCGACCTCGCACTGCGACGGCGCACTTCCGTGACACTTTTGAATCCAGTGAGCCTCGACACCTCACGGTGTAGCTCCCGGAATCAAGCGCCGGAGGAATAGTGCCCCGGGCAGTCGGAGGTGGCGTGGGTTGCCCGTCCCTTGATTTCTCGGCAATGGTGATCTTTGCGCCGCTCACTACCGCGCCGGAGGGATCGGTGACCGTGCCCTTGAATACTGCCGTTACCGACAGAGGTTTGCGCCAACAAGAGCGCGGAGGATAAGCAACAAAGTTATCGCCAGAGCAAACCTAAAAACGTTCCGGCAGGACGGTTAGCGCGTTTAAAATTGAGGGACATCGTCCACCTTCCTTTTTCAGAGTCGGTTCAGAGTCAACTTCGTAAGTCGGATCTTAAGTTATCGAATCTCGCTGGCGCTCGCCAATGATCTACAAGCAATCCCAAGGCAGTCCTACAGACACCCCAAGACAGATGGTGTCTCACAACAGTGCAATCTACACACCACACAGTTCACAGAAATTGAAGCACACACTTTGTCACGGCATCTGTAATTCTGTCAATAGGTTAATGGGCGACTGCAGTGATCGCTCAGGCTACCGGCGGGAGGTGGGTAATTCCATATTCTGTAGCAGTTCTACTGAAAATGGAATCGCAGGCTTCGGAAACGACGCGTCATTACCTCGATTTCGCGGTGTAATAGCCGGTCCGATGCCGCACCGTGAACGGTGGCCCGGCTGACGTTCCGTCGACCCTCACCTCAATGCGACGGAAACTGGAATCGGAAAATCGCTGTGAGGGATAATACGCGAGCAGGTATTGCGTTCGCAGTTCATCCCCGATTTTTCGGAAGGCATCGTCGAGTTGGGGTACGGATGTCGCGTAAAAGAATTTGCCGCCGGTGTCTTCGGAAATCTGGATCAAGGCGTGCTCGCCGCCGGTATCACGGCCTGCGCTCGCTTCAATGGGAACCACAATGATGCTGTATACGATGGCTTCGGCCTCCTGTGCCGAGCGCACCGCTTCCTTGTAGTCCACGCGGCTCACCGTGTCGCCGCCGTCCGTGATCACAACCAGCACTTTCCTTCCTTTCCGCGTCTCCAGCGCATGCGCTCCCAGGTAGAGCGCATCGTATAGAGCCGTAGCGGAGCCGGGATGAACCCGGTCCACTCCTCGGTCGATCGCCTTCAGGTCAGAAGTGAAAGGAACGACCTCATCGACAACTTCACTGAAACCGTAAAGCGAAAGCGCATCAACCGGCCGCAGGATGGCATGGGCAAAGCGCCGCGCGGAGGACAGCTCCAGCGGCAGATCCTTGCGCGTGCTCAGGCTGGTATCGACGTCGAGCACGATCGAAAGCGGCAAGGCTGATTCCTTGTCAAACACTGAAATATTCTGCGGCTTGCCGTCTTCGAGTAGCGTGAAGTCTTCTTTTTTAAGTCCAGCGACCGGGGCGCCGTGCTCGTCCGTTACCGTGACGAACACGTTCACCAGTTTGACGTCCACCTTGAGCGTGCTTTCGGGGTTTGGAGGGCCGCCGTCATCATTCTTCGCAGCGGCAGGCGACGCTGATTTCGCCGACCCACTGGTTGCCCACGGTGGTTTGGGCACCTGCGCGCCGGCAACCGCGCCCATGAGAAATAGAAAAAAAAAGCAATGTCGCATTCGCAGAATGAAATTATTCCTGGCGACCTTCGCACCGCGTGCTCTGAAATAAACTCTCAAGCGCAAAGCTCGCAAAGAATTTCTGCAGAGGTCATGAAAAGTCAATCTGCTCACTTAGATGCGGGCTTTCCCGAATGGCTGCCCTCGGCGGTCGGAATCCCCTCTGGGAAAGATTCACCATCGGCCCATACCGCGCCATCCTGAAAGTATTCCTTCTTCCAGATAGGTACGGTGCGTTTGAGCGTGTCGATGAGCCAGCGGCAGGCGTCAAAGGCTGCCGCTCGATGTGCAGAGGCCACCGCAATCAACACGCTGGTCTCACCGATTTCCAGCCGTCCCAAACGATGGACTACGGCCACATCGCGAATTGGGAATCGCTGAATTGCTTGGCTGGCCAATGCCTCCATTTGCTTGAGAGCCATCTCTTCGTAGGCCTCGTAATCGAGATAAAGCGTATGCCGGCCACGCGTGTTGTCGCGAACTACGCCTTCGAATACGACCGCGGCTCCATCCGCTGGCTGCTTGAGCTTGGCCAGCACATCTTCCGCGTCGATTTTTTGACGGACAATCGCGCAGTAGTGTCGTTGTTGCACAGGCTTATGATCCGCCCAGCCTCCGCTCACCGGTGGCAGGAATGCGATCTCGTCTCCTTCCTTAAGCTGCGAGTCCGGCTCGGCAAATTCCTGGTTGATCGAAATTGCGATAGAAGGGGCAAGCGCCCTTATTTTGGGATCGATCTCCGCATAATGAATAAAGACGTCCCCTAGAGTGGCATGTCCCGGCAAGGTGAGCAGATCACTGCTGCGCCCCGTCATATCCTTCAACATACCGAAAAATAAAACACGTACCTGCATGAAAGTAGTGTAACGCGACCGTGCCACCACAGAGGCACAGAGTCACCGAGACTTCGATTGGGTATACCTCTGTGACTCTGTATCTCTGCGGTTAACAAGGCCGAGCACAAAAATGCCAGTTCTCTTTCGAGAACTGGCGATTGTGTTTCATGAATGATTCAGCACCGGTTATTTGTGCAGGCTTCTCCTCACGCCCGGAAGGTTGCGAACGCGATGGCGCTCCGCGCGATGGCGACGGCCGCGACGTTGACCTCTGTTGCTGCCACGCGTTGAACTTGCTTTGCTCGTTCTGCTGGTGCTGCGCATTCTCCCGCACCGGCGGCGCTGGTCGCACCAACGGATGTCCGCCTTGCACTCCCGGAGGATGCGGAATCGACCGTTGTGCTTGCGCTGGCGACTCGCCCGGACGCGATGTTTGGGCCGGAGGCGCTCCCGGTCGCGGGACGTTTGCCGTGGGACGATTGCCTTGCGGGCCTGCAGGCTCGTTCGATCCAGCCGCCGGCTGTCCCGATCGCGGCGACTCATTCCCGCTTCTGCTTGCGGGTTGCGGTTGTCCGGGAGTCTCGGTGCGAACATTCGGCGCGGCTGACCGTCGCTGCTCAAACGAAGAGCGCGGAGCAGGTGGCTGCCTGACCGCTACCACCTGCCGGTTCGTCACCGCAGCGGGAGGCTTCACGGTTGCGGGCCGACCGGTTCCCATGACGCTCGAACGCGAAGGTTGCGCCGCGACATTGTGGACTACAGGCGCGTTCTCCATCTGCCTTTGATCCACCTTAACCATACTCGCCGCCACCGGACGCGCATTCACGAAGGTGTCGTGAGAAACTGCCGTCACCGCATTGTTCACATGTTGATTAGCGTAGCTGGTTCGCGTCACCGCCGTGCTGTTGCGGTTGACGATGGTGGTGTTGTAAACGTTGGTCACCTGGGTTACGCTCACTCGCGTGTTCGTGATGTTCACATTGTTCACGTAGCCGGGGCTGGTTCGATACCAGGGCACGAACACTTCCCGTGGGGCCAGTGGGAACCACGCCACACCCGCCCCGAAGCCGACGCCAAAGCCGAAACCGCCGCCTCCAACAAAGGCGACTAGAGCCGGCGCGTATACAGGACGCGCGAAAACCGGACCCGGCACCCAGCACCATGAACTCTCCACGAATGCCCAGCGACCGTAGTGGAAGGGAGCAAATCCCCAAGGCTCATCTTCAACCCAGGACCAGCCCCACGGTGCGACCCAAACCCAGTGGCCAAAGCGATACGGAGCCCATCCCGGTGCCACGGCGGCCGGAGCCCATACCGGGCCGTAATCCGCCACATAGCGCCAGTGGCCATACTCGTCGAGGTCGGAGGCGCCCGTCATCTCGGGTGAAATGTAATTGGACGATTCGGCGTGGTCTTCGCGCCCGTCGCGCTGAAATGCGAAGTTGTCAAAATCGTCGGAGTTGGGCATCTGATCGATTTCGTGATCCAACTGATCAGAGCCGGTGAAGCGAGCTCGCTGGCCCGCAACCACGACGTAAGATGCTCCACCGCCCGTGACTTCCCCGCGGCCATGCCAGACCGTGGCGTCGGTTTCATTTCCATCCACGCTCACATCGAGGCGGTATTCGCCCTCGCGCTGGATCTGAAAGGCCAGATTCGGCGCATCGATTTCAAAATGATCTTCATCGTCAAGGTGCCGCACACGCACGATGATGGAACCCTGCGACAGTTTCAACTGCGTAGTGCGGTCCTCGAGATCAAGAATCGTGACGCTGGTTTCCGAGTCCAGCCGGATTGAAGTCGAGCCGGTCTGTACTTCAGCTCGCGAATCCTTATCTGCCCATAGGTTGTCGCCGGTGGTTAAAGGACGATTTTTCACGGCTTCGACCCAATCGCCTTCCCCGCCCGGCTGAAAGGAAACCGAGCCCGTCGAATAACTCAACCGCGCTACGCGGCCCGGAGGGTCTTGCGCCGGGCTTGGCTGCGCAGCCTGCGCAGGCTGTCCCTGATCCTGCGGAGGGGGCGCTTGATCCTGCGCGGGCTGAGCCTGATCTTGCGGCGGCGGTTCTTGATCCTGCGGCGCTGCTTGATCTTGCGTGGGTTGCGCCTGATCCGGCGGTGCCTGATCTTGCTGTACCTGATCTTGCTGAATCTGGTTCTGCTGGTTCTGCGAAGGCGCGTCCTGCGCCAGGATGCTGAGCGGTGCTTGCAACATCAGCAACATCCCCGCCAGGACAATTCCAACTGCCCAACCTCTATGCGTCTTCATTGCGTATGTTCCTCGCTGCGGTCGCTAAGGGCACCGCTTTCACTGTGTATAAACACTACCCCGCCCAATAAGTTTCATGCCATCCGGCCGGGGCATAGACCACCTTATCCTCAAGCAAACCCAACGCTAAAAAAATATGCCAGTCCCCGTTTTCCGAAAACTGGCAACATGAGTCATTGTGCAACCGGCGTTCTGTGCCCGGTTAACCCACCGGTTGCTCGCTCAACACTTTCTCGCGTTCTTCCGCATCCTGCTTCTCCTGTCGTGGCGAAGACGGAAGAGCAAGTTCAAGAACCTCGCTGATCGTCTTCACATAGTGAATGCTAAGGTTATCGAGCTGCTCGGGAGTCAGATCCTCCTCCACATTCATCTTGTTTTCCGCGGGAAGAATCACATCGTGGACCCCGGCCCGCTTGGCCGCCAGGACTTTCTCTTTCACTCCTCCAATCGGAAGCACGTTCCCGCTCAGCGTAATCTCGCCGGTCATCGCCGTCAGGGGGCGTACCGGATGCCCAGTTAGCAATGAGACCAGCGCCGTCGCCATAGTCACTCCCGCGGATGGGCCATCCTTCGGAATCGCGCCCGCCGGCACGTGAATGTGAATATCGTGTTCAGCGAAGAAGGTTTCTGGAATTCCCAGTTGCTCGGCGTTCGATCTCACCCAGGTCAGAGCCGCCTGCATCGACTCCTGCATCACCTGGCCGATCTGTCCGGTCATGGTGAACCCGCCTTTACCCTTCATGGTGTTGGCTTCGATGAACAGAATGTCACCGCCGGAAGGAGTCCACGCCAGGCCTACAACCACTCCGGCGCGCTTGGTGCGTTCCGCGATTTCGCCTTCACTCCGGACCTTGATTCCGCCCAGAAATTCCTGCACGATTTCCGGAGTCACAATCAACTTTTCCGTCTTGCCTTCGGCCAGACGTCGTGCCTGCTTGCGGCAAACGGTGCCAATGTTTCGTTCCAGATTGCGCACCCCGGCTTCGCGCGTGTAGTGGCGGATAATGTTGCTGACCGCTTCTTCCGGAAACTCGATCTGCTCCGGCGTGATTCCGTTCTCTTCAATCTGCCGCGGTATCAGGTACTGAAACGCGATGTGTACTTTTTCTTCTTCCGTGTAACCCTGCAGTTCAATGATCTCCATGCGATCGCGCAGCGGCTCCGCGATCGGATCGAGCATGTTTGCCGTGGTAATGAAAAGTACTTTCGACAGATCGAAGGGCACGTCGAGATAGTTATCGCGGAATGTGGCGTTTTGCTCGGGATCGAGCGCTTCCAAGCAGCGCCGAACTCGGATCGCCGCGGAAATCGCGCCCGACTTTGTCGATTTCATCCAGCATGAAAACTGGATCCTTGGTTTCGGCGCGTCGAATGCCTTGAATAATCTGCCCGGGCAAGGCGCCGATATAGGTGCGCCGATGACCGCGAATCTCAGCTTCGTCGTGAACTCCGCCCAGTGAAACGCGGACGAACTTCCGTCCCATGGCTCGCGCAATGGACTTTCCCAGCGAAGTTTTCCCCACACCCGGAGGTCCGACAAAGCAAAGAATCGGTCCCTTCATCCCCGGCTTCAATCGACGCACGGAAAGATAATCCAGAATACGATCCTTCACTTTTTTCAAATCGTAGTGATCGGTGTCGAGAACTTCTTTGGCTTTGATAATGTCGACATCCCCGCCCGAAGTTTTCGCCCACGGCAGGACTGCCAGCCATTCAATGTAATTGCGCGTCACCGAATAATCCGCGGCCATGGGCGACATGCGCGAGAGCCGGCCCAGTTCTTTCAGCGCTTCTTTCTTGACTTCATCCGGCATTCCCGCCGATTCGATCTTCTGCCGCAGCTCTTCGTTATCGCGCGCGCCTTCATCTTGCTCCCCCAGTTCTTTCTGGATGGCCTTCATCTGCTCGCGCAGATAATATTCGCGCTGCGTCTGCTGTACCCGATCCTGCACTTCCGACTGAATCTTATTTCGCAGTTGCTGGACTTCCAACTCCTTCGCCAGATGCTGATTGATTTTCTCCAGGCGAACCCGAACGTCCGTCGTCTCCAGCGTGTCCTGCTTGTCCGCGGTCGAAAGAGAGGGCAACGACGAGGCAATGAAATCCACCAGGCGGCCCGGTTCTTCAATGTTTATGGCCACGGTGGAGAGCTCATCCGACAAAGTCGGAGATCCCGCCACGATCTGCTGAAACAGGGTCAAAACATTGCGCTGCAGAGCCTCGACTTCGGAACTCTTGGGTGGAATTGCCTCTGGAACCGAGTCCACGCGCGCCCGCATGAACGGCGCCAGTTGGGTAAACTCCACCAACCGCACCCGCTCCAACCCCTCGGCGAAAACGAACAGGCTCTGGTTGGGCATCTTTACGACTTTGTGCACCACCGCCAGGGTTCCGACCGTGTACAAATCTGTGGGCTGCGGCGTGTCGACCCGGGCTTCCCGCTGCGCCACCACTATGATCGTCTTGTCCTCACCCAGCGAGTTGATCAACTGGACCGAGCTATCTCGCCCTACCGTCAGAGGAAGCACGGCATGGGGAAACAGCACCGTATCCCGCACCGGCAATATAGGCAGTGCGCGATCGTCCGGCCCCGTATTGCTTGTGTTTTCTTTAACTTCTTTCACTTCTTTGACTTCTTTTGAAGTGCGCTCCGAGCGCGATGACTGTGCCATAATTTCACCTTGAGTGTAGTATGCTCAAGTTTGATGAGATGAGTGCCCCGGAGGATGCAACCGGCCCTCGGGAAAAAATTCTCATGAGCTGATGAATTCTAAACCTTCCAGCGAGGGTTTGCACCAAACCAAAGGTACGAGCTAAACGGTGCAACCGCGAAAGCCCTCGGCCTATCCGGCCGCCCGATAAATCCCCAGGATTTTGACCTGCTCTGCCCCCTCCGCCAAATGCCGTAGCGCGCGGCGCGCGTTCTCATCATCCCCGCACAACAGGTCTGCGTAGAAAACGTATTGCCATGGCCGTCCTCGCATAGGGCGCGATTCGATCTTGCTTAAACTGATCTCGCGCAAAGCAAATACGCTCAGAGCCTTGAACAGCGCCCCCGGCACATTCTTCACTCCGAAAGCGATCGAGGTTTTATTGGCGCCCTTCACCACTGGAGGCCGGGCGTCGCGCCCGGCGGCTCTCTTGCGAATGAGAAAAAATCGCGTGAAGTTTCGTTTGTCGTCTTCGATGCCAGCGGCCAGTATCCTTCCTTTATAAACCGACGCTGCCTGACGCCCGGCAACCCCGGCCGCGTTCCGCAGTCCGCGCTCGATTACATGCTTCACTCCGCCGGCCGTGTCATAAAAGGGTGTGGCCTCGATCTTCGCCTGCTTGCGGAAAAAGTCCCGGCATTGGTCTAGCGCCACCGGATGCGAGTAGACCCGGCGGATATCGCCCATCTTCACTCCTGGCGCCGCGATCAGGTTGTGCACAATGCGCAGGCGATATTCCGCCTGAATGAAAACCTTCCGCGCCAGCAGAAGGTCGAAGTGCTCGGCCACGGATCCCGCCAGCGAATTCTCGATCGGAATCACCGCTGCATTGACGGCTCCACGTTCCAACTGGTCGAAGACTTCGACCGACCGCGCGCACGGCACAATGCGCCAGCCCCGGACCATGCGCTTCGCCGCTTCATGGCTGAACGAGCCCGCTTCGCCTTGGATGGCAACTTTCATCAGAGCAAGCTACTTGTCCGCGGGACTCGAATGCAATTCCTTCTCCAGCACAAACGCGTCCACTTCATTGCAGTAATACCGGGGAATCGTTTTCACCACGCTGTACTGGTGCCGCTTGTAAAAAGCCAGCGCGGCCGAATTATCCACAGCCGTTTCCAGCACTACAGTTTGACAGGCAGCGGCGCGCAGGCGCTCCTCAGCCGTAGCCAGCAATTTCGACCCTACCCCGAAACGCCGGCTCGCCGGCGGTACGTCAATGGTCAGAATATGCCCTCGTCCCCCGCGATCCCCCCGCGCCGCCCTCGCCTGGGCAACAATGAAACCCAGAACTTTGAATGGATACGCCTTCACCAACCCATTACTATTCCGCGATTCCGCGACCACGGTAAAAGCCCCGCGCAAACGAATGTAGGCGGCCAGTTCCATCCGCGAATATGCGATTCCCGGCGCAAAACATTCCTGATCAATGCGCCACAGGCTGTCGAAATCCTCACGCCGAAACTCCCGCAGCACAAATTCCATTCGGTTATTCTAGCTGCAGAGCTTCATTGATTGTCCCCTTCTTTATGATGTACCGGGAGTTAGAATTCCTTGAAAAAAATAGTCCGGGAAACTGTTGCCCGCCTTGCACCCCAGGACGTAACATTCGCATCTGAGATGAGTTGTGGGCCGCTTGATCTTCATTGACGCAGCCGCCGCCGTCGCCCTCGTGGCATTGTGGTATTTCTGTTTGGCCAGCTACAACCACCGCCGCGGCACCAGGGCCTTGCGCTGGGTGGAAGCAGCCTGCTCCCACCGCGGACAAGTGATCAGTGCCCGTTGGGTTGGAGCCTGCCGCCTGCAGGCGCATTTGCGATTTGCCACTCACTGGTTCGAGAACGCCCGCGTGACCATTCACCTTCTGCCCCGCCCGCTCCCTGTCCAGTGGCTGTCGAGCGCGTGGCATAAACAAAGAGAGACCCTAACCTTCGAGGCTGACCTCCACTGCGCCCCCGGCGTCCAACTGGAAGTTCTTCGCCACCGCTGGCTCACCCACAGCGACAACCAACTGCTGCGCAAATCGCGTAATTGGACTGTGGTCCGTCCCGGCCCGGTGGTGCTGACCACGTGCACACAACTGAAGCAGGAACTGCCCCCGGTCATTAATACCCTGATGACCTCTCGCGGCCATAACCTGCTCACCGTCCGCTTCCGCCCCGAGTCGCCCCACTTGGCCGCGACCATCGATCTCGAATCCCTCGGCGACGAACAATCCGCCGCCGGCTTCCTCGGAGTCCTCCGCGACCTGGCCGCCGGCGCCTCCGCTCACCGGAAGTAGGGACCCCTTTCTTTTTCTCCCAAAACTGGGTCTCCCTCGCGCGGTTGCATCATGAACTCGTGTCCATCTCAGACTTCAGATCGCGCTCCGACGCCCGCTCAACAGGTTGATGACCAACATTACTAATGCCACCACCAACAGTAAATGAATCAAACCTCCAGCGATGTGAAGACTGAATCCCAGAAGCCAGAGAACCAACAGCACGACCATAATCGTCCAAAGCATGTTTGATTCCTCCAGCCATTAGAGTGTCAGATCCACGGGTCGACTGACTGTGCAGAACTGCTCATAACGATGAGAACCTTCTAATTCGCGCGAACCGCGTCCACCAGCGAATAAAGGTTAACCTGAGCAATTTAGAACATCTATTCATTTGCGCTTAGACGAACATGATGCTAGAGAGGCATACACTCTCTCTATTCAGGTCTCTGAGCTAAGTCAGCCATCTGAAGTTTTCTCCTCTTAGTTTGGCAACGAAAGGACACTTTCATGAAGAAGACAATCTCGCTACTGCTGATGAGTTTGCTGGGCTTGGCTGGAACTTTCGCCTGGGCAGGCTCGGGTCGCGAAGACACCGAGGCACGCCTGCAGAAGTCCGTGGAGGTTCTCCACGCAATTATGTCAACCCCCGACAAAGGAATCCCTGAAGAAGTGTTGAGCAGTGCAAAATGCATTCTGGTCGTGCCGGACTTGATCAAAGGCGGCTTTATTTTCGGCGGCAAGCACGGTCGCGGAGTTGCATCCTGCCGGACCTCAGAAGGCTGGAGCGCTCCCGCATTCGTATCTGTAGGCGGCGGCAGCTGGGGTTTGCAGATCGGAGTCGAAGGGGTCGACCTGGTCATGCTGGTCATGAACGATCAGGGTTTTCAACACCTGCTTTCCAGCAAGTTTGAACTGACTGGCGAAGGTTCGGTCGCGGCTGGCCCAGTAGGCCGTCACGCTTCCGCCGGAACCGATTGGAAGATGAATACCGAAATGTTAACTTACTCGCGTTCCAAGGGCGTATTCGCTGGCTTGACCCTCGAAGGCGCAGTCGTCCAGGAGGATAACGATTCTACCCGTGCCATTTATGGCAAGGACAAGGCGTTCCGCGCCATCCTCGATGGCAAGACGTCAACCCCTAGAAGCGCGGAGGCTTTTGTTCATGCCGTCGCCGAGGCAGGCCACCAGGCGCGTATCGCGGAAGCCCGGGGAGACGGGAAATAAGCCAGTAATCGAGATGACTTCGGAGTGAAGGTTGTTCTCAGCCGACCGAAACCAGGATGCGGTTTCGGCCGGCTGTCCAAAGTCTGTGAAAGAGGCCTATGAAACTCAATCGGCGTGGACGTTTTACCGCACTGCTGGCTGGCCTGATTCTCTGCCCTTTTCTCTCATTTGCCCAGTCGTCCGATCCCGCGCAAAACCTGGCGGCCTGCAAAGCCGGGCGGGAGGCCTGTGATCGCTCGAAGTTGAGCCAGTCGCAAACCGCCGAACTGGATTCGGCCAACCGTGACCGCAACGTAACCAATTGCAGAAACGGCTTCGATCCCTGTGACCGTTCGAAACTGACGGAACCGCAAGCCACCGCGCTGGCCGTAGCCGATCATCAGCGGAACCTCTCCGATTGCAAGGATGGCATTGCCGCCTGCGACCCTTCGCGCCTGACTCCATCCGAAGCCCGCGAGTCGTCGTTCGCCGCGCAACAGCGCAACATCTCCGACTGCAAAGATGGAATCGGCAATTGCGATCACTCCAAACTGACTCCTGCGGAATCTGTGGCAGTCGACGCTGCCCGACGGCAGCTCAACCTATCCGACTGTAAGAATGGTCTGGGACTGTGCGATCATTCTAAGCTTACCGGTTCGGAGCCGGGTGACGTGGCCGCCGCGGAACACCAGCGCAACTCGCAGAATTGTGAAAATGGCTGGAACGAATGCGACCGCTCCAAACTTACATCGTTGGAAGCCGGTAAAACCCTGGCCGCAGAACACCAGCGCAACCTTTCCGAGTGTAAGCGTGGACAAGAGACATGCGACTATTCCAAACTGACTCCAGCCGAAGCCAAGACATTGGCCGATGCCGAGCGGCAACGTAATTATCAGGCCTGTCGCAACGGTTACGGTTATTGCGATCGCTCTCACCTCACGGCTGCAGAAGTGAGCGCGATCCAGGCGGAGACTAAGCCTGTTTCTCGGTAAGAACTTAAAGGAGCACCCAATGCACACAGGTCAGATTGGCCGGAAAAATATCATGAGCATACACCGAACTATTCTATTGCGGTTGGCAATTGCGGCCTTCGCCACCCTGCCCATGCTGGCCATGGCGCAACCGGTGGGGGATTCAGATTCTTCCACCACCGCCGCGCCGGCAAAGCCTCCAGCGCTACCGGATTTGACGTACACGCGGCCCACTCAGAAAACCAAGCTCCACAATTACACCTTCGACGCGGTTGGCCCTTACCCCATCGTCGGTGCCGCGTTTGCGGCCGGTATTAATCAGTGGCAGAACACTCCGCCAGAATGGAAACAAGGAGCCGAAGGATACGCCAAGCGATTCGGCTCCGACTTCGGCGTCGCAGCCGTAACTACGACCTCACGTTATGCGCTGGCCCAAGCTTTCGGGGAAGACACGTTGTACTACCGCTGCCAGTGCAAAGGCGTGTTCCCGCGGCTGAGCCACGCGATGATTTCGACTCTCACCTCACGCCGTGGCGACGACGGCCATCGCGTCTTTTCGTTGCCCGCTCTGGTCGCTCCCTATGCCGGCACAATGACGGCCGTTTATGCATGGTATCCGGGCAGATATGACGCTGAGGACGCGTTTCGCATGGGCAATTACAGTATGTTGGGGTATGTGGCCGGAAACATCGCCCTGGAGTTCCTCTACAGCGGACCCCACTCCTTACGTTCCCGCATGCACCTCAATAACGGACATGGAGCGCAAAGTCCGAGTCCCCAGCCGTGATCCTTTCATCTCGTATGGCCTCTTGGTGTCGCCGATGAATCCTTTTCTTGTCCAGGCTCGGAGCTGGCGCGCGGCCGTCGCCGACTTCCTAAGGAAGCTCTTTGCTAACCACCCACGGCGCGGGATTGTCGGATCGCCAAGAATGTGCCCGTTCTGCGGGTTGATTACTCCGCGATCGAAACCCTTTTGTTTGGAGTGTGGAAAGTCACTGCGAGGACTTCAAGTGGGGCGGAAAGATGCAAGGCAAGGATGAGCTCGGCAAATGAGCGGAGGATATAAATATGCTCTGGACGATCTTCGTTGTGCTTTTGATTCTATGGCTGCTGGGTTTCAGCCTTCACGTGGCCGGTAGCCTGATTCACTTGCTGCTCGTAGTCGCGTTAGTGGTCTTGGTCATCAACCTCGCTAGCGGCCGCCGTGCGGTATAAAACCCGACTTTGACAAGGAATCGGACACTGCCGATTTTAAAGCGCTCCACGGCTACCCAGTTTGGCTGGTAGCGATGTACGCAAATGCAATGAGGCAGCATGCCGATTGATCACGGCCGCCGCTTGCGTGCGCCGGTTGCCATTCATGATGTTGAAATCCAGGGTCGTGACGCTGTGCTCGCAGAGCGTGCATTTGAACGTAATGCCACCGTTCATGGGTTTGGTCGTGTAATATCTCACACCTTTAATTCTAGTCTTATTTGCCGGCCCGAGTTTGGGCAAAGGTAACCATCAGGCGGCTACGCGCAGGGTTTCATGAATGGCGCCGCCGAGACTTGCGAAACAACTACGCCGCTGACTTCCGCATATCTTTCATATAGCTCTCCATGGATTGCGTCAACTGCGCATCCACCTCGTCCGCGATCGTCATCACATCCAACAACACCAGGCTGAAATCCAGAGCGTTCAGATTGCTCTGCAACGTTCCGAAGATGGTCACCTGGAGCACTCGCGACTCGTGCACCAGCATGGCTGGAGTGTAGCCTTGCCTATATCGCAGCTTTCCATGGGCTACGGCCGCGGCGGAGAAAATCGCATCGCTATCTTTCTCCGTTGCCCTGGGCTTGCTCAGGCGGAGTGCCAGGTCTTCAACCAGCTTGGGAAGATGTCCGGTGCGCTCCTCATCGCTGAGCAAAATTCGGTTTAGTTTGCTGCTCTGTTTTGTCCGCATCAACCAACTATCGACAATCGCGGCGGTGCAGCGCCGCAGGATCGCGCCCACGCTCTCCTTGTCTACGCGTTGAATAGGCTTGCGATCGACCACTCTTTCCCGGACGAGTTCGGTGAACCGGCCAATCTCGAACGGTTTCACCACAATTTCGTCTGCCTCCAGAAGAATCGCAGCCATCGCGCTTTGCACATCGGGATAGCCGCTGACCAGCATGGTCAGAGCGTTCGGTTGGGAATGCCGCATCGCTGAGACTACCGTAAAACCGTCACCCGGGTTGGGCATGTGAAGGTCGGAGATGAGCACGTCAAAGTTCTCGGTCGCGATTCGCCGCAAAGCTTCGGTAACACTATCCGCAGCCACCACCGCAAATCCGCTCCGTTCAAGACCCTGCGTCATCATAGAGCGGACAGCAGCATCATCATCCACCAGTAAAACTTTGTGAGCAGCTCGGGGTTCGACCACAGCCATACACACTACCTCTCTGACACCAACCGTTCCAGTTTAGGCTGCTGTTTTTGCCGAGACTGAGCAGTTGTGAACACTCGTATTCTTTTCGTTAACCTATCATTTGGCATGGTCGACCAAGCAGTCCTGGGTTGGTGTCGATTCAATTGTCGACACTCAAGCCCTGACGAATTGCTCTTGCTGTAAAACACGCGCAGGCTATAAAGCCGGACTCAAACTGAGTCCGGCCTTTTTTCGTGCTAACGAATTCTCAGTTTAGACCCTGCTGCTGACTCCGGCTGGGACGATCTCCGGTGGAGGAAATGCTGCAAACGTGGTAGCCGCAGGTGCTCGGTTGCGCTCCCCGGCCGCGTTGGCGATGCCCAATGCGGGTGCGAAGTGCACATGTACAATCTCGTTCCTTACCGCGTACAGCACCAACTCGGCGATGGAATGAAGCCCGAGTTTGCGCAAAATATTGCTGCGATGTGTTTCTGCCGTTGCCAACGACAAGCCCAGTATCGTAGCGATCTCTTTGGACGCTTTGCCCTCGCACACCAATTGCACCACCTCGCGCTCGCGAGGCGACAACTTGGGAACGTTGGACGCGACCGGAGCCACCCGATGTCGCTTGTACCCGTCCATAATCAGATCCGACACTCGCGAACTGAAGACGGTTTTCCCTCGCCGCAGACCCTCCACGGCCGTCATTAGATCCTCGGTTGCGTCGGACTTAAAAACCCATCCACGAACCCCCGCTTCCAGACAGTCTCGCACCACTTGCTCGGAATCTACGGCAGTAAGAATCAAGATTACCTGGTCAGGATTGTGCTTCAGAATCTGCCGGGCTGCGTCCAGTCCATTCAGTCCGGGCATGCAGATATCCAGGATGAGCAGATCTGGTTTCAGCTGCTTGCACTTCTCTACCGCTTCCCGTCCGTCAGCCGCCTCTCCACACACCTGCCACTCTTGGTGAGAACTAAGCATTGCACAGAGACCGAAACGGAATATCGGATGATCGTCAGCCACTAAAATGCTAAACCTATTCATAGAACCTCCCCACTATTAGAAACAACTTATCAGCGCCGTCAGGATGGTGTCTGAGCACTATTGCTCACATCGCAATGGGGGCATCAGAGCAGGGGTTTGAAGGTTTTGTCAGACGGACGCGGAATGAACGTGGGAAATCCTAATCGTGCAGAACTACATTGAGCAGCGAGCTGTGCACCTGCAGTCCGCCCTCGATGCCCCCGGCGTAGTGAATGAAACCCAGCTTCCTGAACCGGTTCATAAAGAAGCTCACCCGCGAACGGGTGGTTCCCACCATATCTGCAAGGGTCTCCTGGCTTATCTTCGGAACCACGGTCTCGGGCACGCCTTCTTTGCCGAAATGAGCTAACAACAGCAGAACCCGGGCCAGCCGCTTTTCGCTGGAGTTGAACAACTGGTCGACCAGATCCTCTTCATAACGGATATTCCGCGCCAGCAAATACGCCACAAACAGATCGGAAAATGCGTGTTCGCGATGCAGAGCTTCCATCATCGCTTTCTTGTCGATCCGAAGCAGGTCGCAATCGGTCATTGCAGCCGCAGATCCCATGCGTTGGGCCTGCCCGGCGAGCGCGCCTTCACCAAAGAAGTCACCTTCTTGCAACATGCCAATGGTCGCTTCTCTACCCGTTTTCGATACCACGGTAAGCTTTACCTTGCCTGATTGGATATAGAAGACCGCATTGGCATCATCGCCCTGGGCAAAGATCCCTTGCTTCTTGGCGACGTTCACGCTCTTCCTGCCCTCGCCAATAGTCGCGAGGAAGGTTGTGGGATCGAACTCGCGCCTCTTCTTGTTGATACTCCGCGCCGCTGCAAGAAAACTCATCTGACAACAATTCTAACGCAAAAAGTCATGAATTGGCATAAATCGTGACAATCGTCAAGAGTCGGCCTTGTTTTATGCCTAAGTTCTAAAAGTGAGCATTTTTGCAGCGTTCGCAATGGGATGAAGGGCGATTCGAGGGTTGGCCTGAATATCGTGGCAATGCCGGCTCGGGCATCGCTCACTGGGCCAATTTCGATTACTGGCGAACTACTTTTGTACAACAGCCGGGCGCTGCCGATTGCTATGCGGCTCGGTGCGAGGTTGACCGGTTCCAAGCTCACATTTCTCCCCCGGGCCGGCCCCACAAGTGGGACATCGAACTGTAAGTATCCGTTTTTGTTCGGCTGTCATATTTCCATATTGCGACATAGGCCGCCGACAAGATGATCAATTATGATCAGATTCATCAGAAGCTTGCGCGTACCTTCACAGTCGGCATCAAAGTCAGACGATGTATGATGTAGTTCTTTGCGAGCAAGACCCAGTCGTCGGCGCGTTTCGGTTAGGAAACCCGCGCCCTCCATCCACGCAACCCGCAGCTGCACAGCATTACCGGGCAGGCCATGGATGAACGGGCAAAAGGAAGCACAATGCGTACCATCCCCTCTCTTCGTTCGCTATTGTTTGCGCTCGTAATGCTGGCCATGTCAGCTGCGGCGTTCGCCCAAATCGGCGTATCCATTACCATCGCTCCTCCCGCGCTGCCTGTGTATGAACAGCCACCTGTTCCTGCGCCAGGTTATCTCTGGACGCCGGGCTACTGGTCCTACGGCCCGGACGGTTATTTCTTTGTGCCGGGCACGTGGGTACAGCCTCCGCAAGTCGGTTTCCTCTGGACCCCTGGCTATTGGGGTTGGCGAGGCGGAGTATTCGCTTTCAATGAGGGCTACTGGGGTGAACATGTAGGTTTCTATGGCGGAGTCAATTATGGCTTCGGCTACGGCGGTCAAGGTTACGAGGGCGGCCGCTGGGACCACGGCCAGTTCCAATACAACACAGCGGTGAATAACGTGAACGTTACCAACATTCACAATACTTACCGCACCACCGTGGTCAACAATACCACCGTGAACCGAGTGAGCTACAACGGCGGCGCTGGCGGAATCACCGCGGCTCCAACGCCTCAAGAGCAGGCAGCCGTGCGGGAGAAACACATTGCCCCGGTGGCTGCTCAAAAGCGACAAGTAACCGCGGCCCGCGCCAATCCCCAACAACGAGCCTCGGTAAACCATGGCAAACCGGCCGTCGCGGCTACTCCCAAGCCAGGGGCGTTTAAAGCTGGTGTAGCGGCGAAAGAGGCGGGAGCACCCTACAAAGCTGAAGCGAAAAATGCCAAGGCTCAGCCAGCAGCGAAGACTTCGGCTGCCCATCCGGCCAACGGCGCTCCTCGACCTGGCACTGCGTCCAAGAGCACACCGGCGCCGCACAACAATGCATCCCGTCCGCCGAGCGCATCTGAAAAGGCGAGCACCAATCGCCCCCCCACCGCGTCTCATCCGGCTAACAGCGCTTCCCGACCGGCTACAGCGCCCAAGAGCACACCGGCGCCACACAACAATGCATCCCGTCCGCCGAGCGCATCTGAAAAGGCGAGCACGAACCGTCCCCCGGCCACGTCTCATCCGGCAGCCAAGCCCAAGCCTGAAACTACGTCCCACCAATCTGCACCCAAGGCATCGGCCCCTCGTCCGGAAAGTGCGCCGCACGCGCAGAGTGCACCTCACGCCCAGGCGCCCGCTCATGAGCAAAGCGCAGCCAAGCCAAAGCCCGAAGCCCATCCGGCGAGTCCTCCGAAGCCGGAGAAAGCGACTAAACCAGGAGAACGAAAACCCTAGTTTGACGCTTCCATGAAACGGCTCGCAGCCCTGGCTGCGAGCCGTGAATTTTTGGGCGGTTTCATGAATCCTCGAATGAACGAAGCTCAATCCCGTGTCTAGCTCCGTCGAGCCCTGATTAGCGCACGATAATGAAGGCCCCGCCATTCTGCGGAATGTTCTCGGATGAGCAATCTTGCTCAGACGCGCCATCCCGGACCTGTCATTCTTTATTCTCCTGAGGGTTTCGAGAGAGCCACGACTGCCAATTCGTAGCTCTCATTCTTGGGTCGCTTGGATTAGGTTCTAAATGTGCATGGATTCTCAAAGGGCACATCCAGCGCCACATCCAATCGTTAGTGGAGTGGCTATCTGTGTGTATGCCGTGAGACCCGCCGGCGGACACAATTCGACCCTAAAGGTATTCAACATGAAATTCGGCAACACCTCGAGGCGGATCAGAGGCGTTAGCCCGCTGAAAAAGGAAGGTTAAAGTTATGCCGTTAATTCAACTCCTGGAAGTTCTGATCGTGGTAGGCGTTCTGTTGTGGCTGGTCAATCGCTTTATTCCTATGCAGGCATCCATCAAGTCGATCTTGAATGGCGTGGTGGTTATTGCCGTCGTGCTGTGGCTGCTGAATGTGTTTGGTCTGTTTCACTCGCTTTCAGCGATCCACATTGGAAAAGGCTAAGTTACTACATCGCAACCACGTAACCCGGCAGACATCTGCCAAGGAGTCCACGATGAAGATCAAGCTGTTGTTAGCCGTCGGAATCGCGCTGAGCTTAAGCGCGCTCGCTCAAACCAATTCTCAAACCAAGACGGAACTTGAGCCTATGGCGCGAACGCCCACCTTCCGGGTGATCGTAACCAGCCGCACCACGCCAGCGGTCAACTATAAGCATCGTAGCGGATCGACCCATGTCGGTTTCACAGGCACGGATCTGATGCCCGCAGCGGATGGCAAAGCCGAAGTCAACAGCAAGCGGGGAGCCATTGAAATTGAAGCGGAATTCGGCAACCTGCAGAAGCCCACGACTTTCGGCAACGAGTACCTGACGTACATCCTATGGGCGATTTCCCCCGAAGGCCGCGCCGTGAATCTCGGCGAAGTTTTACTCGGCGGCAACCACCGCAGCAAGCTGCACGTGACCACCGACCTTCAAGCCTTCGCATTGATCGTCACCGCCGAACCTTATTACGCCGTGCGTCAGCCCAGCAATGTCGTGGTCCTCGAGAATGTGATTCGCCGGGACACCGAAGGAACCATCGAGACCGTCGATGCCAAGTACGAACTGACGGAACGCGGTGGCTACATTCCAACCGGCTACAAGTTCGACCCGGTGGTTCTGAATGCCAGATTGCCATTGGAATTCTTTGAAGCCCGCAACGCCCTCCGGATCGCCCGCTCCGAAGGTGCAGAGCAATACGCTTCCGACAGCTATCAACATGCAGTCCAGTTGATGAATAACGTGGATGAATACGCCACCAGAAAGAACGTTCAGAAAAAGCCGCTGATCGCCGTAGCCCGCGAAGCCGTCCAGACTGCCGAAGACGCTCGCGAGATCGCAGTCAAAAAGATGGAAGACGTACGCCTCGCCGATGAACGCCAGGATTCCAGGGACGCCCAGGCGCAATCGCAAGCGCAAGCCGACGACGCCACCCGACAGAAGGAGCAGGCGCAATCGGACACAGCTCGGGCCCAGTCCGACACGGCAAGAGCGCAATCCGACATGGCCGCCAGTCAGGCAGCCTCAGCCGCAGCAGTCACAGCGGCCCAAGCCGATGCAGACCAATCCCGTTTAGCTGCCCAACAAGCCCAGATGGATACCCAACAAGCGCAAATGAATGCGCAGCAAGCTGACACCGACAAAGCCGCCATGCGCGCGCGTTTGTCGGAGCAGTTGAATTCCATCCTCCAGACTCGCGACACCGCCCGCGGACTCATTGTCAGCATGTCCGACGTATTGTTCGATACTGGCCAGTACTCCCTCAAGCCCGGAGCACGCGAGAAACTGGCGAAAGTAGCCGGCATTCTGCTCGCCTACCCAGGACTCAATATTGAAGTCGGCGGCTATACCGACAACGTCGGCGGCGATGACATGAATCAGGCCCTATCCGAGAATCGCGCCTCATCAGTGCGCGACTATCTGGTGCAGGAAGGCGTAACCACCAACTCAGTCAACGCCAGAGGTTACGGCAATACCTTGCCGGTCGCCTCAAACGACAACTCCTCCGGCCGTCAGCAGAACCGCCGAGTTGAACTTCTCGTATCCGGCGAAGCCATCGGCGTTCAGGCCAGGGCAACCGGAAGCTTGCAGTAAGACAGACCGTTCTTTCATTTGAATGGAGGCAACATTACATGAAACTGGCAGCATTTCTCGGCACCGCAGTTCTGTCATTCGCCCTGACTGCCGTCGCTCCCGCTTACGCGCAGGAAGAGCACGGGCAGGAAGAACACGCCCAGCAAGACGGGAAACGCACACCGGACAAACCTGCGCAAGCAGAGCAAAAACACGCGCAGCCGGAAGAGAAAAAAGCGCAGCCGGAAAAGTCCTCTCCGCAAGGGGAGAACCGCGCCCAGCAGGAACAGAAAAAAACAGAGCCGGATCGTCCCGCCGGACGCAACCAGCAACACGAACAGCAGGCACAGCGCGCCAATGGCGGCAACCACGGCCGCATTCCTGACGACCGTTTTCGTGCCAATTTTGGTCACGAGCACGTGTTCGTCATTAACCGCCCGGTCATCGTCGAAGGGCAACCCCGCTTTCAGTACGGCGGCTATTGGTTCAGCTTCAGTCAGCCGTGGCCAACAGGCTGGGCTTATACCGACAACGTTTACGTTGACTACGAGGATGGCGGCTACTATTTGTACAACCCGTACCATCCCGGTATTCGCGTCACCGTCGTCGTAATCTAGAGTCCCCGTCTTTCCAGAAGATGTGGAATCGTCCTGTCTGAGCAGGACTAAGGAGCAAGACATGCTTGGAACCGTGTTAATCGTGATTTTGGTCTTAGCCCTGTTCGGAGCTCTTCCCCGATGGCCGCACAGCCGAGAGTGGGGTTATGCCCCGACCGGCGGCGTGGGGCTGGTCCTTTGCATCGTGGTCATCCTTTTAGTCCTCGGCCGCATTTAAGCCATCCACGAAACCTTCAACTTGACAAGGCGCCGCGATTTAATCGTGGCGCCTTTTTCTATCCGCATCGTCTGATCCGCGGGAGCGGGTCGAGCCGGCGGCGGCCGCTCTTCAGCGTTCTTCCGGTTCCGCCACGAAGCGGTATCCCACCCCGCGGACGGTCAGCAAGTGTTTCGGCTTTGCGGGGTCGTCTTCGATGTAGCGGCGCAGGCGGACGATGAAGTTATCGATGGCACGGGTATCGGTGTCTTCGTGCAGGCCCCAGACTTCCTCAAGAATCGCTTTGCGGGAAACGATACGGCCGCTGTTGCGCACCAGGTGGCGCAACAAATCCGCTTCCATCAAAGTAAGCTGGATGGTGTTCCGGTTGACTCGCAGCTCCAGTTTGCCAAAGTCAATAGTTCTACCGGCGAACGAAAACACCTCAAACTCGGTGGCCTCGCGGGATGCAATCGCTTTCGATCCGGAATGCGCTTTTGAGGATTCCGGCCCAGGGTGGCCCACCC
Organism: Terriglobales bacterium; assembly: GCA_963706465.1. Classification (GTDB taxonomy): domain Bacteria; phylum Acidobacteriota; class Terriglobia; order Terriglobales; family Acidobacteriaceae; genus JABDBE01. Next base: position 187,294 of record CAVPMC010000007.1, read on the forward strand.
TTGTCCACTCGCGACGGCGTAGCAAACCCTGCAGCCGAGCCAGCAGAATGGGAAGTTCGAAAGGTTTGGGAAGATAGTCATCGGCGCCCGAAGCGAATCCCTTAAGCACATCCTCGGGCCGGCCCCGGGCGGTCAGCATCAGCACGGGAACAAAGTTTTTGGCGGCCCGAAGTTCGGTCGCGACTGCAAAACCATCCTTGCCGGGCAGCATCACATCCAGCACGACCGCGTCGAACTCTTTGCGCGGGCCTCGTTCGTATTTGCCGGTCGCGCGTTTTCCATTTTCCTTCTTACTGTTTCCTCGGCCGCCATTTTCTCGATGTCCCAGCAGCAACTCGATCGCCCGTTCGCCATCGCCGGCAACTTCGACGCTGTGTCCTTCCGCTTCCAGATTAAATCGCAGCCCTTGCGCCAGATGAGCTTCGTCTTCCACAATCAGCACGCGGCTCATGCCCGGTGCTCCCGAACCGTGCTTTTTGCCGCATCCCGGACAACATCTTCCGGAACAGCATTCCTTTGCACCAGATTCTCCCGAGAAATGGTGCGCGGCAGTTCGACGACAATCGTAGTCCCCTGCCCTTCGCCCGCGCTCTGTGCAAACGCGCGCCCCCCATGCTTCTTGGCGATGGCGCGAACAATAAACAATCCCAGCCCCGTTCCCTTGATGTGCGCCAGCGAGCGGTTGGAAACGCGATAGAACCGCTTGAAGACACTCTTCAACTCTCCCGGCGGAATCCCGACACCGTGGTCCTGCACGCTCAGCCGCACGTGCTTTTCACCGGCCAACTCAATGCGAATCGAAACATCCACGCGCTCTCCCGAATACTTGATCGCGTTGTCGAGCACGTTGGCGACAGCCGTGCGCAACTCGTCGGGATCGCCGATGACGTTCGCCCGGTGGTCGGCCATTGGCTCGAAGCGTAATGCCTGCGGTTGCAAATGATGACTGCTGCGCGCCACTTCCACACATTCACGAACCAGGATTTCGAGATCGATGGGAACACGCTCGCGGCTGCTCTTTTTGTGCCCTGCAACCCCGGCCTTCAAGACTTGCTCCACGGTGCCGAGCAGACGATCCGTATCGTCGAGCATGCGGCGGTAGAACTCGCCGCGCTGGGCTTCGTCGACGTCACGATGTTGCAGAGTTTGCAGGTAAAGGCGGATGGAGGCGATGGGAGTCTTGAGTTCGTGGGTGACTGCATTGATGAAACTGTCGTGCTGTTCGTTGCGGCGAATCTCGCGCAGCAGAAAGATCGTGTTAAGCACCAGCCCAGTGGTGATGGCGCTGAAGAAAATCACGCCCAGAAAAACCTTGATGCCCTCGCGCCAGTTGAGGATGATCCATCCGAATCCGACGGCGACAGCCACGCCGGCCAGTCCGACGCCCAGGACAAGGAATGTGATCGTCGCTTTGCGCCGGCTGGTAATGCGCATGGCACGATTCTACAGCGAGCGGAAAGAAAACCGGAGCGAGGCGACAAAACGGTAATGTTCAGTTTGAATCCCAGCAGCCGTATTGACACTTCAGCGGGAGCCGAGTCATGCCGTTTTGACAGTGGGTTGCGTTCCGGTCTAGCATACGGTTGTTCCCTGTGGGGCACGTCGGCATCCCTGCCGAAAGGGCTAGGCCCGCCCGCTGAAAAATCTCAGCAGGAATGTGCCTATGCCAACCATCGAGACATACCGCAAGCAAGCCAAACTGCTGCTCCGCTGGCATCGCGAAGGAGACTATTCCATTGGCGGGAGGGTGCGCAGTCTCGAACGCTACCGATCTTTGACCGACCGCGAAGTATTGGCGCTAAAGTTCACTCTGACTCTGGCGCAGGAGATTGTCGCGGTGGAAGCTGGATATCGGAGTTGGGCGGAGTTGAAAACGGCGGCGGCCGGAGCATCCAAGACCCCGCGAGCTTCGCCTGGCCCGCCGTTCCTGAAGAATGTGACCCCGATCCTGCTCGTGCGCGATGTTAAGGCATGCGCCGCCTTCTTCCAACAGAAACTGGGCTTCGAGATCGACTTCCTCCATGGTCTTCCTCCGTTCTACGGTGCGGTATCGCGCGACGGCGTTTGTCTGCACATTCGCTACGTGCAGCAACCCTTCTTCGCGCAAGCCGCTGTTCAGGAGAAATCGCTGATCTGCGCTTCCATTGAAGTCTCAAATGTTCAGGGTTTATTCGAGGAATTCAAGGCGCGAGGCGTCGAGTTCGCGCAAGCACTCACCAAGCAGGCCTGGGGTGGAACTGATTTTCAGGTACGAGATCCCGATGGCAATGTCATTTCCTTTGCCACATTCGGGTGAAACAAAACGTCACCCGACTTCGGGACGGGTTTGTGAGCGCCGCAAGTGCGAGCTAGACCGAAACCAACTCGGGAGCAGGAGACGCCGTCTTTGCGTCTTTGCGTTCCAGTTCGTCCAACTTCACGCGATACACGTGCCGCGCCAGGCCCAATTTCTTCAGCGTCCAGATGCCGTACCAGTTCATGTCAATTTCGTACCATCGCAAACCATGCCGGGCGGAAACCGGGTGCGCATGATGGTTGTTGTGCCAGCCCTCGCCGAAAGTCAGAATCGCTACCCACCAGTTGTTGGTGGAAAGATCGCGTGGTGACGAAACGGCGCGATGCCCCAGGTATGGGTCGCCGAGTTCACCAGCCAGGTGGCGTGCAGGCCGACCACGGTGCGCATGAAGATTCCCCACAGCAGGAACGGCAGTCCGCCAATCGCCAGCAGAATCACGCCCAGAACGATCATGGGGACGTAGTGATATTTGGTAATCCAGACGTGAAACTTGTCCTTGGCAAGATCGGGAACATAACGTGCCAGCGTGGTGGTGTCGTGATGCATGGACTTGCCGGTCAGAATCCAGCCCATGTGCGCCCACCATTTGCCGTCGAGCGGCGAGTGCGGATCGCCTTCGTGATCCGAATATTGATGATGAATGCGGTGCGTCGCCACCCAGAAAATCGGTCCGCCTTCGAGCGCCAGCGTCGCGCAGGTGGTCAGGAAATACTCGACCCACTTGGGAGTCTTGTAGCCGCGATGCGTCAGCAGCCGGTGGTAGGCCATGCCAATGCCCAGGCTTCCCGAAACCCACCACAGAAACATGGACACGAAGAGAGCCTTCCAGGTGAAGAAGAAAAGCGCGGCAATCGCCCCGACGTGAAACAAGCGCCATAAAGGTGGCGGTTACCCAGTTGATTTCGTTGTCTGCGGCTGGCTTCGCGATCCAGCGCTTCGAGTTCCATTGCGGTGTCCCCGTGCTCGTTGTGGATGACTTATGAGGTTAGGCTAGCAGGGACGGTCGAAGCGGCGTGTAATAGTTATGTAATAAGCCGCGGGTTGGCATTACGGAAGTACTCGCAGGGTACCTCACTTCGGGAAGAGTCGCGAATATGGACGACGACTGCGACTCACGCCGTCGCGCCTTTCACTTCGACTCCCGCCCATTTTTCCAGCAGGGTCAGCGTGGCGGCGTAGTCGAGGTCTTCGTGCCCGTCTTCGGCGGCCACTTCGTAGATTTCTTCGACCGTTTCCAGCCCGGGCAGCTTCACCCGAGCTTCTTTGGCGGCGTCCAACGCCAGGTGGATGTCCTTGTGCATCAGCCGCAGCGGGAAATTCGGAGAAAAGTCACGTTTCAGGACAAAGGGCGCCTTGTACTCCACCACGCCCGAGCGAACCATCGAGGCCTGAATCAGCGGCAATAGCGTCTCGGCATCCACGCCCAGCTTCGCGGCCAGGGTCAGCGCTTCGGCAAAGCCTTCGTAGATGAGTGCGATTTGCAGATTCATCACCAGCTTCGCCGCTTGGCCTTTGCCGGTTTCGCCCATGCGGAAAAACTTGTTTGCCCATGGCCGCAAACAGCGGCTTCAAGGTTCTCGATCGCTGATTCCTCTCCGCCCACGATGAAAATCAGAGTGCCAGCTTCGCGCGCCTGCTTTGGAACCGGTCACGGGCGCGTCCACGTATTGCACGCCCTGCGCGCGAACCCGCTCGGCGAACTTGCGGGTCGCAGACGGCGAGATCGTGCTGGAGTCGACAATCGTCATGCCCGTCGCCAGCGATTCGTTCGACGCCGTGCGGTCCGAACAAAACGCTCTCGACCGCTTTGGTGTCGGAGACGCACATCCAGACCACTTCGGCGCCGCGTGGCCGCTTCCGCGGGAGAAGTCGCGCTCCGTGCGCCTTCGACTTCCTTGCCCGGAGTGCGATTCCAGACGGTGACTTCGTGACCGGCCTTGACCAGGTTGGCCGCCATCGAGCCGCCCATAATTCCCAATCCTAAGAAAGCAACACGCATTTGCCTTACTCCTGTGAAATCGTGCCGAAGGAACTAATTTTCCCCGGGAACCTTGCTCTGCCTACAAGACGTAGCGAGCTATGTCTTCGCTTCAGGCGGAAGGTTCACGGAGAATAGTTCTTCACAAGGATTAGAACTGACCGTCCGCAGTGCTGGTCAAGCAATCTGCGAGAGAAATGTCTTAGAATAAGGTAGACTCTTCGCATCCTAGAATCGCGGCAGACGACAAGGAACTTCTTCCCGCGCTTTGCGCATCTAGATAGGCTGTAGCTGGCTGCGATCCAGTTTCGGCCATGGAGCAGATGTTAAAGCCACGCTTAACGAATCCCGCTCTTGCGCAAGCGCGCCCGCGCAGTTCGGACGTCTGGTGCGCCACTCCGCGGTCACTCCTCGCACCGGCCAGACCTACAAGCCCAAGCTGGTCAGCGATGGCGAGCTGGGTGTGACTTTCATCGGCCACTGCCAGCTTTTTCGTGCAGATCGGCGGCCAGAACGTCATCATCGATCCCAACTTCGCGCGCTGGCTGTTTGTGTTGAAGCGGCTGCGCAAGCCGGGCGTGCGGATTGCGCGACCTTCCGCCCATCGACCTGGTGCTGGTTACGCATGCGCATTTCGATCACCTGCATCGGCCCTCGTTGCGCGCGATTGTCCAGCAGGCGCGCGATCGCCGCGGCCGCGCCGCCCATTATCGTGGTTCCGCATCACGTGTTCGATCTGGTGTCCGACCTCGGCTTCGACGACGTCGTCGAACTGGACTGGTGGAACAGTTACCGCCATCGCGGGCTTGACCGTGACCCATGTGCCGTCGCGCCATTGGGGCGCGCGCATCATCAAAGATTCTCATCGCGGCTACGGCGGCTATGTGTTGCGCGATGGCAAGCACTCGGTCTATCACGCCGGCGACACCGCCTACTTTTCGGGCTTCCGCGAGATCGGCCAGCGACTGGCGCCGGAACTGGCGCTGCTGCCGATCGGCGCTTACAATCCGCCGTCGTTTCGCAACGTGCACACCAATCCCGCCGACGCCACCCGCGCCTTTCTCGATCTGAACGCCCGCTGGATGGTCCCCATGCACTACGGAACCTTCCGCCTCTCGCACGAACCCATGGACGAACCCTTGCAACTGCTGGAGAAGGAAGCCAAGAGCCGCGGGAATTGAAGATCGCGTGCTGGTGCTCGAAGAGGGCGTGACCAGGTTTTTCTAAGAGCGTCAATGTTGCGCGGGTGCCCCACCCTTCTCGCGTTCTTTGCGAGAGGGTTGGGGTGTTCAGGTCCACACAGGAGGCTCCGTTCGCTGGATACCCCACCCATGGCAGTTTCACGGGTGGGCCGCGCTGGCGGGTGGCCCACTCAAGCCGTCCTTCGGCTTGAGTGGGGCAGTTTCGCCGGGTGCCCCAGGTCTCGCCGTTTTTGCGAGACCTGGGAGCCGCCGCCACCACGCTTCCCCTGCGAACCAACCCAAACTTGCATGCCTGTACCGCGGTCGACAAAATCGGTGTAGCCCCTCGGTCTTGAATAGAGAGTAGAAAAATCCGAGAAGGCCTGTCCGTGACCAGTGAACTTCGAGCCTGCCCTCCCAGGTCTCGCAAAACCAGCGAGACCTGGGGCACCCGGCTGGCCCATGCTTTTACCTGCTTTTGTGTGTGGCGTTTGGCAGGTGGCGGGTGGCCCACTCTAGCCGTCTTTTGGGGGGGCTGGCCCACGCTTTCCTTTTGCACAAAAACGCGGGTGCCCCGTCCTTCTCGCGTTCTTCGCGAGAGGGCGGGGCTGTTCAGCCGTCTAGCAGGAAGCTCCGAGCGCGGTCATAGTCGGTGCCAGAATTCCCAAAATGGGACCGGCGCCCCGAGTCGCCCAGTTTCTGGTTGCTCTCCTCCCTTCACTTGCGATAATATAGATACACGCAGGTTATCTAGAAGATAATCTCATCTTTAAAACAGCCGGTCTTTGACAACCCGACCGTCGGCGCAGCTTTGGACCGTCCCAAGCGCGAATCCGACCACTGACTGCGAAGGCGAAAATCCTTCGCACGCGCTCCCATTTTCCTCGGTTCCAAAAACGCAACCGCAGGCCGCCAGACATAGCGAAAGCTCCAATGTTATCAATATTTTGCCTGTAACTACCTTAAGAACCATATATCTAGGAGGCGGAAAAATTTCCGGTCGTTTGTTTTCTAGATTTTGCGGGAAATGAGCGTTTTTTTTTCGAGCAAATTGTGCACCATAGTATGTGCACCGCCCACCCGAACCGGATCAGGGTCTGTGGCCCCAATCAAGTCCTCATATCAGACCAGGAAACCGGCTTCAATGAGTCACTAGCCAAGTTTTAACAACTTTTAACATGGCCTGGTCTAGACTCTTTTGTCTGAGGAGATCTCTATGACTGACAAAGTAAAAGCTGTACCTGACGGATTCCACACCATTACACCGCATCTGACGGTTCGCGACGCGAATCGCGCCCTCGACTTCTACAAAAAGGCTTTCGGCGCCGAGGTTCTTCATGTCATGCCGGCTCCCGGAGGCAAGGTCATGCACGCTGCCATCAAAATCGGAGATTCCATCGTAATGCTGAACGATGAGTTCCCCGAACACGGCGGAGCATCCGCGCCACCGGCCGGCGGCACGAGCGATGCTCTCCACCTTTACATCGACAACGTCGACGCCGCATTTGAGCGCGCCGTTTCGGCGGGCGCATCCGTGAAGATGCCGGTCATGGATATGTTTTGGGGCGACCGCTACGGCCAGGTTATCGATCCTTTCGGACATCGCTGGTCGCTGGCCACTCACACCCGCGATATGACGCCCGAAGAAATGCAACGGGAGCAGGAAAAGGCATTCAGCCAGATGCCGAAGTCGGCTTAGTAAGCCAGCAGGATTCGCAGGTCTCGCAGGTTGTTGCCGGTAGCTCCAGTCATAATGGTGTCGCCCAGGGCGTCAAAGAATGGATAGGCATCGTAGCGGAGAAGGCTGGCCCCCGGCTCCAGCCCGCGAGACTTTGCGCGCTCAACAGTGGTTCCGTCCACAATCGCGCCGGCTGCGGGACTGTTGCCGTCGATTCCGTCCGTGCCCGCGCTGAGCACGGTGATGTTTTCGCCGGCAATCTTCTGCGCGCAGGCCAGCGCGAACTGCTGGTTGCGCCCGCCCACGCCGCCGTTGGTCACCTTCACCGTGACCTCGCCGCCGGAGATGAGGCAGACCCGCTCCGACTTCTTTCGTAATTCACTCAGGCGTTTTAACAGATAGTCAGCTGCCCGCGCATAATCCCAGTCGTCGCAGCTGTTATCGATTTCCACGGTGAAGCCGTGGCGCTCAGCTTCCTTTCTGCTGGTCGTCAAGTAAAGTTGAATTCGACAACACCGTCCACCAGCGGCTGCGATGGAAAGCTGGGTCATCCGATTTAGGAGTTTCCTCAAGCGCATGGCGCTCGAACAGTTCGCGCACCGACGCGGGAAATTGCTCGAGCATCCGGTGCCGGGTTGCGATTGCGTAACAATCTTCCACGCTGGTCGAGTCCGGCATGGTCGGACCTGAGGCCAGCGCGTCGGGCGTGTTATCGGGGACGTCGGAAACCAAAATCGAAACCTGCTGCGCCGGCCAGGGCTGCCCGCGCCAAGCGTCCTCCCTTTATAGCCGACAGGTGTTTGCGAATGGCGTTGATTTCGGCGATGGGCGCGCCGGAGAGCACGAGCATGCGGTAAGTTGCGACCAGGTCCGCCAACGAAATTTCGTTATCAAGAGGCTTTTCCGCAATTGAAGAACCGCCGCCACTGAGCATGAAAATCACGAGCGAGGATGCGTTCTGAGCGCTCAGCGATTTCAGCATGGCCTCGGCGGCGCGAATAGATTCTTCATTTGGCATGGGATGTCCGCCATGAAAATAACGGAACCCATGCGCCTGCGAGCCTAGCTGCACCGAACTGGCAATGATTCCTTCGAAGTTGTCCCCCGCCTGAATTTCCAGCGCCCTCACCATGCTGTGCGCGGCTTTGCCGATGGAAAGCACCAGCACGCGATTGTAGGTATGAAGATCGTAAAGGTCTTCGCAAACCCGCAACACTCCGCGTTCACAAGTAACGTGACGTTCGAAAGCGCGATCGATGCTGGATTCATTCAGAGCGTGCTCGAAAAGATGGCGTGCCGTGACCCGCATTTCGATAGCGATACGTTCGCGGTTGGCCGAAGACATGGAAGGATTATAGAAGCGATCCGCGCTTAAGGCTCAGGCAGGGACGGGACGGGGCGGATGTGTGCGCGATGATTACTCGGGGACGGTTTCTTTGATCCATGCTTCAATCGTTTCCCGCAACTCCCGCAAGCGGCCTTCGAAGAAATGATCCGCCCCCTCGACTATCACCAGCTTTTTCGGCTCTGGCAGCGAGGCAACGAGGCCCTCAAGTTTCGCCCGCGGTCCAAACTGATCGCGATCACCGCTCACGAAAAGCTTGGGTTTCGTGCAAGCGCGGAGGAAATCGAAATCGTAAGCTCGATCATCCATGGTGGAGACGGGCAGACCAAGACCGATTGCAGCTTTCACGCGTGCATCGGGACAAGCGACCCCCAATCCCACAGCTGCCCCAAACGAGAACCCAGCAAAAATGATCGGCCGATGAAATTCGCCATCCAGCCAGTCAAGCGCCGTCCGAACGTCCTCGGCTTCGCCACTGCCCTGATCGTGTTCGCCATGGCTCAGGCCCGCACCACGAAAATTGAAGCGCAACACCGGCCAACCGAAACTATTGAGCGCCTTCATGGTGTGGAAGACGACTTTGTTGTGCAGCGTGCCCCCATAAAGAGGATGCGGATGACAAACCAGCGCGGCATACGCAGCCTGTTCCTCGCCCATGTTGAGCAGGGCTTCCAGTTTGCCCGCCGGACCGTCGAGAAATAAAGAGCGGATGGAACTTGCCTGAGCATTCATCGCGAATCGAGTCTAAACAGCATAGCAGCCCCGCGCCGAGACGTTGCAACCAACGGCTCGACAGCGCATGTCTCTTTCCGCGAAAAAGAACGGGCCGCTGCTGAGCCTCTGCGTGCGTTATTCTCGTTTCCTATGGACGTTGTCGCTCTGACCCGTCAACTCGTCGATATTGAATCCATCACCGGAAACGAAGCCTTGGTCGGCGATGTGATCCATCGCGAACTGCTTCAAATGGGATACCACGCGGATAAGCTTCCAGTCGAAGGCAACCGCTGCAACGTGTATGCGACTTCACCGCAGGCGCCCAGGCCCGCGATTGTTTTCTCCACCCACATGGATACGGTTCCGCCCTTTATTCCATCGTCCGAAGATGCCACGCGCATCTATGGCCGGGGATCGTGCGATGCCAAAGGAATTATCGCAGTTCAGATCGCAGCCTCCGAACGGCTGCGTGCAGAAAACATTCACGTAGGACTGCTTTTTCTGGTTGGCGAAGAGCGAAACAGCCTGGGAGCACAGGTCGCGAACCGTCAGTCTCCGGGCTGCAGATTCATGATCAACGGCGAGCCCACGGAGAATCGCATGGCCAGCGCATCCAAAGGCACGCTGCGGGTAAACGTCATCGCGGAAGGAAGGATGGCCCACTCCGCCTATCCGGAGCTCGGTGAATCGGCGATCGACAAGCTTCTTGAAGCCTTGCGTCGCTTGCGCGCCATGAAGTTGCCGGCGGCAGAAGGCATCGGTTCGAGCACGTTGAATATCGGAGTGATCGAAGGCGGCCGCGCCCCCAATGTAATTCCCGACAAAGCCCGCGCGCAGTGCCTCTACCGTCTGGTCGGCCCTACGGATGAATTGCGGCGCCAGATTGTGCAAGCAGTCGAGGGCCTGGCCAAGATCGAATTCGTTTTGGAAATCCCTTTCGTCCGCCTGCGCACGCTCGATGGGCTGCCCACGATGGTCGCGGCCTTCACCACTGACATTCCCGCGCTCACCAACTGGGGCCAACCGCTGCTCATCGGTCCGGGATCGATTCACGTGGCCCACACCGAAGGCGAGTACATCGAGAAGAAGCAACTCAGCGAGGCAGTGGACTTGTACTGCGCCATCGCGAAGAAACTGGGGAGTTGAAAACGGAAGCTGAACCCTATCGCAGTAGCGATTCACGAAAGCGACTTAAAAACCATAATTGACATGCTATGCATAGCTATGCAAGAATAGCATGAAATGAGGTGAATATTTATGGACCGCTCGTCACACTCCGCTTCGGATCTTGTCAGGCAGCACGCGCACGACGCGTACTTGCGACCGGCTCGTCGTCGAGGCGAAAAAAGCTTTTCTATAAATGTGGGTGCGGTACACAAGATTCTCGGGCTTACTAATCGCGTACCCTTGGTGTGCGCTGCACTCAAATCCAAGAAATTCCTCGATGAAAACGCACTGAAGCTAATCTCGAAAACGGGACCGCCGTCGGGGCAAAGCACGACCGTAACATTTACTTACGAGATTATGGGCAGCAACGGAAAGGACTCTGCGCCAACGGAACCTTTGGCGGGACTTCGTGGCATTGCTAAGAATTTATTCAGAGCGTTGGGTGGGGGAGAAGCCTTCATCCGGGAAGAACGAAGAAACTTTTCAAATTCCAGCAAGTAGCGTCTCTACACGAAGTTTACTCGGAAAGAAATGAGTCGAATTTACTGGGACACGATGTTATTTGTTTACTGGCTGGAGGACCATCCCCTGTATGCGAAACGGGTGCGCCACATCCTTTCGAAAATGGATCAACGACAGGATCAACTTTTCACCAGCTCATTTACCCTGGGAGAGATCTTGGTGGGTCCCCACAAAATGAATGCATTAGACACAGCCAGAGAAATTCGAGAGGTTTTCAGAGCTCCGTTCGTCGAAGTCATACCGTACACACTAGAGACCGCGGACCTTTATGCTCAGATTCGCGCTAAGCATGGGGTGTCGCCAGCCGATTCGATCCATCTGGCCTGCGCAGCACAGGCGCACATCGACTTGTTCCTGACCAACGACACGGCACTCGTCGGCAAGGTCATTCCAGGCATCCAATTCATCGCTGGGCTGGATTCGAATCTTCTTTGAGGACGAACCAAATCGAAACCGCCGTGAGTTCTGCTCGTTAACGGCTTTTCCCGTCCCGCCGCGATACACTTAACCCATGACCACCCAGACGCTCAACTCCCTCTCCAAGGCGTCTTCCGCCTATCTTCGCTCTGCCATGCATCAGCCCATCCACTGGCACGAATGGGGCGAGGAAGCCTTCGCCACCGCGCAACGCGAGAACAAACCGATCCTGCTCGACATCGGGGCGGTCTGGTGCCACTGGTGCCACGTCATGGACCGCGAGTCTTACGACAATCCTGAAATTGCCGAGCTCATCAACGACCGGTTCATCGCGGTGAAGGTCGATCGCGACGAGCGTCCCGACATCGACAGCCGCTATCAGGTCGCCGTCAGTTCGATCAGCGGACAAGGGCGGCTGGCCGCTGACCGCGTTTCTTACCCCGGACGGAAAGCCGTTTTACGGCGGCACCTACTTCCCGCCCGACGATCATTACGGACGTCCCAGCTTTAAACGTGTGCTGCTCTCCATCGCCAGCGCCTATGACGAAAAGAATGACGACGTGATCGAGCAAGCCAGGATGGTCGAGGGCGCCATCTCGCAGGCAGAATCTTTTGCCGGAAAGAGCGGGAAGTTTTCTCCCGCGATCATTGACGGCATCGTCCAGTCAGCCGTGGGCATGTTCGACCCGCAGAATGGAGGGTTCGGAAGCGCGCCCAAGTTCCCGCACTCGGCTGCCCTTGATCTGCTGATCGATCAGTACGTGAGAACCGGCAACGAACAACTCCGCCACGTGTTCGTGACCACGCTCGAGAAGATGGCGCGCGGCGGCGTGTACGACCAACTGGCTGGCGGGTTTCATCGTTACTCGGTCGACGAACGCTGGATCGTCCCGCACTTCGAGAAGATGTGCTACGACAATTCCGAACTGCTAAAGAATTATGTGCACGCCTATCAAGCCACTGGCTCGGAGTTCTTCGCGGAAGTAGCGCGCGACATTATTCGCTGGATGGACGAATGGCTGAGCGATCGCGAACACGGCGGCTTCTACGCTTCCCAGGACGCCGACTACTCGATGGACGACGACGGTGATTACTTCACCTGGACATTGCAGGAGGCCGAAGCGGTTCTCACCGATGAAGAAGCCCGCGTGGCCTGCCTGCGTTATGACATTAATGAGATCGGCGAGATGCATCACAATCCCGCCAAGAACGTTCTCTATCAACGCGCCTCGGTGGAGGAGATTGCGAAACGGCTGAGCCTGCCATCGCAACAGATCCAGACTCTGCTGCAATCGGCGAAGGCCAAGATGTACGCCGCCCGCTTGAAACGCCCCACTCCGTACGTGGACAAAACCGTTTACGCGGGATGGAATGCGCTCTGTATTTCGGCTTACCTCGAAGCCGCCAAAGTTCTCGGGCTGGAAGCGGCTGAACATTTCGCGCTGCGCTCGCTGGATCGCATCCTCGCCGAGGGTTGGCGAGGCGACCATGGCTTGCTGCACGTGCTCGCTTATTCAGATGAGAAGGCGCAGCCTCGCCAAATTCCCGGCGTGCTCGATGATTATGCTTTTACCGCTTTGGCTTGCTTGGACGCATACGAGGCCACCGCCGACCTCAGCTACTTCAATTTCGGCAGGCGAATTACGGACGCAATGGTGGAGCGTTTCTTTGACCCAGTTTCCGGGGGCTTCTTCGATACGGAAAAAACTCCTTCAGACCAGAAACATCTCGGTGTGCTGGGCGCGCGTCGCAAACCGTTCCAGGACTCGCCCACCCCGGCTGGAAATTCAATGGCCACCATCGCTTTGCTACGGCTGCAGGCCTACACCAATGACGAAGGCCTGCGCGATAAGGCAGAACAGACCATCGAAGTCCTGGCGGGAGTTGCTGCGCAGTACGGATTGTTTGCCGCAACCTACGGGATCGCGGCGGTACATTTGTCGCATCCTCACATGCAGATCGTGATTGTCGGCGACGGTGAACTTGCAGACCAACTCTTCCATGCTGCCGTAGGATCGCATTCCGCGACTAAAGCTGTGATCAAACTGACGGCCAACCAGGCGATTGCGCAGAATCTTCCTCCGGCGCTGGCCGAGACGATTCCGCAACTGCCGGCGTTCAAAGAGGAAAAAGCCATCGCGGTAGTCTGTTCAGGATTCACTTGCCAGCCTCCCATCTCTGACCCGGGAGAGTTGGCGCGAAATCTGCAACGGCGCTCGTCGCTCAGCCATTGATCCGGTCGACTTCCTAATCAAAAAAATGAGGCTGGGTTTGCATTTGCAAAACCAGCCTACTGAATTCGAAAGCTGCTTAGGGGCAGCTTGCAACTACGTTACACGCCTTATCTGCAGTGGCCAGTGCAATTCGGTATCGGCGCACCGTCCTCCGGTACAGTTACCACCGGAGCTGCAAGTGCTGTGTAAGCACAAACCATACCTACCATCAGGAACAACATCCTGACCGCACGTTTCATAAATGGTTCTCCTAGTGCGGGTCCCCTGGGAGCGGCGACCCTAACTTGGCAGGAATTATACAGGGGTGTGTCAAGCGATCTATCAAAATTGACGAACCGATGTGGTTTAGCGCGGCGGTTAACGCCAATCGGAAGGACGCCGCCAATCTGTTCGTTGCTTACATTTCAACGAGATAAGGCCCAGCTAGTTCATCTGATTCTTGTTTGTGTATGGCGAAACGCAATGTCCAGAACTCAGACAAACTCAGCCCTCAACGCACCAAATTCCTGGGCAGAGTGCGGGGAGTAAACGAGGTTGCCGTTTTCTTGGGAACGGGCATCTTGCGGACAAATTCCCTGTCTGACGCTTCTTCTTGCTCCGAGTCGTTCGGGGAACGCGAAAACGCTCGATCCACCATGCTCTCGAACATGGGAATTAAGGAATCATCGGGCAACGGATTCCGCAACTCGCTCAGACCCTCGTCCCAGCGGTGGGACATCAGCAGCTTGGCCGATGCCTCGCGGGAAGTCGTCTTCAACGATGCATACGCCATCCAGGTCACAATCGAGCAACCATACGCTGCCGTATTAATCAGACTTAAGGTGGCCGTAGACAATTGAACTTGACCTCCGGAAACCAGGGCGAGGATGACCAGTTCAATGCTGGCGAAACTGCCAAAGCCGAGAACGATTCCGAAGCTAAACTGACGCCGGGAAACTCCCAGGTGTTGGGAAAAAAACAAGAGAAACATAATCAGGCCGCATTGAATGACTCGCATACATCTTTGCACAATCACGACAGCTTGCCCCAGCGGCGTATCGCTTCCTGATTGACTGGCAGCCGTCACTACAATTGCTACCAATATCATGACCAGGGCAGCCCACTTGAATAACAGGGTTCCCAGGTCTTTCAGATTGGGGTAAGGACGGAGCACATCCAAAAAGATCTCGTGAATGACCTTGAATCCGATGGCCAGGCTGATGGCGGCGCTGATCCAGTAAGCGTAAAAATAGGCCATCGAATTGCCCGACCGGTAAATAGGGAACAACACCAGGAAATTCAGTACCTGAAAAACGATGTAGGCGAAAAAGACCGGAAATGTGCGATGCAACTTGCGCCAAAACATGATCCCAGCCAGGGACAACTCCAGGACTGGGTGGGCGATCCAGAGCGCGAGCTGTATGTTGGCATGCATGGGTTTAGCTCATAATCGCCACTGCCGAAGGGTGGGCTTCACCCCTTTCTCGCTCTATGACCTTAACAGGTCTGGCGGAAGGGTCAATGGACGAAAGTAACCAAAGGTAACAGTTACCTCGACATTTCTTCTAAATAACTGTTGTCCCGAAAGATAGGATTGCGCTCAACGGAAAGGGTCGGAGAATCACACCTGGGGATGGTTACCGCCGGGGTGAATCGATTTTGAAGCGGATCGCACGGGGCGTCGCAATCTGAGGAAGGCGGGTGGTCCCGGCTTCGGAACTGAAACATATCCGCGGAACGCATCCGGGAATCGTTCTGTTCCAAAGCCGAAACTCCCGCCCACTACACAGACCAACTTTACTTGGGCGGCCGTGCTGGCTTTTCCGCCGCTGGGGCCCGCGCTGGCGCCTGCTTCTGCTGCAATTGCTGCTGCTGCTGAGTGTGTCTTTGTTCCATTTGCTGCGTCTGCTGCTGGTGTTTCTGTTCGACCTGCTGCGTCCTCGTGTCGGGAGCCTTCTTTTGGGTTAGCTGTTGGTGTTCCCGTTCCTGCTGCTGCTGCAGTTTCTGGTGTTCCTGATTCTGCTTTTGGATTAACTTGCTTTGCTGTTGTTGATATTTCTGGTCCTGTTTGGCGTTGCCACTGTTTACTGCAGCAGGACTTTCGTGCGGTTGTAGCTCCTTCGCGTGGCCTGCGGAAGGTGGCTTGGGAACATTGTTCTCCGGTCGGCCAGCATTTTCCGGACGAGCTGCGTTCTCCGGACGATTAGCCGGCTCATTGCCGCGGTTCGCCGGACGGCCCGACTGTGCGGCGCCGCGCTCGGCTGGTGGATGGTAGGGGGCTCCCGCTTCTCTGGCTGGCACAGCTCCTGCGCCCTTCAATTCTCCAGGCCTTCCCGTAGCAGCGATGGCGGGTTTGCCATGATTCACTGAAGCCCGCTGTTGAGGATCGCTGCGGGCGGCTTGCATGTGCTGGGTTTGAGCCGCCGCTGGGGGCAGGTGTCTGTCACGCGCTGCCGCTTCTTGTTCGGGCGAAGGCCGCGCCGTTATTCCGCCATTTCCCCCGTTGTAGCTGACGCGATTGGTGGTGTTGTTGTTAATGACGGTTGTGTTGTAGACGTTGTGAATGTTGGTGACATTCACATTGTTGACGGAACGATTGTAGAAAAAGTGTCCGTTGTCCCATCGTCCGCCTTCATAGCCTTCGCCGGTATAACCGAATCCGTAATTGATGCCCCCATAAAACCCGATGTGCGGGCCCCAATAACCCTCATGGAAAAGAAATGCGCCGCCACCCCAGCCCCAATAGCCCGGGGTCCAGAGGAAGCCGACTTCCGGCGCCATCACCCAGGTGCCCGGAACCCAATAATAATCGGCTGCATCGTCATCATAGGCCCAGTACCCGGGCGTCCAGATATAACCATCGCCCGGACAAACCGGCTGCTCGTAAACCGGAAGGGCGGGCGGGCCAAATGAAACCGACACTCCGATTCCGACTTGGGCAATCGCTGCCCCTGCCATCCCAAGAATTACCAATAAGAACATCAGCGAACAAATCGCCGTCTTAATACGCATAGCGTTCCTCTGCCTCATCATCCTTCGCTTGCCCGGTTCTGCTTTGCTGCTCCGGGTTTAGTGGATCGAGAGGCCATCTTTCGACCGAGTTTCCACTGCTTACGAATAAACCCAAATAAACCGATGAAGTCGTGGTTATATGGTAGCAAGTCGCGGACTAAACGTCGCGGCTTTCGCATCCACGGCCCGGCAAGATGCCCTCTCACCTCTGTCCCGTTGACTTCGAATTTCGAATCCGTCGTGTCTCACTAAACTCTTAAAAACTCTTTCTCCCCAAGCACACCCTCACAGATTGTGCAACGGTGTGAATTTGTTGCGCGACGCCGGTTCCGGGTTGCTTCACTGCGGAAATCTCAGATTGAACTTGCGGGCCTAAACAGAATGTTTCCAGGGAGATGTCGTTTCTGGATGAGTCGTAATGGTGCCCCACCCTTTCCCTCGCGGCTCGCGGACAATCTTTCGCAGCCAAATCGGGTTCCGAGACGAGCCAGTGTGGGGTTCGCCTACAGTTCCGGGGACGCTTGGATATACGCGCGCATCATGCGAACTTCGTGGTCCTTTTCGCTGAGGTCATGGAGCAGAATGTCGCGCAAGGAAACGATGCCTCGGAGTTGCTTGCCTTCGCACACCGGCAGATGGCGAAAACCGTGACGGCGCATTAACAGCATGCAATTCTCCAGCGTCTCGTCGGGAGCAACCGTCAGTGGGTCTTCTGTCATTACCTCATCGACCGTCGTGGTTCGCGAATCGCGCCCTTCGACGACTACGCGTTTCATCAGGTCGCGCTCGGAAAAGATGCCGACCAAAAGGCCATCGCGAAGCACCGGTACTGCGCCGATATTGCGGTCGACCATTGCTTGTGCCACGTCAAACACACTCTGATCGGCGTCGGCCCGATAGGTATCCTGGGTGCTGATTAAATCGTAAACATGCATGGGCTGGCCTCCGGAATTTCACTCCCAAGCAAACTGCGCGAGTATATGCCGAAATGCCATAGATTAAAAGTGGCAGAATCCTGTAGGTTGACGGCTTTGAGTCAGGAGTGAATCCCCTAGCCTCTCTATTCCATACCCATGAACACAAAGTACGAACAGGCCCATAGAGCGGTGGGAATGCTTCCGCGAGCCCGGGCGGTGAGAATGATGTTGTAGTCGTCGGAGGGCTGCAGACACTCGACCACGGACGGCAGGGGCTGGGGTTCGGCAACCGCCAGATGAGCCAGAAAGCGGTAAATGTCGGGCTCGCCGTTATAGCCTTGAGAAACGAAGGAAATATCCGCGTGCTGCCCGGCGAAGTGCCAACTTAGCGAGGCCGCCAAAGCGATCGCGTCCTCATAGCTCTTCTCGGAAACCACTCCCTTGCCCGGGTTGTCGAACACAATGCGCAGCTTGCGCTCATCTTCGCGGCTGAACTCCCGCACTTTGAGCGCTCCTGACTTGGCGGTTGCCTTCCAGTCCACGTGCCGAGCCGAGTCCTCCGGCAGGTACTCGCGAATCAAATAAAGGTCATCGCCCCGGCCGCGGACAAAACTTTCGAATTCGCCCGTGATTATGGGAAGAACTTCGAAAAACTCGTCCGCCGGTTCGACCCGCGGATACACAATAATCTCGCGAGCCAGCGGCACGTGACGCGTCTTGGTTAGAAACGCGAAGGGAAAGCGCGTCGCCAGGCCGAAGGTTTTTTGTTGATAGCATCCACGGCGATCGAAACGCAGTTCGAGGTCAGCCTTCAATTCAGTGCTCGGAGGAACGTAAGGGAAATATGCCGACCCTTCAAAAATGCCGGGAAGGCTTTCGATTTTAGGAACTCGTTGCAGTTTGTAGTCGCGAAACCGAATCCATTGCTTCCCGGCCGCGCGTCCAGGCGGAACCGCAAAAGTTGCCGGCATCCATTGCCAGTATTTCTGTGCCCCGTCTTTTTTTACCGGCACGACGTTCACGGAAAATGCCGGCAACCGGCGCCGCGGATTTCGCAACACAATTCTGCCCCGCATGGTCCGGCCCGCGAACGCATACTCCGGCAATCGGACATCCAGTTCCAGATTGCGCAACACCAGTGCCGACGCGAAGCCGGAAACGAGAATTGCTGCCAGCATGGCCGCCACGACGATGTAAAGCAGATTGTTGCCAGTATTCAAAGCGGCGATCCCGATCACCAACACGATGGCCACGTAGACCATGCCAACTCTTGTAACGTCGTAATCGAAGGCATCGCGAATGCCGGCTGCCGCGACCCGGCGGGCCAGATACGGCACCGTGGTCAATCCCACGATGACCGCCAGCAACAGCGCGGCGGAGGCCAGCACCAGAGTCGTCCACAGGTTTCCCGATTCTCTTGAGACCGTGGAAAATAGCGCCGCCCCGAAAGCCAGGCCCAATCCCACAATCGCCAGCAGAAATCGCACCCACACTTCGGGGATATCGAGATGCAGAAAACGCGAGAATCGTTGAAGAGCGGAGCGCTGCGAAGTGGAAGCCGACTTCATGGGTTAATCTGACTTCGAGGTTAGCACCCGTCCACTTCAAGCATCAATGAGAGTTCAGGAACTCCGCCACCGCGCGATTGAATTCTTCGGGCGTTTCTTCATAGGGAAGATGCCCAACGCCGTCGAACATCACCAGCCGGCAGTCTCTGAATTGCCGCTTCAGTGGAGCGGCTGATGCGGGATCGACTGCAGCATCCAGGCTGCCCCAGACGAGCAGGGTGGGAACATGCGCGATACGCGGCAGAATCGACTCCAATTCTCCTAAATCCTTGTTCCAGTTGCGCACCAGGGCCAATATGTGCTCATAAGATCCGGGAATGCGCATTGCCTCGCGGTAACCTTCGAGGCTATCCGCTGGAATACGCCCTTTGTCGCCAAACAGCCGCCGATGGTAAAAAACGTCCAAGGCTCGAACGTGGGGCGCGAGATTCAAGAACAGCGGTGCGATCATCCGCCGGTTGAGAAAGACGGTCAACCACCTTCCGTGCGCGGACCACGGATTGACCGGATTCACCAAAATCAAACGCCGAACTCGATCCGGAGCCAGCGCCGCTGCGGTCATAACTGCCGCTCCGCCGTGTGACGTTCCCAGCAGATCGCAAGAGCCGAGCCCGGCTTTGTCCATGAAGCGCAGCAGACGCTCGCCCGTTCCTTTGAAAGAACAGTCCAGGCCCGCGCGTCGGTCCGAGAAGCCGGCTCCCAGCAGGTCAATTGCGTAAACCGTGGCGTGCCGGGCCAGCGCAGGAATCGTGAATCGCCAGGAGAATGAGTACCCCAGTAAGCCATGCACCAGCAGCAACGGAGGTCCAGAACCCGCGCTGAGATAGCGCACTCGTCCGTTATCGAGCGTGATCCAGTTCTCCGCAACCGAGAAATCACGCTGCGGATTGCTAGCCGGGTTCAACGCGGTGTTCACTCGGCCTTTCTCGTGTTCGCCAGACAACATTTCATGGCTTGCCGCCTTCTATGTAAGAGTATCGCCTCTGTTCGCTTTTTACGGGAGAGCTTCGGCTCTCCCTCTTTTTTTTCTCGCCGACTCTATTCCTCCGGCTACCTGTCTCAAATCCGCTCTCGATTGCAGGCGCTCCATATGAATTTCCATATTAAATTCGGCGGGGTTTATACCGATTTTAGTAGACACCCCACACAATCCTCACTAACTGTTTGATTTTCATTGAGTTTGTGTGGACCTCCAGTTGCATAGTTTTGTTTAGAAACGTAAAGTTATGCCTCTTCAGTTCGGCCGGATTCCCAGGGGCAACGAGCGCAGAAGGCAGAGCGATTAGGAATTTTCCAGATACAGCGAATTTGAAGTTTGTTGAACAAGTCAGTCGTTCCAAAAGACAGTACAAAGTTTTCAGCTGTAGCACCAATCGGGATCTCGGGTCCCAACTACTCGCCCAGGAGCGCAGTTATGAGTAACACAAATCAATCGAACTTCAGTTTTTCAGGAGCAACGCGCATGAATCCACGTGGTTCAAGTTTTAGAATTCTGCTAGTCGCACTCGCCATGCTGAGCTTGGTAGTGTTAAATGCCGGCATCGCTTATGGTCAAGCCATCAGCGGTAACTTGACCGGAACCGTAACCGACGCCACCGGCGCCGCAGTGAACGGCGCGACCGTCGAAGCCGTCAACCTCGGCACCGCCCAGAAGATCACCACCACCACCAGAGGCTCTGGTGAGTACAGCTTCACCAATTTGCCGGTAGGAAACTATCGGATAACGGTGACGTCAGCGAATTTCCGGACCACGACCTTAGAGAGCGTTCCGGTAGAACTGAACAAGAGCGGCACCGCGAACGTGCAATTGCAGGTCGGCACCAGCGCGACCACCGTCGAAGTTTCCGGTGTCGCTCCGCCGGTGGACACCAGCACCGCACAGCTGCAAACCAACTACGGCGAGCGCATGTCCCAGGATCTCGGAATTACCTCCAACGGCATGGGCGCCGGTGTTTTGAACCTCTCGCTACTGAGCCCGGGCGTCACAAACGCCAGCGCGATGGGGGACGGCGTCGGTCCATCGGTTGGCGGCCAGCGTCCACGCGACAACAACTTCACCGTGGAAGGCGTGGACAACAACAACAAGACCGTTACCGGATCCTTGATCACGGTTCCGAACGAAGCCGTGCAGGATTTCACCCTTATCTCCAACCAGTTCAACTCCGACTTCGGTCACTCTTCGGGCGGTCAGTTCAATACCACCGTCAAGAGCGGCACCAACAGCTTTCACGGATCGGTCTACGAGTACTTCAGAAACCGCAACCTGAACGCCGTCGACGAAACCTGGGTGCAGCAGGGACTCACCTCGAATCCCCGCTTCGACAGCAACCGTTACGGCGTCACCTTCGGCGGTCCAATCATGAAGAATAAGCTGTTCTTCTTCACCAACCTCGAGCGCAACCCGATCGGCTTCATCTCCGTCGGTGGCGGCGCGGTTCAAGCGCCCACGTCGGCTGGCTTGGCTGCAATGGGCGCCGACCCCGGTCTAAACGCGACCAACTTCGGCATTTTCAAACAATACGTGCCCGCTCGCCACAGCGGCTGCCGGTTGCATCCCGTACAACGGCACCTCGGGCGGGGTAGGATTCAGCGGTCTTCACCGCGCCAGCAAACGGCAGTTGCGCGGCAGGCAATGTTGAGGTCGGGCAATGTCTCGATCGTTCCCGCAGCATGGCAAAGCTGGACAAATTTTGTCCAGAGCATCGACTTTAACATCTCGGACAAAGATCAGATCCGCGGACGCTTCATCTACAACAAAGAAAACCTGCTGGACAATGCTGCTCAGCTTGGCACCTTCTTTGCTCCCTACCCAACACTTTCGACTTGTTAATGTCAGCGAGTACCACACGTTCACACCCACCATCACCAACGAATTTCGGGTCGGCTTCAACCGCTTCGACGAGAATATATCTAGCGCGGCAACTTCAAACTTCCCGGGGCTGGATCAGTTCCCCAACATCACTCTCTTTGACCTGGGCACCGGTTTGAATATTGGACCGGACGGCAATGCTCCCCAGTTCACCGTCCAGAATTTCTACCAGTTCGTCGACAATATCAGCTGGGTCAAAGGCAAGCACAACCTGAAGTTCGGTGGCGAATACCGCTGGTACATCTCGCCCCAGCAATTTACCCAACGTCGCGCGGCGATTACGAGTACAACTCCACCCAGGTTTATCTGGAGGACTTTGCGCCGGACTTTTTCGGGCAGCGCAGCACCGGGTCTAGCACCTATTACGGCAACCAGAAAGCGCATCTACTGGTACGCCAATGATACGTGGCGCATGAATCAGCACCTGACTTTGAACCTCGGTGTTCGCTACGAGTACACCACCACCCCGACCGGCGAGAATCGTCAGACTCTCAATGCCATTTCCAACACACCGAGCCTCCTGGTTCCGCAGGATGGCAACCAGCCGCTGGTGTTCAGCAACGCCGCAGGCTCCCAAGAACAACTGGGCGCCACGCGTCGGTATTCGCCTACTCACCGGGAAGCAAGCGGCGATACCTCAATTCGTGCGGGCTTCGGCTTGGCCTAGGATACCCTCTATGACAATATCGGGATTCTGGCCGTGCCGCCGCAAGTCGGCGCTACCGAGAATGTCCAGGCTGGCGGCGGGGCCGGCATGTAGCCCCTGCTCCAAATTTCCTGGCCAATGGGGACTGCCGCCCGGCGGCGGCAGCGGCATCACCATTCTCGACCAAGGCCGACTGCACTGGCCAACACTGCCAACTGGATCCCGCCACAAGTTAAGGATCCATACTCCGTCAACTGGAACTTCGGCGTCCAGCATTCGTTCGGCAAGAACTACACCGCGGAAGTTAACTACGTGGGCACGCGTGGAAATCACCTGAGCTTCCAGGACATCATTAACCTGGCGACCGTCGGTCACACCGCAGAACGGTCTGCCAACCTATCTGCAAGCGCCCTCGCAGGCCACACTCAACGGTCTGCCACTGGTCTGAATACCCTGTTTAGCTTGCAGGGACGCCAACCCATTGTACGCGCCGCTGAATGCCGGTCCGAGTTGCCAATGCTCGTGGTTCGTGCAGCCCCATTACCGCGTTCCTCCCCGCACGGCTGGTCTACTTATCACGGCTTGCAGACTAGCCTGACTCGTCGATTCAGCAATGGGTTGACCTTCCAGGGCTGCCTACACCTGGAGCCACACCATCGACAACAGCACGGCCGACTTCCACACCAGCGACATGACTCCTCGCCGGCCTGAGGATTTCTTCAACTTTGCCCAGGATAAGGCCAATTCGGCATTGGATCGCGCTCAACGGTTTACGTTGGCCATGGTCTATGACCTGCCGTACTTCAAGAACGGCAACTGGCTGATGAAGAACGTCGTCGGCAACTGGCAGTTCAGTCCGGTCTACACCTACGAGACAGGCGAATGGGTGACGGTGCAGGCGCAGACGAGACGCGAACCTGAACGGCGATGGCGCTCGGTGATCGGGCCATTGTCAATCCGGCAGGCGTCCCAGGAACCGGTACCGACGTCACCCCCCTGCTCGCTACCGCAGGACCAAATGCAGGCGAACTGGTCGCGTATGTGGCCAACAATCCCCAATGCCCAATACATCCAGACGGGTATTGGCTGCGTACTCCAACCTCGGACGAAACACGCTTGCAAACGCCGGACACCAACAACATCGACCTGGCTATCTACAAGGACCTGAACTTCGGCGAAAGAATGAAGTTCCGCCTCGGAGCCCAGTTCGGCAACATCATCAACCATCCTCAATACATTCCCGGCAGCAATCCCGGGCTTTGGCTTGGGAGTGAACGATGTGAACGGCTTCAGCTCAGTGGGAACCAGCTACGATTCGCTTCGTCAATCCCGGCAACGCAAACTTCAACATATCCGAAGACAGTATTCGCCAGCAACGCGCGGACCATGGCCCTCGTGGCGAAGTTCACCTTCTAGCCCTTACTCCGGTAAGGCTTAACAAAGAGGAGGCTCGAAAGAGCCTCCTTACTTTTTTGCAGGCGAATGTTGCCTGGCGACTCGCTTTCCATCTCAGCGATTTTTAGACCTTGACTTGGTGAACCGCGCCGATTAACACGGCGAGTCCGACGTTTAGATGTCGGGAAACAAAGCCCTCGCGGACCATCGTCCCGTCTCTACAGCTTCCTTAAAAGCTTCTTCAGCACTCGCACGCCCTTATCCACGTGCTTTTCCTGGAGCAGGAATGGCGGGAGAAATCGCAACACGGTGTCCTGAGTGCTGTTGAAGAGCACGCCTTCGGCTAGCGCTTGCTCCACAATGTGGCGGGCAGGCACTTCGAGCTGTAAGCCCTGAATCAGGCCGCGGCCGCGGACTTCGCGCGCCACCGAGAAGCGGTCGGTCAGCGCTTTCAGTTGCTCCCGCAAATATCCCCCGACCTGACTGACGTGTTCCAGCAACTTCTCTTCGTCGACAATGGCCAGATACTCGAGCGCGACCCGGCAGGCCAGCGGCCCTCCGCCGAAAGTCGTGCCATGTTGTCCAACCGAGATCGCCGACGCGAATTCCTCCTTCACCAGAAAAGCGCCGAGCGGGATGCCGGCGGCGATGGGCTTGGCGATGGCGACGATGTCCGGTGTCACGCCGAAACTCTGGAACGCGAAGATGGTTCCGGTGCGTCCGAGACCGCATTGGATCTCATCGAAAATCAAGGCGGCACGATGGCGGTCGGCAAGGGTGCGGCACTCTTTCAGGAACTCCACGGAACACTCGTGGATTCCTCCTTCGCCGAAGATGGGTTCGAGCACAATCGCGCAGGTGTTGTCGTTCACGGCAGCGCGCAGCGCTTCGGCGTTATTGCGAGGGACAAACTTAACGTCCTCGAGCAGCGGTTCAAAGCCTTTGCGATATTTATCCTGGCCGGTGACGGACATGGACCCGAAGCTGCGCCCGTGATAGGAGCCGTCGAGCGCGACCAGTTGGCTCTTGGCAGCGCCGCCTGCGCGGTGTCCCGCAAGCCGCGCCAGTTTGATCGAGCCCTCGATAGCTTCGGTGCCGCTGTTGGAGAAGAAAGCCCGCTGCAGCCCGGAAAGCGTGCAGAGCTTCTCGGCGAGGCGTCCCTGATATTCGTTGTAATAGAGATTCGAAAGGTGAATTGCGCGCGCCGCCTGCTCGCGAATAACCTTTACGATTCGCGGGTGGGCGTGGCCCAGCGCGTTCACTCCCAGGCCGGCGACGAAGTCGAGATACTTTCTTCCGTCGAGGTCGAAGAGAAAAACGCCCTTGCCACGCTCGATCACCAGCGGGTAGCGGCTATAGGTCTGCAGGACGAACTGTCTTTCGCGCCGGATTACTTCTTCGGCGTTAGACATGGAAGATCTCCGCGAAGTAATCCGCGCAATTGGTCAACAAGATTTTCAACCGCAGCACCATCACGGCGTGATCTTGTAGATCACCCCGTTGTTCCCGCTGCCGCCGAGGTCGGTCGCGCCGTACAGATTGCCAGCCGCGTCCTGGGTCAACCTTCCGCTGGGAAGGCCGCCATCGGCTCCGCCGGTGAAACGATACAGCACCGAATATCCACCGCCGCTCTTGACTCCATAAACCACGCCGCACCCGAAAGTGCAATTCGAGTTGATGGTTCCACCGTAGACGGTGACGCCGTAAAAGGTGCCAGCCACATCGAGAAGACCTCCCGACGGCTCTTCTCCACCACTGGCCGACTTGCCGAAAGCGTGCAGGACATGCTCTTTGCCGGAGGCGTCGACGCTGAAGATAACGCCGCATCCGGCGGACGAGATCGCGCAGTTAGTCGTATTGCCGCCAAACTGCGTGACCCCATGAAATACGCCGGTGCTATTTCTTAGCAGGCGCCAGCGGGGAGAGGTTCCAGTAACGCCGCCGGGGAATGTATACAGTGTCGTCAGTTTCCCGGTTGCATCCACTTTGAACAGCGTCCCGGCGTTGCCCGCCTGGTAGCTTCCGCCGGAGGCGCCGTAAATGTTTCCCGCACCGTCGGTGATTAAATCCTGCGGGAATGCGCCGTCCGCCTTGCCGGTAAATCTGTGCAAGACTGTCTCCGTGCCGGATTGCGTGACCTTAAATACCACACCGCAGCCCAGGCTGCCGTCGCAACCCGAGACGCCGCCAAAGCTGGCCGAGCCATAAAGGGCACCGTTGGCCATGACCAGCCCAAGCTCCGGTTGTCCCTGGTTCTGAGAGCCGTCCGTCCCACCCGTGAAGCTATGCAGCACTTTCAAGGTTCCGTTGCTGGTCAGTTTGAACACGGTCCCGCAACTGCACGTGGGATCGCCGCCGAGCGATGTAATTCCATAAAGGTTGCCACCGCTGTCGCGAAGCAACCGGCCAATGGGAATTCCGCCGTCCGAGCCGCCAGTGAACGTATAGAGAATGGTCTGCTGGCCGTTGCCGTCCAATTTGTAAACCAGCCCGCGATTGGATTTGCCACCGAATTGAGTGGTGCCATAAAGATTGCCTGCCGTGTCGCGGACGAGGTCTCCATTTGGCATACTTCCATCGGAAAAATGGAAGGTATAGAAAACCTGAAAAGTCTGGGAACTAGCGCTGGTAAGTAGTCCGGCAAGCAGCAAGGTCACAGCAACCATCAGCTTCATCGAATCCCCCTGGGAAAACAGCGGATGAGTATACCATTTTCTTCGGGATCTTCGATTGCTGCCGAGAAGTGCGAGCGGCCTAGCTCCTGAGCTGTCGCCCGAATGGTCGCTCAGGGCGAATAATCTCTCTAACCCGAAGTGGGCTATTGGGTTACAAAATTTCACATAGGTTATTCCAAAAAGCATAGTGTTGCTATGAGCGAGCCTCTATAATATTGGAAGCTGCTGTATCGAAGCGCCTTAGAGGCTGCGCCATGCCGTTGATGATGGCAGTGAAAGTGCAGAAGCGGCCACAGGAAACGGTTTCCCTGCGGGCGGCGGAGCCTGTGCGGCGCATGAACAGGGATTTTCAAATCCGATTTACGGCCATCCTATTGGCTTTGCTGACCACGGCTGCCGTGGTTTATGCCGGTTACAACCTTTCGGCAGAGCGGCAATTTCAAGTTCCAGACGACGGTGTGTGGTGGGTCGAGCATCAAGGCAAGCTTACCGCGGACCGAATTGAAACTGGCGGACCGGGTACTCGAGCAGGGATCAAAGTCGGGGACCAGCTTACCGCCATTGACCAGCACGATGTGAGCAGTACGGCCGCTCGCACCCACCAACTGTATCGCGTGGGCGCATGGTCGAAGACTACTTACTCACTGGTGCGGCAATCGGTCCCGGTCGATGTAGTGCTGATTCCCGTTCCCGCGGAGCGCTCCCAATACAATTGGCTGCGACTGATTGGCCTGATCTATCTTGGCATCGGGCTGTATGTTCTGCTGCGACGCTGGACGGCGCCAGGATCGACTCACTTCTATACCTTCTGCCTGGTCTCGTTTATTTGCTATGCATTCCACTACTCCGGAAAATTCAACGGATTTGATTGGACCATTTACTGGGGCAACGTGGTGGCGGGCCTGCTCCAGGCAGCTCTATTTCTACATTTCGTTCTGACCTTCCCCGAGCGGCATTCTTTCGTTCGCAAACATCGCTGGGTAATCTTTGCGATTTATGTTCCGGGGCTACTGCTATTGAGCTTGCATGTTCTTGCGGTCTGGCTGCTCAAAGCCAGCGAGGTGCTGCGCTGGGACCTGGACCGGTTGGAGATGGGCTGCCAGGCGCTTTTCTTCGTGGCCGCCGCGGGAGTGCTGCTCTACGATTACCGCCGGGCGAGCACGCCTATTCTTCGGCAACAATTGAAGTGGATCACCCGCGGCACAATTCTCGCGATCACGCCGTTCACGCTATTTTATGTAATCCCATACCTGACCGGTTCGCTGCCCACCGTAGCGATGAAAGTATCGGTGTTGTCGCTGGGGATCCTGCCACTGACTTTCGGGTACGCCATCTTCCGCTACCGGTTGATGGACGTGGATCTGATTTTCAAGCGTGGCATGGTCTACACGTTGGCGGCGGCGGCGATTGCCGGAGCTTATTTTGCAGTGGTGGCGGGCGTGGCCGAACTGGTGCATCTGCAGGTGCCGAGCTCCGGACCCATTGGATTGGTGCTTGCCATTGTGGTCACGGCGCTGCTGTTTGATCCTTTGCGCAAATGGATTCAGGAGCGGATTGACCAGTTCTTCTATCGCACTGCGGTACGACTACAGGAAGACGCTGATCGAGTTTGGACGCGAATTGAGTTCAGAAACCGATCTGGACAAGATGTTGAGCGCGGTGGTGGACCGTTTGTCGCGTACCCTGCTGGTGGATCGTATGGCGATCTTTCTTTCCCACGGGGAAGCATCGCAATTCGTAGTGGCAAAGTCTTTTGGCATTGCGCAAACCAGCGGTCTCGATTTAAGTTTCCTGGCCACGCCGCGTCCGGAGGACGCGGTCGGCCATTTGTTCTTCGACAACACCCACCAGGTTCCCCGGGAAACCCTCGATGCGCAGCAGTCGATCGCCAGGCTTGATCTGAACTATTACATTCCTTGCCGCGCGCAGAAGCAGACGATCGCCGTGCTTGGCCTGGGCAAAACTGTGGAAGGCGATTTCCTGACCAGCGAGGATGTGGAGTTACTGGAGACGCTGGCGGGATACCTCGGAATCGCCATTCAGAACGCGCGTTTGTATGCCTCGCTGCAACAGAAAGTCGACGAATACGAGCGCCTGAAAGATTTCAACGAAAACATCGTGGAGTCGATCAACGTCGGCGTGCTGGCAGTCGACCTTGAGGACCGCATCGAGTCCTGGAACTCGCAGATGGAAGTGATGTACGCGTTGCCCCGATGGCAAGCGCTGACCCGGCCGCTGGGCGACGTTTTCCCGACTGCGTTCGTGGAGGCATTTTACCGGGTGCGGCAAAATCCGGGTATTCATAACCTGTACAAGTTTCGCCTGGGAACTCCGACCGGGGAGAGCCGGGTGGTGAATGTGGCCATCGCTCCGCTCGTCACCAAGGACTTCAGCGTGATTGGCCGTCTGATCATCATGGATGACATTACGGAGCGGGTTGAACTCGAAGCGCAACTTTCGCAGGCGGACAAGCTTTCGTCCATCGGGCTGCTGGCTGCGGGTGTGGCGCACGAAGTGAATACGCCTTTGGCTGTCATCTCCTCGTACGCGCAAATGCTCTCCAAGCAACTGCAGGGTGATCCGCAAAAGGGTGGGCTCTTGGAGAAGATCACGCGTCAGACTTTCCGGGCTTCCGAGATTGTCAACAACCTGCTTAACTTCTCTCGGACCAGCGGCACGGAGTTCACGGCCATTGATGTGAACAAGATCATCTCGGATACCCTCGCGCTTCTCGAACACCAGTTCAAGGTCACGAAGATCAAAGTGCAGGATGAGCGCAGCGCGCAGATCCCACTGATCCACGGCAACGCGGGGCGGTTGCAGCAGGTTTTCCTCAACCTCTTTTTGAATGCCAAAGACGCGATGAGCAATGGGGGAACGTTGCGCATCTCTACGACAAACGGCGACAGCGTCGGCGTGATGGTCTCGGACACCGGCACCGGCATTGCGCAGGAACACATTCACCGGATTTACGATCCATTCTTCACCACCAAAACCGCGCCGCGCGAAGGCCAGCCACGAGGCACCGGCCTCGGTCTCTCGGTCACCTACGGCATCATTCAAGAGCATGCGGGGAAAATTCGCGTGGAAAGCCGCTCCGGCGAAGGCACCACGTTCTACCTCGATTTTCCTTTGAGCAGGAAGGCTGTCAATGTCTGAAGCGGCGGTGATTGTGCGGCACAACCCCGGAGAAGCATCGCTGCCGTCGGCCGGTTCGGTATTGATCATCGACGATGAGGCTGAAATCCGCGAGTCGCTGGAGACGCTGCTGGAGCTCGAAGGCTACGCGGTACAATCCGCAGCCACCGGCGAAGAAGGATTAGCGCGCATCGGCCAACGCAGCTTCGATTTGGTATTGCTCGACCTGGCCCTGCCCGACCGCGACGGCATGGATCTGTTAGCCGAAATTCGCCTGCAAGAGCCGGGGCTCTCGATCATCATGGTCACGGCATACGGAACGGTGGAAAATGCGGTAAGGGCGATGCAGTCGGGAGCGGCAAATTTTGTCCAGAAACCCTGGGACAACGAGAAGTTACTGGCGGATGTTCGCGCGGCGGTCGCCCGCCATCGCGCCGAAGAAGAAAACGTCCAACTCAAACGCGCGCTCAAACAGCGCTATAACTTCGAAAACATTGTGGGCAAAAGCGAGCCCATGCTGAAGATTTTCGACCTGGTCGCGCAGGTCGCGCCCAGCCGTTCCACGGTGCTGCTGCAGGGCGAAAGCGGAACCGGCAAGGAACTGATCGCCAAAGCCATTCACCTGAATTCGCCGCGCCGCGATCGCCCTTTTGTGCCTGTCAATACCGGCTCCATGCCGCCTGATTTGCTCGAATCGATTCTATTTGGGCACGTGAAAGGGGCATTCACCAGTGCCGTCGCTTCAAAAAAAGGCCTGTTTGAGATCGCCGACCGTGGAACGCTGTTCCTCGACGAAATCGGCACCATGAGCCTGGATACGCAAAGCAAAATCCTACGCGTGCTGCAAGACAAGAAATTCATGCATCTGGGCGGTGTGCACGAACTTCAAGTGGACGTGCGCATTATCGCTGCCACCAACGTCGATTTGAAGCAACAGGTTCGCGAAGGCAAGTTTCGGGAAGATCTTTTTTACCGGCTGAACGTCATCACTGTTGATCTCCCGCCGCTTCGCCAGCGGAGGGAAGATATTCCGCTGCTCGCCGGGTTCTTCCTCAATCGATATTCTCAGGAGAACGAGCGCCCCACCCGGCGCATCACTCCGGAAGGCCTGCGTCCGCTTCTCACTTACTCCTGGCCGGGCAATGTGCGCGAACTGGAAAACGTGATTGAGCGCGCGGTTGTGCTTTCCGCGGGCGTAGACGTTGGCCCTGAACTTCTTCCCGATCAGATCGCGGGCCGCGCCTCCGCATTTTCGGCGCTCGAACGCCGCACGGATGCATCTCTGTTCGACATCATCGAAGATTGCGAACGCCAGATCATCGTCGAAATGCTCGAGAAGTGCCACTGGAACCAGACCGACGCAGCCGAGCATTTCCACATCCCTCTGTCCACCTTGAATCAGAAGATCAAGCGCCTGAACATTGACATCAAGAAAAAAGTTAGAGAATAAGCCTTCAGCTATCAGCTGAAACCTTTCTTCGTCTCTGTTATAGTTCGGGAAGAATGCCGGGCCGCAACGATTCCTGAATCGCATGGAATTCTCTCCCACGGAATTCGCCAAAGAAACGGTCCAATCGGTTGAGCAATACTCCCTGCTCGCGGGGCGATCCGTCGCCAACCTGTTTCTTCAGCCACGGTACTTCGCCGACATGATCCAGCAGGCGGATCTGATCGGCTTCGGATCGCTTCCGATTGTTGTGTTGACGGGTTTATCGATCGGTGCCGAACTAGCGTTGAATAGCGCCAACACGCTGCAACGCTTTGGCTCGCTCTCTTTGATCGGACAACTGGTGTCGGTGGGCATGGTGCGGGAGCTAGGCCCGATCATCACCGGGTTGATGGTTGCCGGGCGAAATGCTTCTGGCATGGCCAGTGAACTGGGCTCGATGGTAGTGACCGAGCAAATCGATGCCATGCGCGCGCTGGGCACTGACCCGTTGAAAAAATTGGTGACTCCTCGCGTGGTTTCAACCGTGTTCATGCTCTTTTTTCTCACCATCATTTCTGATTTGCTGGGTCTGTTCGGAGGCTCCCTGGTTTCGGTCTTCCTCTTTGGACTGAACTGGCACCAATATTGGAATACGGCCTACCAGATTCTGGTGTTTCAGGATGTTTTCATGGGCCTGGTGAAACCGTTGCTTTTCGGATTCGTCATTGCCACCGTTGGGTGCTATTACGGAATGACGGCGCGGGGCGGGACCCAAGGCGTAGGTCGGGCAACCACGCAGGCGGTGGTCGCGTCCTCCGTGTTAATTCTGGTAGTGGATTTGTTCGTAACCAAATTTCTCATGGCGCTTTTCGCCTATCAATAGACATGACCGCACCCCCCACAGCGATGGAAGAGCACATTTCATCGGACCCGGATGTCGCGGGCAATATTGTCGTGTTCAAAGATGTGTACGTCGCGTTTGAAGACAAGCCGGTGCTCGATGGGGTCTCCTTTTGCCTCGCCAGAGGCGAGACCAAGGCAATCTTTGGGGTCGCCGGCGCGGGGAAAAGCACGATTCTCAAACTGGCGCTCGGGCTGTTGAAACCAGACTCGGGCCGCATCCATGTTCTAGGCGACGATGTCACCCAAATGCGCGAAGAGGAATTGTTCGACTTGCGGCGAAAGATCGGAATGGTGTTTCAGGAAAGTGCACTCTTCGATTCGCTCACGGTTCGAGAAAACGTTGCCTTCCGGTTGCTCGAAGAGGGAAACGTTTCCGAGGAGGACGTTGAAAAGCGCGTACTAGAAGCCTTGAGCTTCGTTGAATTGAAGGATACGGTCGACAAGTTTCCCTCGGAGCTTTCGGGAGGCATGCGCCGGCGCGTCGCCATTGCTCGCGCCATTATTACTCAGCCCGAAATTCTGCTTTACGATTCTCCGACCGGCGGCCTCGATCCCGTCACTTCCACAACTATTATCCAGTTGATCGTGAAACAACGTGACGTTTACAAGACCAGTTCGCTGCTGGTTACGCACCGGTTGCAAGATGCATTCATCATGGCCACGCACTATTTCGACCGGAGCGCGAACGAAATGCGTCCGCTCCCGCCAGGAGCTCGCGGCGAAGTTCCCATGGCGTTCCTCATCCTCAAGGATGGGAAGGTGATTTTCGATGGCGATGCGCACGAGCTCGCACAATCGAGAGATGAATACATCCGGGAATATATTTCCTGACAGGATCGATGAAGGAATTTGTAATCGGGTAATTAGAAAACAAATTTCTCAATTACCCGATTACACAACTGCTGAATCGCGCTTAGCTGGCTTTCGCCATCTTCGCCATGGCCTCGCGCCGCGCTGCAATTTGGCCTTCCACGAACTTCATCCATTCGCGGCCCTGTTTTGAGCGGTTGATCAACTTCTCTATGTTGGCAAACATGCGCGGATTTTTCATCTTGGCGCGCAGATCGCCGAGAAAAGGCTTTACCTTGGCAAAAATGAAGAACATCTCACCGCTGAAACTGGGATCGAGGACCAATTCTTCATTGATCGTGCCGGCAAGGGTGAGCGTGGCGACCATACTCCAATATCCAGCCACCTGGCGCAGCCAGTTGTTTTCCTGCGTCCCCATGGCCGCGCCTATTTTCATGAAGTCTTCGGTGTTTTCGGGCCAGAAGTTTACCAGCCACCAGTTGCGCGCCTTGCGAATTTCAGTTTCGCGGCGCAGGTCATAAAGTTTGAGAATCAGCTGAGCGTCTGTAGCAGTGGGCTTCTTCGCCATGAAAAACCTCCAAAGGACTTTGGGATTGTGAAACTGAAACTTAAATTTCTTCCCCCTCGTACCAGATGCGTCAATGGTAGAAACGGTGCTTCTTTTTCGGAAGCCGGGCTGTCAGTTTTCAAGCTGCCCGATTACCCGGTTGCCTCATTACTCGACTCCCTATCCAGCGGTCGCCGCCTCGACCGGTGCCGCTCGTTCGTACTCACATTCTTTGTTCGGGCAAGCAATCACCGGACCGGCCTTCAAGAACTTTTCCACCAGATATTCATTCCCGCATGACGGACACTTCTCTGGAATGGGCTTGTGCGCGGAGGTGAACTTGCACTTAGGATAATTCCCGCAGCCATAGAATGTGTTCCCCTTGCGCGCCCGTTTCTCGACCAGTTCGCCTTCCTTGCAGAGCGGGCACTTCACCCCGATGAAATTCTGCTTTACATACTTGCACTCGGGATATCCGCTGCAGGTGGTGAACTCGCCGTAGCGCCCGTGGCGGATCATCATGTTGCGCCCGCACTTGGGGCAGAGTTCGTCCAGCGGAATGTCCGGAACTTTCTTGCCCTGATCGAGGCGGCGCGTGGTCTTGCAATCGGGATATCCCGTGCAGGCCATGAACTGGCCGAAGCGTCCGCGCTTCAGCACCATCACGCGGCCGCAGTTCTCGCAGTACTCTTCCTGGGTCGTCTCCTGCACGTCGGCTGAATCCAGATCCGGCAGGTTGATCGGATTTTCTTTGGTGAAGGTGCAGCTGTTCGGATCTTCTTTGTCGTACGAACTGCAGGCGTAGAAAGACCCGTGCTTGCCCCACTTGATGACCAGCGGCGAACCGCAGCGCTCGCACTTCTCGTCCGTTGGCTTCTCCATCCGCTTGATGTTTTCCATGTGCTTCTCGGCGTAACGGAGATCCTTCTCGAACTTCTTGTAGAAGTCGGCCAGCGCGTCGGTCCACTTCTCCTTGCCTTCTTCGATCTCGTCCAGTTCTTCTTCGAGGCGGGCGGTGTACTGCACATCGAAGATGTCGGCGAAAGTTCTCGACCAGCAGATCGGTTACGACCAGACCGATTTCCGTGGGCGTAAATTTGCCTCCGAGTTTCTGCACATATTGCCGTTCTTGAATCGTGCTCAGGATGGCGGAATATGTGGATGGACGTCCAATGCCGCGCTCTTCAAGTTCCTTAACCAGCGACGCTTCGTTGTATCGCGGCGGCGGTTCGGTGAAATGCTGCTCGGGCTTCAATTCCTTGAGAGTTAGCTTCTGTCCCGGCTCGAGCGCCGGCAGCTTGTGCTTGAGTTCTTCGTCTTCTTCGTCCTTGCCTTCCTTGGACTCTTCGTAAACTTTGAGGAAGCCGTCGAACTTGAGAACCGAGCCGGTAACGCGGAACCAGAATGTGTCCGCACCCGATTTAGCATCGATGTCGACGGTCGTCTGATCGAAGACCGCAGGCATGATCTGCGACGCCACAAAGCGCTGCCAGATCAGCTTGTAAACTTTGAATTCATCTTCCTTTAAGTATTGCTTGATCTGATCGGGATGACGCAGAGCCGACGTCGGACGAATGGCCTCGTGCGCCGCCTGCGCCGCCTTCTTCTCTTTGTAGGTGTTGGGCGCTTCCGGCAGGTATTGATCGCCATATTGTGACTTTGATGTATTCGCGTACTTCGGCCAGTGCTTCGTTAGACACGCGCGTCGAATCGGTACGCATATAAGTAATGAGGCCGACTAACCCTTCCTCGCCGAGTTCCACGCCTTCATACAGGCGCTGCGCGATCATCATGGTGCGCTTCACGCTGAAGCGCAGCTTGCGCGACGAATCCTGCTGCAGCTTGCTGGTGGTGAATGGCGGAGTCGCGTTGCGGCGGCGCTCTTTGCGATCGACGGTGCGTACCAGCCAGTCAGCCTTTTCCAGCGCGACGCGAATCTTCTCTGCGTCCTCGCCGTTGTTGACTTCGACTCTTCTCTTCGCCTTTGCCCAGAAAACGGGCGTCAAAGGCGGGCGGCTTGGGCCCGGCGAGACTGGCATCAATCGTCCAGTACTCTTTCTTTTCGAATGCCTTGATCTCGCGTTCGCGTTCGACGATCAGCCGCAACGCGACGGTCTGCACGCGCCCAGCCGACAGACCGCGGCGGACCTTGTCCCAGAGCAAAGGTGAGACCTGATAGCCGACCAGGCGATCGAGAACGCGGCGGGCCTGTTGCGCATCCACCAGATTCTGGTCAATGTCGCGCGGGTGCTCGAAAGCCTCGCGGACAGCGCGTTGCGTGATCTCGTTAAAAGTGACGCGACGAATGCGCTCGCGGTTCATCGCCCTTCTTCTTCTTTTTCTTTTTCCCTTTTCCGTTGTCGCCCAACTCTTCCGCCAGGTGCGCGGCGATAGCTTCTCCTTCGCGATCCGGATCGGGCGCGAGATAGATGTTGTCCATGCCCAACGCAAGCTTCTTCAGCCTGGCAACGACTTTCTCTTTGCCGGGAATCACGACGTATTCCGTCTCGAAGTCATTGTCGACATCGACCCCGAGTGTGCTCTTCGGCAGATCTTTCACGTGGCCGAGCGACGCTTCCACAGTGAAGCCCTTACCCAGATATTTCTGGATGGTCTTCGCCTTGGCGGGCGATTCGACGATGACTAAACCTTTGGCCAATGTTTGTCCTCTGTGTATGACTTTGGTTTGAAGCTAGCACGAATGCGGTGGCGGCAACAAGCCGCCGCCGGGCTATCAGCTTTCAGTTTGTGAATAAACGAGGCCAGCATGCGTTTTATTTCCACGGTCGCTTCCGAAAGTCGCTCATAATCGTCGTTCGCAACAGCTCGAGATCGCGCGCCAGCAGCAGATGATATTCAAGTTCGCTCGCTGAACCCATTGCGATCTGGAGAAAGCGTCCCAATTCGCAATCACCCTTCCGGCAGGATCCTTCGGCGATGTTCGCGCCGATAGAAGCAGCCGACCTCCGCGTCTGGCTGGTCAACCCATAGACCTCGTCGCGGGGGAACGCCTTAGTTGATTTGTACACATCGAGCGTCAGCTCTTGAAGCTGTGCACGTTAATCGCCTCCGAAACTGCGCTTCGGCTGAGAACTGAGAGCTGAGGGCTGACGGCTGATAGCTAAAAGCTCTTCACAAAATTCTTCCCTGGCAATTGCTTCACCTTCCCAGCCAGCTCCAGTTCGAACAGGGCCGCGAATATTTCGGAAGACGACAGTGCCGGCTCCAGCCTTTCCACAATTTCATCAATGTGCGTGGACTCGTCTGCCTTGAGGAGCGCGAAAATCTTTTTTTCGTGGGGCGACAGCTCGGCTTCTCCGAATAGAGATGCGGTTTGCCCCACGTGCGATTCATCGCTACCCTGCGGTTGCAGCGTAAGTCGCACATCCGCGGGCAGTTCTTCCCAAATGTCCTCCCACGTGGCTACCAGCTTTGCGCCTTGCTTGATCAAGGTGTTCGGGGTCCATGAACCTTTGTTGGTGACATTGCCGGGCACGGCGAAAACGTCGCGATTCTGCTCCAGTGCGCAGCGTGCAGTAATACGGGTGCCGCTGTACTCGGCGGCTTCAACCACCAAAACTCCTAACGAGATGCCGCTGATGATGCGGTTGCGGATGGGGAAATTCTGCGGCGCGGGAAACGTCCCAATGGGGAATTCGGAGATGACTGCGCCGCCCAGGGCCAGGATCTGTTCCACTAACCGCGTGTTCTCCTTGGGATAGACGACGTCAACGCCCGTGCCCAACACGGCGACGGTTTTGCCCTTGGCCGCAATCGCGCCCCGATGTCCCGCTGTGTCGACGCCGCGTGCCATGCCGCTGAAAATTACCAACCCCCGCGCGGCGAGATCGCATGCCAATCGTTCGGCCATGCCTGATCCGTAGGGCGTGGGATGGCGGGTGCCGACCAGAGCAATTCCGGGCTGCGAGATCACTGCCTCATCGCCACGCACATAAAGAACGAGCGGCGGATCGTAAATCTGTTTCAACTGGGCCGGGTATCTGGGATCGTCCAGGGCGACGATTCGCGCGTCGGCAGCCGCGGCTTTTCCCAATTCGTCCTGCGCCAATTCCATGGACCGCCCAGTGCCCAGCGATTGGGCCGAGACGGAGCGCAAGCCGGCTGCTTCCAGTTCCGTCAGAGAAGCCCGAAAGACCGCTTCTACACTGCCGAAGAATTCGATCACGCGACGGACTTTCGTCGGTCCCAATCCGGGCGTAAGCGCCAACGCCAGCCACTGGATTGAGGTTTCGCTGGTTTTACAAACTGCAGCAGCGGCTTCGGACATGGCATCCTCCGGGAGTCTCTCGGGGCATCTATACACGCCGGGAAGGTGCTGTCAAGGTAAGATGAACATTGGGGTTTGTTAGAATCAACTCTTGGCCCTTGATGAAACGTCTTCGGATTTCCGCGATCTCCTACCTTAATACTGCGCCACTGATGTGGGATTTCGAGCATGCGGATGCTGTCTCCCCCGCAAGTTCAGATTTCGACATTTCCTACACCATCCCTTCCCAGTGTGCCGCCAGTTTGCGCGACGGTTCCGCGGATATCGGCATCATTCCGGCGGCGGCCTACGCCAGTATCCCCGACCTCGCCATCCTTCCCGGAGTAGCCATCGCCTCGCGAAGGGCGGTTCGCTCGATCCTGCTGGTCAGCAAGGTTCCCCTGGAAAAGATTCAGACCGTCGCCCTGGATACTTCGTCGATGACCTCGGTCGCCTTGATTAAGGTTCTGTTTGCCAAATGGTGGGGAGGCAGCAGAAGGTTTGTCCCAATGGCGCCGGACATCGAACAGATGCTGAAGATAAATGACGCGAGCTTGGTGATTGGAGACCCGGCGCTCAAGATCGATCGTTCGCGTTACATCACCTACGATCTCGCCGAGGAGTGGATCCGTTTGACCGGCAAGCCGTTTGTCTTCGCCTTCTGGGCGGTACGGCAGCCGGCCTTGAAGGACTCGCCTAACGACCTCGATCTGGCGACAACATTTCAGGATTCCCGCGATCACGGACTACTGCCCGAAAGCCTTGACCGCATAGCCCGCGATTGGGCGCCGCGCTTGAGCTTAAGCGAGGGCGAAGTCAAAAGCTATCTGACCAAAAACATTCACTATTCGCTCGACCAAGACTGTCTCGATGGCATGCATCTCTTCTATCAGTACGCCCAGGAATGCGGAACACTGCCAGCAGCGCCGCAATTGCACTTTCTCGACGCGGCGAAGGCAGCAGTGATTTAGTCGTGTTTCTTTCATGCAACTCTGCACTGTAGACTACCTTTACCTCACGAATGCTGCCTCACCTCCATGCTCTGCTCGCAGTCTCCACCTGGGTACGATTACGCCGGCTCGGTGGATGGGGGCTGGTTTTGTTGGGAGTCGCGGACAACTCCGTTATTCCGCTGACCGGAAGCATGGATGTGCTGACCATCTGGCTGGCTGCGCGGCATCGCGAGCCGTGGTTTTACTACGCCCTGATGGCCACCATTGGAGCGGTCATCGGCGGCTACATTACTTACATCCTTGCCCGAAAAGGCGGCAAGGAAGCGATGAACCGCAAGCTCTCGAAACGAAGAGCCGCAAAGGTTGCCGCGCGATTCGAGCGATGGGGCTTCGGCGCCATCGCCATTCCGGCCATACTGCCTCCGCCGTTTCCCTTTGTGCCTTTCCTGCTGGCGGCAGGGGCAATGCAGTATTCTCGGGCGAAGTTTCTGGGGGCGCTGGTGCTGGGCCGCGGAGTTCGTTATTCCATTGCCGCCTACCTTGGAATGCTCTATGGAACTCACATTCTGCGCTTCTTCTCCCGCTACCAAAAACCGGCTGTGGGCATTTTGGTCGGATTGGCGGTCGTCGGCGGAATTCTTACTCTGATCCAGTACCTTCGCTCCAAAAAATAATCGGGCCGGCCTGGCCGAAAGGTGGGTAATGAAAAGAGAGCCATTCACGCTGAAGCAGAAATTATTAATCACGTTCACCGCATTTTTGCTTTATCTGCCCATGCTACTGATCATTATTTATTACCGTGACCAATTTTCTCCCCGCAAAATGGCTGCGATTGGCGGCATCAACCTGCCGATAGGGGTGTCTTTGCTGGCATTGATTTCGGAGAAATGGATCCGCAGAATGAAGTAGAGAAACTGCCGGGGCAGTGCCATTTTTGTTCATTTGGAGCAACTGTGTTGTCTCCGCTAGAATTAACGTAGCTGTGTATGATCGCCCATGTCCCTGACCAAACAGCAAGCTCTCGACCTGTTCCGTTCCGATGACCTGATCGGCATCGGCATGGAAGCCGATGCGGTGCGCCGCAAGCTGCATCCCGAGGGCGTGGTCACCTACATCATCGATCGCAACATTAATTACACGAATTTCTGCACCGAGTACTGCACCTTCTGCGCCTTCTATCGTCCGCTGAAAGGGCCAAAGGCGCAAAGAGGGATACATTCTCGACTTCGAAACCATTTACGACAAGATTCGCGAAACGGTCGAACTGGGCGGAACCGGAGTGCTGATGCAGGGCGGCCTGCATCCTGACCTGAAGATCGACTGGCACGAGCAGATGCTGCGCGGCATCAAGCAGCGCTTTCCGCAAAATTCATCTGCACTGCTACTCGGCGTCGGAGATCATTGCCATCGCGGAGTACAGCGAACTGAGCATTCGCGACACGATCGTGCGACTGCGAGATGCCGGTCTCGATTCGATTCCCGGCGGCGGCGCTGAGATTCTCGACGACGAAGTGCGCTACAAGATCGCCCGCCTGAAATGCCTGACCGAAGATTGGCTCAATGTGCATCGCACCGCGCACCAGCTTCGGCATGCGAACCACCGCCACCATGATGTTTGGCGTCGGCGAGAACTACGAGAACCGCGTCAACCACTTCCAGCGGCTCTACGAACTGCAGGAAGAAACCGGCGGCTTCACGGCGTTCATTCCCTGGAGCTTTCAGCCGACGAACACCGCTCTCGGCGGACGCCACTGGGACGAGGCCACGGCGGTCGAGTATTTGAAAGTGCTGGCGATCTCGCGGCTCTATCTTTCGAATTTCCTGAATGTGCAATCGAGTTGGGTGACGCAAGGATTGAAAGTCTGCCAGCTCGGCCTGCGCTTCGGCGGCAACGACGTCGGCTCGGTCATGCTCGAAGAAAATGTGGTGCGAGCTGCGGGCGTGACCAACTGCACGACGGAAGAAGAACTGCGGCGGATCATCCGCGACGCGGGCTTCAGACCCGTGCAGCGCGACACGCTCTACCGGACATATTTCCTGAATTAAGCCGCAGGAAATGAAAAATGGCCTCAGAATTCGAGGCCGTTTTCGAGATCATAGTACCCCATCAAAGTTCAATTAAACTATCGGCCCCGTACGAGTGACATGCAAGTTACTTCTGAGGAGAGCCTGTACCCCGTCTTACTGGTCTCGTATTCACATGGGCCCATGCGACTCTCCGGTTCGGAACCTTTAATCAGGTACGAATAAAGGTTTCAGTCTAGACTCTGCCGCGTGCCGCTGAGCATCGTTCAGCAAGAACAGCATGCTCTTTCCCTGCCAACTGCTTGCCGCCTTCGTCGCTCGCAAAGGGC
This sequence comes from Terriglobales bacterium, assembly GCA_963706465.1. Classification (GTDB taxonomy): domain Bacteria; phylum Acidobacteriota; class Terriglobia; order Terriglobales; family Acidobacteriaceae; genus JABDBE01. The sequence continues at coordinate 228,288 of CAVPMC010000007.1, forward strand.
ATTGGGCAGTACATCCGCCAGCATTTTCTCGACAAGACTTTCAAGGGCCTGTACCACGCCAATGCCTTCGACATGGCGCTGCTGATTCCTTACTTCATCGTGCTGATTCTGCTGGCCTCGTACGGCGTGCATCGCTACATCCTGGTTTATCTTTATTACAAGAACAAGAAGAACCGCACCAGCGAACCGCCGGCACATTTTGCGGAACTGCCGCGCGTCACGGTGCAGCTGCCGATCTTCAACGAGCAGTTCGTGGTGGAGCGACTGCTCGATGCGATCTGCAAGCTGAATTATCCGCTCGACAAACTCGACATCCAGGTGCTCGACGATTCGACCGACGAGACCGTCGCGGTGGCGCGCGGTCTGGTCGAGCACTATGCCGGCCAAGGGATATCCGATCACCTATCACCATCGCGACCAATCGCGAGGGATTCAAGGCAGGCGCGCTGGCGGAAGGCATGAAGACCGCCAAGGGCGAGTTCGTCGCCATCTTCGACGCCGACTTCGTTCCGCCCGAAGATTTTCTGCTGCAGACCATCCATCACTTCACCGATCCGAAAATCGGCATGGTGCAGACCCGCTGGACCCACATCAATCGCAATTATTCTTTTCTGACCGAAGTCGAAGCGATTCTGCTCGACGGCCATTTCGTGCTCGAGCACTCCGGCCGCGCGCGCAGCAGACGTCTTTTTCAATTTCAACGGCACCGCGGGAATGTGGCGGCGGCAGCGCCATCGACGAAGCCGGCGGCTGGCAGCACGACACGCTCACCGAAGACACCGATCTCTCCTATCGCGCGCAGCTGAAGGGCTGGAAGTTCATTTACCTGCAGGATGTCGAATGCCCGGCCGAACTTCCGGTAGAGATGACCGCGTTCAAGACGCAGCAGGCGCGCTGGGCTAAGGGACTGATCCAGACCGGCAAGAAGATTCTGCCCCAGGTGCTGAAGAGCGAGCAGCCATTCCACGTAAAGCTCGAAGCCTGGTATCACCTGACCGCAAATCTCAGTTATCCCGCTGATGATTGTGCTCTCGGTGCTGCTGCTGCCGGCCATGATCATCCGCTTTTACCAGGGCTGGTTCCAGATGCTGTACATCGATCTGCCGCTGTTCATGGCGTCGACATTTTCGATTTCGAGTTTTTATCTGGTTTCGCAGCGCGAGCTGTTTCCCGAAGACCTGGCCGCGGGCCTTGCTCTATCTGCCCTTCCTGATGGCGCTGGGCATCGGGCTCACCATCACCAATACCAGCGCCGTGCTGGAAGCGCTGGTCGGGCAAGCAAGACCGCCTTCGCCCGCACTCCGAAGTATCGCGTCGAATCGAAGAAAGACAAAGTGCGCGCGCAACAAGTATCGCACGCGCCTGGGCTGGGTGCCCTGGGTCGAGTTGCTGATTGGCTCCTACTTCGCCCTCACCGTCTATTACGCGATCGACAACGAGAACTACATCACGGTTCCGTTCCTGCTTCTGTTCGTCCTCGGCTACTGGTACACCGGACTGATGTCGCTGCTGCAAGGACGATTCTCCGGCCTGTCTCTCAGCGCGGAGACTCATACCAAGCCATTTCCCGTCGGTGTTTGAAGTCGAATTTCATGTCTCGAGGAACCTGCCATGCGCAAGATGTTCGTCTATGCGCTGTTCTTCTCGATATCCTGTTTCTTATCCCACTGGGCTTGGCACTCGATCGCCAGCCCAACGCCGACTACCACGCGCGTCGGCAAGCTCTGGCCGAGAAGACCAGCGGAGGCGCGGTGCTGCTGTTCGCACCCACTGAAGCCGAGGGTCCAAATGCGATTTACGGCTATCGTCCAGGACGACAATTTCTTCTACCTCTCGGGATGGGCCGAACCGGGAGCGGCTTTGCTGATTGTGCCCGCGTCCGAAGCGACCGGCTAAGGATCCGGCGCGCCCCTACACCGAGATTCTTTTCCTGCCCGCACACAACTACGTGGCAGGAAAAATGGACTGGACCGAAGCTTGGCCCGGAGAATCCTCAGGCCTCGCAGCGTCACCGGCTTCGACCACGTCGAAGTGCTCGATCAACTTGCGCGACGAACTTGTCCGCATTCTGCCCGAGCCAGGGCGACGGTTTACACCGATGTTCCCGCCGCCGGTGAAACTTCGAACTCCGAGACGTCACTGGACTGGCTGAAGCGCGCCAACGCTTTTCCTTTGCGAGTTTCTTATCAGGATGTTCGGCCCCTGCTCGCTTCCTTGCGCACCTATCAAAGACGCGGGAGAAATCGAACCGCATCCGCAAAGCGACCAATGCGTCCATGGCCGCGCATCTGGCGGCCATGCGCGCGATGAAGCCGGGCATCAGCGAGCGCGAGATTTCCGCGCTCTTGCAATACGAGTGGGGCAAGCGCGGCTGCGAGCGTCCGGCCTATGCTCCGATCGTCGGCTCAGGATTCAATTCCACCGTGCTGCACTATTCCGACGATTCCGGGACCATCCAGTCCGGAGACGTCGTCGTCATCGATGCCGCCGGTGAATATTCGATGTACGCGTCCGACATCACGCGCACGCTGCCGGCCTCGGGAAAGTTCACCGCCCGGCAGCGCGAGATCTACGACATCGTGCTCGGCGCGCAACAGGCTGCCATCGCCGCCTTTCAGTCCGGCAAATCGCATCTGCGCCGTGATCAGCCCAACTCGCATCCACAAGGTCGCTTACGACTACATCAACACTCATGGCAAGGATCTGCATGGCGAACCTCTGGGCAAGTACTTCATTCACGGCCTTGGGCACTACGTCGGCCTGGACGTGCATGATCCCGGCGACTACGACGTTCCGCTGGGTCCGGGCATGGTCTTCACCATCGAGCCCGGCATCTACATTCCAGAGGAAAAGCTGGGCGTGCGCATCGAAGACATGCTTTACGTGGATGCCGAACGGCAAGCTGATCAACTTGACCGAGGCACTTGCCGCACACCGCGGATGAAGTGGAGCGTGCCATGGCGGGAAGATGATGCTCGTCGCACATCGGCACGTGCCTGTTCGTTTTGATATCCTAAGGTATCGTGCGGATGATATGGTGGTTTCTGATTCTGGCCTGCAGCGGCGGAGCCGTGCTGTGGGCGGGCAATTGCGCTTATCTTCGTGTGCGCCGCCACATGAAGATTCCGAACTGCAGCTCAAGAAGAGCCGGACGTCCATCGTCGAAGTGGACAGCCTTTAGCATCGTCGTTTGCTTCGCTACGCATCGGAGAAGCGCACCATGACCAAGTCGGCAACGCAGGATCCTCAGCAGTCAAGATCGCGCTGCTCGACTGGCGTAAGCAGGTCGCCATTGTGGTCGGCGCCAGCCTGTTCGTGGCTCTGTGCGCCCGCGTTACCGTGCCTCTGCCTTTCACTCCCGTTCCTCTGACCCTGCAGAATTTCGGCGTGTTGCTGGTGGGCTTGACTGCTGGGCAGCCGTCGCGGTTTCGCGGCGCTGGCTCTTTATCTGGCCGAAGGTGCTCATGGGACTGCCGGTGTTCAGTCCCACCGGGCCCGGTGGCATCGCGCAGTTGCTCGGTCCGACGGGCGGCTTTCTGATGGCTTATCCCTTCGTCGCCGGTATCGCGGGTTGGATCTTGGAGACGCGTCGCAAATCGAGCTTTTGCCGCGAAGACTTTTGCCCGCGCGGCCATCGCCTGTTTCTCGCGGAGATCTATTTGTTCGTGGGCGGCCTATCCTGGCTCGCGATCCTTACGCATTCTTTCGCGCAGGCCATCCGCTTCGGCCTCTACTGGTTTGTCTTCGCCGAAGTGATCAAAATCATGTCCGCCTGCCGCGCTGGCGAGCGGTTGGCACGCGTTTTCAGAAAGTTCAATCATGACTTCCGATCGCCGCCACTTCCGAACGACTCGCCCACTCCCATCACCGAAGGCACACGCGAAATCACGGTCGCTCACAGCCCCGACTCCGACGATGCCTTCATGTTCTACGGGCTCGCCACCAACAAGGTGCGCGTCCCCGGCCTGCGTTTCACGCACACTCTCTGCGATATCGAGACCCTGAATCGTAAAGCCATGGAAGGCGATGGCGTCTACGACGTCACCGCGATCTCGTTTCACGCCTATCCGTACATTCAGGATCACTACGCGCTGCTGCCCAGCGGCGGCAGCGTCGGCGACGGCTACGGCCCGATGATCGTGGCCCCGCGCGCATACTCGCTCAGCGAGATTAAAGGCAAGACGTATCGCCGTTCCCGGCAACGCTGACCACTGCTTATCTGGCCCTGAAGCTCTTCGCCCCCGGAATTGAAACCGAAGTCGTCCCCTTCGACCAGATCATTCCGCAGGTGCTCGAAGGCAAGTACGAAGCCGGACTCATCATTCATGAAGGCCAGCTCACCTATGACAAGTCCGGTCTGCATCGCATCGTCGATCTCGGCAAGTGGTGGCACGAAGGTAACCGGCCTGCCGCTCCCTCTGGGCGGCAATGCCATTCGCCGCAGCCTCGGACCCGAGTTGATGGCCAGCGTAGGCACGGCATTGCGCGACAGCATTCAGTACGCGCTCGATCATCGCGAAGAAGCGCTGGCCTACGCCATGCAGTTCGCCCGCGATCTCGATCCGCAACTTGCCGACAAGTTTGTCGGCATGTACGTCAACGAGCGCACGCTCGACTACGGCCCCGATGGCCGTGAAGCCGTGCGCCGCCTGCTCGACATGGGCCACGAGGCGGGTATCATTCCGCAGCCATCCCGAGTGGATTTCGCCGCCTAGCTTTATTCTCACGAAGGGCGAACCTGATCTTCGGTCTCAATTCTGCGGCAGGCCTCCCGATCGTCTTCGCACCCGCAGTTTGATGGTGCTGACGGTTTGCCCATCGCTCTCGGCCCGGCAAACGATGTCGTCCAGCTTGCCTTCAGGAGTTTTGGGCGAGTCTATAGTCAACTGCACGGGCAGTTGATCGCTTGCCCGAAGAGTGTAATTCGTACTTCCACTTTGGGTGGCCCATCCTTCCGGCGCTGTCAATGACAGAGTTATTTCTTTCGATGCCGTAGTGTTGTTACGCAGCAGTAACGGGATCAGCAAGGTTGCACCCGACTGGATCGCGATCTCTGGAACGGCGGCCTGCGGAAGATGTTGCAGGCCGTGGGCACGCCGAAAAGTGTCATAGAAACCCCAGGGACCGGCAAGTTCAACCGAGATGCCCGGCGCTAGTTCTCGGGGTCTTTCCGTGCCGGGCGCAAATCCGATACCTCCCGCCGTGACTCCCTCGAAAACGTCTCCGGTAACGCTTCCGCCTACGTTCGACTTGCCGAAAGTCAACTGCACTGGATCGTCCCACCCGCCTGCTTTCGCTTTTGTCGCCAGCTGTTGTTCATCAATTTTGGTCATGCTATCGATGTACGTACGATATTGGGTGAGATGAAATTCAAATGCCTCCAGTGCGATTCGCCAATAGGGTAGCTTGCGCGCCGGAGAAATTCCGGTGACGGGATACTGAGGACCAGTGTTCGCGAACTGCTTTTGTTCCTGGGCGTCGGAGAAGTAATAAATTTTCTTCGCCTGCCACGGCCGCAGGCCCTCGAGGAGCGTTTCATTGGGATGAACGGGCGCAGCAAGCTGAGCGGGGAAAATCGAGGAGCCTCCGGCCTCATCAAACGCCTCTGTCGCCAGCACACCGGATGCTTGATGATCTCCATGGTTTTCACCGATGAAGAACGCGGGCAGCCACGTGATTATCACCTCGGGCCGCGTCAGACGCACCATGCGGACTACTTCTTCCAGCACTGCGCCATGGTGCCACCGCCCCAGAGATTGCAAAACATCCTGGCTAGGCGTGTCGAGGCCTCCCAGAAACCACACGTTGTCGATTCCAAATTTTGTCAAGGCATGACGCAGTTCCATCTCGCGAACAGCCCCCAGCGACGCCGCCCGTTCCGGCCCCATATAATTGTGGCCCGCTTCGCCGTGGGTCAGATAGACTGCGGCCACGCGTTTATGCTGATCCAGAAGCTGAGCGAGATAGGCTGAGACCCCGGTTTCGTCGTCCGGGTGTGCGACCACCAGGAGAACGTCGACTTTAAAACGATCGTCCGGGTCGGTTGCGGGCGGAGATTTCGGACTCTGCGCAGCGAGCGTCGCCACGAAAATGGTTAGCAAACAGAACCAGTATCGAAGTTTCACGAGTCTCCCGTTGTACGTGGAATCGTTACGTGGAATTGTTCCCTGAAATGATTCAGCATCCTAATTCCATGCGAATATGATTTAGACGTTCAAAGGCGTTTCTGCGCACCATTACTTTTTAGAACAACTTGGCCACAGCGGCTTTCTGCAAAGGTGCAGGCTCCGTGAACGATACCCAATGACCACAGCTATCGAGGAAACGTTTTCGGCACTGAAAGGTCGATTCCATGGAGACTTGCTGCGCCCAGCCGATGCGGAGTATCTCCACGCCCGCAACATCTGGAACGGCATGGTGGCGCGCACGCCCGGACTCATTGCCCGCTGCGCCGACGTTTCAGATGTGCAATCTGCCGTTCGGACCGCTAAATCGGCGGGCGCGCTTACCGCTGTGCGCTGCGGAGGACACAGTCTTGCGGGCTTCAGCACTTGCGACGGCGGATTGGTAATCGATCTGAGCAGAATGCGCGATGTGTTTGTCGACCCCGACACGCGCCGTGGCCGGTTCGCGGGAGGCTGTCTGCTCGGCTCGATTGACGCCGCCACGCAGAAACACGGCCTCGTTTTTCCTTCAGGCGTGGTCTCGCACACCGGCGCCTCCGGCCTTGTCCTGGGTGGCGGCTTCGGCTGGCTCACCCGCCGGCATGGCCTCTCATGCGACCACGTGGAAGGCTTCACTCTGGTGACAGCGGATGGTTCCCTGGTGCATGCCAGCGCGAAAGAAAACATCGAATTATTTTGGGCCTTGCGTGGAGGCGGCGGCAACTTCGGAGTCGTCACCGAGTTTGAAGTGAAACTCCATCCGTTGACATCCGTGCTTTTGGGTGAAGGCTTTTGTCTGGGCGATGACATCCCCAGCGTCCTGCGGCGTTGGAGAGAATTCATGCCGGACGCGCCTGACAACCTAAAATGGAATCTGAATCTGCAGATCGCTCCCAACACGGAAAACCTTCCTCCACACGCCCGCGGACGTCCGGTCGCGAGTGAATCCATAATCTGGCTCGGCGATCCGGAGGAAGGCGGCAAGTATCTGGACGAGGTTTTGTCCGTGTCCAATCCTGTGGCAGTAAGGCGTAAGCAAATATCGTATCTCGATCTGCAGACCATGGCGGACAATGAATTTCCGCACGGCCGCCGCTACTACACTAAATCCGGCTACTTCAAGTCGCTCGACGACGGGAGTATCGAGCAGATGATACAGGCCATGGACATCGTTCCCTCGCCGGCGACCCAGATCGAGCTTGCGTATCTGGGCGGAGCGGCGGCGCGCGTTGCCTCCGGCGAAACCGCATTCGGCGACCGCAGTTCGCCTTTGGTCGTTAACCTGCTGGCAAACTGGACTGACGCCGCTGATGATGCGGCCAACGTGGCATGGATTCGCAATCTGTTCCAAGCGCTCCGGCCTGCGATGACGCCGGGCGTCTATGTCAACTTCATGAGCGGCGACGAGGACGACCGCGTGCCCGAAGCCTATCGCCAGCGCTGGGACCGCCTGGTCGAGGTCAAGTCGCACTACGACCCCAGCAATTTCTTTCGTTTGAATCAGAACATCCCGCCGAAGAAAACAGAAGCCAATCGGAGAAACAAATAGGCCGCGAGAACCCCGGTCCGCCGTGAGAAAACTCCAGATCTGGCCGTTCCGGCTAGGGCAATATTCCCAACAATCGCAACGTGCTCACCCCGGTCATAAGCGCGACGAACAGCATCACCAGGTATTCGGCAATGTTTGCCATCACGCCCGAAGCGGATGTTTTGCGTAGATACTCAGTCATCTTTGTCTCCCCCGGCAGCCTTAAACTGTTACCAGATTGCGCCGCCCCGCGCCTTTCAACAATGGCCCCTTGGTGGCGCTCGTCTATCCCTGGTAACCACGCGGGATGACCGCAGTCACTTCCTTGAAAGGAATCCCCCCCTAGCTTGGCCCGCAAACCTGGGCCCCCATTGGGCCACCGCGCTCGCAACCAGAAGCGTGCCCAGCGGACTCATAAAAAGGCGAATCCAACTCTAGAAAGCACTCACGAATTCCGGACTGGCGCGTCTAATCCGTGTCGAAACGGAGGGACCATGAACCGCTCACACAGACTCGCCCCTTGGGTGGGAGTTATTTTAGGCACACTGTTCGCCCTGTTTTTTGCCGCCGCGCAGGGAAACGCTTCCGAAAGCCGCGAGTACACGGAAGAGTTTCACCAGACCTATCCGCTCTCCGCCGGAGGCCGCGTGGAGTTCGATAACATCAACGGCGATGTCCACATCACCGCCTGGGACCGCAACGAGGTAAAGGTTGACGCCGTCAAGTATGCCGGCACCAAAGAGCGGCTGGATGAGGCCAAGATCGAAGTCAGAGCCAGCAGCGACTACGTTTCCATCCGCACTCGCTACCCCGATCATGACCATTTTTTCAACGGCGGAATGCACGATCCGGCCGGGGTCGAATACACCTTGACTGTGCCTCGCGCCGCGCGCCTCGACGAAATCAAACTGATCAATGGCGCCCTGGATATTCACGGAGCCGCCGCCGAAGTGCGCGCCTCCTGCATCAACGGACGTATGCTCGCCGAGGGATTGCAAGGCAGCGTCAAGCTTTCCTCGATCAACGGACGCATGGAAGCGCATTTCGATCGCTTGACCGATTCCCCGATCGAACTCTCTTCGGTGAACGGAGGCCTTGAGCTGATCCTCCCTTCCGACGCCAAGGCCGCACTGGAGGCTTCGACCGTCTCCGGAAAAATCGATGACGACTTCGGCCTGCGCGTCCGCCACCATCGCTTCGTCGGCCAAAATTTGCGCGGTGAACTGGGCGGCGGTGGAACCCGCATCCAGCTCTCCAACGTCAACGGACGAATCGAAATCCACCACGCCAACGATGGCCGGGCCCTAAGTCCCGCCAAGGACCTGAATCACGACGACCATGACGATTCTGACGATGATGAGATTTGAAACATCGACCGGGTCGAGAACACCTTGAGATCCTTACCACACTCGCTTTACGTCGTATTGATCGAGAACAGTGTCGGCGCTCAGGATCGGCACATTCAGCGCCTGCGCCTGGGCGACCAGCAAGCGGTCAAACGGGTCGCGATGATGCAAGGGCAGCAGACCCGCCCGAATCGCTTGCTCCATGCTGATCGGCAGTTCCTCAAACCCTTCCTCCGCCGTGTAGCCCGGCAACTCCGTCGCCAACGAAAGCGCATCGAACTTCCCAAGATTCACCTTGATCGCCAGCTCCCACCCAATCGCGGCCGATACCAATACCGTGTTGTTCTGATTCGCAATCATCGAGGAAGCTCGTCGCGATAGCTTAGACTCGTTACCGAACCACCAAATCAGAGCGTGCGTGTCGAGCAGAATCCTCACTCAAACCCCAAGTCGGACAACTCCTGGTCGGTCAGCGGGTCGAAGGCGTCCGCCGTATAGGAAATTTGCCCTGCAAGCCTGCCAGGAACCCGTTTTTTCGAGGCCGACCCTAACGCCACTAACTTGGCGACCGGTTGGCTGCCCCGAGCGATAACCACTTCTTTGCCAGAACAGGCTTCCTCCAGCAACCGCGAAAGATTCGTCTTCGCCTGATGGACGGTGTATTTCACGATTAGCTAATTATATTAGCTAATCGATTGGGAGGCAACAACCAAACGGGCGCACCACCACATCCCGCTCTTGAGACCTGGTCGCGCACCCGCACCGCCGTCCGATGTGGTTGCTACGAGATCGGTGCGCACGGCTGTTGGGGAGGTGTCGACATTTACACCAAGGATGAAATTGATCTCATCGCCGCTTATGTCGTCCCCGAGAACGCCTGGTACCTCATCCCCATCGAAGCGACGCTGGGGCGCAAGCGCCTCTGTCTCCATCCCAACGCCCCCCGCAAACCCTTCTACAGATACGAAAAGTACCGCGAAGCCTGGTGGCTGATGAAGCCAGACCAAAAATCGGGTGTCGTGAAAGAGTGAGGGCCGGGTGGGCACCCAGTTGTGGCGGACCTCTTTGACATCAACCGGACAGTTACCACACCCGTTTGACCGCGTAGCCATCGAAAACAACATCGTTGCTCACGATGGCTAAATTTTCCGCTAGCGCTTGCGCGATCAGCATCCGGTCGAACGGATCCTGGTGCGGCCCGGGCAACAAGCCGGCCCGAATGCCATGCTCGACGCTGACCCCTAGAGTGTCGAAGCGCTCCCGCTCGAGATAAGCGCTGAAATCATGGGCCAGGTCGATGGCAATCGGAAGCTTTCCCAGGCGCACCTTGGTGGCAATTTCCCAGGCAGAAACGGCGCTTACTAGAACGTCATCGGTCTTCTTTGCGATGAGTTTGCGCGCGGAAGCTGGCAAGGAGGGGTTTTCCGAGAGCCACCAGAGTAGGGTGTGCGTATCGAGCAGAAGGCGCATTTCGCCTTACTCCCAGCGCTCCAGTTCGTCCGGCGGCAATGGCTCGAAGAACTCGGGACCCACATGAATCTTTCCCTTCAAAGCTCCCGGCTTACGATTGCCGCGCGAATCCTCGATCGCGACCAACCGTACGACAGGCTTCGATCCCCGCGCGATGACGATTTCCTCTCCCCGGCAAGCCTTTTCAATCAGCCGCGAGAGTTGGGTCTTCGCCTTGTGAATCGTAATGGTTTCCATGGCCAATATACCTTAGCTAAGTCAGTTTAGCTAATGTGGAATTTCCTGTCAACTCGCGACTCTCCTCATCCGAAGGGACACTTCCGGGTGCAGCTTTCACGCGTTGGTCTTCAGCATCTGCTCGGCGTGCTTGCGCGAGGTCTCGGTCAGCTTGGCCCCGCTCAGCATGCGGGCAACTTCTTCGGTGCGCTCGTCGCCGGTGATCAGGCGGACCGTCGTCCGAGTGCGATCGGCGGAGTCTTTCTTCTCGATCACGGTAGTGATGGTCGGCGAAGGTAGCGATTTGCGGCAGGTGAGTGACGCACAGCACCTGGTTGGTCGCGAGAATGCCTTCAGCTTTTTGCCGACGGCTTCGGCGGCACGTCCGCCAATGCCGGTATCGATTTCGTCGAAGACCAGAGTTCGGTGCGCGGGCGAAGACGCCCGCGTCACACTTGCCTTCTTGCCCTGTCCGCGCTTCCACACTGGCCTTCAGCGCCAGCATCACGCGCGACAATTCGCCGCCGGAGGCGATGTGCTCCAGCCGGCGCAACGGCTCGCCGGGATTCGTGGAGATCAGGTACAGCCACCTGATCGAAGCCGGACGTAGTCCAGTTCCCTTCTTCGTCGGTCCCGCTGACTTCGATGTGAAAGTCGACTTCATGGCCAGATCGTTGATCTCGGCTTCCACCAACTTCTCGAGCTTGCGGGCGGCTTCGTAGCGCTTCTTCGAGATGGCGCGCGCCGCGCGCAGATACTCCTGCGCCGCTTGTGCCAGGTCTCGGCGCAACCGGCGCAGAATCTCGTCTTTGTTTTCCATCTCGGACAGCTTGCGCGCTGACCTCTTGCGCCGAATGCGATCACGTCGTCGAGCGTTGGCCCGTACTTGCGCTTCAGTCGATCGATGAGCGCCAGGCGGTCTTCGACTTCGGCCAGATGCTCAGGCGATGCATGAATGCCTCCGGCATAATCGCGCAAGGGTCGCGCCCACATCCTCCACGCTGATGCGCGCGGTCTCGAGTCGCGCCCAACGCCTCCTGAAATTTCGGCTCGTAGCGCGCCAGTTCTTCGATGTGCTTCTGCGCCGCGCGCAGCGACGACGCGGTCGAAGCACTGCCTTCGTAAAGCAGATCGAAGGCATTCATCGCCGCGTTGTAGATCTTTTCCGCGTTCGCGAGGACACGCTTTTCGGTTTCGAGGCGTTCGTCTTCGCCCGGTTGCAGCTTGGCGTCTTCGATCTCGCGCTTCTGGAAGGTCCACAGATCGAGCAGGCGCAGCCGGTCTTGCTCGTCGCGCTCAAGTTCTTCGATGCGTGCGCAATTCCCTTCCAGCTGTGCAAAGGCCTCGCTGGCCGGCTCGAGCTGCGTGCCGGCGAAAGCATCCAGCAGGGCGAGTCGCGCCGCGGCCATCGAACGCCAGAATGCGATTCGTTCTGCGCGTGGATAGTCGCGAGATACGGGGCGAGCTGGCGCAGCACGGCTACCGTGGCCGGCTGATTGTTGACGAAGACGCGGCCCTTGCCGCCCGCCGCAATCTCGCGACGCAGGATGACGGATTCGTCATCTTCGTCGTCGGAGTCGATGCCGTTGGCTTCGAGGATTCGAGCGACGATCTTTTCCGTGCTGCGCCTTCGATTTCGAAGACGGCCGAGATCACGGCCCGGTCGGCGCCGGAGCGAATGACATCGCGTGGAGGCCTTCTCGCCGAGCAGCAGGGCGAGCGCGTCAATCAGAATGGATTTGCCCGGCTCCGGTTTCGCCGGTCAGCAGGTTCAGGCCGGCAGGCGAACTCAACCGCCAGATTATCGATGACCGCGTAGTTTTCGAGGCGCAGTTCGACGAGCACGGGCGGTCCTGGAGTTCCGAGGTTGAGCGCAGAATAGCATGAAACTCAACGGTTGCGTCCGCTGTCCAGGATTGCTCCTGATTGCCCACGTTCATGTCGCTTGGGTGCCGATGAATTGCCAATGCCGCGAATCAAGAGAACTCGAAGGTACACGAACGTGCTCCAATAAAGATCGCACGGAATCCGACAACCGCAATCACCTGACAGCGAAAACCCGTTACTGCATGTGGATACGTCTGATCCAAGACTCCGCCCACGTCGGTTTATACTCTGGAGCAACCCAATGCATTTTTCTTTAGTCGTGGCTGCAGTGGTTGGCGGCGAAATTGTTGATCTGGTGGGCGAAACCGGTCCGTCGCCAAGATCGTTCTTCTTCTTCTGCTGGCTCTTCAGCGTGATCTCCTGGGCCATCATTCTTTCCAAGTGGAGCCTGTTGCGCCGGGCGCGCGTGCAGAGTGGACGCTTCGTGCGCGCGTTCCGCAAGGCGCAGCGCCTGCAGGATGTCGCCGCGGTGGCCGACCAGTTCCGGCCCAGCCCGCTGGTGGGCGTGTTTGAAGGAGGCTTCGAGGAATATCAAGCGCGGCAGCGGAGCGCAGCCCGTTGCCGATTCAGCGCGCCATGCAGATCGCCAATTCCGAAGAACTGACGCGCCTGGAACGCAACGTGCCATGGCTGGCGATCACCGGCGCGGTTACCCCGTTCGTCGGACTGTTCGGAACGGTGTGGGGCATCATCGACGCCTTCCACGGATTGGGGACGGCGGGCGCGGCGACCTTGCGGGCGGTCGCTCCGGGTATTTCGGAAGCTCTGATCACGACCGCCGCCGGATTGGCGGCCGCGATTCCCGCGGTCATTGCCTACAACCTGATCGGCAGTTCGATTCGCGAGTTCGCGGCACGCGGCGATGACTTCGCCCTGGAGATGCTGAACGCCGTGGAGCGCTCGCAGCCGGCGCATGCGAGCTGGCGGAGGTGCGGCGGTAATGGCCTTTACGGCTTCCAACGGACGCACTCAAACTTCCCTCTCCGACATCAACATCACCCCGCTGGTGGACGTGGTTCTCGTGCTGCTCATCATTTTCATGGTGACCGCGCCCGTGCTGCAGTCGGGCATCGAAGTCAGCGTGCCCAAGACGCGCACCGTAAAGGAGATCACCGAAGAGCGCATGGTGATCAGCATCGACAAGCAGCAGCGCGTATTTCTGGGCAACGATCCGATCAACATCAACGAGATTGCACGGCAAGTCTACGGCAGAAGATTCGCGACCCGCAGACATCAGTCCATCTTCATTCGCGCCGACGAAGACGTGCCCTTCGGCGCCTTCGCTACGGTGATGGACGCGGTGAAGCAATCGCGGCATCACCAATGTGAGCATCGTGACGCAACCACTCGACAGTCATGCAAGCCAACGCTGAGATATTTTTCGAACACGACCGTTGGGGCCGCAACCTGGCTGGTCGGCGGCTTGCACGTTGCGATTGCGAGCTGCCATCGTGTTGTACGCCGTGATCGCTCCGGGAGGGAGCGGCAGCACTTGGGGCGCGGGCGGTGGTGGCGACGCGATGGGCGTCACGCTCGTCAGCACGATTCCCCTGCCCGCCAGCCCGGCGCAGACGCAGAACGTGCTGGCGAACGAATCCAAGGGGCTTACCAAGTCGCATCCCAAGCCGGAAGGAGAAAGAACCGGACGCGATTCCGATTCCCGACAAGAACGCCAAGACAAAGCCGAAACAACGCACTACCGAGACTCGAGTCAAAAACCTCAGCCCCAGCCCGAAGCGGAAGCCAGCAATGAGGTTCCCTTCGGGCAAGGCGGGCCAGTCAGCGGGCCTTACGGAACGTTCAGCGCCGGTGGCGCGAAGGGCGGATTCGGTTTCACCGGTGGCGGCGGCGATTTCGGTTCACGCTACGCCTGGTATGTGCGCGTGGTACAGCAGAAGGTTTCGGAGAACTGGCTGAAGTACGAGGTCGATCCGCGCATCACGGACGCGCGACGAGTTTATGTGACGTTTGATATCAAGCGCGATGGTCATCCGGCAAATGTGCAGGTAGAGCAGTCGAGCGGCGTGCCGTCGCTCGATCAATCGGCAGTGCGAGCCTTGCAGCGCATTGACACTTTTGGTCCATTGCCGCCGGATTATTCCGGGAGCAAGGTTTCGGTGGAGTTCTGGTTCGATTACAAAAGATAGGTCACCTTTTAATTTTTTCTGGAAAAACATCTCAGGCCGGGAATGGATGAAGTAAATGGGGAAGGACAACTTGCAATTGAGTGTTCGTCATCATACGATTCATAGAGGTCAGAACGCTGGTATCGGCAAGAGCAAGAGGACGACCGGCACGCTCCAATTCAAAATAAAATCTCGGTCCGGCGCGGCAGAGATCTTTCTCCTGCTGGCGGTTGTTCTTACTATTTCTCCATGTCTAGCCCAGCAAGACTGGATCAAGACAGGCACGGGCCTGGGGGTGGAAAAGGTCCGCCTCGCGGTGCCCGACTTTAAGCCCTCCAACGCAGATGGCAAAAATACTGAATTGCTGAAGGTTTTCAACGACACGCTTTGGAATGATCTCGACAATGCCGGCATCTTCGACATGGTTTCGAAGAGCTTCTATCCTTTAGCAATTCCCGGCAATCCGACGGAAGTAAAGTTCGAAGCCTGGAATGCTCCGCCGCCCAATGCGTCGATGCTGGCGTTCGGCAACCTGGGCGTCACTGGCAACAACGCCACCGTGCAGGGCTGGCTTTACGACGTCAAGAACATCACCTCGCCGCAGGTGCTGGGCAAGCAGTATCACGGACGCAGCTACAACAGATGCGGTTCGCACCATCGCGCACAAGTTCGCGGACGAAATTATCTTTCGCCTGGGCGGCGGAATCCAGGGAATTGCGGAAAGCCAGATTTATTTTGTGAGCAGCCGCAGCGGACACAAGGAAATCTGGGTAATGGACTACGACGGAGTCGAACCAGCACCAGGTGACGCATCTCGGATTCGATTTCGCTGTCTCCGCGAATTTCGCCCGACGGTTCGCGCCTGGCTTTCAGTTCCATGACGAAAACGGGATGGGAAATCCTGATGTACTCCATGGACCTGAACCGCCTGGTTTCGTTTCCCAGGTTTGGCGGGACGAATCTTTCGCCGGCGTGGTCGCGCGACGGCACCAGGCTGGCATTTTCTTCTTCGCGCTCGGGTGATCCTGAGATCTACACGGTGGATCAGTCGGGCGGAAATCTGAAGCGGGTTACGTCCTCGAAAGGCCCAGACGTTTCTCCGACGTGGAATCGCAAGACGGGCGCACAGATTGCATGGGTGAGCGGACGCACGGGCCTGCCGCAGATCTATACCATGGAAGCCGACGGCACCAATGTGCAACGGGTAACAGATCAGGGTTACGCGGTGTCGCCCGCCTGGTCACCCAATGGACAATTTCTGGCGTTCGCCTGGATACGGCAGCTACGGACCGGGCGCGCCGGGTGCTGAGGACATTTATCTCATGGACATGGCCAGCAAGCAGTGGGTGCAATTGACTCACGATGGCGGACGAAATGATTTTCCCTCGTGGTCGCCGGATGGACGGCATATTGTGTTTCAATCCAGCCGTTCGGGGAGCGAGCAAATCTGGTCCATGCTGGCCGACGGGAGCAATGCGAAGCAGTTAACTTTTACCGGTAGCAATACGCAACCAAATTGGAGTTGGAAGTAGGATTCCAAACTGTTCGAAGTCATGTTTGGCGAACTCTTCGATTAAACAGCCCGAGGTGGCGGAGAAGTGAACCCGCCCCGCTATGGATTCTAAAGCGCGCGTTGGGGGCAACAGCGTGCGACTACGTACGGAGGAAAAGTGAAGCAGCAAAGACTGAAGTGGATTACTCTTATATTCGCGTTGGGCGCCATCCTGTTCCTGGGCGCCTGCCATAAAAAAACGCTGCCACCGCCACCACCGCCACCACCGCCAGCGGCAGCGCCAACCGCTTCGCTCACGGCCAACCCCAACACCGTCGATAAAGGACAATCGACCACGCTTACGTGGCAGACGACCAATGCGACCGACGTGAGCATCGACGGCATTGGAGCCGTTCAAGCCAGCGGCTCGCAACCGGTGACACCAACGGATTCGACCACCTATACGCTAACCGCGAAGGGGGCCGGAGGCACTCAGCAGGCCACGGCACGAGTTACCGTGACCACGCCTCCGCCACCACCCGCTCCTACAACCGGGCCTTCGGAGGAGGAACTGTTCTCACAGAGCGTGAAGGATATCTACTTCGAGTACGACAAATCGGATATTCGGCCGGATCAGCAAAGTTCGCTGCAGGCCGATGTCGATTTCCTTAAGCAGCATCCCAACATCCACTTCGTGATCGAGGGACACTGCGACGAGCGCGGGTCGACCGAGTACAACCTGGCCTTAGGCGACAGCCGTGCGGCTGCCGTGCAGAGCGCCTTGACCCAAGCCGGGGTCAGCGCCAGCAGTATCAAGACGATCAGTTACGGCAAGGAAAAACCGTTCTGCACTGAATCCAACGAGGCTTGTTGGCAGCAGAACCGCCGTGGCCATTTCGTGTATCAGAAATAGCCTTTCGAGGTGCGGAGCGCCGGTCGTTCCGCACCTCGGTTTTTTCTGGCAACGCCGCACGCGCAGCGGAACCTTCAAGACAACTATGTCCGGACCGCGCTATCCTTCACAATAGGACCTGCAGAGCGGGAGGGACTACGGGTCCGTTTGTGCATCTCATGAATTTCATGCAAGGCCGTTTTTTTCAATTCACGGCTTTTTGCAACTCAAGGAATACGCTATGAAAATCCAACGATATTCGACCATAGTTGCTCTGCTGATCGCGTTTTGGGGATATGGCACGCCGGCCTGGGGCGTCAACAAAGAGATGATCCAGCTTCAGACTCAGGTGCAGGCGCTGCAGGATCAGATGACGCACATGCAGCAGTCCTTCGACGAACGCATGGGAGTGATGAAGAGCCTGGTCGACCACAACAGCGACAGCATGAACAAGGTGGCGGCAGCCATCGCCGCTCTTCAGGGCAGCCTGGAAAAGCTACAGGGAGAAAACGGGAGCAAGGTGGACCAGCTTTCCGGGCAGATCCAGTCGCTCAATGATTCTCTGGACGAATTAAAAGCCCGCCTGGCGAAGGTCAGCAAGCAACTGGAGGACATGCAGGCGGCACAGCAAAGCGTAGCCGCGGGACAGGCCGCGCAGCAGGCACAGCAACAGGCGATGGCGCAGGCTCCGCCGCCCGATGTGCTATACAACAACGGGCTGCGGGATTACAACGCGGCAAAAAATGATATCGCGAAGCAGGAATTCTCGGATTATGTGAAGTTCTATCCGAACACCGATCTGGCGGGAAATTCCTATTACTACCTGGCAGAACTCGCCTACAAGGAGGGCAACTTCCAGGAAGCGGTAACCGACTACGACCAGGTGCTGCAGAACTTCCCAACCGGCAACAAGGCTCCCTCATCGGATTTGAAGAAGGGGCTGGCTCTCATCGAATTGGGAAAGAAGGATGATGGAATTGCCCAGCTTCGCCATGTGATTCAGCGTTATCCACGGTCGAACGAGGCGCTGCAAGCCAAGGATCGGCTGCGTAAGCTAGGGGTTTCGACGACGGCGGCGCGGGCGCCCGGAGAGTAGGTTGATTCGACGGCAAATTGGCAGTTGAAAACCCGGGCGGTTCTATTCGTTTTTCTCCAGTTCCAGCGTTCGAAGGCAATAGCGGATTTCCGCGGTCACTTCTTTGACATCCATTCCTGCCTGCACCATCAGCTTGCAGGAGAGGGCGACACGTCTGCTGCCTTGATTGCCAGAGTCGTAGGTCACGCGGCAGTACTGGCAATCCTCATTCCAGCAAAAGCGGCCGTAGGAAACATCTTCCGGCGCCAGATACTGAAAGCAACGCAGCAATGAATTGTTCTCCGGAACCTCGAATTCCCGGCCCAGAATTATGATCTTCACCAAACCAGTGAATGGCCGGAACAGTGTGGACGGAGCGGTCATTTCTGCGGCATTTTGAGCTCGGTATGTCTGCCTCCCGGCGGTCACCGCCTGGCATTAATACCGGTGTGGTGATGGGGGTGGCGAGCATGGCGTCGATGACGGCGATGCGGGCGCGATTCGCTCTGAGCGGACGACGACACCGTTGGAGCCGCCGGCGCGCTCGTCCCAGTTTGTGCCGTGAGGGTTAGGGTCGAAAACAGAACTGCCATGGCGATGAGAATCAGTCGTTTCATGCGTCCTCCCATTCCAGCAAAATCCTTTTTACCTACAGTAGAAAACCGATGCCCTATTTGGATGTTTAAGAGTAGGCTCATTATAGGCATGATTCGCTGCCGATTGGAGATTAATTGTGGCCATCACGAAGGATCAAGACCGCTCGAAGGGCGCCGTGGAGCAGGACGAACGAGATTCATCCGACAACACGTCAATGCAGGGCCAACTGGGGCACCGGGATCAGGATGCGATGTTGAAATCCGCGGACACGGACTTTCCCGAACCGGGTGGAAGCCCGGAGCACACAGGCGAGCCGGAGGCGGGAAAGAAGCGCGGTTAGACTCCGCAGCGTGATCTGAAGCTTTAGATTTTGCAAGCAAAGGCGCGAGACTTTGCCAGCCAAGTCTCGACAGCATCAGCTGGCTCCTGCCGCCAATTCGACTTTCACATTGCGAAGGAACTCGGCGGCTGCTTCCGGCAACACCGTGTTGATGAACATCCCGGAACCGAGTTCGAAGCCGGCAACGCGAGTGAGCCGGGGAATAATGCTGAAATACCAGTGGAAGTGCTTTACTCCAACGTACTCGGCGGGTGCGCTGCGAATGGTGAAGTTAAAGTCAGGGTTGCCCAGCCCGTGATAGAGCTTTGCCAGAACTGTTCGTAGAACTCTGGCCAGGTCCGCAATCTCGACTGCGCTGATATCCCCAAAGCTGGCCATGTGGCGGCGGGGATAAATGGGAGTGCTGAAGGGCGAGGGCGAGGCATATTGTTCCAGGGCGACGAAGTGGTCGGTGAGGAGCACTACCCGTTCCTTTTCTTCGATTTCCTCCTGCAGGGTTTGGCAAAACATGCATTCGCCGTATTCGTCGTAATGGTTCAAGGCCTGCTGGAAGCGCTCCCGCACCTGATGAGAGATGACAGGAGTGGCGATCAGTTGGGAATGGGGATGCTCCAGGCTGGCGCCGGCATCGCCACCGTGGTTTTTGAAAATAGTAACGTGGGCAATGCGCGGATCGAGGCTCAATGCATCATAGCGAGACTTGTAAACGCGCAACACATTGGCGACGTGCGCGTCGGACATGAGGGCCATAGTGTGCGAATGGTCGGGGGTATCGATTATGACGTCGTGCACGCCGAAGCCTCCCATGCTGCGGCGGGAGCGATGGATGGTGCGAGTGGGCTGGGCTTCGGGCGACAGGGCCGCGAATTTGTTCGCCACGACCCGCACTTGCCAGGGGCCATTGCCGTTGCTGGGAACGCGCATCACCTCAGGCGGGGTCTTGTTTTCGTTGCCCACGCAGAACGGACAAGTTTCGATGAATGGAGGCACGATCTTGACCGGACGCTTGATGACCAATTCCTCCGGGCGTTTGGCGCGCTCGGTGGCGATGATGACCCATTCCTTGGTGAAATAGTTCTGGCGAAGCTCAGGCATATTAACTCCTCGGATTCTTCTATCGGCAGAGAATGACATTTCTGTAGTGTTTTACGATGGCGTGAAACTTCGGTCACGAGCGTTTCTTGGGAACGTCCGGAGTTGGCCCATGGTGTACATGGCCGCCTTCATAGCGGTATCCCACGGAAGGCTGTTGTAAAATCCAAATTAACTATGCAAACCAAGATTCCGGTGGGGATTCTGGGCGCGACCGGAATGGTGGGGCAGCGTTTCGTGCAATTGCTGGAACACCATCCCTGGTTCGAGGTCGCATGGCTGGCGGCTTCTGACCGCTCCGAAGGCCGGCCGTATGGCGAAGCGGCGCGCTGGAAGATGAGAACGGCGATGCCTGCGCGGGTGGCCGAAATGCGGGTATCGCCAGCCAGCCCGGAGGATGCTCCAAGGATAATTTTTGCCGCACTGGATACGTCCATCGCAGCCGAAATGGAACCCCGCTTCGCAGATGCGGGCTGCGCCGTGGTCACGAATTCCAGCGCGCTCAGGATGCAGAGCGACGTTCCACTGGTAATTCCAGAGGTCAATGCCGATCATATTCAGATGATCGAGTGTCAAAGTTGGCGCAAGAAGTCCGGCGGCTTTGTGGTCACGAATCCAAACTGCTCTGCTATCGGACTGGTGATGGCATTGAAGCCATTGCAAGATGTATTTGGCCTCGAGACGGTCATGGCGGTCACTATGCAAGCCGTGAGTGGCGCGGGATATCCAGGCGTGGCTTCACTCGACATTCTGGGCAACGTGATCCCCTACATTGCCAAGGAAGAAGAGAAAATGGAGGAGGAGACGCGCAAGCTTTTGGGACGGCTGAACGGCTCGGGCGTCCTATCCGCGGACTTTGCTATGAGCGCGCAGTGCAACCGCGTAGCCGTCGAAGACGGGCATACAGAATCGGTTTCGGTGAAACTGAAAAAAAAGGCGCGTGCGGAGGAGATGATCAAGGCATGGAACGAATTCCGCAGCGTGCCTCAGGAATTACGACTGCCGAGCGCTCCCGAACAGCCGGTGCGCTATACAGAATCTGCAGACCGGCCGCAGCCCAGGCTCGATGTTGAGTCAGGTAACGGGATGACGGCTACGGTCGGCCGTTTGCGGGCCTGTGGCGTGCTCGACTGGAAGTTCACTGTGCTTTCCCACAACACCATCCGCGGCGCGGCCGGCGCTGCTCTGCTAAACGCTGAGTTGCTCAAAGTGCGGGGTTACCTGGATTGATATCTGAGGTGAAGCGCCGCGCCTGTCCGACGAACCCAAATTGTGCGCCTGACTGCCTCTGTCTGCGTCCGAGGTACTTCCGCCGATGATCGTAATGAAATTTGGTGGCACCTCGGTGCAGGACGCCAAGGCCATCGAGCGCGCAGCCGCGATTGTTAAAGGACGGCTGGCACAGGAGCCTGTGGTCGTGGTCAGCGCCATGGCCAAGGTCACGGATCAGTTACTGGCCATGGCGCACGCGGCGGGAAATGGTGATCGCAAGGCCGCGCTCAATCTTTCCCGTTCTCTCCGCGAGCGCCATTACAACACTGCCGGCGAACTGCTGGGGACGGCGCTGTTCACCGAATTTCATAGCGATTTGGGAGTTTACTTCGAAGCGCTCGACGAACTCTTACGCGGCATCGCCGCCGTAGGCGAGCTGACTCCGCGCACCACCGATCATGTGGCCGCGTTCGGCGAGATTCTTTCCAGCCGAATCGTTGCAGCCGCGTTTTCTGCGCAGGGACTCGATTCCACTATGGTGGATTCCCGCGAGTGTGTTGTTACTGACAGCGAACACACGCGGGCGGCGCCCCTGATCGAAGAGACGAACGAACGGCTGAGGGCAAAACTACAACCGGCGTTGGATAAAGGGCGAGTGCCAGTCATGGGCGGTTTCATCGGCGCCACCAAGGCGGGAATCACGACTACGATCGGGCGCGGCGGATCCGATTATTCGGCAGCCATCGTGGGATCGGGCCTGGGCGCCGAGCGCATCGAAATCTGGACTGACGTGGACGGCATGATGACCACCGACCCGAATCTCTGCCCCGACGCCCGGCGAATTAAGCTCATCAGCTTCGACGAAGCCGCCGAGTTAGCCTACTTTGGCGCCAAAGTGTTACATCCCGCTACCGTGCTGCCGGCGATCCAAAAGAACATTCCGGTATATGTGTTGAACTCGCGTAATCCTGATTGCGAAGGAACTCGGATCTCGGCGCGCGTGCCCCACTGCAGGAATTCTTTCAAAGCCATTGCCGCCAAGAAACGCATTACCATTATCGATGTCGCGGCCCCGCGTATGCTGTTGGCCCACGGTTTTCTGCGGGCGATTTTCGAAGCCTTTGACCGGCACCGCGTCCCGGTGGATGTAGTCTCTACTTCGGAAGTGAGTGTGTCGCTGACGGTGGATTCCAACGAGTCGATTCCGGCACTGGCGGCGGATCTCGCAAAACTAGCAGACGTAAAATATGAAGGCCGCAAGGCAATTGTCTGCCTGGTGGGAGAAAATCTTAGAGAGACACCGGGGATTGCGGCGCGTGTTTTCGGCGAACTTTCCGACGTGAAAATTCGCATGATCTCGCAGGGGGCGTCCGAAATTAACCTCACCTTCGTGATTGAGGAGGATGAAGTGCCGCAAGTTGTGCGACGGTTGCACAAGACTTTTTTTTCCGACCTCGATCCCGAGGTATTTGCTTGAGCAAAATCTCAAATCGCGGAGCGTGCTGAGAGGCAGCGGCGTCGCGACTGCAAAGGGTTGGCCTTCATGAATATTCTGGTTTTAGGCCGGGGCAAGACCGGGTCGCTGGTGGCGGAAGCGGCTCGCCAGCGAGGCCATGAGGTTGATGCTCTTGGAGCTGAAAATAATCCCAGAGCCTCGGCTCTGACCGCGGCGAAACTTATCCAAGTCGATGCGGTAATCGATTTCACCACCCCGGCCGCGGTTCTGGAGAACATCACAGCGTGCCTCCATGCGGGCAAAAATATTGTGGTTGGCACAACGGGCTGGTATAGCGAACTGCCGCAAGTCCGAAAAATGGTGGAAAGCGGCAACAGTGGTTTGTTGTACGCATCTAATTTTTCGATCGGCGTGAATTTATTTTTTGAAGTGGCGCGCAGCGCGGCGGCGGCTCTGCAACACCGGTATTTCGGACAGATTTTCGAACGCCACCACGCGCACAAAAAAGACGCACCGTCGGGCACGGCGATTTCGCTGCAAAAACTCATTCAGGATACTTCGGGAACCGAGCTTGAAATCACCTCGTTCCGCGAGGGAGACGTGGTCGGAATGCACGAACTTGTCCTCGATTCGCCCAGCGACACCATCTACCTTTGCCATGACGCCAAGTCGCGCCACGGATTCGCGGAGGGCGCGGTGCGCGCCGCCGAATGGTTGGCCGGGAAAAAGGGCTGTTTCGACTTCAAGGACGTGTGGCGCCAAATGTAACTCAGATAACCCATTCCCGCCTCGTCCTTTGCTACCGAACTCCGAACCAAATACGTCAAATATGCGTATCCTAAGATTATGCGGATGCTTCTGGACATCTTCGCGCAAATCTTCCGCACCCTGTGGGCGCACAAGCTGCGCTCATTCCTCACCATGTTCGGCATTGCCTGGGGCGTGGGCTCGTTGCTGCTGCTGGTGGGCCTCGGGGAAGGTTTCCGCTCGGGCAACAAGCGCGAACTGGCACAGTACGGCAAGGACATTATGTTCATTTTTCCCGGGCGCGCTCCGGTGGTGCAGGGCAGCATGAATTCCGCGCGCAACTACCTGCTTACTTATCAGGACTACGTGGACATTCGCAAGGAGGCTCCGCACGTGCGCAATGCTTCTCCCGTACTCACCCGCAGCGATGTGCGAGCGGTCAGCGAGTTTGCGCAGTGCCAGTGGAGAGATCGCCGGAGTGGAACCGCAGTTCGGCGAAATCCGGTATCTTCCACTCAATCAGGGACGCTGGCTGAACAGCTTGGATGAAAATCAAAGACGCAACGTCATCGTGCTGGGCGATGAACTGGTGAAAAATCTGTTCCCCGGCCGTCCCGCGGTGGGAGCGACCATCATTCTGAACGACATCAGTTTCGAAGTCATCGGCACGGTTCAGCGGGTGGGCCGCGGCGACGATAACTCCACCAACATGCGCGGCTACATCCCATACCGAGTGATGGCGACCTTCTTTCCGCTGAAGGGCGAGAATCATGAAAATTCTATTTCTTTCATTAACTATCAGCCACGTGTGACCGACGAGCATCTGATTGCACAGGATGAAGTTCGCAAAATAGTCGCCCGCAATCATGACTTTGACTATCGCGATAAGAACGCCTTCGAAGGCTGGGACACAATTCAGAACTCCAAGGCGGTCGGCCTGATTTTCGATGCCATGAACATGTTTCTGGGAGCAGTGGGGCTGGTTACGCTTGCGCTGGGCGCCATTGGCGTCATCAACATCATGCTGGTCACGGTCAGCGAGCGTACGCGAGAGATCGGATTGCGTCAAAGCTTTGGGCGCCACCAACCGCAGCATTTTGCTTCAGTTTTTTCTCGAAGGAATATTGCTTACGCTGTTTAGCGGATTGATCGGCATGGGATTCGCTGCCGGCTTAATGGCGGTGCTGGGCACGCAGCAGGGACCGGGAGGGTTTGATCCTCCGAAAATCGTGCCGATGTCGGCGATCCTGGCAATCGGCAGCTTGACCCTGGCGGGTGTGATTGCGGGACTTTATCCCGCGCGCAAAGCCGCCATGTTGCAACCGGTGGACGCGCTTCGGCAGGAGTAAGTAATGTTCCGCGATCTATTTCACGAGGCCTACGGCGCTATGCGGCACAATCGCCGCCGCACCGCTCTCACCATGCTCGGCATGGCTTGGGGCATCGCCACCGTGGTGATGCTGCTGGCCTATGGCAACGGATTTGGCCAGGCCTGCGCTAATATTTTCGCCAACTTCGGCACCAAATTGATGATCCTCGTCCCTGGCCGCACTTCCATGCAGGCCGGCGGCCAGAAGGCTGGAATGCAGGTCCGGTTCACCATGGACGATGTGGACACGCTCACAACCAATCTTCCGCAGATCACGCACATCACGCCGGAAGTAAGCAAGCAGTGCAACATCCAGTTCGACACCCGAACCTTCAGCTTCAACGTGACGGGAAACTATCCCAACGTGGATTCGATGCGCGCACTCAAGCTTGGTCCGGGACGGTTCTACAACATGCAGGATCAGATGCAGCGGGCGCGGGTCGCGGTCATTGGTTCCGAAGCCAAGGAAAAACTTTTCTCCGGCCGCAAGGCGCTGGGCGAGCGTATTCGCATCGATGGTCTCAGCTTCGAAGTGGTCGGCGTGCTGAGCGCCAAGATGCAGGAAGGCGACGACGACATCAACCGCGCCATCTACGTTCCTTTCACAACGATGAGCGACCTGAAGGACACTCATTACCTTGATTCCATCTGGTTCAATTACGAGACGCCGGAGTATCAGAGGTTAGAACAGTCTGCGCGCGACGTCCTGGCCATTCAGCACAAGTTCAGCCAAACCGATCGCCGTGCCGTGCGGGTGTTCAACCTGATGGAACAGGTTCATCAGTTCGAAGTCATCACCATCGGCTTGAAAATTCTGCTGGGCTTCATCGGCACGCTCACGCTGGGCATCGGCGGCGTAGGCCTGATGAACATCATGCTGGTCTCGGTAACGCAGCGCACTCGCGAGATCGGCGTGGAGAAGGCTCTGGGCGCGCGCCGCGGACACATCCTGCTGCAGTTTCTGGCCGAAGCTCTCACCATCACTTTTATGGGTGGAGCGTTGGGAGTCATGCTGGCATACGTGGTCTCGCTCTCCGTCGGGAGGCTAACGCTCTACAGCGCCATGGCGAAAAATGCGGAGGCCGGAGACATTCGCCTGATCATCGCACCCGGCACACTGCTGGTTGCGATTCTCATTCTTACCGCGGTAGGGGTGATCAGCGGCATGGTTCCCGCCGTGCGTGCTTCCCGCCTCGATCCCATTGAGGCCCTGCGCTACGAATAAAGGCAGCGAGAGCAATACGCGAGTAGAATCCCAAGCGGCGATAGTATCTCGCGCGAACAAATTCGAACTTGTGAGTCAAGTCCATTCAAGGAGCCTGAATGCGCCTTTTTAATTTCGGCCTGTGCGTTGCCTTAATCCTTAGCCTTTGCAGCAACTTCTCGATCGCTCAGCCACCGTCGTCTTCCCTTGAGTCCCGCCGCAAAGCGTTTAAGGACCTTCTGGACGAGCAGTGGGAGTACCGGTTGCGAACGGACCCTGTCTTCGCCTCCTTCCTCGGAGACAAACGGTGGAACGACAGACTCGATGACTTCTCCCAGAAAGCGATCGACGAAGATCAGAAGGAAACACAAAACTTTCTCTCGCGTTTCGAAGCTATCGATACTTCCGGTTTTCCCGAACAGGAGGCGCTAGACCAGGTTCTAATGGTTAGTTCCCTCAAGACGCAGGTAGAGGGAGCTCGATTCAAGCCTTGGGAAATGCCCGTCGACCAACAGAACGGAGTGCAAATTGAGTTGCCGCGCCTCGTCGGCGTGCTCGCTTTCGATTCAGTCAAGGACTACGAAGACTATCTTTCCCGGCTCAATCAAATTCCCCGCCTTCTGGATGAGACCGTCGCCCAGATGCGCAGAGGCATGAACGACAGCTTAATGCCGCCGCGCTTTCTGTTGGAAAAGGTTGCAGAACAGTGCAACGCGGTTGCTTCTGAAACACCGGACAAGTCTGCCTTTGCCCAACCTTTCGCCAATTTCCCCAACAGCATTTCTGCGTCCGATCAAAAGCGTCTGCGTGAATCCGGCGTTGCTGCGATCAAGAAATCCGTTCTGCCCGCGTATACCCGCTTCGCTGTTTTCGTTCGCGATGAGTATGCTCCCAAAGGCCGGACGGAGCCCGGCATCTGGGCGCTTCCCGATGGCGAGGAACGTTATCGCTATGAAATCCGCCGCATGACCACTACTGATCTCACCGCCGAACAGATTCACGAGATCGGCCTCAAGCAGGTCGACCAGACCGAAGCCGAAATGCTTGCGGTGGCTCACCAGCTTGGATT
The DNA here is from genome assembly GCA_963706465.1 of Terriglobales bacterium. Classification (GTDB taxonomy): domain Bacteria; phylum Acidobacteriota; class Terriglobia; order Terriglobales; family Acidobacteriaceae; genus JABDBE01. Next base: position 255,570 of record CAVPMC010000007.1, read on the forward strand.
CAAAGATCTGGCGAGCCTAAATGAGCACATCAAGAATGATCGCCGTTTCTATGCGGCTTCCGGGCAGCAGTTGCTCGATTTGTATTCGAAGTATGTGAGCGAGATGGAACCGGAGCTGCCCAAACTTTTTGGCCGCCTTCCCAAGAGTAAGCTCAAAGTCATTCCCATGGAGGCTTCCGCGTCTAAAAATGCCGTACCGGCCGACTACACCGATGGCACCGCCGACGGCTCGCGCCCCGGCCACATCAACGTGAACGAGTGGGATCCCGAACATCGCCTGGTGCTCAACGTTGAGGCTATCGCCTATCACGAAGGCATTCCCGGGCATCATCTGCAAATTTCCCTGGCGCAGGAATTGCCCGATCTGCCTTCATTTCGAAAGTATGCGGGTTACACCGCTTTCGTCGAAGGCTGGGCCCTTTACTCGGAGCGACTGGGTAAAGAGGTCGGCCGCTATCAGGACCCGTACAGCGACTACGGACGGTTAGAGAACGAAATGTGGCGAGCCATCCGCCTGGTCATCGACACCGGAGTACATGAGAAGCACTGGTCGCGCGAACAGATGGTGGATTATTTTCATCGCTACACTGCCATGGATGAGCCTAACGTGCAGAGTGAAGTCGACCGTTACATCGCGTGGCCCGGCCAGGCGCTGGCCTACAAACTGGGGCAGTTGGAGATTTTGACGCTTCGGCAGTATGCGAAAGATCAACTAGGCGAGAAATTCGATTTGCGCGCCTTCCATGACGAAATTCTCGACGGCGGCGCTCTCCCTTTGGATGTACTGGATAGGCGAATTCGCGATTGGGTGGCGACGCAAAAGGCGGTTTCGCCCAACGCCAATTCTCATGTGAGCGTTCATTAGAGTTTCCGTTTTGGGTCTGACTTCGCATCGTGTCAGTCGCTATTTAACGGGTACAACGCCGCTCAATAGTAATCTGAGGGCTGATCCCGATGTGCGCCCGCTATGCCATCCCAGTATCGGTGTTGACGATTCTGCTCGCCTCCGGTGGCTGGGGATTCTCCTCCGGCCGCGAGAAAGATCCGGCCAAACCTGCGTTGCGGTGGGAGGAAAGTCAACCGGGTTGCACCTTCAGCCGGGATGACGATGGCAAATACCGCTACGGATTCTGGACTGCCGACTACGGAATTATTCTGGCGGTCGATGCGCAGGAGTTAGAAAAAGCTCGTCGGCGACAGCAACCAATACTGGCTCTATTTCTAAGCGTGCATTATCGCGGCACAGATTCGCTTGAGGTTGCGCCCTCCAAGATGGCGCTGGAATTCGTAAAACACTTTCACGATGAACCGAGCGCACTCGATTCAGAAGCCTTGGCAAACCAGCAGCAGCGCGATATCGACGCTCTGAGAAAAGAAATCGAGCGGGAAAGCCAGAAATATCCCGAGAAGAAACAGGAGAAGGAAGCGGCGCTGGCGGGCCGTATAAAAGATGCGTCCGAGATGATCGAATTTCTGCAAACGCGTAGCCTGCGGGCAATCACGCTGAGTTCCGCTCACAACGAGACGAGCGGTTGGCTGCTGTTCAGCAGCAAAAGCAAATGGATCGACAGTCTGCGCAAACAGGAAGAATTTGTGTTGCGGGTTCCGATGGGAAACCAAGTCGTCGAGTTCCCATTCTCGCTGCCGCCGAGTGAAGGCGACTTGATTCTGCGAAGCCGCCCGGAACAGTAGGCCAGAAAAAAAAGCGCGAGGGCGAGGTTCAGTTCTATTCGCCCGCGCTGATCCGTAAAACTTGCACAGTAATATTATCGGGACCGCCGCGGTCTTTCGTCATTTTGATCAGAGTCTGGCATGCTTCGCGGGGCTCGCAGCCAGCGACGACGGTGCGTATCTCGATATCGCTAAGCAAACTCCACAAGCCGTCGGTGCAGAGCACCAGGACGTCGCCCGTTTTCAAGGCTATGGGATGCGGCGAGATTTCGGGCAAGATTTCTGGGCCAGCCCCGAGAGCGGCGGTGAGGATGTGCCGCTGCGGGTGCATCTCGGCTTCCGCCGCACTAATCACTCCGTTTTCGACCAGGCGGCCCACATAAGAGTGGTCGTGAGTCAAGCGGGAGATGCTTGCTCCGCGCACCAGATATAAGCGGCTATCTCCGACATGCGCGTAGTAGAGCTGGTGCCCGATAATCGCGATGGCGGTGGCCGTCGTGCCCATACCGTGCAATTCCGGATGCGCGGCCGCATATTGCAGGATGCGCTGATGCGCAATCTGGAATCCAGCCTCCAGCAGGGTTTGTGCATCACGATCAGAGGTTGCGGAAAAAGATCTCGTATGGTCTCGACAGCGATACGGCTGGCTTCCTGCCCGCCCTCATGGCCACCCATGCCGTCTGCCACAATGGCCAGTCTGCCTTTGCGCGCAAATTCCTCGTCGGCGGCGGGCTCCCAGTAAGCGTACTGGTCTTCGTTATTTTCTCGCTGGCAGCCAATGTCGCTGAGACTCGCCAACTCAACTCCGGGCCGTATTCGCATTGCACCTCGTGCGCTGCCTTCCAGCAAGTTAAGACCGCCTCTCGGTCAGGGATCAGCGTCTGACTGTGCGCCGTGACCCACCGATTCTCAGACCGCACCCAATCAGGTGAATCGCAACTCCAGAACACGGTTCACGCCGAATCGAGACGAAGAAGGGATTATATCGAACTGCGAGGATTTCGCTGTCGCGAGAGTTCTAAGGCGCCATTTGCCAGCTACAACATGCCACCCGTTTTCATGGTGAGCATGCTCAATGCGGCCTCCAGTTTGGTGATCGCTTCGGCCAGTTCCGGATGTTCTCCGATTCGCTGGCGCAGCGCGTTTAACAGTTGATGGGCCCCTGAAACATGCTCTACGGCAGGGGCGTGTTCCTGATCTTGCCTCGGTTCGGATCGATCTTGTGATTGCATAGGAGCCTGCCTCGATGTGCTGCTTTTAACTTGTCTCGCTGGTCATGATGAACAGAGGCTTCATTTCGAAGCTGCTGAAGTGCGGCCGTAGACGCTCGGTGTTGTAGTGTTCCTTCACGTTGACAACCTTCTTCGAGGCGATCACGGCATCGATCGGCATGTTGTCGTAGCGGCCGTTCTTCAGCACCACCAGCCGGCCGTGAATCTTGTGCAGCAGCAGGTCGAGCGCGAGATTGCCGTACGCCATCGGCACGATCGAATCAATGGCGTCGGGATCGCCGCAGCGAACCAGGTATCCCAGCTTCTGGTTGATGACTTCGATCGTTTTGCCGTTGTTGTACTTGGGCGAGAGCTCCTTCAGTTTCTCCGATACCAGATCGCCGATGCCGCCCAGCTTCTTGTGGCCGAAGGCGTCGGTGGTGTCGATCCTCGAAAATCATTTCTCCGCCTTCGAACATTGCCCCTTCCGACACCAGAACCACGGAGTAATGGCTGGGATTTTTGCGGCGGTCGGCGACCAGCAATTCGGTCAGTTGCTCGATGTTGAAGCGATGCTCGGGAATCACGCAGCGATTGGCGGCTCCCGCCATGGTCGGCAGCATGGCGGTAAAGCCCGCATAGCGACCGAAGACTTCGAGAACCAGGAAGCGTTCGTGCGAACCGGCTGAGGTGCGCAGATCGTTGGTCATCTGGATGGTGCGCGTCACGCAGGTGCTGAAGCCAATGCAGTAATCGGTTCCCGGAACATCGTTGTCCATGGTCTTGGGAATGCGCGACGACCTTGACGCCTTCCTGATAGAGTCGCACGCCATAGCTCAGAGTGTCGTCGCCGCCGATGGGGATGAGGTAATCGATGCCCAGCCAGTCGAGGTTCTTCAGCACCTCGGGCGTCAGATCGTTCTGTCTCGGCCGTTGTAGGCTCCCTGCAGGTGCTCGGGAACGTTGTCCTTTTTCACCTTGCTCGGGATTGGTGCGCGAAGTGTGCAGGAACGTGCCTCCGGTCCGTCCGGCGCGGTTGACGATCTCTTCGGTTAAGCGTTGAAAGTTGTCGCTGTTGTCGTAATCTCTTTTCGCGAACGATGTCGACCAGGCCGCCCCATCCGCGCCGCAGGCCGATGACCTCGCAACCCTCGCGCATCGCGCGGAAGGTGACGGCGCGGATCGCCGGGTTCAGACCCAGGGACATCACCGCCGCCGGTGAGGATTCCGATTACTCCTTTTTTGGTGTTCACGTTCGCCATTTATGGTGTCGCCTCGGGCCAGTCCATGGATGAAAGATAAATAAGAACAAGTATAAACGCGCCATGGGATGTGTTTTTTAGAATCGCTCGGCCCGACGGGCACACCAGCAAATGCGTGTAGTCAAGCAAGGTGGGGTTGAATGTTTAAGCAGTCGGGACCTTTGGCTGCCCCCCAGGGATTCGAACCCCGATAACCTGCTCCAGAGGCAGGTGTCCTACCATTGAACGAGGGGGCAAGAGAGCGCTGATAAGCGGAAACCCGCCGTTCTGATTCTATGAGGCTGGGCGCATTGTGGTCAACAATCGCGCGGCTGTTCCGCGCGCCTGTTCTTTACCAGCTCCACAGTTTAAGATTTACCTTGGAGAAGCACTCATGGTTACCGCTCTTGGCAACAGCACGCCGCTGGCCAGCGACTACAGCGAAGTCGCCCGCACTCCGCTTGAAGCTGAGCGCTGCGCACTGCTCGTGATCGACATCCAGGAGAAACTGCTTCCCCCCATTTTTCAAAAAGAGCAGCTCATCAGGAATTCGCAACTGCTCATCCGGCTGGCCGGCATTCTGAAACTTCCGGCTCTCATGAGCACCCAATACGCCAAAGGATCTGGGCAATACCGTACCGGAGATTGCTTCCCTGCTTCCTGAAACGCAAGCTATCGACAAAAATATGTTCTCCTGCTTCGGCAGCGACGTCTTCTGTTCCCTGCTGAAGCGGTTGCCCGGCAATCGCAATACGGTGCTGCTGTGTGGAATGGAAAGCCACATCTGCGTGACCCAGACCGCGCTGGGAGCTTTGCGTGAAGGTTATATCGTCCACGTGGCTTCGGACGCCGTGAGTTCGCGCAGCGAGTGGAACTGGAAGATCGGCCTGGAGCGCATGCGCGCGGCGGGCGCCGTCATCTCGTCCACCGAAATGATCATCTACGAAATGCTGCGCTCTTCGGGCGCGCCCGCGTTCAAGGAATTACTGCCGTATTTGAGAGGATAACCCGGCGCTCTGATGTTAGAGGGAAGCCTCCACGCGCGGGAACAGCTACGGTCAGAGAGATGACTTCGCGGCTGAGCTTGAAATCGGACCTCTCAGAACATGGAATCCCACCCTCGGGCTTTCCAGCTGATGGGGCATCATTCTTTCTGCTTCACCTTGACCACCGTAATCTTCGAAAATCCCTCCTGAAATGCGGGCTGCTTCAGTTTCCCGGCCATGCGGCGCATCGCGTCTTCGGGCACCTTGCGTTCACGCCGTTGATTGCGCTCCAGGCAAACCTCCACGGGTACATCGAAGAACACGGCTTGCACTTCATATCCATAATCCTTGGCCAACTTGATCCATCCGCTGCGCTCATGGGGCGACAGATTGGTAGCGTCCACATAATTCATCGGACGCCGCGCTATCAGCCGCGCCTTCAGCATGGAACGCAGATTGGAGAAAATCAGATCTTGAAATCGCTGTTCGGTGGGATCGTCGAACAGGAGCGCACGCAAAAGGTCGCTGGAGAGCGGAGTAATGTTGTGACGTTTGAACCACGAACTCTTACCCGACCCCGGCAGCCCAATCGCCAGCACGACCACGCCCTTGGAAGGACGAGCTTCATCCTGCGGCACGGCGGCGGATGTCCTAGCCGCGGCGCGACCTTGCGCGGCCGGAACCGACGGCGCGGGGCTCTCTTTGGGCGCTGTTTGCATCGGCCTGGCCGGCTGGCCTCCCGCCCCTGTCGATTCGGTTGGCGGAGCGCTGCCGCTGCCGCGGCCGCGGCCGCGACCTCCTCTGCCCCGTCGCCGCCGCCGTTTGCTTGCATCTTCGTTTCCAGAGGGCCGCGATTGGGACGGTGACTGCTCAGCGGGAGGCGTCTCGTGCGTCGCCTCCGCATGCACCGCACCCGGTATCACTTGGTTGGTTTCGACGGCGGATCCTGTATGGGCCGGTTCCGTATCGTAAAACGCCGGCTGCAGCGGGGCCTGTGCCGCTTCCGCCCCTGCTTTCTCCGGCTCCTTTTTGCGGCGCTTCAGGCGCTCGCTCATCCATTTGCGCATCTCTGGCTTGTAACACACCCAGAGGCTTGCGGGCAACGTATGCCGTCACAAACGTACCAAGGGCGGCAGCGTAATGTTCCCTTTTACAGGTAGCGAACTACCACGGGGCGGCAGTCGGTCCCGTACAATAATCACATGCCTATCCCGCGCGAAATTCAGCGCAAGAAATATATCACTCTGTCCACTTTCCGCAAGAGTGGCATGGCGGTGGCGACCCCGGTCTGGTTTGGAGAGCAAGACGACAAGCTCTATGTGATGACGCGCAGCGATTCCGGGAAATACAAGCGCATACGGAACAACCCTCAGGTGCGTATCGCACCCTGCACCATCCGAGGCAAGGTCACCGGTCCGGATTTTGCAGCCACGGCACGCATACTTCCGCCCGAAGACTGGCCTGGGGCCCGCAGAACCATCGAGAGAAAATACTGGCTGGCGCGAATTCCCTTCTGGAGCAAGCAGAACATCTATGTTGAGATCACCAGCACGTAATCTCACGTTCCACGTTCGGCCTTCCCGATCTGGCTCGGAAAAATTATCCAGCCTGCTTGATCTAAGCATTCCGGCATTTGCCGCCTTACTCTTTCCCTGTTAACATTTTTGTGTTCCCGGCCCTTCACTTTTTGTTCAGCCGTATCTTCGTTACTCAGCACGGAGGCAAGATGGCGATTAAAGTAGGCGTTAACGGCTTCGGACGCATTGGGCGCAACGTCATGCGCGCCTCACTCAAAGATTCCAACATTGAAATCGTCGCAGTCAACGATCTCGCCGATCCCAAAACGCTCGCCCACCTGCTGAAGTACGATTCCATTCTCGGCAATCTGCACAACGAGATCTCCTTCGCCGCAGACAGCATTTCCGTCGATGGCAAAAGCTTTAAGGTTTTTGCGGAGAAAGATCCAGCCAAGCTTCCATGGGAATCGGTCGGCGCCCAGGTCGTGCTCGAGTCCACGGGCCGTTTCACCGACGCCAACGATGCTAAGAAGCATCTCCGCGGATCGGTCAAGAAAGTCATCATCTCGGCCCCGGCAAAGAATGAAGACGTCACCCTGGTGCTCGGCGTCAACGAGCAGGTTTACGACGCGGCCAAGCATCACATCATCTCGAACGCTTCGTGCACCACCAACTGCCTGGCGCCCATCGTGAGAGTCGTTCATGACAATTTTAAGATCCTCGTCGGCTCGATGACGACCATTCACTCCTATACCAACGACCAGGTGATCTTGGATTTTCCCCACAAGGATTTGCGTCGTGCCCGGGCCGCCGCACTTTCCATGATTCCAACTTCGACCGGCGCAGCCAAAGCGCTGAAACTGGTCATCCCCGAGATGGCGGGCAAACTTGATGGTTTTGCCATGCGCGTCCCTACACCCAACGTCTCGGTCGTCGATCTCGTGGCTTCGGTCGAAAAAAGAACCACCCGCGAGGAAGTGAACGCCGCACTGGAAAAAGCTTCGCAGGACGGCCCCTTGAAAGGCTACCTCGGATACGAAGAAAACGAATTGGTCTCAGCCGACTTTCGCGGCGATTCGCGCTCCTCGATCGTGGATTCGCTTATGACTCTCGTTATCGGAGGGACGCTGGTGAAGGTGATTTCCTGGTACGACAACGAGTGGGGTTATTCTTGCCGTGTTCGTGATCTGATCAACTTCATTGGAAAGAAAGGCCTATAGGGTCAGGTTGCGGCGCCACCTTGTCCGCAGTTTTGCGGGCATTGTGCGCACACCAGGCTTGATGTAGTGGAACGGCCGCGTAACTCAAGGGATCAATAAATGTCTAAGCTTTCCATTCGCGATCTTGACATGAACGATCACCGTGTTCTCATGCGGGTCGATTTCAATGTGCCCATGGAAGACGGCCGGGTCATGGACGATACCCGCATTCGTGAAACTCTCCCTACCATCGAATATGCGCTTCGGCGCGGCGCGCGGCTCATTTTGGCCTCGCATCTGGGCCGCCCCAAGGGCAAAGCCAATCCCAAGCTGAGCCTGAAGCCGGTCGCCGAGCGCCTGCGCATGCTGCTCGACAAGGAATTGGCGCGCGGAGAAAACGTCGGATTCTCTCCCGAATGCGTCGGTCTGGAGGCCGAAGAAATTGCTGGCAAGCTGGAAAAAGGTCAAACCCTGCTTCTCGAAAACCTCCGCTTCCACCCCGAGGAAGAGGCCAATGACGAGAAGTTCTCCAAGCAACTGGCGAGCCTGGCCGATTTCTACGTCAATGACGCCTTTGGGACTGCGCATCGCGCCCACGCGTCCACCGTCGGCGTCACCAAGTTTGTGAAGAAATCCGCGGCCGGCTTGCTCATGGAAAAAGAACTTCGCTACCTGGGCAAAGCGCTCGAGCATCCCGAGGAGCCTTTCATCGCCATCCTCGGCGGCGCTAAAGTGAGCGATAAGATCGCGGTGATCCAGAATCTGATGGGCAAAGTGGACACACTGCTCATCGGCGGGGCGATGGCTTACACATTCCTGAAAGCTCAGGGAGAGCAAGTCGGCAAGTCGCGCGTGGAAGAAGACCGACTCGACCTGGCCCGCCAGCTTCTGAAGGAAGCCAAGGATCACAAGCTGAAACTTTTGTTGCCCGTCGATCATGTCGTGGCTGACAGAATTGATGTCAACGCTGTGACCCACATCGTGAACAGCGGACAACCGATCCCGCCCAACATGATGGGCCTCGACATCGGACCACAAACCATCGAACTGTTCTCGGAGGAGATTTTGCGGGCGCGCACCATCATTTGGAATGGTCCCATGGGCGTGTTCGAAGTTTCGCCCTTCAGCAAGGGAACCTTCAAGATCGCGCGCGCCATTGCCGAAAACGTGGGCGCGATTTCAATCGTGGGTGGAGGTGACTCCGTATCCGCCGTACATGCGGCCGGAGTCGCCGACAAGATAACCCACATTTCCACCGGCGGCGGCGCCTCCCTGGAATTCATGGAAGGGAAAAAGCTGCCCGGCGTAGAAGCTCTGACCGACAAGAAGTGATCTGCGGAGAGCAGCGTGGCCGATTTCACGATCCGCATTCTGCTGGGTGATCGCAAGAAGATCGAGTTCCATGGACCGGCGGACATCACAAAAGAGGTTACTGAAGCCATTGTGAACGCCGCGAATTCATCCCTCTTGGGAGGAGGCGGGGTTGACGGCGCCATTCACCGCGCGGGCGGTCCGTCAATATTGGCGGAGTGCAAGAAAATCGTGAGCCAGATTGGAACCCTACCCCCGGGAAGAGCCGTGATCACCGCAGCAGGCCACCTCAACGCAAAGTACGTGATTCATACCGTCGGACCCATCTACCGCGGCGGTCTTCAAGGGGAGGAGAACGCCCTGGAAAGTTGCCATCGCGAGTCCATCCGGATCGCTGATGAGCACATGGTTCAGTCCGTATCTTTTCCGGCCATCTCAACCGGCGCATACGGTTATCCTGTGTCGGCGGCGGCGGGAGTGGCTGTCGCCGCTGTTGCCCAGACTCTCCGTTCGACCACATATCTAAATACGGTTCGATTTGTTCTCTTCGATGTTTCGACCTTGCGAGCGTATACGCGAGTTGCCGAAGAGCTGCGCGACCCTAAGGACGGCTCGCCATACACAATCGAAAGAACCTGACCCGTTTCTCCGAAAGGACGCCATGGCCCGCAAGAGACTAATCGCTGCCAACTGGAAGATGTACAAGACCCCCGACCAGACCCGCGACTTCTTTCGCGACTTTCTGCCGCTGGTCGCCAGCCACGACTCGCGATGAAATCGTGGTCTGTCCGCCGTTCATCGACCTCTGCGCCGCAGTCGAGGCGGTCGAAAGGATCGAACGTCGCCATCGGAGCGCAAAACCTGCACTGGGAAAAGGAAGGCGCCTATACCGGCGAAATCTGCTGCCGGCATGCTGCTCGCCATCGGCGTCACGCACGTCATCATCGGTCATTCGGAGCGCCGCCAGTATTTCGGCGAGACGGACGACATCGTCAATCTCAAGCTGAAAGCCGCTCTGGAAGCCGGACTGACGCCGATTGTCTGCGTGGGTGAGGTGCTGGAAGAGCGCGAGGCCGGGCTGACTGAAGACGTGCTGCGCCGGCAATGCCTGCGTGCCTTCCACGCCATCTCCGGCAAGAAGGCGGCGAAACTGGTCGTCGCCTACGAGCCCGTCTGGGCCATCGGGACCGGCAAGACGGCCACTCCACAGATGGCCGCCGAATGCCCACACTCTGATTCGCGGCGAAGCCGCCAAAGCTTTCGGCGAGGAATTCGCCGACAAGCTTACGCATTCTCTATGGCGGCTCGCGTGAAACCCGACAACGCCAAGGCACTGATGGCGGAAGACGAAATTGATGGCGCGCTGGTCGGCGGCGCCAGCCTGGATCCGAAGTCATTCGCCGCAATCGTGAAGTATTGATAGTCTCCCATTGCGAGTTTGACGTGATTCCGAAGCCACGCACTTCTCCAGCGAGGCAGGATCTGGCGCGCAGTACTGAAAAACGCTCGGCGACGTTACCCTCGCTTGAGTGAGCACTTTGTTATAATCGGTCCACCTCCGAGTCATTGTCGCGCTGTGCGGAAGTGGTGGAACTGGCAGACACACCATCTTGAGGGGGTGGCGCCGAAAGGCGTGGGGGTTCAAATCCCCCCTTCCGCACCAGATACACTTGCATCTGCGGCATCCTCCGTCGTCACGCATAAGCGTTCGATCACCTCATTCATTTGCCGGCGGGCCAACTGGAGCCTTCGGTCTACGCCGGTCGGGCTGATTCCGAGAATGCCGGCAGCTTCCGAAGCGGTGTGCTGTTGAACATCGCAGAGCAGAAACGCCTCCCGACAACTCCGCGGTAACTGCAGAGCGTGCAGCAGAACTGTCTGCATCAATCCCGATGGAATTCTTGCCTGCCCGCCTGATAGTTGCCGCTGAATGCCTTTGGTTTGGACCGGTTCAGTCATGGTTTTGAGCTTGACGTTTCGAGCTCGCCATCGAATGCAGATGCAAAGTTCCTCCTGGCGTACGAAACCGGGACGCCTTGACCGCTTAATGCAACTGGCTCGATGCTCACCGGAATAGTGGATCGAGCACTAATTTCGTTTCATGCCGAATCATCCGGGCAAGAAGAATCCCGTAGGCGCCGTTGTCCTTGTTTCGCTGGGGAGCAGGTGTAGAATAGCTGCCACTTGCACTCATCTTGAGGCTGGCGTCTTGCAATTCCACAACTTTGACGAATCGTATTTAGAGCGGCTGTGTGCACACGATTTCCGCACAGAGAGCCATTTTGTCTCGTATTTCAGTGAACTGATCCAATTGAAGCTGCGTTCTCGGGTTAATTCTCCTCACATCGTCGAAGACCTGCGGCAAGAAACCTTTGCCCGTGTCTTCGTCGCTCTTCGCGGTGAGGGGAGAGTAAAACAGCCGGAACGGTTAGGAGCTTTTGTGAATTCCGTTTGTAACAATGTGTTGCTCGAGTACTATCGCGCGTCTTCTCGGGAAAACCTGGTCGACGATGACGAAAGCGCCAACGTTCCCGATCCATCGCTCGACGTCGTGACCATCCTTTCGCACAAAGAGATGGAGCAAAAGGTTCGTCAAGTTCTGGACGAATTGCCGGAGAGGGATCGGCGTCTGCTGCGAGAGATTTTCCTGGAAGAACGCGACAAAGACGCGGTATGTCAAGACTTTGGGGTTGACCGGGACTATCTCAGAGTCCTGCTTCATCGCGCCAAGCAGGCATTTAAAGCAGTCTATTTAAAGGACATGCCAACACCGGCGTAAACGTCAGAAGGCAAGACAAGACAATGAAACGATTTGTCTTGTTCTTGCACCATTTATACGAAGGGGATTTGCAGACATGGACCATAGCGAATCAGTCCGCTTGATGGCTGCGGAGAGATACTTGCTTGGCGAACTTACCCCCGAGTTACGCGAACAGTTTGAAGAACATTTTTTCGAATGCCAGGAATGCGCTCTCGAAGTTCGGGCCGGCGCCGCCCTGGTCGAACACAGCAAGGTGGTTTTAGCAGAGCCGGTTGCCGCGTCTCCGGTGAGGACGCCAGTCCCGGCTCCCGCCAAGCCGGGTTGGCTTGCGTGGCTGCGCCCCGCTTTTTTCGTTCCGGTTCTGGCTGCTTTGCTGGCGGTGGTTGCCTATCAGAATCTGGTGACATATCCGCAGTTGAAGCTGGCGGCCAGCAGCCCGCAGATTCTGCCGTGGGCCTCCATCAACGTCAGTACCCGAGGCACGCAAACAATCCAGATCTCGCCGCATGCGGGCGAAGGCTTCCACCTGCTGGTAAACATCCCTCCCGAGAGCCGCTTCACCTCCTACACTTTCAGCTTGTCTAGTCCGTCCGGAAGACTAGAATGGTCGCGCACCGTCCCTGCGGCCGCATCCGACGAGGCCCGGTCGGTCTACGTTCCGGGAACGAATCAGGAGCAGGGCGTCTACATGCTGGCAGTGCGTGGCAGCACCGCCGCCAACGAGACCTCAGACCTCGGTCATTATTCGATTGATGTACAAATTCAGAGGTAGCTCAGTCGAGCGGAGGAACGACAATGGCAACAGCAATGAAACCACCGATGCCGAGAGGAGAATCGGCAAAAGAACCAACCCACTCTTATTACGCCACCGCAGATGTTCTTAGCGCCGATTTCGAAGAACCCGTGCGCGAGAACATCAAGCCCCGCGCCTACGTGAAATTGCCCCAGGACGGCCACTACCAATTCAAACAGGCCGACCCCTTCCGTCTGGAAGGTTTAATTTCCTATCGCTCCGGCTACACCCAGGTCGCGGGGCACCGCAGCCCGAAGCAAGGCCATGGTTTTACCACGCTGGTGACTTCCGTTGCTGAGGACCTTAACGTTCTCGACGTGATTACCGCCGATCGCGTGGTTGCGCAGATTTCCACGGAACATCCTCTCTACGATCCCGACAATGGACTCACGGATGCAGTGCCGTCGGTGACGTTCCTGGGTACGCGTTTCGACAATCTGAGAATCGGCGGACACAAGGTCGAAGTGGAACGGCACGTCGATATTCTCGGACCCAAGCCCGCCGGCGAAAAATCCTACTTTGAAGACGACGGCGTTCTTAAGCGGGTTGCCGATCAATATACAAACATAAATAGCGCCCGCGATCTTCCCGACTGGGCGAACAAGCAATACCGATGGGACCGCGCCACAGCTCAGAAACAGGGTGAATTGAAATGCTCATTGGTCAATCGCGTAGGAGGAGCTCCGGGGAATTCGTTCGGCCACGTGATCGATGTGCCTCACTTCGGCAAGATATTCCTTGCCGAGCTGACTGTGACGCGAAAGAAGAACGGTACACCGGCGCCAGATAAATACAGCTTCCACGTGACCATGATCCGCTTAGAGTTGGGCTGCCTGGCGCAGGCGAATGGCACTATCGTCAGCGCCGAGTCAAACGGCCAGGGCAGCGGCGGCGGACATTAGAGCGGCCGCAAGTTCGGATGGTGCTCAGGCATCAGGCGATGCGAGGATTCGCCCGGTCACACGCCGTCTGATTCTCGCATGGCTAGGCTGATGTTGCGGGTGCATTCTGTTAAAACCACTTCCTGACTTTTCAGTTAGAATCTGTCGGCAAGTGTATCCCGCAATGTTTTTCCTACGGAAAATTCAAGATGCATGCTGGCGAGCCGGACCAAGGGCTTGTTCCAAAAGCCACGGATTGAAAGCGGCCCTGCTATTTCCCGTCCTTGTACTTCTCTCGGCGTGCAGCCCCCGCGATCCTCAGGCTGCCTACGATCATGCTAGGCAAACGCTCCGGAGGGGCGATGCGGCAGCTGCGGCCCTGGAAGCGGAGAGAGGCTACAAGGATTTCCGCGCTGCTGGTCCTAAGTGGGCGTGGAAGTTCACGATCCTCCGGGCGAGGGCGCTGCATATGCGTGGCATGAATGAGGAAGCGCTAAAGCTCCTTACCTCCGAGTCCGTCCCGCTCCCCTCAGGCGAATTGGCTGTCCAAGAACTAATGTGGAAGGGCCTGGCGTGTGTTTCCCTACACCGGTTTCCTGAAGCGCAGCAGAATCTAGGAGAGGCGGAGCGAATCTGCGCTGCGTCTGACAACCCTGATTGCGCGGATGTACTGAATGCCGAGGGCGCCCTTCAAATGGAGCGCGGGCACTACGCTCAGGCGCAGGGCCTTTTCGAACGTGTTCTTGCTTCGGCCCGCGCGAGCCGTGACCCATTGTGGGAGGCCAACGCATTGCTGGACTTGAGTTGGTCCGCAGATGCGCAGGCACACTTTGATGAGGCGCTCGACTGGGCCGACGCCGCCCGTCAAATTTCGTTACCTCGGAACTTTGGGAACGTCGCGCAAAAAGCGCTCGGAAACATGGGCTGGGCCTACTACAAGCTTGGCGATTCAGAGAAAGCTGAGGGAATGTTCATCGAGGCCAAGAACCAAGCCGAAAAACTCGGCGAGGTGGCCAGCCATGTCGGCTGGCTCACCGACGCCGCATATATTGATCTTGGGGCTGAGAGGTTCGCGATTGCCGAACAGTCCTTCCATCAGGCTCTTAAGCTCTCGCGCCAAATTAACAGCAGAGGAGACATCATCAATTCGCTGATCGCGTTGGCGTTTGTTTCTGTGCAAACCGGAAAACTCGACGAGGCGAAACGCTACGCGGATGAAGCGCTCTCCATGTCCCGAGCGGATGGCAACCGGCGCGACCAAGTCTATCCCCGGCTTGTCCAAGGACAAGTCGCCGCGCAACTGCATGACGCCGCGACGGCCGAAAACGCATTCCACGAGGTCGCGCAGTCTGACGACACTCCCGTATTTCTGAAGTGGGAGGCGGAGCGCTCCCTCGCCCGGCTCTATGAAGACGAAAATCAGCCAGACTCCGCCGAGCGGGAATACCGGACTGCGCTCAACACCTTTGAGATCGCCCGCTCCGGACTCCAGCACGAGGATTCCCGGCTACCATTTCTCAGCAACGCTTCGCGCATTTACGACGATTATATTCATTTTCTTATCTCTCAGGGAAAGACCAACCAAGCCCTGCAAGTTGCCGACTACAGCCGCGCCCGCACCCTCACCGAAGGATTGGGTCTGTTGCCAAAAGGAACCTCCTTCGCTCCCGATCCGTTGAATGCGCAACAAGCGGCGAAACGCTCCGGCGGCACAATCCTTTTTTATTGGCTCGGCGATAAGCAGTCCTATCTCTGGGCGATCACGGCGCAGAAAACCAGTCTCTTTCCGCTTCCTCCCGCATCACAGATCGATGCGGCGGTGCAGCGCTACCGAAAAGCTTTGGTTGGGCCGCAAGATATCCTCGAAACCGCAAACGCGGATGGGACCGCGCTCTACCAAATGCTCGTCTCGCCCGCGCAGCTTCTGCTGACGAAAGACGCGCCAGTCTTCATCATCCCCGATGGCAGCTTGAACAGCCTGAATTTCGAAACCTTGTTAGTCCCGGGGCCCAAGTTGCACTATTGGATTGAAGACGCGACCATCGCCGATGCCAACTCCCTCCGCCTGCTGGCAGCGTCGTCGCCTCACGCAAAGGCCGGCGCGGGTAAACTTCTGCTCCTGGGCGATGCCATCGCACCCAACGCGGAATATGTCGAATTACCAAAAGCAAAAGTAGAGATCGAAAATATCGAAAAGCATTTCGCTCCCGCAGGACGCGAAATTCTTACGCAGGCGCAAGCGACCGCTCCGGCCTACCTGGGCAGTTCTCCCGAGCAATTCGCATATATCCACTTCGTCGCTCATGGCACGGCCAGCCGCCTGAGTCCGTTGGACTCCGCCGTCATCCTGTCAAAAGCTTCCGCGCAGGAAGATTCCTTCAAGCTTTACGCACGCGACATTATTCACCGCCCCTTACGCGCGCAACTGGTGATCATTTCAACCTGCTACGGCGCGGGCGCGCGCGCCTACACCGGTGAGGGTTTAGTGGGACTCTCGTGGGCATTCCTGCGGGCAGGAGCGCACCATGTGATCGGCGCGTTATGGGAAGTCAGCGACGCTTCGACGCCTGCTTTGATGGACGAACTCTACGGCGAACTCAAGCAGGGCAAGAGTCCAGGGCAGGCACTTCGCTCGGCCAAACTTTCCTTACTTCACTCCGATGGGGCCTTCCGCAAGCCGTTCTACTGGGCGCCATTTCAGCTTTACACCGGTTCCTGAATCCGTTCACGGCTTTGGCACGATCTCCGATGCGGAGGCCGTCGCACTCGGCGCCGCGAATCGATTCGGCTGCGGACGGTATCCGTTCCGGGTGCGGATGTGATACTTCTTCAGACGCTCGCCCACCAGTTTCACCGTGACGGCCCGCCAGCCGCGATTGGGATTCGGTTGCGGATAATAGCTGAGTGAGTAAAGGTGCGCCAGGTCATCCCGGATGGAGGCGAACGCCTGTTGTTCGTCTCTCCAGTTCTTGGCAAAGTACGCTTTGCCGCCGGTGGCTGCGGTCATGCGTTCAAAAACCGCAGTCGAAACCGGCTCTATTTTAGCCAACTGCGTGCTGATCATGTAAATGGCTGTCCCTGTCGACTGGGCCAATTCGGCCACATCCTCGGGTGGGACCATGCTGGAGTTGTCGGGACCGTTGGAAAAAACTACAACTACCTTTCTTCCCGTGTAATGGGCTGCGTCTTTTATGGTCAGCAACAGGCAGTTGTAGAGCGCCGCATCGTCGCCTGCCACGGTCGCGCGCACACCGCGCAGGACCTGCCCTCGATCGGCGGTGAGCGGAGCGGGCCGGGAAAGATCGCGGCTGTACGAATAGAAAGCAACTTTATCCGCGCTTTCGAGAGAACGCACAAAATCCGCAATCGCATCCTGGGCAAAGACAAAGCCGCGGTACATGTAATTGCTGGTATCGAAGAGCAGAAAAACGTTGGCCCCAGCCACCATTGCGCCCAGCGATTGATCCGGATCGCCGGCGGCCTTTTGGTCCGATTGATTCTCTTGCGCGCCTTGGACCAAGCTCTTACCGTCTGCCGGCGTGGTGTCCGCAACTCTGTACGCGGGCTCATTGCCTTCTCCGAAAGTTGCCAGCTTTTGCGAAATGTTGTCTTCGACGATGGCGAAGTCTGACGGGCGAAGACCGGTAATATAGTTGCCTTTGTTATCCGTCACCGCGACATTCAACTGCACCATGTCCACTACCACGCGAATGTTCGGCGCGCTTTCCTGCGCGACCATCCGAGTGGCAGGGCTGGAAAAGAC
Source organism: Terriglobales bacterium (assembly GCA_963706465.1). Taxonomy (GTDB): domain Bacteria; phylum Acidobacteriota; class Terriglobia; order Terriglobales; family Acidobacteriaceae; genus JABDBE01. The sequence continues at coordinate 272,904 of CAVPMC010000007.1, forward strand.
GATCAGAACCAACGCAAGAAATAAAAGGCCGTTTTTTGTCATATAGTCCTGTTTGTCAAAACTGCGTCTTGGCGCCCACGGTTGATGACGACGCGATTTTGCCTTGCCGAAACTCTTCCCCGGTTTCGCGCATTGCCCGCAGCATCGCCGGCCAATCTTCGAAGTCAGTAGCAAAAATCTTTTCGACCATACGATGAGTCAATTCCGGAATCAACCGGTTTAACATCACCGGCGAGTAGCCCTTCTCATCCGCCAAACGGGCCCAATACAAATTGTTCGAATCCCAACTCTCGGCCAGCAAGCGGCTGGAATAGCCTTCGAAAGCGGGAAACGGCTTCAAATTCAGGAGTTCCCTTGCATAGCTCTGCGCCAGAATCGGATGAGGTACACCGAAGTCCTGCGACAGCCGCTCCCATGTGATTTCTGTGGGATTCCGACGACACAGGCTTTCCAATTCCCGCCCTGCAGGTCCAACGGAATCGGCCTCTCCAGGAAACCTTCGACGAAATTCTGCCGCCAAATAGAATGTGTCCGCCGGCGTCATCTGCGAATCTATGCCATCCAAGTTTCCCGTTGCCACAGCCTGCTCCACTCGCTGCGCAACTTCCGGATCCATGCGTTCCGACAGGATCGCCATTACTTTGCTGCGCAATCGTGTATCGCCCGCCGACGCCGTCAGTAATTCTTCGCCGGATCGCTGATAAAGCGTGACCGCGTGAAGTTCGCTCGGGCTGATGCCCCACCAGCGCGGCAAAGTGGCATTGATCAAAAGTCCCGGCACCAACTCCCGCCAGATAAGCGCCTGAACATTTTCTGGAGCGATGAAATCCTGTTCCACCTGCGCCAAAACGTAAGGCAAATCGGCGAGGGAGCCGACCAGATGCGCTCCGCCCCCTGCCGGAGAGCCCTCCCCAAATAGCTGGGACGATTGCCAGACTTGTTCCACCCCCGCGACCGTATCACCGGAGAAGTCATGCGAGCGGACAAACAGCGGATTGTTGTGCAGAATCTGCGATCCCGGCGGCTCATAATATGCGTAGTTCAAGCCCACCAGGGTATCCCTCAGGAAGGACGCAAGTTGGCCGCGCGCCTCGCCTAACTGCTCGCGCGAACCCGGCGACTTGATCACCCTGGTCAGATCCGTGCGCATCTGTAATTCAGTATGTCGATTGTTGTAAATGCCAGTGGCCCATTGCGTTCGCTCGCCGCTGCTGAAAATCGGACGCGGCATCTCAAACTCCCGAAGCTCTCCCGCCAGCGGGATCAATCCCTCCCCGACCGCCTCTCCGCGCGCCATTGCGGTTAAGCCCTCGCCCAAGGCCAATACCGTATCCAGAGAGACTAACCGCTGGCCGTCCAAGACCGATCGGATTCCATTGGCTACTTCCTGGTGCATCCGTTGACCATCGGCACTCGCCTGCTGCGGGCCTGCGAGCAAGTCGATGATTTCATCCTGGGAACCGTTCCGCTGGCCGGTAGCCGCCAGCAACAATTCGCCCAGCGAGTCGCGGCCCGCGTCGAAAAGATGGGCAGAGGAGACGACCTTGCTAAACGGTTTAATCGTCTTCTGCCAGGAATCATTCAGGTCAATGCTCTTGATCTGTCCCTGGCGCGCCAGGATCTGCCAAATCCCAACGTTAGCCTGAAAGATCCCCATCGCATTGCCCCGCAACGTGTGGTTGGGAATTTTACCCAGGCTCTCGGCCGCATTCACAAAGCGCGTGATGGATTCGTCTGTCAACTCTGGAAATTCCGAGAAGATCAAATATTGATTGCTGAACTGTGTGAACCGGCTGGCCAGCAGAAGCACGGTTTCCGGGCTCAAGCGATTCTCGGCCGACCGGCGGCTGGCCAACTCGCTCGCCATCAAATAGATTTGCAGCGGCCCGGTCTCTGTCTCTACCCGGCAAAGCCCGAACATTGCTTCCGCCAGTTGCTCAGGATGGTTCAGGTGGCTGGCACGCTTGCCCCACTGATGCACGATCTTAGAGTCGCTCTTCTGGCGAAGGATGGTTTTCCATACCTCAAGATTTCCTGGGACATAGGGTTCGCCCGTAGGCTCCCATTGCAACCGAGTCACCAGAAGCAAGAGCGCCGGAGCCGGACGAAATGCCGGTCTCGCAGCATCCGGAGAAATCGCGTTTCCGCGAAAAGCTTCATAGAACCGCCGCAGCCGGACTACGGTGAAATGGGCCTGTTGCTCGTGGCTGACCCGCGACAGCGCGTCAAAATAAGCTGCCAGCCAACCGTTGTCCTTCGCCAGCAAGCGGGCAACGAATTCCTTTGGCGAGTCAGGGTTCGCGCCCACTAAGTCCTTCCACGCAGATTCCGCGTCGGCTCCGCCAGGTACGATCACGCGGCCCGACCGAATGCAGACGTGGCTTCCGTAAAAATCAAGCGCGGCGGCGAGCGGAAGCAGTTTCCCCAGGCCTACCGACTGCCGCAAAGCCGCTCTGGTTTCTGCATCGCTGCGAGCCACTGCCCAGTAGAGCCGCGACAACTGCGGATCGCGCAGAAAGGTTTCAATCAGGTCGCCTGTATTTTTGTTACTGAGGATTGTCCAATCTCTGTCCGCGAACAGCACGGGAACGCGCGAGCCCGGGTATTCGTAAGCGAAGGGTTTGCCTCCCTGCAACGTCTCCTCAAGCTCGGGCAAAGGGAAGCCGGAGTCGATGGTAAGAAAAGCTCTTTCCGGATCGTCGGTCACTAAAGCAGTTCCACTCTGTCCACAGTCTCGCCGCACCCGGTAGCCAAGTATATGCAGCAGAGGCCTGGCCTCGTCGCAATTCGAAACCCGAATGCTCCCGCTGGGGCCGGCCAGAACCGCCAACTCTCTCGCTTGACGGACGTACCGGCTCAGCAGGATTAAGAATTCGGTTGGCCGGCCGCCATCTCGCGAACCCTCATACCCCTGGGTGAACACGTTGTGAGCCAGCAGAGGCATGACTTCGTCCGGCGAGATCTTCTGGCTGATACCGGCCATCCGCAAGAAAGAACGCAGCGGGCCTGGAATGACGACGCTGGCAGCGTCGGAACGCTGTGCGTCCAACCCCTCTGACGGGGGGGAACCAACGCCAGGCGCGGCCCATACATTCGGAGAAGAGGGACCAATGCACAACAATGTCGCAGCAAAAGAGGCGAGTAGACAACGAGGAGGTTTCATGGCTGGAATCCTTCTCCGAACCTTCAAGACATCCCGCAACTAAATCTTGACCACTCTAGGAACCGGATGCTTCTCGCCTCCCCTCTGCGGTTCGGCGGAGCCAACCTGCTCCTTACATTCGTGTCGGCCACGATAAACCATCTTTCGCCGTAATCCAAGCGCTTTTCGCCGATTTCGCACTGGAATATACGCCTGACGAGTATTCCGGGAATATCCTGGGGACTGATCTTCGCCTTGATTGGCAGGCGGCTTGAAAACTCTGGTTTTGGACGGCGCTTCCAGCTTCCCATCTGTGGCGTAAGTTCTTGAAAACGATGAGAACTAGAATTTCGACGGCACGCGGAACAAAGCTTATGATTCTGTGCCGCGAATGGACGGAAGAATGCAGCCGCTCCCCAGAGATCGCGGCGATCCTAAAATACTTTTTCTTTCAACAATTGCAGCAAGTAAGAACCGTAACGATTGCTCTTCATTGACGATGCCATCGCCTCCAGTTGCTCGGCGCCAATGTACCCCAGACGATAGGCAATTTCCTCCGGACACGAAACCATCAAACCCTGGCGAGTTTCGATGGTTTGGATAAACAAAGACGCCTCCAGCATCGACTCGTGGGTTCCCGTATCCAGCCATGCCATGCCGCGGCCCATGACCACAACATCCAATTGTTTCTGCTTCAAGTATTGCTTGTTGACGTCGGTGATCTCGAGTTCCCCACGGGCCGATGGCTTCAGCGATTTTGCAATCCCCACTACCTGGTTGTCGTAGAAATAAAGCCCGGTGACCGCATAGCGCGACTTCGGAGCTTTCGGCTTTTCCTCCAGACTCACGGCTTTCCCATGGGAATTAAATTCAACCACCCCATAACGTTCAGGATCCTGCACTGGATAAGCGAACACCCGCGCTCCCACCGTCTTCGCTCCTGCTTCCTGCACGCACTTCACCAGATCGTGTCCGTAGAAAATATTGTCCCCGAGAACCAGGGCACAACAGGCAGAACCAATAAATTCCTTACCCACCAGAAACGCTTGCGCAATGCCCTCCGGCTGCGGTTGCACCACGTACTGAAAGTTCAAACCAAAGCGCGATCCGTCGCCCAGAAACTGCTGGAACCGCGGCACGTCGTCCGGCGTCGAGATGAGCAAAATATCCCGTATCCCCGCCAACATCAGAGTCGACAGCGGATAGTAAATCATGGGCTTGTCGTAAATCGGCAGCAGGCTCTTGCAAACCGCCTGGCTCACGGGATAAAGCCGCGTGCCCGACCCGCCCGCCAGAATGATGCCCTTGTAAGGAGAACTTCGCGTGGAGTTGTGAGTTGCCATTCGTTGTTATGTGTCTCTTGAAGCACCGCAGCATGAAACCTAGCAAGCTACGTTTCTGCCGTTACTGTCGAGACGTTGCTTGCAACGTCTCGTTTTCGACTACACCGAGTATTGGGTAGCAATCCACTCGCGGTAATGCCCGCTCGTCACTTCTCGAATCCACGCGTCGTTGGCCAGATACCACTCAACGGTTTTGCGAATGCCGCTTTCGAAGGTCTCCCGCGGTTGCCAGTTCAGTTCACGCTCGATCTTGCGAGTGTCCATCGCATAACGCCGGTCATGGCCGGGCCGGTCCTGAACATACGTAATCAGTTTATGGTGCGGGACAACCGCATCCCCGGGCCGCAGTTCATCCAGAATCGAACAGATGGTGCGCACAATCTCCAGGTTCGGCTTCTCGTTTCGTCCACCGACATTGTACGTCCCGCCGATTTTCCCGCGAGCCAGAACCGCGCGTATCGCCTCGCAGTGATCCGCCACAAACAACCAATCGCGAACATTCTGTCCGTCACCATAGACCGGAATCGCCTTCCCATTGATCGCATTCAGAATGGTCAGCGGAATCAGCTTCTCGGGAAACTGATAGGGCCCGTAATTGTTTGAGCAATTGGTCGTGAGGACGGGCATCCCATACGTGTGATGATAGGCCCGCACCAAATGGTCAGAAGCCGCCTTGGTCGCGGAATACGGACTGTTCGGCGAGTAAGGATTCGTTTCCGAGAAAGCCGGGTCCTCGGGTCCCAGCGATCCGTAAACCTCGTCGGTTGAAACATGCAGGAAGCGAAACCCTCCTTTTTCTTCCTGCCCCAACTCCGTCCAGTAAGCTCGCGCTTCCTCTAGCAGGCTGAATGTCCCATTCACATTCGTTCGCACAAAATCGTCCGGCCCATGGATGGACCGGTCCACGTGACTCTCCGCCGCGAAGTGCACCATAGCGTGGGGACGGCAGCGCCCTAGCAGATCGCTCACCAGTTTCCGGTCAGCAATGTCTCCGTGGACGAAACTGTAACGAGAATCCCCTGAAATCTTTTCCAGATTGCCTGGATTCCCCGCATACGTAAGCTTGTCCAGGTTCACCACAGGCGTGCCTTCCGCAGCTAGCCATTGCAAAAGGAAATTGGAACCGATAAAACCGGCTCCTCCGGTCACGAGAATGGGTTGGATCGGCACCAATGAATTCTAATTGGACAGTTCAGTTCCCTGCTGGGAAACAAAATTAAGCCGCCCTCGTCGAGGGCGGCCCTCTCACCAGAATCGAAACTCCTAGCCGGCAACTTCTTCCAGCAATTTCTGATCGATATCGAAGTTCGAGTGAACATTCTGCACATCGTCATGCTCCTCAAACGCTTCCATCAGACGAATCATGGTGCTGGCAGCCGGCCCTTCGAGCTTGATATAGTTCTGCGGAATCATAGTTACGCTCGAAGAGGTAGGCTCGATGCCAGCCTTCTTTACCGCTTCCAGCACGGCCTCGTAAGCGGAAGGCTCGCACAGCACTTCCCAGTTCTCGCCATCGTCACGCAAATCCTCCGCTCCGGCATCGAGGACTACGGCCATCAGGTCGTCTTCCTTCGCCGCCGACTTCGGGATAATGATTTCGCCCTTCTTGTGGAACATATAAGACACCGCGCCGGCGTCCGCCATGTTGCCGCCGTTTTTGCCAAACGCATGCCGAATTTCGCTGACCGTGCGATTGCGGTTGTCCGTATTGATGTCGAGTAAAACTGCCACCCCGCCTGGGCCATAGCCTTCGAGTGAGAACTCTTCATAGGTCGCACCCGGCAGTTCGCCGGTGCCCCGTTGAATCGCCCGCTTGATGTTGTCCTGCGGCATATTTTCCGCCTTGGCAGCCAGGATCGCCCCACGCAAACGCGGATTGCTGTCAGGATCTCCGCCGCCATTCTTCGCGGCAATCGAAATTTCCTTGATCAGACGGGTAAAAATCTTGCCGCGCTTGGCATCCAGCGCGCCCTTCTTATGCTTAATTGTGGCCCATTTTGAGTGCCCGGACATGGAAATACCTCGTGTTCAATAAACTTGGATGGAGCTGATCTTGTTTGCGACGACCCTGATTACGCTGGCTTTCACCGCTAAAGATGCGCCCGTAGAGGAGATCACTGATTTACCCTCGGGATTGCCTCGAAACTACCGCAGGCGACTTAAAAGTATAGCACGGAGGCCAGGCAGGAAGCTCCCCATAGACTACCGTGGGTAGTGGATCGGTTAGTTATCCGAATTTTGTTCAAACTTCGGGCGCAACGCTGCGTCTAAACGCGAGCGACCCAAGAGGAGAGTCACTCGAATGAAAATACGAATCTGCTTGTTGTTGGCAGTGGGCATCTGTACGGCGGCCGCCTTGGGACAGACCACCAAGAGCACCACAGCCGCCAGAAAGACGGGAACGGTCCCGAGAAGTTGAAGACCAAAGCCGACATCATCAAGTTTCTGAAGGATTCTTTTGCCCTGGGTCACAAGGCCGCGGCTACGTTCACTACGGAGAATATGTTACAGACCGCAGAGAACAGCAAATCGACCCGCCTGCATCTGGCTACATTTGGCGTCGCCCACGCATTCGATCACTATGGACAAATGGTGGAGTATTTGCGGATGAACGGAATTGTGCCGCCAGCCAGCCGGGGAAAGTCAGACTGACTGCCGGATGCCCCAGGTCTCGCGCCTTTCGAGACCTGGGTTCTCGCTAACCCGCAACAGCCCTCCCGTCGATCAGCGCCGTCGTGCCTCAGCTTCGGCCAGCCATCCACGGCGTAGCTTTTCCACCGGCACGCCCGACAGGTAAGGTTTGATATCGAGAATCGCGGTTCCATCCAGCATATCAACGCCCCGAACATGCAACTCGACGCCTTCGCGGCGACGCAACTCAACATTTGTCAAGCCAATCGGGTTCGGACGCCGCGGAGAGCGAGTCGCAAACACTCCATGCGGCCGGTTGTCCGTGGGCGGCGTCCCCAGCAGTTCGAACCCATCGGAACGATCGAACTCCCAAAGAACAACCAGATGCGAGAAGCCCTCAATGTCGGTGAGCCCGGACTCGAACTCCGGCAGGATGCTGAGCACACCATCCGCCTCGTGCTTAGCGCCCATGCCCTTTGGAATCTCGCTCACATTCTTGTACGGGCTCTTCACAAATCCGATCGGTCGCGAGGTAAACATACGGAATGTCTCCGTTTCCAATACTAATGTAGACCTCGAATTAAACCCACGCGCGCCCCCGACTAGCCAGTCACGCGCCTCTCGGCCACCCCCACCGGTTTCACCAAAATCTGTCGTGGCGAGCGCAGCATTGCGACTGGCGCTTTCAATCGTAGGCCGGAGTCGGAGGACCTGCTCTTGGGCGCTACTTGGGACGACCTACGTCGAAGTTAGCATCGGAGGCCCGAACATCCGTTGACCGGGGCTGAGGCTCAAATTAAGGCAGCTCCATCGGTCGCCATGCGTAGAACCCTTCAAACTATTGTTTGTAAAGCGCATACGAATGGCGTGGGTGGCAGCAGGGAAATAATCAAAAAAGAGCTTGACATTGTTATAGTGTTGTAGTTAACTATAACAGTGATTACAGAAACACAGCTTTCGCGTGCCGGTGGCAAAGGGCCCAAGGACTCTTTGAAACCGGGCACCACAGATTTCAGCCGAATTAAAGAAAAGAGAAAAGGAAAAACTCAAATGAAATCACGAATCGCAATTTCCGTTGTATTCGTTCTGATCGCCGCCGCCGCTTTCGCAGCCGACGTCGCCGCGACTCAGTCTGACGCACAAAAATCCTTCGCCCAACTAAAAACTCTGGCGGGAGAGTGGGAAGGCATCGTAACCGTCGCGGACACGCCGGAGATGTCAGGCGGCCAAGATGCACCTTTCGCTGCGCGTGACCTCGCGGGGGAACGCGCTGGTGCACGAATTGCAGGAAGCAGGAACGCCGCTGGATGCGACCAAGTACGACCATCCGGTCACGATGCTTTACGTGGACGGAGACCAGCTCACCCTGATTCACTATTGCGACGCCGGGAACCGGCCGCGCATGACCGGCAAGATGTCGCCCGACGGCAAGACCGTGGAGTTCGATTTTAAGGACATCAGCGGGAGCACGGAATACGGCACATGCACCATTCGGTGTTCACCATCATCGACGCCAACCATCACACCGAGGATTGGACGTTCATGATGAGGGACAAGCCGATGCACGCGCACTTCGACCTGCAGCGGACGAATTGACAGGAGTACATCTCGGATAAGGGCGATCTGGAACACATGGATGGACCGTGAGTGGAACGACAGTCAGCCGATTTACCGCCAGCTTCGCGACCGCGTGGTCGCGATGATTCTCGACGGCGTGCTCAAGGAAGGCGATCCGCTGCCCTCCGTGCGCAACGTCGCGGCCGAATATCGGGTCAATCCGCTCACGGTCCTGAAGGGCTATCAGGAACTGGTGGACGAGCAACTGGTCGAGAGCAGGCGAGGTCGCGGCATGTTCATCAATGCCGGCGCGCGCAATCTGCTGCTGCAGGGCGAGCGCCAGAAGTTTCTCGCGGAAGAATGGCCCCGGGTTCACGCAACCATTCAGCGGCTCGGCCTGAAAGCGGAAGAACTGCTGGATGGCGCGGCGCAAACGGCGCAACCAGCGAATACAGAAGAGGAGGAGCGCTGAAGCCATGACATGCATCGAAGCACGCGGTCTCCGCAAGGCCTTCGGCACAACCGTCGCGCTGGACGGCGTCGATTTGCGCGTCGAAGAGGGCCGCATCCTCGGACTCATCGGTCCCAACGGCGCCGGCAAGACCACCGCGCTCAATGCGATTCTCGGCCTCACTCCGTATCAGGGCGAACTGAAGGTGCTCGGACGCGATCCCTGGACCGAGCGCGATCAGCTCATGCGCGATGTCTGCTTCATCGCCGATGTCGCGGTGCTGCCGCGCTGGATGCGGGTTTCGCAGGCGCTCGACTATGTCGCCGGCGTGCATCCGCGATTCGATCGCGCCAAGGCGGAAGGCTTTCTGGCGAAGACCACCATCCAGCGCACGCAGCAAGGTCCGGGAATTGTCGAAGGGCATGGTGACGCAGCTGCATCTCGCTCTGGTCATGGCCATCGACGCGAAATTGCTGGTGCTGGACGAGCCGACGCTCGGCCTCGACATTCTGTATCGCAAGCAGTTTTACGATTCCCTGCTGAACGACTACTTCGATCGCAGCCGCACCATCGTCGTGACCACGCATCAGGTGGAAGAGATCCAGCACGTCCTCACCGATCTGATGTTCATCAACCGCGGCCGCATCGTGCTCAGTTGCAGCATGGAAGAATTCGAGTCGCGCTATCGTGGAAGTGATGGTGCATCCCGAGCAACTCGCCGCGGCACGCGCGCTCAAGCCGATTCACGAGCGCCAGGTGCTCGGCCGCAGCATCCTGCTGTTCGATCGGCGTCGATCGCCAGCAACTCGCCGCGCTGGGCGACGTGCGCACGCCCAGCATCGCCGACTTGTTCGTTGCCGTGATGGGCAATCAGGCAGGCGCAGCACAAGGAGCGGCCCGATGAATACTCAATCGAACGCGATGCCCGAGTCCGTTCGGCTCGCAGGGAATCGCGCCTGCGGCTATACGACGCAGACCCGGCCGCTGTACTGGTCGGTGCGGCGCGAACTGTGGGAGAACCGTTCGATCTATATCGCGCCGCTGGCCGTCGCCGCCGTCGTTCTGTTCGGCTTCCTGATCAGCCACCATCGGTCGCGCCGCATGTGCGGTCGCGCGACGCTGAGCCAGCGCCGCTCGATGCTTGCAGCAGCCCTACGACCTTCGCCGCGGATCTGATCATGGCGGCCGCTTTCATCGTCGGCATCTTCTACTCTCTCGACGCGCTGCACGGCGAGCGCCGCGATCGCAGCATTCTGTTCTGGAAGTCGCTGCCGGTTTCCGATCTCACCACGGTGCTGTCGAAGGCGACCATTCCGCTCGTCATCCTGCCCCTGCTCACGTTCGCGATCGCTCTTGTCATGCAGTGGATCATGCTGCATGCTCAGCAGCGTCGCTGCTGCTGGGCAGCGGTCTGAGTGCCGCGACGCTATGGACGCGGGAGTCGCCCTTTCAGATGTCGTTGATGCTGCTCTACCACCTGGTCACCGTGCATGGGCTCTGGTACGCGCCAATCTATGCCTGGCTGCTGCTGGTCTCAGGCTGGGCGAGGCGTGCCACCTTTCTGTGGGCCGCCTTGCCGCCGGTCGCGATCGGCATCCTGGAGAAGATTGCCTTCAATACCTCGCATTTCGCCGCATGGTTGGGGTACCGCGTCAGCGGCGCACAGGAAGCCATTGTCCCACCCGGCCGAATGCCGATGGATTCGATGGCCCACCTCACTCCCGGTCACTTCCTGATGAATCCGGGTCTGTGGATGGGGCTGCTCGTCGCCGCGGGTCTTCTCGCCGCAACCGTCCGGCTGCGCCGCTATCAGGGACCGATCTGACGCGCTTTGACTCGTGATTCGAATAAAGGGCGGAGAGATATATGAACACCCCTGTAATGATGAAACGGATTACAGAAACGTCGCCGCGTCTCAAGGCCAGGATTACGGGCGCTTTCTTTCTCCTCACAATACTGACGGGAATATTCGCCCAGGGTTTCGTGAGCAACAGGCTTGTGGTAGACGGCGACGCCGTGGCTACCGCCACCAACATACTGGCGCACAGGGGCTTGTTTCAGTGGGGTTACGCAGTCTTCCTCATCGAAATGGCGTGCAATATCGCAATGACGGCACTCTTCTATGACTTGCTCAAGCCGGCGGGCAGGAGCGTCTCTGTGGTTGCCGCGTTCTTGGGCTTCGCAGGTTGCGTCATCAAGACTTTTAGCCGCGTCTTTTTTATCGTCCCCTTGTTCATCCTGGGAGGCGCGCACTACTTGAGTGTATTCAGCGCCGAACAGTTGCAGGCGCTGGCGCTCCTGTTTCTTAAGGTGAATGACCGGGGCGCTGGGATGGCCTTGGTATTTTTCGGATTCTATGCACTCCTGACGGGCTACCTCATTGTGAGGTCCACCTTCCTGCCTCGCATTCTCGGTGTGCTGTCGGCGCTCGGAGGTTTGGGTTGGCTGAGCTTCCTATATCAGCCGCTCGCCCACCGTCTGTTTCTCTACGTTGTCGCCGTGGCCCTTCTCGGGGCGCTGGCCGAAATCGCGTGGCTCCTCATCTTCGGCGTGAACGAACAACGATGGAAGGAACAGGCCAGGGCTGCGAGCAATTGGAATTAAGGAGTACGCAATGCGATCGCCACTATTAGCCCTTCACATCATCGCAGGCACCTTGGGGATGCTCTCTGGATTTGTGGCAGTGTTCCTGCTCAAAGGTTCCCGCCGCCATGGCCGCGCAGGAAACGTATTTGTCATATCCATGCTTTGCCTATCGGCAAGCGGGACCTATCTCGCAGTGATGAAATCCCAACCCGGCAATATTCTGGGAGGCGCTTTGACCTTCTACCTGGTAGCCACGGCATGGATGACCGCCCGGCGCAGAGACGGTGAGCCCGGCATTTTCGATTGGGGCGCGCTGCTGCTTGTCTCGGCGGTCGCGGCCTGCCAGATGACCTTTGGTTTGGAAGCCGCAGTCAGCCCGACGGGAATGAAGTATGAATATCCTCCCTGGCCTTACTTTTTCATGGGTTCGGTGGCTGTGCTGGCGGTTGTGGGGGACGTTCGCATGCTAGTGCGCCGCGGTATTTCGGGCACCGAACGCATCGCGCGGCATCTCTGGCGCATGTGCTTCGCCCTGTTCATCGCCGCATCGTCCATATTCCTGGCAAGGCAGCAGCTCTTCCCTGCTTTATTACGCAGGACAGGGGCGCTTGTTTTCCTTAGTTTCCTGCCACTGTTGTTGATGGTCTTTTGGCTGATCCGAGTTCGCTTCGCAAATGCGTGGAAGAAAAGAGCAGCGGCGGTGGTCCCGGAATTCTCACTGTCCGCCCAGTGACCCGATCTGGTAGGGAGAAACGATATGAGCACCGCAGTAATGACCAATCGCTTGGAGCTGGGTTCCGTTGCCGACACCGCGTTGAAAGCAGCCGCGCGGTTTTGGTTTGTAGTGACCGTCGTCGGCCAATTGATCTTCGCATTTACGGTAGCTTCGTTCTACAGTCTTACGGCGTCGCGAGGCGATTACCACAAGTGGAACTTCACCCACGGCTACGTCCCGGGCTTTTCCATGGGAAATGCCGCCGTAGTGCTGCATGTTGCTTCAGCCGTAATCATCATGCTTGCCGGGGCGGTTCAGTTGGTTCCGCAAGTTCGCAATCGCTTTCCTGTCTTCCACCGCTGGAACGGACGTGTCTACATGCTGACCGCCGTCATCCTCAGCGTGGCCGGCCTTTATATGACGTGGTTCCGGGGAAGTGTTGGCGATCTTTCTATACACATGGCTTCTACTCTGGGCGCCGTACTGATCTGGATCTGCGGCGGCATGGCGCTGCGCTATGCGCTGGCTCGCAACTTCAAGACTCATCGCCGCTGGGCGCTTCGCTTCTTCCTCGTGGTAAGCGGATCGTGGTTTTTCCGGATCGGTTTTTTCTTGTCGTTTCTCATCTTTAAAGGCCCCTTTGGCTTCGACCCGACGACGTTCCGTGGACCGTTCCTCACTTTCATGTCTTTCGCCCAATACCTGATTCCCCTTGCCGTACTCGAAGTCTATCTGCGGGCGCAGGACCGCCCAGGCGCGCTACGCCGCATGGCCGCGGCAGCCCTGCTCTTTGTAATGACCCTGGTGATGGGCGCTGGACTTTTTGCGGTCGCCACGGCGCAATGGGTGCCTCAGGTCAAAGCCGCGTATGACCCGCGTAAGTCCATTACCGAGACTCTCTCGCCAACCATCGCGTCCAGCGGCGTCGACGCCGCCGCGAAGCAATACCATGAGTTGAAGGCCACCCAATTCGCGGCCTACAACTTCGACGAACACGAACTCAACACTTTAGGTTACCGGCTCATTCGCGCCAAAAAGTTCAAGGAAGCTATCCGCATTTTCCAACTGAACGTCGAGGCTTATCCGCAATCGAGCAACGTTTACGACAGCCTCGCGGAAGCTTGTATGGACGACGGGAATAAACCGGCAGCCGTCGCCGACTATCAAAAGTCCATCGAGCTCAACCCAAAGAACCGCAATGCAGCGCTGATGCTGCAGAAGCTCAAGGCCCCATGACTTGGGCTTCGTGGAATATTTGTGAACCGGCCTGATACGCGTGGCTCAAATCTATAACGAATTTGTAAAAACGGGTGAGGGACCAAAATGAAAAATTACAACTTTCTTCGCATACTGAAGTTTCCCTTACTGGCGATGCTGTTTGTCGCCATGCTTGTTGGGCTTGGTCTCGTGGTCATGAGCTTGTGGAACTGGCTGATGCCTGCGCTCTTTGGATTGAAATTGATCGGCTACTGGCAAGCCGTGGGACTGATCATCCTGAGCAAGATTCTGTTCGGCGGATTCCGCGGATCGAGCGGGCGAGGCGGATACCGGCGTGATCGAATGAGAGAGCACTGGAAACAGAGAACGCCGGAGGAACGGGAAAAATTCCGTCAAGGGCTGCGTGCTTGCTGGGGCCGAATGACATCGCCAGATCCGAAGCCGAGCATCTGATCGCAGGCGACTGGCGTGCAAACCGCGTTGGCCAACTTGGCATGAGAAGCTCCGGTGGGAATGACAGGTGGGCTAGTCAGGTGAGGGTTTCTCGATCCTTTGACATCCACTCCTTGTACGCATAAACGACCGCCAGCAGCGGCGGCGCGAGCAGCACTCCCCAGAACGGAATCAAAATGCCCAGCCCAATCGGAGTCAACAGAGAAGCCCACATCGGCACCTTCGCGCTGCGCTTCATAATGTAGGGCTGCAGCAGAAAGCCATCGACGACTGCGATCACCGCGTACAGTATCAATACATAAGCAGGATGCTGCCAATCCTGCCAATGCAACGTCGCCGCCAGGACGGGGCCAATCAATCCCAGCACCGGACCCAAGTGCGGAATCACCTGCAAGGTCGCGGCCAGCGCCGCCCACAGCGGAGCCCACGGCACCTTCAGCGCATACAGGCCGATCAGCCACAAGATTCCGACGGCAAGAGAATCCTGCATCTGTGCAATCAACCAGTTCTTCAGCGCGCCGCCGGTAATACGAAAATGTTCCCCCAGATTCATGCGTCGTCGTTCATTCGTTATCGTTCCTTCATTTTCTTCGTTCGCGTTCGTTATCTATGATGCTTCCCGTCAATTCGATGAGCCGCGCGCCCATGTTAAACTCAGCCTATACCCCCGGTTGAGGAAACTCGGATGAAATTCGGCGTCATCATTTTCCCCGGCTCGAATTGCGATCACGATGCCTACTGGACCATCCAGCAAGTGGCGAAGCAGCCCGTCACATTCCTGTGGCACGAATCGCACGACCTCGAAAACTGTGATGCCGTCATTGTTCCCGGAGGTTTTGCCTATGGCGATTACCTGCGCACCGGAGCCATCGCCAAGTTTTCTCCGATGATGGCGTCGGTAAAGAAGTTCGCCGAAACGGGCGGCCTCGTGCTCGGTATCTGCAACGGCTTCCAGATTTTATGCGAGTCCGGACTGCTGCCCGGAGCCTTGTTGCGCAACGTACGCCTGAAGTACGTTTGCAAACCAGTTCAGGTGAGAGTCGAGACCGCCGGCACTCCGTTCACCCACGCCTGCCGGCAAGGCGAAGTACTTACCATTCCCATCGGCCACATGGAAGGCAACTACTTCTGCGACGATTCCACGCTTACCGACTTAAAGCGGGATAACCGCATTGTGTTTCGCTATTCAAGTCCCGCAGGCGAGATCACCGCGAGGGCAAATCCCAACGGCTCACTGGACAACATCGCGGGCATCTGCAGCCCAGGCCGCAACGTCCTCGGAATGATGCCGCACCCTGAGCGCGCCAGCGAACCCGAACTGGGCGGCATCGACGGCTTCAAAATTTTCCAATCTCTGGTCGGAGCGATGGCGGAAAAGTAAGGCGAACGATAAACCAGACCCGCTTTTCCTCAAGATTTAATTCCGTACCCTAAATAGCACTTCCCTTCCGCATTCTTTTTTGCTAGCGTGAAGTCCCCTTCGCTTACCGGACTGCCCGGTCCCTGGATTTGTGTCTCTTACACCGGGAGGAAGTCCGATGACAGCACGAGAGATGATCGACAGTCTCTCCGGTACCCTATTGTGCGACGAACGCATTCTCAGCGTGCCCGAGAGAGAGTTGCTGGCCAATTTGCTGCAGCGCGCAAGAACCCCGGCGGGTGTCCCCGACCATACGGTGGCCGAGGCCATCACTCGTACCGTTGGGGAACTCATCGCCGAACGAGCCCTCGGAGTTCTTGGGGAAAGTATGACCAGGCAACTGCTGGATCAGCAGTTGACGTGGTCGTCGAGTTTTTCAAAAGCACGCGTGCCGGTGATTCACGCCGGCACTCCGGGCGTTTCGCCGCCACCGGGCCCCGCGCCCGGCAGCGCGCCGCGTCCGCCAGGTACGCGTTCGCATTCGATCCACGCCGGCACCCCGGGAGTTCCGCCGCCCGGCCCGGCGCCGGGCAGCGCGCCGCGTCCGCCGGGTACAAGCCCGCCCTCGATTTCAATCGCAGCCACCGCCGCCGTGCAACCCGAAACGCGCGGAGTTGCAGTCCTTGAAGCCATCGACTATCTGCCCGCCCCGTGCGTCGTTCTCGATGAGTTCCTCACCTCGAGCGAGCTCAACATCCTTATGGGGTACGTCCTCGCTCATGAAATGCAGTTTGAAGTGAGCGAAGTTCTTTCCCCTGGCGCCACCGGCAACGCGGTTGACTATGAACACCGCCGGTCGCGCGTACTGATGGATCTGGGTGGCCACGAAAAGATGATTAGCGATCGTCTTCTGACTTGCTTACCCCGGATTTTGCAAAAGTGGGGACGCGATTCCTTCCCGGTTTCCCGGGTCGAGACCCAAACCACGGCCAGCAACCACGGCGATTTCTTCCACTGCCATTGCGACAATGGGGCGGAAGCAGTCGCCACTCGAGAAGTGACGTTTGTTTATTTCTTCCATCGTGAGCCGAAACAGTTCAGCGGCGGCGAACTCCGCATTTACGACTCGCGACGGGATAACGATCACTACGCCCCGACTGCAAACTATCGCACCATTGTTCCCGAGCAGAACCAGTTGGTTCTGTTCGCCAGTGGGCTCTCCCACGAAATCACCCCGGTCGAATGCATGTCCGGGAAGTTCGCGGATAGCCGGTTCACGGTGAATGGATGGATTCACAGATAAACGACGCGGCTTGGCTGGCATGGATTGAGCAGCTCGCGGTCGCACCCGCGAGCCGAGATCGGGAGAATGAACTTCCCCGATCGCTCTTCCATTGCCGGCTGGACGATCAGCCGGACCATCTGGTGCCAGAACGTCTCCTCCGACCAGAGTACTGGGAGGGCTTGGCTGATCGTCCACTTTTCTTGAATCCCAGTTGCTCCTTTGCGGCCGCAAACGGAGAATTGCCAACCGAAGTTCCTACCCCTGTTTTCGGCGAGCATGGCCCCATGGCGCCGGGGGAAATAGTATGGATCAGAGATCCCGGGAACCATGCTTTGCTGCCGTTCTGGTTGGGCCGGGAGCTCAGAAGCGCACTCGACGGGATACATCCTGGCGATCCTGCTCCATTCATGCTTTCGCGGCAAGCACGCCGCACCCTACTCATGGCCGAGTTGCTGGTAGCGGAGAACTACGTCTCCGATCGGCGCAAGCAGTGGGATGAAATTGTTTCGCTTGCCGGCGTGCATTTCCGGGCGCAGGGCTACACTCCGGTGGGGCGGCTGATTCATCCTTTTCACATTGCGGCTTTGCGCCGCTATTACCGTCAGCAGCTCCGCACCGGAAAACTTCGGCTCGGAGATAGCCAAACTCCGCTTCGGTACATCGCTTACAACGATCCGGTGGCCCGTTTCTTTCATCGGCAACTCACCGCAGCGATAAGCGCAATCGCGGGGGAACCGCTGAAGGCGTCGTATATGTATTTGGCCGGTTACCAGCCAGGGGCGATCCTGGAGAAGCATACTGACCGCGCGCAATGCGAATTCAGCGTGACGCTATGCCTGGATTATTCGCCTGAACCTCGCCACGCGACGCCGTGGCCGATCCATCTGCATAAGCGATCCGGCACGGTGACGGTGTTTCAGGCGATTGGCGATGCGCTGCTTTATCGCGGCTGCCAGGTGCCGCATTCCCGCGACAGGCTGCCCGAGAGACATACGTCAACCTCGATTATTTTCCACTATGTGCGGCAAGATTTTGCGGGCAGCTTGGAGTAGGAGGGTGAGAATACACCAGTGGCCCACCCTTACGCATTGCCAGCACATGCTTGCCTGGGAACTGAAGTGGCGGGTGGCCGACCCAAGCCGTTCTTTGGCTTGAGTGGGGATGTTCTCGATACTGGACGGGATCCAGGAACACGAGCGCTGTTGAAGCGGGACAAAACGAAAGTCAAGGTGCACCACCCGCCCTCTTTCTCAAGCCAGACTGGCGTGAATGCCAAGGGCTTCGGCGGCCTTGCGGAGTCGCTTGTCTTTTGTCCACAGAAGGGTGGGCGGGTTGATAAAGACAGAGGCGATCAGGTGGGCGTCGGTCAGACCGATGCCCAGGCTGTACAAACGGCGAGCCTCGATGGTTCGCCGTACTTCGCTCAACTGCGCCACTCGCACCTGTGGCAAAAGATCGAGCAGGGCGAGCGTTTTGATGCGCCTCTGCAGCGAACCCAAAGCAAGTTCGGCAATGACGAAGGGATGGATCACAATGTGCCCCTGGTCGAGATGCTTACGCATTTCCCGGTTGCCGGAACGGAGGTGGTCGATCCAGATAGACGTATCGGCGAGGATCAATTCGAGCGCCCCCGGCGGCGGGGAATATTTTTCAACTGGGGCATTGTGCCTCCGAGTGATGCCAATCTGCGAGCGCTTTCCCGCTCGATGAGGGCCTTGAGAGCTTCACGAATTAACGCCGTTTTCTCGGCTACTCCAGTAAACTCCTGGGCAATACGTACGAGGTCGTCATCCAGCGCAAGGGTTGTTCTCATAAAAACCTCAGAGCACTGATTATAGCATCAAATGATGTCAGTTTTTGTGTTTGCGCCAAGATCTGAAAACAAGATTCTGTCTCCGCGCGACGCAGGATATCGAAAAGCATGACGTTAGGATGTGCCACCCGCCACGATCACAGGTCAGCCTCCCAAGAACGCACGGAAAAGCCACGCCCTCTCGCGAAAAACGCCAGCAAGGGCAGGGCACACGCTGTTTTGCTGAGGAAAGGGCCAGTCCGCCGGCTAAACCTTCTTGAGCAAGGGTTGGCGGAGTCGCATACGACCGTCATCATCCCATTTAACGATCGCGTCATCTTCGTTCGCTTGCTCAACGGTGCCGAATTCTCCAGTCGGCTTTCCGAAGATGCCCAAACCCTCGACGCGATCTCCGGGATTCACTTCCGGGCTAGCTGCCCCGGACTCGGAGAGGGCTGGCCTCTTAGCACGGTCTGAGTCAGGCGTTGCGCCGGGGTATGACACAGGCGGTTGGGGAGCTTTGCGCAGTTTGGCGATCGGCTTCTTTGCTACACGCATATTGTTTCTTTCCAAGAGACCAGTGGTCGTCGTAGCCTCCTCAGAATTTACTATTCAGGTTCAAACTAATGTGTTTTGCGGTTAAGTCACATTGCTGAACCTAAGCTACCTCGGATTCAAGACCGAATCTGAGCAAGAGTGCACATCCTGCAACATTCTAGACGCCGCACCCCCGACCACTGAGCGAAGCCGTCCACAGTCTGCATGGTTTGCCATAACAAATCGTTCGAGGTGGTCTAATTTGATCAGACACCCGTCCTTCGCCACTTCTACCATCAGGATTAGAAGTAAGACGACCTTCACAAAGGCCAGTCCAGCTTCGTTAAATACCAGGGAGGTACAGCATGGAAACCGTATTGATTGTTCTTGTGGTCCTGCTCTTATTCGGTGGCGGGGGCTGGGGATACTCTCGTTGGCGCGGCTAGCCTTGTAGCGGCAGCAAACACCGTAAACACTTAACCCAGGTCAGGCGACGCATTACGCGGCGGAAGCAGTCAAGACTCTACTTCCGCCCCATGAACCGGGCAAATTCGACGATAAGGAGAAAACTGATGAACCCGAGCACGAAGGATGAGATTAAAGGCACTTTTCATGAAGTGAAAGGCGAAATCAAAAAGAAGACAGGCCAAGTCACGAACAATCCTGACCTGGAGGCTGACGGTAGAGCCGAACATAACGCCGGCAAAGTCGAAAAAAAGATCGGGCAGATCGAAAAAGTGTTCCAGAAGTAAATTGTGCGGGCTCGGTCTGGAAAATCAGGCTGACACGATTACATACAAACTCACCTATAGCAGAAAAAAACAGCGAAGGAGAAATAAAATGGCGGATCAAGAGAATCGCAACCCACAACAGAGTGATCCGCAAAAGCCCCGTTCGGAGCAAAAGGCTGGAAACCAGCCTAACCAGCCAACACAGTACAAACAGCAGGACCCGAGCGGACAGCCCAAGAGCCCGCAGTCGGAACAAGAAAAACCCGATCAAGAGAAGAAAAAGCAGGCTTAGGCGTCAGGCGATTCGATTGGCATCGAGCCGTCATCCGTACAAACGTCGAAGTTGGTTTTACTTTCAAAGCCGCGAGCGCAATTTGCTGGCGGGGGGATGGCCCATGCTTTGCCCACACAAAAGCGGGTGCCCAGCCCTGCTCGCGTTCTCGTTGAGAGGGTGGGGCTTTTAGCTGACGTCGCGGCGGGGGACCACCGAATGCCCGCCAATCTGCTCGCGACGACGGGCTATCCAGCCTGATTCGATCTCTCCGCACCTTCCTCCCTGGTGACGTAGTGCCGGGCACTGCTCCAGGCCCAATCCTCAGGATGCGTGACCAACCCGCGCTGTACTGGGTTGCGGTTCATGTAATCCAGCTTTCCCATCAGTTTCTGTCCACGGAAAACATTGAAGTCATAGTATCGAGGCTGCCGGAGGGGATGGTGCTTTCTAAGCGCCTCTTCCTTCTCGCACAGAACGGGAGAAGGAAGGGACACCCGTTTTTTGTTGCAAAGGGAAGCCGGACCGATCCCGCGCGTGTATGGCAAGCTTGATTTTTCGGTCGCGATATGCCGTTCAGGAATTTCGTAACTCCGAATTCGATGCTCAGAGGCCGGCTTCGATGCGGGAGCGTGGGTCGAGGAAATCACGCAGGGCGTCGCCGATGAAGTTGAAGGACAGGACGGCCAGCATCACGGCCAGCGCGGGAAAAATCACAAGATGAGGCGCATCGAACAGGTGGGCGCGACCGTCATTGAGCATGGTGCCCCAGCTGGCGGTGGGCGGCGGGACGCCCAGACCGAGAAAGCTCATGGTGGCTTCGGCGAGAATGGCGCCGGCCATGCCGATGGCGGCTTGCACGATGATGGGCTGAATGATGTTGGGCAGGATGTGGCGGACGATGACGCGCAGATCGCTGGCGCCGAGGGCGCGGGCGGCTTCGACGAACTCACGCTCGCGGGCGGCGAGCACCTGGGCGCGGACTAAGCGGGCATAGCCGACCCAGCCTCCAAGGGAGAGGGCTAACACCAGATTGAAAATTCCCGGACCCCGGAAGGCAACAAACGCGATGGCCAGCAGAATTCCGGGGAACGAGAGGAACGCGTTCATCACCACGACGTTGACGAAGCGATCGATGCGGCCGCCATAGTAGCCGGCGATCGATCCCACGATGAGGCCCAGGGCTAGCGAGGCCGCAACTACGCAACTGCCGACCAGCATGGAGATGCGCGATCCGTAGATGAGGCGGGAAAGGATGTCGCGTCCGAGTTCGTCGGTGCCGCACCAGTGGGCTGAGGATGGTCCAGCAAGACGAGTTGGCAGGTCGATGTGGGCGGGGTCTTGCGGGGCAATCCAGGGGGCGAACAGAGCGCAGAGGATGAAAAGTGTGACCAACACGATGCCCGTGGACGCCAGGACATTGTGGCGGGCGGCACGCCGGAGCGAAATCGCGGTGGTGGACATGAGCGAATATTAAATTGCGACGCGGCCTTGTGGCAGCTGGAAAATTATGTTCTGATTATGGAAGAGTGGCGCTGCGGTCCGACCCGCATGCACGCCGTAAACCATCACCTCCAGCTTATATTCTGAGGAGAAAAAATCATGAACACAGTATCGTACATTCCCAAAGACTACAATTCGGTTACCCCATACCTGGTCGTCAAGAATGCAGCCCAAGCCATTGAATATTACAAGAAAGTCTTCGGCGCGACCGAGACCGTTCGCATGAATGGCCCGGACGGCAAGGTGGGTCACGCGGAGTTGAAAATTGGCAATTCGCACATCATGCTCGCGGATGAGAATCCCAGCATGGGACAGGGGCACGCTGGCCCTGCCACCGTCGGTGGGAGCCCGGTGAGCCTGTATGTGTACCTTCCGGATGTCGATGGTGTGGTTAAGCGCGCGACGACGGAAGGGGGAAAAATCCTGAAGCCAGTTCAGGACCAATTCTACGGAGATCGCACTGGCTTCATTCAGGATCCGTTTGGACATCTGTGGGGCATCGCCACGCATGTGGAAGATGTGTCGCCCCAAGAGATGAAAGAGCGGATGAAGAAAATTATGCCGGCGGCATAGTTCGGTCTGGATAAGAGGCGGGGCAGCCATGCCCCGCCTTAAATTTCGATCGCTTCCTCTGCGTCACCAGGCTTCCAGATTGATTGGACACCCGCTTCGGAGTGACACCTAGCCTTGTCGAGCCATCTACCAAGCGTTACACAGTTAGTCGCCACTCCGTCAAGGGTGGATGTCGGCTGACTGGGAAATCCGCCGAACGCGGATTTGCCCTTCGCGCTGACGCGTGCGCGCAATATCATAGGAGGATTGCATGCCCATCAGCGTGTCCATCTTCACTCCGAACGCTTTTTCGATGCGCAGCGCCATATCGCCCGAGAGATTGGCCTTGCCATTCAGCAGGCTGGACAATGCGGGCCGTGAAACCTTCAATGCTGTTGCGGCCGCGGTTACGGACAGTCCTGCAGGCTCGACGATCTCCGTTCGAATAAAATCACCCGGATGGGGCGGGTTCTTCATGGTCATTTACTGCTCCTTCCGTCCTAGTGGTAGTCTTCCAGGTCGAGGTCACAGATTTCACGCTCAGTAGCCTCGATGCGGAATGTCAAACGGCGGTTGCGGGTGACGCTGAGGCTCCACGTGCCCTTGCGGCCACCCGTGAGCGTGTGCGCCTTCCATGCGGGAAGCGAACGCAACTCCTCCGGCTGTTCCATGTGGTCAAGAAAGCCAACATCTTGCGGAGTTTGTCCGCCGCATCGGGCGAAACGCCTTTCACGCTGTCTTCCGCGTAGAGGCTTCTCAGACCTTTGTGGGCGAAGTTCCGAATCTTCACTCATCAAAGTGTAGCCTGTCGCTTAACACTTTTCAAGCGACGAATTCTGCTGCCGGCCGAAACCGGGAATTCATGGTAGAGCTGCGCCTCACCTCTTCGCAACACAGTTGGGGTGGTTCGAGCTACTCGTAGCGCAGGGCGTCTACCGGATCCAGGCGGGAGGCTTTCAGCGCGGGGAAAAATCCGGAAACGATGCCGACCAGCGCGAGGATGGTGAAAGAAACCGCAATCACCAGGAAGGAAGCATGCAGGAAAATATCACCCTCGTGATTGGCGGTCTTGTAAAGTTCACTATAGAGAGGCATGGGCGGAATCACCCAGGTGAGCAGGATGGCGAGGGCCATGCCGATGAGTCCGCCGGAAAAAGTCAGCACCAGCGCCTCCAGCAGAAACTGAGTTAACACCTGCGTTCTACGGGCACCCAGCGCCTTGCGCAGCCCGATCTCCCGAGTGCGTTCGGTAACGGAGACGAGCATGATGTTCATCACGCCGACGCCTCCGACTCCTAACGTCACCGCGCCAATCAA
This sequence comes from Terriglobales bacterium, assembly GCA_963706465.1. Taxonomy (GTDB): domain Bacteria; phylum Acidobacteriota; class Terriglobia; order Terriglobales; family Acidobacteriaceae; genus JABDBE01. The sequence goes on from CAVPMC010000007.1 coordinate 296,348, forward strand.
TCCGAGAACCGCTTGCAAGCCGAAGGAAAATCCATCCAGCATACTGCGATCTTCAATTGTGTCCCAGACCGGCGTGGCCTTTTCATCTTTCGGATTGAAGTGATGACGGCGGGCGAGGACTTCGCGCACCGCCGCCAGCGCCTTTTTGTTCAACTCTGGAGCGGTAGGCTGGATGATGAACAGATCCGGATCGCGGATGTTCTTGAGATCGCGATAGACGCCAAAGGGAACGAATCCATCGTTGTTATCCGGGCCGTTGTAGGAAGAGTCCTGAATCTTGTTGCGCAGAACTCCGATGACTTCAAAAGCCAGACCGCCGATACTCAACGACTGGCCCACCGCGGGCGCGCCCTGAAACACTCTGGTGTTGGCGACGTGACCGAGGATGACGACGCGGCTGTGATCCGCGAAGTCGCGGTCGCTGAAATAGCGGCCCTCTTCAATATCGAGCTTGCGCATCTGCCCGTAAGGCAGTTCCACGCCGCGCACCTTGAGCGAGACCACGCGGGTGCCGTATTTGAAGGGAAGGTTGCGGTTCACTTCTGCGCTGACGGCGCGCACGATGGGCACTTCCTCGCGCACCGCCTGAACGTCTTCGTATTCAAATTTGATTTTCTTGCCGGCTCGCTCGCCGCCGGCCTGCATGCTGGTTTGTCCGGGCATGACGACGATGACGTTATCGCCCATGTTCAGGAACGCATGCAGAACACTGCCGCCCAGTCCTTGTCCATAGGCCAGCAGGATGACCACCGATACCAGTCCCCAGACAATGCCCAGCATGGTGAGCACCGAGCGAAGCCGGTTGCGCATGAGGGCTTGCCAGCTCTGCGAGATAAGTTCCTTGAGGAACACGCAGCCAGTTAAATTGCGGGGTTCCTAATTGTCAATGGGAAATTGAAAATCGAGAGCGCTGTGGGAGGTCTTGATGGAATTTTCTTCCAGGTGTCGTCATTCGTAGCGCAGGGAGTCCACTGGCGTCATCTCGGCGGCGCGTTGCGCGGGATACATTCCGGCGGTAAGCGTAATTACGGAAAGGGTCAGCACTGACGCTACAATCGACGCGCCGGAAACGATGGGGTGAGGAACAAAGTCCGGCAGCGGAATTGCAGCCATGGCCGCGCAAAGGCCGACCCCGGCGGTTAGTCCCAGCAGACCGCTGACCACGGTCAGAATCGCAGACTCGGCAAAAAACTGGCGCAAGATGTCGCTGCGGGTCGCCCCCAGCGCCTTGCGCACGCCAATCTCCCGGGTTCGTTCGGTTACCGAGACCAGCATGATGTTCATCACTCCAATGCCCCCGAGGCACAAAGTAACAATGGCGACACAGCCGAAGAAAATCGTGATCACGCTGAAAATATTCTCGACCAGTTTCGCCCCGTCCATGGTGTCCCAGATGAAAAGGGCGTCTTTATCTTTTGCGTCAAAGTGGTGGCCTCGGCCAAGCGAAGTACGCACCTGCTGAACCGTTTCTTCATGCAAGTCGGGATTGCCAACTTCAAACACGATATCGTTCACATAGCCGCGCACGATTCCCGGTTTTTCGGGACGGGGGAAATCGCGCGCGACCGCAGAATAGGGCGCGAACAGGAAATCATTATCAGGGCCGCTGTAGTTGGAATTTTGGGTCTTCTTCTCGAGCACGCCGATCACGGTGTAGGGAACGCCCTTAATCTCAAGGTTCGCGCCTACGGCGGGTTTGCCGCTGAACAACTGCTTGCGCGTGGCATCGCCCAGAATCACCACGCGGCGAGAATCAGACTCATCTTGCTCCGTGATCAATCGGCCCTCGCCGAGTTGCAGGGAACGAAAACTCTGGAATGCAGGCCACACGCCCACCACTTCGCGATTTGCCGAGTTGAATTGGCTGACCTCCGGAACCGCGCGCCGCAGTTCAGGGCTTACGTTCTTCACCATATAACACTCGTCGCGGATCAGGCGGGCATCGTCCACGGTCAGGGTGATTTCCCGGCCAGCCGCCAGGCCACCCACTTGAGCGCTGGTCCGCCCACCCCAGACGATGACCAGATCCTTACCCAGCGTCTCCATACGTTTTTGCTGGTCGACGCTGAATCCCCGGCCCAAACCAACCAGCAGAATGACAGATGCGATCCCCCAGATAATGCCAAACATGGTGAGAAAAACCCGCATTTTGTGCGTTCGGAACGTGGCCAATGTTTGGCGGGTGATCTCCAGAAAATTCATGGATTGAGGGAGCCCAATCGAATACTGGGAAGGATACATCTTTAGAATTGCGATTGGTAGATGTTTGGGGTTTAGCAATGGATCGTCGTCATGCTAAGCGCGACGAGGGATCTGAGTTTGCCTTTAGTTCGCAAACCCGGATCCCTCGTCACTTGCACTTGGGAATGAACAGGCGGGACGCTACTGCAACACCACCTGATCGCCATCCTTTAAGCCACTCAGCACTTCAGTTTTGGCGCCGTTCGAGATGCCGATGTTGACCGCGATTTTCTTCTTTCCATCCTTGGCTTTCGGGTCAGGGACTTCGACGGACGCCTTTTTGTCTTTGTCGTAGATAATCGCGCCTTCTGGAATCTGCAACACGTTCTTGTGCTCTTCCATGATGATTTCCGCGTTGGCGGTCATCTCCGCCTTCAATTCTCCGCCAGGGTTGTTGATGGAGACACGTACTTCAAAGGTGGTGACGTTATCTTTCTCGACGCCCATGGGCGAGATCTTGGTCACCTTGCCGTTGAAAGTCTTGTCCTTGAAGGATTCGACCTTAATCCGCGCCGGCTGCCCCAGATAAACCTTCCCTATATCGCTCTCATCCACTTTGCCCTTCACATAGACTTCGCTGGTATCGCCCAAAGTCATGACCAGTGTGGCTGAAGAACCGAGCACAAGGATGGAGCTGACCGCGTCGCCCATCTCCACATCGCGCGAGAGCACGATGCCATCGATCGGCGAAACAATATCGGTGTAGCTGAGTTGCTCGTCGAGTTGTTTCAGATTGGCCTGATCACGCACCATTTCTGCCTGCGCTTGTGCGATCTTCGCTTTCAAAACCGTGACCTGCGCTTTGGAAACATTCTGTTTGTTCAGCGCCATCTGATAGTTCTTCTGCGCGTCATCCAGTGCCGATTCGGAAACCACGCCATCCTTTGCCATCTCGATGGCGCGGTCGTATGCCCGCTTCAGCAAAGGCACGTCGGGACCCTCGGCGTCCACTTTGGCCCGTTCGTAGTCTGCTTCCGAGCTGGCATAGTTCGCCTGGGCTGCCTGCAACGCGGCCCGAGACTGATCGACTTGTGCCACAATCTCGACCTTGTCCAACTGCGCCAGAAGCTGACCTTTTTTCACCGAATCCCCGTACTCCACTAGGAGCTTCTTCACGATGCCGCTGGCTTTGGACTTGACCTCGACCTTGGTGATCGGAGTGACTTTGCCGGTTGCCACCACGCTTTTGGCCAAATCACCCTTCTCGACCTTCCCCAACTTCGAAGGATCAATCTTGGTGCCGCCGCGGGTAAAGGCGAAGAGTGCACCTGCAAACACCAACAGAACCGCTATTACGATGCCAACGATTATGATGCGCTTACGCCGCTTCTTTTTACCATTGCTATTGCCGTTCACGTTCGCCTCCTGCGCTCGACCAGGCTTCTTCCGCCTCGTGATGATTGTTACGAAAGTAGTTCAGGTTTTGTTCCTCGGATTCCAGGCTTGGAGTGGCTCTGCCGTCGCACTCGCTGCATTAGACCGGGAAACCGCAAAAATGAAAGCAGAGAATCTGCTGTCAAACTGTCGCCTATTGGCTGCGAAGACCCGCAGGCATTGTTTCCCGACGCTAAGCCTCTATCTTACAACCTCTTTGCCGCGGTAGGCATACGGTACAACCTTTAAAATGTTAGAATTACCTATCCATGATCGCCTTTGTGCTGATCCGGGTGTTTTTGATTCTGCTCCTGGTCGCAGCCAACGCGTTCTTCGCTGCGGCCGAATTCGCCCTGGTAAGCATTCGTGAAACCCGCATTCAGCAACTCATCGAAGCCCACCGTATCGGCGCTCGCATCGTCCAAAAACTACATCGTAATCTGGATGAAGTAGTCAATGGGGTTCAGCTGGGAATCACGGTAGTAAGCCTGACCCTGGGCTGGGTTGGCGAGCCGCTGCTAGCCCGCATCGTCGAGGGACTCCTCGGGCAGTCTTCTCATGTAACAGTTTATGCGCACGGAATCGCGATCGGGATTGCCTTCATCCTCATCACCTGCCTGCACGTAATCCTCGGCGAACTGGTGCCGAAGTCCCTGGCATTGCAGCGCGGGGAGCAGGTGGCGCTGGCGGTTGCCGCCCCCATGGAAGTCTTCCTGACTCTGACCCGGCCGTTTATTTACACGATGAGTGCGGCGGCTGGGTCTGTCTTACGAATATTTGGATCGCGCAAAATTCGCCAGGGTCCCATCCATTCGCCCGACGAACTCAAACTCATCGTTACCGCCAGCCGTCAGTTCGGCCAAATTCCTCTGTTCCAGGAAGAAATGATCCATCACGCCCTGGAACTGGAGAGCATCACGGTGCGTGAGGTGATGGTACCGAGGCCGGATATTTTCTCACTGCCGGGCGACCTTTCGCTCGACGATGCCCTGACCCGGGTGGTCGAGGAACAGCATTCGCGAATACCGGTTTATGATCCGCAGCGCGGGCCCGAGCACATTGTCGGCGTCCTCTATTCGAAAGATTTGATGCGCTGGGCGCGGCTCCGACTGACTCAGCCGTTGGCCTCCAGGCCTGCGGCAACGCGAATCAGTCAACTGATGCACGACGTGCTGGTGGTGCCGGAGACCAAAGTGCTCACCGAACTGCTGGAAGAATTTAAAGATCGCAAACGCCATCTGGCGGTGGTGGTTGACGAATTCGGATCCACTGCGGGCGTGATTACGGTCGAGGATATTCTGGAACAGTTAGTCGGCGAAATTGAAGATGAGTTCGACGCCCCTCCGCCCGAGCAGCCCGTGCTCCACGGAAAACTTGCCCTGGTGCTCGAAGGTTCGTTCGGGATTCGCGACCTGGACTCGCAATATCAGCTCTCACTGCCGCGTGACGGCGGTTTTGAGACGTTGGCAGGATTCGTTCTCGCCCGGCTGCAGAAGATTCCCCGGATTGGAGATTCGTTCCATTACGAGGGTCATCGCTTCAGCGTCGAAGAAATGGAAGGCCACCGCATCGCCAAGGTGCAGATTGAGAAACTGCAACCCGCAGCCGTCGGCAAGGCTGGGGACTAGAAGCACCAGGCGTCAGGCATGGAGTTTCGAGGACTGATGGCGTGGCATCAAAAAACATGGCTGAAGCAACAAGACGAAGTGCAGAGACGGTGTACCTTGGCAGAAGAGCCTCAGAGCCTGATGCCCGAAGCCTGATGCCCGAAGCCTGATGCTCCGCTACCTCACTCACCGCGTGCTGTACACGCTACCAGTAGTCTGGCTCGTGGTCTCGCTTGTATTTCTTCTGATCCATCTGGTTCCCGGCGATCCCGTCCTGCAGATGCTGGGCGAAGGCGCGCCCGCCACCGACGTCCAAGCCACTCGCCATGCTTATGGGCTCGATGTCCCGCTGGGCCAGCAGTATCTCAATTATTGGAAAGGAGTGCTGCACGGCGATCTGGGTCCGTCACTGCGTTTCAATCAGGGTGTTGGCAGATTAATCGCCCAGCGTTATCCATATACTCTGCAATTGACGCTCGCGGCTTTGCTGGTGGCCGTACTGCTTTCGATTCCCGCCGGCGTACGTTCCGCGCAGAGGCGCAATCGCTGGGACGATCGCCTGCTCAGCGTGGTCAGTCTTTTTGGATTGTCGTTTCCCAACTTCGCCCTGGGCCCCATCCTGATCTTGTTTTTCGCCATCAAGCTGGGATTGCTGCCAGTCTCGGGCTCCGGGACGCTGGCTCATCTCGTGCTGCCAGCCATCACCATGGGCGGAGCCCTGGCCGCCATTCTAACCCGCATGGTCCGCACCTCCATGCTCGAAGAACTAAGCCAGGACTACATTCGCACCGCCCGCGCCAAAGGTTTGCCGGAGCGCACGGTAGTCTATCGCCATGCCCTGCGCAATGCCATGATTCCGGTAATCACGGTTCTGGGACTACAATTCGGCGCTCTGCTGGCCGGCGCCATCGTGACCGAAACCATCTTCTCCTGGCCTGGCATCGGCCGCCTCACCATCCAAGCCATCGGCAACCGCGATTACTACCTGGTGCAAGGATGCATCCTGGCGATTGGCTTAACCTACATCGCGGTGAACTTCCTCACAGACTTGCTGTACTCGGTGGCGAACCCGAGAATAAGGCAGTGACGGAGAAAGACTTCTAGAATCTGTCATCCCGACCGGAGCGTTGCGATTGGCTTTATCAATCTCAGCGCTGAGTGGTGGGACCTGCTGGTTGGACGATCACAAAACGCTTCTAAGAAAATCCTGAAGATTCTTGCTATTACCTCCGTGCCTTGACGCCGCTCTTCGCAGCGGGTTACTTTCGTGTTCTACAGACAGAACCCTGCTTTAGGACAAGGAATAACATTGGCGAACCGCCCTCTTATTACTCTGACGACTGACTTCGGGCTCAACGATCATTTTGTGGGAACGATCAAGGGCGTCATTCTGGATATTGTTCCGGAAGCCGAAATCGTAGACATTTGCCACGCGGTGCAGGCCTTTGATGTGCTCGACGGCGCCCTGACCATCGCCCAGGCGTATTCATACTTTCCCAATGCCACGGTCCACATGGTGATTGTGGATCCGGGCGTGGGCACGGCGCGGCGGCCTATTCTTTTGTCTACCGGACGCCATTACTTTGTGGCGCCTGACAACGGCGTGCTCTCCCTGATTTATGGCCGCGAGGAGCGGTTGCAGGTTCGCCATATCAATGCCGAGCACTACTATCGGCAGCCGGTCAGCAATACTTTTCATGCTCGCGATATTTTTGCGCCAGTGTCGGCATACCTTGCCAAGGGAGTCGAGGTCGCGAAATTTGGCGAGGAAATTACCGACTTCATCCGCTTCAATGCGCCTAAGCCTAAGCCAGTAGATGCGCAGACGCTGCGAGGCGTGGTGCTCAAAGTGGACCGCTTCGGCAACCTGGTCACAAATATCACCCCGCAGGACATTCCGGCTTTATTTCAAACCCAGCCACCGGCATTCAAGATCGTTGTGGGCAAGCGCGAGATCACCGAGCTTCACACGAATTACGCCGAGGGCGCGCCCAACGAGGTCTTCGGCATCCTCGGAAGTATGGGCTATCTGGAGATTGCCGCCAATCGCGCCGCTGCGGCGCAAATCATTGGGTCCGGCAAAGGCAGCGAAGTAAACGTCATCCTCGAAGGCGCCACGACGGCAGCGGCCAACGGCCAGTAAACTTACAAACCCTTCGGTTTGGGATGGACGTGGCGCTCCATTTCCGCCGTCCACTTCAGAAAGCGCCACAGATTCTTGCGCTCGCGCCAGGTAAATTCCCAGAACTCTAACAATCCGATCTGCTGCATCTTCACCCCGCAATAGGTTTCGATTCTCCACAGCAGGTACGGGCTTCGCCACGGCGCGAGATGATGGCCGCGAGTAGCGTTCCACAGGAATCGGACCATGTAGCGCATGGGGCTATCTTAACTGATCGCGCGAGCCGCCGACTTCCCTCTCGACGACTCCATCGTTCCTCCACCCTGTTACAATCGCCCGTATGTTTTATCGCTCCGACAATCGAACGCCGGACCAGATGCGTCCGGTTAACATCCTGCCCGGATACATTAATACCGCCGAAGGCTCTGTCCTGATCGAGGTCGGCAACACTCGCGTGATCTGCACCGCGTCGATCGAAGAAACCGTTCCTCCGTTTCTGCGGAACAGCGGCAAAGGCTGGATTACCGCCGAGTACAGCATGCTCCCCCGCGCCACGTTGACCCGGACCCCGCGCGAAGTCACCAAGGGACGATCCAGCGGCCGTACCCACGAAATCCAGCGTCTGATTGGACGCTCTCTACGAGCCGTCACCGACCTGGTACGCCTGGGCGAACGCACAATCTGGATTGACTGCGACGTAATCCAGGCCGACGGAGGCACTCGCACTGCGTCGATCACCGGAGCCTTTATCGCCCTCGGCCTGGCGCTGGAAAAGTTGGTCGACGCCGGAACCCTGACTTCGGCCCCGCTGCGTGATTTCCTCGCCGCCGTCAGCGTGGGCATCGTCGACGGCGAGATCCTGCTCGACCTCTGCTACGAAGAAGACTCTCGCGCCGACGTGGACATGAATTTCGTCATGACCGCCGGCCGCAAACTGGTAGACGTGCAAGCCACCGCCGAGCACCAGGTATTCGACGAACCCCAACTGGCCAAAATGATCACCCTGGCCGGACAGGGCGTGCAATCCCTGATCGCCAAGCAGCAAGCCATGTTGGGGACATTAACGTTGCGCCAGTAGGAAGCCATGCCGGAGCACGCACCGTTGAGTCACGGCCCGGTCACTGTAAAACACTTTCATCCAGAATCTTGTCAAGCCCCCAAAACCTCACCCTCTTGTCAAGATCCGTTTGGAGGCCGGTCACGCCATCAGATGGCAGGAGTGGGTTTTCACGATCAGCCAGACTTCGCGGCCGGGTTCGAGTTGGAGCGAATCGCGGGCGGCCAGGGTGAGGTGGACCTCCATTTCCACGCCGCAATTCACTCGCGCTGCCACGATTACGTCCCGCTGTTCGAGCGACAGCAGGCGTCCGGGAATTATGTTGCGGGCACTCAGGCCCGCGGGTTGAACGGTGGCCAGCAAGATGTCGCCGGCGCGAATTCCGACGAGCAGGGTTGAGTCGGTTTCCGCTCGTATCGTTTCCGTTCTAATCAGCGGCGTTTCGAGTTCAACGCCGCTATCGGCGATGCGGCAGGTCATGGTGCCGCGATCTTCGTGGGCGGCGGTCACTACAGCGGGGAAAATGTTTTCGAAGCCGATGAGTTGCGCCAGCGATTCCCGGCGAGGCGCTCCCATCACTGCGTGTGGCGTGCCGTCGGCGATGATGCGGCCATTCTCGAGCACAAGCACGCGCTCTCCAAGGGCAAAGACCTCTTCGCGGTTGTGAGTGATATAAAGAATTGGAATGCCGTGGGCGGCGTTCCAGGCGCGCAGGTCATCGATGATCTTCGATTTTGTGGCGGCATCGAGCGCGGCTAAGGGTTCGTCGAGCAGCAGTACGCAAGGGTCGATGACCAGGGCGCGGGCCAGGGCTACTCTTTGCCGCTGGCCGCCAGAAATCTCTTTCGGCTTGCGGTCGCGCAGTTGCGTGATGCGAAAGGACTCCAGGATCGCCTCGCTCTTTTGCCGGCGCTCGCTTCCGTTGATGCCGGCAAGTCCGTACTCGATATTCTTTTCTACAGTGAGATGAGGAAAAAGAGCGAGGTCTTGAAAAACATAGCCTAGCTTGCGGTTTTCGACGGGCAAATTCGTTTGCTGCGCATGGTCGAAGAGAATACGCTCGCCGATCGCGATCTTCCCGGAGTCGGGAGTTATGAGCCCCGCGATGCAGTCGAGCAGCGTGGTCTTCCCTGCTCCGCTGGGACCGAAGATTATTGTGACTCCTGGGTTGACCGTGAATAAAACATCCAGGGTGAAATCGCGTCCGGCATGGGAAAAGTGCTTGCGAAGCTGAATGGTCAGTGCGTTCTGCAGGCGGCCGCTTATTTCCACGGCCATACCGTCCCTACTTTTCGATTCAATCCATAGACCAGGCACAATACCGCGAAGGAAATCGCCAGCAACACCAGCGCAGTCTGATTGGCGGCGGCGTAATCGAGAGCCTGCACCTTATCGTAGATGTCGATAGAAACAGTTCGCGTAACCCCTGGAATGTTCCCACCTATCATTAAGACGACACCGAACTCTCCCATGGTGTGAGCGAAACTCAAGGCCACGCCTGTTACCAGGCCGGGAAGAGAAAGTGGCAGGACGACCCGAAAGAATGTCTGCAGCCTGGAGGCACCGAGCGTGGCCGAGGCCGCCATCAATCTTGGATCGACGAGGGTGAATGAGGCGGCGAATGGCTGCACCGCAAAGGGCAGGCTATAAATAATGGAACCGATAACCAGCCCGCCAAAGGTAAACGCCAGTGTGTGCCCGGTGAGAGATTGCCAAACACGTCCCAGCGGGCTTCGCGAACCGAGCGCGACGAGAACATAAAAGCCTAATACCGTCGGGGGCAGAACGATCGGCAGCGCGACCACGGCTTCGGCGAGGAATTTCCAGCGCCAGCGCGAGTAGGCCAACCAATAGGCGATGGGCAATCCCAAAGCTACGAGCACCGCGGCGACCAGTACTGCCAGCCGGATTGTCAGCCAGAACGCTTGCCAGTCCATCCGCCTCCATCGTAGTCGGCAATAAATACAGGCCAGTATAGCCAAAGCCAAGGAAGTCCCAATGTGGGCTAAGTTGACGGGGAATGTTCACGCGTCACAAGGACGCGAGCAACCGGACGGCTACGATACATGCTTCGGAGGTTCTGGAATGGAGATTCAGGAAGCGATTAAAGTGATTCGCGCGTTGTCCGAGGGGGTGCATCCCGAAAGCCGCGAACTGCTGAAAGAGGACTCGATTTGCCGGAATCCCCAGGCCGTAATGGCGCTGAACCGGGCGCTGGCGGCTCTGATCACGCAGCAACAGCGGGAACTCAAGAAGCCGGCCAGCGCCGGCCAGTATTGGTCGCGCGCCGAAGATAAGCAAATTTGCGAAGAAATACGCAAGGGGATGGATTTTGAGGAGATCGCAAAGACTCATAACCGGACGGTGCCCTCGATTATCGTGCGCCTGGTGAAACTGGGAAAGATTGCGCCGGATAAATCGGGTTCGCTTTTCCCCCCTCAAGTGGCATGAGGAAAACGGGTGAAAGAGCGCAGCGGATTGAGTTGGTCACGAATAAGTCTGATCGACCGCAAGCGCGAGGGCGTCCGCGCCTGCATTGGTTTTTGTTGGCCCTGCTGATGTTGTTCGGCCCGGGAGGTTTTGTAGTTTGCGCACAGGGTTGGCAGGTTCGTCCGGAATCTCAACCCACAGGCCGCGAGGATCGCGAACAACGTGCCTTGCGGGAACAGTGGTTTCTTCGCGGTCGCAGTTGGGCTGGCCAATCCGCGGCGGCGCAGCGCTATCGCGCTCACATGCAGAAGATGCGGATGCGCGCCGCTCGCCTGACCAATAATCAAGCATCCGAAAACAGCTCATTCCCTTCTTCTGCGGTGTTTTGGAGTCCACTCGGGCCCGCACCATTGGCATCGGACGCGAGCGGCATTGGTGAGTTCGACTATGGCTGGGTAAGTGGAAGAGCGACGTCGGTCGCCGTAGATCCGGCGGATCCGACCGGGAACACGGTTTACCTCGGAGGCGCTTATGGTGGAGTTTGGAAATCGACGAATGCGGCTAATCCAAGTCTGGCGAATGTCGTCTGGCAGCCCCTGACGGACAACCAGGCTACGCTGGCGGTGGGTGCAATTGCGATTCAGCCGGGTAACAGCAGGGTAATTCTGGTGGGCACCGGAGAAGCAAATAGTTCGGCCGATTCGTATTACGGTTTGGGAATCCTGCGGTCCGCGAATGCAGGCACGACTTGGACGCTGATTTCGTCGGACATCACCGGCTCTCGGCCGTTTGCAGGAATGGCGTTCAGCAAGATTACCTTCAACAGTAATTCTCCCTTACTGGCGGTGGCAGCTACGGCAGGGGCCTCGGAAGGAATTATCGAAGGACTGGAAGACCCGCTGACCGCCAACCTTGGACTCTATTATTCGGCGGACGGCGGAGCTTCGTGGACATTTGCCAATGTAAGTGATGGAGGAACGGCGACAGCGCCGGGGTCAGCGTCGTCGGTTGTGTATAACGCGAGTGCGGGACTGTTCTTTGCGGCGCTGCGCTATCACGGTTTTTATTCGTCGAGCGATAGCATCCACTGGACTCGACTGGTGAATCAGCCCGGCGGCGGGCTGACCACAACCGCTTGTCCGGCGAATCCCAGTTCGTCAAGCTGCCCGATTTATCGCGGCGAGATCGCCGTGGTTCCCGGCCGCAACGAGATGTACGTCTGGTTCGTGGACGCGAACGATTTCGATCAGGGCATCTGGACATCTCTTGATGGCGGCCAGACTTGGACCCAGATCGACGATGCAGGCATTGTCAATTGCGGCGACCAAATTGGTTGCGGAACCGAGCAAGGCAGCTACAACCTTGAGCTCGCCGCAGTTCCCAACGGCGGAGCCACCGACCTGTATGCGGGGACGATCAATCTTTATAAATGCGAAATCACGATCAACAATCCCAGGTGCAGCAGCAATCCGTTTCTGAATCTGACACATGCATACGGATGCAGCGCAATCGCGAAGGTTCATCCCGCGCAGCACGGTGTCTCGTTCCTGGTCAACAACAGCGCTGAGGACGTCATGTACTTCGCGAATGACGGAGGAGTTTATCGCGCGCTGAATGGTTACAGCGGCCTGACCTCCGGCACGTGTGGCGCCACAAACCAATTCGACAGTGTGAACATGACCATGGGATCCATGACTCAATTTGTTTCATTTTCCCAGGCTCTCACCGACGCCAGCACAATTCTTGGGGGAACCCAGGGCAATGGGTCGCCGGGCACGCAGTCGACCGGTGGCAGTTGGCAGAATGTGAACGCCGGGGATGGCGGTTACACGCAGATCAATCCAACTAATGAAGAACAATGGTTTGTGTCGAATCCTCCTAGTTCAACTTCAGGCGTCAACATTTTCAGTTGCACGAATTCGAATGGAATCAGTTGCCACACGCAGGACTTTCAAAGCAATCCAGTAGTCAGCAGCGCAACCGTCGGCGGGGATACCGGAGCTTATAATCCACCGTACGTGTTCGATCCGCAGAACGCTGGCGAACTGGTGGTGGGAACATGCCGCATGTGGCGAGGCCCTAGCGCGGGCGGCGCATTCACGGTTCTGAGCCATAGCTTTGAAACCGGAGGGGACGGTATTTGCACCGGCAGCGAGATCAATCTCGTACGTTCGTTCGCATCGGGAGTTCTCGATCGGAACACTGGCCTTTCCAAGGTAATCTATGCGGGAACGGATGGCTTTGGGCCGCTCATCCCCACCACTCCTACGGGCGGCCACGTGTGGGTGACTACGAATGTCGCGGGAGGGCTTTCTAGTTGGGGCGATCAAACGGGTTCGATCAATCCCAACAACTTCCCTATTTCCGGAATCGCCATGGACAGGTCGGATACGCAAGGTCTCACTGCCTATGTCGGCATCATGGGCTTCAGCACCACGAACTTTCCCACTTCGCACGTCTGGCAAACAACCAATGGCGGCTCCTCCTGGACGGACTTCACTGCGAATCTGCCGGATGCGCCGGTCAATGCGGTCGTCGTCGATCCCATGGTAACTGGATTTCCGGGGCGAGTGTATGTTGCCACCGATGTGGGAGTCTTCTGGAGTTTCACCTCAACACCCAACTGGAGTGAAGTGGGGCCGGCGCCGAACAGCGGGCAGGCGGGTTATCTTCCGAACGTTGCTGTAACCGCGCTGGGGATATTTACCAATTCGAACTGGACGAAGTTGCTGCGCGCGTCTACCTACGGACGCGGGGTTTGGGAGTTCCCGCTGACGCCGGACTTCTCGCTTTCTATTTCCAATACTCCAATCACCATATTTGCCGGCCAGACGCCGCCCCCCTTTGCCGGCACGATTACGGCGCTCGGCGGCTATAACTATGCCGTAAATCTGAGTTGCACTCCGAGCTCCACGTGCTCGGTCCTGCCCACCCGCGTGGTTCCTGCACCTCCTCCACAAGGAACACAGCTTACGGCCACTGTAATTGCCAGCAGCACCCCCGGCGATTACAGCTTTGATCTTCACGGCGCTGGCACGGATCCAAATCAGGTGACGAATGATGCGACCTTCATGTTGAAGATTGTTGACTTCAATTTGACCGCTCCTTCGCCAGCGAACGTTACGGTGGCGCCCGCGAGTACTTCCCCACCGGTATCGTTCGAGGTGACCGGGCAAGGATCGTTCAATGACACGGTTAATCTGTCGTGTGGGAACCTGCCTGCGGGAGCCACCTGCAACTTCCTTCCTTCAACTTCGGTGAATCCGACGTCCGGCAATCCGGTTGCGATCACGTTGACGGTGAGCACAACCTCGAGCGCGACAGCGGGGACATTTCCAATCACGATCAGCGGGTCGGTGACGAATGGTCCTACAAAAGCGCAAAGCTTGTCTTTGACGATCACATTGGATTACTCGTTGGTGATTACGAATCCATCGTTGCAGGCGTTCGTGAACAGCACAATCAATTTTGAAGGCGTACTGACTTCGCTCAACGGCTACAACAGCGCGGTAAATCTAAGCTGTGGTAACGGCGCGCCCCCCATCTGTTCAGCCTCGCCTGCGAGCGTAGTACCGACGGCAAGCCCCGGCGCGCCGTTCATTGTGACTGTCGGCAGCAGTCAGTGCGGCGTGTACAGCTTCAACATCGTAGCTGTGGGCACCGACTCGCACGCGACCTCGCATGAGTTCCCGGTAACGTTTACCGCAACTCCGGCATTGAACACGCCGATCAATTACACGCTGGAGATCAGCAACTCACCACAGACGGCGCCGGTAAATACTCTGGCAACTTTTAACGGAAGTTTGACCGGTACCAGTTGCTACATCTACCCGGTCAATCTGAGTTGCGGGTCGAACCATCCTCCGCGCTGCACGGTCACTCCGACAAGCGTTGTACCCACGGTGAGCCCGGCGCTGCCTGCGCCGTTCACAGTGACGGTAACCAGTAATGTGGATCATACTTACGAGTTCAATGTAACGGCGGTGGGCACGGATCCGCAAGCCATTACCCATTCTTTTCTCACGGGATTTACCTCGACTGGCGGCTCAGTTACGGGATTCAGCTTCAAGATCACACCGAACCCAGGGACCGAGTCGTTGCCCGCTGGACAACCGGCGATTTTCGATCTGGATGTGGCGCCGTCGGGAGGCACGTTTCCCAGCAACGTCGCGCTCGCGGTCTCCAATAATTGCCCGCCCTTGAGCACGTGTGTCCTAAGTACGACGCACGTGGGAAAAAGCAGCGGGGATACGCATGTGATCTTCACCATCACAACCACTGCGCCGGTTATCGCGAACCTGCATCCAATTCGTGGGCTCCGGTCGGTTGTGTATGCCCTGTGGCTGTGCTTTCCGGGAATGCTCGTAGCGTGGGGACAATGCCGGCGCCGAAAGCGACTTGCACTTTTCTTGTTGCTTGCGTGCATAGTCACGGGACTCTGGTTGCAACTGGCCTGCAGTGGCGGTCTTCAAGGCAACGGCTCAGGAGGAAATGGGCAGGCGGGGACGCCACCAGGAACCTACACGATGACGGTGAGCGCGACCGTGAATTCCTTTCCGCAACAAACGACACAGGTGCAGCTCACCGTGAGATCGGTGCGCATGCTGGGCTGCTGGGCGGATTTGCGATCGCCGGCTTTGGTAATGCCCGGGGTACCGTGTACATGGAGTCACCCGACCACGGGCAGACCACGGAGCTGCCGTCCGTGGTCGGGAGGCTTTCGCTGACGTTCGACACGCTGAGAGCTGAAGCGCTACCCCGCGGAGCCTCGCGGGACCTGATCGGGAAGGTTGCTGAGCAGCGATGGGCAACACCGTAGCCGGAGCCATCTGGCATAAGAGCAGTTACAGCGGCAGCAATGGCGGCGGCTGTGTCGAGGTCGCCGACAACCTGCCTGGCATCGTCGCCGTGCGGGACTCCAAGGACCCGAACGGCCCAGCGCTGACGTTCGCTGCTGCCGACTGGCTGGCGTTCACCACCTCCATCAAGCGCGGTGAACTCGGTCTCGACTGAGCCGCCCATCATCCGCCTGAGGCAAGGGCATTTCGTGCAGGCGGTTGTCGTTGCGGAATCTTGGTGGTTTTTTCCTGGTGTGCTGTCGCGTTTATCCGCCAGCCCAGCTATCGGCCCGGACCGCGCCGCTAGACATCCCACGGCTGGAAGTGTCAAGCGGCCTGGGTGATGCTGGTGCTGGTGCGGTGGGCCCAGGCGGTGGTTTCGTTGTAGGGGGTGTGGTGGGCCAGGCAGCCGTGCAGGATGCCGACGAGGCGGTTGCCGAGGGCGCGGAGCGCGTGGTGGTGGGTGTCGCCGGCGGCGCGGCGGGCGTCGTAGTAGGCGCGGGCGCCGGGTGAGGCGGTGAGGGCGGAGAAGGCCCACAGGTAGATGGCGTCGGCGAGGCGCTGGTTGCGGACGTGGCGGGCCAGCACGACCCGCCTGGTGCCCGAGGCTCGGGTGATGGGTGACGTGCCGGCGTAGTTCTTGCGAGACTTGGCGGTGGCGTAGCGGTTCGGCTCGTCGCCGAACTCGCCGAGCACCCGGGCGCCGAGGATGGTCCCTAGTCCTGGCAGGGAACGGACCACCTCCGCGTCCGGGTGCTGCTCAAAATCCGCGGCCAGCTGCTGCTCGAGCGCGGCGATCTGGGTGGTCATCTCGGCGATCACCGCCACCGAGGCGCTGACCGAGGCGCCCATGGCGGCCGCGATCACCGGGGCGGGCGCCAGCTGCGGGGCGCGCAGCGCGGCCTGGATCTGCGCGGCCCGCTCGTCGATGCGGCGCTGCCGGCCGCCGCGGCGCAGCGCCGCGGCGATCTTGGCCGGGACAGCGCCGCGCCGAGCGCCGGGGCTGGGGCGGCGCGGAGCACTTCGACGGCGTCGCCGCTGGTCAGGTCGTCGAACGCGACCAGCGCGGCGGGGTAGAACTCCCGCAGCGTGGAGCGGAGCATGGTTCGCCTGCCGGCGCCGGGACCAGATCATCGACTGGTGCGCGCGGGCCAGGACCTTGACCGCCTCGGCCAGGTCGCTGTCGCCGGCGACCGGCCGGTGGTTGTGCCGGTCGGTGCGGACCATGTCCGCCAGCACCTTGGCGTCGCCCGGGTCGGACTTCGCCCCCGAGACCGAATGCCGGTCCCGGTAACGCGAGGTCGACATCGGGTTCACCGCGAACACCTGGTAGCCGGCCGCGACCAGCGCGGTCACGAACAGGCCCCGGTCGGTCTCGATCCCGATCACCACCTCGCCCGGCTCGTCGGCGTGCCGGGCGACCAGCTCGTGGAACCGGGCGATGCCCTCCACCCCCTCGGGCAGCCGCCCGCCGCCCAGCCGCTTGCCGTCCTCGTCCTGGACGTGCACGTCATGATGGGCCTCCGCCCAGTCCACCCCGACAAAGATCATCTGGCCCCTCTCGCCCTGTCACGGATCTAGACCTTGAGCCCGAGGACTCCAGCAGCTCCCTAATGGATCAGTGCTCGAGGCACGACATCCCACCAGCCGTCGCAGGAGACCTCACCAACCAGCAGGGGCACGATCTAGCCGTAGGGCTACAAGGCCCGGGGCACGTTCAGTGCTCACCTGCTGGCGGCTCAGCTGACCATCCTCGCCCAACCCAGCAAGCGCAAGATGATCGACACCCATTAGGGTGCTGGCGGCCGGTATGAGGGACGTGGCCCGGAGCGGTGCGCCCCGGCGTGCGGCCCGGTTCCGGGCCGGGCCTGGCGGGAACGGGAAGTCCAGGCGGACGCGCTCGGCAGCGGTGCGCACGCTGGCCAACTCCTGCGGTGACCATGAGGTAGAGGCACGCCAGGCGGCGCGCAGTTCCTCGGCGGCCTGGCGGGCGGCAGCGGCCTGAGCGGCGTGCCGTTGCGCCTCCGGCAGCTCAGCGACCGCCCGGGCGAGCCTGGACAGCTGCAGAACGAGCCTCATCTGGGCCCGGGCCGTCTCGTCACTGGCGGACGCGGCCAGGGACAGCAGCCGGGCTGACCGGCGCAGGCTGATCCCGTCGGGCGCCACCACCGGAGGCACCCGGCTGTATGGGGCACGCGCGGCCCGGTCGAAAGAATCGGCCGCGTGGCGGAGTACCCGGCTGCCCAGCGCCGCCGCGGCCGCGTGCAGCGTATAGGCCGCAGCCCAGGCCGCATCGGCCGCAGCGGGATCGTCCGGGCTAGTACAGCGGAGGTTCCTGGCCGCGGCGTCGGCGGTGCGGGCGGCATGCTCCCAGATCGCGTTCCGCTCGGCCGCGGTGAATCCCCCGGCGGCCCGGGTGCGGGCGGGGTCCCAACGGCTGCGCAGCTTGGGCAGGGTCAGGTCCGCCGCGAGCTTCCCGCCGCCGAACCACACCGGGCCACCCTCCCGGGTGGTGTCGCCAGTCAGCGCGACGGCGTACCCGGTGATCTCGCCGAGAGTGCGGGTGCTGAACCGCTTGCGGACCAGCACTCCGGCCCGGTCCAGCCGGGCGAAGAACTCTTGCTCGCTGGCCGCCCCGGCGGCGGCGGTGCTGACCGCCCGCCGGAGTGTGACGCGGGGGGCCTCCTGGAACCCGTGGCGGCGGGCCTTCTCCGATTCGGCGCGGGTAGGGCGGCGGGCCGCGGTACGGTCGCGGGGCGCGGTCTGCCGCAGCCCGAGCCGTTGCTCCGCGGCCCGGCAGGCCTCTCCCACCTGGTAGTAGTCGTTCCACAGGCGGGGGCGCGTGCCGTCCTGGCGGGCCAGCATCGCCACGATGTGGATGTGGTCCGCGGCGTGCCGGACCGCGACCCAGCGGACCCCGTCGTCGTCCTGGCCGTACGGGGCGAGGCCGGTGCGGTGCATGATGTCGCAGGCGAGCTGGGCCCATTCGTCGTCGGAGAGCATCCGGTCGCCGGGGGCGGCGCGGACCGAGCAGTGCCAGACCGGCTTGGCGACGGCGCGGTCGCCGAGCGCGGCCAGGACCCGCATCCGGTGCCCCGCCACGACTACTGAATTGACGTCGGGGAGCACCGGGCTTGCGCTACGTCATGGCCAGTTGCCCGTGATCGAGTCGAGGACAGCCGAGGCGTACTCCTTCGGCTCCTCCTCCCAGACGAAGTGCCCGGCATCGATGATCACCAGGCGGCTCGTAGGCAGCCGCTGGTCGAGGAATTCCGCGTTGGCGAGCGGGACGACGCGGTCGTGGCGGCCGTTGATGATCGTGACCGGCACCGTGATCTGCGGCAGCAGCCCGGCCAGCACGGGCAGTTCCTCGGGATACCTGCGGACGTAGCGCATCGACTCGGCGAAGCGGTCGCCGTCGTAGCAGGCCAGGTAGTCCGCGCGGATGTCGTCGGGTATCCCTCCGGCGATGGTGTCCACCGCCACGCCGACGATCACCCGCGGGTCCATTGCGCGGTACTTGCCGGGGTCGGGGTCCAGGACCCAGGACGCCAGCGGCTCACCGAGCTGGATCGGAACCGCGGCTCCGCCGGTGCCCACGATCAGGCTGGCGATCCGGTCCGGATGTGCGGCCGCCGCGAACAGGGCGGCCGCGGTCCCGACGTCCGGCGCGACGATGTGCGGCGTGCCCAGCTCGGCCTCGGCAATGAGCTGGGCCAGGAACTCGCCCATCGCCCGCGGGGACAGCAGGTCCTCCCGGCGTTCGGAGGCACCGAAACCCGGCAGGTCCACGGCGAACAGGCGGGCGTGGTCGGCCAGCGACGCCCACATCGGCGTGAACGCGTACACGCTCTCCGGCCACGGACTGGTCAGCACGACCGTGGTCTCGTGCGGGCCGCCGCTGTCGGCGTACCGGATCCGGACTCCATCGACAGTCCGGAACTGGACTTGCAGGGGCGTTGTCATTGGCATGCAGCAATCCTCCGGATTCGATCCGTCCGCCGGGCCAGCCAACACCCCTGGCCAAGCCCCTGGTCAGTTCCCGGCTGGTTTGGCGGGGGCGAAGAAGTCGGTGAGCAGCTGGTTGACGCGGTCGGCTTCGTCGTGGTGGACCCAGTGTGAGGCGTCGGGCAGGCGTTCGACACGGTCGAGGGCGGGGACGTCGTCGTGGTCGGGTTCGGCGAGTTCGGGGCCGAGGTAGCGGTCGCGCTGGCCCCAGATGACCAGGGTGGGGGCCTTGACCGGGCGGATCGCCGCGTCGGACTTCTTGGGCGGGGTCCGGACCGAGGACCGGTAGTAGTTGATCATCCCGGTGGCCGCGCCGGGCTGCGACCAGGCCTCGATGTAGCGGTCGGTCTCCTCTTGGGTGTAGGCCGGGTGGGCGTCGCGCAGGAAGTGGCGGAAGAAGTGCCAGCGGTTCGCCGCCACGACGCTTTCGGGCAGGTCGGGGAGGTCGAAGAAGAAGAAGTACCAGGACTTGCGGAGCTGGCCGGGGTGGTGCAGTCCCTGCGAGAGTTTCCGCGGGTGGGCCGCGTTGAGGATGGCCAGGCGGTCCACCACCTCCGGGTGGGCCATCGCGGTGGCCCAGGCGACGCTGCCGCCCCAGTCGTGCCCGGCCAGCAGCGCGGACTCCGCGCCGCGTTCACGGATCAGGCCGGCGATGTCGGCGGTCAGCTGGTCGATGTCGTAGGCATGGACACCGTCCGGCTTGGAGGACAGGTTGTAGCCGCGCAGGTCCGGGTGCCACGACGCGGAACCCCGCCGCGGCGAGCGGCTGGATCTGCCGCCGCCAGCCGTACCAGAACTCGGGGAACCCGTGCAGCAGCACGACCAGCGGCCCCTCCCCGGCCTCGACGTAATGCAACCGCTGGTCGCCGACCTCGGCGTAGCCGTCACGAAGTTCGCCGCTTCCGCGGTCCTCGGTGGTGCTCATTGCCGCCTCCCTGGGGCTGTGTCAGGGATGACGCTAAGTTTTCAGCCGGTGCGCCACACCAGGGAACACCCTGGTCGGTTCCCCTGGTCCCGTGGGCGATGTTCCTGCTCGCTCAGGCTGGTAACGCTCGGCGAGAGCCGGATGGCGCGTGCTCACCTCGCGGGGGCAAGGCGTCGTGGAGGCCCATGCGGGAGGTGATGCCCAGTTTGGTGAACACCTTGCGCAGGTGCCACTCCACCGTGCGAGCGCTGATGAACAGTTCCGCGGCGATCTCAGGGTTGGTGCGTCCATCCCGGGCCAGCCGGGCGATGTGCTTCTCCTGCGGGGTGAGCTCGGTGTCGGTGTCGACCTGCCGCTTACGGACTGTCCCGCCGGTGGCGAGCAATTCCCTGCGCGCGCGCTCGGCGAAGGCCTCGGCGCCAATCACGGCGAACAGGTCGTAGGCGGCGCGTAGCTGGTGGCGTGCGTCGCCGCGCCGGAGCTCGCGACGAAGCCACTCGCCATAGAGCAGGTGGGCCCGGGCGAGCTCGGGCCGCAGCTGGGTGCGGCCGAGCCGCTCGACCGCCTCGGCGTAGTGGTGCTCGGCATCCTGGCCCTCGCTGAGCAGCGCTCGCGAGCGTGCCTCCAGGCCCTTCGCCCAGTCGGAACCCTCGATGACCGTCATGGCCGACAGCCGCTCCAGCGCTTCCCGGGCAATTTCCGTCCGCCCGGTTCTCACGGCGGCTTCGATCAGTTCGGGCAGAACCAACTGCGTGCCCAGAGGCTGGTAGGCCTCCTCGGTTGCCGGTTCGGCCGCAGCCAACGCCTCTTCATAGTGCCCGAGACCGTTGTGGAGGACCGCTGCGGCCCAGCTGGCGATCTGGACAGCAGATCCCTCCCCGCGAGCGATCGAGTCCTCGATGGTCGCCGAGAACAACGGCATCGCTTCCGCAGGCCGACCCCGGTACCCGGCGAGCAGCAGGTCACAGGTCGAAGCCAGGCGGGTTCCGGTCACCTCATTGACGACGTCCTTCTCTGCGGCCAGCGACGTCGCTGTCTCGAAGTCACCGCACTCCGTGGCCACCTGCCCGCGTCCGTTCAAGGCGACGGACAACGAGGCGAGTGCACCCGACGCGCGGGCGAGCTCGACATGCCGGGTGCTCATCCGGACCCAGCCGTCGAAGTCCCACAGGGCCATGGTGGCCATCTGGGCGAGAATCCCCCACTGCAGCCACTCTTCGCCGGACACCTGATCACCGAGGAATGCGTTCACCGCTCGCCGCAGCACCGGCTCTGCGGCCGCATGCCCGTGGGTGACCATCGTCGTCAGACCATCGAGGAGGAGGTCACAGGGCCGCGGAACACCTGCTGGCGGCGGGGCCGCACGTGCTGCCCGGGAAACCTCCAGAAGAAGGCCGCCGGGTCCAGCGAGAGGACCAGCGATGCTGGACGCCACCCAGGCGTAAAGGTAGGTCTCCCGGGCGAGCCCGACATGGAGTGATTCGAGTCTCTTGGCCGCCTGCAGCAGCAGAACCGGTGCCTCTCGCCCGGCCACCGATGCCCACTCGATCTGCCCTCGGAGCTGCTCCACGCGGGCACGCTGCAGATCGTCGATCGCGTCGGCTTTGGCTTGGGCCAGCAGGCCGAGTGCGGCGTCGAACGTGCCTGCGTGCAGGTTCGCGAGGGCGGCGGCCAGCGCTCGGTCGGACCGCCGTCCCGGCTCGGCGGTCAAGGCGACCGACCGTTGGAGGAAGGCCGCCGCAGCCGCCAGCCCGGCACGGGCCTGCGTCTTGACCGCTGCCTGCTCGAGCGCGGCGGCCACCTCTTCGTCCGGCCCGGTGGCCGCGGCAGCCAGGTGCCACACCCGGCGATCCGGATCGGTCTGGGCGTCCGTCGCCGCGGCCAGCGTCAGGTGGGCGGCGCGGCGATCCTCCGGGGACCCGGCCGTGTAGGCGGCCGACCGCACCAAGGGGTGCCGGAACCGCACCTGGGAGCCGATCTGCAGCAGCTGTTCCGCATCGGCCGCAGCCGCCGCATCACGTCCCAGGCTCAACGTCGGTGCGGCACGCCACAGCAGCGTGGCGTCCCCCGTGGGGTCGGCCGCCGCCAGCAGCATCAGTCGCTGGGTCGGCTCCGGCAGCGCCCGCACCAGCTGCAGGTAGTGGTCCTGGAGACGACCAGGCAGACTCGCCGTGGGCCGGTCGGCGAAGCCACCTGCCAGCTCGGCTTCGCTCAACTCTCTCGCCAGCTCCAGCAGCACCAGCGGGTTCCCCCGCGTCTCGGCCACTATCCGGTCGCAAACCCGCTCGTCCAGATGACCTGGGACCGCGGCGGTCAGCAACCCGCGCGCGTCCTCGTCGGTGAGCCCTTCGACCGTCAGCGCCGGCAGACCAGGAAACATCTGTTCATCGGCCATCTCCCGGACCGCGAACACGAGCAACACAGACTCAGCCAGCAACCGCCGTCCGACGAACCCGAGCACCTGGCACGAGATTTCATCCAGCCACTGAGCGTCATCGACCAGGCAGACCAGCGGCCGCGCGGCGGCCTTCTCGGCCAGCAAGCTCAGAGCGGCCAGGCCCACCACGAACCGGTCCGGAGCAGGCCCCGTCGCCAACCCGAACGCCACACGCAACGCGCGCTCCTGCGGCCCCGGCAGCGCGGCCAGGCCGCCCAGCATCGGCCCGCAGAGCTGATGCAGCGCCGCGAACGGCAACTCCATCTCGGACTCCAGGCCGGCAATCTGAACCAGGCGGCAGCCTGACGCCTGGCGGGCGCAGTAGCGCATCAGCGCAGTCTTGCCGATCCCCGCCTCACCCCGGACGACCAGCACCGCACTCTCACCGGCTCGAACACGGTCCAGCAGGCCGTCGAGGACTTGGCGTTCGCGAGCACGTCCTCTGAAGGCCGGCGTCCGGTCTGCGGCCATGCCGTCACGATACGGCCGGTGATAGGGCACGGGAATACCCTGGTTCGAAGGGGGTGTGCTGCCGTCCAGACTCGGGCCATGAACATCCCGCTCGACGGGTCGCCTGCGGGTCGCGTGGCAATCGTTACCGGAGGGTCCCGTGGGGTTGGCCGGGCGACGATCCGCCTGCTGGCGGCCCGGGGCTACGCGGTCGTCATCAACTACCTCCACGACCGGCGTGCGGCGGAGTCGACCGTCGAAGCGATCCTGGCCGGCTACAGGGACGCCGTGGCCATCCGCGCCGACGTCGCCGACGATCTGGACGTAGAGAGGATGTTTGCCGAGACGATCGCAGCGTTCGGCGGCATCGACGTCGTGGTCCACGCTCTCGGCAGCCCGGTCATCGCGACTCCCGTGGCCGAGTTCGATCTCGACGTGCTGGACGCACTGGTCCGGATCAACACGCGGGCTACTTTCATCGTCAACCGAGAGGCAGCCCGTCACCTTCGTAACGGCGGCACCATCGTCAATCTGACCAGCTCAGCGGATGGTTCATCGCTGCCGGCCTACGGCCTCTACGCAGCGACCAAAGCCGCCACAGACGTGCTCACCCGAGCGCTCGCACTCGAGCTCCGTGAGCGCGACATCACCGTCAACGCGGTCTCACTCGAGGTCGATATGCCATGCGCACCCAACCGGGTCGCCGACGTCGTCGCGTACCTGCTCACCGACCGTGGCCACCGCCTTACTGGCCACGTGCTCCGGGTCGACGATCCGGGACATGCGCCGACACCGCCCTGACTTTCCTTCTGTCATAGGGATCCGATGCGGTCGCCGGGGTCTGTCGCGTGGACGCGAAGATAGCCCGAGGTCCGGCGACGAGGTCCGGCGGCTCCAGACCGAGATAATCCGCCGCCGTTGCTGTCTACTTGGTGAGACGGGCCTGCCAGACCTGTTACGAGGGGGAGACAACGATGAGCGATGGGCTTTCTGCGGCCCCTGATCCGCCCGCGGCCGGGGCGGCATCGGGCCAGGTGTTTCGTTCGGAGTTGAACCCCGTCGACTTCCTGGACAGGGCGGCGTACATATACCCGGACAAGACCGCGGTCGTGCACGGCGAGCGGCGGTACTCCTACCGGCAACTCGCCGAGCGCTCGTGGCGGCTGGCCAATGCGCTCAGAGCAGCAGGCCTGGATAAGGGAGACCGGGTCGCCACCTTGCTGGTCAACTCTCCGGCGATGCTGGAGGCGCATTTCGGCGTGCCAGCGGCGGGCGGGATCTTGGTGGCGGTCAACCACCGGCTGTCCAGCGCCGAGGTGGGATACATCCTGTCCCACAGCGGCGCGCGTTACCTGCTGCTGCACACCGCGCTGGAGGCGCTGGCCGGGCCGTTGGAGCTGGCTGGGGTGACCGTGATCCGCTGCGCGGACACCGGCGGCCCGGAGGATCCCTACGAGCAATTCCTGGCCGGCGCACCGCCTGCACGGCCGGAAAGCTGGCTGGAGCACGAGGAAGAGACGATCTCGATCAACTACACCTCCGGCACCACGGGCCAGCCGAAGGGAGTGCAGTACACCTACCGGGGCGCCTACCTGAACGCGCTGGGCGAGGTGATCCACGCCGGCCTGAGTCCCGACTCGGTGTACCTGTGGACGTTGCCGATGTTCCACTGCAACGGCTGGTGCTTCCCCTGGGCGGTCAGCGCGGTCGCTGCCCGCCACCTGACGATACGTGCGGTGGACCCGGAGCTGATCTGGGACCTGATCGATGGTGAAGGCGTCACGCACTACAACGGGGCACCGACCGTCCAGCTGATGATCCTCAATCACCCACGGGCACACCGCCTGGAGCGGCCGGTGACCGCGATGGTGGCAGCCGCCCCGCCGTCGCCGACGCTGCTGGCCCGCATGAGCGAGCTGAACTTCCGGGTCGTGCACGTGTACGGGCTGACCGAAACCTACGGCCCGATCACGGTCAGCCCCGAGCAGGAGAAGTGGCGTGACCTCCCGGCCGCCCAGCGGGCCACGCGCCTGGCCCGCCAGGGCCAGGCCTACATCTCGGCTGACCTGGTGCGCGTGGTCGACGCGCAGATGCACGACATCCCCCAGGACGGGCAGACGATGGGTGAGGTCGTGATGCGCGGCAACAACGTCATGAGCGGCTACTTCCACGACCAGGCCGCCACCAGCAAAGCGTTCGCTGGTGGCTGGTTTCATTCCGGGGATCTGGCCGTGTGGCACCCCGACGGCAACATCGAGCTGCGCGACCGCGACAAGGACATCATCATCTCCGGCGGCGAGAACATCTCCAGCATCGAAGTCGAACAGGCCATCGCCGCCCACCCCGGCGTGCTCGAGTGCGCCGTCATCGGGGTTCCGCATCCCCACTGGGGAGAGCGGCCCAAAGCATTCGTCACCCTCAACGACGGCGCCGCGGCGACCCCCGAAGAAATCATCGCGTTCTGCCGCGAACGCCTCGCCCACTACAAATGCCCCGACACGATCGAGTTCGGGCCGCTGCCCAAGACCTCAACCGGCAAGGTGCAAAAATTCGTCCTGCGCGACCACGAGTGGGCAGGACACGACACGCGAATCAGCGGGGCATAGCCAGGGCCCGCGCGCTGGCGCTGAAGTTTGATCAGGGTAATGAGCCGGCCGGTACGGATCGCTGGCCGGATTCCTCTATGGCGAGGCCCGGTGTGGTGTCCCAGCCGAGGATCTGCAGGACGGTTTTCACCAGCCCGGGAACTTCATGCAGGACGAGGCGGGTGCCGCCGCCGTTGTGGTTTGCGCTGCCTCCGGCTAGGAGGAGTATGGCTCGCAGCCCAGCGAGGTCGCAGTACGCTACGTCGGCCAGTTTGATGTGGATCTCAGGGAGCCCGTCCGTGAGTTTCCGCAGCGTGTCCACCAGAGCGTCGTGGGTGTACTCGTCGATGTCGCCGGCTATCGCCAGGCTAGCCGGGCTGCCGACGCAGGTGATCCGGAGCACCCCGTCGTCATAGGCG
>CAVPMC010000008.1:0-122187 GCA_963706465.1 Terriglobales bacterium
ACTCCGGCAGTGGCAATAACTACGCGAATCTGATGTATACCTACCAGTGGATTGATCAACTCAATCAAGCTCAGGCCACAGCCCAGGAGTCGCGTGCCCACAACATCGATTCCCCATGGCTCCCGCTGATTCTTTACAACGTGGATTTCCTTCTACACGATGCCGCCGGGATGGAGCGGCAGACCGCAAGCGCAATGGGAAAACCAGGCGTCGAAGATCAGATGTTTTCCCTCGAATCGGAAACCGCAGCTTATGGCGGCGAGCTTGCCAGCAGCCGTGACCTGACGCGACGCGCTGCCGATGCTGCGCAACGGGTAAACGAAAAGGAAGCTGCGGCCGAATATCTTGGGCATGCCTCGGTGCGTGAAGCGCTAATGGGCAATATGGATTGGGCAAAACAGGACGCAAAGGCGGCAATGACGCTTGCCGATAGCAGGCAAGGCAATGCATTCTCTGCGATTGCGCTCGCGCTGGCGGGCGATTCCGCACAAGTCGCACGGCTCGCCGACGATCTCCACAGGAAGTTCCCCGCAGATACCATAGTGCAGTTTGACTACCTGCCAATGATTCGCGCCGCTACCGCGCTTCACCGCGGCGACGCAAGCCGTTGAAGCACTCGCGGCGGCGGAGCCTTATGAATTAGGCCAAACCAACACTTCCTTCACTTTCGCTCTCTATCCTGTTTACCTGCGAGGCGTGGCCTATCTGGCGGAAGAGCAGGGCGTGCCAGCGGCACGTGAGTTTCAGAAGATTCTGGACCACTCGGGCGTGGTTGGAAACGAGCCGATCGGTGCCGCGCACCTCGGCCTGGGACGCTCCTACGCAATCTCCGGAGAGGGCGAAGCGAAGGCCGCTTACCAGGTTTTTTTCGCCCTTTGGAAGAGCGCCGATCCCGACATCGCAATGCTGAAGCAGGCCAAAGCGGAATATGCCAAGCTGCAATAAAGCACTGCGCCCGCCGGCAACGCGATCCTCGAAAGGAGTTCGGTGATTACGAAATAAGAAAGGTCTTGGAGGCTGAGCTCATCTTAAGTTGCACGCGAAGCGAGTCAAACGCTGCATCGTCCGACAGGACAATGCGTCGGTGTGGCGAATGATCCGTGCTTGCTACATAATGCTAAAGACAATGCAACACCAGGAGGACCGCAGATGGTTCTGAAGATTGGCGATTGGCTCCGGACTTTGAACTACCGGCGGTCGAAGGAGAGCAGCGGCTAAAGATCAAGCTCAGCGATTTTCGTGGCAAGAAGCATGTCGTGATAAGCTTTCATCCGCTGAATTGGACTCCGACTTGAGCCGAACAGTTGCCGGCGTTCGACTCGGATCGCGAGAAGTTCGCCGCGCTCGATGCCCAGGTCCTGGACATTAGCACTGATTCGGTTTACAGCCACCTTGCATGGCAGAAACATGACATTGGAACGATGCATTTTCCCATGTGCTCCGATTTTTATCCCCATGCTGAGGTCACCCGGGCATACGGCATCTTCCGCGATGGCCCGCCACTCCCGGGAATCACCGAAGGGCCGTATTCATTGTAGATAAGAGCGGCAAGATTGTGTTTGCCAAGGTGTACCCGCTGGACCGCTCGCCGAACAACGCCGAGATGCTGGAGGCCTTGAAAAGCTTGCAATAGCCACCGACCCGGTGGATCTCGTCGGGCTGAGGACGTTTCGAGCGGCGCGTTCATTTCGTCGGTTTCGACGAAGACGCTGGGTGCCCAGTTCGATATTTTCGAGATATGCACCGTCGTTTCCGACTACGATTTCCCCTTTGATCTCGTCCCCGGAGACGCCTTCTCCAGCACGCTGGCGTCCTTCACCTGGTAGGCCATTGTCATCGCGGCCATAAAGCCTGGAATTGCGTTGCCATCGATGTTGATGGATTGATCCGCTTTATCAATAGAGACCACCCGGCCGGTCAGTGGGTATCGTTTCGCGCCTGTGTTGTTCGTCTCGCTGCCAATCTTAGTGTCGGCTCCTTTGGCGTTAGAATGTTCCGAACTCCGGGATGGACCGCAAGCCGCTAAAAAGATTACGGAGACTGCGGCAAAAATTAGCACTGGTTTGCGTAGCCGATGTTGTATGCCCAATGGATGGCTCACCGTTTTTCTCCTTCACGATTTGACGGGCGGGGAATCGTCCGCGTGTTAATAATGGAATCGATAGCGGAACTCGGCGTAAATTTCTCGCGGATTGTTCCAGTGAAAACCACCAAAGGTGATGCTGTTGTCCAACTCCACCCGGCGGTTGGCAACATTGAGGCCGTTCAGCGAGATCGAATATCTTTCCCCGAAATCTTTACCTAGCGAAAGATCGACACTTGTGTGTTGCGGAAGATACGCTCCCGGATACGGCCGCCCGGGAAAGGCATTGCTAAAGCCGGAACCATAATAAACGTTAGTCGAGGCATAGCTACGTTTCGGAAGATTGATGTCTCCTCCGACGTTCAAAGTATTGCGTTGGTCGTGGTCAAGGGGAGACAACCCCGCCGGCAGCGAAAAATCGGTAAGTCCACCGGTAATGGCTCCGCCCGCTTCCGCGATCTGGTTTGAATATGCCAGATGAATCTGGCCGCGATGCGCGATGCGCGGCGAACGCAAGGTCACCTCCCATCCCTCGATCAGCGCGTGCGCGATGGTGATGGGAAAGAAGAGATTGGATTCTCCAAGGTTGTTGTGATCGAAGAAGTTTACTACGCGGGTCCGGAAATTATCCGCATCGATCGTCCACCCACGATAAGGAATGGTCAATCCGAATTGATGCTCTTCGTCGCGTTCACCATGCAAAGGAATGAATCTCAAGTTAGTGGCGCGAGCAAAATCAAGCAGTGGGCCCGACGCTGTAATCAGAGGCGGAGACTGGTAATAGTGTCCGTAAAAAGCGCGGACCACCCAGTGCAAGCGTGGAACCACGACGGACGCTCCAAAACGTGGACTGATGGCGTTCTCTGAAACGCTCCCCGAAAAATGCGTCGGTCGCATTCCAGCGGTTAGCGTCAGCCACGAAAGAGGTTTGAACTTGTCGTCGATAAAAAAAGCGACCAGGCTGCCATCAGGATTTCCCATCTCGGAAAAAGGCTGGTTGCCGCTGTGGTCGTTGAAAACGGCACCAAAGAGCTCGCTGTCGCCCTCATAGAAGCTGTAAACACCCGCCTGCAGATCGTTCTTCGCAACATTCCCACTCAGACTGACCTGACCTCCGCCGTAGGTAGAGCCGAGATCTTGACGGGTAGCGGTGGGAACGTCACTAGCGTAACTATGAAAGTCCGCGCGATTGTAGTGATAGAAAGGTGAAACCGTCAGCAGGGATCGTGGATTGAAAGTGTGAACCCAGGAAAAATTAACGATGGCATCGGACTCATGGTCGCCGTCGCGGAGGCCGATGCTTGGATACTGCCCATCGACGGGGTTGTTCTCGATATCGTTCGGGTAGGGATCGTAAGGAATCTGATAATAGTCCTTGCGCAGAGCGGTCACCAGGCGAAGTTGGTTCGAGGGATCGACATTGAAGATGAGCGACCCGAATCCCCCGTATCCGTTCTCTGCATCGTGCACCACTCGCGGAACCGGGGTCTCAATGCCCAGGTCGCTTCGATTCCCATTCACGCTGGCATAGTAGGCGAAGCGCTCGGTGTGGCTGCCGAGATTGAATTGATCGTTTGTCTGAAGGAAATTTCCCGCACTCATCATCAGTTCGGCCTGATTGTTCCGTTCAAAGCCGGTGCGCGGCGCGACGTTGAAAACTCCATAGGTACGATCCCCGAATTCCGCGCCGTAACTCCCGCGCTGCACCTCAAGATAGTCGATATCTTTCGGATCGAACTGGGCTCCGAGGTTAGAGGCGATATTGGTATTGGGGACCGGCACGCCATCGATCAGCCAGGTGGTCTGGTGGCCTCCGCGGATGTGCAGTTGATCATGGGTGAGGTACGCGCCCGGAACGTAGTCCGTAATCATCGCCAGACTGTTCGTGCGAACAGCGCCCGGTGTTCGCTGAATCTCGTTACGGCTAACGATGGTTGTGGGAGTGGCCGAGTCGGTCGGCGCTACGGCAGGCTGGGCAGAGACGTTGACCGTCTCATTGGCAACAGCCACGCTCAACTGGAGGTGCACCACTGGCTCGGTGCCGGATGCAACCACTACCTCCTGCGCAGCCTGGACAAAGCCCGGGTTGGCTACGGTGATCGAGTATTCGCCGACCGGTACGGCGTTGAATTCAAAGTTGCCGTTCGCATCAGTGTTGGTGCTCTTCGACCACTCGGAGGATTTTGCCTTCAGCATCACCATAGCGCCTTGAATCGGACGATGCTGCGGATCGTGGATAATCCCGCGGACCGAGCCGAAAATTGTGGCCGACGCCGTGGCGAGCAGAGCCAGTAGGACGACGAAGTAAATGTGTATCAAACGCATGGTTTCTCGATGGCAACGCTCGGTAGGGACGGGTCTTTGACCGGTCCATGCGGAGCGAATCTCCGCCCGGGCATATCTCGATGCATTTTTAAAGTAACTGTTTGGAATCAGGCGATGGAGAATCTCGGAGGGGCTCGACCAGAATGCACAGAGTTGATCTTGCTTGCGAATCGAATCGGTCGCTGCTCCGATCGCAATGACGTGGATGCAGATATCCACGCGGCGCTTGTCGTAGGAGCTAGGTGCGCACATTGAGAAACGGTCAACGGACGACAACAGTCGTGCTGGCAGCATCCCGAGGGACCTTGGAACTGAGAATGGGGAGAACCATCGCGCATCGGCTTCCGCAGGCAACACGCGTGCGGCGGCGTGGCGGCGATCGCCAGACCCACTGGCACAAACACACCCACCAACAGCAGAACCAGCAACGATCTGGCGGTTACGCGATGCATAAGCTTTAAATTCTACTTAGACGCGCTGACACTCAATCGGTTTCGTCGCGAGTCTTCTCGGCGTCCACAGCAATCGAGAAACAGTTTACACGTATGGAAAAAAACTGATGTAACAAGATTGTCAAACCTAACATCGCACTTGCCTTGATGAAAGGATGATCAAATTTGCAATCAGCTGCGCATCCTACGCCTTGCCGTGAATCTTGGCCCACCACCAGCGCACTCCCACGAACAGGAAACGCCAGTCGTGAAAGAACTCAGGCTCTTTGCGCTCAAAAGCGTGCCCGATAAATTGAAGCGTCCATCCCAAAAGAAAAAGTCCAATCCCATAAAGCCACAACCGGCGAATGAAGATGCCACCGAGAAGCAGAACAAGCGAAACGAGAATGGTTGGAATCCCCAGCGTGTGGCACAGGCGGTTTACCGGATGCCGATGGCTGTCCGCATATCGCGCGATCCATTGTTCGTTGGAGCGAGGTTCGTTCGAGCGGCCGCCCTTCATGGCGATCTGATAATACACGGAACAGAGGATTGCCTGGAGCCGATCCCGGGTTGAGGGGCCCTGTGCAGGCGTGTTAGCATCCTAACTTTCAGCAGGCTGCTCGACGTTGGCCTATAGACAGTCCTCTTCATTCATTTTATGGGCCCGCCGTGGTGAAACAATTCGCAGATATTAGGATTGCTCGATCGGACGGCTGCGTAAAGCTGCCTTCCAGTGGCTTATTTGAAGGAGTGAACCCGTGAAAGTTTACGAAGGCGCAAACATCCGCAACGTCGCCGTGGTCGGCCACGGACATGCGGGAAAGACCTCGCTGGTCTCGGCCATGCTCTACACCGCCGGCGCAACCCCGCGCCTGGGCCGCGTCGACGACGGCACCGCCACCACCGACTACGACGACGAAGAAATCGCCCGCAAGATGTCGATCTCCGCCGGCCTGGCTTACGTCGAGTGGGGCAAGACCAAAATCAATATCGTCGACACGCCCGGCTTCAACATGTTCGTCCATGAAGCCAAGATGGTGCTGCCGGTGGTCGACGCCGCCATCGTGGTCGTGGACGGCGTGGCCGGAGTCGAGGTGGTCACCCAGCGGGTTTGGAATTATTGCGAAGAATTCAAGACTGCCGCGCGCTGATCGTGGCCAGCCGCATGGATCGCGAGCGCGCCGACGCCGAACGCGTGCTGGAGTCGCTGACCAACGCCTTCGGACGCGCCGTGATTCCGTTGGAACTGCCCATTGGCAAGGAGAAGAATTTCACCGGCGTCGTCGATCTGGTCCAGATGAAGGCTTACACCTACGAACTGGGCGGGAACGGCAAAGGCAAGGAAACCGAAATCCCCGCCAACCTGAAAGACCAGGCCCAGGAAGCGCACGAAAAGCTGGTCGAACTGATCGCGGAAGGCGACGACAAGCTGATGGAAGAATTCTTCGAGAAGGGAACCATCCCCGAAGAGGACCTCATTCCAGCACTGCACAACGCCATTCGCGAGGACAAAATCTTTCCCGTAATTTTCGGATCAGGCCTGGGCAACGTCGGCGCCGACCGGGTAATGGACTTCATCGTCGACTACACGCCCGCGCCCTCCGAGCATGAGTGGGTGCAGGGAGAGGCCGCCGCGTCCGGAAATGGCGAACCGCCGAAGCGCCACGAGTCCGACACAGAGCCGGTCTCGCTTTATGTCTTCAAGACCATCTCGGATGCCTTTGCCGGACGAATCTCTTACTTCAAGGTTTTCTCCGGCGTGCTTAAGAACGACGCTACTGTCCAGAACTTCAGCCGCACTTCGCAGGAAAAGCTGGCACATATCTCCATCATGCAGGGCAAGACGGCCGTGCCGGTGAACTGAATTGCATGCCGGCGATATCGGCGCGGTTGCGAAGCTGAAAGACACGCTCACCGGCGACACTCTCGGCGACAAGAGCGCGCCCATTCAGTATCCGCGGGTGAAGCTGCCCGAGCCGGCGATCACTTTCGCCATCGAGCCCAAGAGCCGCGCCGACGAAGACAAGCTGGGCCCGGGCATCCACAAACTGATGGAAGAAGATGCCATGCTGCGCTTCTTCCGCGATGCGCAAACCAAAGAATTCCTCATTGCCGGAACCGGCCAGCAGCACATCGAAGTCGTGGTCTCGAAGATGAAGAAGCGCTATCACACCGAAGTGATTCTGAAAGCGCCGAAGGTTCCTTACCGCGAGACCATTCGCGGCAAAGCCGACGTGCAGGGCCGCCACAAAAAGCAGACCGGCGGGCACGGACAGTACGGCGATTGCAAGATCAAGATGGAACCCCTTGCCGCGTGGCGGCGAGTTCGAGTTCGTCAACGACATTTTCGGCGGCGCCATCCCCAAGAACTATATTCCGGCGGTCGAAAAAGGAATTAAAGACGCGGCGCCGCGCGGCTATCTGGCCGGATTTCCGGTGGTCGATTTCAGAGTGATCCTCTACGACGGCTCGTATCACGACGTCGATTCGAACGACATGTCCTTCCAGATGGCGGGCCGCATCGCATTCAAGAAAGCCATGGAACACGCCAAGCCGACGCTGCTCGAGCCGGTAATGGCAGCCGAGATCACCGTTCCCGACGAGTTCGCGGGCAGCATTATGGGCGACCTCAACAGCCGCCGCGGTCGCATCCAGGGCATGGACAACAAGGGCGGCAACACGGTCGTGAAGGCCGAAGTCCCCATGTCCGAGATGCTGACCTACGGCGTCGATCTGACTTCCATGACGCAGGGCCGCGGCAGCTTCAACATGGAAATGCATCACTACGACGTCGTGCCCGGGCCAGCTGCAGGAGAAGATTATCGAGAAGGCGAAAGCAGCGCGGGGGGATGTGAAGGAAGAGGAAGAGTAGAGCAGTTACTGGCTAATGCTTAAGCGGAGGCAAACGTGAAACGAATCCTGATTCTTATCTGTGCATTCTTCACCGTGTCAGCGACTGGATATTCAGCAACTGAGACGCAGACTTTTCCGACTTCAGCCGGTCCGGTCAAGATCACTCCGCTCTATCACGCCAGCACTCTGATTGAGGCCGGCGGAAAGACGATCTACCTCGATCCCGCCAAGCCCGCGAAGTTCTCAGGTCTGCCAAAAGCCGATCTAATTCTGATTACCGATATTCACGGCGATCACAGGGATCCCGATTCGATCAGGGAAGTCGGCAAGCCAGAAACCGAAATTCTGGCGCCGGCGGTTGTGGTCCAAACCATCCCCACCGCCAAAACCATTGCCAATGGAGAAACCAAAACCTGGCAGGCCTGGACCATCGAGGCCGTCGCCGCATACAACTTGAAGCGCGGCCCGGAGCCGGACAAACTCTATCACGATAAGGGACGCGGCAACGGCTACGTCCTAACCTATGGCGGCAAGCGCTTCTATTTCTCGGGCGACACAGAAGGCGTTCCCGAGATGCGTGCCCTCAAGAACATCGACGTGGCCTTCGTGTGCATGAACCTGCCCTACACCATGCCACCCGACGAAGCTGCCGCCGCGGTCAAAGCTTTTCATCCGAAGATTGTTATCCCCTATCACTACCGGGGATCTGATCTCAAAGTATTTCAAAAGGCTTTGGAAGGTAGCGGTATTGAGGTGCGGATGCTGAACTGGTATCCGGAGTAAGAACGCCGGGAATTTGCTTCCAAACTGAGCGGGGTCAGGAGAGCTTCAGGCCGACGGCTTTGGCCAATTTCGCCTGCCGCTCATCGAAGGTCCAGAATCGCTGCGCCTTCAATTCAAGAGCCGAAGCCACGTGCAAGCTGTCGAGCGTGCCCACTCCAAGCTTCGAGCCATGACGGCGTGCAAGTTCGGTGCAAAGACTAAACGCATTTTCAGGTATTGCAACTTCGAGCCACAGACCGGAGGCACGATCGGCCTGGAACTCACGAGTCACACGTTCGGCTTCCGATATGGGCATGCTGCATCGGAAAACATGTTGGGCAATCGCGTGTGCCCATTCGGCGAGATGAAGAGGAGTAAGCAGAAGCCGATCGCCGGAACTCAGCAGTTCATCGACCGCCTGTGAGTGGCTGTCTTGCACGTAAGGCGAGACGCACACACTGGTGTCCGCGTAAACCGTCAATAGCGCCCACGCTCCTCAATGACAATGTCGGCGCCCGGCAGCACCCGGTCTCCGAATATTTTCTTGCGGCGGGCAGCGAGGTCGGGCCATTTCACCGGCTTCTCCTCCTGTTTCTCGGGAACAATGCGGGCGATGACGTGGTTCCGATCCCTCAGTTCCACCGTTTTTCCCGCCCGCAGCCAGCTCTTGAGCCGCTTGGTGTCGCGAAGCCCGCGCATATTCAAAGAATGCATATCCGCAATGTGACACATAATGTGTCACATTGTCAACATAGCGCTAGGGACGGGTCCGCCTTCGCGCTCTCAGACGTTCGTGGTAACATCCGGCCAGTGGCCACGCTCAGGAACGTTCCCAAAATTCCGCAAGACCGAGAGCGCATCGTTTCCGCCGCCGCAGTCGAGGACGATTCTTCCTTCGAGCTAAAGCTGCGTCCGCAGCGCCTGGCCGAGTTCATCGGACAATCCAAAGTCAAAGAGAATCTAGCCATAGCCATCGAAGCTACCCGCTCGCGCGGCGAGGCTCTCGATCACGTTCTGCTTTACGGCCCGCCAGGCCTCGGCAAGACTACGCTGGCGACCATCATCGCCAACGAACTCGGCGTGGCTTTCCAGCAAACCTCAGGCCCCACGCTGCAGATCAAGGGCGACCTCACCGCCATCCTGACCAATGTCCGTGCGAAGCAAGTGCTGTTCATCGACGAAGTCCACCGCCTGCAACCCACACTCGAAGAGTTGCTCTACTCCGCGCTCGAGGATTACAAGCTGGATATCATCATCGGCCAAGGCCCCGCCGCCCGCACCCACACCATGGACGTGCAGCCCTTCACTTTCATCGGCGCGACGACGCGCGCCGGCCTGCTCTCGTCACCGCTGCGCTCGCGATTCGGCATCGTGCTGCGTCTCGAGTTTTACAGCCACGAAGACCTGCGCATCATCGTCGAACGCTCAGCGGAAATTCTAGGCGTGGAAATTGACAAGCCCGGAGCCCTTGAGATCGCCAGCCGCTCGCGCGGCACGCCCAGAATCGCGAATCGCCTGCTGCGCCGCGTACGCGACTACGCTCAGGTGCGAAGCGCGGGAAAGATCGACCTGCCAACAGCGCAGGCCGCCCTGCAGATGCTCGAAGTGGATCGCTACGGCTTCGACGAAGTCGACCGCAAACTGCTTCTGATTATTATCGAGAAATATCAAGGCGGCCCAGTCGGCCTGAATACGCTCGCCGCCGCGCTTGCGGAAGAGCCCGACGCCATCGAAGAAATCTACGAACCCTTCCTGATCCAAATCGGTTTCCTAAACCGAACTCCTCGCGGACGGGTCGCCACTCAACTCGCCTACGAGCATTTCGGAATCACCCCAAACCGAAAGCAAAGCTCGCTGTTCTAGAAGAACAATGTAGGCGCACGGCGAAAGCCGTGGGAAAGGGCATGAAACGAAGCAACTGCGGCGGGGCGAAGGATTTTCAACACGCCGACCCGCCTCGACCTATACCACCGCTATCCGCATCCAGCTACAATGT
This sequence comes from Terriglobales bacterium, assembly GCA_963706465.1. Lineage (GTDB taxonomy): Bacteria > Acidobacteriota > Terriglobia > Terriglobales > Acidobacteriaceae > JABDBE01. The sequence continues at coordinate 10,454 of CAVPMC010000008.1, forward strand.
CCGCAGCATGATTGCCCATCTCCGCGGAAGATTGCTGGCTAAGCATCCTAACCAAGCCATCGTTGAAACCGGTGGCGTCGGTTACGACGTGACCATCAGCATTCCAACATTTTCTGATCTGCCCACCCTCGGCAGCGAAGTCGCGCTGCACATTCACACCCACGTCCGCGAAGATCAAATCGCCCTCTACGGATTCCTAAAGCCAGCCGAAAAACAACTCTTCGAAAAACTGATCACGGTAAGCGGCATCGGTCCAAAGCTGGCCGTCACCATCCTCAGCGGCATGCCCGCCGATGAAATGGTCGGAGCCATCCGGGGCAACGACATTGCTCGCCTGACTCGTATCCCTGGCATCGGCAAAAAGACCGCCGAGCGCATGGTGCTCGAACTCCGTGACAAGCTTCCGCCCGCACAAACAGGAGAAATCCCAGCAGCGCCGGTGATGAGTGCGATGGAAGAAGACGTACTCTCGGCGCTGGTGAATCTGGGCTATCAGCGCCCAGCCGCCGAACGCGCCCTGGCGTTAGCCGCTAAGAATGGCAAAGACGCTTCCTTCGAAGCCATGTTTCGGAACAGTTTGGCCGCACTCGCTCGGTGATGTAGAACCGTCTACCCTCCTCCAGATATCGCCTCGACTCTCGACAAAGATGATGAGAGTAGAATCTTGATGTCTTCCTTGCGTGGGCAAGTGCTGGCCACGGACTTGGGGTGTTCATGAGTTTTCGAGTGCCTCTACCATTTCTTCTGTTGTCCTTGACGGTTGCCTCGACACCGACGCGGGCGCAAACCACCAAGACAGACACCACCGAGAAGTTTGTGTGCGCGGTAACTCACCCCAACGGCATTCAGCCACCAGTAAAAGATTTTGGCGGAACGATGACCTACGACGCAGATTATCGCGGACCGCGACATACCTTCCCCGGTCCGCACGCGCACGGAAACGGAAAGTTATGGACTGTGCTTCCCCTCGATGGAAAAATCGTGATGCCGCCCGACCCGGACGGTTCAATATCCGATAAGTTCATGTGGTGGAGAGCCGTTCGTGGGGCCTTGATCATAGAAGGCCACAGACTGGACGCACCAGCACCTCCTGCGGTGCCTGGCATCCCTCGTGGTTACCACGACACTGGATTTCAGGCTAGCGGCATTACGTTCCCGAGTGCAGGGTGTTGGCAGATCACTGGACAAGCTGGTGGCAGCAAGCTGACCTTTGTTGTGGAAGTTCTTGCCAAGAAATGATGTAGCACAAAACGCCTAGGGATTGGGGACCTTCTTCCCCACTCACCGTTTGCGAAACACCTCAAAAATCAAATTAAATAATTGCACCAGCGTGATCCCGATAGTCACGTAAACCGCAATCTCCAGCCGCCGGCTAGCCTCTTTCGTTCCCGTCAGCATCCCCATGACTTCCTTCGTGCTCTCATGCAAGGTGTCAGCCAGTTGTTCGAAGTGCTGGGTTGAACCGCGCAGCTTTTCCAGCACGTGCGAGGTCGCCGAAAGCGCCGCCGCGATCTGTTCGCCGTTGCGAATATCCAGTTCGATCTTGCACGCCGACCACCATGCGCTTCCCGGCGGATTGTCATACATGCGCTGGCGAATCTCTTCGTAAGAGCGGCTGCGCAACAACTGCACCAATGCATGAATCTTATCCGCTTCCAGCGCTGGCGTTTCTTCAGTGATTACCGGCATAACTCGCGAGTGTAGCAGCCATTTCCCGGTTGGCTGAGATACCCGAAGGACAACTCCAACCGTGCCCCTACGCCAGAACCGGCCGGGGGTAACAAGTTACTACCTCTTCTTCAAGGGGCGTACCGGCCGTCTATGAGGGTAAAGATGCCCCCAACCAGACCCAGGGATTCTTGTTCAATTGAAAGGGCTACTAGGAGGCGACCTTATTTCCCACTGCCGCATCCAGATGCTGAAGAGTTTGTGCCACGGTCAGCGAGTACATTTCCTGGCCTACGCCCTCACCCGATTCCAGCGCGCTCCGCAGATAATGCCCGGCAATCTCAACCGCGAGTGGATCGGTAATCAATTTCCCGGTGCGCTTCTCGTACTCCACCCAGGCGGGATGCGGCAGAGCAATCCAGACGGGGCGGCCATCCACCAGAAACTTGATATCCACTGCATCCGCGTGCCGCGTGGCAATGGCCACGATTAGCGCCTGATACATGCAGTGCACGTCTTTCTTCGTCCAGTAGTCAACCGCGTGGAAATCTTTGTACATGCAATCTAAACTATATCGAACCAATCAGAGCGGGAGCAAACCGGCCAGCCGCCTTGCAGGTGAATTATGATGCTAACGGCTCAGACTCCCATGAAGAATCTCGGCATCCTGCTCTCCGGACGCGGTTCGAACTTCGAGGCGATTGCCAGGAATATCGCCGCGGGGCGCATTCGCGAGGCTCGTATCGCGGTCGTTATTTCCAATACGGCGGACGCCGCAGGTATTGAGACCGCTCGACGCCTCGGACTCGCCGCATTGGTGATTTCGTCGAAAGGCAAGGAGCGCGCCCAGCACGATCGTGAAGTCGCAGCCGCGCTACAAAAGCACCGGGTTGACTTGGTCTGTCTGGCGGGATATATGCGGCTGCTCTCGCCCTGGTTTGTGCAGCAGTTTCCGCGACGCATTCTCAACATTCATCCGTCATTATTGCCGGCTTTCCCCGGCCTCGAAGCTCAGGAGCAAGCTTTCGCCTACGGTGTGAAAATTTCCGGATGCACAGTGCACTTCGTGGACGAAGAACTGGATCATGGTCCGATCATTCTGCAAAAGGCTGTGCCCGTGCTCAACAGCGACGATGAACATACTCTCGCCGCCCGCATCCTGGAGCAGGAGCACATCGCATACAGCGAGGCGATCAATATCGTACTGGAAGGGAAGTTTGAGCTTGCGGGCCGAAGACTGCTGGCGACAACGAAAACTCCGTAGGAACGCTCGAGCGAAAGTAACCCGCCGCATTGCATATAATCAAACTGCATGGCAAACTTCGCACCGGTTGACGAACAATTAGCCTACATAAAAAAAGGCAGCGCGGAGATCATTCGCGAAAGCGAGCTTCGCGCTAAGCTGGAAAAATCTCGCGCCAGCGGAAAACCCCTGCGCGTCAAACTCGGCATGGACCCCACCGCGCCGGATCTGCACCTCGGGCATACGGTGGTGCTCCGCAAGCTGAAACATTTTCAGGATCTCGGCCACACGGTTATTTTTCTGATCGGCGATTTCACCGGAATGATTGGCGATCCGACAGGGCGCTCGGTGACGCGTCCGCCGCTTTCTCGCGAGCAGATTGAGCAGAACGCCGAAACCTACAAGGCCCAGGTTTTCAAGATTCTCGACCCGCAAAAGACCGTCATCGATTTCAATCGCCGCTGGTTCGCGAAGTTTACCGCGGACGATTTTATCCGTCTCGCGGCCAAATACACGGTGTCGCAGATGCTCGAGCGCGAGGATTTCCACAAACGCTTCCGCGAAGAAAAGCCGATTGCCGTTCACGAACTGCTCTATCCGCTCGCTCAGGGCTACGACTCGGTGGCGCTCGAAGCCGACGTCGAACTGGGCGGTACCGACCAGAAGTTTAACCTTTTGGTCGGACGCGAACTGCAACGCGCCTACAGCCAGGAACCACAGGTCGTGCTCACCACGCCGATCCTGGAAGGCCTCGATGGCACTCAGAAGATGTCAAAGTCATTGGGTAATGCAATCGGAATCCACGAGCCTCCGCTCGAGATGTACGGAAAGATTATGTCGGTCTCCGACGAGGTTATGTGGAAATACTACGAACTGCTGACGGATGTCTCGATGACCGACATCGAGAAACTGAAGGCCGAGTCCCATCCGATGCAGGCGAAGAAAGATCTCGCGAGCCGTATCGTGACAGATTTTCATTCTGCGGAAGCGGCGGCGAAAGCCGGCGAGGACTGGGCCAAGCAGTTCCAGAAGGACGAGGTGCCGGGAGACGTAGAGAAGGTAATGGTGCATCTCGTAGATGTTGAAGCGCTCTCTGAAGGAACGAGAATGGAGGATGTGAGCGAAGGCCTTGCAACGGACGATCGGCGGATCAAACTTGATCGGCTGCTCCATACAATTGGGCTTGCCGATTCGGTTAGCGATGCAGTGCGGAAATTGAAGCAGAAAGCCGTAAGAATTAATGGCGAGTTGACGACTAATCCGGTGATTTTCTTAGACCCTCGGCCGGAAGTAACAGTGCGCGTAGGCAAGAAAATTAAGAAGGTCGAATTCGTCCGTACACTGCGTCGATGAGATACCGCTGCGCTCCCGTAACCGACGCCACTCCCCTTGCGGTTGTATACTTTTTTGATTGCGCGGAGGCAAACTCGCTATCGCACATTCAACTCCGCTAACCGAAACAGCCTCATGTTGTCTAAGTCTGTCGGACTAAACACACTGCTCGGAGACCAGCAATGCCAGACGATCCAATGAAAGACGATCCCCAGGAAAAAGTTGAGGACAGTTCCGGCGTCTCCCGCCGCGATTTCCTGAAGATTTCCACGATTTCCGCCGCCGCCGTGCCAATTCTTGGAACCAAAGTCGTGCACGCGGCTGGTGATCCGGTAAAGGTTTACGGTCCGGGCAAGGTCCCTGTCGAATTCACCATCAACGGCCAAAAGCATACACTGCAGACTGGAGCCGCGAGTCACCTTGCTCGACGCGCTTCGCGATCAACTCGATATCACCGGCGCCAAGCGCGTCTGCGATCGCGCCGAGTGCGGCGCCTGCACCGTGCTTCTCGATGGACAAGAGCTGTCTATGCCTGCTCGGTGCTCGCCATCGAAGCGCAGGACAAGCCGATCACCACGGTCGAATCCTTGATGCAAGGCGACAAGCTGCATCCGATCCAGCAGGCCTTCGTCGACAATGACGCTTCGCAGTGCGGTTTCTGCACGCCTGGATTTGTCGTCGCCTGCAAAGCGTTTCTCGATCAAGCATCCCAATCCCACCCCCGAGGACATTCGCCGCGGCCTCAGCGGCAATCTTTGCCGCTGCGGCACCTATGACGGCATTCGCAGAGCCATCGCGCAGGTGGCGCAGAAAGGAGCCTGAGCCATGCCGGATTATCATGGCCCGATGCAGAACATCGCACACTGATCGGCAAGCGCATCACGCGCGTGGATTCTCCCGTCAAAGTTTCCGGCCAGGCGAAGTACACCTACGACATCACACCGCCCGGACATGCTCTTCGGCAAGGTGCTGCGCTCTCCTTACGCGAACGCCAAGATCGTGAGCATCGACACCAGCGCGGCGGAAAAGATGCCGGGCGTAAAAGCCGTCGAGATTATGCAGAAGCCCGGCGGTACAACATTCACTGGGCCGGCGATGAAATCGTTGCGGTCGCCGCGGTCGACGAAGCCACGGCGGAAGATGCCATCCGCGCGATCAAGGTGAAGTATCAGCAACTGCCCCATCTGGTGAGCGATGCCGAGCCGCCGCGGGCGCCGGCGAAGAGCCAGGGCCCACTCAGCATGGACGATATTGGCGACATGCTCGACAACCAGGTGCCCGACGCGGCAGATGATCACATATCTTCAGGAGTACGGCATCAGCTTTCAAAGCCCGACGATGACATGCTGAAGGAAATGAAGGAGGAGGGCGCACCCGACGCCGTTCTCGATGCATTCGGAAAGCTGCCGTATCACGCCGCGACAGGCGGCCGGCATTCCGCACTATCAGAAAGCAGCAGCTCAAACGCAGGGCGATCCGGACAAGGCATTCTGCCGAAGCCGAGGTCGTCTCCGAAGGCCTGTACGGCACTCCCGTGATCACCCATTGCTGCCTGGAGACTCACGGATCGATCTCGGAGTGGACCGACCAAGATCATCTGTTCACGCACATCTCCACGCAGAACGTTTCCGGCATCGCCGGCACAGATGGCCGAGCCGCTGAAAATGCCCGCAGCCAACATTCGCGTTCACCAGGACCACATCGGCGGCGGCTTCGGCAGCAAGTTCGTCCGCCGATCGCTGGGGCATCGCCACCGCGCGAACTCTCCAAGAAAGCCGGCGGCAAGCCGGTGCGCATCATGCTGGAGCGCGATGCGGAACTGAAGGTCGCCGGCGCGCGGCCCTCCGCGTACGCGCGCGTGAAAGTTGCGGCGAAGAAAGACGGCACGCATGACCGCCTGGCAATCGCAGTCCTGGGGAACGGGCGGCCCGGGCGGCGGCGGCATGCCTCCGATTCCGTACGTCTTCAGCATTCCCAACCAGCACAAGGAACACACCGCGATTCGCAACAACATCGGTCCGGCGCGCGCCTGGCGTGCTCCCAACCATCCGCAGGCCGCCGTGCTCACCATGTGCGCGCTGGATGACCTCGCCGCCAAGCTCAACATGGATCCGCTCGAGTTTCTGGCTGAAGAACCTCGAATTCACTGGCACCGCGAAAGGACATCTATCGCGAAGAATTCGGCATCGCCGCCGAGCTGATGGGTTGGAAAGAGAAATGGCATCCGCGCGGCCAGAACATTTCTCGGCAACATCGCGCGCGGCCTCGGCCTCTCGATTCACACCTGGGGCGGACGCGGCCACGCCAGCGATTGCGATCTCACCATCCATCCCGATGGCTCGGTCGACATCAAGATGGGGACGCAGGACCTCGGCACCGGCACTCGCACTGCTATCGTCATCGTCGCCGCCGACACTCTCGGCATTCCGATCGACGCCATCAAGCTCTACATCGGCGACACGCTGTATCCGCCCTCCGGCGGATCCGGCGGATCGACCACGCCCGGCGGCGTCAGTTCCTCCACGCGTCGCGCCGCCGTGGATGCTCGCGACGCGCTGTTCGCGAAAGTTGCTCCCGCGCTCAACGCGCAGCCGGACGATCTGGAATGCGAGAGACGGCACGGTCCGCGTGAAAGAGCGATCCCAGCCGCTCGCTGAGCTGGAAGGAGGCTTGCTCCAAGATCGGCGCCATGCCGATCACGGTCCGCGGCAAAGAATCCGCGACAAGAGCAAACCGCCCGATCTCACCAACAGCGGCGTCGGCGGCGTGCAGATGGCCGAAGTCGAAGTCGACACCGAAACCGGCATCGTCAAGGTGAAGAAGATGGTCGCGGTGCAGGATTGCGGCCTCGTCATCGACCTCAAGACTGGCGGAAAGCAGGTGCTACGGCGCGCTGATCATGGGCATCAGCTACTCGCTGTTCGAAGAGAAAGTCATGGACCCGACCACCGGCCGCATGCTGAATGCCGAACATGGAGTTCTACCGGCTCGCCGGCCTCAACGACATTCCCGAACTCGTGGTCCACATGATGACCGGCAAAGGCTATGACGAACGCGGCGTGATCGGACTCGGCGAGCCTCCCGTGATTTCGCCCGGCGCCGCGATCTCCAATGCCGTGGCCAATGCCATCGGCGTGCGCGTTGCCGTTCTTCCCACTCACCCCCGACGGTGCTGGCTGCGCTGAACAGACCAGAAGGCAGGTGCGTGATGCGAGCCTTTGAATACGTCAAGTCCCAGCAGCACGAAGGCAAGCGGTCAGCCTTGCTGGGCGCGACCTGGGGACAGACCGAAATCCTCGCCGGCGGCACCGATCTGCTGGCGCTTGATGAAGGATGATGTTGTCCATCCCAAGCGCCTGGTCAATATCAAGGAGATCACGGATCTGCGCGGAGTCGCGGCCGCAACTGCACGGGATTGCGCATCGGCGCGCTCACCACGCTGGGCGAGCTGGCCGACAACGCGAACGTGATCAAGAGACTATCCCGCACTGGCCGAGGCGCTCAACGAAGCTGCCAGCCCGCAGATTCGCAACATGGCGACGCTCGGCGGAAATCTTTGCCAGCGCCCGCGCTGCTGGTATTTCCGCAACGGCTTTGGCCTGCTGCCCAAGAGACGAGTCGGGCAAGGATCTGGTCGCTGAAGGCGACAATCGCTATCACGCGATTCTCGGCAACGATGGTCCGGCCAAGTTCGTCAGCCCATCGACCATCGTTCCAGTGCTGATTGCCTATGGCGCCAAGATTCGACTGGATAGGTCCGAAGGGCAAGCGCGAGCTTCCGCTCGAGAAGTTCTACGTGATCCCGAAGACCGAAAGCGAACGCGAGCACGATCTGCAGCCGAACGAAATCGTCACCGGAAGTAGTCCTGCCGCCGGCTGCAGGATGTGAAAGTCGCGCACTACGAAATTCGCCAGAAAGCAGGCTTTCGACTGGCCGCTGGCCGTGGCCGCGGTCGCGCTGAACATGAATGGCATCGAACGGTCCAATCGGCGCGCGTTGTTATGGGATACGTCGCCCCGGTGCCCTGGCCTTCGCCGGAAGCGGAGCGCGCGCTGATGGGCAAAAGCATTTCCGAGGACTGCAGCGCAAAGCTGCCGCCGACGCTGCCCTGCAGCAATGCGACAGCCTCTCAGCCACAATGCATACAAAGTCCAACTGGCGCAAGTCGCCGTGAAACGAGCCATTTTGAAAGCCGCGCGGAGGTGCCGCATGATTCGACCATCACCGGTTCAGGAATCGATCGCTTCAACACCAATCATCCCAATCTTTGCTCGGCGCTGCGCTGGAAAGGCGCAATTCATCCTCGCCGAGCCCGATCCCACCGTGCCCGCCTTCGAACGACGGTCTGTTCTGGTGCATGCACACGCAGAACCTGCATCGGCCCCGACGGCGAAGCTGGCGGAGCCCGGCAACTGCTCATCTCGTCGGCGGACCTGTCACGGCACCGGGAAATGCGCGTAGACGCAGGTTGCGGCCTTCGCTTCCAGGTGTGAGATAATTTTCCGACAAAGTTTGAGGAGAAATATGCCTGAGCGCAAGGTTTTCTGTGTCAAATTGCAGAAAGAACTTCCTGGCCTGGATGAGCCACCCTTTGACACGGAATTCGGAAAGAAGATTTACGACAACGTCTCCCAGGAAGCGTGGAGGGGCTGGACCGAGTTCTGCAAAATGTTGCTGAACGAATATCGCCTCAATCCCGCTCGCCGCGAAGACCAGGAAGCCATCGTAAAACAGATGGAGCAGTACTTCTTCGGCGAAGGCGCCGCCCCGCCCAAAGAATATGTTCCCCCCGTTCAGAAATAGAGGCGACTGCTCTCACTCCCTGACGATTACAGCGCGACTGGAAGAGTTTGCCGAGAAACCGTTTGATCTTGGCCCGCAGCCGCCTGAAGCTGTGCTCCCTTCAAAACCAGTTCGCCCAAACTGCTAGTGCTCCATTATCCACCGCGAAACAAATCTCAGGATGTCAGGCGTGTCCGGATCCCACAGGGTGGTGTGGAGGGCATCGGGGAACACTTTGTACTGTCTGTTATTGGCTGCTTTTGTTCGTGCCAGAATCTCGCAGTCTTTGTGGCTCACGATCACGTCTTTTCCGCCCTGAACGATCACCGTTGGCACACTAAATCCAGGCGCGATCTCACTCTTCCAGTTCTTCACCAGGTGTTGAATATCCCACAAGTACCCGAAGCTGACCCGTTTGTATGCCAGCGGGTCAACCCTGCGCTCAGCGATAAAACTCGCGTCCCGCGAACTTTCATCGAGACGCTTGCCTACCAGACTGATCGCGGGACTTCTGTGAGCAAAAAGAAGGTACGGCAACAAGGCCAAATTCTCTACTTTGAAAATCTGATGCCCATTCACCCCGATAGCCGGCGCTAAAAGAATCAGACCGCTGATTTGGTTGTTGTTCTTTCGAATGTAGTTGAGCGCGAAAGCGCCTCCCATGCTTTCGCCCAAAAGATAAATCTTTGCTGAAGGCCGCTCGTTTTTCACCCAGCGCACGATCGATGAAACGTCGTCCGCGGCCTGCACGGGAGTCGCAATGTAACCGCGACGTCCGCAAGACAGCCCATGAGCTCGCGCATCCTCAGCATAAACATCTATACCCTGCGGGTTCAAAGCGTCCGCGATGACTTTGTATGGTCCGCTTTCATAACCAATTCCATGCAATACGATGACTACGCGCTCAATCGAAGTACGATCAGTCGCGGGCCAGTAGCGATAGAAGAGGCAGGTATTGTCCGCGGATGTCAGAATGCCGTGTTTATCGGCTACCGACGCAGAAAGCCGCTGTGCATCCGCGATCGAGTTGACCTGTGGCAGCGCTTGACCTGCCGCTACCGCAGAACCGAGCATACAACCCACGGCGGATACAAGCAGCCACAATCGACGCTTCCAAATGGGCAACTGTTTCAAGGCAACCAATCCAGTCACAAAAGCACACCGCTCGCTCAAGACCGTGAAGTCCGAGTATAGCGGTAAGATCCAGAGGAGTTGAATTCAAAAGGCGAACGCCACTGCGTTTCGGCAGCCGCTGGTTGCGGGGGGCGGATTTGAACCGCCGACCTTTGGGTTATGCGATCTGACTCACCTTTCGATGAGAGTCGGACTGTACCTTCATCCCGAGGGATGCTCGCCATCCAGTCTCTACGCCTTCCCCCAGTTCCAGGGGCTTGGTTCGGTATTGCCCTATCGCTCGCGCGACGTAGGTTCCACCGACTTTGACGAGTGATCTTCCGGTGCATTGCTGCGCCGGACGCCCAATTTGCAAAAGCTCCTACAAAAGGAGGCCCAAGGAACTCCCAGGAATCCTAGAAGCGTGAGGTTATGAGTTCAAAGGGAAACTGATACGAAAAAACTTACACGCGCACGGATGACACCTAAGCACCTGTAAGTTCGTGCAAGAAAACGTCGTAGTCCCACTCGCTTTTTCGAGAGCGTTCACGTAGGCGTTGCAGTCGGTTACCGGAATGATCGTCCACGGGTATCCGCCCGACGCCATCATGGTGATCATCAGGAAGCGCCCGACGCGGCCGTTGCGATCCATATAAGGATGGATGTGGACGAAAATGAAATGCCCGAGCTCCACGCGGACGGCCGGGTGCGGCTCTTCCCGCAGCAGGTCGAAGAACGCAGGCATGGCGTGCCTCACCGCGTCCCGGTTCAGCGGCACGTGCATCGACATGCCCTATTGCGCTGCACGTTTATTATCCTATTGCGTTGCACCATTTTTATCTTAATTGTGTCGAGACGGGACTCGTCCCGCCCGCCTGGAAGTGCGGCCCCGTACCCCGTTGCCGATAAGCTAATCTCGCTGTTTCTTCGTCAGGTGGATTTAGCGTCGGCGAGGGAGTCTCTTTGCCGAGGCCTCGGATCCAGGCGGTTCACGGAACGGTTCCACAGCAATGCGCTCGTAACACACTTCCAGCACGGTCAGGTATTCTGTGCCGCCCGGCAATTGAAGGACTACGCTGTCACCCGCTGCCGACTTCATCAACGCGCGCCCCAGAGGTGACACCCAACTGATGTGGTTGCGGTCGAGATCGATTTCGTCGGTGCCCACGATGCTCACTATTCGCTCCACTCCCGCGGCATTGGCATAGCGCACGGTCGCTCCGAAGAATGCCCTCTTCGCCGCCTGCCCCGCTCTCGGAGTTTCCGGGTCCACCACTTCCGCGGCTTCGATTCGCTTCGTGAGAAAGCGAATCCGCCCATCGATCTGCCGCAGCCGCCGCTTGCCGTATTGATAGTCGGCGTTTTCACTGCGATCGCCGTTGCCGGCAGCCCACGCCACCACCTCCGTCACGGCCGGGCGTTCCCGGGTGAGTAGAAACCGGTGCTCATCTTTCAGGCGCTCAAGCCCGCTCGGCGTGATGTAGTTCTTGCCAGGCGTCGCGGGCTCGTCCGGTTTTGGCTTTCTGGTAAAACCTTTTCGCATGTGGTAGTCCCCACTACTCTGGAGCCGGCTCGCGTTGCACCACAATCAACAACACCACACCGACAACGACAAACATTCGGAATGCCTCTTCCTGTCCATTCCACATTTTCGACTGCCACATCAGAAACCATTCGCCCCCGATATCGAGGAATGCCACCAACCACATCAGCAAGCTCGTCGTGAGCGCAATCATGGCGACGTTCACCGCAGCGGCGAATTGCGCCCCGTTCGCACGATACGATTTCAGCAAGCGAACCCCAGCCCACCAGCATAGAAACATAGTGACTGATTCCCAGGCGATGATGCCGATGTAGAAAACCGTATGTACCGGCGGCGAATTGAAGGCGCGCCACATGAGGTGGTTCCCCGGAAAGGTTGAGTCCATCATCAGGACGTGGCGGACAAACTCATAGTTGGAGCCGTAATCCGTGATGTTGTTCAGGACCAAAATCGTGTAGAAAAGTGCGATCGCTAGAACGAGAACCGCTTTGGAAACGCGAAGCGCCATTATGTTCCGCATAAGTTGCCGCACGCGGGAATTATATCTTCCCGGTGACTTCTACTGGGCGAGCGAGGCGGGCGGAATTTCTCTGCTCTTCAGAGTGCGTCGGGGTGACTAGAGGACGTCGCCGGGCTGTGCTAATATCGTTGGCCGAGCCCATGGCTAATGCTGCTTATCCCCTTCCGCTCGTCTCCCCCGCGGCCCGCGACCGCACGTTCTACACCGGCATCGCCATCGCGATGCTGTTCACCGCTCTGGTCGGCTTCTCGCGGACGTACTTCCTCGGCCTGATCTCCGGGCATGCGACGACCATCACGGGCCGCGTTCCGAACGCCACCGTGCACCTGCACGCGTTGTTGTTCATGTCGTGGCTGGTGCTGTTCATCGTGCAGACGAGATTGGTCGCGACGCGCCGCGTGAAAGTGCATCGCAAGCTCGGCTACTTCGGGGTGGCTCTGGCGGCGGCTATGGTCGTAGTCGGCGGCCGCACCGCGGTCGAAGCGGCAAGGCTCGGTGCGGTCCCTCCGGGGGCCAAACCGTGGAACTTTATCGCCATCCCCTTCGGCGACATCACGACCTTCGGAATCTTCTTTCTCGCCGCCGTGCTCTGGCGCAACGAAAAGGACAAGCACAAGCGGCTGATGGTCATGGCCTCAGTCTGCCTGATGCCGGCGGCGCTGGTGCGCTGGCCCGGCGTCCTGGCCGTGGGCGCGCTGGCCTCCTACGGCCTCGCGCTGCTGTTCCCCATAGCCGGCGCTGTATACGACCGGAGGTCACGCGGGCGCGTCCACCCGGTGTACTGGTGGGGCCTGGCGCTGTTCGTGCTGGGCGTCCTGGTGCGCGTCGCCCTGCTCGGCAGCCCGACCTGGCAGCACACCATGCAGTCCCTGTTCGGCTAGCCTTACGCGCCTCACGAATGCGGGAGAGGAATGCAGAGGGGAAGAATATCATCATCTTTCTTCACTCCCCCTCGCACAGAAAGAACGGGGTCAGTCCCGTCCCCGGCATTCCAGTATGGCAAGCAGTTGCTCTTCGTGGACGCTTCGTTTCAGTTGAGTCCCGGCGAAAAATCATCGGCGTCGATTCGGCACGATTATGCGGCGAAGGAGGCAGGTCAATGAGTGCTATGGCGATTTTACGACAGTTTTGTACACGCACCGGCCGGAACGGCTACGCGGCGAGGTCCACGATTATGTCAACCCTCGTGCCATCCAAGTAAACGTTTCCGTCGTTTGCAAGCACGAAGACCAGCGCCTTTGGCTGTTCCGAGAGTGTTTTCGCTTCAATCCAGTCGGCGATGTAATAGTCCACCTCCGGACCGAGTCCTTCTTCCCGGTTGGATAAAACTCGGGTTACGACCGCTTTCTGCCTAAATCCTTTATCTGCATGTATCGCGAACTCGAATTGCTGGCCGATCTTGATCTCTGATTCCATACCCGTCATCCTTTCCGTTTTGCCAGTCGAGGAGACAAGCATTCTACCCCAGGGGCGGTGGCCCATCTTTGCATTGCACCATTGCCACGGAACGTGCCCCATCCTTGCGCTTTTTGCAAGAGCCTGCCCTGAGCTTGCGGGTGGGCGGCGATCCTTCGGGCGCAACTCTTGTCCGTTCTACACCATCCGTTGTGTATGCCGTCGTCGTACCCGCCCCTTCGACTTCGCTCAGGGCAGGCTCTTCGCAAAGTACGCGAAGGACGGGGCACCCGCAGCTGTGGTGGCTTCTGCAGTTTGAAGGCCGGGCCACCCGCCCGATCCCTGATTTCTGTTCGCTGATCCCAGTTGGATCCCTCGAAGGATGGGTTACGGCGTAGTAGTCGTGGGCGCATCGACCAAAGCTTTCCAGTTGCCGTCGGACTGTTTGCCCCAAACGACGACGTACTTCGCTTTGACGGTTTGTGGCTTGCCTTTCTTGTCGTTGAGTGTCATCTCGTATTCTCCCGTTTCGTAGGCGAGATCTCCGGAGCGGGCGACCTGAACTTTGGAGGGCGCGAAGGTTAGAGCAAAGCCGGGAAGCCCCAGCATTCCGGCGCAGAGTTTTTGCACGGAGTCTTTGCCGCTGGCAGCGGAGGCATTGGGAGCATACATCTCGGCAGTGTCGGCATAGTACGAGGTGGCTTGCGCGAGATTCTTGGAGGCGATGGCCTTTACCCAATCGGCATCAAGGGCGCGAATTGCAGCCTCGTCCGCGACCCGGGTATCCGGAAGCGCCGCCCGATCTGAGGACGGCTGCGAGGCAGTGTTACAGGCGGCAAGAATAACCAGAATCGCAAAAAGGAGTACGGAAAGACGAAAGTGGGACACGAAGTAGCCTCCGAGCTGGGATGGAATATTTACACGACTCCCAACAAATGAAGAATATACGCCACCGGACGCCTTATCGTGAAAACCGGGGACACAGACGGTGGTGGAGTGCACCTGGAGTGCACCCCAAAACTGAGACAGAGATAATGGTGACAGTTCTCGACAAGGAGAACTCAAGTCACAAAAGAACAGGAGTCAGTACGTTGCCGGTGGTGCTGGACGCACATTCCCGCCGCGTAATCGGTTGGGCCGGGTGCCCCATCTTTGCGCGTTCTTTGCGCAAAGGTGGGATTCCACGAATGTCAATCCCTGCGGTTTTTCCTTCCCGTCTAGAGTTATGTGTGGGCGAGCAGCCGGGTGCCCCAGGTCTCGCCGCTGTTGCGAGACCTGGGCGAGGACCACATCCACGACGCGTGAGCCGAAATGACGAAGAAAAAGGGCAATACCCATGACGGACGCAGCGGACGTAGCCACTCCCAGGTCTCGCAAAACCAGCGAGACCTGGGGCACCCGGCATGGCAGTCATCAAAACTTCAACTTCTTATTTCGCCTGCGCCAGCTTCGTAACAACTGCGGCAAGTTTATCGAGTATCTGGTTCCAGCCCTCCATTTGACCGCTATTTTTCGCGCTCTCCATCGGTTCATTTCCAATGAAGGTGAGTTTCGTCTGGCCGTTTCCGAGATCCTCAAAGATGGTCACGTCGTACGCACCGTCTATGGCCTCATGTTCTATTCCTAATTGCGCGGGGTCGATCTTGTTTCCCTTCGAGTCGGAAAAGTACATCAAGGAAACGATCTTCTCGTACGGAACAATCTCGTGGTATTCAACCGCATTCCAAAACTCCTGCCCATCCGGAGACTTCATGCAGCAGAGGAATTTTCCTCCAACGCGAAAATCCATCTCGCAAACGGGCGCAGTAAAGCCCTTTGGCCCCCACCACTGCATCACGTACTTCGGGTCTGTCCACGCCTTCCAAACCAACTCGCGTGGGGCATCAAAAACTCTTGTAACAACCATCCGCTCAATTTCGCTAACCGTGTTTTTTGTCATCTCTGACCTCCTCTTTCTTCATTTGATTTACAACTACATCCAGTTTGTCGAAACTCTCTTCCCAGAATCGGCGATAGCGAATCGCCCAGTCGCTGACTGTCTTAATCGCCCCTGGCCTGAGCGTGCACACACTCTCTCGTCCACGCTTCGCCTTGATCACAATCCGCGCCCGCACCAGGTAGGCGATATGTTTTGAAATCATCTGCTGCGAGAGTTCAAACGGTTCCGTCAACCCATGCACAGAGGCCGGCCCATGGGAGAGTCGTTCGATCATCGCCCGCCGGGTTGGATCGGACAAAGCCGCAAACGTTGTACCCAATTTATCCACAACCATATGGTAGTGGATTATCTGTGAATGTCAAGTGTGAATTTTGGAGGGTGGCCTGCCTTTCGCGGTGGAATTCTAACTCTGACCATTTGCTGCGAGAAATCTATTACAATCCCTGGCGAAAGCAGAGGCTACTGTCATGCGTCAGTTTCTAATCACAATTCCGCTGGTTATCGCTGTGATGTTCTCGGTGTTCGCAACGGCTGCTGAGGCACCCGACTTCTCTGGTACTTGGGTTCTCAACGTCGCAAAGAGCACGCTCCCGAAGGACAGCACGATCAAATCCCGGACAATCGTCATTGAAGACAAGAAGTCGGCAATTGTTTTTCATTACAAAACCGATGGCAAGAAGTCGACGGAAACCTACACGCCGGATGGAAAGAAACGCGTTTCGGTGAACACGTCGGCAGGTCAACTGAATTCGAAGCGCGAGCTGGCACGACTCAGTGCTTGTCATCGAATCCACGCTGGATATAAAAATCCCTAACGCCACCGTCGTTGTCACGGGACTTAAGCCTGTCATCGATACATGGACACTGACGGCTGAAGGTCGAACTTTCACTCACGACGTGGACGACCACAAAGAGATTTACGTCTACGAGAAGCAATAGACGTCGAGTGGTCAACGCTTTGATTTTCTCGCCTCACTCTAACTGTGGGTGCCCCACTCTTTACTGACTTTGGAAAGGGGGGCATACAGACCCCAACCTCTGGCAAACCTTCAATAATCCACCGTGCCATCGTTGGCTGACAATCTTGTGGCCACGCTACACTGGAAGAGGCACGGTGCCGCGAGTTGCTCCTTCAAAATGATCTCTTTCGCAAACATCAATAAGCAGTATGGCAAGCAGTTGCTCTTCGTGGATGCTTCGTTTCAGTTGAATCCCGGCGAAAAAGTCGGACTGGTCGGTCCCAATGGGGCGGGCAAGACAACGCTATTCCGGATGGTGGTCGGCGAGGAAACTCCCGACGAAGGCACGGTCTCTGTCCCCAAGAAGTTGACGATCGGCTACTTTCGCCAGGACGTTGAGGAAATGCAGGGCCGTTCGGTCCTGGATGAAGCGATCGCAGGCAGCGGACGCGTCGGCGATCTACACCACGAACTCGAAGCCTTGCAGCGGGAAATGTCCGACCCCGACAAGGCGGATGACATGGACCGCATTCTTGAGCGCTTCGGTCACGTTCAGGAGGAGTACGAGCATTTAGGCGGTTACGCGCTCGAATCGCAAGCCCGCGAAGTGCTCCACGGTCTGGGATTCAAAGACGATCAGATTGACGGCGACGTGGGCGCTCTCTCCGGCGGATGGAAAATGCGGGTTGCGCTGGCACGGGTCCTGCTCGGAATGCCGGACGTATTGCTGATGGACGAACCGACGAACCATCTCGACATCGAATCCATCATCTGGCTGGAGCAGTTTCTCAAGTCATTTCCTGGTGCGCTGCTGATGACGTCGCACGACCGCGAGTTCATGAATCGTCTGGTCTCAAAGATTGCAGAGATCGATGGCGGCGAAATCATCACCTACTCGGGTGACTACGACTTCTACGAGCGCGAAAGGGCGGTGCGAGAGAGCAATCAGCAGGCAGCATTCGCCCGGCAGCAGTCCATGCTTGCCAAGGAGCAGCGCTTCATCGATCGTTTCAGGACGCACGCGGCCAAGGCGGCCCAAGTGCAGAGCCGGATTAAGGCCTTGGACAAGATCGAGAAGATCGAACTACCGAAGAAACGTCAGGTGGTAAAGTTTGAGTTTCGTGTCCCCCCGCGATCTGGCGAACAGGTGGCCGTCCTTGAGAATCTGCACAAGAGTTACGGCCCGCGTGTGATTTACGAAGGATTCAATCTCACCATCCGCCGCGGAGAACGCTGGGCCGTCATGGGGAGAAACGGCGCGGGCAAGACCACGCTGCTCAAGATGATTGCCGGAGCCAGTGCTCCAGATGCTGGAAGCGTGCGGCTCGGCGCCAGCCTGTATATGGGCTACTTCGCGCAACAATCGCTGGACGTGCTTAATTCCGATCTCACCGTCATCGAACAGTTGCAACAGGATTTTCCCCAGGACGGTCTCGGGTCGTTGCGGAACCTGGCAGGAGCATTCCAGTTCTCCGGCGAAGACGTAGATAAGAAGATCCGCGCACTCTCCGGCGGCGAAAAATCGCGTCTGGCAATCGCACGCATGCTCTACAACCCGCCGAACTTCCTGGTGCTCGACGAGCCGACCAATCACCTCGATCTCGCGACCAAGGAGATGCTGGTGGACGCCCTGAAGGATTTTGAAGGCACCATGATCTTCGTATCGCATGACCGCATGTTCCTTCGCGGTCTCGGCTCACGTGTGCTGGAACTGGGCGGTGAGAGCGGCACGGACCGCACATCCCACTGTTTATCCCGGGTCCTACGTTGAGTACGTGCAGAAGCTTGGACATGAGGCGCCTGGGATCTATTCGTAGGCATTGCAGGGCTTTTGTGCAACGACTCGCTGGGTGGATATCGAAGTCTTCGTCGCAGCTAGAAGCCACGGGCAGAGAAGATGAACCACGGAAAGGGACCCGCTGAAACTCGCGACCTTCAACATTAACAACATCAACAAGCGGCTCGACAACCTCCTGGCTTGGTTAGCGAAAGCGGAGCCGGACGTGGTGAGTCTCCAAGAGCTCAAGGCAGAGCAGGACGCCTTTCCCGTGAATGCCCTTCGAACTCTTGGATACGAAGCAGTCTGGCAAGGGGAGCGCTCCTGGAACGGCGTGGCCATTCTCGCGCGAAACCACGTTCCCGTGCTGACTCGCACGAGTTTGCCGGAAAATCCTGAAGGGCATTTTTCTGAAACTCGTAATTCTGAAACACGTAATTCCGAAGATCGGCAAGCTCGCTACATCGAAGCGGCGGTTCAGGGAGTCCTGATCACTTCCATCTACCTGCCCAATGGGAATCCGCAGCCTGGACCGAAATTCAATTACAAGTTGGCCTGGTTTGAGCGTCTGATTGCCCACGCCGCCGAACTCATGGCGAGCGGCGCACCCGTGGTGTTGGCCGGTGACTACAACGTCGTGCCGACACCGCAGGACATCTATCCGACTCGGTCGTTGGATGACAACGCGTTGATCCAACCCGAGAGCCGACAGGCTTTTGCGCGTTTGCTGGCTCAAGGGTGGACTGACGCTATGCGGAAGCTACATCCGAACGGGCCGCTCTGGACATTCTGGGATTACAAATTTGAACGGTGGCAGAAGGACAAAGGCATGCGACTCGATCACTTTCTGCTTTCACCGAATTTGTCGGTCCGGCTCGTGGACGGCGGTGTTGACCGATGGGCGCGTGCGCAGGAAAACGCGAGCGACCACGCGCCAACATGGATCATGCTCGATCTCTAGACTAGAGATAGGATTGGCCACATTCGATCCCTGATGTATCGTCTTTTCGACAAGGCGATGCTTTGGGAATTGCTGAATGTGGAACGAAACCCCATGGACTTGGTCGAGGTGAAGGGCATCAGCAAGCGCAAGAAAGATCCTCGTGTTCTTCAGGTAAAGGATGCTTGGCAAATGCTCGACGCGCTGTTCAGCCTTTTCGAACCAGCGCGCTAATTGGCTTGTGCTTCGGTTTGCGAATCAGCGAAATCATGGGTTTATGCTGGACAGATTTCGACTTCAAGCGATCCGTAGTTCTGATTCAGCGATCAGCGGTCGGAAAGCGGCTCAACAAATTGAAGACCGAGTATTCGCAGGACGAGGTTCCAATCGAACGGGGCTTCATTCTCGAACTGAGGAGATGGCAAGCGCTCTGTCTCGATTCCGAAGGGCACTGGCTCTTTCCGAGTCCAGTGACAGGTCGACCGTATCACGCCGACTCGAGAATTCCGGTGCGAAGTTTCTTCTTAGTTACAGTGACGGCGCGTCTGATCGGCAGCCGCTATGCGCGGACTGTTCCTTCGCCGACGACCACCGCCTCGCCGCCGACCCGAACCTCTTCGAGAACTCCAGCGCGGATGGAGAGCGCTATGTGAATACGGCTCGGGCGGCCCATGCGGACGCCTTGGAGGCTCAGGAGCCGCGACGCAGTGTCGGCCGATACAGCGTTGTACTTGAGCAGATATGCGCCCAGCGGTCCACTCGCGCCGCCGGTGGCCGGATCCTCCGGAATGCCTAAGACCGGGCCGAACATTCGACTGTAGACCGTGGCGTCGTCGTCGGCCGGCTGCCGGCGAGAATACAAAAACAGGGAGCTCTTCGAGATCCAGCGCCCGGAGTAACGTGCACAATCTCGTACGTTCGACGGCTGCCGCATCGACCGCCGCGCGCGAGTTTAGCGCAACGTACAGAAACGGGACTCCGGACGACGCGACTTGCACCGGCAAGTTTCCGCCCGCAAGGTCGCACGGCTGGATACCTAGTGCTGCGGCAACCGCAACGATGTCGGTGACGATGGGCCCGAATGTCGGAATCGGTTGCGTCATCCAGGCAAAGCGCAAGCCGTTCTGACCCCATTCGAGTCCCACGGTCGTTGGTCCGATGCCGAGGCCGAGCACCGTCTTATCGGCGCCCGCACGCAGTCGTCCCGCTCCCGCGAGCGCAAAAGTCGTTCCGACCGTCGGACTTCCAGCCATCGGCAGCTCCTGGGATGGCGTGAAAATGCGAACGCGCGCGTCGGTCCCGGAAGCCTCGGGAGGAAATACGAACGTGGTTTCGGGGAAAGCCATTTCATTTGCGATCCGCTGCATCCGCCGTTCGTCAATTCCCGCCGCATCGAGGAACACGGCCAACTGGTTGCCCGTGAATGGTTGATTCGTAAAAACATCGAGATGGACGTACTGAAGAACAGGCATTGGCTTCCCACTCCTTATATATCTGAGCGAATTTGACCACGTTTGCCACTCCCAACCCGATTGGGCCGGAAATCTGGTCGGTCGGTGTCGTGTGGGCAGGCCTTAAACAAACAATTAGCAGTGGCCCAACCTGGCGGCTTGGCCATTATACATAGTAGTTTGGCTAACTGTCTATATAACAACGAATCGCATTCCGAGGTGCGGAATTCGTCATCGTTATGACCTGATCCCATCAGAACTCGCCCACTACTCTAATGAGCTTAACTACTTTGATTATTCAACCTGACTTCACGAATTGCCCGTGATGCGTGCAGAATCTTCGGGATGTGGACTCAGTGGTTTTTGGCTGCATGCGGTCTGCCTTCACAAAAAGCGTGGCGTCTGACCCGGTAAACCAGGAGGTCTTGCAGGCTGCTGAAACAGCATCGCTACGACTGAGTGCAGGAGGACAGCACCCGTGAAGAGCGGATCGTCGGGGTCGCTAAATCGGAAGGGCGCGGGCGGCCACAAACGGTCTTCATGACAAACGTCGAAGCGAGACGAAGCACGCTTGGGAGTTGGAAGAAAACTTGATCCCCAATACGACAGAATCTCTTGATCCGCAGAACCCGGGCAGCTTTCGGCAACTTGCCCACAAATCGCAGGACGACGCGATCGACTACATGCTCGGTATTCGGAACCGACCGGTGTGGCGGGGCGTCCCGGACTCAGTGAAGCTCGCATTGCGGGAGGCAACACCGGATGAAGGCCAGGATCCGGAGCAAGTTTACGAAGACTTCCGCAAATGGGTTGTTCCATATGTCTACGCGAATGCTCATCCACGGGCATGGGTTGGGTGATTGGCGCTGGGACGCCTCAGGGTATCGCACACCAGATGTGGACTGCGGCACTGAACTCAAACGTTTTCGGAGCAGATCAATCGCCGAACTACGTTGAGGACCAGGTCTTGACGTGGTTCAAGGAAAAGATCGGTGTCGGCTATTGTACTGGCTGCGCAAACTGCGTTGTGGACTCCCCTGGTCTGACTCCCTTGTTCTCCCGCGATTCCCGCGCGGCTCATTTATCCCATGGCTGCTCGAGTCTTGCGCTGCTCCGCTCAATAACCTGCTCCGACGTGAGTCCAAAGATCGGCGGGGTGGGCGCCTCCAGTATGGCGAGGTAGATGTAGAACTGGCCGCGATGGTGGATCTCATGTTCCAGCATCGCGCGCATCCATTTCCATGTCGTGACCGCGCCATCCGGCGTCCTGCATTCGCCATTCAGGTTGGTGAGGCGAGAGATAATCTCCGACGATTCTTTATGCAGCGCTTCCATGAAGGAAAGGATCTCATCATAACTGGGAGCCAATTGCCGGCCGCAACCGGCGTATCGGCTCGGCTTGCCCGCGAGGGGTTCGGCGAAGATGTAGCGATTGGCAGCGGCGATGTGCCGCGCCAAGTCTCCTAGCGTGAATTTGCCTTCGCGAAACGACCAGTCGACTTTGTCCGGAGGGATACACCGGACGACCCGCATGGTGCGCTTGTGAATTTTGTCGAAGTAGTCGAGAAATACGTTCAGGTCGTGAATCTCCATGTCTCACACTCCTTATTGCTGCTGCGCCGAAATTCGAAAAGTGTGGCATTCACGCTTCAAGCGCGCAATGCTTGGAACCCTCGGCGAAGATCGTCCAGCAAGTCAGTCATATCTTCGATTCCCACCGACAAGCGGACAAGCCCAGGGGCGATTCCGGTATTTTGTGCTGCGGTACCGAGCTGATCCTCGCTCCAATCGATGTCGAAGGGGATCTCGATTACCGACTCGACTCCTCCTAAACTGGTCGCCACCGGAATCAACTGGAGGGCGTCGACGAACTTTGTGGCCGCTTCAAACCCTCCTTTGAACTGGAAGGAAAGCACGCCCCCTCCACCGCGCATTTGCTTGGTTGCTAACTCATAGTGGGAAGATCCTTCCAGATAGGGATAATTGACGTGCTCGATCTCGGTCTGATCTTTGAGGAATCTTGCGATGGCCAGAGCAGAATCCGTCTGCCGCTGCATTCGGATCCCGAGTGATTTGATGCCTCGCAAGAGCAGCCAGCTTGCATGGGGATCGAGAATCGTGCCCAGCAGTCTTTGCATACTCCCGATCTTGGCAATTAGTTCGCTGCTCGCAGCTGCCGCCCCGCACATTACATCGGAATGTCCGGCAAGAAACTTCGTGGCTGAATGCAGTACGACATTCGCGCCTAGACCTATCGGATTCTGCAAGTACGGGCTAGCAAACGTGCTGTCGATTAGGACCGGAACTCCTGCTTCTTGTGCGATTGCGGAAATGGCAGCGATGTCGGCGACTCGAAGCAGAGGATTGGAGGGGCTTTCGATGTAAACCAGCTGTGTTGTGGCCCGAATTGCACTACGGACTTCACGAAGGTCAGCGACATTGACAAAGGTCGTCTCGACTCCGAAAGTTCGGAACGTTTCGTTCAAGAATGTAAATGTCTGGGCGAAGATTTCCCGCTGCGCCACCACGTGCGCCCCGGCAGACCCCGCTAGCGCCATGAGGGTCGTGGAGATTGCTCCCATTCCTGAACCGAAGACGAGCGCCGACTCGGCGCCCTCGAGCAGGGCAATTTTCTCGGCGGCTGCTCGCGACGTCGGATGGCCAAATCGCTGATACACCATTTCCGATGCGTCGCGAAAATCTTTTCCCAGTTGACGACTGGATTCCGCCTCGAAGTTGACCGCTGGATGGATCGGAATGCTCAGAGGACGTTGTTTCTTTTGGAAATCGTTGTATGTCTTGGTGGCTTTCGTTTGCAGCGTAAGTTTAATATTAGAACTCAATCCAGTTCTCCCTTTTCCAATTGTCGAAACCACAACACCAATCGTGTCTGCTCGGAGCCACGCACGCAATCACTAGATGAGAGTCCCTGGAGGAAGATTCTCGGATTGGGATACCATGCGCGGCTCCCGCTTCGTTCACGCCCGGAATGCGCCTCGAGAAGCATTCCAATCCCATCTTCTTCCTTTGCGAGAGCACGAGCGTTTATTATACGCATCTACAGTTAGCGAACTGACGACGCATAATGACACAAATGAATCTGCTTGTAAAGCCTTAAGGAACAACGGGGGGTGGCCAGGGTCTACCTCGCTAAACATCTGGCTCTGCTGATGGTCACTGCCTCACATGGGTTGGGGTACAACTGTGCTCTGTGGATTCGGGGCATATTGTAATTAGCTAACTGACGAAATATACTGACACGAAAGAATCTCGCGTGTCAAGTTTCAAATGCCGGCTGCACAGACTGACTGGAGCAACTGGAAACCGTGATCGATGTGTTTACGCGGTTCGGCGCACTCCAGACAGTCGGTAGGTCGTCCGCGCCGGAGGAAGGGCGTCTCTAATACAGCCCCATGGTTTTGGGCGTTCCGTCGGACCACAAGCACCAGAACGTTACCTGTCGTGAAATAGGTGTCTCAGATGTTGCACGCAACCGCGAACCTCGGAGACGACGGAAGGTTCGATGAAATTGGCCGCGTCAATAGTCACCGGCCTTACGTCGCGTCCTGGCTTATGCAAGAGCGAACCAACCAGACGATCTTCGAGGCGTGGCCGGGCTTACATCCCGATCCGGTGGTTCAGGCCGGAGACCACTTCCTCGATATACGCGTTCCCTTGCGGACGATAGGAGTCTCGGATGCGAGGCAAACGAAAATCACGATCGGAGACTCGCGATGCCCGAAGAGCGCTATTTTGAGCATGAAGCGCAGCAATATGGATAGGGTCGATCCAGCAATGCCGGATCCCATTAGCGAAGTCGGAAACAAGGCACGCGAATGAGGTTCTAAACCGCCGTAAATCTTTGCGAAAGTGTTATTATGATTAGGGAGTGTGCTAAACGTAATGATATCGACTGTCGCAATCCGGGCTCTCGCGAATGAACGCAGACTACAGATTCTTGAGTGGCTTAAGAACCCGACCAAGCACTTCCCCCCGCAAGTCGACGGCGATTTGGTGAAGGATGGGGTTTGCGGCTGCCTCATTGCGCGCAAGCTTCGCATTAGCCAACCGACCACGAGCGAACACATGAAGATTTTGTGCCAGGCTGGACTGACCCGCCCCAAGCGAATTAAGAAGTGGACCTTTTACAAGCGCGACGAGGCCAGAATCAAGCAAATCAAGAAAGCCATTCTGGCGAAAGTGTAGGAACCCACCCCGGGGAATATGCCGCAACTCATGTGCTCGCGGTGAGCTTCGTTTGCTACTGCCGCGTAGACGTCGTGTGGTATCGCGTCCTGCACCTTAATGAAGTCCACGCCACGGGCCGAAGCATATCGTTCTTCTCCTCCACAACGGTCACCATTTTCCATGTCTCGGTTTCGGGGTCCACTCCAGGGGACAGTCTCCCGTTTTCCACCTAACCCCGTGCGGTTGACATTCGTCGGCTTTCGTTTATAGTTTGTCAGATAGCGAATAAACGATTCGTGTCGAAAAGAGACGACCCGTGCGAACAAGAAGATGCCCGATGATCGAGCTGTACGGACGGGCTTTCCTGATTCGAGCCATCGGGACAGGACTGCTGGAGGGCAAACGCGCCGCAACCCACTGGAAGTGGGCGGCAGAGTTGGCGAGCAAATTCAAGCACACAAATCGGACTAATCGCAAATCAAGGAGACCTCAAGTGAAAAACAGCTTAGTCATATTTCTTTTCGTTTCTATGTGCGTCTGGGCCTGCGCCGAGGATGCGAAACCCGCTTATCCCGCAATGGCGCCTATCGAGCAATACCGTGAGGCAAGTGCTTCTGCGGAGATCGCGCTGGCGCGAACCGCCGCGCCTACTTCGATTTCCGGCGATGCGAGCGTGCTAGTCCTGGGCAATCACGACTACGAAACGGAGGTAAAGGGTCAGAATGGCTTTGTCTGCCTGGTCTGGCGGTCCTGGGCGGCCACCCTTGATGATCCGGACTTTTGGAATCCCAAGTTTCGTGCGGCCATATGCTTCAATCCCGCAGCCACGCGTACAGTCCTTCCCGCCTATCTCGAAAGGACAAAATGGGCTCTCGCCGGCGCCTCGAAGGCCGAAATAGAAAGCCGCATCCGAGCTGAGGTTGCCTCAAACCGGATACCAACGCCCGACCCCGGCGCGTTCGCTTACATGATGTCGAAAGAAGGGGACACCGGATCCGGCCACCACTTTCCTCCGCATGTGATGATGTTCCTTGCCCACACCGAGGGCGCCGACTGGGGTGCAGGTTTTCACGGATCACCGATAATTGTAGAGCAGCAATATCCGGAGCCCTTCACCGTATTTGACGTTAAGGTGCCCTTGTATTCCGACGGGACGCCCGGAACTATGGGGCAGCATTAGAGACGACGGGTGGCCCACTCAAGCCTACTTTTGGCTTGAGTGGGGTTGCAGCGTGTCGTCGAGTGCGGCGCGCACGGCCAATTCCGCGGATGTCTTGCCATTTCCGGTTTGGAATAGCAACCCGTGGTCAAAATGAAATCGAGGACAATCCTGCCTAAAGTGTGGGTTTGTTTTGCTGTCTACGTGTTGGCCAGCACCTTCGCCGCCGCCCAGGAACCGGACCTCAACAATTGATGCCAACTCGTATTGTGTCTTGAAGCTGAAGCGCGTGCGGCTCTGAGTGCGCATCCCCAAGCCGCGATCCTTCGACGAGTGCTCGACGTGTGAGATCGGCAATCATATAGACACTTAGCCAATAATCGTATTATAACAACTTATGCATGCGGCGGTCAAACATCATCTAGCTACCTTTTTCGAATTAGCTGCGTCCAATCTTCCGAGCGTAACTTGGGAACAATCTGGAGGTTCGGCCGAGAAGACTAACCTAATGTTGGAAGGGGGAACGTGATGAAGCGAATCTTGGCAGTTATTGCGTTCTTTGCGCAGCCACCTCGCTCGCTCCGGGCAGACGGCCGACAAGCGAGAAAAAACGAAGGGCGAGAAAGCCGATGTGGAACGAATTTTGCTGCAGATGTTTAACTTCCTGCGTGACTTATTTAAGTTGAATATCCAAACCAAAATCAAAATGTGAAAGGAAAATGTCAGATGAACAAAAAGAAAGCGGGCATAGCCTTCATTGCGCTCCTTACGTATGCCTTGGCTGGCCAAGCATTGGCGCAGGGCTCGGAGATCGAATTCAAATCCAATGCCGATGAGCTCACGAAAATCCGCAGCGTGGTGGAGGAGTTCCGTCAGGATATTATTCGGAAGGACGGGTACGCCCTAACGAAGCTCGTGCTGAACCCCAATGTGCTCTTTCATCACACCAACGGCCAGGAAGAGGTTGATAGCGCCCGCAAATATAACGCTCAGTTCGATGGGATTGGCTCGAGCGCTCTAGATGGATTTGCGAAATTCCTCTCTACATCGAAGGACAAACTCGAAGAGAAATTTCACAACATCGAGATTCGCCAGGACGGTCCTCTAGGGCTGGTGACATTTAATTACGATTTTGTCGTCAACGACAAGGTTACCAATTCGGGCCTCGAACACTGGCAGGTGTGCAAAATTGATGGGCAGTGGAAGATCTTGTCCGTTGTCTGGACCAGCTATAGTCACAGCTGACCGCCACATTTCGAAAACGTTGGTTTGCCGTACCAATTCACCGAGAAATGAGGACAAAACGATGAGAACTCTTGTGATCTCTGCCTTGCTGTTACTCGCCGCGTCGGCGACTGCACAAACAACGCCCGCACAAGCAAAGAACCCGGTCAGCACCGCCCTGAGGGACATCCTGCCCGGCCGGCAGAAAAACACCGTCGAAGCCGTCGAAGCCATGCCTGCCGACAAGTTCAACTACAAACCCACGGCCGACCAGATGACGCTCGGCCACCTCGTCGTCCACATGGCCGAAACCAATTACCTCCTGTGCAGCAAAGCCGCTGCCGTCCCGGCTCCGAAGGACGAGGGAGTAAAAGACACGGACTCGAAAGACAAGCTGGTGGCCGCGCTCAGGGCCTCGTTTGATTTCTGCTCCGACGCGCTGACGAAAATGGACGACTCAAAACTGGCCGAGACCACGGACATCTTCCCCGGGCGCCAGGGTTCGCGTGCCTGGGCCAGCCTGATCCTAGCCGGTGCTTGGGCCGACCACTACGCCGAAGCCGCAATGTATCTGCGCTCGATCGGTGTGTTGCCGCCTACCGCCAAGAAGTAAGAGTGAGGGTGGAACGGCCGCCGGGCGCCCTCGTCCGTCCAAGCCGCCTCAAAAGCATCTGTCTGAACCAAGCCACAAGGTTCACCATTCAGGCCTCGAAGTCTGGTAGTTGTGCAAAATTGATGGACAGTGGAAGATCTTGTCCGTTGCCTGGACGATCGATAGAACGACAACCAGTGGACCATTCTATTCTCCGAGCAACTGGGGGGTCCACAAAAGTCTGAGGAGATTCCGCCGATCGCGAACTGGTAATGGAGTCTTCGACTGATGTCCTCCGCCGGTCCCCATTCAGCTACAGGCATCAACTTATTCGACACTTGGCGAAGTAACGATATACCGCATGTCTTCGATTTTCGCGCAACAAGACTGAATTGTGTCGAGATCATCAAGGGAATTCAAGCCCGTATCGATACCCATTTATGAGGCCGCTTGTAGTATTTTCAACAGCTTACAAGACGCCGGTGGCTGCCTAAGAGCCTTGTAAGAAGAGTTGGACAGTGAAAGGACAGGCGAGCGAGTTCGGAAATGCTTCTTGGCGGGGGCCAACCACTTGAGGACTTGAACCGCAACCCTTTCCGCCTTTCGTAGTCCTTCCAGCACGAATTCAGTCGACGCCCAACGAACGCGGATGAATGCCGACAGAAAACACTATAGGCATACGGGTTCATGGGAGTTCATCGCAGAGTGTGGGGTTTTCTGTTCTCATTCACGCAACTCCTGCCGCGACTGCCTCTCGTTTTGCTGGCAGAAGCGCTAACAGGACGACACCGATCACAAGGAATGCGATCACATCCGTAAAGTTCCGATGGACGCCGTGAATCCACGCTTCTACGGTTTGAATAGCCATCACGGCGCCATGGGAGATGTTCCACCAAGCTGCTAGAGCAATCATCGAGCGATGCTCAGATGGTCTTCTTGCGGCTATGAGTAGAAAGACCCCGACCGGAATAAAGAAGCTCAGAAACATCGGATCGAGCTCGTTCTTCCGCTCCAAAAGCCAGCTGGAATGCCGCAGATCCATATATAGAAAATAAATCATGGCCAGGTTGACCAGGCCCACGATCACCAGGACGATCTGTAGGAGGCGTTCTCTTTTCACATTGACCTCATTTGAGCGAATTTTGTTGCGAGCACAGCAGCGGCTCTAAGACGAAGAGATTTCAGCTTCTGGTTGGCGGATGATCCGCTCCGAACTAACTGCTGGCTTCACCCCCTGACCAAGTCCACGCCTGCCAGATGATGACCGAGGTGCATACAGTTTCGATCGTCGCGAAGAACAAGTACTCAGGAAGAGCGGGCGTCCGGGCACCGACAAAGAGGCGGAACGAAGGTCAGGAAACCGTTTACAAGGGTCAAAATTGCACCCGCGATGATATTCGCCAGCCGGTTCGCTCTAAACGGAAGTAGTCGACACGCCACAATCATGGCGATGGGTATTTCCATCAAGACCGCTGAACCCAGCAGAGCCCATGGTGGGAGATGTGGGGCGTCGGCTAGATTTGGCGAGCCAACAATAGCAAACAGGGCGACAACGTCCGCATACAGGTAGTTCAATAACGCGAAGATCCAGAATAGAGACAACCGCTCCTTTGTGTCATGCATGTCAACCTCCTAGGGAAGAGCAATGCAGGATCTGAGTTGCGCTCCTGCGCTCTGTATTGTGCATTTGCGCACTTTGGGAATACGGGCGAGGACATCAAAAGGTTGCAAGGTACGAGGGCGTATCCGAAAATTTCTGTGATTGAGATAAACTCATGCGAGATTCGGCCAATCAACGGTTATAAGGCGATTGCACAAGTATGCGCTTTTCGTTCGCGTTTGGGCGGGATCATGAGTGTGAATTTTGATGTTTCGCCAATTATCATTGTCTTCCCATATTCTTCAGTAGACTGTTCTCATACCTAGCAACACCAATCTAGCAACTGCATCTTTTGCGTCTTTTTTGGGCACTCATCCGTATTACGAGTATGGTCGGGGTGACCGCACTATCGCTGGAGGGGCTTGTGGCAGTGGATGCGGATGTGGTCCGGCTTCGCCGAGGCGACCTGAACGCTCTCTCGGAACTGATTGCCCGGTACCAGAATCGCCTGTATCGGTACCTGCTGCGCATCGTGCGGCAGCCCGCCGAGGCGGAAGACCTGTTCCAGCAAACATGGTTGAGAGTGGTCGAGAAGATTCGTTCCTTTGATGCAAGCCGCAATTTCGACGCCTGGCTGTTCACGCTGGCGCGCAACCTGGCGATCGATCATTTGCGCCGGATTCGTCCGCAGAGCCTCGACGAGCCGCTCGCCAACAGCTGGCATAACGAAACCGTGGCGGACCGGATTCCGTGTAAAGACCACACGCCGCTCGATCACGCGCTCGCGGCCGAGCGCCGAACGGAGATCAGCGAAGCGATGGCAGGGCTGCCGATGATGTATCGCGAAGTCCTCACACTGCGGTTTGAGGATGAGATGAAGATTGAGGAAATCGCGCAGGTTACAGCGGTTCCGGTATCAACGGTGAAGTCGCGGCTGCGGCGTTCGCTGGAACAATTGCGTTACGCGCTTGAAGCGCGCTAATCGAGGGGCGACATGGCAATGAGCGAGCACGACAAGATTCGAGAACTGCTGGCGTTGGCCGCAGCCGACGCGCTGACGAGCGCGGAAGAAAAGCGGGTTGCGGAGCATGTGCGGTCTTGCATCGCCTGCTCGAACGAATTGCGGGCTTGGCGGCCGATTGCGAGCGAACTCCGCCGATTGCCGACGCCGCAGCCTTCTTCGTGGCTGGTGCAGGCCACGCTGGCGCGTGCGGAGGCGAGGCACACCGAGCAGGCCGAGCACGATTGGAACCGCCGCGTAATGATTGTTGTCGTGGCTTTTGCGTGGCTGCTGACGATTGCGAGCTGGCCGGCTTTCCACGTTGTGAGCGGACGTTTCGGCAGCTTGCTCGATCCGCAGTTCAGCCATACATGGATCAGTTTTGCCGCGTTCACCGCGCTAGGGTGGCTCGCGGGAGGGGTGGCCGCAGTGATGCTGGCAATCCGGCAGCGCGGCGAAAGGAGGCTGGCATGAGCCGCTTCACAAAGGAATTGCGCGTGATTCCAAAGGCAGCGTGGATCGTTGCATGGCTCGTCAATTTGTGCTTCACACTGCCGTTGTTCATCTCTGGCGCACCAACGGATCGGGTAGTAGGCAAATGGCCACGCTGGGGACAAGCGCTGTGCCTGTGCGCAATGTTCCTGTTCGTGGTGGCTCTGGTTGCGCTGATCGGATACATCTATGGCGACGCGAAGCGGCGGCAGATGCGGTACGTAATGTGGACGCTGCTGGCGACCTTCGTTCCTAATGGGATTGGAATGATCTTGTACTTCATTCTCCGCGACCCTCTGCCGAAGCCGTGCCCCGGCTGCGGGCATATGGAAAAGGCAAAATTCGCATTCTGTCCGCGCTGCGGCACTTTGCTGCAGCCAACGTGCCCGAAATGTGAGAAGCCCGTTGAGCCCACTTGGGCGAATTGCGCGCATTGCGGACAGCAACTGCCCGAGCCGGCGACGCGAGCTACACAAAATCCCTCTGTGGCGACGTGACGCCGTGCGCCTTACGCTGGAGGAGGCAGCGTGCCGCCAGTTGCCCCTTCAAGATGATCTCTTTCTCAAACATCAAAGAAGATACTTCCGCGATTGCCTCCAAAACCCACTGGACAGGTGGTTCGCTATGCTTCTCTCAGCGCAATCATTGGATCCACCTTGGTTGCGCGCCGGGCTGGAAGGTAGCTGGCTAGAACGGCAACGGCAAACAAAAGCACAGGCACGATCACGAACACAGCCGGATCATGCGGGCGCACCCCGTAAAGCAAACTGCCCATCAATGACGCAGTGGATGCAGAAAGGACCGTGCCGGCTACAATTCCGAGGCCCGCCAGCACCATACCCTTTTGCAAGAACAGCTTCAGGACGCCGCCTCGCCCGGCCCCCAGGGCCATGCGGATACCGATCTCGCGCGATCTTTGGCTGACCATATAAGCCAGCAAGCCATAAATTCCGATGGAGGCCAGAAGCACCGCCAGTCCGGCGAATCCGCCCACCAGGTCGGCAGAAAAACGGCGTGAAGCCAGCGACCGATCAAGGATGTCGTTCATAGAAGAAACATTAAATACGGGCAGTCCGGGATCAATGCTCTGGATTTCATGTCGAATCTGTGGTGCGAGCAGGGTCGCGGGCAGAGACGTCCGCAACACCACGCTCACTTCCTTGCTGGGGTCTTGATAGGTCGAAACGAAGATGTGGGGAACGCCATCGATGTCGAGACCGTCACTCTTGATATCCTTAATAATACCTACGACGGTCGTCCATGGCTTGGTAGGGTTTCTTGCGAACCGCACTTGGCGGCCCAACGGATCGCGGTTTGGCCAATACTTACGAGCGGTGCTTTCATCAATGATGGCCACCGGCTGTTTGCCGTCTTCATCGCCCTCGGTGAATGAGCGGCCGCGTAGGAGCGTCGCCTGCAACACCTTAAAATAATCGGGGCTTATCCGAATTCTCTCGGCGCGCAGATCCTGCGAGGACTCGACCGGTCTATCTTCAATCGCGAAGCCTTCAATCGCTACGCCATCGACCGCGTTGGGGTTGCTATTGGTGGTCGGTAGAGATGAGGTGATTGCGGCGAGTTCTACTCCCGGAATTGCCTTCATGCGCCGCAGCAACTCACGATCAAAGGTGGCCTTACCAGGAATACCGAGATACGGATCCGTCTTCGGATCGTTGGGAACTCCTAGCCACGTGTTTGCCGTGACAACTTGAGTTGGACTAAAGCCTGGATTTTCCTGCAACAGATCCCGCAGCGTACGCAGCAGCAAGCCGGCTCCCACCATCAGTATGACGGCGAACGCCAACTCCGAGACGATTAGAACATCCCGCAATCGGCCGGTCGTCGTGCTGTAGCCGGAACCGCGACCGCCTTCACGAATGGCCGAGGAGAGAGCGACTTTTGCCGAATGAAGCGCTGGAGCAAGTCCAAACACTAAGCCGGTAAGAATGGAAATCAGCAGAGCGAATGCCAGTACCACCCAGTCGATTCGTACTTCGTTGAGCCGGGGAACGTTCGATGGCACAAAGCGCAGGATGAAACCTAAAGTACCCACTGCGGTTACGATTCCCGCGGCACCGCCGATGAGCGACAGCAGCATGGACTCGGTCAGCATCTGGCGCACCATGCGGCCGCGACTCGCCCCCAGCGCTAACCGCACCGCCATCTCTTGTTGTCGGCCCGAAGCGCGCGCCAAGAGGAGATTGGCAATGTTCAACGATACGATGAAAACGATCAGGATTACCGCACCCAGTAACACCAGCAGCATGGGCCGGACATTGCCCACCAAAGTTTCTTGCAATGGTTGAATCTCAATTGTCCATTGCGCCTGCGGCGGGTAATCGGTGGGAAAGTCGTGGCGCAATTGGGCAGCCATGGCAGTGAGCCGCGCCTGAGCTTGCGCCAGTGTCAGGCCAGGCTTAAGTCGTCCGATTCCATTTATTAAAATCCGGGTACCACGCATTGGCGGGGGAAAGGGATCTCCGCTGAATCCGCCGGCGCCAAACACGTCCGCGTCGCCGAAAACCGTCGGTCCAGGATGGCGAAATCCGCGTGGCAGAACCCCAATAATTGTAAGGGGATCACCGTCGATCCGGATGGTACGGCCGACAACATTCGGATCGGCGCCATAGCCACGGCGCCACAGGCCATCGCTGATCACGGCCTCTGGAGCGAAACCAGGCGCGAAGTCCTGCGGACCATACAACCGTCCAATTTGCGGGATCACACCCAGCATGGAAAAGTAGCTGAAACTGCCATTGACCCCCTCGACACGCTCGGGCTGTTTGGTGCCGGTCAAATTCTCGCTACCCTCAAAGATCGGGGTCACATCTTCAAAGACACCCGCTCGCGTCTGCAGGTCATCCAGTTCGGGCTTGGAAAACGTAACGTCCCGCAATCCTACGCCGGGCTCGTTAAAGTAGATTCTTACCAGACGATCGGGATCGCGGTAGGGCAGAGAACGCAGCAACACGGCATTCACGATGCTGAAAATGGCCGTGTTGGCTCCCACGCCCAGAGCCAGGGTCAAAATCGCAACCGCGGTGAAACCTGGATTCTTGCGCAACAATCTCACTCCATGACGCATGTCCGAACCTAGTTCACCCCACCAGCGCACCCCCACGGATGCCCGCATGGCATCTTTGTGAGACTCGATTCCGCCGAACTCAATCCTCGCCTGTCGCATCGCTTCTTGCTGGGAAAGGCCTTTGCGAACCAGGTCCGCAGCCCGGCTCTGAAGGTGGAAATGCAGCTCTGTTTCCATTTCACTTTCAAGACGTTGTGCCTTGACCATCCACTTCAACCAAGAAAGGAATCGAGTCAGAAGATTCATATCCGCTCCGAGGTGGTGCGCAGGATACTGGCGATCAACGATGCCATGCGGTTCCACTTTTCGGTTTCCGAATGGAGTTGGCGCCGCCCGGTCGCGGTCAGGCTATAGAACTTTGCTTTGCGGTTGTTGTCCGATTCCCCCCACTCGCTGGCGATCCAGCCCTGATGTTCCAGACGATAGAGCGCTGGATATAACGAGCCTTGCTGGATCTCCAGTTGTTCGCCAGAGATCTGCTGAATGCGGAGCAAAACCCCGTAGCCGTGCAGCGGGCCAAGCGAGACAGCTTTGAGGATCAGCATGTCCAGCGTGCCCTGCAGCAAATCAATTTGTTTGCCCACGACCTCTCCTTGTTTGTCTAGGAGAGGTTTAACAAAACTCACCTAGATAGTCAAGGAGAGAGTATTTTTGCGGAAAGATTCCCCTGATTAAGGGCAAACCTTCAATAATCCAAAGTGCCAGCGTTGGCCGGCAATTTTCTGGCCGGGCTACACTGGAAGAGGCCCGGTGCCGACTCGCTAGGTGATGTGAAGGATTCGTCGCAGAAAAACCAGCAGCTGCAGGGACAGAAAGGGGCTTGGTGAGAGTCGCCACCTACAACATCAACAACATCAATAAGCGGCTCGACAATCTCTTGGCTTGGTTAGCGAAAGCTGAACCGGACGTGGTGAGTCTCCAAGAGCTCAAGGCAGAGCAGGAAGCCTTTCCCGTAAACTCCCTTCGGACTCTCGGGTACGAAGCGGTCTGGCAGGGAGAGCGCTCCCGGAGCGGCGTGGCCATTCTCGCGCAACACCACGTTCCCGTGCTGACCTGCACCAGCTTGCCGGGAAATCCTGGAGATCATCAAGCTGCTACATTGAAGCGGCGGTTCAGGGAGTTCTGATCACGGGCCGCTCTGGACATTCTGGGATTACAAATTTGAACGGTGGCAGAAGGACAAAAGCATGCGACTCGATCACTTTCTGCTATCGCCGAATTTGTCGGTCCGGCTCCTGGACGGCGGCGTTGACCGATGGGCGCGTGGACAGGAAAAGGCGAGCGACCACGCCCCAACATGGATCATGCTTGATCTCCAGACCAGAGCCGAGGTTCCAGCCAGCGTTCTTTTGGTCGGACCGATCCCAGCTGCGTAAAGAGCTGCCTTTTCCGCCCGCCTATGCACTCGTGTCAATTCGCATTCGCAATTTGACTCGGTGCATCCCTCACCAGATCTTTCCTCGCAGCCAATTTCCCCGAAAAGTTTTGGCAGCAACGTTGAGCGAGTTTTTGACATGCACCCCGTAATATTTCTCGATCATTCCGACACTCGTACGACAGTTCTTAGCGATCTGATAGAGGTTGGCTCCCTCCATCAACCGCATGCTGATATCGGGGCACGATCTTGCGAACTACGGATGGGGGATTCTCTGCCGAGGTGTGTCCATTCAGGAGCATGAAGCGGATGGGTTCATGGAAACCGGAATTCTTTTTGCCCGACACATTCCCCACTCAGGAGTCTGCGATTGTGGCAGGAATTCAGGTTGGGCGGCAGAAGATTGACGCGGGCTTAGAGCGGAGACGTGCGGTCGTGAACGGATGAGCGGGCACGCAAATACCGAGCTTGCGTAAAACTGTGTGTAAAGAAAACCTGAAATTTCGGCTGGGAAGTTGGGTTTAGAGTCACCGAGCCAGTTGTGAGATTGGCTCAACCCATTGAAACCAAACAGTGGAGTTGGTTGCGGGGGGTGGATTTGAACCACCGACCTTTGGGTTATGAGCCCAACAGGACAACGCTAAGTCTCATTGATTCTGCTACCCCTATCCCCGCAACAGCCTAACAAACGGCTCTAATTGGCCGAGTTTTGGTGCCATTTTGGTGCCAACTCGGAGCACTTGAGTGAGCCACAGCAAAACCCAAAAAACCACCGCCCGCGTGAGGACGCTCGACCCAACTGTTGCGAGCTGCCGCCCCACGGACAATGCCTTTGTGACCGAATCCCTGATCTCCTTGCGAGCGGAGGTCCGCAAACTCACGCGACTCATTAAGTCCTACCTGCTGCGGCCAGGCCCAGGCCGACCCCGCCATCCCAAGATCACTCTTGCGGTGAACATGCACACTAACGGGAAGGGTTGGCGAGAGATCTTTGCGATGTGTTTGCCTGATCGCGTTCTCTACGATTCGAGCGACGCATACAGAAAGGCTAAGCAAGGGCTCAAGAAAGCAGTCCGACTCCGCGAGAAGCGCAGTCAAGCCGGGGAACAGTCGCGAGAGTCGTCCGTGTTTTCTGTCGATACAAGCGTGAACGTTAGAGGGAGTACAGGTTGACGAACTGCGATTTTACACGCTGAACCGGGTCAATGCATTATGAAAGAGCGCCCCGATGGAGAGGGTCAAATGGATGGCGCGCCGCCTCCGCTCCGCTACGCTGTGCCGGGCTCCGCTCCGCTACGGCGGCGAGAGAGTTAGTGTGCGGGATGGGAAAGAAGAGCAGGAAGGCATAGGCAAATCGGCGGGAGGATGGCACTTTACCTTAGGGGAAAGATAAGCGTTGGCACGAATGATCTTTTCCCCCAAGGAGGCAACTGCAATGAGTCGCGAGATCAAGTATATCGGCATGGACGTACACCAGGAAGCGATTGTGATCGCGGTCCTGAATGGCAGTGGGAAGCTGGTCATGGAAACCATCCTGGAAACCAAAGCCAGCAGCCTTCTGCAGTTCCTCGGCGGTCTTCGGGGCGAGCTGCATGTGACCTGGGAAGAAGGGACCTGGGCGGCCTGGCTGTACGATCTGCTGCAGCCGCAGGTGCAGCAAGTTCTGGTCTGCAACCCGCGGCGCAATGCCTTATTAAAGGAGGGGAACAAGAGCGACAAGGTGGATGCGCGCAAGCTGGCCGAGTTGCTGCGCAGCGGAATGCTACGACCGGTCTACCACGGAGAAAACGGACTACGGACGGGGCTGGATGTAAGTCACCACACCCGCATCTCTCCGAGGGGCGGGGAGAAGTATTTTTTCTTGACATCCTCTTTCATAGGATGAGCGTAATAGAGATTTATCGCCAACCATCCTCTTGAGCCGCCGCCAACTCCACCGCTTTCATTGACGAGGATAGCTATAGAGGCCGGGAAAATTCCTACACCCTTGCCTCGGAAAAATTCCGATACCCCTTAGTACAAGAGTGACCGATTTGCCCTGCCAGGGCCGCAAACAAACCTGAATTAATACAGAGTGCAGGCGAATCCGCGTTTGACAACCAGCGGGTCCAAAGCGTTTGCGGTGAATCCTCCGAGCGTTAGGACAGTATTCCCGGCGGCATTGGCGGGTAGTTCAACCGTGCCAGTGATGTGCAACGGTAGAATCGTCCCAACAGCTGCGGTGATGGTCGCTGAAAGAATGTTAGTCGCGGTCGTGGTAATGATATTGCCCGATGATCCTGACGTAACCGTGGTGGGCGAAAGATACGCAGTACCTTGCGCAACCAAGTTCGTCGGTTGGGTCGTGGCTCCCTGAATTGTGAAGGTCACGCCCCCGTTCGCATTACTCTGCGTAAATGAGCCGTCACACGTGAAACTGTAGTTTTGCGCTGTGGTCATCGCTGGAAGTGTCCAACTGGCTACTGTGGTTGCGGTTGCAGTAGTAGTTGCCGTAATGGACAAGTCTGCTACCGTGGTCTGCTGCAAGCTGCCAATTACGTGGGTCAGTCCGCAGAACAGGCTTGGAACGGTACCGCTCGTTGTGTGGCGGCTTCGGCACCCGCCGGAGCCGTTCGTGTCTACAATCCACATTGAAACAAATGGATCTGTACTTCCAGCCCCGGTATAGTCATCCGCAATCGAATAGAACGCAGCCGTGTTCTTTTTATATCCGAGAAGCGTGTAGTCCCCAGTGAATGCTGAACCGTTGCCGTTGATCTGTGTCGGAAAATTCCCGCTGATGCCGAGTGCCGCCGGTGGCGCAGAGCAAGCAATCACAGACCCAGACGGGTGGCCGTACTTCACATTCGCTACGGTCATCGAGGTCGAAGTCGTAGCCGTGATGGTTGAGGCTTCCCCGCCAAGAGTGTTACCACCATTGATGCTACATGGATCCCCTGGACTACAAAACGTATTCGCGCCTAGGCAAAGGGTGTTGGGCATGTGCGGCGCGGTACACACGTCTAGAATCACACTGTTTTCTAACGTAGAGCATTGCGTCGACGGATTCAAGCCGGAGACGGAGACTACCTTGTTTGCGCCGGCAGTGATCGCTCCGTTCAGCGTTCCGGACGATTGGTAAGGGCCGTCATAGCTGCCTATGATATTGGTCGAGGGGCAAGGAGGACTTACGCAGCTGCCATTCAGATAGACTGCACTACCTGTGGCCTGCCCACCATTGCCGGTGAGGATGTTGCTTTGTGATGGGTAATTCTGGCCAAGAATCTCAGCAAATTGGACATTTTCCGAGTGACCGTTTGTGATGTCTGTATTTGTCGGGATGTCAACGAACAGCCCGGCGATCGGAGACAGGTTAGAGCAGCCGCCAAAATTCACCGTCCAACCGTCCCAGTGCCGTGGTCCGATGTCACCGAAGACTGTTCCCGCCTGTCCAGGCTGACAATAGTTATTTGCGTCGCCACCAGAGATCATTTCAACATCGGCGAATTCCTGTGCATTTTGGTTCACCGTGCCATGGACATCGGCAGCCCAAAGAGAACCGCGGTCGAGCCGAAAGTCCCGCCGCTAATTGATACTGTCTGGCCACTGCTGAGCTGGCCAGATGCGAGATAGTCTGCCAGCGTGGCCGTTCCCAGAGTTCCGTTCCCGACGATGTCCACATTGCCCGACGTGTTTGTGTTTGAACTGTTCGCGGTGACGGTGACGGCCATATAGTTCCGTCCCCCAGCGGTCGAAGCCGTAATGCCGGAGATACTCCAATTACGCTGTACGGGGGCTTTGCAGCCAGACGCTGGTGCATTATTACCTGTACAAAGCTCGATGTTGGTATTCAGTAGGCCAGCGTCGCCTCGTCCGATTCCTTCTAGCCCTCTCACTTTGTTGGGAATCAGAATTACTGCTCCCGGCGGAAATTGAGGACCGGTAGCGCACACTATCCCTGCCCCGGGAGCACACGCACCAAGCTCGGAGGGCACCAAACTGACTTGTAGGGTATAGCCTCCAAGATGGACCGTCCCACCTTTGATGGCATTGCCCGAAGTCCCTGTTGTGACCATTGCTGTGGCCGTATTCTTCATAAAGTTGGAATCGAGTACACCACAACCAGGATTGGTCGCTCCAGAGAAGGTGACGTTATTGCCGATGCCCCTCGCGTCGATATCGGTGCCGCCGATGGCGCTGAGGGCGGTCGGAACGGCGGCGATGGCGTTGATGATCTGCGTGCAAGGGGTCGCGGCGGGAAATTGAGTAGCATCGATAAAAATCGGGCTCGATGCAAGGACGTTAGTGCTGTTTCCTTCAACCGGCTGGCCTTGCGGGTAACCCTGCGCGTGCGTCAAGGTGCTCACAGCGATCAGTAGCACTGTAAGAAAAAACCAAGTCAGAAGCCGCGTCCCGACAATAGTCAAGCAAAGAAGAACTATTACTTTTTTCATCTTAAATTGTCCTCCGCGCGAGTCTCGCTATCCCTTGTGCAGTAAACGTCCAAGTTAGCAGGGCACGCATCCTGACTTTAAACACGGCTTGAACAGCGGGAAAACCAGAAACAAGCAAACCTCGTTACGAAAGTGCTTCGTAAGACTGTTGACGCCACACATATAGGCGCTGGAACCGTTGCGTCATCGTGTGCGGTCCGGGGTTCAGGATACGTAGCGGAATGGAGCAAAGCCGGCGGCGGAAGGGCACGCGGCTATGGCCCATTTTTGCGGGGAATTCTCCCATCGGCGAACCGAATGCCTCTTTACCGTGCTTATAGGAGGTGGTAGAGTGTCGTAAGGCCGCGTAAGGAGGACTGCCATGACGTGCTCGGAACAACATCAGGGCGGAGCTTTAAAGGTACGTGTGCCGATAGGCTATGCCTGTATCTCTTTTCTGATTTTTCTGACTTTTCTGATCCCAGTGGTCTACGCAGCACCTCCGTCGTCCCAGGGGACCTTCACCGCCCTATATACATTTACTGGAATGGGTGACCTGGGCTTGCCTGACACATCCCTACTGAGGGACTCAGCAGGTAATCTCTACGGAACCACGGGGATGAATTCGATCTTTAAGCTTAGTCTTTCTGGCCAACTGACTACCCTACACTTCTTTCACGGTTTTCGTCCCCCAACCGAACTGAACGGCTTGTTTATGACTCCGAAAGGCATTTTCTACGACACCAGCAATAGGGGAGGACAGTACGAGGACGGGACAGTGCTTAGGATTTCCCCGGTCGGGAAGTCTTCGCAGCTATGGCAGTTCTCTGGGGTCCAAGACGGAGCGAATCCGTCTGGCAGTTTGATCCGTGACGCCAATGGGTTCTTTTATGGCGTCACCGCTAACGGCGGTGCAGGCAATTGCAACCAGACAGGATGCGCAGGGACGGTGTTCAAGTTCGATCCGAAAACAAAGGTTGAGCAGGTCCTGTACACGTTCACCGGTAAGAATGACGGGAACGCTCCGAGCGGTTCTCTCATTCGAGATGCCACAGGCAACCTTTATGGGACCACTGCCGAGGGCGGCCAATTCGGTTGGGGAACGGTTTTCAAGCTAGATAAAACCGGCAAAGAAACCGTACTTTATGCGTTCATGGGTGGAGCGGACGGGAGCACGCCCAAGGCAGGAGTGATTCGAGACTCTGCAGGCAACTTCTATGGCACCACAGTATTTGGTGGCGACTTGAGCTGCGACAACGGCAACGGCTGCGGAGTGGTCTTCAAACTGAGCACAGCCGGTAAAGAGACAGTTCTACACGCATTCAAAGGTGGAGCAAACGACGGGGCTGCTCCTCTTGCAGGTTTGGTTCGAGACACATCCGGCAACCTCTACGGCACTACCGTCGAGGGGGGCGGACTCTCTTGCGCAGATGGTGATCCAGGGTGCGGCCTGGTCTTCAGAATCAGCGCTACGAAGGTCTTCACCGTATTGCATAAGTTCACGGGCGGAGCCGACGGGCTGGGGCCAGTCGCAGGCGTAATCTTGGATTCAGCCGATAACATTTATGGTACTGCCGTAGAGGGAGCGGGGACCGGCTGTGGCGGCCTCGGGTGTGGTGTAGTGTTTAAAATTACCCCTCAGTGACCCGACTTGGCCATCCCTATCTGAAGGAAGCCAAGGCGGAGTACGCTAAGCTGCAGTAGCAGAAAAGTTCCGCTCCGTCGCTTATTTTCTAGTGCTAACTGTTGTAACCAGGGGATTACACTCAGAACCCGGAAAAGTGCGTGTTCATCTTCCTTGTCCAGCGTGCCGTTTCTTCAGATGGCGAGCTAACGTGTTCGCTCAGACCTCGACACTCGCGCCTCCGGTCTCCTGAACAGGTGCGTTGCTCGAACGCCTAGAGTTCAGCAACAACAAATTCCACTTAATTTGTTGGATCTTGCGCTGGTTCCTCATGTCTCCCTAGCATCGGGAGGAGGGAGCGAATCATGGCGGAAGTAAGGCCCGCAACCGCAGTTGGCAGTTCGACACATCGCGTGTTCGTATACAACCCCGCCAATCCGAGGAAGAAGAAGCCCTGGACCTATGAGCAGGCCACCGTACGGAAGGATCAGGCGGAGCGATTCGTGCGCGATGTGCTGGAAGATGACGACCGCGCTGACGAAATTGCCGAAACGTCAGTCGAGGACTACGCGGCGGAACGCGGTAAGGAACTAGCCGCAAATCCAACAAGGAGAAGAAAGTTTATGCAAAAGAAAGTCAGCAACCAAACACAGCAGCAGGCAGCGCGTGACAACCCTGTCGCCAAGGCTCTCGAAACCACAACCCGGATGGCGAACGAGCAGGCAGACTTGTACCAGAGAAACCGCGAACTGGGAAAGGCAAACGAGACTCTCCAGGACAAGATCGATCAGATCACGGACATCGTGCAATGTGACGACCCGGATTGCAGCGCTGAAGATCATCTCGAAGACATCGCGGACATTGTTGCCAAAGGCGATGACGATGCGGGGGAAGACTAGAGCGGCGCGGCGATTGTGGGCGGCGGTGGCGAAAGCCCGCCTCTGCCATCAGCGAATCGCGCCGCCCGGTATCGCGCGGCCCATCCCAATTGCCGACTGCCTAGCCCCGTGGTGTGCGCCTTCTGCGGAAAGCACTCGCAATGTCGAGCCACACCACCTCGACGGCGTCGGCGATCCGGCTTTGCGCAAGAAATCTGGCGACGCCTGGCCGCCCGTGAGCTAACCCTTCCGCGTTCTTAGGTGGACAAATGAAGCAAAATCACTCACACCGAAGCCGGAGAACTCGCACAAAAGCGCAGGCAAATCGACGGCAAACGATACAAGATCGAGCGGCAAATGACGCGGCAAATGTAAACAGGACCGGGGCCTTGGCTGCGGTCCCTGTGGCGGAGGCCGCTCGATTGTTAGCAGTTGATGCGAGAACAATCAGGCGCATGTGCGCCGAAGGGAGGCTGCAATCCTTTGTCACGCCAGGAGGTCATCGGCGTGTCGCCCTTGCGGATATCGAAGCAATCCGAAACGGCAATGCAGATCTGAAGCGATCCTCTGTCAGTCACTTTCCTTCACCCACCCTGCAGCAAAAGAGAGAACGCATCGAAGAACTGAGCTTAACGATCCAAGAGAAAAAAGCGAAGATGGCTCTCCGGGAACTTGAGGACGCAGAGAGCAGGAGAGTGGAGGAGCAAGAGGCCGAGCAACAGGCGCAACAGCAGGAAGCCAGAAGGATGCGGCTCGAAGCTGAGGCTGGAAGGGCACGCCGGGATCGAGAACGCGAACAAGCTCATGCCGAGGCCCGCGCCGCGCAAGCACACCAAGAATGGACGGCGCAATGGCTCAGGAATATGCTGCGCGAGTTGCCGAGAAATATACCACCGGGATTGAGACTTGAAGTTGCCGAAATTATCCGGCAGGAACTTTCCGATCTCTACGAAACAAGCGCCGATCATGCCGAGGATATCGTGGAAACGACTCTTCGTGCTGCCGTCGAGAAAACACTCCGCCCTTGGAGGCGGAGCAAGGAAGCGGAGAAGGCCGCGGACGAAGCTCTAAACCAACTGCCTCTCTTTGCGAAAGGCTCGTGGGGAGAGGTCAGCGAGTGGGAGGTCCGCGGTAAGGCAGAGGCGCTCACCGCTATCACGGCACTACCGGAAACAACGACGTTCCAGCAGATGATCGCGGCTGCGCGAGCCGCTGGCAAACGCGTGGCCGAGGAATACCAGCATAACGAGGCTCGGGCAAGGGCCGCGCGCGAAGCTGAGCAAGCCAAGGCCAGGCTTGAGGCGGAAGCCGACACCCATCTGTACCGCGTTCTCGCCTATCTCCTAGAACTGCAAGCAGACCCAAACGGTTGGGATTTCGAAGGTAAAATTTACGAATACGCTAGGCAAATAAAACAGGAAATCAAGGCCGCCTTGCTTAATGAGCTTCCTCTTGACTTCACCG
Organism: Terriglobales bacterium; assembly: GCA_963706465.1. GTDB lineage: Bacteria > Acidobacteriota > Terriglobia > Terriglobales > Acidobacteriaceae > JABDBE01. The sequence goes on from CAVPMC010000008.1 coordinate 54,210, forward strand.
CAGCGCGGCAGCGTGTCGAGCAACTCGTGGACGCGTGGCTTGCGAATGACTGGAACTCTCGGGACACCTCGGTACCGCGCGTGTAGCTCGACAGTCTCTCTCTCGGCTGTTCTCACGCCTTTAACTGGCGAGATCGGCGCGCCTTGTCGCACGAACTGAAGAGGTGAAGCAGGCATAAAGACCCCTTCGTCAGGTTCTTCTCCGACCCACACGCTCGCGCACATGCTTCGAGATGAAGTCTATTTCCCGTTGTGTCAGGCCCGTGATCCGTGAGCCAATGGCCGAGACCTTTCGCACCTTACCTGGATGTGCTTCGCGGAATTGAGCCGATTTGAAGGAGTCGAAGTACCGCTCGACGATTCCGATTAGATATTGCCGTTCATGCCTCTGCTGAAATGATCGTATACGCTCGGCGATTGTTCTTGGCTCGCGCCAAACCCCACCAGCTTCGCGGATTGCCCCGTTTACGAATGGGATGGGCGAGAACAAGCTGGCGACCCAAAACAATTCGGTCTCCCGTTCTCTCTCGCGTCGGAGTAAATCAGACTGCCTCACCGCAGAAATCTGGAAAGCGAGATAACCCAAACATTCGTAGCACTCTACGCCAACAGGCCAAAGCACCGACACACCGCCAGGCCGAAGGTCTTGATCGGCGTATGCTTTGGCCAAACGTTTCTCAAGGGAGCAAATAGTCCGCCTGAGTTTTCTGGCTCGTATCCCAGAAATTCCGCTGCCAGCTAATCCGCCCTTTTGCGCGATGTCGTTGTGCGCGATGCACTTCACCAAGTAATCCAGAAACTTCTGTGCTGGGAATCTTTGTGACATTTGTCAAGCCATTTCTCCTGCCAATTTTTGGCCGCCTTATGAGCTTTGATTATTCCACGTCACGTAAGAAGATTTCGAACTGAAGATATCTATTTTTTGCGGGGTGAAAACTTGAACTCGCTGAAGCTAAGAATCGAACTGCTGAAGCGCGGCCTGACGCAGGGGGATTTGGCGCGTGCAATAGGGAGAAGCCCCGCGCACGTGTGCCGGATCATTCGTGGGCTGGCTCGTGCGCGAGCGCGAGATCGCAAACGCATTGCAGCCTTTCTCGGAATGCAAGAAGGCGAGCTATTTTCTCTGCACCACCGACGCAAGATCGCGCCCACAACCTCAGCTCAAACGCGGGGAGGGAAACTATGAAAAGCGCTGACGCGGCGCTACCGCCGACAGAGGCTGCCGAGCGCGCGCCACCGAGAAAATGGCTACGTGTTCACGCGAATGAGCACGCAGCCATTCGGGGTGTTCCCCGGTAAATCGTTTGCACTTTCTAGCCTACCCCGGAACACCACAAATCCACTCACAATCGACATGGGCTGGCATCTCGGCGCACACAGTCGAGGCAACGTGGCGAATGACAAACCTCACGTCCTCGGACCTTACACGGGCACGAGATGCCTGGCCCTCCCCAAAGCCGTGCGCCAGGCTGCCCGGTTTGGGATTCAAAGAGTTTGTCCAGGAGGTCCGGGAGGGCTGGCCCTCCTGGCCTGTGCGTAGCGAAGCGAAGCACAGGAGGGAGTAACAGTGCCTACACGAAAAAGCGGAAAACATGATTTGCGGCGCGACGTAGATAGTCTTCCCGTCCAGTGCGTCTCGCGATCTGTTAACAGCGCCGTGGGAGAGTCTGGGGGGGTGGGGACAAGGGCGACGCAGTCGCCTGAAGCCACATCTGGTTTCAACAACACTAAGCACAAGTGCAACATTAGGCAGCATCGTCCAAAGAAAAAGAACTGCGGCAAGTACACGCTCATTGGTTTTGTGGACCAGAGCTATTTCCATCACCGTCTCCGGTGCAAGAGCTACAACTGCGCTCGATGCGGGCCGAGAAAAATCCGGCAGGTCCGCAAGCGCATTGTGCAGCGCGCCCTGCAGCACGGTCTTCAGCGTTTCCTCACGCTAACGCTCGATCCTAAGAAGATGAAGGCGGGATTGGACACCAAAGCGAAAATCGCTTTTCTAAATGCCACCTGGCGCAAGATGAGGGTGTATCTTCAGCGAACACTTGGCAAGTCGCTGGTGTTTGTCGCGGTCGTAGAGCTTCAGGGCAACGGTAATCCTCATCTCCACCTGCTCGTGGGTTCCTATATTCCGAAGCAATGGATCAGCGCCTCTTGGCAGGCCCTCGGTGGAGGGTGGGCCACGAGAATTGAGTACGCCGATGTGCACCGAGTAGCGGCGTATCTCGCTACGTATTTCACTGATGAGTCGCTGCGCGATTTGCCGCCTGGAACGCGCCGGTTTTCAACCTCCCGTGGCCTCGCGCTCTTTGACCGGAAAAAGGGAAAGGGCGCGTGGATTCTAGTGCGAGAGTCCATCGAGTTTTGGCGAGACCATGCGGCGGAGGTCATAGCCGAACATTACGAAACCGAGGAGGACGGCGTCCGCAGCATCGCTTCGTTTATCGCAGTGCGAGTTCCGAGTTTTCTTGCCGCCCGTCTTCAGTATATTGACGCTCCGAAATTAGCAGTCGAAATCCAATCTCGAAAACACGAAAGGCAGGAAAAACATGGCGTTTACTGAAGTCAAAGCACCAGAACAATTGCGATTCGAGAAACCAGGCGACTGTGTCGAGGGCGTTCTGCTCGCTATCACCTCTCACACGGTCAAAGGCAAGAAAACGATCCAATACACCGTCGTTCGGAAGGATGGCAGCAAGGTCACTTTCTTGGCAACGTGGGATTTGCTGCAGAAGCTTGACCGGACGATGCTGGGCTATCCCATTTCAGTTCGCTTTGAGAAACTGCACGACTCTATTGAACGCAATGGAAATCGTGCCAAGGTCTTCAAAGTCCAAGTCGATTGGGACGCGAAGCCAAACGCGCATGCTGACTCGCTTGAGATCACAGATGAGGACATCCCTTTCTAAAGGCATGCTCCGTCACGCGTGAATTCTGGGTAACACATTAAGTTGAACTACCACTCAAATGTCGAACCTGCTACAGTCCCCGAAGGGATAGCCGAGTCAATGAGCCCAGGAGGCTCGATGGCTAGGCGCAGATTCCAAAGAGGGAGTCTGATTTTACGTGGCAAGAAGCAAAAGAAATGGGTCGCTAAGTGGCGCGATGACGAGATCGAACCCAGCGGTTTCGTCCGGCGCGTCCAGAGGCGCGAAGTGATTGGGACTAAGGAAGAGTACCCAACCAAGAAATTGGCACAGCGCGCACTCGATCAGCGACTCTCAGATGTTAACTCGTTAACCTACCGGGCGCGGCCTACAGCCACGTTCCGGGAGTTTGCAACCAAATGGCAAAATACGGTGCTCACGCAGCATAAACCGTCAACCCAGAATGCCGATAAGTCACGCATTCGCACGCACCTGCTTCCCGTGTTTGGCGGTGTGCGACTAAAGGACATAACGGCGGAAATGGTGCAGTCGTTCATTGCAAAACGAAAAGTAGGTCCCAAGTCGGTACGCAACCTCATCGCGCTGATGCGCGAGATGTGGCACAGCGCGCAGGCTTGGGGCTATGTGCAGCATGATCCTTTCTTCGGCATCGCGCTGCCCCAACGGGGACTAATGCAGCAACGGTTTTTTTCGCTGGATGAGATGAAGCGCATTATCGAATCCTCTAAGGAACCGTACAAAACCTACTACTGGATTTTGGCGGAAACAGGAGTAAGGGCCGGCGAGATCGGCGCTCTCCCTGTTTCAAATCTGCTACTCGATCGCGGAGCGATTCGTATCACTCAGAGCGTGTGGCATGGCAAGATCCAGACGGTGAAATCAATCAAAGGCAATCGGGTCTGCGAAATCTCCCCACAGTTGGTGGAGCACCTTCTCGGATACCTCAGAACCTGGAAGCCCAACTCGTCGGGGCTTCTGTTCGCGACCAAGAACGGCACTCCGTGGGATACGGACGTGATCCGCAAGCGGAAACTCTATCCACTGCTCGCCCAGTCGAATATTGAGCGGTGCGGTTTTCACGCTTTCCGTCATGGGAACGAGACCGTGATGGACCAAGAGAATGTTCCTATAGCAGTCCGACAAGACCGCCTCGGGCATTCTGACGCTCGCACCACCATGATGTATTCACACGTGGCCTCGGAAGATGGCAGGCAATTTGCGGCGAAGCTGGGTGGTTTACTTGTGCCGTCGAGAGCCGTTATGCCAATCGGGACCGCGTGATTCTGGTGCCAAATGGTGCCAACTCGGTCAAGGAAAGAGCTGCAAGTGATTGAAGAGGTTGGTTGCGGGGGGTGGATTTGAACCACCGACCTTTGGGTTATGAGCCCAACGAGCTACCAGACTGCTCCACCCCGCGATTTGATCATAACAACCTCACTCACAGCGTCAAACTTGTCACGTCGGCATGTGACGGCGAATCTTCAGGCTCTCTCATCTTCAGCTTGTGCGCTCGCATGCGTCCACGATTTTCGTGGGATCGATGGCTTCGTTGTCGATTTGTTCTTCAAGGATTTTTCCATCTTTGCCGATCAGAAAATTCACCCGGCGGGCGGCTTTGTATTTGTCGACGTAGATGCCGTATTGCGCGGGTAGTGTCTCCGCCCCAATCGCTCAGCAGGGGGAAGGTGACTCCAATCTGGTCGGCGAAGGCTTTGTTGGCGAAGGGGCTATCCATGCTCACACCCAGGACCTGGGTGTCGGCAGCTTCCAGCTTTTTCAGGTTCTGCTGGAAGTTTTTCATTTGCTCGGTTCAACCACCGGTGAAGGCAAAGATGTAGAACGCCAGCACGACATTCTTCTTGCCGCGATAGTCGCTCAGGGTTACATCTTTCAGATCGCTTCCGTCGAAGTACTGGAGTTTGAAGTCGGGGGCGACGTCGCCGATTTTCAAAGCCGGCGGTGGAGTTGATTTTGTATCGGCAGCTCGCAGCGGCGTGGTTAGACATCCGCCAACCAACAGCCATGCCGCGATTATAGAAATTGCGGGTTTTCGCATCGGGTTTACTCCTGTGGGTGCTTATTGTCTCAGCAAATGGGAAATGATGCCAGTAGAGCATTGCGAACCGACGGTGAAATTAGTACATTTCTTGCGGGAGAGAATTTTGCGTTCTTTTGCCCCTTCAGGGCTTGCGGTTATGCGATATTCGGCTCATGGCTTGCGCCGTGGGCTGCATTCTTACGCCGCTCTGCGGCTGAAGGGCTGCGGCCTTCTTCAACTTCCCATTCTGCGGCTGTTGACCGAGTTCGTCCCTTGTCCATGAGCCTGAAAACCCTCAACGAAATCTTTTTTGCGGTGGTAGATCGGAATGATCGGGTGGTGGTGATGCACCGCCGGGCCATTCAGTGGGTTTCTATTTCTTCGTCCGAGTTTTACCAGAGCGTAGTGGGGGTGGCTGGCGCGCTGAGGGAATGGGGCATTGCCCAGGGCGACCGCGTCGCCATCCTGAGTGAGAACCGTCCAGAATGGACGATCGCAGATTTCGCGTGCCTGCTCATCGGCGCGGTCGTAGTGCCCGTCTACACTACTTTGACTGGAGAACAGACGGCATACATGCTGCAGGATTCGGGGGCACGAATCGTGTTTGTTTCAAGCGAGAAGCAGCTTCAGAAAATCCAAGGCATCCAAGAACGAACCGTTATCGAACGGATCGTCGTGATGGATGCGGTCGAGACCGCCCACGCCGCGCACATGCAGCGGCTCATGCATGACGGCCCGAAAGAGCGGGATGCGCAATTCGATTCCGCCGCGGTCGCGGTCGGACCCGAAAATCTCGCCACCATTATTTATACGTCGGGAACGACGGGCACGCCCAAGGGGGCCATGCTGACTCACGGCAACCTGGCGTCGAACATTTCCCATTCCCTTTCTGGATTTGCGGTTCGTCCGGGTGAGATCAGTATTTCTTTTCTTCCGCTGTCCCACGTTACTGCGCGGCACGTCGATCTCGCCATGCTCTGGCGGGGAGTGACGTTGGCTTACGTTTCCGTCATCGACCAGCTTCCGCAGGCTTTGCTGGAAGTGCGTCCGACAATTTTCGTCGGAGTTCCGCGGGTTTACGAAAAAATTCACGGGCAGGTGGATCTCAAAGCGAAGGGCTTCCCCAAGAGATGGATTTATCGCTGGGCGGTGTCTGTCGGGCGGGCTCACCGAGATGAGGTTCTCGCCGATCAAATACCGTCGTCGGCGGGATGGAAGCTAAGCAACCGGTTGCTTTATGCGAAGGTCCGGGCAGGCATGGGAGGACGCGCCGAAGTTTTTATCTCCGGGGGGGCGCCGCTGGGAAGGGAACTGGCCGAGTGGTACGCGGATGTCGGCATTCGCATCGACGAGGGTTATGGGCTCACGGAGACTTCGCCCGTCATCGCGGTCAACAGCCCACAGGCGCATAAGCTGGGAACGGTGGGAAAGCCCCTGCCAAATGTCGAAGTTCGGATTGCGGAAGATGGCGAGATTCTGGTTCGCGGTCCGTCGGTGTTCAAGGGCTACTGGAACCGGCCGAAGGAAACGCAGGCTGTCCTGGTGGATGGATGGTTCAAGACAGGCGACATCGGCAATCTCGATGCTGACGGCTTTCTGTCGATTACCGACCGCAAGAAGGACCTGATCAAAACGTCCGGGGGGAAATTCATTGCTCCGCAACCGCTGGAGAATTCTCTCAAACACAATGCCTTGATTGCCGAGGCGGTGGTTGTGGGCGATAAGCGCAAGTTTCCCGCGGTCCTGGTGGGGCCTCATTTTCCCGCGCTGGAAGATTGGGCGCGGGCAAACCATATTGGGTTTTCTTCGCGAGAGCAGTTGGTCGCGCAGTCGAAGGTGAGAGCCCTTTACGAAGGGATTGTCGCTGACCTAAACCGCAATCTGGCGCGCTACGAGCAACTGAAGAAGGTGATATTGGTTGCGGAAGAATTCTCGACGGAGAACGGGGCGCTTACGGCGAGCATGAAGTTGAGGCGGCGGGTGGTGGAGGATCGGTATCGGGATCAGATTGAAAAGATGTATACGGAGGCGGAGACTTCGAAGACTGACTAGTTTTGTTTTTCAGCTTTCTAGATTGCCTTATCGTTTCGCACCCTTTCCGCAAAGTACGCGGAAAGGGTGCGAAACTCGCTTCTATGGCTGATCCTCACATCGCGGTGAAGTCGACCAGGTCGAAATACTCGTTAATGGTGACGTGCTGGCTGGTTTTACCGATGTCGATTTGAAACTGGAAACCGACTGCGCTGGACCATCCACCTGGCATAGAGCCGGCCGGATACATGGCGTTGATGTTGTGTGGCACACCATCCACTGTCAAGGTGTCGTAATACATGCAAGGCTTCCCGCTGCAGCGGTTGGTGTCGCCGGAGACGCGGTGAACGTCCCAGCGCACCTGGTGCCATTTATTGGCCGCGAGTGCGCATGAAGTCGAGGTGTTCATCCAGTGGCCGTGGAGTTGATCGAAGACTTGCCAAAGGTGGCTGGCCTGATTGCATTGCGTCCCCCACATGAATTCCACATTCATGGACTTGTCGAAGTTGAAGAGGTCGTACTCGAAGGATCCAGCGGTCGAGGCCGCCGCCGTTGGGTAAACCCAGAAACTCAGACTAACGTGGGTGGCGGAGTCGTCGGCACCGGCGCGATAAGTCCACAGGGCATTGCTGTATTGGGGGCCGGTGATGGAGACCATCATGGCGCCGCCATCTTTCGACGGAGTCGAATGGCCCACGGTGTGCGCAGTGCTGGTAGGAATTCCGCTTCCGCCGGGATTGCACGACGGCAATACACAAACCGGCTTCCATCCCTGCATGGTATCGTCAGAGTTGGACTCGGAAACGCCGGGAGAATCGAACGCCGCCTGCGCTACAGACAGCGTGGAGAGGAGCACGCCGACGTACAGGCCGACGAGAATTTTATGCAGGATATTCATTTTGTCTCCGTATCATGACGCGAAGTATGGGTGGAGACGTTCCCCGGACGGCGCTTTCCTCGTTCTTCCGTTCGGGAGTCATCCAAGCCCAGAGGCAACGTAACTTACTTCGGCTGTGGACCTGTAGATACCAGAAGTACATCACCCAATCGGTAGTTCCTTCGGCTTGACATTTGTTTGAAAGTTACGCAGTGAAGATTCTTCTGTTTAAAGGAACCCGTCTGATGGTGTCGCTTAGAAAGCTGGCGTGGAAAAATAAGCTTTGGTGCCGATGGTTGTTGTCTTTTTGTTACTTTCTATTTACAGAATGCGGGACCGGATTTGCAACACCGCATTGATAGCGTGAGCCGGTGGAAAACTTTCGCGTACGGGGTTGACCAGCGTGGTTCGAGGAGGCGTCCGGCCTCGCGGTAGTTTTTCCCCGAGGGCGTTTTGCGGGGAATGTCCGGATAAAAGCACAAGCTGATGGAGTTGGCGAAAACTTCGGCTGGATGGATTTCATGATTGGGGTTGGCGCCTTTCGGAGTGCGAAAAGAGGAAAGGCGCAGCTATTGGCTGCGCCGTATTCTGAACTTATAGATATAGACTAGCATATTCGAGGGGGTAAGTGAGACATGTTTTTCGGATTTATTTCTGCCACGGAATCAGGTACATCCAGAGAAATCACACGAAACGGGGGCTTGACAAGGTTTGGGCTGAGCAGAGGATTTGGTGGGTGAATCGAGGCTAGGAGAGTTTCTGGTCGGAGGTTACCATCGATTACGGTATAGCCTGAAAGTGCCATTCCCCCCAACCTGGGCGACTGCTACATTGGTTCTCGAGCAGACTTCGGGGGAGGGCTGCTTCGACGAACGTCCCAAACCCTAACCGGTCTGGGGCGTTTTGTTTTGTGGGCTGTTTTTCTTCTTTTAGTGTTCTCGTTGGAAGCGGTACCGGCCGCGGCGCTCGCGGGCAATTGTTTCCGCCACTTTGAGAAAAGCGCGGGCGGCATGCGAGAGGCCGGCGGACTTCCGGTAAATCAATCTCAACTTACGGTGCAGGCGCAATTCGCGGACGGGGATGCGAACCAGTTCACCGCGCGCCAGTTCACTTTCCACGCTGATCTCGGGAATCAGCGCGACTCCGTTGCCCATGGCGACGAAGCGTTTGATGGCTTGCAGCGTGGGTAGTTCGATATCCATATGCAAAGGCGTTTTGTGCCGTTTGAAAGCTTGAATCACTTTTTCGCGATAGGGCGACGCCACGTTGTGAGCGACGAACGACTCGGCGCCCAGTTGCCGGATGCTCACCTGATGCGCCGTGGCCAAGGGATGACTGGGGGGAACGACGAAAATCAATTCGTCCAGGTACACCACGGTGGAACAAAGCTGCGGGTGTTGCGGGTCATAGGTGAGGACGCCGAGTTCGGTGCTGTGGCGAAGTACATCGTCGGGAATGTGGCTGCCGAGCGAACGCCGCACGGTGATTCTTATCATGGGATGCAGACGGCGGAACTCGGCAAGCACGGGCAGGAGATAGAGCGCAGTGAATTCATTGGCGGCGATGGCCAATTTTCCTTTCTGCAGTTCTCTTAGTTCTACCAGCGCTTCGCGGGCGTCGGTGCGGAGGTTCAACAATCGTTCGGCGTATTCCTGAAGGACGCGGCCGGCGTCGGTGAGGATGCCGTCGCGGGAGGAACGGTCGAACAGCGGTTCTCCCAGCTCGTCTTCGAGTTTGCGGATGGATTGACTGACGGCGGACTGGGTGCGGTGAAGCTTTTCGGCGGCGCGCGAGAATCGTCCTTCGCGTGCCACTGTAAGGAAGACTTCGAGCTGCGCCAGATCCATGACTGTGGCGTCCCTTTCGCCGTTGCTTTCCGCAGACTCCACCTTCAGCAAAAGTGGAAGGTTCATTAGTCCTGTTTATGTTAGCAACTATAACTAATGATAATTGCAGGATTATAAGCTTGCTTAATACCGCTGTCTACGTAGGATGTTATTCCTGATGCATCTGAGGAGGATTGGAGGCATGGAACGCGTCCGAATTTTCGACACCACTTTGCGTGACGGCGAACAGTCGCCGGGTTGCAGCATGAATGTAGCCGAGAAAGTGCGAATGGCGCACCAACTGGACGGCCTGGGCGTTGACGTAATGGAGGCGGGATTTCCGATCGCGTCGGAGGGTGATTTTGCGGCGGTACAGGCCATCGCCGCGGCGGTGCGGCGTCCGATGATCGCGGGACTGGCGCGCGCCTGCGGCAAAGATATTGAACGGGCCTGGCAAGCACTGCAAGGAGCGGCGAGGCCACGGATTCACGTCTTTTTGGCGACCTCCGATATTCATTTGAAATACAAGCTGCGCATCTCGCGCGAGCAATGCCTGGAACAGGCCAGGGAAGCGGTGCGCCTGGCCAAGAGTTTTTGCGCCGATGTGGAATTCTCCCCCGAAGATGCGACCCGCACTGAGCCTGAGTTTCTCTGCCAGGTGGTAGAGGCCGTGGTGGCCGAGGGGGCCACCACGGTGAATATCCCTGACACGGTGGGCTTCAGCACGCCCGCGGAATTTGGCGAATTGATTCGCCACGTGCGGGAAAAGGTGCGGGAATCGGGGGCGTTACTATCTCCGCGCACTGCCATAATGATCTTGGACTGGCGGTGGCCAATTCATTGGCGGCTCTGGCTGCGGGGGCGCGCCAGGTGGAGTGCACGATTAACGGGATCGGAGAACGTGCGGGCAATGCGTCGCTGGAAGAGATCGTTATGGCGATGCGGGTGCGGCCGGATCGGTTAGCGTACGAAACCGAGGTTGTGAGCGAGCAACTGTTTCCGGCAAGCCAGATGCTGAGCGAGATTACCGGAGTTGGGGTGCAGCCGAATAAGGCGATTATCGGGCGCAACGCGTTTGCTCATGAGGCTGGGATTCATCAGGACGGCATGCTGAAGAATCCGCTGACCTACGAAATTATGACTCCGCATTCTGTGGGAGTGCCGGATTCGAAGCTGGTGCTGGGGAAACATTCGGGACGGCATGCGCTTGGCCTGCGATGCGAACAGTTGGGCCATGAATTTGATCGGCGGCAACTGGATGAAGTCTATCGACGGTTTATTGTGCTGGCGGATCAGATCAAGCAGGTCGAGGATCATCATCTGCTGGAGCTGATCGCGGCGATGGAGAAAAGGCCTGCGCCGGCAGACGGCCATGCTCAAGCGAAACCAAGTCCGCTCGCGGTCGCTGCGGCGGTTGGTGGGCGGTCTCAGGGTGGACGCGACCATTCTCAGCGGCTGCTTTCGAAGTCGGCTGCAGTGGGCATCAGGCTGGCAAGCCTTTCCACGAATCCGACAAGCGAACACTACCGCGATCAGGAAGACTATTTGTGGGGCGTATAAATTGCCTTCGAGCTTGCTCTAAAGGAAGACCAGAGTTCCGCGTCTACCAGGAATACTGAGCGACCATTGCCGCCTCGTTGGTGGCATAATGCAGAGCATGTCTAACCGTCTCTTGCTATTGCTCGTCGCGTTTGTTGTTGCCGCATCTCCTGCGTGGGCGGCAGACTCGGCCGCTGCCCAAACATTTTCTTACACAATCCTCAGTAACGGCAGGACAGCGGGACGCGAAGTGGACGCCTACGGGCCGAACGGCCGCATCGATTGCACGTTCGAGTTCAACGACCGCGGCCGCGGTCCGAAGGTGGCTGCGCACTATCTATTGGGTTCGGATGGATTGCCCTTGCGTGTCGATCTGACTGGCAACGATTATTTGAAGGCTCCGGTCGACGAACACTTCGCGGTGGAAGACGGCATTGCCCATTGGAAGAGTACGTCCGAGAAAGGGGAGGTTGCGGCCCGGGGTTTTTACGTCAGTAACAACGGACCGACGTTCGAGTCGGCGCTGCTGGCGGGCGCACTCCTGAAGGCGAAGGGCGGGGTGAAACTGTTTCCGGCGGGCGAAGCGCAATTGGAACGGCTGACCGATGTAACTCTTGAAGATCACGGACGAAAATTGCACGTAACCGAGTTTGCGATCACCGGACTTTCCTTCGAACCGCAGACCGTCTGGCTGGATGATGATCAACATTTCTTCGGATCTCCCGGTAAATGGTTTGCGACGTTACGGCAAGGCTGGGAAGATACAAACGATCAACTCTACGCGCTCGACCGCGCCGCGGAAGACGCTCGCAACGCCCGCTTGGGACGCGAACTGGCTCAACATCCGGATCATCCGGTGGCGGTGGAGCACGTTCGACTCTTTGATTCCGAACAGGCCAGGACGCGGGAGGATCAGACAGTTGTCATCGACGGCGAACGCATAACCCTGGTCGGTCCATCCACTGCGGTCGTTACTCCTCAAGCTGCTCAGCGCATCGATGGGACCGGCGAAACATTGCTGCCTGGCCTTTTTGACATGCATGCTCATGCTCAACCTGTCGATGGACTCTTGAACATTGCTAGCGGCGTAACCAGCATCCGCGATATGGGCAACGACATCGCAGAACTGAAGCATCTCGAGGACCAGTGGGACAGTAGCGCTGCCATTGGTCCGCGTGTCTGGAAAGCCGGGTTTATCGATGGACGGGGACCTTTTCAGGCGCCGACCGGTTTGTACGCGGACAATATAGATGAGGCTCAAGCGGCGGTGAACCGCTACGCCGATCTGGGATACGTTCAGATCAAGCTCTACAGCTCGCTCCGGCCGGAATTCGTGCCCGCCATCGTGAAGACTGCTCATGCGCGCGGATTGCGGGTGAGCGGCCACATTCCGAACGGCATGACTGCGAGCCAGTTCGTGGAAGACGGCGCCGACGAAGTACAACATATCAACTTCATTTTCCTGAACTTCCTGGCTTCGCAGGTGAAAGATACGCGTACTCCTGAGCGGTTTACTGCTGTGGGAGACAATGCTGCGAAGCTCGATCTGCACTCAAAAGAGGTAAATGATTTTATTGAATTGCTGCGACAGCATCACACCACCGTCGATGTAACCTTGGCGACCTTTGAGGGTATGTTCACCGGCCGCCCTGGAAGAGTGTCTCCCGACTTCGCCCCCGTGCTCGATCGCCTCCCCGCACAAGTTCAGCGCGGCGCGTTTACCGGTGGACTTTCGGTGACGGAACAGAACGACCAGTTGTATAAAGATTCCTACGAGGCCATGTTGCGAATGACCAAGCGCATGTACGATGCAGGTATTCCGATTCTCGCTGGAACCGACGCGACGGCCGGGATCATGTTGCATCGCGAATTGGAACTCGAGGTCAGAGCCGGAATTCCGCCTGCAAAAGCTCTGCAGATCGCCACGTTCAATGCCGCCCGGCTTTTGAAGCAGGAGAACGAACTGGGCTCGATTGCGGCTGGGAAGCGCGCTGATTTCGTGCTTGTGGAGGGCAATCCGGCCGAACACATCAGTGACATTCGCCGCTGCCGCCTGGTCATGAAGAATGGAACGCTCTACAAGAGTGCTGATGTGTACGCCGCTGTAGGCATCAAGGCAGCGGAGTAGAAACCTACATGCTTCTGAAGATCGCAATCCTTCCTGGGGACGGAATCGGTCCGGAGGTGATCGATGAAGCTGTTCGCGTTCTCGAAACGATCGGCTCGAAGTCTGGTCACGAGGTTCGCCTGCAGAAAGGAGATGTAGGCGGCGCGGGGCTTACGAGCAGCCACAATCCGCTGCCGCCAGACACATTGCAAACTTGCCTGGCGTCGGGCGCCGTGTTGCTGGGCGCTGTCGGAGGCCCGGCGTTCGACAAGGTGTCCCCGGAGTTGCGGCCCGAACGCGGGTTGCTTCAGCTGCGGCGGGAACTGGGCGCATTCGCCAATCTGCGCCCGGTGGTGTGTCTTCCGGGGCTCGAAGATTGCTCGCCGCTTCGCCCCGAACTAGTTCGAGGCACGGACATTCTGATCGTGCGCGAACTGCTGGGAGGAATTTATTTCGGCGAACCGCGCTCGACCGCGGGCGCTCCGGGCAGCCGGGTTGCAATCGATACCATGCGCTACGGCGAAGCGGAAATTGAACGTATTGCGCGCGTGGCTTTTGAGTTGGCGCGATCCCGCCGCCGTCAGGTGACTTCCGTCGACAAAGCCAACGTGCTTGATTGCTCCCGGCTCTGGCGCGAGGTGGTTACGCGGGTTGCGCAGGAATATCCCGGAGTGAAACTCCGGCACACGTATGTAGATTCGGCAGCCATGGCTCTGGTCGCGCGTCCTGCGGACTTCGATGTGGTGCTCACCGAGAATATGTTTGGCGACATTCTCTCGGACCAGGCGGGCGCCATCGTGGGATCGATTGGAGTGCTGGGATCGGCGAGTATTGGGGGTCCAGTCGCGCTTTATGAACCGGTGCACGGTTCCGCCCCGGATATCGCTGGGAAAGGTGTTGCGAATCCGCTGGGAGCGGTTCTTTCCGTCGCGATGATGCTGCGCCACTCGTTCCATCTGGATGCAGAAGCGGATTGTGTGGAAGCAGCAATCGCGACAGTGTTGAAAGCTGGAGACCGCACGCGGGATTTGGCCCGGCACGGTCAAATCTCCATCGGCACGGCGGAAATAGGACGAAAGATTGTGGCCGCGATCCGGGAGCAGGCAGTGCACGTCGACGCCTGAACGCCAGGTTACAAGCCGCTCTGCAGGCCGGTTAGCGCTTCCAGATGCAAATCTTTTCACGTATCGGCAGCCGGCGAGATCGACGTACAATGGGTTCCGTTTTCTGAAGTACAAGGCACGATTCGTGCGTAGTGAGTTTCACAGAAAAATCCCAGGAGAAATGGAGAACACATCCGTGAAGAAAACACTTGTAGCTTCGTTACTTGCTTCAATGGTTCTGGCCACAGCAGTGAGCACCTTGGCGGCGGACCGCAGCAATCTGATACTCGGTGATCGGGAGGTGATGGTGAAGAATCCTTCCAAAGTCATCACACCAGCAGCGCCGCACGATCCCAGCCTGACCACCATCGCCGGCACCCTCAGCGATTACCCGTACGGCGTTTACTTTTGCTGCTACGGCTATTACATCACGGGTCTGACCAACCTGCTCAACGTGGTTCCTGAGTACTGGCAAGCAGTTCCTTTCACGCCGAGCGCAAACATGACGGTAAAAGAGGTTGAAGCGTCGGTGGTATGGGACGAAGGTACGAATGCCGTAGTGATGAGTCTGAATAACGACTCGAACGGTTTGCCGGGAAAAGCAATTCACACCTGGAGCGTCCAAAATCTCGCCACCATCGGGAGTTGCTGCCAACTGGCAACTGGGAAGAGCGTGACTGGAATCCCAGTGGTGAAAGGGACGCAGTATTGGCTGGTGGTAAGGACCAATTCAAATGACACTACCATTTTCGCCGCGTGGGAAGTGAATAGTACAGATATGAGGCCCCATCCTTTTGCTTCTTACTGTAACGATTCGAAGCAGGGGACGTGCAACGGGACCAGCGGCACATGGAGCGCGTCCAGCGGTATCCTGCCCGGATTTGCAGTGCTCGGGCAATAAGGTTCTCTAAGCCTCGCAGTTGGGCTGGGTGAGGTGCAGGGATTGTCCGGCGCGGAAAAACGCGCCGGAATTTTATTTGGGTTCGCTCCGTCCATCGCGCCAGTACAAAATCTGGCGGCGACACAATGACATTGCTCCCCTCGTGTATTCCGCTTGGAAAAGCGGAGCTCGCGAGTTAGATTGGATCGTCAGCAAGGCCATGCTTGAGAAACTCACGTTGTTTGACAAAATGTGGAATGAGCACGTGGTCTGCGTTCCTGACGGACAGTTGCCGCTGCTCTACATCGACCTGCATCTGGTGCACGAGGTCACGTCGCCGCAAGCATTCGAGGGATTGCGCGCAGCCGGCCGCAAGGTGCGCCAGCCTCAACGCACGGTTGCGACGGTCGACCACAATATTCCAACTGAGCCGCGCGGGACGCCCATCACGGATCTGATCGCGGCACGCCAGATTCAGTGCTTGCAACAGAACTGCAAAGATTTTGGCGTGACACTGTTCGACATGGATTCCTTGGACCAGGGCATTGTGCATGTGATCGGTCCAGAGCTGGGATTGACTCAGCCGGGCATGACAATCGTTTGCGGCGACAGTCATACCAGCACGCATGGCGCGTTTGGCGCGCTGGCATTTGGCATAGGAACCTCGGAAGTCGAGCATGTTTTGGCCACGCAGTGCCTGCCGCAGCGCAAATCCAGGACGATGCGCATCGATGTACGCGGGAAACTTGCCGAGGGAGTCAGCGCGAAGGATCTGGCGTTGGGTGTGATTGGGCAGATCGGGATCGACGGCGCCACTGGCCACGTGATCGAGTACACGGGCGAAGTGGTTCGCGGGCTCTCCATGGAAGGCCGGATGACATTGTGCAATATGAGCATAGAAGCCGGGGCGCGGGCCGCCATGGTCGCGCCCGACGAGACTACATTTGCGTATATGAAGGGGCGCCGCTTCGCTCCGCGAGAATGGGATGAGGCCGTTGTTCGCTGGCGCGCGCTGGCTTCCGATCCCGGGGCACGCTATGACGCGGTCATAGAAATTGATGCATCGCGGCTCGCACCCTTCGTTACCTGGGGAACGAATCCGGGCATGATTGCGCCAGTCGATGGAAGCATCCCAGAATTGCGGGATTTGAAGGCGGATGCGGATCGTCCGGCGGTCGAGCGCATGCTGGAATATATGGGACTGCAGCCGGGCACTCGCATTGAAGATATTTCCGTCGATCGAGTTTTTATCGGTTCTTGCACCAATTCGCGACTGGAAGACTTGCGGGCCGCGGCTCGAGTGGCCAAAGGACATCGGGTTGCGGGCAAGGTGCGGGCGATGGTTGTGCCCGGGTCGCAGGCAGTGAAGCGAGCGGCAGAGCAGGAAGGCTTGCACAGGATTTTTCAGGAGTCGGGATTTGAGTGGCGCGAATCGGGATGTTCGATGTGCCTGGGGATGAATCCCGATATTCTGCAGCCTGGAGAACGCTGCGCTTCGACCAGCAATCGCAATTTTGAAGGCCGCCAGGGGCGCGGGGGACGGACGCATCTGGTGAGCCCGATGATGGCGGCCGCGGCCGCAATTGCGGGGCATTTCACCGATGTTCGCAATTGGCATTTTCATTGAAGGGGAAAGTTAGTCATCCAAAGGGTCAGGAAAATCATGCAGCCTTTTCGCACCCACACGGGTCGGGTCGCGGCGCTGAATCGCGCCAACGTTGATACGGACCAGATCATTCCGAAACAGTTTCTGAAACGAATTGAGCGAAGCGGATTTGGCGAGTTTTTATTCTTTGATTGGCGACGCGGAATCGACCCACAGCCCGACCCGTCATTCCCACTCAACGATCCGCGCTACGAAGGCGCGAGTGTTCTGGTCGTGGGAAAGAATTTCGGTTGTGGATCGTCGCGGGAGCATGCGGTATGGGCACTCGAAGACTTCGGATTCCGCGTCCTCATCGCGCCTTCGTTCGCCGACATTTTTGCCAACAACTGTGTGAAGAACGGCGTGCTGACGGTCGTGTTGAGCGAAGATGAAGTCGCGGAGGTAAGTCGCAGAGCGGCGAAACTTCCCAACTACGAGATCGCCGTCGATCTCGAGCAGCGCAAGGTTCACGACGCGCATGGATTCGCCGCCGCATTCCAGGTCGACGAGTTCACCCGCCATTGCCTGCTCGAAGGGTTGGACGACATTGGACTTACCCTGCAACACGAATCCGAAATCGCCACGTATGAAGCTCGGCATCTTCCGCCAACTTCGTAATCCCGATTGTGAGTCGAATTTTCAAAATGGGCGCCGCACGGGCGTGGACGCCGGCTACATTCGCAAGTCTCCGCTCGGTTACAATACTCTGACGCATACAAAACAGAAGGCGGTGGAGGAGAATGCCCGAGGTTTGGAAAAATTGGGAAGGCCAGGTCGTCAACGAGGAGTTTCCGTTGCTTCGTTATGTGGGCGGCTCGCCACACAGCGCCGTGTTTGTGAGCAAACGCGCTGACCGCGAACCCCAGGAAGTGGCGATCAAACTTATTCTGGCTGATGCTGGGGATCCTGAACTTCAGCTCTCCTGGTGGGAGCTCGCGGCAAAATTATCCCATCCTCACTTGCTTCGGCTGTTTCAAAGAGGGCGCTGCCAACTGGATGGCAAGGAACTGCTTTATGTCGTGACCGAGTACGCCGAAGAGAGCCTGGCGCAGATCATTCCATATCGGCCCCTTTCGCCCGCGGAAACTGGAGACATGCTTTCGGGTGTGGTGGATGCGCTGGCTTATCTTCACGGAAAAGGCTTTGTGCACGGCCACATCAAGCCCGCGAACGTCATGGCCATTGGCGATCAAATAAAAATTTCAAGCGACGGACTGTGCGGGGTGGGCGAGTCGAGTCGAGTTCTGCGCGAGGCGAGTGTGTACGCGGCACCCGAGATCGCGAACGGCGGAAGCATATCGCCGGCTGCAGACGTGTGGTCTTTGGGGATGACGCTGGTCGAAGCTTTGACTCAGAGTCCGCCGGTTTGGGAAGAAAAAGCAACAACGGACCCCAAGTTGCCGCAGAGTTTGCCGGAGCCATTTCTGGATATTGCGAGTCACAGCCTGCGCCCGGTGCCGCGACTTAGGTGGACAATTGCTGAAATTGCGAACAGGTTGCGGCAATCCTCGCCCCCAGATCGGGGAACAGCAATACGTCCAACGAAAAGTGCGCTGGCGACTTGGGGTTACATCATTCCAGCTATCGTGGCCGCGATATTGTTGCTGGCAATTCTTGGTCCCAAGCTGTTTCACCGTAATTCGAGTGCTGACGTAAGTCAGGCCAGCACGGTCGAATCCGCGGCGGGACAGACACAAGGGCAGGGGGTTAACGCGGGACAGTCCGCGCAGCTCCCTAGCGGCAAGGGGAAGTCGAAAGCCTCCAGTGTGCCGGTTGCCACGAATACCTCATCCGTCGAAGCGGGCGGTTCCACGCTCGGTCGAGCGCAGGGTGCGGTAGATCAGCAAGTCTTGCCTGAGGTGTCACGGAATGCCCTGGGAACGGTTCACGGCAAGCTTAAGGTCAGGATCAAGGTGACGGTGGATTCGTCGGGGAAGGTGATCCTGGCAAAATTCGAATCGCGGGGGCCGAGCAAGTATTTTGCCGAGCGATCTCTTCAGGCCGCGCGACAGTCGACGTTTAAGCCGCCGCAGGTCGGCGGGCAGGGTGTTCCGAGCGAGTGGGTTCTGAGATTCGAGTTTGAGAGAAGCGGAGCGAACGTTCATCCCACGCAAACCTACCCTTAGCACATCCTGGCTGGACTCTGGCCAAACTTGGCTCGTTTACCCGAACGGGCGTCCGTGCCCACGCGGACATTGCGATTTCTGAATTTTATTTCGCAACGCGCTCGCCTTCTTTCCACCAGCGAGGTGGAATAAAGTTGAGATTCCGGCTGGTTCCAAGCTGGCGATTTGTAATGTTTTCTTGACAGTGGAAGTCTATGGTGGTAGAGCTGTCAGACCACAGTTTTTTTGGGTATTAGCAAATGCCGGCGAGAAACGCGCGCGAACAAGTGTGCGTGAATTGGCTGCATTTGTGGAACTTGGCAGGCGTTTAAACGCTGCACGAACCAGCGATCAACATGCAAACTTTAGCGGAGGCCCCCATGCGTTCCCTGACGAAGTCCATTCGGCTGGTCCTTTTCGGTATTGGTTCGCTTCTGGCTTGTTCAGTGCTGTTGGCACAGACTTATACGGGCCGTATCCTGGGCACTGTGACGGACCAGACCGGGGCCGCGTTGACCGGCGCCCAAGTCGAGATCACCGATGTAGAAAGAGGGATTACTCGGACTGTGACCACCGACCAAGCTGGCGAATACGTGGCCCCCGACCTTTCGCCCGGTGTTTACAAGGTTCATGTCTCGGGCAAAGGCTTTAAGTCGGTCGAGCGGCCCAACATCCTGTTGGAAGTGGCCAAAGACATCAGGATTGACCTAGGGCTGCAACCTGGACAAGTGTCCGAAACCATCGTGGTGAGTGGCGAAGTTCCCCTGCTGGACACGACTTCGTCGACCCTGGGTGGAACACTCAGCAATGCCGCCATCAATGACCTGCCGCTCAATGGCCGCAATTATGAAAACTTGCTGCAGTTGCGACCCGGAGTAGTGCGCTATCCGGGGGGAGGGTTCTCGACCACCAGCAGCAACGGACTCCGGGCCGAGGACAATGCCTATGTCATCGACGGCCTGTTTAACAGCGAACCTTTCTCAGGGCAAGGAATTATCAATGGAGCTGGCATTGCAGGAGACTCGGCGACGATTCTGCCCATCGACGCAATCCAGGAATTCAACTTGCAGGAGAATCCACCGGCGGAATATGGCTGGAAGCCGGGCGCGATCGTTAATGTTGGGCTGAAGTCGGGCACCAATGGTCTGCACGGTACCGCGTTCGCTTTCGGCCGTGATGGAGTGATGGATGCGCGCAATTTCTTCAATTGTGCAGCGAATCCGTGCGCCTTCAGCCAATCCCCGAGCCCGAAGAATCCCCGCACTCTGGAGCAGTTTGGCGGATCCATTGGCGGGCCGATCATCAAAGATAAAGCTTTTTTCTTTGGAGCGTATGAAGGACAACGATATGACGTGGGCAACCAGTTCGGAGGCGTGACCAGTCCATCGATGGTACCTTTGCCCGCCCCTGCTACGCCTAACTGCACTTCTCCCACAATTTCGGGTGACTGTTCCGGCAGTATTCCCAATGCAATTGCTGATCTGCTGGCAAACGGTGTACCCATCAGCCCGGCCAGTCTCAAAATCGCGGGCTGCGCGATGTCGGGATCTACGGTCACCTGCAACGGCACCGGCTTTCCCCTTAACAACAATCCGACCATCAACATCGTCAACGGATTCCCCAACCAGGTAGGCGTCGACAACGTAGTGGCCAAGGTGGACTACAACCTGAGTCAACGGCAGAGTTTGAACGCCATGTATTTTTTTGGCAATAACTCGGGAACGGTCGAGGATTTTCCGGAGCTGCAAAATAAGTGGCGGTCTGACATACACACCCGCGCCCAGGTGGTCGGGGGAAGTTGGATATTTACTCCGAGCGCGCGTTGGGTCAATGAAGCCAGATTCGGCTACAACCGGCTCTACCAGCCGACTTTGCCGGGCGACCTCAACACGCCGGCGTCCAGTTACGGTCTGAATACAGGTGTGAACGGTCCATTCAGTGGAGGCCTGCCGCGCATCGGCTTTGGCGGATTCTTCTTCCCCGGACTCGGCGGCTTCAAGTGGCCGAAGTTCCAGGGGCCCGACTCGATCACCCAGTTCATCGACCATATTTCCTACACCGCCGGAAAGCACGCTATTAAGTTCGGCGGTGAGGTCCACCGAAACTACGTGAGTGGAGGCGCCTTCGGCAACGCCAGGGGCAGCATAACTTTCCTGGGCGGCGTGGCGCTGGCACCCACCGCACTGAACCCCAACGGATCTACGCAACTGGAAGATTTTTTCGCGGGCGATCCTTTCAAGGCGTCGGTGCTCACGGGCGATCCCACGCGGCAATCGCATAGCTGGTCCTATGCGGGGTTTGTGCAGGACGACTGGCGGGTGAGCAAGACGTTAACCGTGAATCTGGGATTGCGCTATGAATTTAGCTCTGTCATCAAAGAGGCGCACAACCTGCTGGGCAACTTTGATCCAAACCTTGGCATGGTGCAGGTAGGCAAACAAATCGGCAGCGCTTACAACGCGGATCCGAAGGACTTCGGTCCGCGCTTTGGTTTCGCGTGGGATCTCAGCGGCAAGGGGACCACGGTCGTACGCGGTGGTGGTGGCCTGATCTACGAATTCGTGAACTGGGAAAGTTTCCTGGCTTTCAACAACAGCTTCGGACTGCCCAGTGTTCCAACCGGGGCCGTTATATCGGGCACTGGCACTGCTAACCCAGTGACCGCGGGTGGCACGATCACAACCGGCAATCTAACCATCCCGCCATTCCCACCGCAGTGGGACAGCAGCACACCGCTCTACGGCAACCTCAGCAGCAGCGGGATCAACTGCGATCCGAACGCGGCAGGTCCATGCGCAATCATGGGGGTCGATCGCAATCTCACCACCCCGTACGTGTGGAACTGGAATTTGAACATTCAACACGCTTTCGCGCCTAACCTGACGCTGGAGGTCGGTTACGTCGGCAACCACGGAGCCAATCTGACCGGCATTCGGGATATCAATCAGGAGACGCCAGGGACCGATTCGCAGGCGACCCGACCTTTCAACGCGAAGTTTCCCTACCTGAGCAACATTTTTCAGATGGGCAACTTCTACCGATCGAACTACAACGGCCTGCAGGCAACGCTGACCTCCAGAAACTATCATGGCCTCGGCCTGGTCGCAGGCTACACATACGCGCACGCGCTCGATGATGTGGCGGCAAACTGGGACTTCGGCGCGGGTTACGGCCTTCCCCAGGATTCCACCAATGTTGGCAAGGAATACGCCAACAGCGATTTCGACGTGCGTCATCGGCTCACGCTGTCGTTAACCTATGCGCTTCCGAGCCGAAAAGGCTACGGCCAGATGTTAGAAGGCTGGGAAATTAATTCGATTGCGACCCTGCAGAGTCCGCAATTTTGGGGGCCGATTGATTTAACCACCGACATTTCCGGACTGGGCGGCCTTCCGGTCAGTCCGCCGCAGGGTACGCCGCAGCGTTGGGATTTTTTTGGCAATCCCTCTGACTTTAAGGCCGGACCGCAGCCGATCCCCTATTTTTCTGGGAGCAGCCTGCCAGCAGCGTGTACCAGCGAAGCGGCCGCGATTGGAGCCACCTCAACGCTGGATGCGTGGGGATGCTTCGTTAAGGGAAGCTCGTTCATGATTCCTCCTCCGCAAGGACAGTTCGGGACCATGCGCCGGAATATGTTCCCCGATTCAGGTTTCAGGAACCTGGACTTCTCGCTGGCCAAGAACTGGCATTTCGGTGAGCGCTTGCATGCCCAGTTCCGCGCCGAGTTCTTCAATATTCTGAACCACCCGAATTTTGCCAATCCCTACGGAGGTCAGAACGGCTACGGACAGAATGATCCTGGGGCGCCGGGAACGTTTGGTTGCGAATGTGCCACGCCTGATATCGCGGCTGCGAATCCGGCCGTGGGTTCGGGAGGTCCGCGCTCGATCCAGTTGGGTCTGAAGTTGGCATTCTAGCTGGCAGCTTTTGAGATATGCGCGAGAGCCGGACCGGCTATAGCGTTCGGCTTTTTTCGCGAACAAAGGTGCAACCAGTAAATCAGAATGGACAATGAAACATGAACAACGGTCGGGTCGTCTTCATCTCGCTATTGATATGCGCAGTCCTAATCCCATCGGCTGGATTCACCCAGCAACGGCCTGAACGCACGATTGAGGAAATCAAAGCTGAAGCCATTCATCGCGCCGAAGTCGGCCAATATCCACTGATTGGGCTGGATCCCGGAGACGTGAGGGAAGCTTTCGACAAAATTCATAGCAAAGATAAAGATGAGTGGGCATCGGCTTTCATGGGCGTGGCCGATCGGTATTTCAATGAGGCAAAGACCCTGGAGGCGGCCAATCCAACAAAAGCGAATGCAGATTACATTCGCGCCTGGCGGCTGTATTCCTTCGGCCGTTGGCCAATACCGGTCTCTCCGGGGAAACAGCGGGCTTATTCCAAGGCGATTGAGGCCTTCCTGGCTCATGCCCGCTTCTGGGATGCGCCCTTGGAAGTTGTGCACATACCGTTTGAAGGGTCGGAGATCGTTGGGTACTTGCGGCTGCCCAAGAACCCAAAAGGCCCGGTGCCGCTGGTGATCGCAATCAATGGATTAGATAGCCGCAAGGAAGATCTGGCGGAAAGTTTCGCCGCAATCCTGCCCTTCGGCATAGGCTTTCTCGCGGTGGATGGGCCAGGCACAGGTCAGGCGCCGATCAAAGTAAGCGAAACGGCGGACCGGATGTTGTCGCGCGTAATTGATTATGCGCAAAGCCGGCCGGAAGTGGACAAAAGCAGACTCGCCATTCACGGAGTGAGTTGGGGCGCGTACTGGGCGACCAAGCTTTCGATTGTCGAGCGCGCCAGGCTGAAGGGCGCCAGCGCGCAGTCACCGCCGGTGGATACTTTCTTTCAAAAAGATTTTCTGATGAATTCGCTGCTGGGGAATCGCGAGTACTTGTTCGATCAGGTGCCGGCCCTGATGAACATTTTCGATGGTGTGAAGAACATGGATGAGCTGGCAGCAAGTCTCGCCAAAATGTCTCTGGTGAAACAAGGTCTGCTCGGCAAGCCCACGACGCCGATGTTGATCATTGGCGGAGTGCTGGATACCCAAGTACCAATTTCAGATATCTACTTGTTGCTGAGCAAAGGCGATGTTCCGAAGGATGCGTGGATCAATCCGCAGGGCGGACATTTGGGAAGACAGGTGAAGGTCTGGCCGGATCCGTTGATTTTCAGAGAGGTTATCATTCCCTGGCTGGTGCGCACCTTGGATGTTCAGAGCGCGCCGAAATAATCGCCGTTTCTTGCCGGGGGTGCTCAGGCTGGGGGTTTCTCCAGTTCTTCGCGGTTCCAGTTTCCCAGCTTCGCTCCGGCGTCGTAAGTACTATGTAGAAATTCCAAAAGCGTGGCCTTTGGCGATGCGGCACGCCGGACGTCGTCGTACATCAGAAGAAATTCGTGCATCTCAGGATGATAGAAAGCTCTTGCCGGGCCGACGTGCGCATCCGCAAAGCCCGCCGGTTCTGGAGCCGCGTAGGTGTAGAATGCCGCACCCTTTATGTCACCGCCGCCGGGCCAGAAACCGGCGCTGATCACTTCGTGAGAATAGGCTTCTCGCGTAATCGAGTCCGCACCCTCGCGCGCCGGAGCACGCCGGCCTGAGAAGCGTGTGACCGCCAGATCGAAGCTGCCCCAGAAGAAATGCACCGGGCTGCTCTTGCCGATAAAGCCGCAACGGAATTCTTTGAAGATATCATCGGCGCACACCAGTATCCGCCAGAAGCGGTTCGCATATTCAGGATCGTATGAAGCATGTTCGGTATCGCGGTCGAAGGCGATTGGGTTGGGAATTTCGACCGGCATGTGCCAGATGCTTACGTGAATGTCGAGTGACTTCAGGCACTGCATGAACTCTTTATAGAAATCGGCGACGGATCGCGGGGCGAGAACCATAACTTTCTCGGCATCCTGGCTGGTGCGAATAATCAGACGGTGATGGATGAAATCAAACTGGATCTCAAAGATCCCTCGATCATAAGGAATGGGAGAGGTGGTGAGTCCGAGGGAAGTGACGTAGAGCGGTACCTCCCACCAGTGATTAAGTTTCGGGCTGAGCGCGAGCCGAATCTTGCCCACGATCTGCGTCCACAAGTGCAGCGTCGCGTAAGTATCCATCCACGCGTCGAGCGGCAATTCTGGCCACAGGGTGTTATTCCTTTCGACGTTCATATCGTCTCCTGATGGGGCCCACTGACGGACAGGTATCCATTCTAGTGCACGGGGACACCGCGACACCGCTTGCTGAAGCCAAGGCTTGCCACGTATCTCGCTCATTTGCCAGTGGTTTAAAAGAGATTCACGGTGCATTAAAAATGGGCGGTACCAACCTGCGCCGCCGGGCATCTAAGGGTGAGGAAATTTGTCGGATGGATCTACCGTGGATTTCCCGCCGCGCCTGCAATGCACTTCCGCCAAGACGATCTCGAAAGAGTGATCGGAAATGCCGACGGCGATTTCGGGAGCAAACAAGCAGCAATTTCGGAGGGAACGATGCCGGTCGCGCAAAAGGAACTCGATACTCGGCAGCAACTGCTTGATCGTCTGGCCGAGGCTCGAGTTCGAACCGACGAGATTTTTGAAATTGTCAGGCCGGATTCTCTTTACGAGCGGCCGATTCCGGAAAGACATCGAATCATTTTTTATCTCGGTCATTTGGAAGCGTTCGACTGGAACCTGTTGCGGGAACGGGTTCTTGACCTGAAATCCTTTCATCCTGACTTTGACAAATTATTCGCTTTTGGAATTGATCCGGTTGATGGAGCGCTCCCCTCCGATCAACCGAGCCAATGGCCTACCGTGACGGATGCCCGCCGATACGTCGGACGAATCCGGGAAAGCATCGATGAAGGTCTGGCCGGGCTAAAACCCGCGGATTGGACTTTCAATCCGGCGGGGACAGATTTCACCGCCGAGATACTTCTCAACGTCGCCATTGAGCACCGGCTCATGCATGCAGAAACTTTGGCGTACATGCTTCACCAGTTGCCGCTCGATCGGAAAGTAAAAAGGCAGCGCAAGCCGGAATTGGTTGTTTCTTCGATTGCACCCGAAATGATCGAGATTCCCGATGGCCGAGCTGCGCTTGGGCTCTCACGTCGTGACCGGAACATCTTTGGCTGGGATAACGAATACGAAGCGCAGACCGTCGACGTCCCGGCTTTCTCGATCGACAAATATAAAGCGACGAATGGCCAGTACCTCGATTTCGTGGCCGCGGGAGGTTACGAGAATTCTGCATTTTGGAACGAAGAAGATTGGAAGTGGCGAACCGCGCACGACATTCGCCATCCTGCGTTCTGGAAGCGGATCGGGGACGGTTGGCATTGCCGGACCATGTTCGATGAGATTCCTTTGCCTTTGGACTGGCCTGTGTACGTGAGCCAGGCGGAAGCAAGCGCCTATGCGCGCTGGGCAGGAAAGTCATTGCCGACGGAAGCGCAGTGGCATCGGGCAGCTTACGGAACGAAGAAAGGTTCCGAGAGGAATTTTCCGTGGGGCGAGGCGGCCCCGAATTCGAGCAAGGGCAATTTCGATTTCCAGAGTTGGGACCCGACTCCGGTGGTCGCATTCCCTCAAGGCGAGAGCGCGTTCGGTGTCGCTGATCTGTTGGGGAATGGATGGGAGTGGACGTCGAGCCAGTTCGCGCCATTTCCAGGCTTCCGGCAGTTTTCATTTTATCCCGGCTACTCGGCGGACTTCTTCGACGGCAAACATTATGTGATGAAAGGGGCGTCGGCGCGTACCCCCGCATGCATGTTGCGCCGCTCGTTTCGTAACTGGTTTCAACCCCATTACCAGTACGTTTACGCGGGATTTCGCTGCGTGAGCCGCTGATCGATTTTTCGGAGGAAAGTATGCTGACACAGGCGTTCACTACTACAGGCAACAATTTTGAACTGATCAACGACGTGCGTCTCGGCTTGACCAAGCCCGGACAAAAAGAACTGCCATCGAAATACTTGTATGACAGCGTCGGGTCGGCGCTGTTCGAAGTCATCAGTATCCTCCCGGAGTACGGCTTGACCCGTGCGGACGAGCGCCTTTTGCGGCGTCATTCCGAAGACATAGTTGCCAGACTCACACCGCCAACCACGGTGGCCGAATTGGGCAGCGGCAGCGGAAAAAAGACGCGTTGGATGCTCGAGGCCTTGGGCCGGCACAAACATATTTCGTACTGTCCCATTGAAATCTCGCGGGCTGCCCTGAATATGTGCGAGCGCGAACTGGGCGATATTGAATCAGTCAGCATCCTCGGCTTTGAGCGGGAGTACCTGGATGGACTCTTGGAAGTCGCCGCTCGGCGCAAAGGTGGAGAACAGTTACTGGTGCTGTTTCTCGGCAGCACAATTGGCAACTTTGAGCATCCGGCAGACGTAAAAGTTCTGCGTGAAATGCGGCACATACTTCGTGCAGGAGACGCGCTGCTCTTGGGAACCGACTTGGCCAAGCCGACCCACCAACTGCTGAGCGCCTATAACGATTCGCTGGGGGTGACAGCGGCGTTTAACTTGAACCTGCTAGCGCGAATGAATCGCGAACTCGATGCTGACTTCAATCTGGAGCAATTCGAACACGTCGCCAAATTCAACGAAGACGTGGGCAGCGTAGAAATGCACATTCGTTCCCTGAAAAAACAAACCGTGAGTATTCCCGCAGCAGCCCTGTCAATACCGTTCCTTGAAGGCGAAACCATCTGGACCGAGAGCAGTCACAAGTATTCGCTGGCGGAAGTATTTGGCATCGCCGAGCAGGCGGGTTTTCGCTGCGATGCCCAGTGGATTGATGAGCAATGGCCATTCGCGGAAAATCTTTTCATCGCGGAATGACGCACATCAAGTTTTATTCGAGGTCACTTTGTGCTCCGTCCGTTTGAGGCTTTGATTCGACTTTAATCTCGGGTAGTTTGGCCTTCTTGAGTCGGCCATTGAGTGCCGGCAAATCAGCGTTTTTTATTTCCTCCCACCGCTTCATCACAGCGGAGAGGCCACGTTCAGAATCCGCCACGGCAGTTATTTGAGCCGCCGTGGGCGCGGCGTCAGCCTGCCCTATCGCGCCATAAAGCGTACCTACAGCGCCGCTTTCACGAGACAACGTCGATTCCTGCGCCGCGCCGGCAACAGATGGCTTTGATCCTTCCAGCATTGTTTTTACTTTCTGATCAAATGCTTTGATCGATTCCGCGAGAGCACCTTTAGGTTGAGCCTCAAGCTTATGAAGTTGGTCGAGAACTGAATGTGCCTCCGTCACCGCTTCGGTGCTTGCGGTCATCTCCGAAGCAAGGCGCATCTCCAGGGTGAATTGTTCTTCGATGCCGGCAGGTGTCGCGTTTACGCGTGGGTCCATCTTTACCGTGAGAGGAGCGGTGGAGGTTTTCCCATTCACGGTGAGTCGCACCGTGTATTCTCCGGGCAATGCGAGCGGGCCGAGCGGCGATCTCGGAGTATCGTTGGGCACCGCCGAAATTGGATACTCGTGTTGCGACGTATTGGGCGCGGCGTAGTGCAGGTCCCACACCCAGCGGTGCATGCCCGCGCTTGCTGAAGGAATTTTCTGCATGTGGATCCAGTAAAGCGGAATCAATTGCTTTTCCAATTCCGCCTGACTTACTTCGGGCTTGTCGCCACTGGAATAGCGTCGCACCACCTTGCCTTGTGCATCGACGATTTCAAGCGTAACCGGCCCTGCAGCAGGCTGCGCCAAAAAGTAATCGAGAATCGCGCCATCGGGAGGGTTCTCGCCAGCCGGTTCGTCTGGGGGAATCGGAGTGTCGGGATTCGTGCTGCGTCGGACGCGGTAAGCCGCTTCAGGCTTGAACAGATAGGCATCCGAACCGGCCTTTGCATCCGCGAGTTGCCGCAGCGGAGTGATGTCATCGAGTATCCAGAAAGATCGTCCGTGAGTGGCAACGATGAGATCGTTCTTGTGAATCGCGAAATCGCGCATCGAGGTGTGCGGCAGGTTCAATTGCAGAGATTGCCAGTGATCACCATCGTCGAACGAAAGCCATACGCTGTTTTCCGTTCCGGCAAAGAGCAATCCCTTCTGGGCTGGATCTTCGCGCACAGTGTCGGCGGGAGCGTCCGCCGGCAAACCGCTTGAGATCAGCGTCCAAGTCTTGCCGGCATCGTGGGTGCGGTAGATATAAGGATGCAGATCGTCGACGCGGAAGCGGCTTACGGACGCGTAGGCCGATTGCTCGTCGAAATGCGAAGCCTCGATCTGCGTTACTTTGCTCCAGGCAGTTACCTCCGGCGGCGTAATGTTATTCCAATTCTTTCCGCCGTCCCGGGTTATCCAGATCAAGCCGTCGTCAGTGCCGGCCCAGAGCGTATTGATGTTCTGGAATGAGGGAGCGAGCGCATAGATCACTCCGCGCTGCTTCCCCGCATCGGGATTCTTCGAAGCGAGCGTGCCAATGCTCGGCGGCACTCCAGGATTCTCACGGGTAAGATCCGGGCTGATGGCTTGCCAGGACTGCCCGCCGTCAGAGGTCTTGAACAACACGTTCGAAGCGAAATAAAGAGTGTGCGGATCGATCGGCGAGAAAAGTGTCGGCTCGGTACGGTCGGTGCGGAATTTCGGATCGCGAACGGGGATTGGGGTTACGTTTTGCACCTGCCCGGTCGACCAGTGATATTTCGAAACCTCGCTTCTGCCACCTCCATAGATAATATCGGGATCGAGGGGATCGGGCGCGACGTAACCGTACTCAATCGTTGCGACGGGATGCCAATCGCGAAAAGTTATTTCTCCGTCGTTGCCGCGGCTCGAAATGCACACCGAACCGCTCTCCTGTTGTCCGGCACAAACCCGGTAAGGAAAGGTATTAGCGATTCCAACGTGATAAAGCTGCGCCGTCGGCTGGTTGTACCACGAACTCCAGGTTTGCCCGCCATTGACAGTCACAATGGCGCCTTGATCGCTCACCACAAGAATAATGTTCGGATTATTAGGATTGATCCAGAGGTTCTGATAATCGTCGCCGCCTGGAGCGCCGCGAATGCTGGACCAGGTTTTGCCTCCGTCCGTGGAGCGTACGGTCACGATGCTTACGCTGTAGACCACGTCGGGGTTTTTTGGATCCACTCTTACAATTGACAAATCGCCGCCGCCGATGCGCATGGCGGGGCGCGGATCATTCGTCGCCACATGCCAATTTTCGCCGGCATCATCGGAGCGGTACACTCCCAATCCGGCCGCGGAACCGTATTCACCACGTTCCGTTGTCGCCAAAGATGCATAGAGCCGGTCCGGTTGGCTGGCCGCGATTGCCACGTTGATCTGCGTAATGTTGCTGGGCAGGCCTCTGGTTAACGGATGCCAGGTGCTGCCGCCATCTGTCGACTTGAAAAGTCCTCCGCTGGTTCCCGGAAACTGATTGTTATCCTCCCAAGGTCCCTGTCGCATTTCCCACAAAGATGCATAGAGCACATCGGGTCTCGAGAGATCGATCTCGATGTCGGAACCGCCGGTGTTCTCGTCGACCGAAAGAACCTTCTGCCAGGTCTTTCCGCCATCCTCCGAGCGGAAGATGCCGCGCTCGTCGTTCGGACCGTAGGGGTGTCCGAGCACCGCCGCGAAAACTCTGTTCGGATCGCGGGGATCAACCGCTAGCGCGGGAATCTGTTGTCCGTCGTCGAGGCCGAGGTGAGTCCAGGTCTTGCCTGCGTCGGTCGATTTGTATATTCCGTTGCCCACCGAGAGGTCAGGACGATGCAGTCCTTCACCGCTTCCCACATAAATGATATGGGGGTCCGATGGAGCTACCGCGATGGCGCCGATCGATTGAGTGGGTTCCTGATCAAAGATGGGTGACCACGTGCGGCCGTAATCGTCGGACTTCCACACTCCGCCGTTCACGGCACCAATATAAAAAAGATTGGGTTGGTTCGGCACCCCGGCGACTGCCCGAGTACGTCCGCCGCGAAAAGGCCCGACCATGCGCCAGCGCATTTCCTGATACATGCTTTCCGGATACTGCTGGGCCTGGCTCATGGCGAGAACTGGGAAGACGAAGCTGCTTACCAGCAGAACAACGATAAGGCGCGAAGATTGAGTCACGTAGCCCTCCGATTGAAAGGTTCCAAGTGGGACAGCATAAATCAAATGCAGCGCGGGGAGAATGGCCTGGTCGTTTGAAGACTACGAAGCGTCCGACTCGTCTTCCCGACGCTGCTTCTGAATGTCGATTCCGAGTTGCTCCGCCTTCTTGTAAAAATGGCTGCGTTCGAGATCGAGAGCTTTGGCGGCATTGGTGATGTGGTAATTGCTCCTCTTAAGCTCAGAGAGAATAGCCTGGCGCTCGAAGTTCTGCACTCGCTCTGCCAGGGAGCCTGTGCTGGTTGCCGACGAGGGCAGAACGGTTGGCGTAGTAGGCAACGCGGAGCGAACTGTCTCCAGGGTCACTTGCCCGTCGGTTGCCAGCAGCATCAGGCGCTCAACCACATTTCTCAACTCGCGGACATTGCCAGTCCACGCATAGGCAGTAAGCGCTTCGATGGTGTCGGGAGTAAAGGAAATAGGCTTCCAACTATTTTGTGCGCAGACCTGCCGGGCAAAATGGTCTACCAAGGTTGGAATGTCTTCCCGGCGTTCGCGCAGGGGAGGGAGAACCAGCGGGAACACAAATATCCGGTGAAACAGGTCCTGGCGAAATTTGCCCTCGCGCACCAGAGTCTCCAGATTCCGATGCGTTGCCACCAGAACGCGCACGTCCACCGGAATGGGTTTGTCTCCGCCGATGCGTTCTACTTCGTTTTCCTCAAGCACGCGCAGCAGTTTGGCCTGCATGGACAGAGGCATATCCCCAATTTCGTCGACGAAGATAGTGCCATGCTCCGCCTGTTCGAACTTTCCCGTGTGGCGCGCCGCCGCTCCGGTAAATGAACCCTTCTCATGTCCGAACAGTTCCGACTCGATCAGTTCAGCCGGGACTGCAGCACAGTTCAGAGTAATAAAGGGCCCTGAAGATCGCGGACTGCGTTCATGCAAAGTGCGGGCCACCAGTTCTTTTCCGGTGCCAGTTTCCCCCAAAATACAAACCCGGGACTCGCTCGCTGCTACGCGTTCCACCTGGGCCATGAGCTTCCGCATGACGTCCGACGTCCAGACGATTTCGTGTTTGCCCAATCGCTGCCGAAGTTGGCGGTTCTCGGATTCCAGACGCCGCAGTTTGAGTACGTTCTCCACCGTGAGTAACAGCTTTTCAGTGGAGACAGGTTTTTCCAGGAAATCGAGTGCTCCCAGGCGGGTCGCGCGCACAGCCATTTCAATATGTGCCTGGCCTGACATTATGACCACCGGGGCCGTGATGCCTTGCGCTCGTACGTCTTCGAGAAAGGAAAGCCCATCTTTGCCGGGCATGACCACGTCAGAGAAGATCAAATCGAAGTTCTGCGTTCTGGCAAATTCGAGCGCCTTCATCGCGTTATCACAAACCGTGACTTCATGGCCGGCGAGGCGGAAGGCGCGCGCAAGCGACGCCAGGGTGTTGGGCTCGTCATCCACTATCAGAAGATGTGCTTTAGATGGCACTAGCTCTCCCCACAGTTGCGTCCGGCGACCGACCAGCATTTTGCAGCTTGTCTGCATGGTTCGGCAGTTCAATCACAAATGTTGTCCCGCGTCCGGGCTCGCTTCGGACACTGATCGTGCCCCCGTGATCGCTGATCACGGACTGAACGATTGCCAGCCCCAGTCCCGTGCCGTGCGGTTTGCTCGTGTAGTAGGGAGTGAATAAGCGGGCACACTCCTCGGTCGTGAGGCCGGTTCCTGTATCCGAGACTTCAACATAGCTGCGGCCGCTGTTCTGGCGAGTGCGCAGCGTCAGCCTGCCGCCTTGAGGCATGGCATCCATTGCATTCAGAACTAGATTTGAGAGGGCGCGGTGCAGCAGGTCGGGATCGGCGGCAATTGATTCCATAGGCTCGGCGCATTCCATTTTACATTCAATCGGCGCGCGCTCTGGAGCATGGAGTTGCGCCTGAAACAGCCGGTCTACATTCCGCACAACTTCATTGAGTTGTACGGGCTGGCACTGGGGCTGAGGCATCCGGGAGAATTCGCTGAAGCGCGAGATGACGGCTTTCAGATTCGCGATCTCCGCCAACATGGTGGAGGAACTCTCCTGGAAAATTTCTTCGAACTGCTGAGGGCTTTGTTGCCGCGCCCGCAGCAGGTTCTCGACGGTTAACTGCAAAGGGAAAAGAGGGTTCTTCAGTTCGTGCGCCAGGCGGCGAGCCAACTCGCGCCACGCGGCGACACGTTCCGCCTGCACGAGATGCTCTTTTTGCGCCAGCAGTTCGCGAGTCATTCGGTTGAACGATTCCGCCAGTTCACCCAGTTCGTCAGACGAGGTAATCGCGACTTGAGCGTTCCAGTTGCCGGCGGCGACTTCACGGGCGGCGCGCGCCAGTTGCTCCACGGGTTGCGTGACGCGGCCAGCCGCCCAACCGCTGAGCAGAATCGCCAGTAAAATTCCGGCGGCGCCTGACAGCAGCGCAGCGGAGCGGATGCGCTGGCGAAGCTCAACATAAGGACGGCGCGAGTTGCCGACCAGCAGGACACCGAGCAGTTGGCCATCCCCACCGCTGAGCGGAATGGCATCGATGGTTTCGTCATCGGCCGCGTTCAGGGACCAATGCACCAATGTCGTGATTTCCCGCTGCTGTTGTTGGATCTGCTGAATGATTGGCGCAATTGGCTCTGCCGCCCGCACCGCGCCTGAATTGTCAATCAAGAACTGGGAAGAAAAGCCAGTTTCCAGATTCTGGTAGAACATGGCTCGCATTCCGGCCGGAAGTTCCAGGCCGGCCAGGAACCCTTTATCAATTCGACGGCCTCCGATCACGAAAAGCGGCTTATCTCCCAAGCGCACGCGTCTGACCGCAAATAGTCCCAGCGCCGCTCCATCCGGCAACTCCTCTTGCTTAAGGAATGCATCGTTAGAAACTGTGGAAATAAGGTTCAGCGCTTCTTTGTAGCCAAACTTGGCCGGCCATTGTGCGGACGAAATGATCGTACCCTGGCTGTCGACGAACTCCAGAAAATCAAGTTGTTGATTGTCAGCTACAGTCCTGGCCTCGTTGAGATATGCGCCGTAGTCCGGAGCGCCATGGCTCAAGGTGAGAGCTATGCGGGTTGTGGCTTCGCTACCCGCAATGCTCTCCACGCGATGCGCGACTTCCTCTGCGCGACGATTGAACTCGTGGCGGAATTGCGCAACCAATGCCGCCGTGCGCTCTTCATTCGCCTTTTCGAAAGCCCTCCGGGTCAACGAGGAGATACTCCAGGCAACCGCCACCACTGACACTAGAACCGTGGCGGCGAATACTGCCAGAAGTTTGCGCCGGAACTTCATGGTTTAGCCGCGGCCAGCCAGGCGTTCTGAGCATGCCAGCGCCCGTCGCGGGTTAGGCTCCAATCCTTCACGGTATCAGACAGTGCATACGACACGCGTAGATGCAGCAATGGGATGACGCGCTGAGACTGCAGCAGTTTGTTCTCTGCGTTATAAAGATCGTCGACCGAACCGGAAGCAAATTTCGGTTGCGTAAGTCCAAACTCCTCGGCCAGATCTCCGACAGCGATCTGCGCATCGAGTGAGATTAAGGGAACGCGGGCAATCCGCACATCCGCGTTTTTCGCGCTCGTGATCTGCAAACCTAATCCAGCATCGCGGGCATTGAGCACGATTCGCTCAGCGATCACGCGCTCCACGGGATCGTTAGCGTCATAACCCAGGTTCCATGAAGTAGTATGCGGGATTCCGCTCCGCACCTGGCGCGCAAGGTCCAAATTAATAGCCGCCGGAAACAGAAACCCGTAGCCGCTCATCCAATTCGGCAAAAGGCCGCCGGTCGGTTCGCCGCCACCTTGGAGCACGACGGCACTCAACAAATCGCGATCGATGCCGAGTGCGAGAGCCTGACGTTGCCTTCCATCCTCGGGCGATTGCACCTGCCGATCGAAGACTAATGCAACCAATTCGACCGGACCTGAACTCTGCACCCGGCGTCCTTCCGCGGCTGCGCGATGCGCTTGTTCCGGCGCAACCTCGATCGCCTGTGTTTTTCCCAGATCGAACGAAATCAACTGCTCGCGAAAACTCTTTCCCATGTCGATTTCGATTCCATCCAGAAAAGCTCGAGCACCCCAATAGTCATCGCGCGCCGCCAGCGAAAGTTCTCTGCCCGGGTCCCAAGCGGAGATGGCAAAGGGCCCCGTACCAAAAAGCTTTGCCCCATCGCGCTTAACTATACTGTTGCGCAGCATCGTCAGTTCAGCGGGAAGGTCGGTAGCGGGCGAATCGCGCTCTATGACAACCGCTTCTCCATCTGAAAATACTTTCCAGGTTGGATTTGTCCTTCGCAGTGACGCAGCGACTGCGTCCGGCGTAACCGGCGTTCCGTCCTGAAAAGTAACTCCGTGACGCAGAAAAAATTGCCAACGTTGGTCACCAGGTTCGGATTGCCATGCAGTGGCCAACGCTGGTTCAGGCTTGCCCTGGTCGCCCAAGGAGACCATGGTGTCGAATACTAAACTAAAAAGATTGCGCGATTCGAACCAGTCCGGTTGACTCAAATCGGCCGGGTCCAGGGACGTGGGCGCGGCCCGCATCTGCACATGCAACGTCCCACCATAGCGTGGACGCGCAGCAGCGCTGGCGCTCAGAGCGCAAAGCAGGCTACTGGCTGCAAGTAATCGAAAGCCGGTAAGCCTCATACTTCTCCGTTTCTGAATTCTGTGAAACTGCGATGGCCCCGGTTCCGTCCCACTCGGTCCAAAGCGCCGTCAGTCCCCCATTAAACTCCGCGGGCTGGCTTACGGCGACGGGTTCGCGATCCGCCATTTCGAAAGCCGTGACCGCCTCGGAGATGTCTTCAGCGTTGCCAGTAGCCAGGACTTGCCAGCCCATTCCGCAGCCACTGTGTATGCTCGCGATGTCGCTACCCCAAGCCGGTTTTGCCACCGCTTGATCCGTAATTCCATCCAACAAGTGAACCTGCCCGTCGACGGTAGTAAAAATCCACAGGTTGTATTTTTCTCTGGGCAGCACTGCAGCCGAATAAAATGCCTTCACCGTGGTTTGTTTCACGATCCCCGGCGAAAGCGCTCCGGTAAAAAAGTTTCTTGAGGGGGCGAAGAACGCCCTTAATCCTGGCTCATTTATTCCCAGGGGCCAGGGATCATCGCTCTGATAGCAGTTCAGCGCCAGGGGAGCAGTGGCGGAACTTCGACAGAATGTCCCCGGCAAATATGCTTCCAACAGATGATCCTTCCGCAATACTAATCTGCCCCGCAAATCACGCGGCCAAGGACGCGGATGGATTAACGGAAGCGATCCCTCCTGCTGCCAACGGCCATCCTGAAACTTAAAGAGTGCGACGCTCTCCGGTTGGAGCACGATCATGTGCTGCGGGCTGCCGTTAATCACAGCGACGTCGAGGATGGGAGTCTCGTCGATCCATAGCAGCGCCTTGCGAATGGTGAGCGCTGCCGCGGGATGCTCGACCGCAGCTGGAGTTGACCTTGGCGTGGCAACCATCACGACTGCAGTTTCGTTTGCTCCCTGGCGGATCTCGGCGACCCAGACGTAATTCTGCAGATTTTCAGAAAAAGTGATCTGCGCCGCGGCTGCGGCTTGATCTGCATTTACCAAGCGAATTCCGAGAGCGGCAAGTTCAGTCACGAGCCCGCGACGAACCT
The DNA here is from genome assembly GCA_963706465.1 of Terriglobales bacterium. Lineage (GTDB taxonomy): Bacteria > Acidobacteriota > Terriglobia > Terriglobales > Acidobacteriaceae > JABDBE01. The sequence continues at coordinate 90,963 of CAVPMC010000008.1, forward strand.
CTTCGACTTCCAAGTGCGATAGCGAAGACTTGTTTACAACGTCCAGCGACACAACCCCCGGACCTGTAGCCGCCGCAATCTTCCGCGCCAGTTGCTCTTCGGGCTGGCGCCAGTCGCTGGCCGGAAGTATTGAAGCACGCATCAACATCAGCACGAGAAAACAGGCGGCGCGTTGAAACTGTGATAACGGAGCACGCATGTGCAGGATGCGCGCATTATAAACCGCATTGCCGTTGGCTCTCCGCATATGCCCTGTACTGATTGTAGACACCGATCTCTGCGTACTTACTTCTGCTGGTCGGGTTCATCTGCCTGACTGGCGTGGTTCGCCACGCTCATGCTGCGCAGTACGTCATTCGCGAAAAAGAACTTTCCGTCAGCCGGCACCATCATGATCTGCAGCTTGTCGGAGAGCCTCTCGGCAACGATCTTGTTAATCAGCAGCGGATTTTGTTTTAGAATCGCGCCTTCGCTCTGCATGCGCACCGCATCTGCCGCCGCAGTCACGCGGATGCGGTCGGCCTCCGCTTCCGCCAGCAACTTGCGTCGCTCCATTTCAGCTTTGCTGTCGATCACCTTCGCCTCCGCCTGGGCCTCCGCATTCTTCACCGTGGTTTCCTTGCGGGCTTCGGCCTCCAGTTTCGACTGTTCGATTTGCTTCTGTTTGAGCGGTAACGTATATTGCATCGCGTCGGCCTCGGCCTTTGCCTGCAAGACGTGCACCTGGGCTTCTCCCTCGGCCTGCTTTACCTGCTGAGCCTTTGTGGCCTCGGCTTCGAGTTCGGAAATCCTTACCTGCTTTTGCTGGATGTCCGTCTGCACGCCCATGCGATCACTCTCTTGTTCTTTCAGCAACAGGCTCTCCAAGCCTTTCGCGTATTCAGGCGGCAATTGGATATCGCGCAGCATCACTTCCTTAACCATGATTCCGTCCGCAGCCAGCTTCTGCGTTATGACGTCCGACGCGTGCTTGCGTACTTCTTCCCGCTTCCCGGCGAATACATCCCGGACGGTGTAGTTAGGCACAAGTTCACGCCATGCACTCGCGACCACGGCGGGCACGATTTCTGTTTCGACAGGCTGAGGCAAATTGCTCTGAATGTAATCGAGGTGCTTGGCATCCAATCGGTACCGCACCGTGATGGACAGGCCAAGGGTGAGCCCCTCTTTAGCTTGCACGTTCAGGGGCTCCGACCTTTTCCCGGCATTGATGTTGCCTGTATTCTCCAAAGCGCCCGTGGTGAATAACTGATCGCGAGTGTCGAACAGGGCGATATTTTCCGCGAACGGCACCACCAAATGCACTCCAGGATATAGTGTGCCGGGCAGCGTCCCGCTCGACTGGCTGATCCGGACTGCAGCCATGCCGCTGGGCACAACGACAATTGCCAGAGCCAGCGCGATCGGTCCCCACGCCACCAAGGCCACTGCCAGCGAGCTTCGCCAGCGTACATGCGGGACCGAGGACGCCGACTCAGTTCCGGCCACGGCCAGCGCCTGCCGATAGTTCATCTGCAGATAAATGTCGTAGGCGAGAATTCCCGCACCCCCTGTGATCATCCCGATGCCGCCCAACATCAGCAGATATTTTAAGAACAACATACTTCCTCCTCGCGCGCGTCAGCGCTCCTGCCCGGACTCGACATGCACCGCTGGCCGGACAAAGAACAGGCCAAATACCTTTCCGAAAATCCACTCTTCCACCAGAATTGCGATGGCCAGGGAAAAAGCCATCCCGGCTGTCACTGTGAAGGCGGTCATTAAAGTTTGCATTTGCGGCCCCCTTGTCCTGCGTGTTACGCCAAAGGGGATAGCAGTCTGGCGACCAGTTTCTATGTTGTTTGAGTTGAGCTAGTTAAAGCAGACCGAAGTTGGCAGGATGGTGTTGGCCCACGCACAGTGTGTGGGTTCGAACACATAGGTTGAGGCTGGATGCTGTTGTTGCGCGGGCCGAGCGAGGCCGCCCAGCCGCCATCGTTAGGCAAGCACAGCGTTCGAACGTGATTCTTCGACCAGTGGCTCGGCCGTCTCCCTGACATAAAAGGCGACTGCAGTGGCGCGCTGCCAGAAACGGGTGGCGAGGAGCATGAAAAGAGTTGCTTCGCCGACGATGAATGCCCCCAGAACACTACTTGGAGGAACGATGGCATACCATAGCAGGATTCCGGCTACCAGAATCGACAGTGCTACGACGGCGATTACGACATAGCTTGCGAACAGCCGTCCGAAATTGCGCCGCGTTCTGCGAAACCCGGACGCAATTGATTTGCGCACTGCGCGCTGGTCTCGCAGGACCACGTCTGTCTGAGCAAGGTCAAACCAGATTCGCAGAACCGTCAGCACCAGAAGAATGACTATTGTTCCGGCGAGTTGGATAAAGAAGGGCAGCCTTTCATTAGAAGTCTTATCCGCAGCGTCAGCTAGCGCGTTCATCGCGGCGAATAAAATACCGCCGAGGATGCCCGCAATCACAGTGAAGAACAAAAACAGACGCACGAATCGCCAGATATTCCGCCCGCAGGCGCGATAAAACTCATCGCGCGGAAGCCGGTGATCCGACGCGTAGCCCAACAGAACGCCTGGCATGAAGAGCAAGCTGGCGAAAAAGAATACGACTGTAAACATCATCGCAGGATGCGTAGCGGCAGGGAACGCTCCAAACTCCGGACGCGCCAGCAATTCGATGAACACTGCCAAGTTGAATCCATGAAGCAGTCTGTCGGCGTAGAGGCTGTGGTCCAGAATGCCGTGTGCCTGATCGCTGAAGGCGGATGCGCCGAAGTGGGCAAATATTAAATTCAGCAGGTAAAACCAGACGATATAACGCTTGTTACGACGCGCGATGCTTGCTCCCGCGAAAACCAAATGTGTGTTCTCGTTCATGGAATCCCTTTTATACGAACCACCACGCCAATAGCTGCGCGCAGAACTGGCTGATGCAGGTCCAGTAATTAGCCAGTTTGCGTGCCGGGGCGCTGTTCACTTCCTCAATATGGCTGTTATTAAATTTGTTGCGATCCAATTGAAGGTTGTGGTCGGGATCGACTTCGACCGATTCCAGTTTCGCCTTCTTTTGGTACGCGTACCTCACCCAGCGGTCCTGCCCATCCCAGTGCTCACGCACCTTGTCGCCGTTATCGAACTTGACCTCGACGTCAACCGGAATAACAAACTCTCCCTTGCGATGAATCCACACATTGGAGATGTACTCGGTCACGCCTCTCTTCTCTTTCAGGTTCTCTTTATACCAATCCACTGGCACAGAGGTGATCTTCAGCACCTCGTAATCCAGCACCTGCGTGCCATAGACCGCCTGATTGAAATACCAGCGCAAGTCTTTGCCCGATGATTCTTCAATCGTTTTCAGGAAGTCTTCCTTCGTGGGATGCGTGAAGCGGTAGCGCAAGAAATACGTATGCATGGCGCGGCGCATGGTATCTTCGCCAACCACGGATTCGAGCGTGAGCAGGACGGCGGCCGTCTTGCCGTAGCTGACTCCGGCATAAGAGTTCGAATCGGCATACTGCCAGCCGTTTTTCGCCATGGGGTCGAGGTCCGCGACACCCATGTACATGAGCCTCGCCAAGTCACCCTCTCCCGCAGTGATGCCCCACAGATTGAGAACCGATGTGGATGCGCCATATATAGAATTCATCACTTTGTTTTGCGTATATTGGTTGATCCCTTCATCCATCCAAGCGTCTTCGAATTCGTTGGTCGCCACCATCCCGTACCAGTATTGATGACCAAATTCATGTTCGATGGTCTCCGCAGAACCCAGGTGCATGCCTTCCGGCTCCCACCACATTGTTCCGCCTGTGATGAATGTCGGATACTCCATGCCAAACGCCTGCGAACCAGGATCCGGGTCTACCAGCGTGAGCGTCTTGTAAGGATATGGCCCGTACCAGCGATCGAAGCGGTCCATACTCTCTTTGAGAACCCGGACCTCACGGTCTAATTGGCTCCAGTGAGCGGGCTGCATCATGATGCGCAATTTCACTGGCCCCATACTGCCTTGAAACGTGTCCTCATGAATCAAGTAATGTGGGCTTGCGGTCCACGCGAAGTCGTGAATGTCCTCGCCGTGGTACGCGACAGTCTTAGTCCCGTCGGAATTGTTCACGCTACTGACCTCGATGCCGCTGGCTCCGACGACCTCGAACTGGGGCACAGTCAGCTTGACGTCATACACTCCGAAGTCCGCGAAGAATTCCGTATAAGCGTGGAACTGGTGGCAATTCCACGCGCCGTGCCACCACACGCCGACCTTAGGAAACCACTGTCCGCCAAGTACAAAATCGCGGTTCCAACCGGTGCGCTCCAAAGTCTCCGGAAATTGATCGTGAAACTTGATCTTGAATTGCACATACCCGTCCGGCGGAATCGCCTTGGGCAGGTGCACCTCAACTACGCTACGGTCGTCCTGATTGTCGTCATCCGGATGAATGAATTTAAGTTGAGACGTCAAATCCCCCTGACCCACGACTTCCAGGCTCTTGATCTCTTCCTCGCCATAGCTCTTGCTGTCCCACTTTTCAAAGTCCTGTCCGCGCGTCCCTTCCCGTTTTCCTTCTCTCATCCAGGTTGACGTCGGTTGAAAGGCATTCAGGTACAGGTGAAAGGGAAATGTATCCTGGGCCTGTCCCGTGAGATTGTGATAGGTAAGCGTTTCACTGGCGTCGAGAGAATGAGCTTTCGCGTTGTACCTGGCGTCCATGTCGTAAGCCACAATTCGCTGCGAGAGCGGCGCAGCAGAATTAATCGCCGAGGTCGTGGCGGGAATAGCCAGTCCTGCGCCGTTCTGTGCCACGGCAGGAAGAGCCAGGCAACCATAAAGGAAGCACACAACCAGCGTCGAGCGCAGAGACATGGATAACTCTCCCTCTGTTCGAGCATCAATGAATAAGTGTAAGGCTGAAATCATAACTCAGGAGCCGACCCCAATGTTGGAGAGACCAGGTGCTGCTCATGAGATGGGTACGCTGCGCAAGAGGACTTGGTTCCACGTCGCTGGCTTCGATCCTGCAACCGCGGGTCGTGAAGAATAGCGGTTTTGAGGGAGGCAGAGCGTTATTATTGGGTTTCGATTTCGGCGACTCCGCGCCAAGCGAAGATATTCACCGCGGAAATCATGTGTCTCGGCCGTTCGTTCCTACGCAAAATCCGGTAACATCTACGGAACCAGATACGGAATCCGGGCGCCAAAGGCAGACACGCGGAGCACATGGAGAGGATAACTTTTCAGAGAGTATTCAAAGCGTTTCACTACCGGGATTTCCGTCTCATGTGGTTCGGCGCCTGCATGTCCAGCATTGGTACCTGGATGCAGATCGTGGCCCAGGGCTGGCTGATTTATCGCTTGAGCCATTCGGCCTTCTTGCTCGCATTGGATCAATTTCTCGCCGGCATTCCCATATTTCTGTTTTCTTTGATCGGCGGGGTGGTCGCCGACCGCGCCGAGCGGCGCAAGATTCTCCTCGGCTCCCAGTATGTGCAGATGGCGTGCGCGACCGTCCTCACTGTGCTGGTTTCGACCGGCCGCATCCACGTTTGGCACATGTTGGTTCTGTCATTCGTCTCCGGCCTGGCCCAGGCCTTTGGCGGACCCGCATACCAGGCGCTGATTCCTACTCTCGTCGAACGCGAGGACATGCCCAATGCCATCGCGCTGAACTCGATCCAGTTCAACATGGCAGTAACGATCGGCCCCGCGCTTGCTGGGCAGGCTTTGGCGAAATTGGGTGAGCAGTGGTGCTTTGGGCTTAATGCGCTTTCTTTCCTGGCTCCCATCGTCTCCCTCTCAATGATCAAGGCCCGCTACCTGCCCGACAAAACCACCGACTCGATGTTCGCCAGCCTGAAGCAAGGCATTAAGTTCGTTCGCAAACAGGGATCGATGGAGGCGCTTATCGTGCTCGCCTTCTGCATGACCGCTTTGAGCATGCCGATGCGCACCTACATTCCGGTATTCGTCAAAGACATTTTCCGTCGTGGTCCAGAGACTTACGGCAACCTGCTTTCGCTGATGGGAATTGGTTCGATCTGCGGCTCACTGATTATCGCGGGCATGGGCAATATACCCAACAAGGGACGCGTGGCGCTCACCACACTCATCAGTTTGGGAGTCGGCATCGTGGGCTTTTCCTTTTCCCGATCGCTGCCCCTGAGCTATGCCATGCTGCTTCTCGTCGGTGCCTCGATGATGGCGGTTTTTGCCACCGTGTCTTCGCTGGTGCAGTTAATTGCGACCAATGAAATGCGTGGCCGCGTCATGAGCGTTTACAACTGTGCATTCCGCGGCGGCATGCCCATGGGGAACCTGCTTTCGGGATGGCTGGTTCCCATCTTCACCGCACCCGTCGTGCTGGGCGTGAACGGATTTGTCCTGATTCTGATGGCCCTATACTTCCTGCTGCTGCAACGGCGAGTGGCCGCGCTTTGATGCCATCTGAATTAGCACGAAGCAAGTCAACCCTGATTCAGTAAATCCTCGAAAACAATTCATTCCGCAACTCAGTGAAAGTGTGCGAATGAGTGGTTTCTTGGAGTTGGAGCGCTTATTGGACCCTAATGGACCCAGATTTTCCAGGAGGGTTTTCGTATGTGTTTGAAAGATATGGTAGGCCCGAATGGACTCGAACCATCGACCTCTTCCGTGTCAAGGTCTCGTTTAGCGGTAACTGATTGACATTCAACGGCACTGGCAGCCACCTTTGGCGTTGCAAGGAGCTCTCAGGAACTGTTAACGGACCCTAATTGGACCCAGACTGTCGCCTCGACGAACCTTCTGTTTCTCGTCCGGGTGGAAAACTCGCAGGGCCAGGCGGGATCGGATTAGCCCAGTATTTTTGGGGAAGTAAGTATGTGGACGCCAACAGCAAAACCGGTGTACTATCGCAGGAAATCCGCGCCGTTCCTGGCCCGGCACGCCGGAATCCACATTGGGAGATGGTTTCCCGTCATGACCCACCCAAAAAAAGCGCTGTTGGCAGGCTTTCATCGTTATTGGTTGTAATCTGCGCGCTGGCCGTCCCTGCCTCGGCCAGTTGGAACGAGAAGGTGCTGTACAGCTTTCAGGGTATTCCCGATGGCTCCCTGCCCGTGGGCGGAATAGTGTTCGACTCGGCGGGCAATTTGTATGGAGCGACCACCGAAGGCGGCTCTTCTTCCTGCGTCTCGGTGGCGCAGTGCGGCACGGTGTACCAGCTCGTGCCCTCAGCCAAACAAGGCGGTGCTTGGACCGAGACCGTGTTGTACGTATTCAAAGGCAACGCCAGCCAGGACGGAGCGTCTCCCGCAGGCGGACTGGTGATGGACAGCGCGGGCAATCTCTACGGCACGACAGCCTACGGCGGCACCGGGAATTGTGTGCTGCTCGGAACCCTGATGGGTTGTGGCACGGTATTCGAGCTTTCCCCGCCAATACAAAACGGTGGCAAGTGGACCGAAACTGTGCTGTACAGCTTCCCCACCGCCAAGCAGGGTTACTCTGCCGAATGGGGATCTGGTCTTCGACAGCGCCGGCAATCTTTACGGAGCAACGCAGTATGGCGGTGGTCAAGGAACGACCTGCAATGGCTTCTACCAATACTGCGGCGCGGTATTCGAGCTGAGCCCGCCGAAGACCAAGGGCGGCAGTTGGACGGAAAAAGTGCTGCACGGCTTCAGGGCGAGCGCCAGGAGCGCAGTTTGGTGACGGAGCCAATCCCAACGGCGGGTTGGTTCTCGACAGCAAGGGTACGATCTACGGCACGACCTATTTCGGTGGCAATAACGTGAAGGGAGAGTGCCAGGGCGGGGTTGGAGGCACGGGTTGCGGCACGTATTCAAGCTCATCCCACCGAGCCAGCAGGGCGGCAAATGGACCGAGAAGGTACTCCACCAATTTGATGGAAACGACGGCTCCAACTCCTCCGCAGGCGTCGTTTTCGGCGTAAAAGGCAACCTCTATGGCACAACATCTGCTGGTGCAACCAATGGAAGTGGCGCTGTGTTCGATTTGGCCGCTCCAACGGGAGGCCGCGGCCTTTGGAATGAGACCGTGCTTTACCACTTCAGCGACGGAAATGACGGCGCAAACCCGACGGCTGGACTAATTTTTGACGCCGGCGGCAACCTATACGGCACAGCATATCGTGGATTAGGCGGGTCTCTGTATGGTGATGTTTTTCGATTGAAACCGCCAAGCGGAAAAGGAGGGTCTTGGACCCTCAGTGTCCTGTACGGCTTCAATACCAGGGTCGGCCCCGGACAGCCGGCGTCGAAACTGACCCGCGATAACATCGGTAACCTCTACGGAACAAGCCAGTATGGCGGCACGGGAACTGGTTGCGGCTCTGGCTCCTGCGGGACTGTGTTCGAGGTGTCGCCGTAGAAGTCCGTGTTCAGACGTTGGGACGATTTCAGATCGGGCACTCAGGAGCGATGATTATGAAAAGAGCAACAAGAGCGGCATCCGGCTTGATATCTTTCACTTTCGTGATTGTTCTTGTCAGTTGGTTTTCGGCCTTCCCGACCCCTGCTGAAGCGCAGGGCGGCCAAGGACAAAACGCCGTGTACAACGCGGCCGGAAGCACCGTTGGATCGACGGCCTTCATCGACGCGCATTACTGCGTCACCCGAAAGGCCACGTTGCTTGCCAGTTTGCCGCTCGGGGTTGTCACCTCAACTTTGCCAGTAGTCGCTCCCGCCGGCACCGTAGCCTTGATTTCAGATTTCGATACAACCGTAAACGTAGCCGCTGTTCCATTAAAGGTGACGCTACTCGCGCCCGTCAGACTCGTTCCTAAAATAACTACGGAAGCTCCCACCTTCCCCGATTTAGGCCGCGTTTCCACGAATGGCCCCAACCCCACTGCCAGGCTGAAGACCGTGCCATTATCGCTGCTTCCCCCAAAATAACTTGTCCCATAGAACTTCCCGTCGGTTCCCTGAAGCAGTCCGCTATAGATATCCTTGCCGTCGGTCTTGTTAAATGTGTGCAAGACGTCCAGCGCACCGCTGGGAGTGATTTTGAAAATCGTGCCATCGACGTTTACCCCGCCAGTCGAGGTCGTGCCGTAGAAGTTTCCGTCGCTGCCGCGCCCCAGCGCGTATGCGCTGGAGCCATCGGTCCCGTTGAAGCTGTGCAGAGTGCTGAACGTGCCGCCCGCAGTTATTTTGAAGACCGTCCCCCAGCTATGGGCGCCGCCTCCACCCGTCGTTCCGTAAAAAATGCCTTTGGCGCCCTCGACCACGCCTCCGTAGGGATAGTCACCATCAGTCTGGTCAAAGCTGTGCAACGTGGTCAGCTTGCCGCTAACGGACATTTTGAATATCGTGCCGCAGCCATCGAAGCAAGTGGTGTTGCCGCCGGCGTGCGTCGTCCCGTAGATATTCCCATCGATAGCTTGGATCAGTGGGCCTACGGGATACTGTCCGTCAGAGCAGGTACCCTGCGAACAAAATGTATAGAGTGTGGTCAATTTTCCGCTGGCCGTAATTTTGAAGAAAGTTCCCCCACCATACGTCGCGCCAACATTCGTCGTGCCGTAGAACTCGCCGTTGGTGGCCAAAACCAGTGATCCGTAGGGAGCGGCGCCGTCGCCGGTTCCGTTGAAGCTGTGCAGCGTGGTCAGCTTGCCGCCGGGAGTAATCTTGAAGACCGTGCCATATCCGCCCGCGGTTCCTCCCGACTGCGTTGTCCCATAAAAATTGCCGTCGTTTCCCTGGACCAGGACCGTGCAAGGGTATTGGCCGTCTGTGCAATTGCTTTGCGAACAAAAACTGTAGAGGGAAGTCAGTTTCCCGGCTGGAGTAATTTTGAAAACATTTCCGCCGCCATTCGCGCCGCCGTCGATGGTGGTCCCATAGAAATTTCCATCCGTTCCCTGCACCAGGCCTACGTAGGGGTTGGCACCGTCGGTGCCACTAAAGCTGTGCATGGTAGTAAAAGTTTTCGCGGACAAAGCCATAGCGGTCGCGGCACAGAGCATAAGAACGGCGCAAGTTCCTCCCCTGCCACTGAGTTTGCCCACCCTTGCTCCTTGCTTTTCCACCGGGACGAGAAGGCTGCACAATCCTGGGTTCGACATGAAACGTCCTCCGTAGTTGAGACTTGAGATTGATGAAATCGCCCGGCAGCCAAAGATCAAACGTGGGACCTGAAGACAATTACGCAACGTACGAGTCCGCTGCGAGCACTCGGATTATGCCTGCTGTCCGCAGGCTGGTCAAGATGGAAAGGCACTGACGGCGCGCTCTTCCCCGGAAAGCTCAGCATTTTATCCCTGGAGCTATCAGCATCAGCTCAAGTCCAGACAACCAAATGAGGCCGCATCTGCAACTAAATAATTAGTTGACGTTTTAGTTTTGATCGCGTCTAATAAATCAGGGACGGGAGGATGGTTCGTGCCGCCCAGCAAATCTGTAACTTTGACCGAAGCTGAACTACGCCTCATGGAGGTGCTGTGGCAGGCCGGGCCGTCGACCGTCCAGCAGGTGCTTGACGCGCTCCCCAAGAAATCGCAACTGGCTTATAACTCGGTGCTGACGACCATCCGCATCCTCGAAAAAAAGGGTTACGTTCGACATATTAAGGATGGCCGCGCCCACGTTTACCGTCCGTTGATGGAGCGCGAGGAAGCCTCGCGCTCGGAAATTCGCCACCTTGCTCATCGTTTTTTCAAGAATTCACATGAAATGCTGGTCCTGAATATTCTGCAGGACCGCGGGGTCGATGCCGAGGAACTGATGCGCCTCCGCGAACTGCTGGCTGCGACCGGATCGGATGGAAAGAAATAAATGGGACTGCCTGCTTTTAATTTGACGCATTTCGCTCGGATGTCCGCCGAGAGCATGCTGAACTGCATGCTCGAGGGGATAGCCATCGGGTTGTTCGCGTGGATCCTATTGCGCCTGGTGGGGCGGCGAAATTCCAGCACGCGTTTCGCGGTATGGTTTTCGGCTTTACTTGCAATTGCGGCGCTGCCCTTGCTCGGCACCTCCGCTTCAGTTCATTCCGGAAAAAATTCTTCTGCCATTATCGTACCCAGTTCGTGGGCGTCCGACATCTTTATGTTGTGGGCGGTGATTGCGGGCGTTTCGCTGCTCCGAGTGGCGATGGGTCTGTGGCAGTTGAGAACACTGCGGGCTCAGTGCATCGCTGTGGCTCCGGAAAATCTCGATCCTCTGTTGCGCGCAACCTGGCAGAGATTTCAAGCCGCACGGCCAGTGGCACTCTGCCAGTCCACTGATCTGCAGGTGCCGACGGCCATCGGCTTTTTGAAACCGGTGGTGGTGATTCCATCATGGGCCATGCAGGAACTCTCCACGGGAGAGTTGAACTCCATTCTGATTCACGAACTGACGCATCTGCGCCGGGGTGACGATTGGACCAATCTTGCCCAGCAGATTCTGAAAGCGCTTTTGTTTTTCCATCCCGCCGTCTGGTGGATTCAGAGCCAGTTGGCGCTGGAGCGCGAGATGGCATGCGATGACGCCGTGCTTGCTGAGACTGCCAACCCCAGAGCCTACGCGCAATGCCTGATCTCGATGGCGGAAAAAACTTTCCTGCGACGCGGGTTGGCCTTGGCGCAAGCGGCGGTACACCGCCTGCGCCACACTTCGCTCCGCGTCACCCAGATTCTCGATGCGAATCGCCCCAAGGCAACCCGGGTGTGGAGGCCGGCTTTGTATTCGCTGGCGGCATTTTTCGCCCTATGCGTGGGCTCGTTGTCGCACGCCCCGGAACTGATTGCCTTTCAAGATCAAACACCCGGCGCGATGGTGGCTTCGATCGCGCCGTCCGCGAAACCGGACTTCGACGCGCGCGCGACGGCAACGCCGGTGATCTACCGCGGGCAATCCAGGCCGAGTTCATTAAATGTCCGCACACACGCTGGGAATACGCTTGCCGGTAGAAATCAAATCCGGCATTCTGTGAATGGCCCGGCGCCGCAGAGAGCAGAATATCGGACCCAGAGTACGACCTCGCAGGTGGTCCAACGAACTGCATATCGGCTTTACGGTGAATATGAGTTGGTTCCCCACACGATTGTGTTCGTAATGCAAACCGCCCAACCGCAAGAAGAAGGGGCCATGCTTTGGACAGTAAGCGTCTGGCGTATGACTGTTCTGGATGCAAGCGTCGTCCCGGTTGAAAGTAGAATCCCGGCAAAAAAGATCTAGGAAAAGGCTGAAAGGGCACAAAAACGGCTGACGCCAAGAGAAACTAAATAATTAGTTGAAAGGAAAGGTAAACGAATCATGAAAGCTTTAAACCCAACCCAATGGAGAAAAACCATCAGTCGCGTTGCGATGTCGCTGGTCGCCATTGCAGCCCTCACGTTCCTTGTAACTTACGAAACCGCGAAGCCCCTGGCGGCGCGGGCCGCGACGGCCGCCCCGGCCGCGGCCGCGCTTGACGACAACAGCGTAGGCGCGTTGCTCTCACTCGATCACGCCATGGAAACGCTGGCCGCCCGCGTAACTCCTGCCATCGTAAACGTCGCAGTCACCTCCAAAAGCAAACCCGACAGCGCCGAGCAACAAGTGCCCGACGACATGCAGCAATTCTTCGGCCCCGGCTTTGGCCAGTTTTTCGGACCCCGTGGCCGGCCGCAGCCGCAGATCGAGCACGGCATCGGTAGCGGGGTAATCATTTCGCCCGACGGATATATCGTGACCAACAATCACGTGATCGACGGCGCCGTCGACATCCGCGTCACTATGAGCAACCGGAAGATCATGAAAGCCAAGCTGGTCGGAACCGATCCCTTGACCGATCTTGCCGTGCTCAAAATCGAGGGCAGCAATCTGCCGAGCATTCCGTGGGGCGAATCGACTTCGCTTCATCCCGGGCAGACCGTGCTCGCCTTCGGAAATCCTTTTGGCTTTCGCTTCACGGTGACGCGCGGCATTGTGAGCGCCCTGAACCGGCCGAACCCGTTTTCGGATAACGCGCGCAAGCCCGGCGAATTCATTCAAACCGATGCCGCCATCAATCCGGGAAACTCCGGCGGCCCGCTGGTGAATGCTCACGGCGAAGTCGTCGGTATCAATACCTTTCTGGTCTCATCGTCTGGAACATTTTCTGGCATGGGTTTTGCCATTCCCACGCAAATCGTGAAGCCGACGGTGGACACGCTGATTCGCGACGGCAAAGTGACGCATGGCTACATGGGAATCGGCATCAGCGACGTTACGCCGGAGAACGCCAAATTCTTTGACGTGACCGATGCCAACGGAGCGGTCGTGACCCAGGTCGAAGCCGATTCGCCAGCTGGCAAAGCCGGACTGAAAGTTGGCGACGTCATCACCCAGTTGGACGGACAGAAAGTGACCGATGCCGGCGAACTGCAAGTCGAAGTCGGACAGAAGCGCCCGGGCACGACCATCAAACTGGAGGTGCTGCGCGACGGCAAAAACCTGAACCTTCCGGTTACGCTCGAAGCCATGGGCAGCCGTGACAAAGAGGGCAACGAAGTCAGCGAAGTGGACCACGACAAAATGCACTGGGGGGTGGGCCTCAGCGACATGACTCCCGACCTTCGCGAGCAACTGCAGGCGCCTCGCGATATTCACGGCGCGGTGATCGAACAGGTGCAGCCGGGAAGTTCGGCGGACAACGCCGGTCTGCAGCGCGGCGATGTCATTGTGCAGGTCAACCGTCACGATGTGCAAAGCGCGTCCGATGTGAAGCAGGCGCTGGCCAGCGTGGCGAAGGGAAAAGACGCGCTGCTGCTGGTGTGGTCGAACGGCGGCAACACCTTCCGCGTCCTGCACGCGCCTGAAGGTTCGTAGTCAGATGAAGCAGCAATACTCCACAAGGGTGGCCTATCTTAACGTCGTGGCCTTCGACGTTAAGATGGGCCTCTGATATTTGAGTGCCGCGATGTATGGCGGAAGCTCTTGTCAGCCGCTTCTGAGGTTCATTGCACTATTCACTAATCGGTAATTTAAAAGAGATTGCTGGTTACCGGTTGAATACGGGGTCGAAGTTGTCAAAGAGTGCTGCTTGTTTTGATCCTCGTTCAGAAATTCCGTCGGCGGTCAGACGCAGCGGTACTCCCAAAGTTTGAGCAAATTTCGGATCAAAGGGCGAAACCCTTGCATGTGGTACTTTTCGCTTTTCTGCCATCGCGGCGGCCACCCACCTTTACGGTGCTATCAGCCTTAAGTTCCAGTCCCTGTAAGAGGAACCTCCTGCGGGCTTCCGCCGCCGTTATCGCTCACCGAGACCTTCGCCGAACGGCTCCCTTTCGCTGTCGGCTGAAACGTAACCTTAATTGTGCAAGTACCCTTGGCGGGTACGCCAGTGCCGCAGTTATTGGTCTGAGAAAAATCTCCCGGGTCCGTCCCGGTAATCGTGATCTGGCTGATGGAAAGCGCTGTCGTGCCTACGTTTGTCAACATAACCGGGACTGGCGCGCTTTTGGTCCCGACTTTCTGACCTCCGAAGTTCACGCCGATGGGCGAGAGTTCGACCACAGTTCCCGTTCCGGAGAGCGCCACGGTCTGCGGACTCCCGGTGGCATCATCCGTGACCGAAAGCTTACCCGACGCGGGCCCCTTTGCCGTCGGTTGAAATGACACTTGAATCTGGCAACTCCCACTCACAGGCAAGCTGGATGGGCAATTGTTCGTTTCGGAGAAGGGCGCACTCGCGGCGATGTTAGAAATGCTCACCGCTACCGGTCCTGTATTGGTCAACGTCGCGGTTTGCCCGGAACTGGTTGTTCCCACCAACTGCACTGGGAAGGCCAGCTTGGTCGGCGTCAGCGAGACGGTTGCGGCGGCGGTGCCAGTCCCGCTCAGGGGCACAGTCTGCGGGCTACCCGGGCCAACATAGTTCACGCTGAGCGAAGCGGCCCGAAATCCTTGCGCCGTGGGCCTAAAGGTGACGCTGATCTTGCAACTACCATCCCCTTGGATGCTGGTGCCGCAGTTATTCTTTTGCTTGAAATCTCCGGCATCAGTTCCAGTGATGCCGATGCCTTTGATGGTTACGGCAGAGGAGCCAACATTAGTCAGCGTTACGATCTGTGGCGGACTGGTCGTGCCCACCTGTTGATCTCCAAAACTTAGGTTGGAAGGGGAAATAAGCAACTGATCCTGCAAGAACACAGTGATCACACTGCTGCTATCGACCAGATCCAATTTGCCGTCGTTGTTGAAGTCTCCTAGAGCGAGGACTGAGAAGAAACTTGCTGTGCCACTTCCCTTGAACGAAAGGGGAGACTGGAAAGTGCCATCGCCATTCCCCAGCAGCACGCTGATCACGGGAGTTTCATCGAGGCTGGCGAAAGCGATATCCAGCTTGCCGTCCCCATTCAGGTCGCCTACCAGAAGGTTGTAGGTAAATTGAGGATTGGGCTGCCCACCGTCGTCGGTAAAGGTTCCATCGCCATTCCCTAGCAAGATGGAAACCCCGTCAGTAATTAAATCTAAGTTTCCGTCGCCATTCACATCGGCTGCGGTTAGGCAAAGCGTGGCACCGTGGCTCACTGTGTAGATTGTAGGATTCTGGAATGTTCCGTCTCCATTCCCCAGATATACGTCCACCGCATCACCAACCGGCAGGGCGAGGTCAAGGATTCCATCGCGATTGAAATCGCCAATTGCAGGTCCGCCGCCGTCGAAACTGTTGTATGCCGCCGTGGTCGCGAATGTTCCGTCGCCATTGCCAAGGAAAATACTGAAACCGTTACTGTATTTACCGAACCCTCCTGTGTATAAATCCAGCTTGCCGTCTCGGTTAAAGTCCACAACGGCGATAAACTCGGTGAATTGCTTGACGACAAAGGCCGGTTTGAGCGTGAAAGTCCCGTCCCCTTTTCCTAGCAAAACTTGCAGATCGCGGTCACTTCTGGAATTTGCCACAAGTATGTCCGCTTTTCCATCATCGTTCAGGTCGGCTGCGAGGATCGCATCAACCGGAACGTCCGTCTTGATCTTGATGGGAGTTTTGAAAGTCCCGTCGCCGTTCCCTAGATACACTTCAACGCTCCCGCCGAATTTTTCTCGGAAACCCACGGCAACGTCGAGATTGCCATCGTTATTGAAATCTCGCACCGCCGCTACCCCGGCCGACACGAATGTCTTGTTGAATGTCGAAGCAAATGCCACCGTACTGGAACTTGTCCGTATGGGGAAATACGCCGGGCTGGACGATCCGCCGCCCGGAGCCGGATTCACGACCTTGACGCGCGCCGTTCCTGCCCTCGCTACATCCGCAGCGGTGATCGTCGCCTTCACTTGGCTGTTGGAAATAACTTCGGTGACACGCGGCGACCCATTCCACTCCACCACCGAACTGGACGAGAAACCTGTCCCGTTTACCGTAAGAGCGAATCCGCCACTTCCAGGTGCGACGGTGTCAGGAACCAGTGGCTGGTTGATGAGCGGAACTGGATTGTTCTGCGCCAACACAATCGTGCTGATGAAAAATGTAAACAGAAAGGCAAAGCGGAGTGATTTCACGGTGGCCTCCTAGCGACGGAACATATGAGGGCCTAACCAGGCGACAGGGAGCGAGGTCGAGTCAATCGCAACGCAAATCATCTCTCCCGCGCTCAAGGTTGTCAAGCACCCCTGTTTGGATGGAGAGGAAAGCTCAAGGCAAACTGGCGCCGGACGCGGAAAACCTTGGCCCGTCAGCGCGCGAAATATTGAAGAGTTCAGTGGCGCATTCAACCAAGGCATTTCTCGCTCTGTAGAGGTTCTCGATGTCTCGCGGCGCTCGGTTGTAATTGTTCTTGAGCGGAGTAATCTGCGGGGCATAAGCGAGATCACGGTGACCCCCAAGTCGGGAAAGCCTGATACTCCATCGTGATTCAAATCCCTTTAGACGAACGCACTTTTACAGATCGTATCCGACACTCTCGGAGAAGAAACAAGCAGAGTAAGCTTTGATGGAGGAGGAGCCCCGACGCCTCAGTCTCCATCGAATCCTGATTGCTCAAAAAAAACCGCCCAGCGGTCAGGCGGCGTGTATTTTTCAATTCCGAACGGCTCAGCGGATTTACATCGTCACCCGGAACAACACGTTGCTCTCAAGCGTGTTCTTGGCTGTCTTCACCTCGACCGTGCCGGTAGTGGCCCCTGATGGCACGTTTGTCTTGATCTCCGATTTTGAGATGACTGTAAATTTCGCAGCCGTGCCGTTAAAGGTGACGCTGGTCGTGCCTATCAGATTCGTTCCCAGGATTCTAACGGCCGCTCCCACCTTGCCAGAGTTCGGCAGCATTTCGACAAACGGACCCAGACCCAGGGACAGGCTGAAGACCGTGCCACAGCCGAAACTGCAGGCAGTGCTGGATCCGCCACCGAAGGTTGCGCCATAGAATTTCCCATTCGTGGCCTGAATCAGCCCCGCGTAGGGATAGGAGCCGTCGGTGCTGTCAAAATTGTGCAGTGTCGTAAATGTGCCACTGGAGGTGATTTTGAAGACCGTGCCAAAATTGGGGTGCTTCCCGCCATAGGACGCGGTACCGTAGAAATTTCCATCCGTGCCCTGAACCAGATTTGAAACCGGGTTGTCACCGTCCGTTTGTTCGAAGCTGTGCAACGTCGTAACCTTGCCGGCCGGGGTCATCTTATAGACCGTACCGTAAGAGCCAAATTTGGAGGCACCCCCGAGATCCGTTTGACCGTAGAAGTTCCTATCAGCGCCCAGGATCAGCCCACCAAACGGATAAGCGCCGTCCGTATTGTCGAACTGGTGGACCACCGTAAAGTTTCCCGCTGGAGTGATAGTAAAGACTGTGCCGTAACTACCAGCGTTCCCGAGATCTGATGCTGTCCCGTAAAGCTTCCCATTCGGGGCTTGGGTCATTGTCGCAAGGGGGTTGCCGCCATCAGGGATGCCGTTGAAGTTGTGCAGCGTCGTATATTGCCCCTTTGGGGTTATCTTGAAGATCGTGCCGCAGCCCGGGTCGCATTCGCCCGCGGCCGGGCCACCACTCGAGGCTGTTCCATAGAAATTTCCATCGCTAGCCAGGACCAGGCCCCCTTGGGGAGCGTAGCCCGTGTTTACGCTGAAGTTGTACAGCGTGGTCAGCCCGCCGTTTGGGGTGAACTTGAACACAGTCCCCACATTGTTAGCTCCGCCACCGGTTGTGACGCCGTAAAAATCCCCATTTGCGGCTTGGACCAACCCCGCGAAGGGCTGGGAACCGTTCGTCCCGTCAAACGTGAATGTGGTCAGGGTGCCATTTGGGCTGATCTTGAAGATCGTCCCACAACCGGAGGCGCAGGCAGTGTTTCCACCGTTCTGGGTTGTCCCGTAGAAATTCCCATCGCTGCCCTGCACCAGCGTCGCCCAGGGAAAGGCTCCGTCCGTGCTGTCAAAACTGTCCAGTGTTTTAAAGGTCTGTGCAGGCAGAGTAACTGCCGTCACCCCCCACACTACTAACAGAGCGCATGCTTTCATACCCCAGTTCAATTTGCTCATATATTGTCCTCGTCGGGATGGTCCACAGGTGGGCTTTACGACACCAGCCCGCTGAATATGTTTCCGAACTTCCGAGACAAAGAACTGTACCGGATAACCGTTCCAAGAAGTGGTCAACTTCGCTCACTTCCGAAAACAAACCTAAGTGAAATGGCGCTCTTCTTTGAGTGCATGCAGTAGGCGCTCAAAAACTGCTTGACACGGACCGACATTGTCAATTTCTCGCTGTTTTACAACGCACCATCGCGATGTCCGGGCTGGCCGGGGTGCGAACCGAATTTGCCTGAGGCGACTGTTTCCCGGGCCCGTGGGGCTACGGAGGCAGACTTAAAGGATTGGGGAGCGAAATTCGGCAGTTCGGCGGTTTTTGTGTCGCTTGTCGAGTGGGCGGATCGGATCGTCACCGAATAGACGAAAGCGCATTTGTGTAGTTGGCGCATCATCTATTACAGCCATCTTGTCAGAGTCAGAACCTTGCCGCGATCGCGGGCATGCATCACGCGATTAGCCTCTATGAAGTTCTGGTCGCAAACACACTCACCTATGGCTTCTTCGGTCTCTTAGTCGAAACCCTGCGGAAACAATTGCATCACGCCGACTAGATTCAGACACACCCAATCTCCTCAATTGGCAAAAAATCCCGATCCCACTCAAAATCATGCGGGCGCGCCGTTGCCGGTTACTGCGGGTTGCTGCGGCGCTTCAAGATTCGCAGGATGGCAGCGATCGTGTTCCAGTTCCTGGTCGTCGCGCGCGCGCCGTAGAGCTTGTCCATCTGGCCGAGGTAGCCGATGGTCTTCATGTGGCGCCGGTACATACCAAACACGAACTGTCCCTCCGACGCCATCACTCGCACCAACCACTGGCCGTCGGAGGGAAACGAAACTGGTAGCGATTCGCGGACGGCGCCCGCCTTCGAGAGAATGCTCACGAAACGAACCACATCCGGCGGGGAGGGCTGAGTCTCAAACGGATTCGCGGTTTCCAGGCGCAGCAGGTCGCGCCCCTCGCACAGCATCACGTCCGCTTCGAATGGCAGCTTGCGCAGCAGAGCCACCCGGAATTTTGCTCGCGACTGTGGCTTGCGGACGACGAACGTTCCCGCCGCGCCTACGTTCACGACATCGTATTCGCTCAGTTCCCGTGCCAGCACGCTGGGACGAAAGGTTCGATGTCCGCCGACATTAACCCCGCGAAGGAATACGACCAGAGCCATACCCCGGATTATGAACAAGAAAACCAAAATGCGCTATGGCCGCTTACGTTCGCAACGGTGCACCGTCCAACGCCGTCCGGGTTGGCGATCAATCCCTGTTACACCCATTGCCCCGCCCGACCAATCCGCGAAACGTGTAATCGCCTGATTCTCAGCAGTTACCGGCTCCAACCATGACCTGTCGGTGTCTAATAGATTGATGATTAGGCGGTTAGCAATCGCGGTTGCAGCTATTGGGGTGTCGGCACTTGGCTCGTTGTTTCTGTACGCACATTTTGTGAACGACCGGGCGGAGATCATGGTTCGAACCATCTACGAACTTTCTGACCAAAAACAAATTCCTACTCTTGCAGACATTCGGGAGCGTTTCGGAAAGCAACTCAAGCAACTGGATCGATGCACAGCTGCAGATTGCGGATACGCAGTAGTTCTATCGAATCGAGCTCTCGCGGCACTTCATACCATCCCATACACGGAACTGAAAATCTACTTCTGGGTCAGAGACGGGTTGCTCTTGGAAACGTTGGTGGATTACACCACGACAGTCAACCACCGCTACAACGTCGTAACCCACGTTCAGATTGACTTTTGCAAGGGATGTCAGACGTTCGCTATCCATCCGTGGGATGAATCCTCGCCACAGGATACAAACGGCCTCGTGGGGATTGGCCGAGAAGCCTCAGGTCTGAACAGGCGCACTGTGCTATCCCTTAACACACGATGCCTGACAAAGCTCGGCGGGTGCGACAGCGTTGCTGATTTGCTTCCGACCGTGTGGCAGCAAACCGCAGATAAGAGAATCGCTTGCAGAATCAAAAACGATAAAGGTTTCGCAGAGAAGCCCGCCAACTGGCCATAACTGTTGCAAAATCGCCATTTCACTCATCATAGCCTTGCGCTGGGCACTTGAGTGAAATCGCTGTTAGCAACCTTTCATACTCCTGAGGTCAGTTCCCTTTCTTGAAGCTCATGTAAACTCTGAACCATGAGAATAGTATTCAGCATTTTAGCGGTTCTCTTACGTGCTGCTTTGGCACAGGATGTTCCGAAGTTGCTCCCGCCCACTCAGTCATTTGCGCCTGCGACGAACCAAACGTTTTATTTAGATCTGGACACAGCTGCGGGAGCGTACTCCCAGTGGCGACACGACGACCTGGGCTCTCTGTCGGGGATGCGGGCTACTATACGGGTCCTGAGAATCAGAGAGGACGCCAAATGGGCTCCTGCCTTCTCTCGTGGCTGCAAGACACCGAGGCAGGTAAGGAGCAGTACCGTTTGGCCGTCCAATTTGTGACGCACCGGCAAAAGACTCCGCTAACAGCCCAAGTCGTTCAGACTGAGCGTGGGAAGATGGTTAGTACTGACAAACTGATCACCACAATGGGCTTGAACGAGAGTGTCGCACTTCAAATTGACTGGGCTACACCACCAGGTCAGAATCAAAATCGGCGATTCTGAAACGCACAGGGTAGATGTTTCGTGGTCAATCGACAGTGTTGGAATTAGCGTATGTACCGGGGAACTTGAGGTCGACCCGCTGGAATTGGGCAGCATCAGCAAATGAGCCATAATTAACCGACGAAGGTATGGATATCATTGACGAACGCGCAGGGTGCCTCCAAACGCCGGTAATTGGCGAAAAATCCCGGTTACACTCATCATCGCCTTGCGCTGGGCACTTGAGTGAAATCGCCTGTTTGCAACAGTTGTGCGGGAGCATAATGTCGTCGAGGGGAGTAGGCTGTCCCCTCGCGGAATGTAATTCGGACGCGTTGGGTTAGCTGCTTCCTTGGGAGATGAATATGAAGGGAACGGTTGAGTGCACGAGGTGTCACGCGCACATGGAGTCAGGCTGGGTGGCGGATTACACGCACGGTGGAATTCAGCGAGAAAACTGGTCTCCGGGGGAACCCCAGCCGAGCTTCTGGACGGGCCTCAAGGTAGAGAGAGATCAAGTCATTCCAATCACAACGCTCCGGTGCCCGAGCTGTGGGTACTTAGAATCGTATGCAATCCCGCAAAGCCAGAATGGTGTCTTGGTCTTAGGGAGAAGTTCGAGCCAACGGCAATTAGCTGCTGTTCTGATTGGGCTGGTGTTCCTCCTGATAGCACTTGGAGTTGCTGTCCTATTTCGGGCGAAGTGATCTCCATCCGGCATTTCGCAGAACTCCGCGAGAGTTCGCCCGGCGCAACAATGAGTGTAACGGCCTGTTATTACGTCACTTGAGAATTCGAGCGAGCCCAGCCTGCAAGCGAGTTTTGTTCTGATTTCGTAACAGCCACACGATTCTTGCTCGCGTCACTCTCAAAAACGCCATGCTGCCGCGACTTTTTCAGTCGGGCCCCTGTTGTCTTCGCAAACCTTCACATCCAGTCAACCCACCCTGCACTTGCTTTGAAGGAGGTCGACGTGAGGTTCATCACAAGGAGTCTGCTGTTTCAGGTTCTCTCGCCGCAACGGTCGCCTACTCCCAAACTTTACCAACCTTTCAACACATCCTCGTGATCGTGCAGGAGAATCGCTCGCCTGACAACCTGTTCGGAAGCAGACCCAACCTTCGTGTCAGGAGTAGACATCCAGCAGCCCACAGGCGGACAGTGGTGCCTCGGCGCTTGTTTCGACCCTGGCCACAGGCACAAGGATTGGGAAAATGAGTACAACAAGGTCGGGTCATGCCCCGGCAGTGGCAACCCGCAGGGCTGCACCGACGAAGGCAACGTAATCGCAACGGAGAGCAGGTGGGTCCAAACATTGGCGAATTGCCCGTGCCAAGTTGCCCGCAGCAGACCTACGTCAGTGGTACCTACGATAGTGCAGTCGTGTCTCCGTACTTCGACATCGCTACCAAGTACGGATTCGCGAATTATTTTTTCCAAACGAATCAAGGTCCCAGCATGCCTGCGCATCTATTCCTCTTTTCCGGAACCTCGTCGCCAACAGGGACAGCGCCCCAGGAGGGAGATGCTTAATTTCTTTCAGGCGGAGAATCCTCCATCAGGCATAAACAACGAGGACGAAGACACGGAATGCACCGCGCCCGCAGGCCAGACCGTGCAACTGATCGATCAAAATGGATTGGAAGGGTTGAACAGCCAGTATAAGATCTTCCCGTGTTTCTCCCACAATAGTCTCGCCACCTTGCTGGATCAGAACAATACCAGCTGGAAGTTTACACCAATGAGCCGAAGCCAACCTCCACCAACACAATCTGGAACGCGCCCGCCGCGATACAGGAGATTTGCTACCCGCTAACCCCTCCGGGCAGCGGCGCCGAGTGCGGCGGCTACGACTATATCAACGACGTGGTTGTAAGCAATCGAGCGCAGATACTGTTGGACCTGGGAGCGGTGAGCAAGGACGGTTGCGCGTTGAGGAATGTGAGTTGGGTGATTCCGAACGGTGACCGATCGGACCATCCCGGTTTCGCCTCAGGCCAGAATAATTCCACGCAAACCGAGGGCGGCCTCGCATGGGTGGCCGATATCATCAACACCCTCGGCAACGATCCCAACGGCTGCGGCTATTGGAACAATACCGCCGTCCTTGTCGTCTGGGATGATTGGGGCGGTTTTTGGGATCACGAGGCGCCGTATGAGGTGCTGGATAATTCCAGACATCCGTGCGATCCGGTCAATGTTTCGGCTGCGGCTACATATCGGGCTTCCGGGTGCCATTCCTGGTGGTTTCGGCCTATACGGGTACGCTAAAGAACGGAGTCTATAGCGGCTACGTTTCTAGCACACCCGACTCAAGGAGGTGGGATCTTTCCTTACCTCCATGATTTCGGTAGCATTCTGGCGTTCATTGAAAACAATTTCAACCTCGGGATTGGAAGCATCAACCCGCAGTACCGGTTTGCGGACGCGTTCGCTCCGGACTACAAACAGCAACCGTTTAACGTCCCGCTGGCTGATTTCTTCCCGCTTACATCGCCGCGGCCCTTCCAGGCAATCACGCTGCCGCCTGGAGCGCCCGACGCGAATTACTTCATCAACTACAACGGTCCGATTTGGTACCGGACAACGATGGCATCGACAATGACTGAGCGGCCCGCGGCAACCGGTTTTGGGTCTCTTTGGAGGCCCGAACCGGAATCAGCTTAGCTGAATTCCGTGCTACACTTCCGAGCTGCTAAGGATTTGTTTCCCGGTGTGCCCGTTCCTCAGTACCCGATGTAGGGGTGGTGTTTCATGGGAAAGCGTCCGCTTTTGCAGCGCTTGGCTGCTACAACCACAATTCTTGCTTATCGGCCTAGGGCTTGGCAGTGTGGCATGGGCCGGTAGCGTGTACAAAATGCTGTATTCCTTCAGCGGTGGCGAAGACGGAGGAGGGGTTTTCGCTGGTGTCGCGCTCGACGCGAACGGCAACCTCTACGGTACATCGACCGGCGGTGGCGCCTACGGCGAGGGTACCGTGTTCGAGGTACGCCGCGGCAACGATGGCTGGGACGAGTCTGTACTTCGCAGTTTCTGTCTCCTCGGCAGTGCGGCGATGGGTACCTGCCTGAAGTAAGCCGGTCTTTCACGCGTACGGGAACCTCTTCGGCACCACGCAAAACACCTCCTTTGAGTTGTCGCCTCGCCAAGGCGGCTGGAGATTTAGCGTGATCTACGACGCGGGCTCAGCCAGTGGCTACTCGGTTGATGCGTCGGGCAAGCTTTACGGAGCCAACGGGGGCTATGGGAGCGTCGCGGGGCGCAAAGGGATGGTCGAAAGATTTCTTCATATCCTCTGTCGTACGGACTGCCGCGACGGAGAAAACGCGCTGGCTCCGCCGGTCCTTGATGCGGCGGGCAACCTCTACGGAACAACAGAGTTCGGCGGGAACTTTCCCCCTAAGTGCCCCGGCTCCGCAGGCTGCGGCGTCGCTTACCAACTGGAATCACTGGGCGGAGGGAAGTGGAAATATCGGGTGTTTCACCGCTTCGCCACCTTTCCTGCGGACGGCCAGCTCCCTAGGCGCTGGCGTGACCCTGGACAGCAAAGGCAACGTCTATGGCACGACGCTCTACAGCGGCACGTCCGGCGGCACGGTGTTCGAGTCTCGCCCAGCAGGACGGCAGTTGGAAGGAGAGGATCCTCTATGATTTTCCCAACGCCGCGACGAACGGAGGTGCGCCCGCCGGTGGCGTTACCTTCGATAATGGGCAGTCTCTACGGCACCACGTCCGCAGGAGGAGATCCCACCTGCTCCTGCGGCGTTGTCTTCAAAATGACGCCGCAGGCTAACGGCAAGTGGACATACACCGTGCTGCACCGCTTCAAAGGCACCGACGGCTACGGCCCCGGCTACAATCTGATCTTCGACCCAACTTACAAACATCTATACGGCACAACTGTAGCCGCCGGTTCCGGCGGTTACGGCGTGGTGTACGAAATCACGCCGTAAACTCCTCTCAAAGGCTGTTTTTAAGGGGGTGCGGGGCAATGATCTAACCTGGACTCCAAGCGTACCGAGAAGGAAGCCAGGAGCAGCCTGGCTTTCGGCGATGTTACACCCGCGCGTATGCGTCGTCCATTATCCCGATTGTCAATGTTGTAATGCACCCCGCAAAACTAGACAGAAAGGGCCTCGATATTTGTTAGTGGTTGAGGTTGATGGAAAGCCCGTCGAGTGGCGGCGGGCGTCCGATAATTAAGAGCTTGATGAGGCCGCTGGTGGTTGTACTGGTGGATCCAGCGGGCGATGGAATCGCGGGCTTCAGCCAGCGACTGGTATTCGTGAAGCCAGACTTCCTCCTCCTTGAGTGAGCGGTGAAAGCGTTCGATACGGCCATTGCCTTCGGGGTGATTGTAAGCCGTACGCCGGTGGGTGATGCCCAACTGACGAAGCGTTTCCAGGTAACGCGTGGAAGTAAACTGGGTGCCGTTGTCGGTGGTCAAAGTCAAAGTCAAACCCTTTCCATGAGGATCAAAAGACAAAACCTGAAGCACGGCCTGGTTCAAAGCAGAGAGAGCGTCTTGGCTCCGGCAACGCAAACTCAAGTCCCAGCCGACAATTTCGCGCGTGCAGCAGTCGAGCACGGAAACCAGATAGGCCCAACCCACCGTGGGTCCAGCCCAGAGCTTGGTCATGTCGGACTGCCAGACGAGATTAGGATGGGATGCTTCCACCGTGCCCCACTGTTTTCTGCGCGTGACTTGGAAACGCCGGCTGCGGATGAGCAAGCCGCGCTCGCGCATCACCCGCAATACGCGCTTGCGGTTCACGTGCAGGCCGCTCACATCCTTCAGCCACCACTGCACGCGGCGATAGCCGAAGGCGGGCTTGTCGCCACAGACTTCGACAATGCGCTGGTCGTGTCGGCGATCGGCACGCGAGCTTCGCGGCTGCGGACGATAGTACAAACTCGACCGGCTGATCTCCAGCGTCTCCGCCACCAGAGGAGTGGAATATCCTGCGGCCACGAACTGCCGGGCTTGCGAATGAACTTGGCCACACCTCATTCGCCCAGAACGTTTTTTAGTAAGTCGATCTGGACATGCGCCTTGCCCAAGCTGCGTTCCAACTCGCGAATGCGTTTGCGGTGTTCTTCGTCAGGCCGCACCGCGGAATTTTTTCCCCCCAGCGCGGCTACCGCCGCTTTTTCGACGTCGTCTTTCCAGCGGTAGTAAAGCGTGGCTGCGATCTGATGGCTGCGGCAGGTCTCGGCGATGTTCCCACTTTTCAGACCTTCGATTACGATGGCAAACTTCTCTTCGGCACTTCTCTGGACTTGCGCTCTTCTTGGCATCTCGCCTCCTGGCGGAGGCCCTGAATCATAACCTATGATCCTGTCCAGTTCTAAAGGGGTGCATTACAATGTCCTTATTGTCAACTGTTGTAATATCGCCATTACTCATCGAGCCCAAGAGAAAGCTTTGGGAGCCGGCAAAGAGCACGGGAGAGACGAAACTCCCGCGGGAGACGACCGGCTCCCTGCCGCACGCAGCTCTCGGACTGCGCGCTTGCCCGCAAATGCCCGCCGAGTGGAGGAGACAGGCAACAACCATGCTTGCGGGGAAACTCAAAGTCATTTGTCCCCACGCCTAAAACGAAAAACAGGTGACAAAATGACCTTGAAACAACGCGTCGCACAGAGTAACGCTGGCTCGGGGCGGGGGATTCAGCAGAAAATTGCCGAATTCCGCATCACTGTAAAGCCGGACTATGATCGCATCGTTTCCGCGCTGCGGAAGTTCAAATTTCCAACGGTGTATACGCTCGATGACTTACTTCCGATCTGTGGACTGAAGACGCGAGCCGACCGCGTGCATCTGAGCCGCGCCTTGCGTCGGGCCGGAGTCGAGCCTTTGCGCGGAAAGAAACTTTGGCTGAAGGACTGGGATACGATGCAGCGAATTCGCGCTTACGTCTGGTGCGTCAATGGCGAAATGCCCGATCTCAAGACTGCCGGGAGATTCGACGCGAGTATTACAAACAGCGCTACGTCGCTAGCAGACTTAGAGCATCGCTAGGCACGCCTAGGATCGCCTAAGAGGCGTCCAAAGCAGCTTTGTTGAGCTATACGATGTCTGCGCTGCGGGAGCACTGAAAACAGCGATTTTGGAAGGATTAGTAAAACCAGAGTAAGACGAGCAGAGAGCAGCTGCGACGCAAGCATTCAATTGCAATAGCTTACAACTGACTGTGGTCTGCTTCACAGCCAGAGGGTCAGCTGCGACGCGCCCGCCAAAAAACCCGCATCATCGTTTTTATACTGTTGGAATCGTCGATTACGAGAAGCGGGCGATGATCAGGGGTCTGAAGTTGCTTCCGCCACGTTCGCATCCGGAGGATCAACTGTCACCTGGGACCGGCAGGGAGAGTTCCGAGAGCTGGGAATCACTGCTGCACTAGCTGGCGTCAATCGATGCTTATACGTGGAAGTGGAACCCGGGAGACCATGCTTGTAATGAGCACCGTATCGAAAGAAGCCATCGATGAATAACGTACAAAAGGAGCCATCAATGAACGCCGTACAAGTCGAACAGAAGAGCTATGAGATGCCCCCGCGGGAGGGGATCAGCGTCGCGCATTTTCTCACCGTCGCCGACATCGACCGATCGGCTCGCTACTACGAAAAGGTCTTCGGCGCTCGCATTCTGAGCATAGGCGACGGCAACGCGCCTGCGTACCTTCAGCTCGCGAATATCTGGATGATTCTGAACGTCGGGGGCGGGCCGACCCCCGACAAGCCGACGGTAACGCTCAGCGTCCCCGACCCGAATCACATCAACAGCTTTATGAATTTCCGCGTTGCGGATATTCAAGCGTGCTATGAATTATGGAAAAGTCGAGGAGCCGAGTTCATCACGGAGCCGATCCCCAAGTACGGCGAGATTCGCTGCTACATCCGCGATCCTGACGGTTACATTATCGAGGTCGGACAGAGCACGGACTCTCAAGTACGGTTAACGCTCGGCGCGGATAGGATGCCGACTCTGCGCTCGTCGTCGGGCTTCCGCCAATCTTTGCCTTGAACAGTCACTCGCTCTGACATCGAAAGGAGTACCAGATGGACGGCACAAATGGACTGAAAGAGACCACGCGTGACCGCGCCTGTCGCGTCGAACACGCTTAGTGTGAACGTTTTTACGGCCCCGGGAAAGACGATGGTCGGCGAGCGGCCAAAGCCCTTCGGCGAAGCGCTCGGCTTTGACCCGATCACGTCGACTTTAATCTTCGGCGAGTACGACGCGGTGCTGGTGGACGCAATGGGGACAGTGGCTGAGGCCGAGGCTCTCGCGGATTGGGTCGCTCTGCACAACCGCAACCTGGAGACCATCTATATAACGCACGCCCATTTCGACCACTTCTACGGTCTGAGCATTCTGCTCGACCGTTTCCCGGGCGCTCGGGCGATAGCAACGCCCAAGACGGTGAACGCCATGCAGATGTCTTTCACTCCCACGGTGGAGCGGTTGGCCCGCCGGCTGTTTCCTGGGCAAGTGCCCACTAAGTTGGTTCCACCTGAGCCCTATGAGCACGACACGTTCACTCTCGAGGGCCACGAATTGCGCATCATCGAGCAGGGCCGCACCGATAGTCCCGATTCGACGTCTCTCTACGTTCCATCGATCGGCCTGATCGTCGCTGGCGACGTTGTGTACAACCAATGCCACATGTATGTCGGCGACACCACCCCCGAGAGCCGAAAGAATTGGATCGCGGCGCTGGACCGGTTAGCGGCGCTGAACCCGACGATGGTTGTCGCCGGTCACAAGAAGCCTGGCGCGCCCGACTCTCCGTCGGCGATCCAGGACACCAAGCGCTACCTGCAGGACTTCGATCGGCTGCAGAAAACCGCGACGTCCGACCAGGAGCTGTTCGATCAGATGACGGAGCTGTACCCGCATTGGGTAGCCAATCAGTCGTGGTTGATGTTCGGATTCCCGGGGGCATAAGCCAGGCGAGCGCGGTA
Source organism: Terriglobales bacterium (assembly GCA_963706465.1). Taxonomy (GTDB): domain Bacteria; phylum Acidobacteriota; class Terriglobia; order Terriglobales; family Acidobacteriaceae; genus JABDBE01. The sequence continues at coordinate 120,020 of CAVPMC010000008.1, forward strand.
GCCCGTACGAGCGCACTTTGGGGGGTCCTTTGAATAATCAGCAGAACAGAATTCGATCTCGGGAGGAGAACAACATGGCATCCAAAGGGAAAGTCTTAGTGCTTAGTTTCGAGCGGATACGGCTTACCGTTGAAAGATGGCGGGTGTTATAGAGGCGCTGGGTATCGACCTGAACGAGCTGACAGTTCCGGTCCGCGCCCTGATGAAGGAGCTACGAAGTCACCTTCGCCAACCCCAAAGGCAACACGCCGCAACTGGATCTCCATCCGCTGTCCCCGATTTCTTCGGCGGGCACGAGGGAAAGCTTAACGGACTATATGAGATTTCGCGACAGCTTGACAGGGCTCGAAAAGCCAAAGTCGCATCTCTGATGTCATCGCATCGGGCCTGGATCAGTATACGCTGTCTTCGTTCCAGGCGGGCCATGGCCCAATGGAGGATCTCCTCGACGATCCCGACGCCGGCATCGTGATGCGACACTTTCACCGAAACATCGATCAGCTCCCCCACGGCTGTGCTCTGCCATGGGTCCAATTTCACTGCTATCGGCGCTTCCCAATTCGAAGGAATTCGTTGCCGCACTATCGGCGGGCGATGTCGCTGGAGCGCAAGCGAAGGCCAAGGGCTGGATCTGATGCCGGATAATAGATGGACCAATTTTTTCAACTGCGGAAGAGCAGCAGCGGGAGCCGCTCGAGATTGGGGGCAAGGTTCTCTTCTACCCGGACTTTGCCTTGCGTACGGCGGGCGGTGACGGTAGCCGCTGTGTAAAGTAGCTATGTCCTTCAGGATCTAACGATCTCAGGTCAGAACCCGTTCTCCGACGAAGCGCTTCTGAAACTGCTTCTACCGGCACTCGAGGCGAAGAGGCTGGTGACACGGTAGTCTGGGTCGGACCGATCCTGCACTGGATGGAAATCGGCCCACTAACCGGTGAGGGTGTGCCCAGACCTCATGCTTTTCGATGTGTGGGAAACGCGGATCCGAGGCTCACCTTCGAAAGCGCTCGACCATGCTGCCCGAGGACAGGATGAGTATTTATCCGGAAATTGCGACGGTGATGGCAATGAGGGCAAAACGTTGCTTTCCAAGCCGGTTCGTGCTTGGCTTCGTTTTGGTTGCTGGTTTCTGCGGCGCAGGGAGAGGATCTTCAATGGACTACCCCACAACTTTTCGCACCGTGAAGATCGACGGCCTGAACATTTTCTACCGGGAAAGCGGGGCCCGAAGAATGCAGAGACGCTTCTGCCGCCGCACGGACTTCCTTCGTCGTGTCGTCGCGGATGTTCGAACCGCTTTTCACGCGGCCATCCAGCCGCTATCATCTGATCGCGCCGGATTATCCCGGCTTCGGGCACAGCGACTGGCCTGACCCAGCGAAATTCGCGTACACGTTCGATCACTTAGCCGAAATTATGAACCATTTCACTGAGGCGCTTGGACTCTCACGCTACAACTCCATGCAGGATCACTGGCCGTCCCGTCGGCTTCCCGCATGATACTTGCGCATCCCGAGCGAGCTGATGCTCTGATCGTGCAGGACGCAGTTGCCACAATGAGGGCCTGGGAGCAAACTGGAAAACACGCCGGGCGTTCTGGGCTCATTCGTGCTGCCAATGAGAGCGCATTACGCACCAATCTTGTTGTTTAGATCCCCTAGGCGTGCTCGACACGTCGGAAATGATCCTGAACGTAGAGCGCCACGATCCCGACCTCTGGACCGACGAGTTCTATTTTCTGAATCAGCCCCGCCAGGGCGAGTATCCAAAGCGATCTTTTTTACGACTACAGGACCAATGTGGAGTCATATCCGAAGTGGCAGGCCTGGATGCGAAAGCAACCTCGGCTACTCGTGATCTGGGGAAAATACGGATCCGTCCGTTTGACCCGAGTGACTGGAGCCACCGCAGAGATGTTCCGAGCGCCGAAGTCCGTATTGTTGACGGTGGCCACTTCGCACTGGATACGGCTGCCAATGAGATTGCTTCCTCCGTGAGAAACTTTATGGCGTCTTCCCAAAAAACAGACTCGATTTCAAAGAGGAGAACAAAATGACAACCAAAGGAAAAGTCTTAGTGCTAGTCTCGAGCGGGCCATGGCTTGCCCTTGAAAGATGGCAAAGTTTATACCGGCGCAGGCTACGATCTCAACGAGCTGACGGTTCCGGT
>CAVPMC010000009.1:0-65372 GCA_963706465.1 Terriglobales bacterium
ATCCTGCGACGAACAGAATCTTGACGTTACCTGAGCCTTCCATGGCATCTCCTCTTGCTGAAATCAAAGCAGCAATGCCCGCTGCCTCTCGCTTCGTCCTTTTGATCAGCACCGACAAAACGCGCTTGCGTCTAATCATCTAACCAATTTGTGGGTGGCACCGCAAAGCGGAAATTCTCACCTAAGCCGATGTCGGAGAAAGATTGCCTTCCGATTTGGTGCCCGCTGAGGCGGCGGTTTTCCAAACCACAGGTGCGGGATACTGCTCGCGGCCCATTTGAGATTCTTTGAGCCGTTTTCACGTACTATGAGATCGCCTCAGCTGCAGTTTCGGTGGTTCGTAGCTACATTATTCGAACCAATAATCCAGCGATCCGTCGGACCCTTTTCCAAAGTCACCTTCAAAGCCGCCCTCGCCGCGCAGCCCGGAAAGATCACCTGTCCCCGATCCGGGAACGACAAACCATGTCGCCTTGATCTTGCCGTTCTCGACGATTTCTGAACCTTGAAGCACGAAGGTGCCCTGGCGTCCGCCCAGTTTTCCGCGGAATCGTTGCATGCTGACGAGGCTGGCAGATCGATCGTCGCGTAGGACCTGTAAAGCCCGAACCGGTGATTCGCCATCGATATCTCCGGTGAACGTTTCGCTTAGACGGATCTCCATTAATGCCGGGCTCGCGGTTTGGTCGTAGGGCTTGGCTTCAGAACTCTGAACGGTAATCTTTGCTTCAGCGCGTGCGCGTGACAGGCTGCTGTTGCGGTTGTCATGTCCCTTTGCTCCTTTGATTGTGGGTTTCCCGCGAATAGTAGAGCTGCTGAGAGATACGACAAGCAGGGTCAGAATCTTTGAAATCATGTCCACCACCTCCACAACTCCCAAACTCTTGCGCGGATTCGTGCACTCAGCTCGTTCTGAATGCAGATTCCAGCGATCCCCTTCTTCAGAAGCCTTTGGCTTATTCTCGGCTATTGGTCCCGCTACTCCGGCTACTCTAGTACGACAAACTCATCACCTTTCACGGCAGCCTGAAGGGCTTTGATCAGCGCCTCGCCTATCTTTGATTTCGGGACGTACGCCCGCACACCAATCTTTTTGGCCTCCGCAATAAAGTGTTTGTCGGCATGAGACGACAAAATAACAATTGCCGTTTCCGGCACGTGTTTTTTGATCTCTCGCGCCACCTGGAAGCCATTGATCAGTGGCATGGTCACGTTCAGAACGACCACATCCGGTTTCACCCGTTTTACTTCTTCTATTGCTTCTGCACCATTTTCTGCTTCACCGCAGACTTCAAAATGCGGATGCTGTTCCAAGGCGGAACGCACCATCCCGCGAATAATAGGATGATCGTCGGCAATCACGACGCGGATCGGAGAATTTCGGACGGGGCTAGCTACGGCGTTCATGTGTTTCTCCTGTCGATTCCAGGGGAATAAGGCCCATCAGGACTTCATGTTCGATGTCGCAAAGGGAGCCCCGGTTGTAGCATTCCATATTCCTCCGATTGTGGGTCAACTCCAACTCCGCAGAATCATTCGTGACATTACATTATCCGGGGAGACACACCGCATCGAAAGAGGTTAGTTTCCCCGCTGGCTGTATTGTGGGGAGGAAGGCGAAAACCACATGCGCTTACATTGTCAGAGATCATGCTTATTGCCGAACCCGTGTCGCATTCGGCATCGGCCTCTTGCTTTCTAGCAAATTGACCAATGACCAGCGCAAAGCAGCAGGAGTGGCTTTGACCCTGGTCGGTGGCCTTACCACAGTTCCTCTTGCCATCAATCTGCTCGGCAAAAAGGGTCCGACCGCGAGCGAGGTCAGACCAGCTGCATAGGTCGGAAGCGGAAGAACGATGGCAACGCGGGAGTAGCCTCGATAGGTTCAAAACAAAATCAAAACGACTGTCGAGGTTGGCGGAAGGAAATCCCATCCGCTGAAAAACCGCCTGTCCCCGCTAAGCCGCTTCAAGTACCGACAAAATATTTCCCGCCGGATCTTTGAACCATGCGATCGTCGGCCCATTTCCGCGAGAAATTCCGCGCGTGTCCGTCTTCAAGTTGGGTTCGTCATAGACTTCAAATCGCACGCCGCGTTGGCTCAGTTCGTCCACAGCTTTTTCTACACTGTCTACGGGAAAATTCAGAACGGTGAAAGTGGCCGGTTGGTGGTTGGCTTTAGGGTACATCAGAGCTTTGGTGCCGCCCGAAATGGGCACAACCAGCGTGCCTTCCGGACCGCTGGAGAGTTCGAGCCCCAGCGTCTTTCCATAAAATTCTCTGGCCTTCTGAATATCGTTGACCGAAAAACTGCTGAATGCCTTCTTGATGTTGAGCATGGATACACTCCTGGAGTCTTCAAGTTTTAGCTTGGATGCAGAATCAGCTTTTCCGGTTTTTCAAATATGGGAGCGGGAAACAGGCTCCCCTAAATCGAGTGGCTTCTTTGACGGAGGCCGCCGCACATGCAGCCTCTACGGTTTAGCTCAAGAGTCGCGGCGCGACGGAATCTCTTTGCTCAAGTTCGTCGAGGAGTGCCGCTCCGCATCAACCCGATTTGGTTCGTCGGAATCTCTGAGAAACCACACCTAAATCTGGATCAAAATTTGACACAAGCGGAATGTGCCGGTCGGGAATGTTCTCTCGTGTTCCTGAGCACACGAATAGCCGTCATCCAGCCAGAAGTTCTCGATGAAATCTGACAGGACGGGGCAGGTCTGTACGACCCAAAAAGCATACCAATAGTTTGATGCGGAAGATGGGTCCAATCCGGTACGTCGACGAACGTGGGAAACAGCCGGCGGTGAAGGGCACACGAAGGCCGGCCACTCGCATTTGTGCCAGTGCGGACCTATCCACCGGGTTAAGTATGCTTTGTTGATCGTTTTCGTAACGTGACTGCTCCGTGTGTTTTTGAGAGTTCGCGCTGATCGAGGTGATCACAGAGTTGAGCAGTCGTCATTACCCGAGGATTTGTTTCGGCTAAGCCAACCTCCCGATACTGCTTTACTAACCTAGGAGTCGCAAACAAGTCGAGCCGCAGTGATGCTTGGCACGTCGTCGATGCCGTGTCACGACAAAATCGCTTTTTCCACCAGTTGGAGGTTGAGAGTGTCCGAACGAATTATGACGGTGTGCAATGGCAGCGTGAAATTCCAAAAGGACCCTGCTAAGGTGAGAAAAATGGAGACTCGCGATGAAGACCTTAACTTGCGAAGAACTCGGTGGTAAATGCAACCAGAAAATATCGGGGGAATCCTGGGACGACATGGTAAAAGCAATGACGAGGCACGTGATAGAAAAGCACCCTGACGTCGCAAAAGAAATGGAAAAGATGCACAACGAAGATCCCAAAAGGTGGGGCCGAGAGATGAAACCGAAGTTTGATGCGGCTCCCGAAGCCTGATTCCCCGAGTTCCTCCGTCTCATTGAGCCCCCGAGCAAATCAGCGGCGCATTTAAGGGCGTCACTATGCGGAACGATGAAATTCAGAATCGAAGTCGCTCCGGAGGTTTTTGACGCGGGTGCTATGGGAATTCAATCGAGTTCGGCTTGAAAAGCCTTGCCAGATGGGGACTTTGCCAAAACGATATTATTGATTTTCACCCTGTAGCGTTCTGGCGACCATCTGTCATCCTACCTTCGGCTCCAACCGTTCTTCAAGAGGACAGTTCCGACGCTTGCGCCTATACACGCGGCGGCGTCCGCCGCGCGAGCGGCTTGGTTCTGACGGGTAAACCGGAAATTACTCGGTAGCGGGGTTTGCGGGAAGGCTGCGCGATACACATCGCGATACACAATAACGTTGTCTACGATGTACTTCCAATGACTTGCGGTGCCGTCCGTGCTCTTCCATGTCGTTGAAAGTACTTGTAACCCGCTAACTGTCACGGCAGCGTTCCGGTATCAATCGCCTCACTGTCGGTTAATCAACCGCAGGGACGGCAATCGAGAGCTTCCCAAACAGAAGAGCCAAGGAGTCGGGAAGAACTTGAAATTGAAAATGATTTTCAAAAAAAGTGCAGGAAGGGTGCAAAATTCGCCGCACATACCGCATTTTCGGAAGAAGCAATTGAGAAGGCCGAATTGTTCCACCCTGACCTGGTCGTGACTGACTTATCGATGCCCGTCATGAACGGTCTGGAAGAAGCCCGTGCTCTTATGAAATTGATGCCCACCGTTCCTGTGGAGAAAGAGGCTGCCGCGAGTGGTGTTTCTGCGATCATTTCAAAATCTGAGCGCCCCACTGTTCTAATCGAGACGGCTCGGACTCTGCTCGACCGAATGGCTGCTTAATATTTCGCTGCCCACCTTCTCGAAACTGCTGCAAAAGGTGGGAAAGCGGTTCTCTTGCTCGCCATCACTTATCTCGCGTCAATTGCGTTTTCCACGCAAGTAGCAGCCCGCTTACCCGAGATGCTCCAGCACTCAACTGATCGCTGAATTGTTTAGTCCTGAACCGCTTCCTGAATAGATCTATTCTTGTCTGACAAACGCTCCGGCGAGATCGCCCGTCTCGACTTGATCCATTCCGGTGCCACCTGTCGTTCTTCGTCGGGACGATTCATGACAAATGCTGCCGCCACCCGACTTTCCTTGAGCCACCACACGCTAAAACTGGACGAGTTTGCGTCTCCGCGAACCACAGTTTCGTTTGCGTCAGCTGTGTCGCCCCACAGTTCATACGAGAGATCGAAAACGTCGGAAAAGAAATAGGGGACATGCACAAAGGGTTGCCGATCGCCGAGGACAACCCGCGCCCAATGCTGACCTTGAGAAACAGCATTGTCCCAATGCTCAACTCGCCGGCGCTTCCTGAAGATGGTGTCAGGATAATTTGCGACGTCTCCCGGCGGCGTAGATACCCGCGCCGGTGGCTTCCAGATATTCGTTCACGACAATGCCGTCATCGATTGCGATGCCAGTCTTCTCGAACAATTCCGTGACCGGAACCGCGCCCACTCCGACCACCACAAAGTCGCAAGGAATTTTCTCGCCGTCACCCAGGAGTACAGCCTGAACTCGATTCTTTCCTTCAAGCGCGGCGACACGTGCTTGCTTTACAATCCGCACTCCATGTGCGGTGTAATACTGTTCAAAAAAAGCTGACATTGCGGGCGTGAAAACACGGCTCCAGACTCGATCTTCGCGGATGACCAGCGTGGACTGAATGTTTTTCTGCGCCAGCACAGAAGCGACCTCCATGCCGATGAATCCACCGCCTATGATGACCGCCTGTTTGGCGCTCGCACTCCTGGAACGTATCGTCTCGGAATCCTTCAGCGATCGAAGATAGAACACGTTTTCGAGATCGTTTCCAGGACAGTCGAGCTTTCTTGCCCGAGCACCTGTTGCCAGCAGCAGGTGCTCGCACTCAAATTCTTCTCCGGTGTTGCTCCGCATCCGCTTCTTGCTCTGGATCGACGTGCTCGATGACTGTATTGAGTCGCACCTCGATCCCGTGCTCCCGATACCAGACTGGCGGGTTGATGAGAATACCTCCCTCATCGTCTTTGCCCGAGAGGAAACCCTTTGAGAGAGGTGGACGCTCGTACGGCACCGCACTATCGGCTGAAACAATTGCCAGTTCGCCGCTGCTCAGGCCCAGACTAACCAATTCCTTGGCTGCGTAGCCGGCAACCATGCCGCCACCCAGAATGAGGTACTTTGTTTTCGCCATGTTCGCTTTCCCACCTGGTACTTGTCAGGCAATTTCTGTTCAAGACATCAGGCTGATTTACGCAGCGTGCTTTCGTAGTCGGCAACGAACTTTTGAATTCCCTTTTTGGTCAGTTCATGGCGAAGATCGAAACTCTCCCACGGAGCGTTCAGGTCCAATTCCCTGTACTCGATAGGTTTCAGCGCCTGTCCTTTGGAATCCATGGCTTGGTAAACAAAGCTGTCATCGGGCAAGCGACTGCCTTGGGCAGCCCACGATTCGAGTACCTTGCCGGGCACGGTCGCGAGCTCCGCATGCAACGCGAACGAACAAAGCAAATGATCGAGATGTCGAATGCTGGCAGCCAGCACGTGCACGTGATGGTCTCCTGCCTGATACATTTTCAGAATGTTTCTGACCACATCCATTCCATTGTCGCCTCGATCGTCGAGCCTGCCAATGAATGGCGACACGTAGACTGGCTCCTTCGTGTTTCTCGTTGCCGCATACACGGCGGCGGCCTGGTCTTGCGAGAAACACAGAGTCATATTGACGCGGATACCCTTTTCCACCGATATCTGTGCGGCCCGCAAGCCTTCATGGGTGCACGGGTACTTGATGTAAGCGTTGGGGATCCAGGAGAACATCTCCTGTCCCTGCGCGAGCATCTGCTCGGCCGTGGTATTCAAGTCCGCGAAGACTTCAATCGAGACCCCCGCGTCGCCGACGAGTGGAGCAATCTTTTGCACGATCTTCTTGTACTCGTCTTTCTGCTCCTGTGTGGTCAGCCGATGGCCGGATGCAAGCAATTCTTGCACCTCGGGATTCTTGGCGATCAAGCTCGGGTTTGTGGTTTGTCCATCGACAAACCCAAGTAGTTTCTTAATCCGCAACGTTTCGTCAGGATCACCGCCGTCTACCAGAATCTTCGTTTTTGGTTTCTTGGCTGCCATGTTGATCACCCTTCCTGGAGTTCATCTACAGCCGGCTTTTCTGTAGGTGGCACCGCAACGAGCACACTGTACTTTGATGTCGTTCTTGATGGACTGCGGAACAGTGTTTCTACAGGTCGCTATCGCCCGAGTTCCGAGGGGCCCTCCACGCGACTGATGCCTCTATAACCTCACGAACCCAAACCGTTTCACGGCTGCAGACATCCCTCCGGAATCGGGACGATTGCCGTTTTGCTAAGAAGCACAAGTTGTGACACCATTGGTTATCATGGCTGTTCTTTCTCAAGCGCCGAACCGGTCTTGGAACAAAGCGATTATCCCTATTTCTTTTTCTGAAAGAGCGAAACACACGGCCGAGAGCAACACCTAGATCTGACGTGTCAGAGAAAGAATGGCGGTTGGCGGACAGAAAGACGATGACCGGTTCTTACGATTTCCGACTGGTGACGCTTTCCGTCGTCATCGCGATTTGCGCATCGTACGCCGCGCTTGATTTGGCGGCACGAACCAGCGCGGCCAGCGGTCGAATCCGGTTGGCTTGGCTTGCCGGCGGCGCGGTCGCAATGGGCTTGGGGATTTGGTCGATGCACTACATCGGGATGCTGGCCTTCAGCCTGCCGGTGCCGGTTTCCTACGATTGGCCTACGGTGTTGCTCTCGCTTCTGGCTGCCGTTTTTGCTTCTGCAGTCGCCCTGTTTGTGGTCAGCCGACAGAAGATGGGTTGGGCGCGGGCGCTGGCCGGCAGCGTAATCATGGGCAGTGGCATCTCGATCATGCATTACACGGGCATGGCTGCTATGCGCTTGCCCGCAATGTGTTCCTACGATCCAGTGCTTGTGACGCTGTCCGTTGTGTCTGCGATCGTGATTTCACTGATCGCACTCTGGCTCACGTTTCGTTTTCGAGAAGACGAAAAATCGTCGCCTTTACGGAAGACTGGCAGCGCAGTCGTGATGGGAGCAGCGATACCGGTCATGCACTACATCGGCATGGCGGCAGCCCGATTCACACCGTCGAACATTGTGCCCGATACTGCTCATGCCGTGAGTACCTCGACGCTTGGCTTTACCGGCGTCAGTTCTGTCACCCTTCTGGTTTTGGGTGTTGCGGTAATCACGTCGGCTGTTGACCGTCGGTTTGCCGCTCAGCGCTTGCAGCTCAACGCAAGCGAACGAAGGTTTCGAGGATTGCTGGAGGCAGCGCCGGACGCGATCTTGGTTGTGAATGACGCGGGTAAGATTGTCCTAGCCAATGCACAAGTGGAACAGCTGTTTGGCTATAGCCGAGAAGAACTATTGGGACAGCCGCTTGAAATGCTGGTGCCAGAGCGCTTTCGAGAGAAGCATCCCGGACCATCGGATTCGCTTCTTCAGCGATCCTCGAGTGCGACCCATGGGAGCAGGCCTCGAATTGTACGGACTCCACAAGAACGGCCACGAATTTCCGGTTGAGATTAGCCTGAGCCCGTTGCAGACACCGGAAGGAATCCTGGTGACGAGCGCGATTCGCGACATTACGGAACGAAAGCGGGCAGAATTGAGCTTGCGGGAGCTGTCCGGCCAGTTGCTGCATTTGCAGGATGAAGAACGAAGGCGTATCGCTCGTGAACTACACGATAGCGCGGGGCAGATGCTAGCGGCATTGAGCATGAAACTCAGCCCTCTTACTGATGGCGGTTGCAGAGCTCCTGATTCCGACCGGCGATTAGGGAAAGTCTGGAACTCATCGGCGAACTAACGACAGAAATAAGGACGATTTCTCATTTGCTGCATCCGCCACTGCTGGACGAAGTGGGTCTTTCCTCCGCTCTCCGCCTGTACCTCGAAGGATTTGCCGAACGCAGCAAGATCAAAGCGGATCTGGAAATTCCGAATGATTTCGGACGCCTTTCACGCGACGTGGAAACTGCGGTTTTCCGTGTGGTACAGGAATGCCTGACCAATATTCACCGGCATTCGGGCAGCGCGGTTGCGAGAGTGGCTGATTTCGCGGTCAATCACGATCTTCGCGTAGAAGTGCGGGACGAAGGCAAAGGCATATCGACAGACAAACGGTGGGAAATGGAAATGCCTGGCAGGGCGGGCGTCGGAATCCGCGGAATGCGAGAAAGAATCCGTCAGTTAGGCGGCAGTTTGGAAATCAGCTCTCCCGCCAACGGCAAAGGGACTGTCATCATAGCCCGGTTGCCGGTTGACCACGTGGCGGATAAATCGAGTCCTTGATTCCCAGACTTTCCGGCAATGAATAGAGCCGACCAGAACGAAAGCTGGAATGGGCCTTCGATGCTTCGTTTCGTGACCGCTCCGACGCAGATCTTGACAGCAAGTTTTGCTGACGTCCTCTATCGCAGGAATGAGTTGCGCACCCCAACCTTTTGATTCGTCTGGGTTTTTATCTGATATATGGGCAAGTTTAAAATTTTGGTCGCTGATGACTCACGTGCTATTCGCCTAGCGCTACAGGGTCTGCTCTTGCCAGAGTCAGACCATTGGACAGTCTGCGGGGAAGCGACCGACGGACGAGCCGCCATTGAAAAAGCAGCCGAACTGGGTCCAGATGTAATGCTTCTTGATCTCTCGCTCCCCATAATTTCCGGACTGAATGTCGCACAAATCCTCAATCAGGACTACCCACAAATCCGAGTCATATTGATGAGCGCTCAGGACCCACTCACGATGTCACTGTTAGCCAAGGCTGCCGGCGTTTCTTATGTGATACCGAAATCTCATCTCGGGGAGCGTCTTGTACCCATGCTGTCATCGCTGCGCGTAGAGTTCGAGAAGCAGGGCCGTCACAGCCACACACCGACCAACGATTAGCTTGACGGCTCTTTCTTGGGCAATCTGGGACAAGATTTCTCTGAAGTAGGAAACAGTCACAACAGTGGTCCGCCCTCCTGCATCAAAGAAGCTCATCTTGGCAGAAAGACTATGGCCTCACAAGTCAGCCCGATTCAAGATTCTGTGATCCGTGTCGTGGTTGCTGACGACCACCCTGTTGTCCGGGGCATGGTGCGTTCAATATTGCAACAGGATCCGCATTTTGAAGTTTGCGGCGAGGCAGAGAATGGTGCGGAAGCAATAGCAGAAGTAAAACGGATAAAACCGGATGTGGTTGTTCTCAACGTGACCATGCCATTGCTCAACGGCTTCGAAGCAGCGAGTGAAATCAAGAAGCAAGTCCCAGAAACGGCAATTGTCATTTTGTCGTCCCATGCGGATAAACACTTTGTTGCTGAAGCGCAGAGGCTCGGTGTGCGAGCCTATGTCCCGAAGTCAAAAATAGCCGAAGCCCTGATCGGCGCTGTACAGGCTGCTGTGAAAGGTCTCGATTTTGTCGTATTAGAGTAGGCGCGGCATCGGCATGCCGGCTTTACACTGATAAAGCACATTTCTCAGCCCACGGCTGTTGATGACCTGCTGGCAGGTGGGTCAACCCTCAAAGGATGGATGATGGTCCGCTTTCCTGCGGCCCACGAAGAGCGGTTGCGATGATGGGCAACCATGTTTCAGGCCCATTCAGCTTCACGTTGTAATCGGCACCTGCGAGTTCACTAACTTTCGGAGGATTGAGCGCCAAGATCCGAACGCCTGGGTAATGGGCTTTGAGCCACAAAACCATTTCCTTTCTTACTTGATCATCCGCTGCATGTCCGACGATAAAAAAGTCATACTGCTCTGGCATGCTCAGCACAACTTTTGCTGCTTCATTACCGATAACCGAAACTACTTCGTACCCTTGCAGTCTCAATACCCTGGTTCGCGCGGTTGCCAGGCCGCTATCGTAGGCGATCTGAAAGACCACCGGTTTGTGGCCTACGCCACGGGACGAACGCACGTTTAGGCGGGCAACAACCTCTTTTGTAGGTAGATGCATTACGAAGCATTCATTTCTTGTGGTTCTGGCAAGCTCCTGTAATTGTTGGCGGGCGCTCGGCAGCCCTACGGCGTGGCCGCGCCACATGGGTTCACCATCTGGGAACTGCTCGAAGAGGTCGTATTCCCGTTCCATGCGAGTCTCGCCGGGCCCCGCGGCTCCGGAGACTGAATCTTACATCCATATCAAGGGCCGCCACTACTATTTTCGGTTTCCGCGGATTCAGACGCACAAACGGTTCGTAGGCGGCTTTTATTCCGCCCTCCCTTCGAGAATCCTGTCCTATCAGCGTATGCAGAGCTTAGGGCTCGTGTCCGTCCTTACTCCCCTGCTCTAACCGGACCTTCAGGACGTAGCAATCCTCGTGGATCGCCTTTCCGTCCTCATCTGTTTTGGAAGTCTCGACGGCGACAGGTTTCCCACAGATTCGACAGAATGGGGGCAGGGGCTTCCGCCTGAATCTCTCCGAAACGTTCTGAGGAGATAGACTCATCGACACATCTCGCTTGCAAACGGACAGTTTCGTCGAGAAGACACAGACAAGACAACAGCGTAACTACCAATTCGTTGCAATCTGTTGCGTACCCACCTGAGACTGAGATTGCCGATCATCCAATGCGCGGATCAATTCTTGTAGCAAAGACTCCAGCCTTTTGGGATCCTTTTCGCTTGCGACGGCTGCACACAGTTCACGCCAGTCTTTCCGGGTCGGATCGGTCATGCGACACGCCCGTCAGTCTGATAGATCCTCTTCAAATCATCCAAAACCACGTTGGCACCTACCAATGCTTCTTTCTCTGAATGGTTGTGCCCGTTTTCTCGGAGCAGTACCGAGGCTCGTTCGGCAATTGCTTTTTTCGCCTCAGCAATCCTTTGCTGAAGCAGGTTCAGGTTTGATTCACGAAGGGCAGCTTCGTACGACTGCTTCCACGATTGCTCGCTTGTGATTCGCCCGTCAGGATCGTTCATTGGAGCATCCTGAACATTAGCGTCCCGTTTCAAGCCGCTGTACCTCCACCCGTTCCTTTTCGTCTCTCGTTTGATGTAGCCATGCGGAGAGCGTATAAGGCATTGATTGCTGAAACTACGGCTTGCCGTTCTTGGAGATGTTCGTTGTCCGTGTGAAACAATTCTCTCGCACGCAAAGCGAGAGCCCATTCTGCATTAGCTATCCGCTCAGACAATTTGTTTTTATCGCTTTCAAATAAGGCAGCGTTGTAGAGTTCCTTCCAGCGATTGCCACTCGGAGAAGGCGCAGTTCCCGCACTCATGCCGACCTCCTTTTCTCCAGTGCCCGAACAGGGTTCTCTGCGTGTGTCCTCACAAGTGCTGAAAGGCAAGGGACACTACATTCCAAATCGGTTTCATGGAGCCAAAACATGACATCCATGTATCCCATCTCTGCACCACAACACACCCACAATCGCTTCTGATCCCTCACAAGTTCCCAGTCATGCTGCAACGGTCGAAGAGTCTGGGATCGGCAAGGCATCAACTGTCGAGGCGTTCTCGATAGCGGGCAGCCGCGCCAGTATGACCGTACCAGTACCGCTTGAGCTAATCTCCAAGGCTCCGCCCAGTTGTCGTATTCTTTCTCTCATTCCCCTGATTCCTACGCCGGGCGTACCGCCCGAAGCCATCTCCTCTCGCTTCTCTATCGGTATGCCCTTGCCTTTGTCCTCCACCTCGACATGAGCTTCGACCGTCGAGGTGAAGAAGGCGAATCTTCGCAGTCGGACTTCCGGAATGTCGGTGAATATTCGTAAGGCATTCCTGCACGATCCGGAAAATCGCTGTCTCCAACTCGGGCGAGAGTCGTCCGAAATCCGCGGGAAGATCGAGATCGACCTTGATCTTGCTGCGCTGTGCGAATCCGTCTGATGTACCAGCGAACGGCCGACGACAAGCCTGCTTCATCGAGGAGAGGTGGATGAAGCAAGTAAGAAATAGTACGGACTTCATTGCTCATTTCTTGGACGAGAGCTTCGCTGTCCGCGAGAGCTATGGCCGTCTTGCTAAGCCGGTCGATATCGGCTCGCACGGCGGACAGGTTCATGGTCAAGCCGGCCAATAACTGCCCGACGCTATCGTGCAGTTCGCGAGCGATGCGTCGTCTCTCGTCATCCTGCAATTGGAGCAGACGTGCCGAGAGCTCGCGCAGGCTCTTGTTGACGGTGTCGAGTTCCGACTGTCCGTTCTTTCACTCTAACTTCGAGTTCAGCGTGTCCATTCTGCAAGTCGTTGATTGTGTCTGCGACGTGCTTCTCCCATGGCAACGACGGTACCGGACGCGAACATGAATGCGAGAATGGAAATCGATTGTGGCTGTATCGGGAACGACGAAATGAATGAATCGGAGGAATGAACCAATACATGGCTCCCACGAGGGCAATGACGATCGCTAGAATTGACGGACCGATCCCACAACACCAGGCTGAATAAGCGATCACTGGAAACAGCAGGATGTACATCGTGGTGGTGCCGAGAAATCCAGTAAATGCATGACAAGCCACTAATACCGTCACAACTGCCGCAACAGGCGACCCATAGCGCACGAAAGGATTTATCGAGCTTCGTTCTGAAAGTGAATTATGGGTCCAGAGATTCCATCTGAGATCCTGAAATGGTGCTAACGAGGGAGGGATCAAACCCTAGTGTCGTGGCGATGCGAACGGAGACCCCAGACTGGCGTTGATGGACCTTGAGCAGGGGTTCGCCTGTTGCTTGTGTTCCCGACGTTTTTTGCCATTGTCGTTCAAACGAACCTCGTGTTTCCGGCCATTTCAGTTGAGTTCACTCCGTTTTCAGATCGTTGCGGCTTAGCTGTACCGCAATCGGTTGGAACTTCAACGCGCCCTGAAGGGCGTGCAACGTGCACAGACTGCGACATCGAGAGCTTGTTCCTCCTCGAAATTATTTCCCGTCGTCTGGAACAACTCTCTCGCGCGCCGGCCAATTGCTCTTTTCGCTTCCGCAATACGTTCAGGGAGTTTGGTCGAGTCGTTCTCGACAATGGCCGCCTTGTAGAGCGCTTGCCAATTTCCGCTTTCTGGAAATTCGTAAATCAATGCATTCATCGATAATCCTGACGCTAGGCGACAAGCGGTTCGCCTACGCTGAAAGTTTGTCTAGCAATTGATTGTCTTTCTTGAGATGCCCATGTTGATAAGTGCTAGCGATGGCTGAGATCAGAGCTTCGGGGCCGTCCGTTTTGTCTAGTAATGCATCCGCATACCACTTCAGGGACTCGGGTATGTCGTCAAGGCACCCACTCCAGATCACGACGGGCAGCTTTGGGTGCTCTTTCATGAGCACCTGAGCGACCGCATTTCCGTCCATGCCCGCCATCTTGAAATCGAGCACGATGGCATCTATGGAGTGGTTGCGAGTAAGGGCGATACCGGTGAGACCGTCTAGCGCGGTGAGAACCGAGTAGCCGCTACCACCCAGGATAGCGTTGTGAAGTTCAAGGATTCTAGGGTCGTCATCGATGCAGAGGATAGTGGCCATGATGGCACGCTCCTCATTTGAAATGTGCTTACGTATCCCAAATCGTAGCGCGACATGGACAATCGGTCGGCACGGACACGCACTTGCGAATGTGCGATCGCGCACAAAGCCTAATTCCTCTGTCCCTGCCATTCCTTCGTCTGTTGTTGCAGCGACCCATAGCAGTCACAGGCCGCGGCTTCTAGACTGCTTCTGTCCAGGATGGTTACGTTTCCCCGCGTGTAGGCGATCAGTCCAGCCTTCTGCAAAATACCGGCTGAGACAGTGACGGTCGAGCGGCGGGTTCCTAACATCTGCCCAAGAAACTCCTGCGTCAGTTGAAGAGAGTTTGTGCCGACCCGGTCTGCAGTCATCAGCAGCCATCGCGCCAATCTTTCTTCTACGTCATGAAGCCGATTGCAGGTTGCAATCTGTGCCACCTGCATTGCCATCAGCAGCGAATGGCGCTGTAGCTGCCGCTCCAACGTGGGGCACTGGCGGAGAGTGGCCTTAAAGACATCAGCATCCACTCGAAATGCAGCTTCCCTCAGTTTGAACGACAGTTCTGGTGTAGCTGGTGCGAAAGCCCGCAATCAGTGGCACGGCTGAAAAGCCTTCCTTGCCTATCAGGCCGACTTCCACTGTCTTGCCGTCCGGCATGACGGTCAGAACAGAGAACATGCCCGAGTTGCAAAAATAGCCCGGATTTCATCGTCGCTCCAGCTTCATGGAGGACTTGGTGCAATTTCAATTGCACAAGTTCCAGCTTCGGCAACAGCTTGTCGCTTTCTTCAACTGGAAGATCTAGCAGGATTTGGTTGTGGATATGGTTTCCGTCGCCATCTCGGTTCGACGGCGGCGAGGTGATCTTTGGGCGGACGGACGAATGCTTCATCGCCATAACGGCTCCTTGCGCAGCGAAAACGCTGTCTGATTTTTGCAAGGAACCGTCGCCCGAAGGGCGCGGCGGAAGGATGCTAGAAGAGACTCTTATAGATTACGCTCTTATGAGCGTGTATACGAATGAATTACGTTTCCTTGGCGCATTCCCTGAGAAGTGCTATCCAGAACAAATCGGCAGTAAAGCAATATCAAATAATCCAAAATCAAAAGAGCAACTGGGACGAAT
Organism: Terriglobales bacterium; assembly: GCA_963706465.1. Lineage (GTDB taxonomy): Bacteria > Acidobacteriota > Terriglobia > Terriglobales > Acidobacteriaceae > JABDBE01. The sequence goes on from CAVPMC010000009.1 coordinate 15,107, forward strand.
GTCTCTAGCGTAAACTCAAGTCGTGAGTACGCAGAAGGGCAGACGCGATCACTACCTTCCCCAAGGATACCTCCGGGGATTCATTGATCCTGCTCGTGAGAACGAAGAAAAACTTCTCTGGAAACTTAACATCTCCTCCAAACAGTGGGCCGAGAAGAGCACCAAAGCCCTCGGCTTCGTCCACGGCTTCTATGACTACGCGGGATCAGGGCCAGAGATCGACTGCTTGCCTTCGGCAGATGGCACCTTCTCGGAACTCGAAAACGAGTTCCCCGCTGTTCGGGAAAAGCTCCTCTCCTTGAGAAAGAAGGGTTTTCGCAATTGGACGAAGCATCTGGACTTCTTGTTGCGATACATGGACATGATCCGCGCTCGCTCGCCCATCTATTTTGCCCATCGGGAAGCCGCATGGAAGGCAACTCCAACCTGGATCATTGACAAGGTGGATGGCAACAAGATCACACTCAAGTCAATGGAAGGGAGTCCTCCGCCTGATAACTTCATCAAGAATCGAACGATCTCCCAGATGCGTGAAGAAATTCAGAAAAACGGTGCTTGGTTGCGGGACTTCAATTGGGCTCTCCGATATACCGAATTTGTGGCTGAGCCCTTCGTTGCGAGCGAAGCTCCGTTTGTAGCTGATGAGATACCGAAAGGTGTGTCGGATGATGAGGCGCTTAAGCACCCGGACACTCTGCTTTATTTCCCCGTGTGCTGGCAGGTGTGTTTATTCGGGAGCATCCGCCGCTTTGATCGTGGAACAGACAAGCTCGAATCGCGTGACATGAAGGTTGCTCGGCGGAAGTACAGGGTGTTCGCAAAAGAGTTTCTGATCTCACCTACTAAGCTGGATGACATTACGAACTTTTGCGGAACCCAACCTCCTGAAGGCAGCGCCGCAGCATCGGGGTAACTAATTTCCTCCCGCCGATTCTGGCAAGACACCCTTGAAGGCCACGTGTCCAGCTTCCCGGCCACGTTCTGCATGTATCCAGGGGAGAGGTGAGCGTACGGCTTCGTCATCTTGAGCGTCTTGTGGCCGAGCAAATATCCGGAGCGTTGTGTCCGGGGTAACCGTATCTTGGGGGCTGCTCGCTTTGCGGGGCTGGCGCTCGTGTATCTCTTCATGCTTCGTGGTTTTTCTCGCGCATGTATTGCCACGGTGTGCGCTCGGGCCTAATCGCCCGCTACAGCTCAGAGACGCTCAGCTAGCCGCATCTGCGAAACGACCGTAACGACAAGCCAGAAACTGGCCGCAAGAGGGAAGCGATCAGTAGCGAAAAATCGTCCCTGTGCGAACCGAAACTGGGGCACTCAATTGTGGGGACGTTAAGGGGATGATAACTGATGCTCTCCGGTATCATTTCGTACCAAACGACGTCCGCCGACACCGTTTAATATCAATCAGTTACATCTCCTTGTTGCCCTGTCACGGCAGCACGCTGGCTTTCACTTTCCCGCCGGTCGGAATTCCTCTTGGTTTGACGAAAACCTGCACACAGTGCGACGCGGTAATAAATGAACAATGCCCGAGAACCTGTGTCTGGAGCGGGTTTCAGATGCAAGGTGATTTAAAAATTTGTTAGCTCTTCAGGAAACTTTTCAGAACCGACCGGGTTCCAAGCTCATAACCACTCGTCGCTTTACGCACAAATGGCAGGACGAAATTCCTGGTCTCACCGAACTCTTGGGCGGGGGTTGGAGCAGTGTTTCCCAACGTCGAAGTACGCCACTTGCACGCAGTCATTGCCTTGGGCGAAGAGCTGAACTTCACCAAGGCCGCCCTCAGATTGAACCTCACCCAATCTGCGCTCAGCAGACAGATCACTGAGATCGAAAAACAGCTCAGATTTCGCTTGTTCACTCGTGACAATCGACGGGTTGTCCGTGTGGAACTCACCGACGCTGGGCGAGTCTTCGTCGAAGAGGCTCGATCTTCGCTCTTGCATATGGAGCGGGCTTTTCATCTCGCTCGTACCGCCCATGACGGAGCAGACAACGTTCTGACGATTGGACACTCGCACGAGGCCGATCAAGCCTGGGTTTCGGACCTTCTTGCAGTTCGTCTCCCCCTGTACCCCAAGCTCGCCATTCGACTGATCAGTCAGTTCTCAATCGAGTTGGTCCGGAGTGTTCTAGCAGGCGAACTGAATCTGGCCCTGGTGACGGCGCCGCCAAAGGACTCTCAGATCGAGGCTTCACCATTCGTTCTGACGCCGCTCTATGCGGTTCTTCCGGAGGGCCACGCGGCTGCCGAAAAGGAACAACTCGTGCTCCAAGATCTGGCAAAAGATGAATGGATTCTGTTCGCGCGCCGAGTTCACCCCATCGTTCATGACGCAATCATGGACGCGGCTCGACGTGAGGGAATCGCTCCGAAACGCGCGCACGACATCATTACGCCGCAAGAAGCGGTTCACTTGGTATCTGAGCACGTCGGCGTAGCCATTCTCACCAAACCTACGGCCCTTGGCTTTCGCGCTGAAGGTGTAGTGGTAAAGCCGCTTTCTGATGCCTCATTGTGTTTCCAAACGTGTGTGATTATGAGAAACGACGACGATTCTCGATTGACGAACGAATTCGTCCGGTCCTTCCTCCGCAGATATGCAGATCAGCGGCGTCCACCAAAGCCAATTGGATCGCCCGTGTCCGCCCGAGTGGTCACCATGAAAAAGGCAAATCCGCCGACTCGCGGTTGATCACGACAATCCGAGTTCAGCCCGCCGAGACGACCTCGATTAGACATCCAACGATTGTTGCTGATTTCAGTTAGCGACTAACTCGCGACATGGAGGGAAGAGAGTCTGCATTGGTCGGTCTCAATCGCCGACTCGAACGACCCGCACAAAGCGCCTTTGCGAGTGGTTGTTTTCAGCCATCTATTCCCGTTGGGAATAGATGTCGGCTGAGAATTCATTGGACAATCGAAGCGGCCGGAATCAAGTTGGTAAACAACGCAGCGGTGGTTGGAGTCATGCCATGTCTGAATTCGCTCGAAAACCAGCCGAGTCGTCCCACGCCTTCCACACGGTTTCCGGTCCTTCGGCTGCGCCGGCGATTGAACTAGCTCGCGAGAAGCACTACTCGGTGATCGAGATCGCCAAGCTCTGGGCACTTAGCGAGAAGACCGTTCGCAAAATATTTGAAAGGGAACCAGGCGTGATTCACTGGAGCACAGAAGAAAGGTTGCACAAGCGCGGATACCGGACGCTTCCGAGTGCCTGAGACGGTTCTTCACCGTGTTCATCGAAAGTTACGCAGAGCAAGCTAAAGATCAACCGAAGAAGAACGAGAATCCCTGTCAGGCGCTTTTCGCGCGCTTCGGCGATTTGCGTTTTCCCGTTTTGTTGCCCGCATCGAAGTACAGTCCAAGACTTTCGGACGTTGACCGCAAGCTGCTCCTGCCGCGCCTTGACCCACGGCGCGTAGTGCTTCTCTGTGATCTTCACGCTCTTGTGACCAAGCAACATTGAGACCTGTTCCAGCGGGACTCCGGCAAGCAGCATCTCGACCGCGAATGTGTCCCGAAACATGTGCGGATGGCAACGCTTGGACGATCCGTCGTCGCGGCGCAAGTTTGCGATCTTGAAGAGTCGTCGAAAGCTTCGCTGCCAATTGCCAACCACTGACTTCGGCGAACCGTTGCCAGACCAAAAGAAATATCGCGGATTGGGACTGGGGCCTGGCGGAATATTTCTCAATGCCTCCGCCACATCCGGAGGCAGCGGAACGTAAACAGGACTGCCGGTTTTGGCGCGATACAGAAACAATTCGCCATGTTCGTTCAGCCGGCGCCGTTCCAGGGTGACGGCGTCCCTGATTGCCAGTCCACTCCAACGCATGAGCAACGTCAGAATGCGAAGCCGTGTCGCTTGATTTCGGCATTCCACCCAGCCTTTGGGCTGATAGATGTAGGTTGCGTCCATGATCTTGTCGAACTCGCGCTTCGGAAAGTAGTCCGTCGGAGGCCCATCTGCTCTGATTCGACCCAAGCAGAACAGCGGGATTGGACTTGATCCAGCCGAGTCGCAGGCAGTAGTAGAAGAAGCCGATCAATCGCTCCTGTTTCTTTTTCTTCGCGAGAGGGCCATCGGTCCAGGTGTCGCGAAAGCCTTCCAGGTCGGCAGTCGTGATCTCAGTGATGTGTGTCGAATCGCGTACGAAGTAGCCCACGACGAGGAACTGCTTCTCAAAGATCGTGGTCAGCTTATCGAGAGTGGAGTCGGCCAGATTCTCGTTGCGCTTGCTGTTCAGAAATCGCGCCACGGCCTCTTTGACGGTTACGAGAGCAGGCTCCGGCGCGGGAGGCCTCTTCCAGTCCCTTTCTGCTTCGCCTCGTATTCCTCTTCCAGCTCTGCGTTTGAAATCTTCAGCCTTTTCCCAACTGCGGGTCTTGGCACTGCGACGGATGAAGGGACCATCCGATCCCAGGATGCCATTGATCCACTTTGGGCAGCGGCAACGCTTGTAGTTGATGTCGTCGGAAGGGCAGGGAGGATAGTGGCGAGAGTAAACGGAGAGCATGGAATCGGCACCTTTGCCGAATCCATTGTACGTTTATTGTACGATTTTTTCTATGTTTTTATAACTACTTTATTATCAGTAGTTTATAGTGGTGGAGGCGGCGGGAGTCGAACCCGCGTCCGAAAATGTTACTGGTCAAGAGACTACATGCTTATTCGCGTTCATGCCCCAGGCATTACCCCGGGACGTTCGCGGCCCCCGCTCAGAACGGACAAGAAACGCGTAGCCGCTAGCCTGAGATCTTAGCCTCTCCCGCCCAGACGTAGACGGGAAAGAGCAGCCCTCTGTGTGACGCTCGCTCACAGCCCAAGGGCGAAGCTGTGGAGAGCGGCTGCCTAATTAATTAGGCTGCGTATGCCATTTGTTGATTGGCAATTATCATTTTGCCCACGATTACGGGTGTGTGCACCCCGGCATGCCTCTTGGCCGCAAGCATCTCCGTCGAAGCCGTGACGCCCCCACTGGTGGGATTGGCCTTTAAAGAACCACTTCCAATCTAGGATGCAATCGCGGGGAAGTCAAACTGACCAAAGGCCAGTTCCGTGGTTAGGAAGTTACGCCCTTGTGCTGCGTCAGTGCCTCAGACAAAGAACCTCGGCCTCGGTTAGCACCTAGATCCCCAACGATTTCGGCCGGTAGCGGGAAAGCATTTTGCAGCTCTCATTAATTCGCTGGACTTGTTCGGCGCTCAGCTTGAGGAACTCAAACCCGTAGACTCTGCCAACGTTGTGCCGTACTAAGGCTCGAACCCGGCCGCCGGCAATTGGCTCCAGTTCCACCGTGTCGTTTAAGTGCAATGGATCGGCGGTAATCGCCGACACTCCACTCTCACTCATTTCGATGGTGATTCCGGGAATTGTCACACCGTCGGCGCAGTGAATGCTGATCGGATTGCTAAATCGATATCGAAGATGCCGTCTCCGATCAGGAAGAATTTCGGACACGTTCTCGGATTCACCCTCAACCCGCATAGGTAGTCCTTGCCCCTTGATGGTTCATCGGCGGGAGCCGGCTTTTCTTTAATACGTGCGAAACTCGCTTTTTGCATCTTCCGGTCGCGGCCCACATCTCATTTAGGACGCCGCCTGTAGAATGAAGACAGTGTCCGAATATGAGCCTCATCGTCCAACCCTGTCAGGAGAGCCGCCCGTGAAGTCGGAGTGTTTACCGTTCGGTCAAATCCCGCATACCACGAAGCTCTTTATCGACTTCCTCTCCGGCCACTCCAAAGTTCAGCAGTTCTACCCCCGTTCCCCTTACTTCAACCAATGGTTTAAGGACGAAGCCTCGAAGCTGCATTACGACTCTGACCGGCGAAAGCGGGTTTCGTCGATCCTCGAACGCCAGAATCAATCGTGGGACGCCTCGGAAAGAACTTTGCGGAACATCGCTCGACTACGGGCGGGCGCGTCGGCGGTGGTAACCGGTCAGCAAGTTGGACTCTTTGGCGGGCCATTGTTCTCGCTCTTCAAAGCGCTGACTGCGGTCAAGCTCGCCGATCTCGCCTCTCGTTCCGGTGTCGACTGCGTGCCGGTGTTCTGGCTGGCTACTCAGGATCACGATCTGGCAGAAGTGGAGCAGGTCTCGATCCCGGGGGGCGATGGCACACTGCAGAAGCTGACTGCGCCCACTCACGGAGTGCCGGACGCGCCGGTGGGAACGATACAGTTCGGTCCCGAAATTCAAGCCGGAGTGGACGAGGCCAGCACATTGCTCGGCCCATCCGATGTTTCCGATTTTCTTGGCGAAGCCTACCGCCCTGGCGAAACCTTTGGCAGCGCCTTTGCCCGTTTGTTCGCGCGACTGTTTGCGGATTGGGGAGTCATCCTGCTGGATCCGTCCGATCCTGAATTCCAGCAGATTGCGCAACCTCTCTATCGCGAGGCCATCGAGCGCGCGGCCGAACTGGATGAGGCCCTTTTGGCGCGAGGCAAGGCGCTCGAATCGGCAGGCTACCACCAGCAAGTCAAGGTCACCCCGTCCTCGACGCTTTTGTTCACGCTGCGAAACGGCGCCCGCGTGCCCGTACATCGCCGGGCCAATGGACAAGGAAGCTCTGAGTTTCTGATAGAGCAGGAGCGAGTCTCGCAGGCGGAACTGCTGAGCCGCCTGACATCGTCGCCCCACGATTTCAGCGCCAATGTCTTGTTGCGGCCCGTAGTTCAGGATTACCTGCTACCCACCATCGCCTACACCGGCGGCTCGGCTGAAGTCGCTTACTTCGCGCAAGTCGGCGTCGTCTACGAAGCGCTTTTGAGAAGGGTTACTCCGGTTGTGCCGCGCTTCTCGGCGACCATCGTAGAAGCCAAACCTGCAGCATTGCTGGAGCGCTACGGACTGCGCTTGCCCGATCTGTTCCTCGGCCCGGAACATTTGCGGGAGCGTGTGGCTGCCCGTACTCTGCCCCAGGACCTGCAATCGGCGTTTGACCAGGCGGAAGTCTCGCTGGAAAACTCTTTGGCTGCGATTCGCGAGGGTCTGGCCCGGCTCGATTCCACTCTGGTCGATTCGGCCACCAACGCAGCATCCAAGATGCAACACCAGCTTGCTCAACTACGTTCCCGAGCTGCGCGTGCCGAACTCCGTCACACCGAGGTTTTGAGCCGCCACGCCCAACTGCTAAGCAATTCGCTGTATCCCAGCAAAGGTCTGCAGGAACGTGAAATCGCGGGAAGCTATTTTGTCGCCCGCTATGGAGCGGAGTTTTTGCAGGGAATCTATCAGGCAATTCACCCGGATTGCCTTGACCACCAGGTCATCACTTTGTAGACGCGAGCGTTCGCGCTCCTGCGGCCTGGCCGAGACTTACAGCTTTTCTTCCAACTCCTCCAGCGATTCCACCCGCGGCAGTCCAGATTCGCGATACGCCCCGGCTACATCGAAAAGAACGGCCTGCATTCCAGCGCCGGTCGCGCCCAGATAATCCACAGAGTACACGTCGCCCACGTACAGGCTTTGCGCGGGGGCTGCGTTCATGGCGCCCAGGGCCGCCTCGAAAATCGCCGGGTGCGGCTTCTCGTGTCCTACCAGACCGGAATCGGTGATGCTGAGAAAACAATCCGCAATCCCGCAGTGGCCAAGCACATCCGCAATCTTACCGTCGGCATTGGAGATGACTGCCAGAGGATAGCGTTGTCCGAGCCGCTGCAGAGTCTCGCTGGTGCCGCGCCGGATATCGCACCAGTTCGCGGAGACGCGGGTGGCGTTTACCAGAGCATCGCGCAAAGCCTCGTCGTCGACGCCAAGTTCCGGGAGTAGATGGGAATAAAAAAGATACCAAAAACTATGATCGGCTTTGCCATCGTGCTGCAGCATCTCGTCGAATTGTTTTTTCGTTTGCCGTTCGATGGCATGCCATTGTTCAAGAGTTGGAGCCAGGTTTCGCTGCTGAAGCGGAGCCAGAATGCGTGCGCGGTCGGGGAACAGAAGGGTGTTGCCAACATCAAAAAAGATTGCCTTGAGGGGAGCCGACATAAGCAATGCCCGGCCTACTCCACTTCTTCATCGCGCTTCTTGCCATAACGCAACGCCAAGCCCACCCCAATCGTCATGAACCCAATGGGAGGAAGAAGCAACACCACGACGCCCCGGGTGATCGCGTTTTGACCTTCTTTATTGAGGGCGCGGGCAGTGCTGTAACACATGGCGCAACTCTGAGCAAAAGCGGGCGCCGCCCCAAGCATGACCAGCAATGCGAGCGTGGCCAATCGCAGCTTCATCGCACTCCCAGGTGCACAATTCGAAAAGCGTCAGGAAAGAAAATACACATCAGACATAAACATGCAACCACGGCGGTCATCATTACCCACTTCATGGCTGCGATCTCATACTTCAAGTGCATGAAATAGCCGATGATCAGCGCGGACTTGATGATCGAAAGAATCATCAGCGCTTCGAGCATCTGCAGCGGCTGAAAGACCTGCCGGTAAGCCAGCACTACTTCGACCGCGGTCAGCAGCAGCAGCACGCCCCAGACCCAGAAATATTGGCTCTTGCCTTCATCGTGCGTGGCGGCGGTAGTGTGCATTCAGCGTTTCTCCATTTATAAAATTTCACCTACTACTTTACGAGTCACACACGCGTAGACAACAGATAGACCAGCGGGAAGATGAACATCCACACCAAGTCCACGAAGTGCCAGTACAGTCCTGCGATTTCCACGTCGTGTGCGTCATAGTCTTTGGGTTTCAGAATCAGGATCACGGCTGCAATCACTAGTCCCGCCAGCAGCACGTGGATTCCGTAGTGGAATACGCTGTCTGCTGGAATCTGCCACCACGCGATACCCCAGATTGCCAGCAGGATGGGTAGAAACGCTTTGCGCAGCGAAACCACTCCCAAATAGATAACGCCAATCGTGACGTGCAGCATGTGCATGCCCGTCAATGTAAAAAATGTCCCGCCGAATTGCGGCACGCTGGCGGCCCACGGATTCTTAAACGGGGTCATGCCTTTTTCAATCAGGTGAGTCCACTCCAGGCCGTGAAGCACAATGAAGGCCACGCCAAAAAACATGGTCAGCAGAATCCAATTGCGGGTCCAACTTCGGTCGTTGCGCCTGGCCGCCAGCACCGCCAACACCATCGTCAGCGAACTCGAGAGCAGGCAGCCAGTCATGATCGTAGCGTTGGTGATGCTGTCCTTGCCGAAAGGGGTGGGCCAATCGGGATTCGAAATGCGGCCGTAGCTGTAGGCGAACAGCAGTGCTCCGAACGTCAAGGTATCGGAGAGCAGGAACAGCCACATTCCGATTTTCTTGGAGTAGGTGCCAAACAGAGAGGGCTCGTAAACATCCGCCACTCCATGTTGCACTGCGACTTCAGACATGTTTTCCGTCTCCTGTGCTTATGTGGTGCGGGGCGCCCTCGCCCGCGTTTTCCGCTAACGGATAAACCAGACCAGCCCAAAAATGTAGAGCCACAGCAAAAACATAAAATGCCAGTACCAGGCGGCTACATCCACCACGATGCGCCGCGCCTCAACCGGTTTGTGCAGCAATGAAACCGTGGCTGCGTAAACCAGTACCAGAATGCCTCCGGCCAAATGGACCGCATGAGTTGCAGTCAGCAAATAGACGAACGAACTGCTCGCGCTGGTGGCCAGGTAAAAGCCGCGATCCGCCAGTTCGCGCCAAGCCATCCATTGCCCGGTCAGAAATCCGCCACCCAGCACCACGGTGATTCCCAGCCAGGGAATGCTTTTGCCTTCTCCCAGAGAAACGCCCGGGATAGAACGAACCGGCGCCAGCGCCGCTTGCCGCGTAATTTGTCTTCGGGCTAATTCCGCCGTAACGCTGCTTGCCAGCAACAGCGCAGTGTTGATCAGAAGAAGTGTGATCGGAAGGTCGACCGGAATCCAGTCACGAACATACGTGTTGGTGCGTTCGTCCAGAGTAGGCAAGCCACGGCGCACCACGTATGCGCTGGTCAGTGAAACAAAGATCATGGTAACGGAAGTCAGCCCGATGGCCAGCCCGAGCCGAACCCGGCGCAGACGCTGCCCATAGTCGGGAGAGCCATCGCCGCGCCCGTCATCGCCGCCGCCCGTGTAAGCAGGCGGACGCACTCCTCCGCCACCTTGGCCGGTCTTTGGTACGTCAATCGAAACTGGAGAACTGAAAGTCGCCATGTGTTAATTGTGGCGCGGGCGCGCTCGCCCGCGAACCTTTAATGCGATGCCACGGTAGCCGGATCGGTTTGCATCACATAATCCCGCGGAGCTCCCGGCACGCTGTACTCATAAGGCCCATGATTCACCACCGGCGTGCGCCCGCCAAAGTTGTCATGCGGAGGTGGCGTAGCCGTCGTCCACTCGAGCGTCGTCGCCTCCCATGGGTTATCGCTCGCCTTCGGTCCTTTGAACATGCTCCAGAACAAATTGATCACAAAGATGAACTGAGCCGAAACAGTCACAATCGCCGCGTAAGTTATGAAGGTGTTGAGTGGGATCAAATTATGCAGGTACGTGAGCTCCGTGAACTGAGAATAACGCCGCGGCTGGCCGGCCATGCCCAGATAGTGCATCGGCATGAAAATGCAATAAGTGCCGATCAGCGTAATCACGAAGTGCACTCGGCCCCACATTTCATTCATCATGCGGCCAAACATCTTGGGCACCCAGTAATAAGTTCCGGCGAACATGCCAAAGATCGCCGCCACACCCATAATGAGATGGAAGTGGCCGACCACGAACGCGGTGTCGTGCAGGGGAATATCCAGCACCGGTTGCGCCAGAAATGGCCCGCTCAATCCGCCCGAAACGAACAGGGAAACGAAACCGATGGCAAAAAGCATCGGCGTCTGGAAGCGCACCCGCCCGCCATGAATGGTTCCCAGCCAGTTGAAAGTCTTAATGGCGGAAGGTACCCCGATGGCCATAGTCATGAGCGAAAAAGCAAAAGCCGTATAAGGACTCATGCCGCTCATAAACATGTGATGGCCCCAAACCATGAATCCCAGAAAGCCGATGGCCATAATCGCATACACCATCGCCTTATACCCAAAGATAGGTTTGCGGGAGAAGGTCGAAAGCAACTGCGAAGCCACGCCCATACCCGGCAAAATAGCGATGTAGACCTCGGGGTGTCCGAAAAACCAGAACAGATGTTGCCACAGCAAGGGTGACCCACCCTTATGGCCCATCACCTGGCCGTTCACCACCACCAGCGGAACGTAAAAGCTTGTTCCCAGATTGCGATCCAGCAAGAGCAGGATGCCCGCGGAGAGCAGCACGCCGAAGGCCAGCAGCCCGAGAATCGCAGTAACGAACCATGCCCAAACGGTCAGCGGCATGCGCATCATGGTCATGCCCTTGGCCCGTAGATCGAGCGTCGTGGTGATGAAGTTTAGCGCTCCCATCAGCGAGGCGATGCAGAAAATCGCGATGCTCGTAATCCATAAATCCGCACCCAACTGTTCGCCCGGTCCAGAATTCGTGAGCGCGCTGAGCGGAGCATACCCGGTCCAGCCATGCAGCGGAGCGCCTCCCGTTACGAAGAAGGCAGCCAGGATCGTCACGAAAGCTACGAAGGTCGTCCAGAACGAAAGCATATTCAGGACGGGAAATGCCATATCCGGCGCACCAATCTGGATGGGCAGAAAATAATTTCCGAACCCGCCCTGCGGCGCCGTCGTCAGCACAAAGAACACCATAATCGTGCCATGCATGGTAAGCAGGCTCAGATAGGTTTCAGGCTTGATCTCTCCAATCAACGGCAGCACCGCCGTCGGCCAGATCATGTGAAAGCGCATCAGCAGCGATAAGAACATGCCGACAAACACCGCCACCAGCGCCAGAAAGTAGTACTGAAGCCCGATGACCTTATGATCCAGGCTGAAAATGTATTTGCGGATAAAGCCTTGAGGAGCGTGCGAGTGGATTGTCGCCGAAGTCGCCATTACTGTTTCTCCGCCTCCCGAGTCGCCAGCCATTTATCGAAATCTTCCTGGCTCACCACGTGCAACATGCCATGCATCTTGTAATGCCCGAGCCCGCAAAGTTCGGCGCACGCGATCTCATACTCTCCCACCTCCGTCGGTGTGAAATGCATATGGATCGCAAGTCCCGGAACCGCATCCTGCTTGAAGCGCATCTGCGGAACAAAAAAGCTGTGGATCACGTCCACGGCGCGCAAGGTCAGATCCACCTGCCGGTTTACCGGAAGATACATGGTGCCGGTCACGACATCGTCTTTCGCCGCCGGGTCAGCCGTATCCAGTCCAACCGCGGATTCGTTTCCCGCCGATGGATCCATCAGCTTGACATCAGTCCGGCCAAACTTGCCATCGGCGCCCGGATAGCGGAAATACCAGGCAAACTGCATGCCCGTGACCTCGACCGGAACTGAGCCCGCTTCCGCTGGCGCGAAGCGTTCCGACGCCCAGATAGGGCTGCCCATGAGGTTCAGCCCAATAAAGAGGATAGCCGTCAAGGCCGTCCAAATCACTTCCATCCGGGTGTTGCCGTGGCTGTAGGTGACCTTGCTGGCGCTTCCGCGATCGCGGTACTGCCACACAAACAGGCCGAGCGCACCCTGCGCGGCCACGAAAACAATTCCCATCAGAAAATAAGTTACGGCAAACTGATGGTCGATCCCAGCCGTAGCCAGCGATGCGCCATGCGGAAGCCACCAGGTTTTTGCCGCGAAAAAGTAAGTGCTAACAAGGGTGATCAGCCAAATAATCGCAAGAAGAGCGAGGCCCATCTACGAGACCTCCAAAGGTCGTGGTGTTTGCATGGTCATATCTCGTTCAAAAAACGCCAAGTTGCGGTTGGCCCCGCAGTTTATCACAGCCCTGTGTGATGCGTGCAAGGACTTGCTGTGGAAGGAACCGATTTGGGAACGTCAGCAAATGTCACCACCGACGCAATTCTGGAATGCATCGGGTTTTCCGTTGTGTACCTGAGTGTCCTTCGTGGTTTAATGCCTTTGACCTATGCCAGCGCAATCACCCGGCCACGGCCACAACACTCGTTATATACGCCTGCAGAAGAACAACTGTTTTGGCTGCGGCAAGAATAATCCCGACGGCATGCGCCTCAAGTTTACTTATGACGAAGAGCGCGACTGCTTCGTCTGCCGCTTCCGGCTAAACAAACGTTACACAGGTCCGCCCGGCCACGCGCACGGCGGCATCATCGCTACAATCCTTGATGAAGCCATGGGAAAGATAAACAAGCTGCGCAACGTGGTCGCCCTAACTTCGCAGATCACGGTGGACTACTTGAAGCCGGTACCGCTCAACCAACCGTTGCGCGTAGAATCCCGCGAAGTGCGCGTCCGCGGCCGTCGCCACGTCAACATGGCAGAAATCCTCAATCCGAAGGACGAAGTGCTCGCCCGCAGTCGCGGCCTCTTCATCGCCATCGACCCCCAGAAAATGTTCGCCAAATTTGTCGAGAGATAGACAACACGGCGCACGAAGGAGATGGCCGATGAGTGCAATCGCCACGATGTTTCACAACGATGAAAACGGCCCCGGTTTACCGCTTGCTGACGAATCGGGCCGTAGAACGTGCTAGAAAAACCTGACCAAGCCGTATCGTGGGGTAACCAGACATCTTCCCAACTACGGTCTTTTTGTCTGGTCATACACTTCACGGATGGCGTTAATCACGGTCTCCGGCTCGTCGAACTGGATGTATTCCGAGCTATTGTGGGTGAAGATCTGTTTAGCATTGGAAGATAGTTCGAGCCAGCGCGCCTGGGCCAGCGTGGTCTCCTGCTCATATTTGAGGTGCTTCGGCGTGTCCGGAGGCTTACTCTCCAGGTGGCCGACACCATGGTTTCCCGAGGTGAGGACGCGGATGGGGCGCGAGCCGAATGAGCGGCGGTGCTGTTGCAGATAGGTTTCGTCTGACGCTGTTTGTTCCATTTCTGAAGAATAAGCGTCATACATGGCAACTTTGGTTTGCGCGATCTCCAACACTTTGGCGTTCAATTCCGGAGACCACTCTGCTTCCGGCAAACCCCGAAAAAAAAACTGCTGAGCACAGGTCTGTTGTGGCTGGCCAGGACCTGAACCTTGCGCCGGCAACGGCTTGTGCTCGGCAATCGCGTTACGACAATCGCGCAAGTCAGAAGGAATCCCAGCATGTCCTCGATGTTCCTCTTCTCGCATTGACTTCGGTTCGACGTCGGTGGGATCGGCGTCATCCAATACCAGCCCCGCAACTTCGTCCATGTACAGGTCCGCAAACGTGCGCACGTTGTCGCCGCCGAAGGCGGATCCCACCAGAATGTAGGGCCCGCCGATGTCGGCATGGTGAAGCGCAGTGCGCAGCTCCTCGGCGATGTGCACGCTGGTACGCGGCATGGGACCGGGATCGCTGAATCCCGTGCCGGCACGGTCATAGCTGCAGGCGCTCGTCCATTTGGCGATCTCCGGCTGCACCTTCGACCACGCTGGCGCCCAGTCTCCCCATCCCGAATCGAAGACCACCGTGGGCGAGCCGCTCCCGATGCAATAGAGGTTCAGCCGAAATCCGTCTACGGGAACGAGTTGGCCGGGTTTTGCGTAAAGGATGTCCGCCGGAGAACTGCCGCTGACTCTCTTGCCGGCCGAAGACCGCGATTGCGGAGATGAGCACTGCCAAAAGAAAGCCGGTCCGTGAGTGCCTCATTGTCGGTTCCTCCAGGGGCTGACAGCGCCCGCCGCCGCTGCGCCGCGCGTCCGCGCATAACGCTATCGCTTCATTTGGGATAATTCTTAGGTCAAACGGCTGTGCTAGCGTTGTTATGATGAGTCCGGCTTATCAGACTGATGACTCTCAAGAAGGTTAGCAACGTATGACGGGCAATTCGGTAAGTCGATTGACGAGACCACGATTACACTCAAAACCCACCCACTGGTTGCGAACTCCTAGATGCAACCCTGAGCTTCTCCCACGCCCGCGCCAACTGTTCAACTCCCCGCCGAATTTCCTGCGCGTCCACCGCCGCAAATCCAAGGACAATGCCATTGCGCCGGGAGCGGCCAAACGCGTACCGGCTCAGCGGAAGCACCTCGACGTCATACTTCGCCGCAGCCTGCGCCGCCTGCTCGGCCAGAATCCCGCCCTGCAGCCAGCCCACGGTTCGCAAGCCGGCTTCCACCTCTGGAATTTCCAATAACCCGCCGAGCCGCGCGGACGCAGACTCCACCAGCACGGCCAGACGTTCCGCATAGAGTTCGCGCATGCGCCGAACATGCCGGGCAAAATGGCCTTCACTGATGAAATCGCACAAAATCGCCTGATCGATCAGCGGCGGATGATGCGTGCTCACCGACTCCGCGGCGGCAAAAATGTCCACCATGTCGGACGGAACTACGAGGTACGCAAGCCGCAGAGCAGGGAAGAGTACGTCGGTGAAACTCCCCGCGAAGATGACCACTGCAGCGCGATCCAAACCCTGCAACGCGGGAATCGGCCGGCCTGCGTACCGGTATTCGCTGTCGTAATCGTCTTCAAAAATAATCGTCTTCGACCGCCGCGCCCATTCCAGCAATGACAATCGGCGCCGCAAACTCATGGTCACGCCAAGCGGAAACTGATGTGCCGGAGTCACATAAACCAGACGCGGACGTTGTTGCGGCCAGCGCCGCCGCCCTGCCTCAAGGTTCAAGCCCTCGGCGTCGACGGGCACGGGACAGATTCTCGCTCCCACAGCGCGGAACACAACCGCCGCGCCCGGATAGCCCGGCTCCTCGATCCACACTGGATCGCCGGCGTCGAGCAACAAGTGCGCAGTCCGATCGAGAGCCTGCTGCACCCCCGAGATGATCAAGACCTGATCCGCCGTGCACTTCACGCCTCGAGAAGTGTTCAGATATTCCGCCACCGCTTCGCGTAGCGGTCGATACCCCAGCGCCTCGCCGCCCGCCAATAATCTGCTCGAGACTCGCCGCAGACGCCGCGTTGCCACCTGCGCCCAGAGGCCGGTCGGAAAAACGTCAAGCGCCGGTTGGCTGGCGCGAAATGCCCGCGCCGGCCGGGACTCAGATCGCGGCAACGGCTGCAACCGTCGGGCATATGCAGAGAGAGGAATGCTGCGCCTCCGCGTGCCAGCTACTGATTTCGCGCGCGGCGCCTGCAACAATTCGTCGGGAAGAGTTTTGCTGACGTAGGTCCCCGACCCGACCCTGCCTTCCACATAACCTTCGGATCGCAACTGTTCGAAGGCAGTGACGATGGTGGGGCGGGAAATTCCATATTGCGCCGCCAGATCGCGCGTAGCCGGCAGCCGCGCCCCCGGATGCAGACGCCCGGCAAGAATCGTCAAACGCAATTCTTCGTAGAGCCAGCGGTACAAAGGCATCCGCGGCTTCGGCCCTCGCAGGTTCAACGGCAGTGTGCTCGATTTCTTGGCCATGGCCTTTTACCGGCGTACCGCGCCTCCCGGAAGTGGTATGGAAAGAATATAGTAAAATGGATATTCCAGGCTAGCCAATAGTTTTGTATCTTAGAAGTAGAAAGCGTGTCAGGAATGGTTCTCGGGGCACAGCTTCGTATCGGGGCACTTCAGCCTCTGAGGGAAAAGCGAAATCACCGATGAAGCTTCCAGCTTCGCGTAGAAAAGAGGACTCATGTCAAACAATAATGGTCGATCCACCAGCCTCCGCCTGAAGACCGGCCTGGCCGAAATGCTGAAGGGCGGCGTCATCATGGACGTCACCAACGCCGAGCAGGCCGACATCGCCGAGAAGGCCGGCGCCGTCGCGGTCATGGCGCTCGAACGCGTTCCCGCGCAGATCCGCGCGGAAGGCGGCGTGGCCCGCATGGCCTCGCCCAAAAAGATTCGCGAGATCATGGCCGCAGTCTCCATCCCGGTGATGGCCAAGTGCCGCATCGGCCATTTCGCCGAAGCCCAAATTCTTCAGGAGCTCGGCGTCGACTACATCGACGAGTCCGAAGTCCTCACCCCCGCCGACGAAGCCCATCACGTCGACAAGCACGCCTTCACCGTTCCCTTCGTCTGCGGCGCCCGCAACCTGGGCGAAGCCCTGCGCCGCATCGCCGAAGGCGCAGCCATGATCCGCACCAAGGGCGAAGCCGGCACCGGCGACGTGGTCCACGCGGTGAAGCACATGCGCCAGATCGTGCAGGAGATGAAGATCCTCACCGTGCTCGGCGAAGAAGAACTCTACGCCAAAGCCAAAGAACATCAGGCCCCGTATGAATTGGTGAGAATCGTCGCCAAAGAAGGGAAGCTGCCGGTGCCGAATTTCTCGGCCGGCGGCATCGCCACCCCCGCCGACGCCTCGCTGGTCATGCAACTCGGCGCCGAAGCCGTCTTCGTCGGCTCCGGCATCTTCATGAAGAACTCCACCACCTTCGCCGATCCGGACGAAGCCGAGAAGCGCGCGAAGGCAATCGTGCAGGCCGCGACGCACTATCAAGATCCTAAAGTGTTACTTGAAGTCAGCGAAGACCTGGTCGGCGCGATGAAAGGCCTGGCCGTGGCCGGACTGGACGAAGCCCACATGCTGCAAACCCGAGGATGGTAGAGTCACGCTCGTAACATACAACGCCACAAAGGTTCTCACGAGCTCGGGATTTGCTTTTTCCTTCGTGAACCTTCGTGTCCTTTGTGGTTGATGGATTTCCCATGAAAATTGGTGTCCTAGCGCTGCAAGGCGATTTCGACGCGCACCGCAAACGGCTCGAAGAGCTGGGCGCTGAGGTTGTGCTCGTCAAGAAGCCCGAGCAACTCGACGACATCGACGGACTCGTCATTCCCGGCGGAGAGTCAGGCACGTTTCTCAAGCTGCTCGGCGAAGCGGGATTCGAAAAGCTGAAACAGTTCGTCCGCGTAAAACCAACCTTCGGCACCTGCGCCGGCGCCATCCTTCTGGCCAACGAAGTCGACAATCCGAAGCAATCCGGATTAGGCGCGCTCGACATCCGCATTCGCCGCAACGCCTACGGCCGCCAGATCGACAGCTCCATCCGCCAAGGCCAATTGGGTGACGACCCGCTCGAGATGGTCTTCATCCGCGCCCCCAAAATAGAACGCGTCGGACCCGGTGTGGAAGTTCTCGCCACCGAGGGCAAAGATACGCCCGTCGCAGTCCGCCAGGGAAAGGTGATGGCCGCAACCTTCCATCCGGAACTGAGCGACGACACACGAGTTCATCAGTCCTTCCTGGACCTGATCCGTAACGGCAAATAGAGTTCAGCGCCAGGAACTACAGAGTCCCAGTTTTTTCTCTGTGACTCTGTGGTGCCAAAGTCACCCTTTCGGTCGACGCACCAGAGGGAACTGTCGTCGCCGAAACCCATTGAACAAACTTCTTGACATCTTAATCGTGTAACCGTACAGTTACACATAATGCGGAACCGTTCGGTTACATATCGGGAGTCGACATTCAGCGCCTTGGCCGATCCCACTCGCCGCGCTGTTCTCGACCTCCTGCGAAGGGGAAGCCTGCCGGCAGGACAAATCGCGCGAGCTTTCCCGGTTTCCCGTCCCGCCATCTCGAAGCATCTGCGTTTGCTGCGGCAGGCGCATCTGGTCGAGGAAAGGCGCGAAGGGCGCCATCGTGTCTATCAACTCAATCCCATACCCTTAAAAGCTGTGGACTCATGGCTGGAGCAATATCGAGCCTTCTGGCAAACCAGCTTAACCAGCTTGAAAACTTTTGTAGAAGCTGACTACGAGAAAGAAACGGCCCAGCATCGGGCTAAACGCAAATAATGTTTCCCGTAGGTACAAGGAGAAGCCAGTGTCCACAACCCGAATCACGCCCGACCAGGATGCCATCGTCAGCGAAATCGAGATTGCTGCTCCGCCCGAGCGCGTCTTTCAGGCGCTCATTGAACGCAGCCAGGCTATGAAGTGGGGCTCCGGCGGCAACTTCGAGATGACCGTCTGGGAGATGGACGTCCGCCCGGGCGGAAAATGGCAATTCATCTCGCACGAAAAAGGCGTAAAGAACCCGGACGGCAGCCCGCGCGAATTTGAGCATCACGGCGAAGTCCTCGAAGTCGATCCGCCGCGCACCCTCGCCTATTCGTGGTTTGCCAGTTGGCACGAAGACACCAAACGCAAAACCGTCGTGCGATGGGAATTGACGCCCAGTGCAGCCGGCACGCGAGTCAAAGTCACGCATAGCGGCTTGTCGCAAATGCCCGCCACCCGCGCCGGATACAGTCAAGGCTGGCCCGGGCTGGTCGAATCGCTCAAGAAATTCGTCGAACATTCATTCGCTAAACCATAAGACAGAAGACATGGCTACGATTGCAATCACTCCCGATCAGGATGCGGTAGTCGCGGAAATGTTTATCGCCGCGCCTCCCGAACGAGTCTTCCACGCGATCACCGACTCAAACCAGAGTCAACACCATTGCCATCGACCTGGCTCATGACTTCACCGCGTATCTGGAGGGCGAGCGGTTCGAGCCGGCCTGCTGTCTGGGCCGCACAAAGGATCCGTTCGACCGCATGCTCATTGCGCAAGCGCTGGCGGGGAATTTAGCGATTGTGAGCAACGATGCAGTGTTCGACGCCAACGGCGTCAAACGGGTCTGGTAAGGTCGAAGCAACTGGTAATTACTTCGCGGGCAGGAACTCGATCGCAACGTCGCGGCTGGCGGGTTTGAAATCAAAGTCGGCAGTCACCAGAACTCTTTCTCCCGAATCCGCCGCCAGTTCTACTCCAAAGGCATCCACGTAGGGGATTCCTCGCTTGAGCTTGACTAACGCGGCGCGCACCGCGGCGCCGGCATCGGCCGGAACGATTGCCAGACCGAACGCATTGAGGCGGGAGAGCACCAGGTCCATCGCGTGGCGGCCATGAAATTTGCAGGTGATGCCAGCGACCTCGCCCCAATGCAGGGCAGAGATGGCGGCTTCGCACTTTCCCGCCAAGTGCGACTTGATGATTTCGGCAACCCGCGCGGCGCCTGGTTCATCGTCCAGATAGCGCAGAACCGCGCTCGAGTCGAGGATGAAGGTTACCATTTGTCCTTGCGACGTCGTTCTCGTTTGAGCTGGTCGGAAAGAGAAGGCTTGCCGGAAAGAAGTCCGCGGGTCCTGTCTACCAGTTCTTCCGATACCGGCTCGATGATGATTCTTAGGCCCTCCTGAGTGACCGCGATTCGCGTGCCCGGTTCAATCCCCAGGGAAATCCTCATCTCGGAAGGAATAACAAATTGACCTTTGGTGCTTACCGTAGTGATCCGGCGTACCATGTCTTACATTATACACAAAGTAAGAATCTGATGGGTACCGGCCCAAGCTTCCGCTTGCTCGGGTTTTCCTCGGCTGCCGTAGTCGCACGCGGGCCATGGGCGCGGTCGCGTTATACTGAATGATATGCTCGGTGAGCCCCAGAAGACGTTTTACATCGAAACCTTCGGCTGCCAGATGAATGCCCACGACTCGGAAAAGGTCATCGGCACGCTGGTGTCGGAGGGCTACCGGCAGGTTCCGACCGTCGAAGAGGCCGAACTGGTTCTCTACAACACTTGCTCCATCCGCGACAAAGCCGAGCAGAAGGTCTTCAACCGGCTGAACGATTACAAGAAACTCGACAAGCAAGGCAAGAAGTTTGGCGTGCTGGGCTGCGTGGCGCAGCAGGAAGGCGAGAAGATTTTCGAGCGCGCGCCGCATGTCTCGCATGGTGTGCGGATCGGCGTCCTACCGCAATCTGCCGCAGATGCTGGTGCAGATTCGAAGCAGGGAAGCAGCGCGTCACCGGACTGACGACCGCGAAACCGACGAATGCTTCGAGACCGAGTTCACGGCCCGCACCAATCCGCATCGCGGCTACATCACGATCATTGAAGGCTGCGACAAATTCTGCGCCTATTGCGTGGTGCCGTTCACGCGCGGGCACGGAGCGCAGCCGGACATCGGAATCGTGCTCGCGGAAGCCCGGCAGATGGCCGATCTGGGCTATACGGAAATCCAGTTGCTGGGGCAGAACGTGAATACCTATCACGACCCGGCCGGGAAGAAGAGCTTTCGCGGAATTGCTGGCCGCGGTCGGCGAAATCGCCGGCATCCGGCGCGTGCGGTTCACGACTTCTCATCCCCGCGATTTTGGCCGCGACATTGTCGAGGCGATCGACGCGGATCCGACTCTTTGCAATCACGTGCATCTGCCGGTGCAGAGCGGGTCGACGCGCGTGCTGGACGCCATGCAGCGGCTGTACACGCGCGATGAGTACATGGAGCGGATCTCGTGGATGAAGGCGGCGCGACGCGAGATCAGCATCACCAGCGACATCATCGTCGGATTTCCGGGCGAGACGGAAGCAGAATTTCGAGGAGACTCTGGACCTGCTGGAGCGAAGTGGAATACGACGCCATCTTCGGATTCAAGTATTCGCCGCGACCCAATACGCCGCGCTGCGCCTGGAAGACGCCATTCCGGAAGAGGAGAAAGCGCGGCGCTTGGCGGTCGTGCAGGAGAAACAGCGCGAAATCCAGAAGCGACGCAATGCAAAGTCATATCGGGCACAAGTAGTGGAAGTAATGGTGGAAGGCAAGAAACCAGGCCCGGGGACAATGGATTGGCCGCACCTCGCAGAACAAGATGCTGAACTTTACCGCTCCCGAAGGACAGCGCACCCGACCGTCGGCGATTACGTAACGGTGGTGACAACCGGAACCTTTCCCAACAGCCTGGTAGGCGAAATGGTGATATAAGGAGCTTGTTCGGAGATCACGATGGAAGTCGAAATGAAAATTCGCGGCCTGATGATGGACCCAGTCACGAATATGCCCATCGTGATCCTGAAGGATGTCAGCGGACGGATGCGGTTCTGCCGATCTGGGTGGGCATTTACGAGGCCAACGCGATCGCGCTGGAGATCGAAAAGGTCAGCACGCCGCGGCCAATGACGCACGATCTGATCAAGAATGTGCTGTTCGGCCTGGACACGCAGTGCACAAAGTGGTGGTCACCGAACTGAAGGAAGACACGTTTTACGCGGTGATCTGGCTGGAGCGCGAAGGGCGGATCGTTAGCATCGATTCGCGGCCCTCGGATGCGCTGGCGCTGGCTTTGCGGGTGGATTGTCCGATCTTCGTGGAGGATGAAGTGCTGAAGAATTCGAAGCTGGCGGCGACTGTGTCGGACCGCGTCAGCAGCGAAGAGCTGCGCAAGTGGCTCGAAGGCCTGAATGATGAGGATTTGGGCCGCTACAAGATGTAGGGATTGAGTCATTGAGTGATTGAATCATTGAGAGATTCCAAAATCACCCGATGACTCAATCACTCAATGCTTCAATCCTTTCCATGCCTGATCCGGCGGAACAACTTCAACGAATCTATGTAGCGGGATTCGATCTAAAGACGTTTGATCGCTTTCCCAAATGCGTGGGAGTGGTGCGGGATAACTGCATTGCGCTGCTGGTGCCTTCGGCCGACGGGCTGCAGATGCTGGGAACTCCGGGTTGGGAGATCGGGGAAGCTATCGGCGTACTGGTCGAAATCGGAAGCCGCCGCGTTTTCCAGGCCAAACAGGAGATGGTCGAGGCCACGCCGGAACGGTTGGAGACGCTGAGGCGGTTCCGGGAAGATCTGCAGAAACTGCTGAGGCCGACGTCGACCTTTACATAATACCTATTATCGGACATTAAAGCGCTGAAATGCCGGCAGGCTTATCCGCGACTGAATTGGACCTTTAGTGGTTACCGTTTCCTAATTCCGGGGCGGGTTCGCTGGCCAGGACAATCTTGGCGTGGAACAGCGTGCCGGCGAGTCGAGTCGCGATGGCGAGCAGTTCCCTTTGGCCGACGAAAACCTTCACCAGCCTTGCCTGGGAGAGTTCGGGGAGATTCACCGGGCGGCCGGCGCGGATGCGGGAGGCCATTTCATCATTGGCGGTGACGCAGGGAAATTGCGGCAGAAGTTTGCGGGGATGAATGAAGAGATCTTTTGTGTCACCCCTCTTTGCAAACTCGCCTAGCTCTTCGAGCGTATGGGCGTCGGCTAGTTCGAATTCGCCGGCTGCGGTCCGCCGCAGCGACTCAAGGTGAGCACCGCAGCCTATCCGTTGACCCATATCGTGGGCCACGGAGCGCATGTAGGTTCCGGCGGCAACGCGAGCACGGAAAGTGGCGCGGTCCTTTTCAACCTGCAATATTTCGAATTCTTTAACCTCTACTTGAACTGACTTCAGCGAAACCTCGGCGTGTTTGCGAGCCAGTTTGTAGGCGGGCACTCCTTGAATTTTCTTGGCCGAGAATGGTGGGGGTGTTTGTTCAATCGTGCCGCGGAATTGGCCGGCGAGTTGGCGGGTCTGCGGCAATGAGAGGGTCACGGTTTGCGCGGGGCTGGTGGGTTCGCCCTCGGCATCATAGGTGTCGGTAGCAAATCCGAAACGGATTATGCCTTCGTAGGTTTTCTCGGATGAGGTGTAGAACTGGGCGAGCCGGGTGAGATTGCCAATCACCAACGGTAATACTCCGGTGGCGAGCGGGTCCAGGGTGCCCAGATGTCCAACGGAGCGCTCTCCGAGAATACGGCGTGCGCGATTGACCACGTCATGCGAGGTCAGGCCGGAGGGTTTGTCGATAATGAGAACGGCGTTCATGGTTTGATTTAGTAAATGCGCAATCGGGTAATTTGGTAATTTAGAGCTTGCCCTCTTTTTGGGTACGGCAATTTGCGGGCGAGCAAAGTGGTTGAATTGCCCGATTACCAAATTACCATTTAATCCCTCATGATTCCCATCCGCGATGACACGCCCCGGTTCAGCACCCCGTTCGTGACGTATTTCATTATCGCGTTGAACACGGTGGTTTTCCTGTTTGAATTGTCGGTGGGCGGGCAAAGCCATCGGGCGTTGAACAGCTTGATGTATCACTTCGGCGTGGTGCCCCAGCTCTTTGAACGGGCATTGGCGACGGGGTCGGTTTCTTCACTCGGTGGACTGTTTCTCTCCGTTCTCACCTCGATGTTTCTGCATGCCTCGTGGCTGCACATTATCGGGAACATGTGGGTGCTTTGGATTTTCGGCGACAACATTGAGGATTATCTCGGGCACTTCCCCTATCTGCTTTTTTATCTGGTCAGCGGCTTCGCGGCGGCGGTTGCTCACATCCTTTTGAATGCTGGATCGAGGGTGCCGAGCGTGGGGGCGAGCGGAGCGATTGCCGGGGTGATGGGAGCTTATTTTGTACTTTATCCGCGAGCCCGGGTGCTGATATGGTTTCCGCCGATTTTTTTCTTTCATCTGCCGGCCTGGCTGGTGCTGGGATATTGGTTCTTCGTGCAGTTCTTGAGCGGGGCAGCGACCTCGATCGCGGAGACCAGCCAGACCAGCGGGGGGATCGCGTTCTGGGCTCACGTGGGCGGGTTCGTGGCTGGGATCGTGCTGATCAAAGTCTTGCCGGAACGGCCGCAACGGTATCGGTATGCGGCCTGGTAAATTGAAGAACCGCTTGCTGGTGCGGAGGTCCCCGGGAGGTTCGCTCGTCCTGCAAGAGCGCGGACGCCCACGTCTACATTGTGCATCCCGCTATAATGTTTTTGTGAGTGGAAGCTTAGTTCAACAAGTTGCGTCGGCGGAGTTCCCTACCCGATGGGGAACGTTCCGCATCTTTGGATTTCGGGGAGAATCCGGCGAAGGGCGCATGGAAGAGGCTGTGGCGCTGCTAATGGGCGATGTGAAGTCAGCGCCGCCGCTGGTGCGCATCCATTCGCAATGCCTCACGGGAGACGTGTTCGGCTCGCTGCGCTGCGACTGTCGTCAGCAATTGGAAATGGCGCTGGCCATGATCGCCGAGCAGGGCGCGGGTGTGCTGATCTATGAACAGCAGGAGGGGCGCGGCATTGGCCTGATGGCCAAGTTGCAGGCCTACGAGTTGCAGGATACTGGGTTGGACACCGTCGAGGCCAACGAACGGCTGGGATTCAAGGCGGATCATCGTGAGTTCGCTTTGCCTGCGGGAATTCTCAAGGCGCTCGGAGTAGCGAAAGTGCGCCTGCTTTCAAATAATCCTGATAAGGTTGCGGCGCTTGAGCGGGGCGGAATTGAAGTGGTGGAACGGATTCCTTGTGAAGTGACGCCCAGCAGCCACGCGGAAGATTATCTGAAGACCAAGAAAGAAAAGATGGGGCATTTGTTCACCTCGCGGTGATCGACCTGCACTCGTGACAAAGCTCAGGGGGCGACGCGAGGCCAACTTTCGAGAGAATGCCTTGAGTCGCTTGGGTCGCAATTGGCCTTTCATGGGTCCTTCGACTCCGTAGCTGCCTCGCTTCGCGAAGCAGCTACTTCGCTCAGGATGACAAGGGGGATGGACCCAGGTCATGCCGGCCAAATCTCCAGCGCGGTCTGGCTCAGGATTTGCTGTTGAGTTTCCTGGGGCAGCGGCAGGGAGCGAAACTCGTCGAGATTCTGCTTGATGTCGGGGACGCCGGGCCCTGGCCAGTCGGTGCCGAAGAGCGTTTTGTGGGCGATCTCCTGCAGGCGTGGGAAGTATTTCAATAAGGTCTTGGGCGGAATTCCACTGATATCTAAGAATACGTTTGGATGCCGGCGCAGCAGAAAGAACGCGGTTTGCATCCATAGCGGGCGTCCGCCATGGGCCAGCAAGATCTTCAGTTCGGGGAAATCGACGGCCACGTCGTCGATGTAAATCGGATCGCCATACTTGTTGCGGGCGCCAGGAAAGATCGAAGTGCCGGTGTGAAACATGACGGGGATGCCGTTGGCTTCAGCGGCGCGATAGATGATCTCCAACTCCTTCACTCCAGTCAGGTAGTCATTGGGAAAAAGCAGTTGATGTGGCGGATGAATTTTAATCATCTGAATGTTCAGCCGCAAAAGCTGTTCCACGTCGGCCATGATGTTTGAAGTGTGCCGGGGGTGAAGGCTGCCACAGGAGAGCAAGCGCTGCGGATTTTCTTTGACGTAGTCAGCGACGAACTGATTCACGCCGGAAGTGAAGCCGATGACCTCGGGAGCGACATAGTTGATGAGCATGGCGCGATCGACGCCGGCGCTGTCGAGATACTTCAGAAAAGCTTTCGGCGAGCGGCAGAACTCGGCAATCTGGTCGAAGTTTGCGCGCTTTCGCTTCATCAGTTCAAGAGCGTGAGGCTTGAACATTTCGAGCGGCTGGATATGAATGTGACAGTCAGTGATCAAGTTTGTCGTCGGTCTTTCGTCGTTGGTCGTTGGCGAATCGTCTAATTTTGTTCGTTGGCCGCCTGAAGAATGGCCCGTTTCGTAAAGACACGAATCATTTCTCTTCTATATTCTGGAGTGAGTGCCGAGGTGGTCAGCGGCTTGGCGGTTTTCGCCGCCAGGTTGCCGACTGCGTCCGCGAGCGCTTCGTCTACCAGTTTGCCGGTGAGCAGATCAGTCGCTCCCTTGATCAGTAGCGGCGCCGGATTGACGGCTGTAATGGCTACTCGAGCGTCGGCAATATGGCCGTTCGCGCGCTTCATAACCACGGCCACTCCTGCGAGCGGATAATCGATCGACCCTCGAACCCGCAGCTTGCGATAAACGCCGCGATAGTCGGCTGATGCCTCCGGCAAGAATACTCGCGTGACCAGTTCGTTGGGTTGCAACTTGCGATAGGCGACGCCGTCGCCGGTGTAGAAGTCTCGCAGGGGCATTCGCCGTAAACCGGAGGCGCTGGCAATTTCAATCTCGGCATTCAAACAAAGTAGCGCCGGCGGTGTGTCGCCGGAGAACGTGGCCCAGCACTTGGTTCCACCGGGGGCCACGTGGCAGAGGTCGCCGTCTTTCTTGATACAGAAGCCGCAGCCTTTGCGCCAGGTGAGCGACTGGTTGTACCAGAGGCAGCGGGTATCGAGGCAAATGTTTCCACCAATCGTGCCCATGTTGCGCAGCAGAGGCGAGGCGACGGTAGTGGCGGCTTCGGTCAGCACTGAATAACGTCGACGCAGGAGAACGGAGTGATCGATGGTAGTCAGAGAAGTTAAAGCTCCGATCTCGACGCCAGTTCCCTGCTGGCGGATGCCTTTCAGTTCCGCGATGTGGCGGATGTCGAGCACGTATTGGGGCTCGAACAATTGTTGCCGCATGGAGGGAATGAGATCGGTGCCTCCGGCAACGATTCGGAGATTGTGCGCTGGCGCGTCGTCTGCGGCCGCACAGTCAGTGTGTTTTGCCAGCAGTGAAATTGCTTCTTCCAGCGTTCGCGGGCGCAGCAGCTTGAATTGCGGGAGACTCAATCGTCACCTCCCGCTGGGGCGGGCGTTTCATGGCGCGAAGGATCGAGTGGATGCCGATCCGGCCCTTTGCCGCGATACCAAAGCGATCCGCCATGCTCGCGGAACCTTGCGGGCGAAGTTGGATCGATCCCCTCGGTCAGATTGAGATTCTTCGCATTGTTCTTCGCGCGTAGGGCTGAGAGCACACGTTCCGGAGTGAAGGGACGACTCGTGCAGGCGAACTCCGACTGCATCGTAGATCGCGTTGGCAATTGCCGGGATAGTCGCCGCCAGCGAGCCTTCACTGCATTCCTTGGCGCCGAACGGCCCTTCGGGATCGATGCTCTCCACGATGATCGGTTCAACCTCGGGAGATTCGACGGATGAAGGGCTGCGGTATTCGAGCAAGCCGGGGTTCATCAGCATGCCATCTTTCCAAATCATTTCCTCGGTGAGCGCCTGGCCCATGCCCATCCAGACGGAGCCGATGATCTGGCCTTCGACGGACACTGGATTCAAGGCGCGGCCGCAATCGTGCGCGGCCCAGACTTTGTGCACGGTGACTTCTCCGGTGTCTTCATCGACCGAGACCTCGGCTACCTGGGCGGAGTAGGAATATGCGGGCGACGGGCCGACTCCAGCGCCTTTATGTTTGCCACCGCGGGCGTCGGGGGGCGGGGCGTAGGAGCCGGTTCCGGTGAGCGCGCCGTGGAAATCGATGGCGGCGACCACGGCTTCTTCGAACGTCATCCAGTCTTTCGGCCCTTCTTCTTTACGCTTTTGCTGCAGAGAGCCGCGCAGGATTTGTCCTTCGACACGGCCGCTGACGGAGGCTCCGGACTGAGTCATATCGTCATCTGCGGTTTTGGAAACGATGGGGGCAGCGCTTCCCCGCTTGTAAACGATGTCTTCGCGAAAGATAAGATCGTCGGGCGCGCAGTTCATCTTGCGAGCGGCCGCCAAGGCAATTTGCTTCTTAACTTCTGTTGACGCGCGCAGCGTGGCGTTGCCCGCCATGAAGGTTACGCGGCTGGAATAGGAGCCGATGTCGATGGGAGTGAGGTCGGTATCGGCGGCGATAATTTTGATTCGTCCCAGAGAGCAGCCTAATACCTCGGCGGCGATCTGCGCCGTCATGGTGTCCGAGCCTTGTCCGATTTCCGATGCGCCGGTGTAGACGACCACGCCGCCATCGCGGTCGATCTTGATGTTCACGGTGGAGTGGGGCATGTCCGAGCGAATGATCGAATTGGCTGCGCCGCTGACGTAGTGGCTGCAGGCGATGCCGAGGCCCCGGCCTTTGGGCAGGTTGCCTTTGCGCTGTTTCCAGCCCGAGCGCTCGACAGTTTTTTCGATACACTCTGGCAATCCGTAGCTCTGCACGCGCAGGCCATTCACGGTGATGCAAGGCGGTTGGAGTAGATTGCGTTGGCGAATTTCTGCCGGATCGATCTTGACTTTGGCTGCTAGTTCGTCAAGCTGCGATTCGAAGGCGAACCGGACATTGACGGTGCCGTGGCCGCGCATCGCGCCGCAGACTGGTTTATTGGTCAGGACGCGGTAACCGTCGTATTGAATGTTGGGAATGTCGTAGAGCGCGCCCAGCAGAGCACCCGAGTACAGAATGGTTACGACGCCGTAGGAGCAATACGCTCCGCCGTCCTGAATGACGCGAGCTTTGACGGCGGTGACGCGGCCGTCGTTTTTGATTCCGGTTTTCAGATCGATGATCGTGCGGGGACGACCGCGGTGGGCCCAGAATACCTCTTCGCGGGTATAAGTGATCTTCACCGGGGCAAGCGCTTTTCGGGCCGCGATGGCGGCCATGATTTCGAGGGGGATAACTTCGCTCTTTCCTCCGAAGCCGCCGCCGACTAACGGTTTGATGACGCGGATTTGGGCCATCGGCATTTCGAGGACCAGGGACAGCTTGTGCTGCAAGTAATAAGGAACCTGAGTAGAAGACTGGACTGTGAGGCGTCCGCGGTTGCCGGTGTGCGGATCGATTTCGAATGCCGCCAGAGTTGAGTGCGGTTCCATGGCCGCATGGGTGACTTCGTTGGCGATGAAGCGAGCTTCAGCTATGTGGTCGGCCTCCGCAAAGGCCTTTTCAGGATCTCCGAATATATGGTGATAGTCCTTTTCGAGATTGTGCGGCTTGTTGTCGTGGATGAGATTGGTTTCCGCCTTCATGGAATCTTCGGGATCGAAATAGGCGGGCAAGAGCTCGTATTCGACGTCAATCAATTCCAGTGCCTGATCTGCCGTGGCCTCGTCGATGGCAGCGACACAGGCAACGTTGTCGCCAACGTAGCGGACTTTCTCGAGGGCCAGCGCGTATTCGTCGTGGCCGACGGGAAGAATGCCGTAAGGATTGGGTGCATCTTTTCCCGTGACCACGGCGACAACGCCTTCGAGTGTCTCGGCGCGGCGGGTGTCGATGCGTTTGATGCGGGCGTGCGGATAAGGCGAGTGCAGGATTCGGCCGACCAGCATTCCGGGAAGGCGGAGGTCGTCGGTGTACTTGCCGGCGCCGGTGGTTTTGCCGGCGGCATCGACCATGGCCGTGGGCTTGCCGATTATGGAGAAGCCGTTGGTCGTTTGTCGTTGGTCGTTGGCCACTACAGATTCCTCGCTTCGCTCGGAATGACAGGATTAGAGTTGGTGTTCACTTCGCCGCCATTCCTTTTTGCTCGGCATCAATGGCGGCTTTGATGGCCTGGTACATCTGGCTATAGCCGGTACAGCGGCAGAGATTTCCGCTGAGCGCGCTACGAATTTCTGGTTGCGTCGGTTCGGGATTTTCAGCCAGCAGATGCTTTACCGTCATGATGAATCCCGGAGTGCAAAAGCCGCACTGAGCGCCGCCCCAGTCGCCATAGGCTTTCTGAATGGCAGCCAGGCTTCCGTGTTCGCTCACACCTTCGACGGTCATGATCTCCTGTCCTTCACAACTGGCGGCGAGCAGAGTGCACGACATCATCGGGATGCCATCCACGAGGACAGTACAGGCGCCGCAGGAGGAATCGTCACAGCCGCGTTTGGATCCGGTGAGGTCCAGATCCTGACGCAAAACATCAAGCAGCAGCTTGCTGGGCTCGAACGCGAGCTCCTGCGAGCGGCCGTTGACGCGAAGTTCGATGAGCTCTTTCTTCATATGTCGGCTAGGATTTAGTAATTGGCAGTTGGCATTTAGCCCCTTCACTTTTCATCCAGTGCGTGAACGGCCAAGTGCCAATTGCTCAATGCTACCTTTCAGTATCCGAAATCCGCTTGCGCGGCATACGCGTGCTGCTTCACGCCTAAATCTTCCACGCGGCACGATCCCAGTTGATGTGTATAAGCGTGTCGATCGATCGTGCTGTACACCCAGCGATCCAGCCAGGCATCGCTATCGGCTTGCGTCTTAGTCTGTTCGTGGTATTGGCGAAAGAATGCGTCGTCGCGCTTGTAATATCCCTGGACCGGCGAGGGATGCGCGCCGTACGGACACTCGACTACGGCGTTTACCAGAAAGCCTGGAATCACCGTGCGATTAGGATCGCTGGCAATTATTTCGGACTCGACGATCTCTTCCGCGACCACGATCACGCGTTTGGCGGCTCGAACCCCTTCGATCATTACGCCGAAATTGCCCCAGCAGTGGGCGTTGCCCTCGCGATCGGCTCGCTGCACGTGGACGATGGTGACATCGGGACTCAGCGCGCGTACGGCGTGCAAAGGATTCCTTCGGCTCGAAGGGCGAAAACACT
The DNA here is from genome assembly GCA_963706465.1 of Terriglobales bacterium. Lineage (GTDB taxonomy): Bacteria > Acidobacteriota > Terriglobia > Terriglobales > Acidobacteriaceae > JABDBE01. The sequence goes on from CAVPMC010000009.1 coordinate 46,007, forward strand.
CTGATAGAAGAAATGATTGCCTTTGGCGACATCGCTACCCAGTGCAGTTCGAGTCGGAAGGAACGGGACGCCCATGGCCCCGGCTTGCAGCGCCAGAGCAACGGTGAAATTGGTCATGTTGAAAATCTTAATCCTGTTCTGTTCAACGGCTCGCCGAAAGTTGTAGGCAGACCCCATCATCACATTGCCGACCCAGGCGGCGATGACTTGCTCGACGCAACCCGCGGCGATGATCTGATCGAAAAGAATGTCAGAGATCGGTCCGATCAGCGTCAAGCCACGCTTCTTCTGGCGAATGATCTCGTGCCCGGCGGCGAAAGGGATCATCTGCTCCATCTGCAAGCCAAGCGCGATCGATGGCGCCATCCGGCACCAACTCGGCAATTGCTGTCGCGCATTGTGAGCAGTTTGGACATTTCTATTTTCCGCTTCCACCTCGGCTAACGTTTCTCGAAAAAGGCGTTAATTCCCTCTCGCGCGTCTTCCGTCTTCATCAATTCGTCGAAGTAAATCTTCTCCGCACGGGCGAGGCCTTTGTCGAAATGAATTGAATCCCAGGCGTAGATCGCCTTCTTGGTGATGGCCAGCGCCGCCGGACTCAGTTGCGAAAGGTGCTGCACCGTTTCTTCCAGGGCGTGTTCGAGGTCGAGTTCAGGCACGACGGAATTCGCCAGGCCGATGCTGGCCGCTTCCGCTGCCTGTGATGCTGCGCCCGGTGAGCATCAAGATCGGCGGCGTGCTTTTGCCCGACCAGCGCGGCTAGTGCGGTGACGGCTACTGGCGGATAGCATCCCAGTTTAATTTCCGGAAACCCCCACGTGGCGAATTCCGATGTGTAGACAAGATCGCAAACCATGGCCAAGTTCTGCGCCTCCGCCCAGACAATGTCCATGCACCGCGGCGATGCTCACCTTCTTCGAGCCAACCAGCATCCGAATGACGTCGTGAAACTTAGCGAGCATCTGTTCGACTCTGTCGGGAGTGTGAGCCGCGACGTCGACTCCGGCAGAGAACGCTTTCTGCGAACCGCCGATAATCACGAGCGGAAATCTCGGCCCGCGACTCGATCTCAGTCGAGCGCCTCGGCCAGTTCGTCCATCATCGGAATGTCGATGATGTTCAGCGGTGGATTGTTCAAAGTAATGCGTGCGACTGGAGCACGGAGCTGCAGAGCAATTCGGGAATACGTCGTAGCTGGTTGAGTCGCCATGGTCATGCTCCGCGGACGAGGGCTTCTTCGACTGCGCTCGGACAGGTCCGCGCACAGAATCTTATCGTGTCCAGAAGCCTTCTTTGTCGTACTCGCGAATCGCCGTTCAGTTCTTCTGCTGTTGGCTCGGGCGTCTGGGCTGCATCTTCGCCTACCACGCAACTTCCAACCGGTGTTGCGTCAGCACATCATCCACTTCGACACCTGGATGAACCGAAGCTAGAAAAGCTTCTCCATCGTCGCCAAAACGCAGCACCGCTTTGGTTGTGATCACGGCCGACGGACCTCCGCGCGGCAGGCCCATGCGTTTCCGCCAGCCTGCGACCATCTCCGTTGCCCGGGCTGGTGATGATACGAAACCCGTTCGGGCAGACGCTGTTTGCTGTGTTCGAGCAGAACTACGAAGCGATGCGCGAGCGACGCAATGTCGCAAGCGCCTCCGGAGCCGGGAGGCGAGTGCATGCCCTTTCGCTCCGCGCACCTCGGTGGAGTTCAGATTGCCGAAGCGGTCGACCTCAGCCGCGCCCAGAAATCCGAGATGCGACGCGGCCTGATTGCAGCAGGCTCATGACGCCCAGCATGTCCAGGCATTGCGTTGCGCCCAGAATGTTCGGCGGATCGGCCATGGTGTAGATCAGCTCGGGCGCGGGAGTCGAGCGAATTACTCCATTTTCAAATAATCCCACGGCATTGGGCGCATGAGTCTTCTTTGCGACTACGAAAGCGATCAGCGGCAAGCGCATGCCGACGAACACAATTTCGCCGTCGCGAATTTCGCGCGGCGGCTGTCGCGACCATCAGTTCGCCCAGCGTGTAAGGACGGATTATGGTGCTTGCTGTCTGCTCGGATATCGGTTGCGGTGCTCATTGGTGCAGTACCTGGACAGCCGAGGGCGGCTGTACGCCACGTGGTCATGGCTGAGCAATGATCCTCATCGCCGGTCTACAAATTAATCGCCGACTTACGCGACTTCGCCGATCGATGCCAGCGGATCGCGTGCCCCCTCTTTTGGCGCGATCCATTTCTTCTCGTTGCCGATGATGTCCAGCAGCAGCTTTCTTGTCCTCGGCGGTGGGCATGAATTCTTTCACGTGCTGCTCATAGCCTTGTCATCTAGCGGCTCGCCGGTCTGAGCGTGGAACTTCTGCCCGCCCATCGCCCGATGTTGCGATTGAACTTGATGTTCGGCGCGTACAGCCTGGGCTCGCCCGGTTTCAGAACGCTGTTGAAACGCTCGATCAGTCCGGCAACCTCGTCGCGATAAAGCTGCCGGTTGTAGTCGTTCAATTCGTCGAGCTTCAGCTTCCTGCTGGATTCTTCGGCTCATCGTAGCGGCCCTTGACTCCCCAGACGTAGGCCCACTGCGCCGACGATGAGTGATCGGTGCCGAACAAATCGTACGAACTCGAGATCCACTTGTTGAGATATTTCTGGATCAGCCAGGCTGGGATCACGCCCGCTTCGACAATGCGGCGCAGGCCGTCGTTGCCGGTGCCCATGTGGAAAGCTTCTTCGCGCAGCATGTAGGACATGGAGCGTCCCAGCGGAGCAAAGGCGGAATACTTCAGCATCTGCAACTGGAACTTTGCCGTCGCGGTCGACAAAGTCGGTGTAGGTGAAGAAGTCCATCCAGTTGTCGACGTCGACATTGAACGCGCCCAGCAGTCGCTTGTTGTCGAAGGCGCGGCGCTCGAGCATTTTCTGCGCTTCGACTTTGCCGGAGTAGCCGAAGTGATCGACCAGCAGCGCGCACATCTGCCAGCCGTGACGCATTTCTTCGATCATCACGCGGGTGAGCGCCCTGCGGTCCCAGTCGGTGGGCGCGCTCTCGAACAGATTCCGCTGCTGCTCGACGCTGGCAAATTCGGTGTCGCCCTGATAGACGATCAGGTTGATCAGCGCGTCGCGCATCTGCTGCGTGGGCACCTGGCGCAGGTTTTCCCACTTGCGGCGGCCCTTGAAGGCGCCGAACTGGATCTCGTCGGTTTCGATTGCGCCGTACAGCGTGTCGAATTTGAAGTTGGCAATCTCGTCGTGATTGACGCCGATATCTTTGCGCCAATCGTCGAACAATCCGACCCAGTCACTGAAGGTTCCGATTTTTGCTACTTTACCTGGCATAGGACCTCTACAATTCCAATCTACGATTCTTGACTGCTAGAGACGTTGCTAGCAACGTCTTTAGGCCATGTTCAGCCAAACTGTTTTCAACTCCGTGTAGTGCTCGATGGCGTGCACGCCCAGTTCGCGGCCAAAGCCGGAGCTCTTGTAGCCGCCGAAAGGCAGCGACGCGTCCATCAGTCCGTAAGTGTTGATCCAGACCGTTCCGGCCTTGAGCTGCCGCGAAACGCGAATGCGCCTTCTTTACGTCGCGCGTCCAGACGGCCGCCGCCAGACCATACGGATTGTTGTTCGCCTGCTCGATGACCTGGTCGACATCGTCGAAGCTGAGCGTCGCCAGCACCGGACCGAAGATTTCTTCCTGAGCGATCTTCATGTCATTCTTCACGCCACCGAAAATCGTGGGCTCAATAAAGAATCCCTTGCCGCCGTCCACGCTGACGCGATTTCCACCCGCAATCAGCTTCGCGCCTTCCTTCTTGCCTGTCTCGATGTAGCCGAGCACGGTCTGCATCTGCTCCTGGCTGACGATTGCGCCCAAGCGCGTTTTCGGATCGAGCGGATCGGCGGGCTGCATCTTCTTGGCGCGAGCGACCAGCTTTTCGAGGAATTCGTCTTGGACTTTGCTTTCGACGAACAGCCGCGAGCCTGCGTTGCAGACTTCGCCCTTGCCGTAGAAGATTCCGGTGATCGCGCCCTTGACCGCGTTGTCGATATCGGAATCGGCGAAAACGATGTTGGGAGATTTGCCGCCGAGCTCGAGCGTGACGCCGCTTCAGCGTGTCGGCCGCGCTGCGCATGATTTCTTTGCCGACGGCGGTCGATCCGGTAAATGCAATTTTGTCGATTCCGGGATGCCGCACGATGGCTTTGCCAACTTCCGGACCGCCGGTGACGATGTTCATCACGCCCGCGGGAATGCCCGCTTCGATCGCCAATTCTCCAAAACGCAGCGCGGTGAGCGGAGTCTGCTCGGCGGGCTTCAGCACGATCGTATTGCCGCACGCCAGCGCCGGACCCAGTTTCCACGACGCCAGCAGCAGCGGGAAATTCCACGGAACGATCAGGCCGACCACGCCGACCGGCTCGCGCAAGGTGTAGGTGAAAGCGTTCTCGAGCGTGTTGACGGTCTCGCCATGAATCTTGGTCGCCCAGCCCGCGTAGTAGCGCAGAACGTCGATCACCATCGGCATGTCGACGTAGCGCGATTCGAAAATCGGTTTGCCGTTGTCGAGCGTTTCCAGCTCGGCAAGTTCGTCGATGTTCTTCTCGACCAGATCGGCCAGACGCCAGATCAGACGCCCGCGCTCGCTGGCCGACATTTTGCGCCATGGTCCGCCGCGATCTTCAAACGCCTTGCGGGCAGCGTGAACGGCGCGGTCGACATCGGCTGCGAGAAGCTTCGACCGACCTGGGTCAGCACTTCGCCGGTGGCAGGATTGATGGTGTCGAATTGTCTTCGCAGCCGTCGGTCCACTGGCCGTCGATCAGCAGGCGTCCGGGTTCGATCTTCGCTTTGGTAGCTGCAATCATTTGTGATTCTTTCATTCGAATCGCTGGAACGAACCATAAAGGACGAGCGAGACGCCCGTCCTTTACGGTCTTGCTACTATTTCGCCTTGAACATCGCTGGACGCTTCTCCACATACGCGGCCAAGCCTTCTTTGGCGTCTTCGCTCTGGAAGAGTAGTTGCTGGTTTTCGCGTTCGACGGCGAGCGCGGACTCCATGGGAATTTCCCAGCCGGTCTGCACCGCGCGCTTGATGCGTCCCACGGCCTTGGCCGCCTTGTTCGGCGGGCAGAACTGGCGGGCGTATTCCATGACGTTTTCCATGAAGCCGTCGCGCTCGAAAATGTCGTTGATGATGCCGAACTCCTTGGCTTCTTCAAACGAGAACGTGTTGCCGGTAACCATCAACTCGATGGCCTTGCTCTTCCCCACCAGGCGCGATAGCCGCTGCGTGCCGCCGGTGCCGGGAAGCACGCCCAGGTTCACTTCCGGCAGGCCGATCTTGCCGGCGTCCTTGCGGGCGATGCGAATATCCGCCGCCATGGCGATTTCCAGGCCGCCTCCGACGCAATGCCCGTTGATCGCCGCAATCACCAGCTTCGGAGTGTGCTCCAGGCGCAGCAGCATTTCGTTCGCGTGCAGGCAGAAGTAATACTTGAAGGTCGGATCGACGCTGGCCAGCATCTTGATGTTGGCGCCGGCGGAGAAGAACTTGTCGCCGGCACCGGTGAGCACGATGACGTAAACGCCGTTGTCCATGCGCGCTTTCAGGATGGCCTCATCGAGTTGGCGGTTCATTTCGTAGGTGTAGGTGTTGGCGGGCGGATCGAACATCTCGATCACCGCAACGCCGCCATCGGCGCGGTAGTTGACCAACTGCTTGGTGGTTTCGCCGGCTGCCGGCTGTACTGTCGTCGCCATAGTCCAAACTCCTTTTCGCAATGGTTAAATTCGAATTCAGTTCGCTGCTGCCATTCTTTTTCAGAGACGTCTTACCGCGAGCCGGTTGATGCTCGGAACTGGAGCGATGCCTCGCAGAAAAATGTCGCCCATCTTGTCGCGAAGTTCCTCCGCGTCGGCGTCGATGCGCGGGTTGTGCCAGGTATAAATCCAGTTCATCATGCCAAACAGGCTGAGCACTGCAATGCGACTCGAGAATTCTAGTCTCTTTGCACGCTTGAAGTCGTCCAGCAGGTCCGATGCAGATGCGGTAGTACTCGCGCTTAATGGCAGCGATCTCAGCTCCGAAACCGTTCTTGAGCACGTCGTCTTCGTGCGAGAGCACCTTCATGGCCTTCTGATTGGCGAGAAAGTATTCGAGATGATTCAGGATAAAAACGCGAATGCGCTGTTCGGGATCGGAAACTTCATCCAGCCGCTCGCGCAGCCGCTCAACGATGGTGCTGAAGGTGTGCTTCTGAATCAGGTACAGCAGTTTCTCTTTGGACTCGAAATAGTAGTAAAGTCCGGCCAAGGACATGCCGCTGGAGCGCGACAAGATCGCGCATGGAGGCGCCTTCGTATCCTTTTTCGTAGAAGACGTCGGTGGCGTGCGCCAGAATCTTGGCCAGCCGACGATCAAAGCGAGTTCCCCCGGAGGATGGCTGGCCGGTAATGCGCCCGCGAACGGAGCACGGCAGGCGCAACTGAGGAGGAAGAGGCCATATTACAGTTCGAACGTTCGTTCAATAATGATACCGTGGTGTGACGAGAATCACAAGTGCGTGTGAGTTTCGAGGAGATTGATGCTCAAACTGCTCTAGTTGCGAATGTCCGCCAGCAACCGTTCGACCTCGCTTTTAAATCGGCCGTAAGCGGCAGCAGCGGCAGCCGCACCGGGCCGCCGAAGTAGCCGTTGAAATCCATAGCGTACTTCACGCCGGGGATGCCGAACTCGCCCACGATTCGCTGCGCGGCCTTGGCAATGCGCTCCTGCTTCAAGTCGGGCGAGTTCGACATCGCCTTCTTTCCACGCGGCGTAGATTTCGTAGCAGGCGGTGGGAGCTGCGTCGGCGAAAGCTAGAATCGCGCCCGACGGCGCCGGCCTGCAGAGATGGTTCGAGTTTCTGCGCGGCGCCGACCAGCACCTGGAACCCGACTTCTTTCTGGCGAGTCTTGACTGCCCGCAGATCACGCTCACGGACGATGACGAAGGCTTCGAAGCCTCTGCCAGCGCCGCCACCGACACCAGTTCCCCGCCCTGTCCGTTGCCGCGGCTCGTTGCCTTGAGCATGCGCGGCGTGACCGCATCGAATGTTTCTGTCACCGTGGCGCTGCGCTTTACGTGGCGCGTGCCTTCGACCATCTTGCGAACTTTTTCGACATCGCCGCTGGATTCCTTGATGCCGATCAGATTTGGATGGTCGGCCAGTTCAATCACCAGCTCGGCGGGCATGTCGTATCCGGTGACCTGGCGGGAAGTTGTAGATCATGACCGGCAACGGTGAGCGGTCGGCTACGGTGCGATAAAACGCCAGCATGTTCGCCGGCTGCATCTGTTTCTTGTAGTAATACGGCGTGCGCACCAGTGCGACGTCGTATCCCAGTTCAGCCGCGTACTCCGTGAGCTTCAGTGTGTCGATGGCGGACTCGACTCCCCGTCCCGGCGATCAGGACTTTGTTCGGGGCTGCGGTCTCGCGGGTGCTCTTCAGCACCTCGCGCCGTTCTTCGATCCGACAGGAAGATGGCCTCGCCAGTCGAGCCCAGTGCCACGATGCCGGCCACAGGCGTCTTCGAATAGCGCTCGACGTTGGCTTCGAGCTTTTTGAAGTAAACGTTGCCGTCGGGATAGAACGGCGTCGTGACGGGTGGAAAGATGCCATAAAGCAGCATGGTCTTGAGCTCCTAGCTGAATATCCCTTGCAAGAATACAGCGGAAGCACTCTGAACTGAAATGGCTTGGGCGGCGACGGCTAGCGTTGCACCGCATGCCGGTCGGCATGCAGCTTCTGCAACGCTTGCACTTTGATTTCTCCCCGCTGCAACGCGGCAATGCCTTCGGCAGCAGCGCGGGCCGCGGATAGCGTCGTAATCGTCGGAATGCGGGCACTGACCGCCGCCCGGCGAATGGCTTTTTCGTCGAAGAAGGGATCGACGCCGTGAGGGGTGTTAATGATGAGTTGAATGCGCTCGCCCTTGATCAAGTCGACTACGTTGGGGCGCCCCTCCTTTACCTTGTACACGCGTTCAACGGTCATGCCCGCATTCTCCAGCACGTCAGCGGTGCCAGCCGTGGCCACCAGTTTAAAACCCATGTCTACGAATTTCAGAGCGACCTCGGCCACTTGCGGTTTGTCATGATCGGTGACGCTGACAAAGACGGTGCCTTGCCTGGGCAGGTATTGGCCGGCTGCGGTTTGCGCCTTGGCGAAGGCCTCGCCAAAGTTGTCCGCGACTCCCATCACCTCGCCGGTGGATTTCATCTCCGGGCCGAGTACGGTATCGACGCCCGGAAATTTATTCCACGGGAACACCGGAGACTTCACGTAGTAGCAGGATCCGGTATCAAGATCGGCGCGGCGCTCGATGAATTCCGGCAGAAATTCGCGCAGTTTGCGCCCGGTCATCAGTCGAGCCGCGATTTTCGCCATAGGCACGCCGGTTGCCTTGGAAACGAACGGCACGGTGCGCGAGGCCCGCGGATTCACTTCCAGCACATAAACTGTTCCACTTTCGCCGTTACCCTTCGAATAGCCATTGGTCCGTGGGATCGCGAACTGAATGTTCATGAGTCCAACCACCTTCAGCGCGCGTGCCAGTTTGAAGGTGTAGTCGCGCATGCGAGCCATCAAGGGCTGAGGAATGTCGACCGCCGGCAAGACACAGGAAGAATCGCCGGAGTGGATGCCGGCCTCTTCGATATGTTGCATGATGCCGCCGATGACCACGTCTTCCCCGTCCGAGAGAGCGTCAACGTCAATTTCGATCGCGTCCTCGAGGAAGTGATCGATCAGCACGGGGCGGTCCTGCGAGTATTCGACCGCCTCTTTCATGTAGCGGGTTACGGTTTCCTCATCATAGGCGATGACCATGGCGCGTCCGCCCAAAACGTAGGAGGGCCGCACCAAGACTGGGTAGCCAACGCGATTTGCGCCCGCAACGGCCTCTTCGATCGAGGCTGCCATGGCGCCCGGAGCCTGCGGGATGTCGAGTTCCTCGAGCAGTTTGCCAAAGCGTTTGCGATCTTCTGCCAGATCGATATATTCGGGCGACGTGCCGATAATGTTCACGCCAGCCGCCTTCAAGGGTAAGGAAAGATTGAGCGGCGTCTGCCCGCCGAATTGCACGATCACTCCCACCGGCGCGCCCGCTGAAGCTTCGTGTTCGCAAACGGCAAGCACGTCTTCGAGAGTCAGCGGTTCGAAGTAAAGGCGGTCGCTAGTGTCGTAATCGGTCGAGACTGTCTCTGGGTTGCAGTTGATCATGATGGTCTCATAACCATCGTCATGCAACGCAAAGGCTGCGTGGCAGCAGCAGTAATCGAATTCAATTCCCTGCCCGATGCGGTTAGGCCCGCTGCCTAGAATGATGACTTTCTTTTTCTGCGTCGGAGCGGCCTCATCCTCTTCTTCGTAAGTCGAGTAGAGATAGGGAGTGTAGCTTTCAAATTCGGCGGCGCAGGTATCGACACGCTTATAGACAGGCTTAATCCCGTGCTTCCGCCGTTGATGACGGACTTTATCCTGATCGCCCTTTCCGTTCAGCCGCCAGGTTGCGGCCAGGCGCCCGTCGGAGAAACCCATGCGCTTGGCTTCGCGCAGAACCTCAGTGGGGATCGACTCCATGGGATGCTTCTCCAGTTCAAGCTGCATGTCATTAATTTCTTTGAGCTGGTAGAGGAACCAGGGATCGATCGAAGTCATCTTCGCCAGTTGCTTGACGGTGTGACCCTGGCGCAAAGCGTAACGAATGTAGGACAGCCGTTCGGGATGCGGCGTGACCAGCCGCTGGGTAAGAATTTTGGGCTCGATCTTTTCTCCGCCGATGCGCCGGCCCGTATCCAGTGCGCGAACGGCCTTCATCAGCGCCTCTTTGAAGGTGCGACCGATGGCCATGACTTCGCCCATCGATTTCATCTGCGGGCCAAGATTCTCATCGGCTCCGGGGAATTTCTCGAATTGCCATTTGGGAATCTTCACCACGACGTAATCCAGCGTGGGTTCAAAGCAAGCCGGAGTCTTGCGCGTAATGTCATTGGGGATTTCGTCCAGGGTGTAACCGACAGCCAGCTTGGCGGCAATCTTGGCGATGGGGAAACCCGTAGCTTTCGAAGCGAGCGCTGAAGAACGAGACACCCGCGGATTCATCTCGATGATGACCATGCGGCCAGTGCCCGGATGAATCCCGAACTGAATATTCGATCCCCCGGTCTCGACGCCGATTTCGCGCATCACTGCGATGGCTGCGTCGCGCATGGATTGATACTCGCGATCGGTAAGAGTCTGCGCGGGTGCAACTGTGATTGAATCTCCGGTGTGCACGCCCATGGGATCAAAGTTTTCGATCGAACAAATGATGATGACGTTGTCCTTCATGTCACGCATCACCTCAAGCTCGTATTCTTTCCATCCCAGGACGGATTCCTCGATCAGGGCTTCGTGCACGGGGGAGAAATCCAGGCCGCGGGCGAGAACTTCCATAAACTCTTCGCGGTTGTAGCCGATGCCGCCGCCGCTGCCGCCAAGCGTGAAGGACGGCCGTACGATGACTGGGAAACCAATCTTGCCGGCGAACTCCAGGCCATCTTTCAGATTGTTGACCAGCGCCGACTTGGGAACGTCGAGGCCGATCTTCTGCATCGCATCTTTGAAGAACAGACGGTCTTCGGCTTTCTTGATAGCGCTGATCTGGGCGCCGATGAGCTGGACGTTGTACTTGTCCAGGATGCCGGCGTCGGAAAGTTCGATAGCGAGGTTGAGACCAGTCTGCCCTCCAACCGTGGGTAAAACCGCGAAACCGGCGCGAGGCGAGAGTTCACGTTCCACGCGAATGATCTCTTCCAGATATTCGCGCGTGAGCGGCTCGATGTAGGTGCGGTGGGCCACTTCCGGGTCGGTCATGATGGTGGCCGGATTGGAGTTGGCCAGCACCACTTCGAACCCTTCCGCCTTGAGCGCCTTGCAAGCCTGGGTGCCGGAGTAATCAAACTCCGCCGACTGGCCAATGATGATGGGGCCAGAGCCGAGAATCAGAATTTTCGAGATGTCAGTTCGTTTTGGCATTTATTGAGTCTTCTTGCAAGCGATGGCTTTCGCGATTAGCGCCGAAATAAAATTCGTGAAGTTGAGCTCGGCTACCGGCTCCGAGTATTGTCCCTTGAGGCCATCTGTGCTGTTAGACATTAAAAAGCAAGTAGCGTCGTAGAGCCTTTCGCGAACTAGCTTCGTCAGTAGAATTTCGTAACGTGTGGCGTAGGAGGCAGAGTTAAATTCCTGGAACACTTTGAAATGTGGTTCCTGTGCCTTTACGGGACGCGTGGAACCGGGAGCATCCTCCAGTAGCATCAGGTAGCCCAGCCATGGGCGCGCTGAGGGTTTGAAGGCTCCTTCCCGATACGCTGCCCACAAATCCGCCGCGCTGCCGAGCGCTTCCTCGGTTCTATTATTGAAGTTGTTTCCAAACGAACCAACTTGCGATTTGAATTCGATGGCAGCAATCAAGCAGCCCTCTACCACCACAAGCAGGTCCCATTTTTTCTCAGGCCGAAACCATCCCGGAAGCTCGATGTGCCTTTCGCAATACACTACCGGCCTGTCCAAGCCCGACTCTTCCAAAAGGTCTCGAACCAAAGCAACAAAACCATCCATCTGACTTCCGCCCGTCACCGCCGTTCTCGCGCCGGCATCGCGGACGCCCGTTCTCGTTCCTTGTTTTTGCGCCTGAGTTTCCCGGCTTGACCAGAATTGGGCGACGGCGTCCCTCAGTTTGAGATCAATTTCGGAATTCACTGTTACTCTTGCTCCATAACCAAAACAGGATTCGCAAACAACGATGAGAGCTCTCCCTCTAGTCTCTTGGCCGCATAGCTCAGGTAGTCGCCGTCGATTTCGAAGTTGACAGTATTCCTGCCCCACTTCGACGCAGCGAGCGCGGTTGTGCCCGTACCCATAAATGGATCCAGAACCGTATCGCCGACAAAACTGAACATGCGAATGAGACGCTCAGCTAATTCCACAGGATAGGGCGCAGGGTGATCCTTCGTGGACGCGCCCGTCACTCCGCTCCAAATTTGCTGAAACCATCTCTGAAAATCTTTTGACGAGATTACGCTCAAAATTCTTGCGCTATCTTGGGGAGTTCTGTAGCCGCCGGGCTTTCGCTGCATCAGAATGAACTCGACATCGTTCTTGATGACTGCGTTCGGTTCGTAGGGCTTTCCGAGGAAGCCTCCACCGTTCTCTACCTCGTAAGCCGCATTGGCAATCTTGTGCCAGATAATTGGAGACAAGTTATCGAAGCCTATCTTCCGGCAATGCTCTTGAATGGTGGCATGGAGGGGAACTACAGTATGCCGCCCCTCATTCTTGCGCCGCGAAAGGCAGACGTCCCCCACCACGCACACCAGTCTGCCGCCCACCACAAGCAAGTCAAAACATCTCTGCCACACTCGATCCAGCTGTTCGATGAAATCATCGTAATCGACAATGTGGCCGAGTTGGCCAGAACTGTCTCGATACTTCTTGAGAGTCCAATAGGGAGGAGATGTCAAAATAAGATGAGCCTTGCCGACCTTCTCTTTTGACATCCTCCTGGCATCGCCGTGAATGAGGACGTGCCTTGTCGGAATCTCCTTCACAGCCTGTTCAATAAGCCTTAAGTACTCTTGGTTCTTTGCAACGTCCGGAATTGCGGTTTGGAGATCGCCGAGACCGCGTAATTCTTCCGGCACGAACTTTTCCACATCGGGATGGGTTGGCAAATCTATCTTCGGAATGGCGCGCGCGCTCACCCTTTCCACTCCTCCATGAGCTTTACGAAATCTTTGAATAGGTAATGCGAATCATGCGGGCCCGGTGAAGCCTCGGGATGATACTGCACTGTGAACAGCGGCAGATTCCGGTGGCGCATGCCTTCGAGCGTGTTGTCGTTAAGATCCATGTGGGTTAATTCCACTTCGCTTTGTGGCAGTGAATCGGGGTCGACCGCAAAGTTGTGGTTGTGGGCCGTGATCTCGATCTTGCCTGTGTTCAGTTGCTTTACCGGGTGATTGCCGCCGTGATGGCCGAACTTCAGCTTGAAGGTTTTCCCGCCCAATGCGATTCCCGTCAGTTGGTGGCCGAGGCAGATTCCAAAGATCGGTAATCGGCCCATGAGGCGCCTGATATTGTCCACCGCATACGTGCATGGCTCGGGATCTCCCGGGCCGTTCGAGAGAAACACTCCCGCAGGCTTAAGCGCCAGCACATCTTCGGCCTTGGTCTCCGCAGGGACTACCGTGACCTTGCAGCCTTCGCCGCGTAATTTGCGCAGAATGTTTTGCTTGATTCCGTAATCGTAGGCGACGACGTGGAAGCGTTCCGGTTGGTCCTTGACCCCGACCACTTCTTCGGGCAGATGGGAACGTTCGCCGGTTTCCCAAACATAAGTATTTTTCGTGCTCACCACTTTGGCGAGATCGGTTCCATCCATTTTCGGCAGAGCTCGCGCCTTGGCGACCAGTTTGTCAGCGTCAGCCTCAAGCGTCGAGATCACTCCGCGCATTACGCCATGGTCGCGCAAATGACGCACTAGAGCGCGGGTGTCAATATCGCCAAGCACGGGAACCCTGAACTGTTCGAGATATTCTTCCGCGACCTGTTGCGAGCGCCAGTTGGAGCTGACGCGAGAAAACTCGCGCACAATCAGTCCTTCAATATAGGGCCGCGTGGCCTCGTTGTCTTCAGGGTTGGTTCCGTAGTTGCCGATTTCAGGATTGGTGAGAACGACGATCTGGCCAGCGTAGGAAGGATCGGTGAAAATTTCCTGATAGCCGGTGATGGAAGTATTAAAAACTACTTCCCCGTAACATTCGCCTTTGGCTCCGTAGCCTTTGCCTCGGAAGATTCTTCCATCTTCCAGCGCAAGGATAGCCTGCATTCGTACTCCAGGGAGTGGATTTTAGAGATTCTAGCAGGCAAGCTGGATTCGGCAAAGAAAATCAACACTTTGTTCTGTGGAAAAAATCAGCGCACTCGCCCCATCTTGTCCATGGGCCAATACCCGAAGACCGCCTTGCCGTAAATATAACTTTGACCCACTGGACCAAAGTCACGGCTGTCATTGGACAAGCTGCGATGATCGCCCAACACGAAATAACTGTCGGGCGGAACTATGAGTTCAGCATACGATCGCTCGTCTTCATAAGCCCGCGGCACATATTCTTCATCGATGCGTTTGCCGTTCACAAACACCCGGCCAGCATCGATTTCGATGTGGTCGCCGGCCAGCCCGATCACTCTTTTGATAAAGCTCTTCGACGGATCTCGCGGATATCGGAAGACAATAATATCGCCGCGCTGAATCGGTTCGATACGATAGACGAACTTGTTGACGAAAATCCGTTCCTGGTCTTCGAGCGATGGCATCATGCTCGTGCCTTCTACCTTGACCGGCTGGTAGAGGAAGATGATGATGAAACAGGAAATGGCCAGCGAGATGATCAGATCACGCAACCAGACGGAGAGGACCAGGGCGCGGGACGGCGGGCTAGGAATCGTCGTGGCATCAGGGACTGCGCCGGATTCTGTAGCGTCCGCTTGCCCGGGCATCATATTTTAATTCTATACGGATTAGCCTTGCCGTGGAGAGATTGATTAGCCCCGGCAACTACTACGCCTGCGGGATTCGGGTTACAATATTACAATATCTGGAGCGAGGGCCCGGAGAATGTTGAAGCGCGGATTGATTCTGACTTTCCTTTTCCTGATTACGCTGACTTTGTCGGCTCCCTGGGCCATCTCCCAGCAGGAGGGAGTGGTCCCGGCCTACAATGCGGGCCCACCGCCGAAAGGCGCCAAGCTTCCTCCTATTCTTGGCAAGGATCAATTGTGGGCTGAGAATGCGCAGTTTCCGTATCAGACGCATGCTTATGATCTGGCGGCGAAAATACCCGCCGTTTTGCACCAACAGCCCTGCTACTGTTACTGCGATCGGATGGGGCACAACAGTTTGCACAGCTGCTTTGAAACCACCCACGGAGCTCGTTGCGACATCTGCTTAAAAGAGTTGTACTATGCCTATTCCGAGTCACGGAAGGGCAAAACGGCGCCGCAGATCCGCAAGGGAATCATGCAGGGCGGATGGCGCCAGGTGAACCTGGAAACGGCGACTGCATCCAATTAGCGTGCGGGACGCAAGGTCCACAGCTCACCTCCGAACTGGGTTTTTCCACAGCCGGGGTATGAGCATCTTGGACTGTCAGTCATAAACGCCTTGGGAGTCAGGCCGAAAACCGTGAAGATCAGGTTAATGAAGTTCCATCTAAATAAAAGATAAGAGGCATCTTACGAAGAGTACAGGAAGAATTTTGCAGATGGCACAAAAGACCACACCCAAAAAGTCGGTTGGCGACGATCCTCGTTTTGCACAGGCTGTGCAAAACTACGAGGCCGGTTTGCGCGCCATGCAAGAGCATAAATTCGATAAGGCAAAGGCCTACTTGCAAAAGGTAGTCTCCGGAGCCAGCAAGGAACTCGCTGACCGCGCCTCGGTTCACTTGAACGCCTGCAATTCGCAAACCGAGCGCGCGGTCACGCAGTTCAAGAATCCCGAAGAGCACTATGATTACGCGGTTTCCCTAATGAACCTCGGCGATTACGTGAGCGCTCGCGAACACCTGGACAAGTTGTCCAAGCAGGCGCCGAAAGCCGATTACGTCGCCTACGGTTTGGCGGCCTTGGATTGCCTCACCGGCCACGTCGAGGATTCGCTCCGTCACTTGGACAATGCGATCCAGTTGAACCCAGGGATTCGTTTTCAGGCACGAAACGACTCCGACTTTCAGAACTTGGTGGAAGATCCGCGTTTTACCGAATTGTTATATCCCGATCCTGGGAGCGAGACGTCTTCCCCGGCCGATGTTGATGAGGATCGCTAGGAAGCCCTGATGGGCTACTCCAACCAAAAGCCCGGCCTTTTGCAAAGCCAATCTTCGACCACTCCAGGGAGCGGTCTGCGCGTAGTTGTGATTGGGGGCGGCACCGGACTTTCGACGTTGCTGAAAGGACTGAAGCGGTATGTCGGCCCCCCCGCAGAACGAGCCCCGGCACAGCCGGGTACGCCGGAAATTTGCGATCTTTGCGCGGTGGTCACTGTTAGTGATGACGGCGGATCGAGCGGGCGCCTGCGCAAGGAACTTAATATGTTGCCGCCCGGCGACATCCGCAACTGCATTGTGGCGCTTTCCGAAGATGAGGCTTTGCTATCCCGGTTGTTCCAACATCGATTCGTCAAGGGGTCGGGTCTCGAGGGCCATAGTTTTGGCAATCTTTTTCTGGCGGCTCTCACCTCGATCACCAAGGATTTCAGTGAGGCGGTTCGCTTGTCGTCTGAAATCCTGGTTACTCGCGGGCACATTTATCCCGCAACCACTGCGAATGTCGAACTGGAAGCTCTCATGGAAGACGGCACGCGGGTGCTCGGCGAAACCACGATTACGGCGAGCAAAGGCCGCATCCAGGAACTTTTTCTGATCCCGCACGATGTTGAGCCTCTTCCTCAAACCTTGCAGGCGATTGCCCGGGCCGATCTGATCACGATCGGCCCTGGTTCGCTGTTCACCAGCCTGATTCCTAATTTACTGGTGCACGGTATCGCGCGGGCTATTTCTTCTTCTCCAGCAACCAAGGTTTATATTTGTAACCTGATGACCCAGGCGAATGAGAGCCTGGGGCGCAGCGCTGCAGACCACATTCGAGCCCTGAACGAACATGCCCAGGCACAGATTTTTGATTATGCCCTGCTTAATTCCGCGCGAATCTCCGCGGGATTGGAGACCAGATATGCGGTTGAAGGCGCGGCCCAGGTGATCGTCGATGAGAAGGCGATTAAGGAACTGGGAGTGAGTCCGGTGCTCGGGGACTATCTTGATGAGGGCGAGGTGGCCCGTCACGCTACCGATCGAATAGCCCGCGACCTGCTGCAGTTAGCGGTGCGGGCACGGTCGAATGAACGGTCGGCCACGAAGCGCCACACCACAAGCTCCTAATCGGCAGGTTGCTTTCTGGCGATGACCAGGACCAGCCGGGACGTTCAAATGATTTGCAGCGATGCTCGAATTTGCTCGTTCCTCATAACCGACGCAATCCTTCCAGCCATGTATTTCAGCGAGATTTCATGATGTTCCTTGTCGTAGGAATCAACGCAATCCAACGCTACGATAACCGGCCAATCCCTTTGGTAGGCATCAATCGCTGCGCAACGGATGCAAGCGTGAGTATTGACTCCCGCTAGAACCACCGCGTCCGGCTGAATCCGCGCCAGTACCTCATCCAAATTTGTCGCGTGGAACGGGCTGTAGCGTTTCTTCACGATGATCAGGTCCGATAAACCGATGGCGAATTCTGGCACGATCTGACAACCAGAGGTTCCCTTGATTGTGATTCGAATGCCCTGCGCTCTCATTTCAGGAAACGCATCCCGAAGATCAGGTTCGAATTCCTGCCGAACCCAAATAATCGGACGATCAGCCTCGCGCATGATGCCGATCAGCTCCTTGGTTGCTTCCGTTAAACGCCTTCTAGACACCTCATCCCAGCGGTTCAGAAAATCGTTCAGCATATCGATCACGATGAGGACTGGCCTTTTCATCACCGGCCAACGTAGCAGATGCGCGGAACCGGTTCAAAGCCCACTTCCCGCTGGAAGGGTTCGATGGTTAGACGGTCCAGGCGGGATTCGCTGCCGCCGATGAGACTCTCGCGGTATATTGGATCGAATGCCAAAACTGAAGACCAGCCCCTCACACCGCGCTCCGCGCGTGGCCATCGCCATTATGGCGGCGGGCAAAGGGACGCGACTCAAATCCAAACATCCCAAAGTTTTGCATGAGGTTGGCGGAAAGCCACTGCTGGCGCACGTAATCTCGGCGGCCACGAAAGTGGTTCCTGCACAGGATGTGTTCGCTATTGTTGGTCATGAAGCGGAGCGTGTCCGCCAAGCGGTTGCCCACGCCGGAATTAACTTTATCCTGCAAAAAGAACAGCGCGGCACGGGCCATGCGCTCATGGTCGCGCGAGACGCTTTGGCGCCTTATGACCAGGTTATCGTGCTGTCCGGAGATGCTCCGTTGATCAGCGCTCAAACCATCCAGAGGCTTCGAGATTTCCATAGCTCTCAGCATCCGGTGATGACCATTCTGACCGCCCGACTGCACGACCCAACCGGTTATGGAAGAGTGATCCGTAGGACCCAAAAGAGTTCGGATGTGAAAGCGATCGTCGAGGAGAAGTCGGCAACGCCGGCGCAGCGCAAAATTCAAGAGATCAACTCCGGCTTTTACGCATTCGACGCGAAAAGCCTTTTCGCGAACATCGACAGCTTGAGCAATGAGAATCCGCACCGCGAGTTCTATCTCACCGACATGGCTGCGATCTTGCAGAAGGCGAACCAGCGCGTGATGGCGCTGGCGGCGAATGATCCGCACGAGATCCTGGGCAGCAACACCCGCGCCGAAATAGTCGACATTGATCAGCGCATGCGAATGGCCAAGTGCCGGCATCTCATGAGCGAAGGGGTCACCATCTTTTATCCGCAAACTTGCGTGATCGACTGGGATGTCGAGATCGGCCCTGACACTACCATCGAACCCTTCGTGCAAATTCTAGGCAAGACGCGCATTGGCAGCGATTGCCGCATCCGTTCCTACAGCGTCCTGAACAACTCCGTGATCGGAGACAATGTGCTGATCCGGCCGGGATGCGTGCTCGAGGATGCGCAGGTGAAAAACGATGCGCTGCTCGGGCCCTATTCTCATCTTCGGCCAGGAAGCGAGATCGGCGAGGGCGCGCATGTAGGAAATTTTGTCGAGACCAAGAAAACCCGCATGGGCAAAGGCTCCAAAGCGAATCACTTGAGCTATCTTGGTGACGCGGAGATCGGCGAAGGCGTAAACATCGGGGCGGGAACGATCACCTGCAATTACGATGGCACGCAAAAACACACCACCGTGATCGAAGACCGCGCATTCATCGGTAGTGATTCGACGTTGGTTGCGCCGGTTAAAGTTGGGAAAGGCGCCTACGTGGGCGCCGCTTCGTGCATCACGGATGACGTTCCGCCGGAAGCCCTCGCCATTGGCCGCGCGCGGCAAATCGTCAAGGAAGGGTGGACAAAAACAAAGCGCGCACGCCCCCCTAAACTGAACAAGCCAGTCGGCGCGTAAGCTGCTCGCTCCGATTAATTATTGCAACTGCGTGTAAGGAGCGTTGAGGCAAGTGGCATTTACCGTCGCCGGCGCTGCGTTCCAGGATGGCGCAACCCGGATCACGCCATCCTCGCTCGAGCAGAATCCTCGAACGCCACTCTGATTGAATGCGGCCGGCGCGC
>CAVPMC010000010.1:0-254098 GCA_963706465.1 Terriglobales bacterium
GAAACTGACTTCACCAGTTTGGGTACCCGAAAAAAGCTTTGAGCATACATGCCGATATTCAGGAGGAAACCGATACGCCAGACGCCACACCCGCCCGTTTGCCAGCGCCTGTATCGCGGATATCTGGTGTTTCGTCTGTTTTCATTATCTTCCTGGGCTATTGCCGCAGTGATTCCGTCCTTTTCATCCTTCGTTAGGAATTTAGCGTCCGCTGGACTATGAGCAGCAAGAAGTAGGTGAGGAACCCGCCCGCTATGGCCGGAGTGCCCTCAGAATCAGGAGCCACCGCCAACTGCTGACGCCCAGCCAGTGCACATGATCCAGAATGAGACCGGAGACTGGAGCGCCCAGGATGCTGGTGAAAGGCAATCGCCGTCAAGAACAGCGCAATCAGTGCCTGTTTCCGCGTCGCGGAAACCAGTAGGTCAGGTACAGCACAATTCCGGGGAAGTAGCGGGCTTCGGCCAGGCCCGCAAGAAACGTGCTGCTACAATTCCTGACACGTTTTGCACGAAGCCGGTCAGCATCGCCACAATTCCCCAGCTAATCAGGATTCGGGCGATCCAGACTCGCGCGCCGACTTTGTGCAGCATCAGGTTACTAGGGATCTCGAATAGGAAATAGCCAAGACGGTCAGCAATCCAAACTGCGGCTCGTGATAGCCAGGTCCTTGTTCATTGTCAAGGCGGCAAACCCAATGTTGATGTGATCGAGAAACGCAACAATGTAAAGAAGAAAAATGCAGGGGATGATCCGGATCCGAACTTTCAGAATCGTTCTGGGTTCAATGGTCAGCGCACCGTTGCCGTTTCCTCGCCCAAGGTCACCTCAGTGCGAGACCTGGCTGGAAGCATTGCGAAGAGGCGAGGTTGGCCTAGACGCAGAAGGCTTCGGAAATCATCGGCGCCAAGGTACGCCGGTCAAGCACCTCGCGATTCCTTCTTCTCGGCTCGCATGCCCGCTGGGCCGAGGTAAAAGTCATTTGAGATGGCCTAGAGTCCAGACGATTAGGGGCAACCCTCGGGATTGTAACCCGAGTGACGAACCAACCGGAAATTGAGGTTCAGCCGAGTCCGACAGTTCTGCTGCGTCCTCATAACAGCGCGTGTAAGGTCAAGTCTCGGCTATCACACATAATCATGATGCTCCCAAGGAGGGGGAACATCATGCTGGTTCGCTATTTCAGACGGCCATCACGTATCGAGCAACTGCGCAATAGCACCGGTGGTCCATCCGCTCGAAGGATTCGCCAAGGAACTGTCCCAAGGCTGCTATCAGTGGGTTGCAGCGCGCAAGCACATTGGGGCAGCGGAACACTTTCGATATTGGATTGCCCATCGAACCCGTCGATCGCGAGCGTTGAAGAACGATATGCACTGCAGTTCCTCGATCACTTGAAACGATGCCGTTGTTGCGGACATCATCCACCACTGAAACCTCACCCGCAAGCACAAGGTCGGATACTTCGTCGTCGATCCGGCGCGTTGGCATTGTCCCACTCTCAACCTTTGTTGAACCAGCGGTCGAGGCAGCGATGTTAACGGCCTTCTGTGATTGGATGCGTCAGCAACGCGGGATTTCCGATGCCACTCTTTCCGTCTACCGCTTCGCAGTTCGTGCATTGATTAAGGATCTCGGCGAAGATCCGGACATGGATGACGCACGCGCTCCTGCGGCAGTTCGTGTTGGATAAGAGTCAGACTGGGATGGGCATCTACGAGAAAGTGCATCTGCGCAGTCCGCATGTTCCTTCGCTTCCTGATCTCGCAGGGAAGGTGCCCCGACTATCTCTATGCGTCAATCCCGTACTCTCGCCCATTGGCGGCTCTCTTCCGCTTTGCCATTCTATTTACGAGCGGATCAGGTCGAACAGGTCATCGCGTCGCCCGATCTGGCGACTCGCTCGGAAGGCGAAATCGAGCGATTCTTCTCTTGCTCGCACGCTTGGGGCTTCGTGCAGGCGACATCGTTCAACTTCGTCTGGGCGACATCGATTGGAGAGAAGGCATGATCCGGGTTTCAGGAAAGGGCCGTCGCCAAACCGTCTTGCCGCTGACTCAGGAGATTGGCGATGCGATGGCGGCTATATTAAGGACGGTCGCCCCCAGCTGACACCGATGCAGTGTTTATCCGATCTCGGCTCCGTTTCGGGCCCTCGCGACTCCACTGCGATCTCGATGCTCGTTGCTCGGCGATGCGCCGGGCAGGCGTCAACTGCCCGAAGCCGAGGAGCAGCCCATGTTCTCCGCCATTCGGTGGCAAGCTCTATGCTCCGGCAAGGCGCGTCGCTGCAGGAGATCGCTGGTGTTCTCCGCCACCGTTCCATCGCGACCACGGAGATTTACGCCAAGGTGGATGTCCTCACTCTGCGCCAAGTTGCGCAGCCGTGGCCGGAGGTGAAGTCATGTTGACTCAGGACGTGGAGTCGTATCTGGCTGTGCGCCGGGCCATGGGATTCGGGATATGGTCCAGGCAACCTGTTGCGAGGGTTTCGCAGCGTTCTCCGAAGCCGCGGGCAAACACCATGTCTGCACGAAACAGCAATGAAGTGGGCTGGATTGACGCCCTCCTGTCGACGCGCGCCCGACGGCTTGGACAGGTGATTCGATTGGCGCGGTACATCCGGGCGGAAGACCATCGTCACGAAATGCCACCCCCAGTGTTCGGCAGCGAGAACCGGCCGCGACCCACTCCCTACATCTTTTCGAGAGAAGACGTTCAGCGCCTTGTCCAAGCCGCATCTGGGTTGGGGCGATGCGCAATCGCTTTTCGCGGTCTCACCTACAGCACATTCTTCGCGCTATTGGCGTGCACCGGCATGCGAGTGTCGGAAGCGATCCATCTCTGTTTTCAAGACATCACCGCGGACGGTCTTGTCATTCGACGTTCTAAATTCCGCAAAAGCCGGCTCGTTCCGCTCCATGAGACGACACAAGCTGGGTTGGAGCGTTATCTGCCGAAGCGACGCGTCTTTGCCCCATTCGACGATCACGTGTTCGTTTCCTTGCGAAACGCCAGCTGTTTCGGCACGACGCCGACATCGCATTTCGCAGAACTATCGAGAACGATCGGCCTTCCGCGTCATTCGGGCCTTCCGCGGCCCACGATCCATTCGTTGCGACACACATTTGCCGTGAGGGCCCTTGAAACCTGCCCCGATGACCGGGATCGAATCACAAGGCACATGGTGGCGCTGTCAACCTACCTTGGCCACAGCAAGATCGCCGACACGTATTGGTATCTGGAGGCGACGCCCGAACTGATGAAGAACATCGCGGATTCCTGCCAAAGCTATTTCACGGGAGGCCGGTCATGACTCTGATTGCCCCGCACATCGCAGCTTTCCTCCAACAACGGTTGCCGATCGAGCGTCGCGCCAGCCCCAACACCTGTGACTCCTATGCGCACGCTTTCCGGCTTCTGTTTGAATACGCCAGCAGTTGCTAAAGATCGCGCCGTCGCAGCTGCAGCTGGAGAGCATGGATGCCCCGCTCATCGTGAACTTCCTGAATCCATCTGGAAACAACGCGCGGGAACGGCGCTGGTTCCAGAAACATCCGGCTCGCAGCCATCAAGTCTTTCATGCGGTACATGGAGTATCGTCTGCCGTCCGCCCTCGAACAGATTCGCTGCATTCTGTCGATTCCCACCAAAAAAACAGACGTGCGTCTCGTCCGGCACCTCACGGCACAGGAGATGCAATCGATTTTGGATGCTCCTGATCCAGCACGCCGGGTCGGCATTCGTGATCGCGCCATGTTGCACCTCTGTTTCGCCGGTGGACTGCGAGTGTCAGAACTGGTCGGCGTTCGCGTCATTGACGTTAGACTCCAACCCGAGCCTAACGTGTTGATTCACGGCAAGGGCCGAAGAGAGCGTTGTATTCCGCTGTGGAAAGAGACCGCGTCGGCGGTGCGCGCTTGGCTGTCTGTCAGAGGGGAGGTTCGGGCTCCAGAGCTATTTCTCAATGCCCGCGACGGATGTTTAACTCGCGCCGGGTTTGAATACATCCTCAGGAAGCACGTCCGTACGGCCGAAAAGCGTTGCGCTTCGCTCTCATCGAAGCGAGTATCGCCACACGTCCTGCGGCACACCTGCGCGATGACTATCCTTCAAGCTACCAAAGACCTGCGGAAGGTCTCCCTTTGGCTTGGCCATTCCAGCGTGCAAACGACGGAGATCTACACCCGCGCTGACCCGACCGTGAAGCTGGAAACTCTAGAAGCTGCGATTGCCCCAAGGCTGCGCACTGGCCGTTTCAAGGCTACGGACAAGCTCATCGCTTTGCTAAAGGCTCCCACGATTATGCGGAGTAAGGGAGCCATCCGATGACGCCAACCCAGCATTCCATTGTGCGGAGTCCGCATAACAGCGGACTCAGCATTATTGGCATTATGCGGTGCACCGCATAACGCCAGTTCTCGCACGGGAATCAGGACTTGGGAATTACCTTCGCTCGTCCACAGGCCCCGGAAAGAAGCGGCCAACGCTTCCTGTTGTTGCGCCGCCGGAAGCTTTGCAATGAGCAGAGCATGGCCCGTTGTGATTTTGTCAGCCAGAAACGCTTCGGCGGCAGGCGGAGTCAAATCGGTGAGCCTAGTCCGGCTGTAGACATAGGCTTCGCTCTTTCCCGCTCTGGCTGCGATACTGGCGACGGTGTAGGCGCCGTCCTTGAGTTCCAAGAGTGACCGGAAACCCAAGGCTTCCTCTAGAGGGTGGATGTCTTCCCGTTGCAAATTCTCGACCACTTGAGCCTCGATGGCCTCAGCGTCGGACAGCTTCACAACTCGAACCGGAACGGCCTCAAGTTCTGCGATTTTGGCAGCGCGTAGTCGCCGCGCACCGATGACAACTTGGTAGTTTTGTTCTTCAAGTTCTCGAACCAAGAGCGGCTCTAGCACGCCTTGCGTCTTGAAAGTGGCAGCGAGTTCTTCAAGCGCCTTCTCGTCAAACCGCTTTCGTGGGTTGGTTGGTGATTCGGTGAGGATGGCAACGGGCACGCTTCTGTATTCGCCATTACTGACTGTGCTTTTCATATTCTTCTTCTCCTTTTCAGTTTCGAGCTGTTGTTCCTGTCGTAGGCACACGCCGGGCGTGAGTGCCAGATGGTGCGGTTGTTTGCTTGCTACGCGGCTGCGGCGAGTGCCGCTGGCTCGGGGGCGATGCCCCCGAGGATCACGGCAGCGGTCTGTTGAACGGCTTGCAAACTCTCGCGTAGGAGATTGGCGTCTCCATGCCAAAGCTGGATGTAGTCCTGGGATGCGGTTCCGTTCTGAAGTCCGACTGATTGGCAAACCACAAAGGCCACGGCTTCGGCCTCGGTTTCGCGGACTTGTTTGGTGGTCAGGGTGCGGCGGTCGCCACGGTGCAACATTTCGTGGGCGATCTCATGCACGAGCGTGGAAAACTCCTCGGCTGGCTGCATCCCTGAAAGCAGAGTGATCTTCCCGCCATGCGAAAGACCCTTCGCGGGAGCAATTCGTTCGGAGAAGCTAAGCTCGACGCTTTGCGCTTCCACGAACTTGAATAGACGTTCGCGGTATCCGCTCACGTCGCCGTTTACTTCGGTCAGGGTGGGAAGGTCTTTGCCTTCGGTCTGGCTGACATCGAAAACATAGACGGCCCGGAATCCGTACAGCGTCCGCTGACCCTCCGTTGTTGCGTCTTCACTCGGCTCGTCGGTCGCTACATCCTTCGTGCTTCGTTTTCCGACCATCGGGGCGAGAATGAAAATGCCCTTTTCTCCCCGTTTAACGAAGCGGCCAAGCGAGTTCCATGCACGAAGTCCGGCGACGTTGGTGGCATCGGGCTTCTGGCGTGCGATGAGCATGACGTTGCCAAAGCTGTAGGTGTGAAACTTTGCCATTGCTCCGAGGTATGCGGTTAGGACTTCACTGTGACCGGACTCCAACGCTGCGACGAGGAAATCGACGGCCTCACATCCGCTATACTCCCCAGAGCCAACTCAGGACATTCACCGCAAGTACCGCAATGCCCGTTCCGGCGGCAACACCGGCGAGCGCCTTTTTCGCACCAGGTTCGCCGTGGGCGAAGCCATAGCCGCCGATCACGATTGCAACCAGACTTGCAACCTTCGCGATAGTGCCGGTGAAAAGGCTTTGGATTGCGTTAAACCCGGTGTCGAACGGTCAGCCCTGTGCCAGTGCGGCCACCGGCATCAGAAGGAGAAGGGCGAGAAGCGCGGCGGTCGGATGCGCCCATTTCGACCGAAGAAGCATCTGGATTCGGCGGATCAGATAAGCTTTGGACCGTAGCATATGCACCTCCGGCAGCACCTCAAATCGTCTGCTTTTGGCGCAAAGCTAACCCCACTCGATCACGCTGTCCAATGAATGTTCGGCGGACAGCTATTCCTGGCAGGAATGGATAGGGAAAATCAGAGTGATAGGGCTCTCACTATCGGGTTCTCCCGGTAGGATCTACAAAACTTCCTGTTTGCCGACGACTCACCAAGTGCCCGGACGACTCTGGGGTTGTGAGAGCCTTGGGATATTTCAACAACTATCCGAATTCTCTGTTCCAAATTGACCATTTTTCTTCTTCGGATTGCCGCATGATTAACAGCCATGAAGGCCAAGAAGCCTACTCTTAAACAGGTACATACTGTTCATTGTCCGACTTGTGGCGCGGGGCCGGGCGAGAAGTGCGAACTCAGTTCGGGACAGCCCCGTACAACGCCGCATCGTGACCGACGCTTAATCGCGGCAGACTGAGTGTCACGCCCTAACGAGCATCAACAAGGCGAATGACTTCAATCCGACCTACGACCTTCTCATCTGATAGCGGCTGCAATCAGGCGACAGTGCTCACGACCCGGCCTGGCTGGTTTCGGAACTCTGGCGGATGATGGTCAACCCGGAAGTATTCGAGACGGCAAGCCGGCGTACCGAAGAAATGGAAAGGCGGTGACTTACGGTATCGCGGGAAGCTAGGTGCTTTTTCGATCCATCCCTGAGAATCTATGTGATACTGTGGCCGCCATGTGGTGTCTGTTGGACTCAAGACCGAAAAGCATTTTCGTACAATAAACGTACAATGGATCGGGCAATGGGGCCTTTTTAGCCGTTGTGGCAGTTCCTAGAATCAATAACTTACGTGTTATCAACACGCTGAATAGTTCGACTCCCGCCGCCTCCACCACGTTTCCCAATCCCCTAGCCTTTCGATGCCCGCGCGTGTGACCAGCACTTCGCGCCCTTGGATCCTAACTTTACTGGGGCGTGGCGTTTCGACATCCATCTCCAGGGCGAAGAGGAAACCACGTTCTTCGAGGTTTGAAGCGGCCCTGTAAAAGGAAGTCGAACATTTCCCCGGAATGAGCTACAATTCACAGCAACCGCCGCCCATGCTGATCGGTTAACCGATATCAATCGAGCCAGCGCGCGACTCCGCGACTTAACATCCGCACGTCAGGAGGAAAACATGGCAACTGTTCTTAAGATTGATCCATCCGAACGTAGAGCTTTCAACTTTGTCTCTCAAACCCGCAAGATGCTGATTAACGGCAAGTGGGTTGAAGCGGCATCCGGCAAAACTTTTGACACTTATAATCCGGCAACGGGTGAGGTTCTGGCGCGCATTGCCGAAGGGGATCGCGAAGACATCGACCGCGCCGTCAAAGCGGCGCGTGCAGCTTTCGAAACCGGCCGATGGTCGCAGTTGACCGCCTCCGAGCGCGGCCGGCTGATCTGGAAGCTGGCCGATTTGCTCGAGGAAAATCTGGAGGAGTTTGCCGAACTGGAATCACTGGACAATGGCAAACCTTTGAAGATCGCCCGCGCAGCCGACGTTCCCCTGGCGGTTGATCTTTTCCGATATATGGCTGGTTGGGCCACCAAGATTGAAGGCAATACGATTCCACTTTCCGTGCCTTATACCCCGGGGGCGAAGTATTTGGCGTACACGCTGCGCGAGCCGGTGGGGGTTGTTGGGCAGATTATTCCGTGGAATTTTCCCTTGCTGATGGCGGCTTGGAAGTTGGGTCCGGCGTTGGCTACGGGGAATACGGTGGTTCTTAAACCGGCGGAGCAGACACCCCTTACGGCATTGCGTTTAGGCGAACTGTTTCAGGAAGCAGGATTTCCCGACGGGGTTGTGAACATCGTCTCGGGCTACGGCGAGACAGCCGGCGCCGCGCTGTCGGCTCATCCGGGCGTGGACAAAATTGCCTTTACCGGCTCGACCGAAGTCGGCAAACTTATCCTGCAGGCAGCTGCGGGAAATCTGAAGAAGGTTTCCTTGGAACTGGGTGGCAAATCTCCCAACGTGGTGTTTGCCGATGTCGATCTCGATACCGCTATTGCTGGAGCCGCCAGCGCGATCTTCTTCAACCATGGACAGTGCTGCTGCGCCGGATCACGGCTCTATGTCGAGGATAGTGTTTTCGACCAGGTCGTGGAAGGCGTGGCCGACCGTGCGAAGAAGATCAATGTTGGATCAGGGATGGAGCCATCCACCGATATGGGTCCGCTGGTTTCAGCCGAGCAACTGAATCGAGTCTGCGGATATCTGGAGTCGGGATTCGCCGAAGGCGCCAAGGCCGTCGCGGGAGGAAGCCGCCACGGAGATAAAGGTTACTTCGTCAAACCCACGGTTCTGGTAAACACCAACGAAAAGATGAAGGTAGTTCGGGAAGAGATTTTTGGACCGGTGGTCACTGCCATTCCGTTCCGCGATCCTGAAGAACTGGTCACGCAAGCCAACAATTCGGTTTATGGTCTGGCTGCCGGAATTTGGACGCGAGATATCCAGAAGGCGCATCGTCTTGCAGCTCAACTTCGCGCCGGCACTGTCTGGATTAACTGCTATAACATTTTCGACGCTGCTCTGCCCTTCGGTGGATACAAGCAATCGGGATGGGGCCGCGAAATGGGACACGAAGTACTGGAGCAGTACACCGAAGTCAAGGCGGTTTGCGCCGCGCTGTAGTTTGTTTTTGCTTTGAAAATAGAGGCCGGGCACGCCGCCCGGCCTTTTTTCCTGACTTGGAAACTGCAAAGGATTTTGCGTCGCAACATTTATTGCGGCGTCCATCGCACGTGCGATGTGAAGAAGCCACCGACCACACAAATCTGGTAGGCAACAAAAAGACCGAAGGCCACGCTAAGCACCCCCGAAGCCATTTGCAAATTACGGGCAATATTATGGCTTCGTCCCGTTACTACTCTAAGAGTGGAGGCGATGCTCATGGTAATTACCATCATGCCAGCGATAGTGCCGACCCCGAACACCAGGAGATAGCCGATTGCCCAATGAGGATTCTGAATGGTGGTAAGCACGAGCAGCGCGACCGCGGCTGAGCCCGCCAAACCGTGGACAATGCCCACTACCAGTGGCCTGAGGTGTTGGTACAGGTCGCGGCTGGAGAGCGAACGGTCCAGTGCGGCAAAGGTCTCGGCAGGCGCCAGAGCTTGATCTTCTGGAGCGTGGGAGTGGGGATGAGAATGAATGTAATTGCCGTGGCTGTGCGGGTGCGAGTGAGTCACGCCTTTGCCCAAATGAAAGTGGGCGCCCGCGCCTGATCGCACATATCCGGCGACGTTCATGAAGCCCAGAATGACCAGCATGATTCCGACCGAAAGCTCCATGCTGAGGCCGATGCGGGGCGGAATGACCAGCTTAAAGAGAATGATCGCCGCGCCCACAACAAAGATGGTCAGGGTGTGGCCCAGGCCCCAGAAGGCGCCGATCAGTGCGGCGCGCGAAATATTGCGCTGACGGGTGACGATGGTGGTGACGGCGATGACGTGATCGGGGTCGGTGGCATGGCGCATGCCCAGGAAGAATCCCATCGCGATAATGGAGAACAGGCTGATCATTTCGGGTCGAACATTTCAGGTCGATCATGTCAGGTCGATCATGATCGTAAAACACTTCAAAGGCTTGTCGTCGCCCTGAGTGATCGAGAGTAGCACGAGGCCCAGGTCTTCAGCGAAGTCGTGCAACGTTGCTTTTGGCCGAACATGTTTTTCTCGCCTCGATTCCGGACCTGCGGCGCTATGTCAAGATCAGCATCACGTGAGGCAACGGTTCGCCCTTCCCAGAATGAACCCTCCGGGATAGTCCGTGGCTGCCTGTAAGCCGTGCGTTTGCATCATGGCGCAGAAAGCCAAACGGCGCCGCATTTCAGGCGTATGCTGGAGTTATGCCTTACCTCTCGGAACACCTCTCCAGCCTTCGTCACGAAATCACCGACTTGCGCAACATGAACGTTCTCTACGCGCAACAAAGCCAGCACAGCCCGGTCGAGCGGACTGCTTTTGGTGTGCGCGAAAGCCGTCTGGTACAGATCAAGCAGGAATTGACCAAGATGCGCAACCGCCCTGACGATAGCGCGGTGTGGTGGGCAAAATCTCGCAATTCGGAGCGGGTCGTCTAGCTCTTCGTTCAGCCAGATCAGGGCACGGCATTCAAGCCATCGTGCAGCATCCCGTTGAATCCTGAGGTACGTCTGCAAGCGAGCCAAACGATTCTCTCGGGACCGAGGCTGGTCTGGCCGCGGTCCCAGAAGTTTATGCGGCCGCGTGAGTCTTGGATTTCTTCACGCCTGCCTCGTGGGCGAGGTCGAGCACGATCCTCCCGTTGACCCTTCCCTGCTTGAGTCGGTCGAAAATATCGTTGATCGACCCCAATGGCTGCGTTTCAATCGTGGCCTTCACTTTGCCATCGGCGGCAAACTGCAGGGCTTCTTCCAGATCCTTGCGTGTGCCTACTATCGACCCGCGAACCGTCTGACCGTTCAGCACCAGATCGAAAATGGAAACCGGGAACTCGCCCGGAGGCAAGCCATTCAGCACGCAGGTTCCGCCGCGGCGGAGCATGCCAATCGCCTGCTTGAAGGCGGGAAGCGATACCGCCGTTACCAACACCCCGTGAGCGCCTCCGATCTTTTTTTGAATCACCTGCACCGGATCCTCTTGCTTGGCATCCACGGTCACTTCAGCTCCGAGGCTGCGCGCCAACTCCATTTTTTCCGGTCCGATGTCGATGGCGGCAACGTGCAACCCCATAGCTTTTGCATACTGAACGGCCACGTGGCCCAGTCCGCCGACGCCCGAGATGACAACCCACTCTCCCGGCCGCGCCTTGGTTTCTTTCAGACCTTTGTAGGTAGTGACGCCGGCGCAAAGAATCGGCGCCGCGTCGATAAATGATAGCTTGTCGGGAATGCGGCCCAGATAATCCGCCTGCCCTAACGCGTACTGAGCGAAGCTGCCGTTCACGGAATAGCCTGAATTCTGTTGCGCCAGGCATAGGGTCTCCCAACCGGCCAGGCAGAATTCACAGTATCCACACGCGCTGTGCAGCCATGCGATGCCGACTCGATCGCCTTCTTTCAAATGTTTTACGCCCTGGCCCACAGCGGCGACGAAACCCGCGCCTTCGTGGCCGGGAATGAACGGCACAGTTGGCTTGACCGGCCAGTCGCCTTCGGCGGCATGCAGGTCGGTATGGCAGACGCCGCTAGCCGCTACCTCGACCAGCACCTGTCCCGGGCCCGGCGTTGGAATGGCAACTTCTTCAATCTTTAGTGGTTCGCCGAATTTCTCGACGAATGCAGCTTTCATGGTCTTTTGCATGGAATCTCTCCTGGGAGGCCGCTTATTGGGCGCATTGCGCTCTGCTCGGACTCCACAATCCTTGAACGTCATCATCGACAATCTCAGCTTAGCCGTATGTGATCTTGCGCACATGCCTATGTGAGCGTCCGCACACCCATGGTTCAAAAAGTTCTTTGCATTTGGTATGTACCTATGTACCGTGGTACTATTTTCCCATGGCCCGTGATAAAGAGGCAACCTCATTGGTCGAAGTCGAGCGCGTACAAACCGGCGTCCGGCTGGAAAAACGGATGTTGAAAGTGTTGAAAGCCATCGCCGAACTGAAAGACATGACTCTCGGCGACCTGCTCGAGGGAGTCGTGCTCCATGCCTTCGAAGGCAAAGCGCCCTTTTCTCCGGAGACGCTCAAAGAGATCGAACAATTCAAGAAAATCTATGGCATGACGTTGAAAGCGTCCGACAGCCATCAATTGAAGGAGCGTAGGCGATGAAGACAGTGGTGCTGATTGTCCTGGTTGTGGTAGCGCTGGCATTTCTGGCGTTGCTTTATCACCGTCACCACCGCAGTGCCGCCAGTGGCCCGGTGGTTCATGTGCGCAATGAATTCGAATTCACGGCTCATGCTCCCTACCACGTTGTCGCTCCACTGTTCGGACCTGAGGGAGAGCGTGGCTGGGCGGATGGTCACTGGGATCCGCACTTCCTGTATCCGCACCCCGCCCGGGATATTCAGGGAGCGGTGTTCACCATCCGCCACGGCCATCGTCAGGCGTACTGGATCAACACCTCGTTTGACCTCGAAGCGCACCACTTCCAGTACGTTTACGTCATTCCCGGAGCCATGGCCGTGCTCATTGACGTTCGCTTTTCCGAAATTGACAAAGAGAACACAAACGTGAACGTCGCCTACGAGCGGACTGCTCTAAATCCCGCCGTCAACGAACACGTGAAAGAACAGGGCAACGCCGACCGAGAAAGCGGAAAGGAGTGGGGCACGGCAGTTAACGATTACCTGGCTGAGCTGAAGAAGACTTGGTAACGAGGCTTTGGTCACTGCCGAGAGTATCGGAATAACGAAAGACCTCAGCGGCCCGGCCGCCTCAAGCTCGAATGACGAGCGTTGAGGCGGCGAGGCGCAGAGAGTTATTTAAAAGGTTGCTTTGAAGCCAATGCCGCCGCCCACGCCAGACCCGTAACGTCCAACGAGTTCGTGCTTGTCGTTGATGCCGTCAGCGCGAGTGATGCCGCCTGGATCCACAACGTCGTAGTATTTGCCAGCATGAAGCAGCCAGCCTTTTTCGTTGCCGCCGCTATCGTAGTAGGTGCCGTCAATGTCCGTAGTGGTTGGCGCTGGCGTGTGGACGATGGTGCCTTGGCCTGAACCCGTGCCTTCGTTAGGGTTGTTGATCTTCTTCAAGACGGTTCCGGTCTTGAGGTAAGAATCGAAAGCCCCGGCTGAGTTCGTTGCATATACGGTGATCTGGCCGGCATTGTTGACGCCCCAGGCTACCGCATTGGTGTGACCTGTCACGTCGATCTTTTTGTACACCGTGCCGATTTTTGAAAAGCCATGCGTGAGGCCGGCTGAATCAAAATATAGACCCACCACTTCTCCCTTGTCATTGATTCCGGTAGCTTCAGTCCCACTGGATCCGGGGAAATTGACAGGAGTAAAGGTACCGGCATGGTAGACATATGCAGTGGCCAGACTGGTCTTAGCGCTGAAGCACCAACCTGCAGCTGCGCCCAGGCTGTTGATGCCGTAGAAGGCGACCCCACCGGTGCCCAAAAGCGCTTCGCAGGTCGAATGGTTCACGGTGGTTAACTTCGTGCCGGCCTTAATCATGGCGTGCTGAACGCCCGCGGAATCAACGTAATCTCCAGCAATGGCTCCCGCATTGTTGACGCCGTAGGTATCCGTCTCCTGCGCTGTGGATTTTGCTTTGACATCAGAATAGGTAAGCGTTAACGGTGGGGCCGCCGCGATTCCTACAGCGACGAACGCGAGAACTAGCAATACACCAAGAATGGACCTTTTCACTGGTTTCTCCTCCTAGAGAAAGTTGTTGAAATTTCTCCTGCCGCCGGCGTGAAACCAGGACAGGAACCAAACTGGAAGGGATGTTTCCCCGCCCGACGTTCTACTTCACACGGTCCCCCGACGCTCCCCATGTCGATGCTGCCATCGCATCTCACACCGGGCCGTACTCGTGGGGAACCATTCAAGATCAAGTTCGTCCGCGAACAACGGCTTATGCAAAACCATCGTACCCCGCGACTGTAGCGGAAAGTCACGAAGCAGTCGAGGCCGCCCATTATCGTCCCCGATGCGCTTGCGGTCAAGATGAAAGGTTTTGCACTCTAAGGTAGGCCCCGCCCCTCAGCCCTTTCGCGGGGTACGCAAATCGTGTCCTGTCATTTCTTTGGGTTGTTCAATCCCAAGTATACCTAGAATTGTCGGCGAGATGTCACGCAGCGATCCCCCGGCCCGAAGCGTGAAGTGCTTGCTGTTTTCAGAGAACACAATAAAAGGAACCGGATTGGTGGTGTGCGCGGTGTGCGGGCCGCCAGTTACGGGATCGATCAGCATTTCGGCATTCCCGTGGTCGGCGGTTATGAGCATGGCCCCGCCCTGGGCGCGGACGGCCGGCTCGATGCGGCCCAGGCAGGCGTCTACGGTCTCTATGGCTTTCACCGTGGGCTCAATCTTGCCCGAGTGGCCAACCATGTCGGCATTGGCGAAATTCACGATAATCACATCGAAGGTTCCGCCTTCGATGGCCTTCACCACGGAGTCGGCAATGCCTGCCGCGCTCATCTCGGGTTTCAGATCATAGGTCGCGACTTTGGGTGAGGGTACCAGCAGGCGCTCTTCGCCGGGGAAAGGCTGCTCCACGCCTCCGTTGAAGAAGTAGGTGACGTGGGCATATTTTTCGGTCTCGGCCACGCGCAGGTTGCGCAGATTCATTTGCCCCATCACGTTGGCGAGGATGTTGTTCATCGACTCGGGCGGAATCACGACCGGCAGGGTGAACAGTTTGTCGTAGCGCGTCATGCAGACGTAATGCAGATCTTTGGGAACGCGATCGCGCGGGATCGCGGCGTCGAGATCGTCAGCGCCGGGCAGATCGCGCCCAGCCTGGTCGTTGAGCCCGCTGTTGCGAGCGAGAGCGCGCGTAATCTGACGAACCCGGTCGGCGCGGAAATTGAAACAGATGCAGGAATCGTCGTCGCGAATGGTGGCGACGGGTTCGCCTTTGTTGTCGGCGCAGACGAAGGGCACGATGAATTCGTCCGTGACTCCTTTGTTGTAAGACTCTTTCACGCCCTGCACCGGGTTCGAATATTTGCCGCCTTCGCCATCGCCGTTGACCATGGCGTTGTAGGCCTTGGCAATACGCTCCCAGCGCCGGTCTCGGTCCATGGCGTAGTAACGGCCATTCACGGTCGCAATCTTTCCCGTGTTGTACTCGCGCATCTTCTGCTGGAGTTGTTCGATGTAGCCGGCTCCGTTGGTGGGCAAAGTATCGCGGCCGTCCATGAAGGCGTGCACGAAGACGCGATCAACGCCGTTTTCTTTCGCCATGCGGAGCAGCGCATAAAGATGCGTTTGATAAGAGTGCACGCCACCATCGGAAAGCAACCCGAACAAATGAAGCCGGCGATTCCCGCTGCGCGCGTTTTTCATGGCGGCGAGCAGGACCGGGTGGGAGAAGAACTCGCCGTTCTGGATCATCAGTTCGATGCGCGTGCTGTCCATGTGCACGATGCGTCCGGCGCCAATATTAAGGTGGCCCACTTCGCTGTTGCCCATTTGCCCCTCGGGCAATCCGACGTAGGGCCCGCTGGTGTGAAGCAAAGTGTTCGGATAGTCGCGCAGCAACCGGTCGTAAGTGGGCTTGCGGGCGAGCGCAATGGCATTGGCTTTGGTTTCGGCGCGGTATCCCCAGCCGTCGAGGATAATGAGAACGAGAGGTTTGGGACGCATTTAGCTGCTGGCTCCTGGCTTCTAGCTGTCAGCTCTAGCTGTCAGCTTTCGGACAAAACTGCGCCACGGATCACACGGACGAAAACAGATCTGCAACCCTTGAGCTACATTACTAATTCTTTTGCTGAGAGGGCGGCGGTGTTGCGGGTGCGCTTTTCGGCTTTGCTTGATCTTCTTTCACCATTTGCTCTGCCCTTTGCCGGATCGTCTCCATTTGCTTTTGCATGCGCGCGTAGGAAGCCTGCATCGACTCGGAGGTCAGGGCGGGCATCTCCCGCATCATCTTTTGGCCTGTCGGCGATGCGTAGAACGTACTCATGGCATTGATGTCGGTCTTCGAGAAATGTCGCTGGTAGATGGGAATCATGTCGTCGAGCATGGCGTCCATGGGCATGTCTTTCATGGTTTCTTCAATCATGCGATCGGCGCGCGCGATTCGCTCCGCAGAACTCTGCGGGTAGCGCTGCTTCAGACTCTCGTCGATCATAGTGGTCTGTTGTTTCGCCATCGCGTCCATCACCTGGCGCATCTGCTGGTGAATCTGCATGACCTCGAACAGCTTCTGGATATCTTCCCTGGAGGCGGGGAAATCGCCGGTCGCTGTTTTGGGCTGTTGCGCGATCACTGTAGTGGCTGATAGAAGAGCAATCGCAAGCAGAACGAAAGGACGTTTCATAAAGGCTCCTCTTGCAAAGACCTACCAAATCACTTCGATAGGATAACGCTCAAAGTGCGGATCGGCAGTAACCAGCGGAAGTTTTTCTTCGATGCTTTGCGCAATCAGGACGCGGTCGAACGGATCACGGTGATGCATTGCCAACGATTCGATCCTTAGAATATGGTCCAGAGTAATCGGCAGAACTTCTATCCGGTTCTCGGCTGCCTGTTTGATCAAGTAGGGACCTGAGGGTTGAGGCAAAGGAAGTTTGCCCGCCTGGACTTTGACCAGTATCTCCCAGACGCTGGCCGCGCTCAGCCAAAGGTCGTTGGGGCCGGTAAATATCTTTTGCGCCCGGCGGGAAAGCCTCTGGTCGTCCGCAATCGCCCATAAGAATGCGTGCGTATCGAGAAGGGCCCTCATTCGTAGAAGAGATCCTCGATCTCTTTGGGGAGAGGATCGTTGAAGTCATCCGGCACCGTGAACTCGCCCTTGGCCGAGCCGAGGAACCTATTCTTTGGTCGCTTTTCTAATGGCACCAGTTTGGCGACCGGCTTCCCCGCCTTAGCAATGATGACTTCTTCGCCCATGGCGACGCGCTCGAGCAGGCGCGACAGGTGGGTTTTAGCCTCGTGGATGTTGACTTCCATGAGGTTAGTATAGCTAAGTCATGGACTAAGTCAACCCGCCATTAATATCAGCCTTTGTAGTTCAGCGCCTTCAACCCCAGGAACCTCGCCGCGCCTCCCAACTCTTCGTCGATCCGCAGCAACTGGTTGTACTTAGCGACACGGTCGGTGCGCGAGGCGGAGCCGGTTTTGATTTGGCCTGCGCCCGTGGCCACGGCCAGGTCGGCTATAAAGGTGTCTTCGGTTTCGCCGGAGCGGTGCGAGATGACCGAGGTATAGCCGTTGCGGCGGGCGAGGTCGATGGCGTCGAGCGTCTCGCTAACCGTGCCAATCTGGTTTAGCTTGATCAGAATTGAATTCGCAACTCCCTTCTCGATGCCTTCGGCGAAAATCTGGATGTTGGTGACAAAAAGGTCGTCTCCGACGAGTTGGATCTTGCTGCCCAGCTCTTTAGTTAGGTTCTGCCAACCGTCCCAGTCTTCTTCGGACAAGCCATCTTCCAGGGAGACGATGGGATAATCGTTCGCCCATTTCGCCCACAAGCGGACCATGTCGTCAGAACTTTTTGCCGACTTGTCGGACTTCTTGAAAACATACTTGCCATCTTTGTAGAACTCGCTGGCGGCGGGGTCGAGTGCAATGGCGATTTCTTCTCCGGGCTTGTAGCCGGCTTGCTGGATGGCTTCGAGCATGAGCTCAATCGCCTCGACATTCGATTTCAGAGAAGGCGCGAATCCGCCTTCGTCGCCGACCGCGGTATTGTAGCCGCGCTTTTTTAGCACACCCTTGAGAGTATGAAACACTTCGACACCCCAGCGCAGCGCTTCGGAAAACGATTCGGCTCCAACCGGCATCACCATGAATTCCTGGAAGTCGACATTATTGTCGGCATGCGCGCCGCCGTTGAGAATGTTCATCATGGGCACGGGCAGGTGTTGGCAGCGGCGCCGCCGAGGTATCGATAAAGGGGAGGCCAAAGGCTGCGGCCGAGGCGCGGGCGGCTGCCATAGAGACGGCAAGTATGGCGTTGGCGCCAAGTCGGCCTTTATTTTCGGTGCCGTCCAGTTCGATCATCTTTTGATCGAGCGTGCGCTGATCGGAGGCGTCGAAGTCGGCCAGCGCGTCGGCGATTTCGCCATTCACGTTTTCCACCGCCTTCAGAACGCCTTTGCCGAGAAAGCGCTGGTTGTCGCCGTCGCGCAGTTCGACCGCTTCGTGCTCGCCGGTAGAAGCGCCGCTGGGCACGATCGCTCGGCCTACGGTTCCGTCGGATAAAGTGATTTCGGCTTCTACGGTCGGATTGCCGCGCGAATCGAGAACTTCACGGGCATGGATATCGGCAATATTCATCATTGGCATCAGCGTTTCCTTTATTAACTCACCGGGACTGGCGATTATAAATGACGAGCGCGACTGGGTTCATTGACTCGCGCACCATATGATCGGAGGCTGCGCCGCGAGGTCAAACCCGCTTGCCTATCTAGAGAAGTATTCGCGGCCGGGCTTCCCCCGCCGCGCGGCAGATGCCCTTGCCTCCGCTGGTTCGTGGCTTGCCTCCACTCTTGTTCCGCCGTCTCGCGTACCTTAAAGTCGATTTCAAGATGCAGAATCGCACAGACACGCTTGGAATCGGGTCGCGCGCCCCGAATTTCTCGCTCGCCGCGGCAAATCGGGCGGAAACATTTTCGCTTTCGATTCTGCCCAGGCGTGGTCCAGTGATCGTGGAATTCTTACGCGGCACCTGGTGACCCAACTGCGTAAAACGCATGGCCCAGTTTGAGCCAATCAAGAATGAACTGGAAGAAGCTGGGGCCCAGGTTTTTTTCATCGCGGCCGAAAAGGCTGACGGAATGTTTAAGCCGGCGAAGTTTCTGCAGAAGCATCCGGTGCCGTTTCCATTTTTGCTGGATGAAGACCGCACGGTAACTAAGGCGTACGGGCTCTACAACCGCCTGGCAAAGGATGCGATCAATATTGCGCATCCGGCAACGCTGGTCATCGACCGTGGCGGAACGGTGCGCTACATCTATCGCGGCGAGAACCAGGCAGATCGAGCACCGATAGAGAAGGTCATGGAGGCGGTCAGGAAATTGGCCTCTTCCAGTTGACGCAGCTCCACCAAAGATTGGCAACCGACTAAGGAGGTGAAATGAAGAAACTTGTATTGCTGGGCACAGTCTTGCTGGGCCATCGTTGGTGATCAGTTCCCTGTTCCCAAGGCGCCGGAGGGATTTGGTTCCAGCGCTTCTGCCGATTGCGTCTCGCTGGCTTTCAGAAAGTGGGCGAGCTTGGATTGGTTTTCCTGAGACATGTTCAGGAATTCGAAACCATTTCCGAACTGCGGATGATGCGTTACGACAACCGCCTCCGCCGCCATTGGTTTATCTCCAAGCCACAACACTATATCCAACTTGCTGCCCACGGGCAGCGTAAAGCTCATCTCGATATAACAGCCGACAAGACTAAGATCGGCAGTCTTCGCGCGGCTGGCGACGGTGGCGCCTGCCGGTTTGAACTCAATCGGAATTCCGAGCTTGGCGCGGGGATGTTTCCTTCGCTCTTTCTGCGATGTTTCCTCCGGCCGCTCGGTCATGCGTTCGTCTCCTCTCCCAAACCCGGACACTTCACCAACTTCTGCAGTTCTTCGGGATACCGAGCGCCCTGCACCGGGATCTTTGAGGTTGCGGTTTCCAGCTGCCGGAGATCTTCCCTTGAAAGTTCTACCGCAGTAGCTCCGATGTTCTCTTCGAGCCGATGCAGCTTCGTCGTACCCGGGATTGGAACGATCCACGGCTTTTGTGCCAGCAGCCAGGCCAGCGCGATCTGAGCGGGCGTCGCCTTTTTCTGTTGCGCGAACCTGCCAATCAGATCGACCATCGTCTGATTCGTTTTACGGTTCTCCGGCGTAAAGCGAGGCACAACGTTGCGGAAGTCGGTCTTGTCGAACTGTGTGTCTTCGGTGATTTTGCCGGTAAGGAAACCCTTGCCTAACGGGCTGAATGGAACGAAGCCGATGCCAAGTTCCTCGAGTACCGGTATGACTTCGGCCTCCGGCTCTCTCCACCAGAGCGAGTATTCGCTCTGCAGCGCCGCAACCGGCTGAACTTTATGCGCGCGACGGATTGTCCCCACTCCTGCTTCAGAAAGACCGAAGTGCTTGACCTTGCCTTGCTGAATCAGATCCTTTACCGCGCCGGCAGTCTCTTCGATGGGTACATTTGGATCAACGCGGTGCTGATAAAACAAGTCGATGACATTGGTCTTGAGGCGCTTGAGCGAGGCCTCTGCAACTTCCTTGATGTGTTCCGGGCTGACTATCGAGGGCGCTCCAACGCGTGCCTCCCGTTGGGATCAGGTTTGAACCCGAACTTGGTGGCGATCACCACTTGATCGCGCAGCGGAGCCAGCGCCTCTCCCACCAGCTCTTCGTTGGTGAAAGGGCCGTAAACTTCGGCGGTGTCGAAAAACGTTACGCCGCGTTCGACGGCGGACCGGATCAGCGAGATCATCTCTTTTTTGTCGGCGGGCGGGCCGTAAGAGAAACTCATTCCCATGCAGCCGAGTCCGATGGCCGATACTGCAAGATTGCTTTTTCCAAGTTTGCGTTTTTTCACGATCGCTTTCTCCTTACCACTAGTTTCCTACAAATTGGGCCGGAGTGCGATGCTGGAGGGAAAGGATACGCGGTCGAGGTTGAATCTCGCTGGACAGACCGCCGCCGTGAGCCTAGATAAGAACCCCCGCCCTCTCGCAACGAACGCGAGAAGGGCAGGGCACCCGCTTTTGTGGGGTGAGACAGAGCGCCAGCCCTCCCATACGCTACTGCGTGACCGTGAATACTCCCGGGCTTGTGGCGGTGCCGCCCGGAGTCGTAATCGTGATCTTGCCTGTCTTTGCGCCAGTAGGTACTGTTGCGTCCACTTGCGTGTCGGAAGTGATGTTGAAACTGGTCGCGGCTACTCCGCCAAACGTAACTTTCTTCGCCTGACTCAGGCTGACTCCCGTGATTGTAACCACCGTTCCCACAGCTCCACTTGCTGCCCGTGAAGTTGTGAATGTTCTTCAGCGTCCCTGCGGGTGTGATCTGGAAGACGGCCCCACAGCAGGTGCCTCCGTCGGGCGCGGTGCTGTACAGATTGCCGTCCCGGCCCTGGGCAATGATGCCTGAATAAGCAGGTTTAGATGGGTCGTCGCTGTTACTTCCGAAGTCGTACAACACGAAAAACGTTTGCGCTTGGACATCGCCGGCTGCGATTACCAGCACCAGCGTCACGAAAGTGGAAAGCTGCCAGATGCGGAGAGAGGTCATAACAGAAACTCCTCTGATTTGAAGTAAGGAATGGCCCTCCATAAAACCTTCCGGGGATCGCAGTGGCAAACTGCCTGTAACCATGCCCTATCCTTCAAAGCGCAAAGAGGTAAGAGATTGCCTCAAGGGCCAAGCACAAATGTGAGGAGCCGGACGCTTTGGCCTGGGGAAACCGGGGATTTCCTTCGATGGAGCATGGGCCCGCCTCACTCGCTTTTTCCCGAATTGGAACATCACTGAAGATAATCTGCGCAATCACCCGGCCCCTATCTTTCCACCCATGATATCCTACGACGGTAGGACATAACTTCTTGCTAATAACAACCGGCGTAGCCTTCGGGCTGCGCTTTTTTGTTGCTGGCATAAGAATCGGACGAAGGGACATTCGGATGACGATGGCAATCGAGCAAGAGTCGAAAATTTCGATATTTGCGGCCGCGGGGTGGGTGGAAGAAATAGAAGCTTCCCATAGCACGCGCAAGTGGGCCGGCGAACAAGCCGAGGCGGCTTTCCTGAATAAGGCAACCAGTCTCGGATTGAGCGTATCCAAGCCGTGGGGCGACAGCGAGCGTTATGACTTGATTGTCGGCTCCGGGTCGCGGTTGTCGCGCGTGCAGGTAAAGTCAACCCAATACGTATCCCCGGAGAGGTTCGGCTTTGTCATCAGCATGGCGTGCCGTGCCGCGCACTATACAGAGGAGGATATCGATTTTGTGGCGGTCTGCATTGTGCCTCTCAATATCTGGTACATAATTCCCATCAAGGCCTGTCTGAACCGCTCCAATCTGCTCTTCTACCCCGAGTCGAAGAATTCGCGCGGACGCTTCGAAAAATACCGCGAAGCCTGGTGGCGGCTGCAGAGCAGGAACGCAAACCGACGCTAACAAACCGTCATCCCGAGCGGGGTCGGGGTGCCGTCGGGGGCTGGCCCAGGCTTCACCCACACAAAAAACGGGTGCCCCGTCCTTCTCGCGTTCTTTGCGAGAGGGCGGGGCTTCTAGATGCCTGCCCGCGACCGCAAGACTTGTGAACTTTGTATTTCCGATGTTCATGCGTCACAGCGGAAACTTGGCACCATGAAGCAACTTCGATCTCATGCCATGGGGACTGAAGAGATACCAGCAAACTGGTGACCTTCATTTCATTACGTTCAGTTGTCATCGCCGCGCGCCGTTGCTGGGAAGCGGGTCGGCGCGCGACACATTCGTCGCTACGCTGGAAAGAGTACGCCGCTGGTACGGATTCTACTTGACTGGATTTGTCGTGATGCCCGAGCACGTGCATCTGTTGCTGAGCGAACCCGAGCGAGGCAACTTTGCGGTTGTGCTGCAAATGCTTAAGCAAATAGTGTCGCAAAAAGTGACTGACCATGGAAAGCGTTCACCACCCACGAAAGCGGGTGCCCTGCCCTTCTCGCGCCCTTTGCGAGAGGGCGGGGCTTTAGAGGCCCTCCCGTGACCGCAAGACTGATGAATCTTGTGTTTGAGTCGGAAAGAAAGGCTGGGCCAGCCCCCTCTGTCGTATACTCCTCGCGTGCGCACTCTGAATTACCTCAAGGTCATTCTCTCCGGCTTCGCGGCAATCTTCCTTGCCTATCTCGTGACCTTTTGGCCCGTATTTAGACATATCGACGGACATACAGCTATAGGGCTGGATGTTCTCAGTCTGGGCGTCGGTTCTCCCTTACTATGGATTCTCGCGTCCTTGTTTTTTGTATTGTTTTTCGCGGCCAGCCGAATTCGAAATACACTTCTGAAAACATTCTTGTTCTGGATTCCGGCGCTGTTGTTTTCTACGTTTGTAGTTACGTTTCTTGCACTTTTCACCTACGCCCTCGTACGTTTCCGACACCCTTAGAGTAAAAACCGGGGAGACAGACGGAACGTTTGGCCGGGTGGCCCCGACTATCGCGTTTATTTTACGCTCAAGGGTGCCCCGTCCAAGCTCCGCTTGGGCGGGGATCTTGACTCGGCTGAACGCACCCCTGCTTCACACCGCCGCTGGTTGCGTCACTTCCTGCAACGCTGCGGCGAAGGCGTCGATGGCTTGATCGATCTGCTGGCGGGTGATGATCAGCGGGGGCTGGAAGCGGATTACGTTGCCGTAGATGCCTCCTACGCCGACCAGGACGCCGTTGCGTAGCAGGGCGTCGCGGATGGCTTCGGCTTCGGTGGTGGCTGGGGTTAGCTTTTCGTCTTTCACCAGTTCTACGCCGATCATCAGGCCGAGGCCGCGGACTTCTCCTATGAGTGGGCTATGCTTTTGCAGGGCGCGAAGTTTGGTCATGGCGTAGTTGCCGGTTTCGGTGGCGCGGGCTGGGAGATTTTCCTTCTCCATGAAATTGATGTTGGCGAGGGCGGCGGCGCAGGAGATGGGATTGCCTCCGAAGGTTGAAAGATGGTCGCCGGGTTTGAAGGCGGCGGCAATTTCGGGGCGCGTGGTGAAGGCGCTCAGGGGGAATCCGTCGGCGATGCCCTTGGCGGTGACCAGGATGTCGGGGACGACTCCGTAGTGCTCGATGGCGAACATTTTGCCGGTGCGGGCGAAGCCGGATTGGACTTCATCGGCGATGAAGAGGATGCCGTACTGGTCGAGGACTTTCTTGACCTCTTTGAAATAGTTCGGCGGAGGCACAGATGATGCCGCCTTCGCCCATGACCGGCTCGGCGATGAACGCGGCCACGTCGCCGGAGGTGGCGAAGCGGATCACGTCGTCGATGGCTTTAGCGCACTGGCGTCCGCATTCTTCGGGGTCGTTGCGCCACTGCGAACGGTAGGCGTAGGGTGCGGGAGCGAAGGCGACGCCGGGAGCGTAGGGGCCTCCGCGTTTCTTGCGGCCCTGGTTGCCGGTGATGCTGAGGGTGCCCCAGCTGCGTCCGTGAAAACTGGCGTGGAGCGAGATGTATTCGTGCTTGCC
This sequence comes from Terriglobales bacterium, assembly GCA_963706465.1. GTDB lineage: Bacteria > Acidobacteriota > Terriglobia > Terriglobales > Acidobacteriaceae > JABDBE01. Next base: position 24,084 of record CAVPMC010000010.1, read on the forward strand.
GGTGTACAGGCGGGCCAGCTTCATGGCGCCTTCGATGGCTTCGGCGCCGCCGTTGCCGAAGAAAGTTTTGGTCAGGCCGTGCGGGCGCGATTTGCGCAATCTTTTCGGCGAGATCGGCTACCGGCTTCACGTGGTAAATATAGGACGAACAGTGGACCAGCTTGTCCATCTGAGCTTTGGCGGCATCGATGACTTCGGGATTACAGTGTCCGGCGTTCACCACTGAGATGCCGGAGAAGCAGTCCAGATACTCGCGGCCGTTTTCGTCGGTGACGGTGGCTCCGCTGGCATGGTCGATGACAATAGGCACGACCTGACTTCATGAAGCCGGTCATTACGTAGTCTTTGTATTTTTGAATCGTGTCGGACATGGCGTCCCAGATTTTCCTTTGTGTACCTTTGTGTCCTCTGTGGCCTAAGAAGCCTTTAAACGAGGACAGCAACCTATCTAGAACTTGCGCGAGTGCTCTTTCGCCCAGCGTTCGACCACTACTTTCTTCTCGGTGTAGAACTCGATGGCGTCGCGGCCTTGTCCGTGCAGGACGCCGAAGAAGCTGTCTTTCCATCCGCTGAAGGGGAAATAGGCCATGGGCGCGGCTACGCCGATGTTGATTCCGATATTGCCGGCGGGCGCTTCGTAGCGAAAGCGTCGCGCTGCCGCGCCGCTGGAGGTAAACAACGAAGCCTGATTGCCGTAGGCGCTGCGCTCGAGGAATGCCAGAGCTTCGTCCAGGTCGCGGGCGTGAATCAGGCTCAGGACGGGGCCAAAGATTTCGGTGTCGGCCACTTCGCTCGTCGGCGGGACATCGTCGAGGATCGTCGGCTTCACGAAGTTCCCTGCTTCGTGTTTGGGGATTTTTGGATTGCGTCCGTCGAGCAGAACTTTGGCGCCTTGCTTCTCGCCCGCCGCGATCAAAGATTCGACTCGCGACTTGCTCTCCGGCGTAATTACCGGGCCCATCTGGATGCCTTCGTCGAGGCCATTGCCTACGCGCAGGTTTGCGGCGGATTCGGTGATCGCATCGCGAAAGGTTTTTTGCGCTTCGCCGACCGTGACCGCAACCGAGACGGCGAGACAACGCTGGCCGGCACAGCCGAAGGCGCTGTCGCTGATGATTTGCGTGGCCATCTTCATGTCGGCGTCGGGCAGAACGATCACGTGATTTTTCGCGCCGCCCTGGCACTGGGCGCGCTTTCCGGTTGCGCCTGCGCGTGCGTAGACATATTTTGCAACCGGAGTCGAACCAACGAAGCTGATGGCGCGCACTTTGGGATGATCGAGCAAAGCGTTGACGACAGCTTTTCCGCCGTTCACCAGGTTGACAACACCTTTGGGCAATCCCGTTTTCTCCAGCAGTTCGTAGGTGCGCTGCATGGTGAGCGGCACGCGCTCGGACGGTTTGAGGATGAAGCGTGTTGCCGCAGGCAATGGCGTAGGGCAGAAACCAGAACGGAATCATGCCGGGGAAATTGAATGGAGTGATGGCCGCCACTACTCCCAGCGGCTGCCGGATCATCATTTCGTCGATGCCGCGAGCCACGTCTTCGAGGTTGTAGCCTTGCATCATCATGGGAATGCCGCAGGCGACTTCGACGTTTTCGATGGCGCGTCGCCACTCGGCTTTGGCCTCGGCGAAAGTCTTGCCGTTTTCCTGGGTGATGATGCGGCTGAGTTCGTCGATGTGTTCTTCGAGAAGCTGTTTCAGTTTGAATAGCGGCTGGATGCGGTCTTCCGGCGGAGTGCGCCGCCACTCTGGATAGGCCGCGGCGGCGGCTTCGACGGCGGCGTTGACCTCAGTGGCATCGGAGAGCGGAGCTTTGGCGATAGTTTCTCCGGTCGCGGGATTGGTGACGTCAACCCATGCTTTGGCGTTGGATTCGACCCACTGGCCGTTGATGTAGTTGGAAACTTTAGTTAGCGGTGGTGCTGCGATGGTCATTTGCCTTTTGCCTCGGTTATCGCGAAGGTCAAGATTTTCGAGCTTTAGAGACGTAGCTTCGCTCCGTCTCCGATCGGCCGCCGTTACGTGATCATGGTTGCGACTGTGTCCTTTTTCTCAGACACCGTACGCAAGGCGGATTCGAGCACGTCGAGCCCTTCATCCATTTGCTCGGCGGTCACCACCAGCGGAACCAGCAGGCGGATCACGTTGGAATACGAGCCTGCTGCAATTGTAATCAAACCGTGGTCGTAACAGTACTGCGTTACTTCTTTCATTTGGTCTGTGGCGGGCTCGCGTTTGTCGGGAGATTTCACCAGTTCGATGGCCTGCATCCCACCCAAGCCGCGAACATCGCCGATGATCGGCCAGCGCTTTTGCCATTCTTTGGCGCGCTTCTGGAACTTGTTTCCAATGTCGTTGGCGCGAGCTAATAAATTCTCGCGGTCGAACAGATCGAGTACGGCGAGGGCCGCCGCGCAGGACAGCGGATTGCCAGCGAAGGTGCCGCCGAGAGCGCCGGGGCCGGGGGCGTCCATGATCTCGGCTCGTCCGGTGATCGCCGCCAGCGGTAAACCTCCACCGAGCGATTTCGCGGTGACGATGAGGTCCGGTTCGATGCCGTAGTACTCGCTGGCGAACAGTTTGCCGGTTCGGCCGAAGCCGCTCTGCACTTCGTCGGCGATGAAGACGACGCCGTGCTTGCGGCAGATATCGGTCAGCACGCGGAAGTAGTCGGGCGGAGGAACGACGAATCCTCCTTCACCCAACACGGGCTCGGCGATCACGGCGGCCACATCCTCGGATGCGACCACACGTTTGAATGTGTCTTCCAGGTGACGCGCACAAAAAAGATCGCACGATGGATATTTCAGCGAATAGCTGCAGCGATAGCAGTACGCAAAGGGAATGCGGTAGACGTCACCGGGAAAGGGGGCGAAGCCGGCTTTGTAGGGATGGGTTTTGCTGGTAAGCGCGAGCGTCATCATAGTCCGGCCGTGGAAGGCGTCTTCGAAGGCGATGATGCCGGAGCGTCCGGTGTGGGCGCGGGCGATTTTTACCGCGTTCTCGATGGCTTCGGCGCCGCTGTTCACGAATAAGGTTTTCTTGGGAAACTTGCCAGGGGTGATTTCATTCATGCGCTCGGCGAGGCGGATGTAGTTTTCGTAGGGCGTGACTTGCACGCAAGTGTGCAGGAAGTTATCGAGTTGCTCGCGGACGGCGGCGAGTACCGGCTCTCGGCGATGCCCGACGTTGAGGCAGCCAATGCCGCCGGCGAAATCGATGTAGCGGTTGCCGTCGACGTCTTCGAGCCAGGCGTCTTTGGCTTTAGCGACGTAGATCGGAGTTCCGTGCGAAAGGCCTCGAGGGACAGCGGTGTTGCGGCGGGCGGCTAGCGCTTTCGATTTTGGTCCTGGGATTGGGGTTTTTATTTGAATTGTGTTCATGCTGCTTCCTACGTTCTAGTGCGAATTCCCTGAGGCTTTGATCGTCGTATAAGCGACGCAAGGTCCTTCGACTCCGTAGCTGCTTCGCTACGCGAAGCAGCTACTGCGCTCAGGATGACAGGTTTAAATTGTTGCCAAATTCATCTTGGCTTCAGCATCTTCTGCTTCGCTAGGCGAAGCAGCTACTGCCCTCAGGATGACACCTTATTTTCAGTACCAGCCGATCGGCGCCTCGTTTAAATTGATGTGCACTTGTTTGGTTTCCAGATATTCTTCGATTCCCCATGGACCAAGCTCGCGGCCGAAGCCGGATTGTTTGTAACCTCCCCACGGCGCTTCCACATAAGTTGGCTGCATGTGGTTGACCCAGACGATTCCGGCGCGCAGAGACTTCACGGTGCGGAACGCCTTGAAAATGTCGCGCGTCCAGACGGCGGCGGCGAGGCCATAGGGCGAATCGTTGGCGATCCTGATCGCGTCCTTTTCGTCTTCGAATGGGATGACGGCCGCGACCGGCCCAAAAATTTCTTCGCGGGCGATGCGGTCGTTGTTGCTTACGTCGTAGAAAATGGTTGGTTCGATGTAGAAGCCCTTGGCGAATTTCTCGGCGCGGCCGCCGCCGGTGGCGAGCTTGGCTTCCTTCTTTCCCAGTTCCTGGTAGGAGCGTACGCGATCATATTGATCTTTGCTGACGACCGGACCCATCTTGGTATCCCGATCGAGCGGGCGGGCCCAGCTTGATTTTCTTTGCTTTTTCCGTCATCGCCTCAACAAATTTCTTGTAGATGGGTTTCTGCACCAGGATGCGGCTGCCGGCGGAACAGACCTCTCCTTGATTGATGAAGACGCCGAACAGCGCGCCGTCGATGGCGGCCTCGAAATCGGCGTCCGCGAAAAAGATGTTGGGCGATTTACCTCCAAGTTCGAGCGTGACTCGCTTCACGGTATCGGCGGCCTGTTTGACGATAATCTTGCCGACCGCGGCGCTGCCGGTGAAGGCAATCTTGTTCACATCGGGATGCTGCACGAGGGGAGCACCACAGACCTCGCCGAATCCGGTGATGACGTTGACCACGCCCGGCGGCAAGCCGACATCGGTCAGCCAATTGGCCATTTCCAGCGCGGTGATCGGGGTTTGCTCGGCAGGCTTGAGAATGCAGGTGCAGCCCGCAGCGAGGGCGGGCGCGAGTTTCCACGCGGCCATGAGCAGCGGATAGTTCCAGGGAATAATCTGCCCGGCAATGCCGATGGGTTCTTTCAAAGTCAGGCTTACTGCATTGTCGGGAACGGGATTCACGTATCCCAGGATTTTTGTTGCCAGGCCGCCGTAATATTCGAAGCACGTTGCTACGTCGGCGATGTCGTATTCGGCCTCGACGATGGGCTTTCCGGTGTTGCGCGATTCGAGTTCCGCGAGCATGGGGGAATTCTGGCGGATTTTTTCAGCGAGGCGGAACAAGACGCGTCCTCGTTCTTGCGCAGTGGTCGACGCCCATGGACCACTCTCGAATGCGGCCCGCGCGGCGACGACGGCGCGGTTCACGTCGTCGGCGTTGGCCTCGGGGACCTGGGCGATGACTTCTTCGGTAGCGGGGTCGTACACAGGGAAAGTCTTGTTGGACTGGCTGTCTACCCACTTGCCGTTGACGTACATCTGATAAGTGCGGACGTCTGTTTTTACTCCACCTGGCATGCTTTCAACCTCCTGCTTTGTGCTTCAGGGCTCGAAGGCCCGACATTACATGGCTTGGTGGCACGACTAAAGTCGTGCCCTCCCGTTTGCTGTTCTCCCGTCGACCTGGACGGGTGACGTGCCTGCCCCGACTGGAACTGCTTCCGGAGTTTTCAGACGGCTATATCCAAAGAAAAAGAACACCGCTAAGGCGATAAATCCTAGCGTGATGCCGAACATACTGACTTCGTATTTCCACAACGACGTAATCTGTTTGGCTGGAAAAAAGGCCACGACGATTGCCAGCGTGGTGGTAACGAGGCCGGCGACGCCGGCAAACATCAGCGTTCGCGTGCCATAACATCCCGCGAGCGATCTCCGCAGGGCAAACTTGATTAAGGCAGCGAAGACGTACAGAAAGGGAATCAACTGGAGCACAACTGCCGCTGACAGCATCTTCTGAAAGGCTTCCTGCACGCCTCCGGAAAGGGTGAAGTTGAGAACGATCAGGACGAGCGAAACCAATCCCTGCACGATCAGGGCGACGTGAGGAGTGGCGTACCGGGGATGAACTTTTCCCATGGCCGCGGGCATGTAGGAATCGAGGCCGGCGACGAACGGGATCCGGGCCGAGCCGCCCATCCACGCAGAGCCGATGCCGGCGATGGAGAAGCTCAGCATGACGGCGAAGGGCGCGATGATCCAGGCCACGCCGACTCTGCCGGCCATGTGGCTCACGGCTTGCACAATTCCCTGCAGTACGTTGATGTCATTTTTTCCGATGGCGACAAGCAGAGTAAGCGTCGCGCCGACATACAGGGCGCCAGAGATCACGCCTCCCCAGGCGACCGCGCCGGGGAGGGTTTTCTGCGGATCTTGAATCTCGTCGCCCATCACCGAAGCGAGTTCGAGTCCCACCAAGCCAAAACAGATTACGCCGAAGGAGTTGAGGACAAATTTCGGGTCCGCGGGAATTCTGAAATCGGCCGCGCTGACGGGGGTTCCAAAGCGCGACCAGACGGTCACGCCCAAGCCAATGAGCACGGCCGCCGCGACAAAGGTGCCGATGCCGCCCAGGTTGTTGAGCCATTTGCCTACGCTCAGGCCGATGATGTTGAGCACGGTGAGAAACGCCAGCAGAGCGATCGACGCCACCATAGCGAAGGTCTTATTGTCCGCGAGGGCGGCGTGGCCGGGGCCCATGGCGAATACAGAGACGCCAACGAAATAGAGCATAACCGTCGGCACGTAGAGCATGTTGTTGGTCCAGTAGCACCAGCCGGAGAGGAATCCGTGGAAGTCTCCGAAAACTTCTTTTGCCCAGAGATAGACGCCGCCTTCGCCGGGATAACGGTGAGCCAGTTCAATGACGGCGATGCCCTGGGGCCAGAAAAAAAGGAGCAGGGCAATGATCCAGAGCCAGACGGTGACGCCTCCGTTGGCGGCGATGCTGGGAACGACGTTAAGGTTGAAGACGGCGACCACGAAAAGCAACACCAGATCGAAGCGGCCGAGGACGCGCTTGAGGTGAGGCTGGTTCGCGGCTTGGGCGTTGGTGGACAAAATGGTTATGCCGGAGCGATCCCAGGCTAAAGCCTCCCTTTTATTTGACGGCGTTTTATCGCTGCGCTGAAGCGCTGCACCACCCAACGACAAAATTCCGGTTGATTACAGCGGTCCAAGCGCCTCGACATTCTCGCGGGTAGAGAGGTAGCTAGCTACGTCTCTACAGTTACTTCTGCTGTGCGCTCCTGTTGGGTCTTGGCGAGTGCGGGCGCGATGTCTTCGAAGGCTGCGATATGTTTGTCGATATCGGCCTCGGTGTGCTGCACCGAAATCGTCCATTGCTCGTCCCACCAGTAGGGTTGCGGCATTACGCCGCGGTTGACCATGCCGAACCAGTATTGGCGCCAGAGGTCGATATCGACGGCGGTCCAATCGCGGTAGTTACGGATCTCTTTGGGATAAAGCATGAGAGCTCCGTTGACGCCCGCAGTCGCGATGTATGCCTGCAAACCGACCTTGGCGATGGTCTTGCGGTAACCGGCGGTGAGCTTTCGGCCCAGTTTATCCACGTGTGCATAGTTCTCGCGAGTCAGCACTTCGCGGAAGGTGGCGAGACCCGCGGCCATCGATACCGGATTGGTGTTGTAGGTGCCGCCGTGAAAGACCTTATGCTCGGAAATCAGATTCATCACGGACTTGTGGGTGCCGAATGCGGCCAGCGGCAAACCGCCTCCAATGGATTTAGCGAGGCAGATCATGTCAGGCTTCACGCCAAAATATTCGGAGGCTCCGCCCCAGCCGAGTTTGGCTCCAGTCTTCACTTCGTCGAAGATCAAGAGGGCGCCGTTTCTGGTTGCGATGTCGCGCAGGCCTTCCAGGAATCCGGATTGTGGCATGCAGAGGCCGACGTTCATCATGATGGGTTCCAGAATGATGGCGGCGATCTGACCGGGACTTTGCTTGAAGCGAAGCTCGACGCTGGCGAGATCGTTGAACGTAGCGACCGGGACATTGGCGATGCTGGCCTTGGGCACGCCGAGACCACCGGGAACAGAGGTGGGAGCATTAGCGTCGCCAAAATCCGGAGCATGGGGTTTCACGCTGACCAGGGCGGCGTCGTGCAGCCCGTGGTAGCCGCCTTCGAACTTTAGGACCTTGTCGCGGCCGGTTGCGGCGCGGGCCAGGCGGACGGCGTGCATGGTGGCTTCGGTGCCACTGCTGCCGAAGCGAACCATCTCGACCGGAAAGCGGTTGCATATTTCTTCCGCCAGTTCCCATTCCATGTCATGCGGCATGCCAAACATGGTTCCGGTGCTCAGACGCTTTTCGACGGCCTTCATGACCGCGGGATGGCAGTGTCCCGCCATAAGCGCGCCGAAGCAGAGGTTGTGATCAATGTAGTCATTGCCATCGAGATCACGAAAGTGGGAACCGCTGCCTTCCTTCACGAAGATCGGGTAGGGATCGTAGGCGCGGTAGTTGCTGGCGACGCCGAGTGGAATGCGCTTCAGGTTCTTCTTGTGGGATGCGGCGGACTTAGGGGTGCGACGCTCGAAGGTGTCGAGCTCGTTCTGCAATTCGGGGTACATCGGAGGTTCTCCAGGAATCTCAAGCCGCTTGTGCGGCCATTAGAGTGTGCCGGGCGGACTGTCCGCCCGGACTTGGCTGCGGAGTTAAAAAACGTATTTCAAAGCGAGCTGTACAAGCCGCGGATTACGGGCTTGACTAACTTTCCCATAGGTCGAACCGTCATTGCAACTGCCGGTATTGCCGCAGGGATTCAGAAACTGGGTGTGGTTGAAGGCATTAAACAATTCCGCGCGGAACTCCAAGTGCGTTCCCTCGGTGATTCCTGTGTTTTTATGGAAGGCGACGGTCCAATCCTGGATTCCGGGTCCACAACAAATGTCGCGCGGGGCGTTGCCTAACTGGCCGAGGGGAACGGTATTATCGGTAAAGGTGTTGGGGTCGAAGTAAAAGCCGCCGCTCTTGCGCGGATCTTCGCGGCGAAATGGCAGGACCTGATCGGGTTCGCTGGGGAATTCAAAAGAGAAGGTGTCGCCGAACAGTTCGCTGTCGGAAAACGAGGTAATGCGAATGGGGAAGCCGCTCTGGAAGGTAGTGATACCGGACATGGCCCATCCATCAAGGATTTTTCCCTTGGCGCCGCTATATTTGGGGATAGGGAATTCCCAGAAGTAGCTCAGCACGAAACGTTGTCTTGAGTCGAATAACGAAAGACTGCGGGTGCGGCCGAAGTTCACCGGGTCCAGAATGTTCTCGAAGCTGGAAGCCTGGTCGATAGATTTGCTCAAGGTGTAGGCGGCGGTGAACTGCAGGCCCCTGGTGAAGCGCTTTTCCAGACTGAGTTGCAGCGAGTTGTAGTTGGAGTTGGCGATGGGATCCTCGGCATAAATTTCGCTGAACACGGGCACGCCATCCGAAGGGCAAGTGGCGGGATTGACGTAATTACACAGAGGCGACGAATACCGGCGCAGGCCGGGGATGGTTAACGCCGGGGAAGTCGGACCGCCCGGGATCGTCTGACCGGTGGGCAACTGGAAGTTCATTCCCGCCGGAATGGCGCCGGCCGGAATGTTGTAGGTGACGTCCTCGCCGAAGGGACCGCAAGTGCCGGCGCCGAGAACCGTATTGATGTCGAGGCAGGTTTGCGGGTCAGCAAAATTAATGTCGTGAATTGCCAGCAGGCGATGCCCCTGAGAACCCACATAGTTGGCCTGCAGCATCAGGTCGGGCCGCAACTGGCGCTGAATTCCGAAGTTGTATTGGACGGAGTACTGAGTGCGCATTGCAGGCGGAAACTGGCCGAACAGAAGAATGGGACGAAAGACAGACCAATCCACCGGTGTGCCCGGGGCCGGGCTGAGCACGCCGTTGAAAGGATTGGGGGAGACCGATCCACTTTGGCTTACGAAAGGCGTGTTAAACAAGGTTCCGGAAAAGAAAGAACTGCCTCCGAAAGGAGGTTCCGCGCTGAACTGTTCGAGCACGAGTTGCTCGATGGGGTTGTAAAACATGCCCCAGCCTGCACGGATGCTGGTCTTTCCAGAATCGCCCGGGCTCCAGGCAAGGCCGATGCGCGGCGCCAACGATTTGTAATAGGTCTGGGTCAAGCCGGGGGGGACGCCCTTGTCGCCGGGAACCACCAAGCCCAGGGGATAGACCGATTCAGCGGGGCCGCCCGGGTTGCAGGATGTGCCCGGGGCAACCCCAAGTAATGCGGCCCCATTCGGACCGATCACACAGGGGAACTGCGTATCCCGCTGTCCAGGGCGGAAAGTCTGTACGCGGTGGCCAATGTCGACGAGAGGTGTGTCCAACTCCCACCGCAGACCGTAGTTGAGAGTCACATTGGGTCTGATCTTCCAGCTGTCCTGGGCGAACAGGTAAAGTCCCGTACTGCGAACGTGCTCAAACTGCGCTCCACCCTGGCCGAAGGTGTCCGGCAAGCCCAGGAAGTAATTGCCGTAGAGGTCACCGCCGGCTGTATCGTTAGCACCGCCCCCGGTGTAGGTAAAGCCTCCGCTGACTTCAAAGAAAAGTTCCTGGTCGAATCGCTGCCGTCGCACGTCGGTACCAAACTTGATGGTGTGCTTACCCGCAACTTTGGTGAAACTGTCCGACCACTGGAAAGAATTGCCGATTTGCGGAATGTCGCCCTCGGAATTGTTTCCGAAGTTCACGCCTCCAGCGATGTTAACGAACGGTACTCCTTCATGATTTGGACCCAGGTTCGGAGTGATTCCTAATTTTGGGTTGGATCCGACGGCATTCACAACCCCGGATGAATCCGAGAGACCGGTAAAGCAGAAAGCCGAGGCCCCGCCGCTGCAAGAATTGGTGACCAGATTAGTCTTTTCCGGATGCTGGAATGTGCCCTGCGCTTCTCTCATGTAGGTGAAACGGAATTCATTGACGGAAGTGTTGTTCAGGGTCCAAGTGTGGCTCAAATTCCACTGCTGAACACGCTCGGCCACGATGCTGCCAAAATTAGGAACGGTGGCGCCGGCAAACTGGAAAAACGCAAAGGGTTGTACTGTGCGGTCATCGTTAAAGTAGTAGTAGGCGCTGAAGTTCTGCTTGCTGTTAATGCGATGGTCAAAGCGTACGCTGAACTGATCGGCGCGGGTGGGGCCGATGACGGTGGCCTGGTACGTACCGTCAGGACGATTGGGAAGCGGAACATACAGGTTCATCAGGTTCAGCGCGACTGGGTCCATGCACGCAGTCGGCACCTTACTGTTCGGAAATACGGAAGTGTACGCCGCACCGGCAGTAGGTAAGGCACCGCCTTCCGCAAGAATCCCCTGCGAACATCCCGGACGGCCCGTCAGCACAGAGGCGAAGAACGGGTCCGTGATCGAGCCTGTGAATCCTCCGTTGGCGGAGAAGTCACCGTTCCGTTCGGCCTGCGAAGGGGGAGTAACCACGGGAAATGTTGTAGGCTGGCGCACCCGGCGGCCCTCGTAGGAACCAAAAATGAAAGTGGTGTCCTTCTTGATAGGTCCGCCCAGCGTCCCTCCGAACTGATTCTGCTGGAACTGGGGTCGGGTCGCTTCAAAATAGTTGCGGGCATTCAGCACTTTGTTGCGGAAGAACTCATATACGTCGCCGTGCAGGGAGTTGGTGCCAGACTTGGTCACCACGTTCACCACGGAACCGGAGTTGCGGCCATACTCGGCGTCGAAGGTATTGGTCAAAACGCGAAATTCCTCGATGCTGTCGGGACTGGGCTGGACGGTGGGAAGATTCACAAAAGCATCGTTGGCGTCACCACCATTCACGCTGAAGTTATTGGATCGTCCCCGTCCTCCGTTGACCGAAACGGCTCCGGCCTTATCGCTGCCATAGATGAGGGGGTTACCAAGCTGCGACTGCACCCCTGGCTGCAACTGCAAAAGCTGGTAAGTATCGCGGGAGTTCAGAGGGAGTTGACTGACGGCGCGATCGTTGACCACGGCGCCAAGTTGGGTGCTAGTCGTGTCCACAATCGGGGCTTCGGACGTAACGTCGACCACTTCCTGAGTTTGACCGATCTGCAAAGCGGTGTTGAGGCTGACGACCTGATTGAGTTCAACGGTTACGCCGTGGCGGACGTTCTTCTTAAATCCGGCGAGATCGAACTCCAAGCGATAAACGCCGACGGGGACTTCCACCAAAACGTAGTCGCCACTTTCGTTAGTCTTGGTGTCGCGGCTAACGCTGGTTGCCTCATTCACGAGCGTGACTTTCACTCCGGCCAACACGGCTCCAGTAGGATCGGCGACGCGGCCCAGGATTCTGCCGCCGGTGCCCTGGGCAAGAACCAGAGTTGAAGACACAAGACAAAACCAGGCAGCCAGCCAGCGGGTCACTGGGCATACTGTCAATGACGACATGAAGGCCTCCAGACAAACAGGTGGAAGGTTTTATTTTGAAAACGAACAACTTGTGCGAAAACCAAACCTTGCTATAATTGCGCAAGGTTAGAGAACCCGCTAAAGGCTGTCAAGTAAAAAATGGTGCCGTGAGCAAGTCTGGAAAGAACAGGGGAAGCGCAGTTTTCGCGAAATGAAGGCCGCCAACCCAAAACCTTACTTGAAAATCGGCGACGCAGCTCGCCTGGTGGGCGTTTCTCCGTCGGTGATCCGCTCGTGGGAGAGTCTGGGGCTCACTCGGCCTCGTCGCACGGTTAGCAAGTACCGTCTGTATGCCGCCGAAGACATAAAACTCCTCAAGCGCGCCCGATTTTTACGCAAGGTGCGGGGGTTAAACGCGCCCGCCATTGTGCAATTGCTCAAGCGCGAAGGGGTGCTGGGAGCCACCAGCAACGGGGTTAGCAAAGCGGTTGGCCAACGCTTGCGTCAAATGCGGCTGCTACCGCCGCCTCTCTTTGGCTCAAGTGGCTAAGGCGATCGGCATCTCGGTGGGATTTCTTAGCGCTCTGGAACGCTCTCACATGAGCGCATCGGTGAGCACGCTGCGCAAGCTGGCGCGCTTTTACAAAACCAACATTCTGGAATTTTTTGACGCCGCCGAATCCAACAGCCGGACTGGTGTCCGCGGGCAAGCGCAAAGTCCTCGAAGCGGGACCGGGAGTCCGCATGGAGTTGTTGGCGTGGGGAAACACGGTGATGGAACCACATCTGTTTCGCATTTCGCCACGAGCCGGGAGCGGAGAATCTTACACGCATGAAGGGGAAGAGTTCCTGCACGTGTTGCGCGGGCGGTTGCACATTTCGGTGGCGGAAGTAGAGTACCGTCTGAAGCCCGGAGACAGCTTTTATTTTGAGAGTGCCACGCCGCATCGTTGGTTCAACCCGGGGCGCACGGAAACCCAGGTGCTATGGGTGAATACTCCGCCAACGTTTTAGGATGGCACTTGTCGAGCCAGTACAACGGAGAGTGAACATTGTCGAAGGCTCTTAGCATCCAGATACTCGAACGCTGGATTGTCCGCCTCGCAGTTCTTTGTTTTTTTGGCGCCGGCACCCTCACGTATGGTCAAGCTGGCGCGGCGGATACGGTCATCGTCAATGCCCGCATATACACTGTGAACCCGCAACAGCCTTGGGCGGAGGCGCTGGCGATCCGCGGAGAAAAGATTGTTGCTGTGGGCAGCACGCGTGATATGGCGGCGATCCGTGGACCTTCGACTCACGTAATCGACGGAGAAGGGCGGCTCGTCCTGCCCGGCTTCACTGATTGCCATATTCACTTTCTCGATGGGTCGCTGAGCCGTCTGCAGGTCAATCTGGACGAGGCCAAGACTGTGGGTGAAATTCAGCGAAAGGTAAAAGAGTACGCCGACGCTCACCCTGATCTGGCCTGGATTCTTGGCCGCGGCTGGAATTATTCGGTGTTTAATCCTTCAGGGCTTCCCGACAAAAGCTCCCTCGACGACATTATTCCTGGGCGTCCCGTTTACCTGGAGAGTTTCGACGGTCACACCTGGTGGGCTAATAGCAAGGCGCTGCAACTGGCCGGCATTACAAGCGCTTCGGCTGACCCCGCAGGTGGAACCATCGTGCGCAATGCGAAAACCGGTGAGCCTACAGGCGTCATTAAAGAAGATGCAGCCGACGATCTGGTTCGCCGAGTGATTCCGCCGCCCCGTCACGAACAAATCGTCGCGGCTTTGGTGGGAGGAATGCGCGAAGCTAACCGCGTGGGATTGGTGCGCGCCATCAGTCCGGACGGAGTTAGCGTGCGCGGTGGTGACTTCCATGCGCTGAATGTGTACGACGAACTGCGGCGCTCGGGACAAATGACTGTTCGTTTCGACGTCGCCCTGCGGATTCAACCGCCAGCGTTGACGAGGGAAGAAGTGGTGGAGATCAAGGCTGCACGTGAGCGATATAACGATGATTGGCTCTCTGCCGGAAAAGCCAAATTTTTTTTGGATGGAGTGATCGAGACTCGCACTGCGGCGATGCTGGCTCCTTATGTAAGCGACTCGCAGGCGGGGCGACTGCTGTGGGATCCGGCGAAGTATCGGGAGGCCATAGCCGAACTCGATCGCCAGGGAGTACAAATCTTCACTCATGCGATCGGCGACCGTGCCATTCGACTGGGGCTGGATGCTTATGAGAATGCGCAAAAGGCCAACCATACTCACGACGCCCGCCACCGCATCGAACATATTGAAGATGCGTCCGCAGGTGACATTCCACGTTTTGGCGAGCTTGGGGTCATCGCAAGTTTTCAGCCGCTGCATGCTTACCCGGATGACGATGTGTTGAAGATCTGGTCGGGGAACATCGGGCCGGAGCGGGCGCAACGCGGATTTGCCTGGCATTCGGTAGCCAGCACCGGCGGCGTGCTGGCGTTTGGCAGCGACTGGCCGATCGTCACTTTGAGTCCATGGCCGGGCGTTCAGAATGCGGTGACGAGGCAAACGATCGAGGGAACACCACCGGGCGGGTGGCTGCCTCAGGAGCGTATCAGTCTGGACGATGCGATCAAGGGTTATACTCTCGGCGCGGCTTTCGCCGGACACCGCGAGAAAACCGAAGGCTCGTTAGAACCCGGCAAATTGGCCGACCTGATCGTGCTTGCACGGGATCTTTTCAAGATTGCCCCAAATGAGATTGCGAAGACGGAGGTGCTCATGACCATGGTTGGAGGGAAAGTCGTGTACAAGTCTGCTGCCTGGCCGGCCCTGCCGGGCGCCGCATCGGAGGCAAAGTGATCGTGCGCCGCTGCCTGGTCGCGCTACTCGCTGCATCGGCTCTTCTGCTCGGCTCCTGTGCCAAGAAGACTCCGACGCTCAACTTGCTGGTCTGGGAAGGTTACGCGGATCCCTCGTTCGTGAGCGGCTTCGAGGCGCAGTACCATTGCAAGATTACCGCTTCCTACATGGGCTCGAGCGACGAACTGGTTGCCAAACTGCGCGGCGGGAGCGCCGGCAACTACGATGTAATTTCGCCATCGAGCGACGTTGCCACTTCGATCGCGGCCGCGGGATTGGCCGCACCGCTCGATCTGTCGAAGTTCCCCAGCGATGCTCAGCTCTCGCCTCAACTCACTTCCCTGCCCCTGGTTCGCGTGCACGGGCAGGTCTTTGGTGTGCCCTTCGTGTGGGGGCCAAATCCGATCATTTATGACACCACGGCATTTCCCCAACCGCCGGAGAGTTGGAATGTGTTTTGGGATCCAAAATACCGCGGCAAGGTTTCGGTCTGGGACGAACTTTCGACGGTATACATGGCGGCACAGGTTCTGGGCTTCGACAAGCCTGATCCGACGCAACTGTACAACCTTACGGACGCGCAACTGGATGCGGTCAAGAAAAAGCTGTTGGAGCTGAAGCCCAACATCCGCAAGATGTGGTCGACCGGCGGCGAACTCACCAATCTTTTTCAGAACCACGAAATCGTTTTGGCCATGGGCTGGCCGCTAATGACCAACCAACTGCGCAAACTCAACTTTCCCGTGGGCGAGACGATTCCGAAGGAAAACACCACGGGCTGGATCGACCATTTGATGGTTACCGCGGGCAGCGAAAATAAAGATCTTGCCTACAAGTTTCTGGAATACATGATTGAGGCGCAAACACAAAAGAAGGTCGCGGATGTGACCGGCTACACGCCGGCAAATCCGCAGGCGGCGCATGATATGACTCCGGAGCAGGTCAAGAGTTTGCACCTTGACGATGTGGACGATTATCAGAGGCACATCTATTTTTGGCAGGACGTGCCGCGGCGGGCCAAGTATGTTGAGATTTGGAATGAAGTGAAGGCAGCGCAGTAGTCTTCGCCCGGTAGCGCTGGTCGTCTTTTGAGATGTGGGGACGCCCCCCAAGACGACGGTTGGAACGGCGGCGTTACTAAAACAAATGGCTACCACTACCGAATCCGCGGTTACTGGTTCCGCCGAATCCGGCGTTCAGCCACTGCTCGACATCCGTAATGTTGCCAAGTCTTTTGGCAAGAATCCCGTGCTTCGTGACATCTCTCTGCAGGTGGCAGAAGGGGAGTTCTTAACCATCCTCGGGGAAAGTGGTTCGGGTAAGACGACGCTGCTGCGCATCATTGCAGGGTTCGAGACCGCTGATTCTGGCGAGATCCTGATGGAAGGGGAACGGCTTGATCATTTGCCGCCGTACCGGCGCCGTGTTAACACAGTGTTTCAAAACTACGCTCTGTTCCCGCATTTGACAGTGGAAGACAATGTCGGTTACGGACTGCGGGTGAGCAAGTTGTCAGGAAACGAGATTGCGGCCCGCGTTTCGGAAGGGCTAGGGATGGTAAAGATGACCGCGTTCGCCAAGTCCAAGCCCGCCAAGATCAGCGGCGGGCAACAGCAGCGAATCGCGCTAGCACGGGCCCTGGTAAAGCGGCCAAGGCTGTTGCTGCTGGACGAACCGCTTTCCGCGCTCGACGCCAATCTTCGCCGCCAAATGCAAGTGGAACTGAAATCGCTGCAGCGGGAAGTTGGTATTTCGTTCGTGTTCGTGACCCATGACCAAGAGGAAGCCATGGTCATGTCCGACCGCATCGCGCTTTTGCGCATGGGCGAACTGGAACAGGTGGCTTCGCCGCGCGAAATCTACAGCCACCCCGCGACGGCGTATACCGCGCAGTTTATCGGTCACACAAATTTGCTCCGTGGTGAAGTAAGGGGCGGAGTGGCCCGGTGCCAGTCGCTGTCGTGGACGAGTCGCGCTGCCGGACGGCCCGGTGCTATTTTCCTTGCGACCCGAAAATATTCGATTGGTAGCGTCGCGCCCGGACGGCTCTGAAATGAACGTGGTCCACTTCAGCGGCAAGATTCAGCACCAGGCTTTTCACGGTGCGACAGAACTACTGCAGATTGATCTGTGACGATGGACTCACGCTCTCCGTGAGGACGGCGACACGTGAAAACCGCCGAGCGCATTTGCATTGGGAGTTCTCATCGGCTGACGCCGTGCCAGTGCGCGATTCCCCGGAAAGAGGCTAGGGCACACAGAATGTTTTCACGCGCTTACCGAATTGCCATCACGCTGCCCCCTCTGCTCTGGGTGACGGTGTTTCTGCTCGTGCCTTATGGATTGCTTCTCTGTTACAGCTTCTGGTCCGTCTCTCCGTCGCAGATCATCGTCCACTCGTGGACGATGGACAACTACCGCGAACTTTTGCGCGTGAATGTTTATCTGCAAACTCTTTTCCGCTCGATGTGGATCGCGGCCCGGGTCACCATCTTTTCTTTGCTGCTGGGCTATCCGCTTGCCTACTATCTTTCATTCCATGCGGGCGTGAGAAAGGATCTCTTCTATCAGTTAGTGATCATTCCGCTGTGGGTCAGCTACCTGGTTCGCGCCTATGCGTGGAAGACGATCCTGGGCAGCGACGGCGTGCTCAACACTTTGCTGCAGTACGTCCATCGTGACCAAACATCCGCTGGAGTTTCTGCTTTACAGCCCATTCGCCGTGGTGCTCACGCTGACGCATATCTATACGCCGTTTGCTTTTTTGCCGATTTATGCGTCGCTCGAGCACATTCCGCGCAACCTGGTGGAGGCGTCGCACGATCTCGGCGCATCTCCGATGCAGACTTTCTGGCGGGTGATTTTCCCGCTTTCGATTCCGGGAGTGCTGGCCGGAGCAACTTTTGCGTTCGTGCTGAGCCTGGGCGATTTTCTCGCGCCGCTGCTGCTGGGCGGGCCGAGCGGCATCATGATTTCGAACATCGTGGTCAGCCTGTTTGGCGCGGCCTACAACTGGCCTTTGGGAGCGGCGATTTCGCTCTGCATGCTGCTGCTGGTGGTCAGCCTGCTCTTTTTCTCCGAGAAGCTGGAAAAGAAATGGAGCTTCCGATGAGCGGCGAGCCACAGCAGTTCGCGCTGGTTGACTCGTGGCACGCTACAGTTGTATTCGCATTTCTGTATCTGCCCATCGTGACCCTGATTGTGTACTCGTTCAACGGAGCAGGGCGTAGGCGGGTTCCCTCCGCATAATCTGACCCTCGACTGGTATCGCATGCTGTTTGCCGACGAGCGCCATCTGGGATTCGGTGCTGAACAGCCTGATCGTCGCGGTTGCGGCGATGGCAATTTCGCTGGCGTTCGGTATTCCGGCAGCGCTCGCGCTGGATCGCGCAAGCTTCCCGGGTAAAGCGCTTTTCCGCCGGCTGGTGCTGCTGCCGCTGATTCTGCCCGGAATTATTACTGGACTTTCGCTGCTGATGTTGTTTCGCGAGGCGGACGTGAAGCTCAGCCTGCTGACGATCGTGCTCGGTCACGGGACGGCGTTGATCTCGGTCGCCACCACCGAGGTTTTCGCCGGCTTGCAGAAACTGGATCGCGCGCAGGAGGAAGCGTCGCTCGATCTGGGCGCCAACTACTGGCAGACGTTTTGGCGCATCACGATTCCGAACCTGCGCTTGTCCATTATCGGCGCTGCGTTGCTGATCTTCACACTTTCCATGGACGAGATCGCGGTCAGCTTTTTTCTGATCGGGCGCGACAACACGCTGCCGCTGGAAATCTGGGGCCGGCTGCGGCGCGGCATCACGCCGGAGATCAATGCCATTTCCAGCGTTATTTTTGTTTTTTCTCTGATTGCGATCGTGATCTGGTACGGCTGCGGGTGGGCGCGGAAAAACGTCGAATTGCCGTGTAACGCGGTTGATGCAGGACGGGCGAGAACGCCTGGCCTTCACTCGCCGGTGGGAGCCAAACTACATATGAGCTACAAATCGCAGGGACTTCATTAAATTCGTGGTGGCAGGATCAGTCGCCGCCGGATGTCCGATTGATCTTTCTCTGCTGGCAGCCGAGACGCCGCAGCCTCGAAGTGGACAGCGAAGACAATCGTATTTGCCATCAGGTACGCGACGGCAAAGATTTTCGAACGGCCGGCCGTCTCGGCCCGCCACGATGTGGTGATCGTCGGCGGCGGCGTCAGCGGACTGACTGCCGCCTACCTGCTTCGCAACCGCGATTTCCTCTTGCTGGAAAAAGAACCGCACTGGGGCGGCAATGCCTACTTGATGGAGTACGAGGGAAACGCGTACGCGACCGGGTCAGCCTTTCTCGGGAAAACGAGAGTACGCGTACCGCTTTGCCCAAGAGATCGGGCTCGATCCTCTGCCCATCAACGATCGCGATAGCACCATCATTAAAGGCGAGTGGATTGGCAATACCTGGGGTGAAGGCCTCGACAAACTGCCTTACCCGGTCTCCGTTCGCGAGGGATTCAAGAAGTTCAAGAAGGACATGCTGGCGATCGACGTAAATAAGCGCGAAAAGGAACTCTACAACCTTCCCTTTTCCGATTTCATGAAGGGCTATCCCGTCGAGATCAAACAATGGTGGGACAACTATGGTCCGTCCAACTGGGGAGCAGCGACCGAGGACACAGCCGCCGCCCTCGGAATCAGTGAACTACAAGAGATCGGCGCAGATACCGTCCCGACGATCGCTACACCTGGCCGGGCGGCCTGGGCGCGATTACCAAGAAATTGGCCGAGATTCTGCAACCTAATTGCAAGGATCGTATGCAGGCGGGCGCGACCACAGTGGCGGTTGTCCCAGACAACAAGGAAGTGCAGGTCACTTATATGCAGGGCGCTGAACTGAAGACCGTGGCCGCGAAAGCAGTGATCATGGCCACGCCGAAGTTCATTACCCGGCGCATTGTGGAGGGCTTGCCGGAGAAACAGAGCGATGCCATGCACCAGATTCGCTACATTCCATATGCCGTCGTAAACCTGATTTTCGACAAGCCGGTATTCAACAAAGGCTACGACACCTGGTGCCCGGGAAACACGTTTACCGATTTTATCGTGGCGGATTGGGTCATCCGCAAGCAGACGGGCTACCAGCAGACAATTCAACATCCTGACCTGTTACACGCCAATGATCGAAGATGACCGCGGCTACTTACTGACGGAATCCGGAGCACGAAAAATCGCGGCGAGCGTGCTTACCGATTTTCAGAAGCTTTTCCCGGGATCCAATGTCGACCCCGTCGAAGTGCACATTTACCGCCGGGGCCATCCTCTTTATATGTCCACGCCGGGCCTGTACACGAAAGTACAGCCCCTGGTACGGGAGCCAATGGACCGTGTGTTCTTCGCCAACACCGATTCCGAAGGCCCTGAATCCACTACCAGCAAAGCAATTATGGCGGCTCGACGAGCGGTGAAAGAGGCGGAGAGCCGGATGGCCGGAAAACCTTTACCCAGGCACGCGGCAGCTGCGGACTGAGGTTCGAGCAAGATCCAAAGAATGGAGGACGCGGGCCTTGCCCGTCCAGCCGGGCGGGGACGCCCGGCCTCCACTATGTTGCCCTCCGGACCTTTGATCCCGCTGCTTTCTCCCTCCCATAGTAAAGTAGTAGTAGGCCGCAGTTGCGGTCATTCGGGAAGGAAGTCTCATTTGAGTTCCAGCATCCGCAACATCGCCATTATTGCCCACGTCGACCATGGCAAGACCACGCTGGTCGACGCCATGCTGCAGCAGAGCGGCACCTTTCGCTCCAACGAGCACATCATCGAACGGGTCATGGACTCGAACGATCTGGAGCGCGAGCGCGGCATCACCATTCTGGCCAAGAATACGGCCATCTTCTACCACGACGTAAAGATCAACATCGTAGATACGCCCGGCCACAGCGATTTCGGCGGAGAAGTGGAGCGCGCGCTGAAGATGGTCGATGGTGTGATGCTGCTGGTCGATGCCAGCGAAGGCCCGCTGCCGCAGACCCGTTACGTGCTGAGCAAGGCGCTTGAGGCTCATCTTCCTCCTATTCTTGTGATCAATAAGATCGACCGCTCTGATGCTCGTCCCCAGGAAGTCTTGAACGAGGTTTACGATCTTTTCATCGACCTGGATGCGAAGGAAGAGCAACTCGACTTTCCAGTCTTGTACACGAATGCGAAAATCGGGACTGCCTCGCGAGACATAAAAGGAGGTGGCGAAAACCTGCAGCCTCTGTTCGAAACCATCGTCAAAACCATTCCCGCGCCTCAAGGCGATGTCGCTGGACCGCTGCAAATCCTGGTGGCAAATCTCGATTACAGCGATTACCTGGGCCGGCTGGCGATCGCGCGGGTGTTCAACGGAACCATGCACACCGGCGAGGATGTCGCTATTGCCAAGCTCGACGGCTCACTGCACAAAACGAAAATCACCAAGTTGTTCTCATTTTCCGGGCTGAAGCGCACCGACATTACCGAAACCACCCTTGGCGACATTATCGCTGTGGCCGGCGTCGAAGGCATCACGATTGGGGAGACCATCACCGACGCGGAGAATCCCGCTCCGCTGCCGCACATCACCATTGACGAGCCCACCATCGCCATGCTGTTCACGGTGAACACTTCGCCGTTTGCGGGACGCGAGGGCACCTACGTCACTTCGCGAAATCTTGCGGGAGCGGCTGCAGAAGGAGCTGCTGACGAATGTTTCTCTGCGCGTGGAAGATACTGCGACCACGGATTCATTCATCGTCATGGGTCGAGGGGAACTGCAGCTTTCGATTCTCATAGAAATGATGCGCCGCGAAGGCTTCGAACTGATGGTTGGGAAGCCGGAGATTGTCACCAAGCGCGTGGATGGCAAGCTCATGGAGCCCGTTGAGAAACTAACCGTGGACGTGCCGGAAGGATTCGTCGGGGTGGTGATGGAGCAACTCGGCGCCCGCAAAGGCGAAGTGCTCAACATGCACAATCACGGGTACGGCCGGGTGCGGATCGAGTTCCGGGTGCCGAGTCGCGGATTGATCGGGCTGCGCAGCCAGTTGCTCACGGACACGCGTGGCACCATCGTGATGAACTCTTTGTTCGATGGCTATATCGAATGGCAGGGCGAAATTCCGCACCGCCTGACGGGCGCGCTGGTATCCGATCGCGCGGGCGTGACTACGCCTTATTCTCTTTACAACCTGCAGGAGCGCGGTGAACTGTTTATTGGCCCAACCATCGACGTGTATGAAGGCATGATCGTTGGCGAAAACGCGAAGGATAACGATCTCGACGTGAACGTGGTCCGTGAAAAGAAGTTGACCAACATGCGGTCTTCCACCTCCGACATAGCGATTCGGCTGGTGCCGTTTCGACAATTTGAATCTGGAGCAGGCAATTGAATTCATCGCCGACGATGAATTTGTCGAGATCACTCCCAAGTCGCTGCGGCTGCGCAAGAAGGTACTGCAGGCAAACAAGCGCAAGCGCAGTTCGATGGCGATGGCGGAAGAAGAACGCTGACGCGATTGTGGAATGCCTTGACGCATCCATCGCACTACTTGCAAGCAGCGGATCTTCGACTCGGAATGACAGCTCTTAACAAATCAGGATTGGCCAGGAAGCGCAGGATGCCCCACCCCCTGCCTGCATTCTTGCAGAATAGCTTTGCACAAACAGCAGACCTGCTATACTTCCTGCGCATTTGATTGTTCGCCAACTTTGGCTTTCGGCCTGGCCAACCAGCCTCCCAGTTGTGCCGAAGTCGCCCACGCTCAAATAGCTCAATTTGAGGCCATTCGCGTGAAGAATATTTTCGTTGGAAACCTCGATTTCAATACTTCAGAAGAGGAACTGCGCAAGCTTTTCGAGGTACATGGGCAGGTAGACCGGGTCAGTATTATGACGGACCGCGACACCGGCCGTTCGCGCGGGTTTGGCTTCGTGGAGATGACAAGCGCAGAAGACGGGGAGAAAGCGATTGCGGCGCTTAACGGCACCCAGATTGGCGGACGCACGCTGAACGTGAACGAAGCGCGTCCCAAGGTCGAGCGCGGTGGCGGCGGTGGTGGAGGAGGAGGGGGACGAGATCGTGGCGGTCGAGGCGGCGGTGGCGGAGGACGGAATCGCTATTAGCTCTGTCGGTCTGCGACAATCGAAATATTCAGCGCGGTGTCATGGCTCAGCGCTCGCTGCCTGCAGCCTGACGCCGACTTTCGATCCAGCAATTGATAGCCTAAAGCCCCGTGTGTACACTGGAAACATTGGCGCGCGCCCGTAGCTCAGCTGGATAGAGCGGCAGCCTCCGGAGCTGTAGGTCGGGAGTTCGAATCTCTCCGGGCGCACCATCCCTTCGAATGGGTTGTGCTGAGGTTGTGTCTGGGCACCTACCTATATGGGTCTCCCATCTCGCGGCGGGTTGGCCGCTTTCAGGCGCTGTGCTTTGATGGTCAAAAGACGCGTAATCTCTGCAATCAATGCGCTGAGCTTCTTAGGATCGCTTTCTTTGCCCGCCAGGTTGCATAGTTCCAGCCACTCGTCGTCATTCTTGTCGCCGATCATCTGCCTCCTCGCACTTCGGGAATAACGATTGATAGATGTTTGGGTGGACATGCCCAACCGTACAGGAGGTCTTGTATTGCCCCACCTTTCTTTCGGATGGGCGAATACGGTTAATAAGGTATGGGACGATAGCCCCGCCCGTGGCATTATCCATGCCATGGGGCGTGTAGTGACTCTCGACCGGCGCATTCGCCAGCTATGTGATCAAGCCGTGGCAGCCAAAGAACCGGATGTTTTGCGACACATAATGAAGGAACTAAGAAAGGCACTTCGAGAGCATAACGAGGAACTTGAGCTTATGGTCGCCGAATATCCTTTTTTGCTTGACGATTTAGCCAAACCAGCCGCGTAGTTCGTGCGTGAATAAAATGTCGGCATCAAGCGCACCGTTCCCGCTCTAGAAGGTCTGTAGTCTTCCCCGCACTCGATGAACCTCAAAAGGTCTTGAACTCAAGATGCAAAACGTAGATACTTCCTTGACGCGCCCGGCAGGGTAACCTTCGTAACTTTCCCCCAATGCCTTGGTCGGGTTTCAATTAAATCAGTTTCGTATGGAACCATGACCGTGAACAATTTAGGGCTGTGCGTTATCGTGCAACTGGGAGTGGCATTCGGCCTGGCAGGAGTATTTTGGCCGGATAAATTCATGCCGCTCTTTCACATTTTGATGTTTCCCTGGGCGGCGAGCTATCGCGTCGTCCGGGCTAACGGAATTGCTGCCATCGGATTGTCATTACTGCTTTTTGTAACGCGGCTTGCGGGATACCGCTAACCACGACCGCGTGACCTGCGGCGCAATACTGTGCCATTCCACGAGTTGACTTTCTTCTCCGAGAGAAGACGTAGCCGTCTCCATTCGTTGCACCGCGCTTCGCCTATCGGTTCAAATTCATCTCGATCGCGAAAAACTCACTTGGAACAATTTGCCTAGTCAACAATGAGGTACACTTCCGTCATCGAGAGTTCCACGACTCAGTCTCTCATCCATACAGGTGACTGGTATGAACAAACGCACGCTTGGTTTGACCATCGTATTGTTCGCAGTCGCGATGACGATTGCGTTTCGCTCTTTGGCGGGCGGTCCGGGCAAGGCCGGCGATGTTACAGAGGCGCGAGTAACGGCGGAAGCGACCGACGGAAACAATTGGTTGCTGAATGGCCGAACATTTGATGCCCAGCACTTCAGCCCGCTCAAGCAGATCACCGATAAAAACGCCAGTAGCCTTGGGTTGGCCTGGTCGAGAGACATCGACAGCGCAATGGGTGTGGTTGCGGAGCCAATTGTCGTGGACGGAGTGATCTACGTCAGCGCGCCGCTGTCGAAGGTTTACGCGGTCGATGCAGCTTCGGGCAAATTGCTTTGGACGTTTGATCCCCAAGTCCGGCTGGATCAGGCTATCAACGGTTCGTACTCGGCTCGAACCAATGCTGGCGTCGCCGTCTGGGAGGGCAAGGTTTATGTAGGCACGGGAGATTGCCGACTGGTTGCAGTCGATGCCGCGGCCGGGAAAAAGATATGGGAGGCTACGGTGTGCGATCCCCATCAAACGGGGATTACGGGCGCGCCTCATGTGGCCAAGGGAAAAGTGTTCATGGGCTACAACGGTTCCGACGATGGCGTGCGCGGAGCGCTGGTGGCTTACGATGCGGAAAGCGGTAAAGAAGTGTGGCGTTTCTGGACGGTTCCGGGCGATCCCGCCAAAGGATTTGAAACCAAAGCGCTGGAAATGGCGGCGAAGACATGGATCGGTAAGGACGGGTGGAGGATTGGCGGAGGCGATGTTTGGACTGCCATTACCTATGATCCAGTGTCGAATCTCGTGATCTTCGGGACGGCCGGAGCCGGCGTTGACTATGGAGAATTGGAATCGATCAAGGTCACCGGCGACCGGCTTTTCGCGGGATGCATCATCGCCGTAAATGCCGACACGGGAGAATACGTCTGGCATTTTCAAACGAGCGCTCCAGGATTGCAGACGGAGAATAATCACATTGTGATCGGAGATCTTGTTATCGACGGCGAACAGCGGCATGTGGCGATGACCGCACCGAAGAATGGCTTCTTTTACATGCTTGACGCCAGGACGGGCAAACTGCTTTCGGCAAAGCCCCTGGTGAGAGTCGCATGGGCAACGTCCATTGATGTGCAAAGCGGAAAAGCCGTAGAAGTGCCGGTGTCCGAGGGCGGCGGCAGGCAATGGACGGTTCATAACTGGTGGCCCATGAGTTTAAGCCCGCTCACCGGACTTGTATATGTCCCCGCTACCGACCGCGAATCTGGCTCTCACGCAGCCGTAGAAACCGGGGAGTGGATGAGAGGCACACAAGGAAAACTGATCGCGTGGGATCCGGTGAACCAATCTGCACGTTGGACGGTCGAAGAACAAATTGCAACCAACGGTGGCGTTCTCTCGACGGCCGGCAATCTCGTTTTCCAAGGCCAGGGTACGGGCGAGTTTGCGGCCTATGCTGCTGACAGCGGAAAGAAAGTTTGGTCGATTCAAACCGGCTCGGCCATTGAATCGGTGCCCGTGACTTTCGCGGTGAATGGCGAGCAGTACGTCCTCACGCCGGTGGGATGGGGCTCAGGCTCGAGATTGTTCGCGCCCGCGTGGACCATGGCGACGCCGCAGTCGAAGCGCGGGCCGACGCGGTTGCTGGCATTCAAGCTGGGGGCGACAACGCCCTTCCCGGTACCGCCGGATATCGTGCCGCCAGTGCCCCAGCCTCCGCAGCAAACGGGCTCGAAGGACACAATTCAGCAGGGCAAATTGCTTTACCGAAAATTCGTCTGCGACGGCTGCCACTCACCCGACGTCGACGGCAGCGGCGCATGGGTGCTAAACGGCGCCGTGCCTGATCTGCGCTACGCTCCGCCCGAGGTCCATCACGGATGGTATGCCATTGTCCTCGCAGGCACGCATTGGGATAAGGGAATGCCCGGCTTCGCTGATCCGCCTAAGTTCGCGTTTCCCCACTTGAAGATGACCACGCGCGACGCCGATGCGATCCACGACTACGTGGTCGATCAGGCATGGAAGGCGTACAACACAGAGCACAAACAAGCGGCAACGGCGGTGCACTAGATCTTGAACGCCGGCGGAGGCGCAGGTTAGATCGGGCGCACCGTGCTTTCCTTGACAGGGTCAGCACCGGCGCGCCCGCTTAGCCCCAAGCTTCAGTGAAAAAAGTTTAAAGCGTTTTCGTTGTCATCCACGAAGTAGAGGCCCTGACCTGCCACCGGTACGAGTCCGAATAGGGCACCGGCTCCAGGTGGGTTGCCGATATTGTCCAGCAACACCTTCCTGACTTGATGCCCCTGGTCGCCCTCGACTCTGGTGTCCACGAGAAAGCCATTGGCGCCGTTTACGGTGAGGATATCGCCGTTCGGCGCGACTGCCAGACCGAGTGGATCGTTTAATGCCCCACCCTTTGAGACTAGCGTGCCCGTGCCATCCGAACTGTCGCGACGCAATGGATTATGGATAGCGACGATGCGGTTGTTAAGACTGTCGGCGACAAACAAAACCTGGCCTCCGCCGTCATCAAGGCCGTCGTCGGAACTGAGGCCGACGCCGGTTGGTCCGATGACCAGCGCCGCGGGATCGGTGCGTTCGGCGAAGTGCGAGCCAATAATCGTGCGCGCTTTCACTTTGGGAATGGATCCGCTTTCGATGCGAAGATCGATGCGCAGCACGGCTCCTTTGTGAACTATCTGTCCGCCGCCGGCGACAGTACCGTTCAGGACGTTGGTAACAAACAGTGAGACATCGTCGCCGTTGTCGAAGGCAGTCATATCCCATGGGCCATTAATGTGATTGCCGGAGAAGGTTTCGACAACTTTGCCTTGGTTGTTCAGCACCAGAAGGCATCCGGCTTTGGCGGTTTTCGCAGTTCCGTCGGTAGTCGGCAAACTTCCAACGATCACCCATCCGGTTCGCAGCGCAACCAGGGCTGTCGTCAAGCCAACTCCGCCGGGGCAGGGGCCGGGCAGATGGTTCGCATCAATTTGAGCGAACAAAGTGACGGTTCCGCTGGGAGCAATCTGGACAATGGTCGTACCCGTTCCTTGCAAGTTCTGACTATTGTTGAAATTGCTCACCAGAATATTTCCCCTGGTCAATGAGCCCGTGGTTGTGGGGACGCGGGCAACTCCGTAAGGGTTGACATCGCCGTTGCTCGGAATGGTGGAAGCAACGGTTGTGATGGTGGCGTGGGCGCTGGCGAGGGTCAGGGCCAGCAGCGGAATGACACAAAAAACGCGCGCGAGAAGACGACGGTTCGGGCGCAGCATCCGATGGAGCGTTTTCATTGGTTTTCCCTCCGGGGTTGGTAAGACATTCCTGAGTCCCCGCAGTTTGGATCGTCCTGCACACACCAAACGTCGCGGCTCCTGGGAGGACAAATCTTATGAAGTTCAGGCAGGCCAAATGTCACCGGCTTGTCAAAAATATGTCATTTGTAAGCGGAGGCTTGGGAAATACTAGGGTTACGGGCGAGAATTCCGGCACCTTTTGCCTGGTTGACGCTCGACAAGGCAATCTCTGCCGCCGAAGTTGTCGATACCTGAAAGGTCCCTCCAGCGGATTGCGCCCGGCGCGATTGAAATCAGGCGCCTGCAGCCGGTTGCGATGCAGGGGTAATCTGGCCCCCGACTTGCATCCAGGAAAGTATCTCTGAAGCAATTCGAGGAGTTGACCAAATGTCCATCTCTGCGATCTCTTCCAGCAACGTACTGAATCAAGCCTATAACCTGCAAAACACGAATCAGCAACAGCGCACGGAGTTTCGGCAGCTTACCCAGGCTCTGCAATCGGGAAACGTGAGCAGCGCTCAGCAAGCTTTCAGCGCTTTAACCAATAGCGCGACCAGTTCCGGCCTGCAGAGCGCACAACTGACGCAAGATCTGAGCGCGCTGGGATCGGCGCTGCAATCTGGCAATGTGGCCAGCGCGCGGAATGCCTATGCATCCGTTCAACAGAACCTACAGAATTCCAACCCTGTAGCAGCACGCCATCACCGCCCTCACCACGGCGGAGGAGGCTCGGCACAGCTCACCTCGGGCTTTCCGGGCAGCGCCAGCAGCACCAGCAGTTCCGGCAGCAGTGCAGCCGACCCCGGCGATGTGTTCCAGCCGGTGAACTTGACGGCTTAACTTGGGACAGCGCATCAACCTGTGACACCGGGAAATGCTTTTTTCCCTTTGCATGACCCAGGATGCATTCCTATTAAAGCCCTACCCCACACTGCCGATAGGGTCTATGGGCACCAAAAAGGATGCGTTGAGCGTCCCAAACCAATCTTAAGGAGAAACTAATGTCTGCGATCACCACCAATCTTCCGCTGACCAATAATAGCTCGACCGGGGCCATCCCGTTGCAAGCCTATTTCAAGGAGCGACAGCCGGAGATCTTGCAATTGAACGAGGCACTGAAGTCTGGCAACCTGGCCGCGGCCCAGCAGGCCTATAACAACCTGGTTGCATTGGGGAAAAACGTGCTTCACAAAGACAACCCTTTTCTGAGATCGGATCGGGGGCTGGATTTCAACGCCATCGGAGGCGCGCTTCAAAACGGAGATCTGGCGGGCGCGCAGCAAGCTTTTGCGGCACTGGAGAGCACCTTCGGGCAGAAGCTTCCTCCGGCCGCGAGCGCGGGCGCGGCCCCATCCAGTTCACCAGCCGCGATTGTGCAGTTAAGCAACGGCACCAACACAGTTGGTTGATGGTCTCATCGGGGAAATGCGACCGCGGACGGAACTTCCACGGAATTCCGTCCGCCCGCCGATTACTTCCCATCCAGGTCAGTTTAGAATTCCTCCTCTATGGAGAGATTTCAACTCTGGGCACAACCCTGGTGGGTGAACCTGCTCATCTTGATTCCCGTAATCACCTATTTCGCATTGCGCAAGCGAATACTGCCAAACCGGCGACAGCTAATTATCATGGCGATCTTTGCTCTTGCTTTTGGCTTTGCGGAAGCTGCCGTCGTCGTCTATTTGCGCGCAGCGGGCGGTCTGCTACCAGGGTACACGGGAACATTGTCCGATCTGCGCCACTCCTGGTTAGGCTATGAACAAGCCACTTCGCTATCTCAATTTCCCCAGAGCCTTCTCCGTATCGAGATGTATCGCGAGGCGGCAACCATGGTTATGTTGATCAGCGTTGCACTGCTGGCGGCATCGCAGATGAGCGCCAGATGGGCGGCATTCCTTTGGGCTTTTGCTTGGTGGGACATCGCCTACTACGCGGGCCTCTGGGGTACGGTGCGATGGCCCTCCTCCCCGACCGAACTTGACATCCTGTTTCTCATTCCGGTGCCCTGGCTCGCACAAGTATGGTTCCCGCTGCTGGTGAGTGGCTTAACGGTTCTTGCCATCGCTTTATGTAGCTCTGGACAAACCGCGTCGTCCAGCTAAACGACGTTTCTGGTTACTGTAACGCTGCACTGCGGTTACCTTGTTTCGATTGCAATCCTGCCCCACTCTATCGTGTGGGAAGGCCGTCGGAATCCTACTCAGCCGAACCGACCAAATGACTGAAAGCAAAACTTCTGCGCCCGGAGCCGACTGGACCAAGCTCCTGACGGATCCCGAGATCGTGAGCCGTCTTGGAGAACTCTTGCAGGCCTATCGCGATGCTGAGCCGCCCCGGCGGGATCAGGTCTTGCTTGAGACTATGCGCAGGATCAAGAGCACAGGGGCCACTGCACAGGCTTCACAGAAAGTTTCAGCTTCTCCCCAGGTTCCGGTTGCAACCGCGCCGGCAGCGACTCCACCTTTCGAACCGGACATCTTCACGCCCTGCTGGGGTCAGGACCGGCGACGCTATCCCAGGATGAAGTGTTTTGTCGCAGTTGAGTTACGCGTAGAAGGTTCGCCTGCGCCCGTCTGGGGCAATCTTTCAAATACCAGCCTGGGCGGGGGCTTCGTCGAAACTGCAACTCCGGTGCCAACTGGAGTAAAGCTCGAAATCGGACTGTGGGTGGCCAATGGAAAGATCTGGGTTAAGGGTTTGATCCTCAGTGGAATCGTGACTCGCAGCAATCCTAACTTCGGAGTTCGCGTCAGGTTCGAGAATATGGAAACGTCCGAGCGTGAAACCCTGCGCCAATTCTTAAAATTCGTGGAAGGCATTTCCAAGAGCTACCAGAGTGAACAAGGCTACCTGGCGCAAATGAAACGTTAGCTTGCCAGGCCCGGCTTGTGTGCTCTTTCTCCGATCCTCTCGTCTAATCCGAGCATGAAACATGTTCGGGTTCTAGCAGCGCTACTCATTTGTTTGCCGGCAGTCTCTCAGGATGCCGCGATGTTCCGCGGCAACCCGCAGCACACCGGCGTTTACGCCGCCGCTGGCATAGCTCAGTTCGACAAGGTTAAATGGAAATTCCACACGAACGGGCGGGTGATTTCGTCTCCTGCGATTGCGAACGGGTTGGCTTACGTGGGCAGCGCGGACGGAAATCTGTATGCGGTTGACCTCGAATCTGGCACTCAGAAATGGAAGTTTCCGACCAAGGTTCGAGTGGTTTCCTCTCCTGCGGTAAGTGGCGGAATCGTTTACTTCGGAAGTTACGACGGCACATTCTATGCGGTCGACGCGGCCAGCGGCCAACTGAAATGGAAATTCCAGACGGGTGGCGAACGGCGGTTTGCAGCCAAGCATATTCACGGAGTTCAGCCTGCGGCTGAAACCATGCCCGATCCTTTCGACTTCTACTTGTCCTCACCAGCCGTGTGGAATGGGGCCGTATACTTTGGTAGCGGCGATGGCAATGTCTACGCTCTGGACGCTGCTTCTGGCGCGAGGAAGTGGAACTTTCACACCAGCGATGTCGTCCACGCTTCGCCTGCCATCGCCGACGGAACTGTGTTTATCGGAAGTTGGGACAGTTTTTTCTACGCCCTTGATGCCACCACGGGAAAAGAGAAGTGGCGTTTCAAGACCGGGGAGGATCACGAGATTTATAACCAGGTCGGCATCCAATCCTCGGCCGCCGTCGTGGATGGCGTCGTTTATTTTGGTTGCCGCGACTCCAACTTCTATGCCGTCGATGCCGCGACCGGTCAGCAAAAATGGAAGTTTAACAACAAAGGGTCGTGGGTCATCACTTCGCCTGCCGTGCGCAACGGCAAAGTTTACTTCGCAACGTCGGACTCGGCCATGTTCTACGTCCTCGATGCCAAGTCAGGCACTTCTGTTTTTTCCTTGAAGTTCAAATGGCCGATGTTCTCATCGCCAGCGCTCGCGGGAGATATGCTTTATATGGGCACTCACGAGGGAAAACTAATGGCCCTGGATCTCAAAACTCAGAAAGTGGCTTGGGAATTTCAGACCGACGGTTCCCGAGAAAACGGCGCAGCTTTTACGAAGCCAGACGGGACCCCGAACTATGAGGCTGTCTTCACCGAGGATTTCTATGACGACATTGTAACCGGCGTCGTCAGGATGCAAGCCATGGGAACGATCCTCTCGTCACCGGTCATCGTCGACAACATAATCTACCTAGGAAGCACCGACGGCAATCTTTATGCGCTTCAATGATCTGATCCCTTCGCCGGAACTCCGCCTTAAAAAACCTTACGCGTGAATCTTTGTCCGGCAGGAGTCATCCTAACTATTAGGATGGCAATGAAGAATCATGCCGTGAACAAATTTGCGCTTTTCCGCTTGGATCGTCCGCACGCGCCCTTTGAAAGCTTGGTAAACTGGCTTATGTGGGGAGCTTTTTCTGCTCTCATTCATCGAGAAGCAGATCGGCTCCGGCATATGACTACGTAATTTCGACCACGGCGACCGAAGGGAGACGTTTTTATGGTGGCGAGCGAGCAAGCGGTGCTGACCAGCAAGCAACTCGATAGCCTGAGCATCAACACCCTCCGCACGTTAGCTATCGATGCGGTACAAAAGGCAAACTCCGGTCATCCCGGCGCACCCATGGCATTGGCGCCGGTTGCCTATTGTTTGTGGCAGCAGTTTCTGCGCTTTGATCCCGCGAATCCCGTCTGGCCTAACCGAGATCGTTTCGTCCTTTCCAATGGCCACGCCTCCATGCTGTTGTACGCGATGCTGTACTTGTGCGAAGTTCGCGGCGTAAATCCGGAATATGAGTCGACCGGGGAGTTCGCGGTCACCCTCGATGACATCAA
Organism: Terriglobales bacterium; assembly: GCA_963706465.1. Classification (GTDB taxonomy): domain Bacteria; phylum Acidobacteriota; class Terriglobia; order Terriglobales; family Acidobacteriaceae; genus JABDBE01. The sequence continues at coordinate 56,528 of CAVPMC010000010.1, forward strand.
GAACTTTCGCCAGATAGACAGCAAAACGCCTGGACATCCCGAATACCGCTTGACCGCCGGGGTTGAAACGACGACCGGCCCCTTGGGGCAAGGGATCGGAAACAGCGTGGGCATGGCAATCGCTGCCAAGTGGCTGGCTGCGAATTACAACCGTCCCGGCTTCGAGATATTTAACTACAAGGTGTATGCATTCTGTGGCGATGGTGATCTTATGGAAGGCGTGGGCAGCGAGGCCGCTTCCCTGGCCGGTCATTTGAAGCTACCGAACCTGTGCTGGATTTACGATAACAACCGCATCACGCTGGATGGTCCCGCCGACGTTTCGTTCACCGAAGATGTGGGCGAACGCTTTCAGGGTTACGGCTGGAACGTAGTCCACGTCACTGACGCGAATGACCTCGGCGCACTCGCGGATGCGTATAACAACTTCCTGCAGACTGACGATCGCCCCACGCTCATCGTTGTGAACAGCCACATCGGATACGGATCGCCGCACAAACACGATACCAGCGAAGCTCACGGTGAGCCTTTAGGCGATGAAGAAGTGCGCCTCACAAAGAAAAACTACGGCTGGCCCGAGGATGCGAAGTTCCTCGTGCCCGATGGCGTGCTGGAGAATTTCCGCCAGGGCATCGGCAAACGCGGGCGCGACCTGCAACAACAATGGCAAGCGTCTTTTGCCGAATATACAAAGAAGTTTCCCGACCTCGCGGAGCAGATTAACCGCATGCAGCGTCGCGAGCTACCCAGCGAGTGGGATAAAAACCTGCCCACGTTTCCCGCCGACGCCAAAGGAATGGCCACGCGCGACAGTTCCGGCAAGGTGCTGAACATCCTCGCGCAAAATATTCCGTGGCTGGTCGGAGGCTCGGCAGATCTTGCGAGTTCTGACCGAACGCGGCTCAAGTTTGAGGGCGCCGGCGATTTTCAGCCGGGGACTTATTCAGGACGCAATTTGCACTTCGGAGTTCGCGAACACGCGATGGCTGGGGCTCTGAACGGTCTGGCAGTATCCAAGATTCGACCGTTTGGGGGAACGTTTTTCAACTTCACCGATTACATGAAACCGGCGGTGCGACTGGCCGCGCTCATGGAAATTCCCTCGATCTTCATTTATACCCACGACTCAATTGGCCTGGGAGAGGACGGCCCCACGCACCAACCAATCGAGCAATTGGCTGCACTGCGCGCCGTGCCTGGCTTGCTACTGCTGAGACCCGCAGACGCCAATGAAGTGACGGAGGCATGGAAGATTATCATGCAAAAAAAGCATGAGCCCGCCGTTCTTGTTCTGACCCGGCAACCGCTCCCAACCTTCGACCGCGCGAAGTATGCTGCAGCCGAGGGCGTGGCAAAAGGGGCATACATACTGGCTGACGCGTCTGATGGCAAGCCGGAAGTCATTCTCATCGCAACCGGGAGCGAAGTTTCCTTGTGCGTAACGGCCTACGAGCAACTCAAGTCGGAAGGAATCAAGGCGCGCGTCGTCAGTATGCCTTCGTGGGGTATCTTCGAAGCGCAGAGCGATGAATACAAGAAACAGGTTTTGCCCCCAACCGTGAAAGCACGAGTATCGGTAGAGGCGGCATCCACATTCGGTTGGTCGCAATACGTCGGACCTACCGGGAGGATGATCGGGATGCATCGCTTCGGAGCGTCGGCGCCGATCAAGGATTTGTTAAAGAAATTCGGGTTCACGCCGGACAAAGTAACAGAGGCAGCGCGAGCAGCAATCGCGCAATCGAAACAATAAATAAATATGGAGGACGGAGCGTCTCGCCCATCCTGAAGTCGCTGTTCGAGAGGAGAATCATCATGGCAACCGGAATCATCGAGACCGCAAAAGCCACCAATCCGCTAAAGGATCTGCTGAATTACGGCCAATCGGTTTGGCTGGATTACATCCGCCGTAACCTGCTTACCAGCGGCGAACTCAAGCGCCTGATTGACGAGGACGGAGTGCGAGGCATGACCTCGAATCCTGCCATCTTCGAAAAAGCGATTGCCGGCAGCACGGATTACACCGACATTTTGCAGTCTACGCAATCGAAGACTGACCTTGATGCCAAGGCCCGCTATGAGATTCTTGCCATCCGTGACATCCAGGATGCAGCCGATTTTCTGCGTCCCGTGTACGACAGTTCGAAACGCCGGGACGGTTACGTCAGCCTCGAAGTTTCGCCCTATCTCGCTCGCGACACAGAGGGCACCATCGCAGAGGCACGAAGATTATGGAAAACCGTGAGCCGCGAGAACGTAATGATCAAAGTTCCCGGCACCGCTCAGGGCATTCCGGCTTTCCAGCAGTTGATAAGCGAAGGCATCAATATCAATGTGACGCTGCTTTTCGCGCGGGAAGTTTATAAGCGCGTGGCGGAAGCTTACATTGCCGGCCTCGATCAACTGGCAGCACGCGGCGGGGACGTCAGCAAGATTGCCAGCGTCGCGAGCTTTTTTATCAGCCGCATTGACAACTCTGTCGACGCGATCATCGGCGAGCGCCTCAAGACGTCCAGAGATCCGCATGAGCAGGAGCAGTTGAAAAGCCTGCTCGGCAAGATCGCGATTGCGAATGGCAAACAAACCTATGTCAGCTATCAAAAGATTTTCAGCGGGCCGCGCTGGCAAGCGTTGGCTGCCAAAGGCGGGCAGACGCAGCGTGTGCTCTGGGCCAGCACCAGCACGAAGAATCCGAAATACCGCGACGTTCTGTACGTGGAAGAGTTGATCGGGCCCGACACCGTGAACACCATTCCGCCCGCGACGCTGGATGCTTTCCGCGATCACGGGCAGCCCCGAGCAAGCCTGACCGAAGACGTTGCATCGGCCAATCAAACCATGGAAACCGCTGCCAAACTCGGCATTTCGATAAAGGAAGTTACCGACAAGCTTACCGATGATGGAGTTCGCCTGTTTGCCGAAGCTTTTGACAAGCTACTGGAAGCCGTGGAAACAAGTTCTAATACGCAGATAACGGCAAAAGTCAGCCAACAAAAGTACAAGCTGCCCGAAACTCTCGCGAATCTGGTAAAGACGAACATCGATGACTGGCGAGCCGCAGGAAAAGTCCGCCGCTTATGGCAACACGATGCCTCCCTTTGGACTGGCACCGACGAAGCCAACTGGTTGGGCTGGCTCGACATTACAGAAAAGCAGATTGCCAACGCTGACAACCTGCGCCGCCTGGCCGAGGAAGTTAAAAGAGAAGGGTTCACAGACATTCTTTTGCTGGGCATGGGCGGGTCCAGCCTTTGTCCCGAAGTGCTCGACAAGACCTTCGGGCGCGTCCCAGGCTTTCCGCAGTTGCACGTGCTCGACTCCACCGATCCCGCGCAGATCAAGGCGTTCGAGAAACAGGTCAATCTGGCAAAGACCTTATTTGTCGTCTCGAGTAAATCGGGCACAACCCTTGAACCTAACATCTACAAACAATATTTCTTTGAGCGCATGAAGCAGGTCGTGGGCGCGGAAAAGGTGGGCAACCATTTCATTGCCATCACTGACCCAGGCTCCAAATTGCAGCAAGTGGCCGAGGCCGATCGTTTCCTGCACATTTTCTACGGTGACCCAAGTATTGGAGGGCGCTACTCGGCACTATCGAATTTCGGAATCGTACCTGCCGCCGTGATGGGCCTCGACACCGCCAAGTTTCTTGATCGTACGGAAGAGATGGTCGAAGCCTGCGCAGCATCGGTTCCGGTCCACGAGAATCCCGGAGTCATCCTTGGAATCATCCTGGGAACCGCCGCGAAGAGTGGTCGTGACAAGGTCACGATCGTGGCGTCGCCAGGCATCTCCGATCTGGGTGCGTGGCTCGAGCAATTGCTGGCCGAGTCTACGGGAAAGCAGGGTCACGGCATTATTCCGGTCGATCGTGAGGAATTGGGAGCGCCGGACGTTTACGGTAGTGATCGGATTTTTGCCTACGTGCGGCTTGACTCTGCGCCCGATGCAGCGCAGGACGCCAAGATTGCCGCCCTGGAGCAGGCTGGTCAACCCGTGATTCGCATCTCAGTTGGGGATGTGTACGCCCTTGGCCAGGAATTCTTCCGCTGGGAAATTGCCACGGCGGTTGCGGGATCGATCATCGGCATTAACGCTTTCAATCAACCGGACGTTGAAGCCAGCAAAATCGCTACTCGCAATTTAACCGCGGAATACGAAAAGAGCGGCTCCCTTCCCGCTGAAAAACCCATCTTCGACCAGGACGGCATCAAACTATTCACAGATTCCAAGAATGCGGAGGCTCTGACCAAGTCAACGGGTAAGGACAAATCCTTGGCAGGTTATCTCCGTGCGCATCTCAATCGCCTCGGCGCAGGCGATTACTTCGCTCTGCTCGCCTTCATTCAGATGAACCCTGAACACGAGGCAAGCTTGCAGGGAATCCGCCACCAGTTGCGAAACAAGAAACACGTCGCGACCTGCCTCGGATTCGGTCCCCGCTTTCTGCATTCCACTGGTCAAGCCTACAAGGGCGGTCCAAATTCGGGTGTCTTCCTGCAGGTCACGTGCGATGACGCGGCTGACCTTCCCGTGCCCGGGCAGAAGTACACATTTGGCGTGGTCAAAGCGGCGCAAGCACGCGGAGACTTCCAAGTGCTGGCCGAACGCGGCCGCCGCGCCCTCCGAGTGCACCTCGGCAAGGACCTGAAATCCGCTTTAGTCACACTGACAGCAGCAATTCGCGACGCACTTTCGTAGCCTCGGCTCCGACTGTCGCGAGGGACAGATGCACTCGGTGCCAGAAAAGGGTGGTTCGCCCCAGGACTATAAAAACGATTTAATATTGAGAAGGAGTACGTATGAAACTGGGAATGGTCGGTCTTGGCAAAATGGGCGCGAACATGACACGACGCCTGATGCGGGGCGGCCACGAAGTAGTTGTAACCGATCTCAGCGCGGAAAATGTGAAGCACATTGCGGGGGAGGGAGCAATCGCCTCGGCCTCGCTCGACGACTTCGTTAACAAACTGGGAAAACCCCGCATAGCTTGGCTGATGGTTCCGGCGGGCGCTCCCACTGAACAAACCGTACAAATATTGTCGCAGAAGTTTCAGGCGGGCGACATTCTTATCGATGGCGGAAATTCTTACTTCAAAGACGACATTCGCCGCTCCAAACAACTTAAAGACAGAAATATTCACTACTTCGACGTAGGCACCAGCGGTGGAGTGTGGGGACTCGAGCGCGGTTACTGCATGATGATTGGCGGACCCAAAGAAGCCGTGCAACAACTCGATCCCATTTTCAAAACACTGGCGCCGGGCCGCGGCGATATTCCCCGGACTCCGGGCCGGGAGAAAATGGCGGGCACCGCCGAGGACGGCTATATTTACTGCGGTCCCTCGGGTGCAGGGCACTTTGTCAAGATGGTTCATAACGGAATCGAGTATGGACTCATGCAGGCTTATGCGGAGGGCTTCGACATTTTTCGCAATGCCACCAGTAAGGAAATACCTGAAGATCAGCGCTACGATTTGAATCTCGCAGACATCGCGGAGGTATGGCGTCGGGGTAGCGTCGTCAGTTCGTGGCTGCTCGATCTGACGGCGATGGCGCTGGCAGAAAACCCCACGCTTTCCGAGTACACAGGCTTCGTTCAGGACTCGGGTGAAGGCCGATGGACAATCCAGGCGGCGATTGACGAAGCAGTTCCGGTTAACGTGCTGTCAGCGGCCTTATTTACGCGGTTCCGGTCGCGTCAGGAGCACACTTTCGCGGAGAAAGTACTGTCTGCCATGCGCCAGAAATTCGGCGGCCACATTGAAGCTGGGGCAGCCGCGACAAAAACTGCATAGGTTACTGATCGTTTCGTCGACGAGGACATAGACTCATGGCCCAAGCAGAAGTATTGCCAGACACACAACCCAAGCGCACTGCCCGGCCCGCTGATCCCTGCGTAATGGTTATTTTTGGCGCCGGCGGCGACCTCACCAGCCGCAAACTCATTCCCGCGCTTTACAACCTCGCCAAAGCCGACTTGCTTTCGCGCGAGTTTGCCATCGTGGGGTTGTCCCACAGCGCCATGTCGAACGAGCAATTTCGGCAAAAAGTCGCTGAAGACGTAAAGCACTACGCCGGGGGCGCGGCTGACGACGACATCGTCGAATGGTTTGCCAAGCGTTTGTATTACCTGACCGGCGACTTCGGCGACAAGAATGTGTATTCCCAGTTGAAGGATTTTCTTCAGAAAGTCGATAAGGATCACACCACCCACGGCAATTTTTTCTTCTACCTGGCTACCGCTCCCAGTTTCTTTGGCTCGATCATAGAGCGCTTGGCAGAGGTTGGGTTGATGGAAGAGAACAACCAACACTGGCGCCGCGTGATCGTGGAAAAACCGTTCGGTCATGATCTGGAGTCGGCCAAGACTTTGAACCAGCAATTGTTGAAGGTTGCGAAGGAAAAACAGATTTATCGCATCGACCATTATCTTGGCAAAGAAACCGTCCAGAACATTTTGGCTTTTCGATTCGCCAATGGAATCTTTGAACCTATCTGGAATCGGCGTTATATCGATCACGTACAGATTTCAGTGGCAGAAACCGTGGGCGTGGAGCAGCGCGGCAGCTATTACGACGGAGCGGGCGCGCTGCGGGACATGGTGCCAAACCATATCATGCAACTCATCAGTCTGACTTCGATGGAGCCGCCAATTTCTTTTCATGCCGACGCGGTGCGGGATGAGCAGGCGAAAATACTGCATGCCATCCAAGGGTGGAGTTCCGAGGAAGTTCTCACCAAAACTGTTCGCGGGCAATACGGCGGAGGAATGATCGAAGGGCAGCGCGTTCCCGCCTATCGCGAAGAAGAAGATGTGCCGCATGATTCGAAAACGGAGACGTTCGTCGCCATGAAACTGCTGATCGACAACTGGCGATGGGCAGACGTTCCGTTTTATTTACGCACGGGCAAACGCATGGCCGCACAGAACACACACATCGTCATTCAGTTTCGGCGCGCACCATTTGTATTGTTCAGGGATACACCGGTCGAGAACCTGATGCCGAATCAACTGGTGCTGCATATTTCGCCGGAAGAAGGAATTTCGTTGCAATTTGCCGCCAAGGTTCCCGGTCCCATCATGAGTTTGGGCGCGGTGGACATGAATTTCGAATACGCGGACTATTTCGGTGTGCAGCCGAGCACCGGCTACGAGCGCCTGTTGCATGACTGCATGATTGGCGATCAGACGCTTTTTCAGCGAGCCGACATGGTCGAAGCCGGCTGGTGCGTCGTGAGTCCTGCGCTCGATGTATGGAAAGCGCTGCCGCCGCGCAATTTTCCGAACTACTCTGCCGGATCATGGGGTCCAAAAGAGGCTGACGAGTTGCTCGAGCGTGACGGCCGTCACTGGAGGAACTTCGAAAAATGATTCTGGCAGGCGACATCGGAGGGACAAATGCAAGACTAGCCTTCTTCGATGTAGCGAACGGCCAATTTCGTCTGGTGTCCGCCTCTGTTTTTCCCAGCCGCGAGTACGCCGGCTTGGATCAAATCGTCGCGAAATTTATCCACACTGCGAACTTGCGTCCCGAGGCCGCTTGCTTTGGCGTGGCTGGCCCGGTTCGCAACGGACGGGTGGAGACTTCGAATCTCCCCTGGCTCATCGACTCCAAACGTCTCGCCGATGAGCTTCACCTGAAAAAAACGGTTCTTATTAACGATCTCGAGGCGAACGCCTGGGGAATTGCTGCTCTCGATCCCGTAGACGTCGTTTCGCTGAATCAGGTGAAGAAGAATTCCGTGGGCAACCAGGCGGTGATCTCGGCGGGCACCGGGCTTGGCGAAGCTGGCATGTATTGGGACGGATCTCAATATCACATTTTCGCCACCGAAGGGGGACATGCCGACTTTGCTCCGCGCGATGAATTAGAAATGGATTTGTTCCGCTATCTTTCCGGCCGCTTCGGGCACGTCAGCTATGAGCGGATCGTTTCCGGACCCGGTCTGGTCAATGTGTTTCACTTTTTGCGGGACACGCGCCGCGGGGTTGAGCCGCAATGGCTTACCGATGAAATGCTGCACACTGACGCGGCGGCAGCCATCTCTCGGGCCGCGCTGGCTGGCAAGTGTGCATTGTGCGAACAGGCGCTTGATTTGTTTGTTTCCGTGTTTGCGGCGGAAGCCGGCAACCTTGCTTTGAAACTAATGGCCACCGGCGGAGTTTACCTGGGTGGCGGGATCGCGCCTAAGATGCTGGCAAAATTGTCTGGCCCGCTGTTCATGCACGCGTTCGTCGGCAAAGGCCGCATGCAGTCCCTTCTCGAAGCCATGCCGGTGAAGGTCATCACTAATGACAAAACCGCGCTGATGGGCGCCGCTCGCTACGCGACAACAAACGGAGCGGGCTAAACTTTGCATGACGCTGCCAGCGGAAATCCGCATCTTAAACACTCCTGCTGATTTGTTTCAGTCGGCTGCCGCTGAATTCGTCGCGGTCGCTACCCAAGCGGTTCGGTCGAATAGACGGTTTTCTGTGGCGCTCTCCGGAGGTTCGACACCGAAGAGTCTGTACACGCTTCTGGCTGGCGGCTCCATCCCTGATATCCCTTGGAAGAAGAGTTTCTTTTTCTTCGGTGATGAGCGCTGTGTGCCTCCCGACCATCCTGACAGCAACTATCGCATGGTTCGCGAGACGGGACTGCTCTCGAAGGTTCCGGAGGGCAATGTGTTCCGCATCCACGGTGAGGAAAAAGATGCCGAGGTCGCCGCTCGTGCCTACGAACAAACTCTGCAGAAGTTCTTCGCCCTGCAGCCCGGTGAGTTCCCACGTTTTGATCTCGTGCTCTTGGGACTTGGCCCGGACGGGCACACCGCTTCCCTTTTTCCCGGCTCGGCTGCCCTCAATGAAAAACGTCGTCTCGTGGTTGGCAACTGGGTCGACAAATTTCAGAGTTACCGCATCACGTTTACTTTGCCGGTACTGAATCGCTCGGCATGCGTAATATTTCTGGCAAGCGGGGCGGATAAATCCGGTATCGTTCGTGAAGTATTGGAGAACGAGAATGCCGGCTTGCCGTCGCAAGAAGTGCGGCCGGTAGATGGCAGGTTGCTGTGGCTGCTTGATCGCGCGGCAGCCAGCGGTCTTTCTAGCTGACCGCAGGTATGTGGCCAAAAGAGCGTTTTCCGGACAGATCCATGAAAACGAAGGCACTGCTTTAGAGATATTAGAACACGGGAACGAGGTTGTGTTTTTTCTGGTAGAGCTGGCGGTCGACCGCGCGCAGGACATCTTCTACCTCGCTGCCGGTCACGTAACCGGCGACGCCCCAACTGAATGAGAGCTGATAGCTTTTCCCGCTTCCGAGGTTCCATTGCTCTAGCGCGCGGTGCAGGCGGCGCACAGGAAAATCAGAATCTTCCACGCTGGTATCCGGCATGACTACAAGAAATTCGTCTCCACCCTGGCGAAAGACAATGTCGCCGCCTCGGAAGCTGGTGGTGAGGAGCCGGGCAAATGCTCTCAGCAGGAGGTTGCCTTCGATGTTGCCGAACTTGGAATTGATAGCACGGAAACCGTCGAGGTCGATGGTCAAGAATGTCAGATGACTTGACAGCCGGTTGGCGCGCACCACTTCTCGGGGAATCAGTTCGTTCATCGCCCGGCGGTTCAACAGTTGGGTTAAGGGATCAATGAGCGAGAGGCTTTCGAGGCGCTCGTTCAAGACCAGTTCGCTGATGAGGGCGCGGCGGGTGTTGTTGAGGGTAAGCTTTTGGCCGACCAGGTAAATATTGAAGAGCAGGATCAGCGAAATCAATCCGAAGAACAGTTGCGGCAGGTAGACGTGTTCAATGCGGATGACGCGCTGCGCCCAAATGACGTTGGGCAGAACCAGTGCCAGCATGCCGGCGGTGAGTACCAGAATGATCAGAACCACGATCGACCACAGTTGCAGGTCGCGTCCGGAAAGCTGCTGAATCTCGCGCTGGATCTGTTCCGCGCGTGCCAACATGGTCGGCGGCGGCGCCGTTTGTTCCTCTCTCGCCTGCATTCTCCCTCCGCTCGGGGCGAGCTTCGCCCAGCGATTACGACTGCTTCTAATTCTCTACTGAAATCTCAGACGGGAGCGAGGCGGAAGTAAGGATGGAAGTTACGTTCGTAATCAGATGGCAGGCGGCGGCAGATGGTGGCAAGAGTGAGGCGTCAGGCGTTGTTGACGTCTACCAGAACGTTTCTCCCAGGTTCTTTGCGCAAGGTGATCTCAATGGTCTGGCCTACGGGAAGGGCGTTGCGCACGTCTCCCTCGAGCGCAAGCGTCTGCGAGGCGCCGCCCTCGTCCGAAAGCGTGACGATTGATTTGTTGGGTTGCCCCACATTGGATTCGAAGAATACCACTTCTTTTACCCTGCCGCGAGTTTTCACCCGCGATCCCTCCGAGACCGGCCCGGATGATCTCGCGGCCAGCGCCGCCCGGCGCGGGGAAAATGCGGCTTTCCCCTTGCGCAATTCGATTAACACGTTCAAGCCAAGAATGGCCGAAATGGCAAGTAGGATGAGAGACATGAACAGGCCATCCACCGTGGTAGGAGAGCCGAATACAACGATATAAACGATGCCGAGAAGCGGAATCAGCGCGAGGATCAGCGAAAAGATCAGGACCATAGTTTTCTCAGGAGAACAGACGGGTCCGGCTATACGGAAAACAGACTAGCAGAAAAGCATGGGATTTTGCAGGCACATCCGATCAGGCGCATTGATCTCGCCAATCGCCAATTTCTTTGAGGCCTTCGCGGCGGGTCTGCTCGAACAGGCGGACACGATGGCGGATGTGCTCGAATTCATGAATGTCGGCCCATACTTCAGCCTGCCAGTGTTCATCGTGAACTGCGGTTTCGCCGCAGGTGGCGCAACGGGTATGAAGGGTACGGACAACCGGACCGGTGGGCGGCTTGGGAGCACTGGGCAATTCGATGAAGATGCAGCGCACTTCCTGAATGTTTTCGTGCGCATCGATCACGTGTTCGTAGCGCAACAAAAAGCCGAATCCCAGCTTGCGGGCTTCCGCCTCGGCTTCGGCGCGGGTCTGAAAGGGCCCGTATTCGGCTCGTAGCTGCTCGATGGAATCACAGGCCATCCAGAAGCTTTCCTTAGTAGTCATTTTCTTCCTCGAAATCGCAACCGTTTGACTGAAGACAGGGCAAGGCCTGTGAAACACGCCGTGGCCAGTGCAATCTGAGTGCCGGAGGCCTCCTCGTCAAATGCTTGTTAAACTGTGCTTTGCGGAGATGACTTCGCCAGGCCGTAGGCTTTTATGCAAGCTTTTGCAGCGTTTTCCCTTGCATGAGTAGCCAACCCGCCCAAGGTGGCCCATCCCTTCATTGGGCGCGGGAAGCATCTGTGAAGTAGAATCATGTCACCCCAAGGCCCAAGCTTCTGTTTTGAGGGAGTCTGGTTTAGTGTATGGGTAAGCGACGAGAGCCCCGCAAGGAAATCAAGGTCCCCGTCCGAATTTTTGGGACCGACAGCAGTGGGAAAATTTTCTCCGAAAAGGTATTTACTGTCAACGTAAGCCAACATGGGGCGGAACTGTGCGGAGTCCAAGCGCAGCCCAAGTTGGAGGAGGTGGTGGGCCTCACCTACGGCGCAACCAAGGCTCATTTTCGGGTAAGGTGGGTGGGTGAGCCTGGCAGTCCCAAAGCAGGCCATGTGGGCCTGTTGAACCTATCCCCGGAAAAGAGCCTTTGGGATTTCCCTCTGCCGCCTCCCGGGTTCGACGCAACGGTTCGCGACGCGCATGACCGCCGAGCGACTCCGCGCATGAAGTGCGCAAGTTCGGCTGAGATTTATCCGGCCGGCGCGGGATCTCCCATCCGTACGAGAACCGTGGATCTCAGCTTGGGAGGGTGCTTCCTAGAGATGCCCAATCCGCTGCCAAAAGGAACGCGCATCAGGATCGCCCTTTGGGTCAAGGAGTTCAAAGTCTGGGCGAATGGCGAAGTCGTAACCAGTACGCCGGGGTTTGGAATTGGGGTAAAGTTTACGGAGATGACCGAACAAGACAAAAGCCAGCTTGGCGTATTCATCGACAGCATGGTTCGAATCAGAATTTGAAGCGAACTACTTTTCAGGTGGCGAACATCGGACGCCTTTTCTTGTGGGCCGCAGCCGAGGGAAGAAATGGAGCGGCGGTGATGAGAGTCATGGCGAACCGGGCGATGGCATCACGAAGAGTTGAGCTCCCAGATGCTGCAGATCTTTCTCCGGCCCCTCGTTGAGGCAGCGTACCAGCGCGGCAGAAAGATACAACGGGCGGATGGGTTTCGCAAGATACGCGTACGCGCCCAGCGCAATGGCCTCACGAATGTAAGTGGGATCATCAGCCCCCGAACACATGATGACCTTTGGCCTGGGGCGGTATTGCTGTAGTCGCCGCAAAGTTTCCAAGCCGTCCATCCCTGGCATCTGAACGTCGAGCAGCATCGCTTGGGGAGTGCATCCGCGGGCTAACTTCAGCAAAGCTTCATGACCGCTGTCGGCGGTTTCGACGCGGTAACCGTCGAGTTCGAGCAGCAAGCGCAGGTAGCGTTGCATCGCCAGGGAATCGTCCACGACCAGTACAGTGCCCCTGACCGGAATGGGTCCAGCGTAAGCCATAGGATGAGAACGACTCGCCTATCTAATATTGCTCACGGATCAGTTATCTGGTTATCGGCCGTGCCACTAGCCTCGCAGTTTGTGCTGGAAGCGATTGTTAAGGAGCCTTCGCGACCAGCATGAGACGAATGGACTGGAGGGCCGTATATCGCTCATGAGTGATTCGCTGGTACTCCAAGGTCGTGCCACTGTATCGAGACTCGATAAACTCGCAACTCGGTAAATGCAAGGCACGCGCTCAATCCAGAGCCTGCTGAATTCAAGCCTCGAAATCTTCGCTCCGTTCATCCCCAGTTGTCCGATCCAGGTCCTTCTCGCCGGCGGCCCCATTCCTTCAATAAGACGATTCGTGCGGGCTTCGCAGTTGGGGAATCGATGCAGCTCCTTTTGCTGCCCGCAATTACTACTATCCGGCGTAGTTGCAGGTATGTACTCCAACCAACTGAGGGTCGTCAACTGAGTTCGGACAATTACAGGCCTTTCGTTTTCACGTACATGCATTCCCTCCACAGGGCATTGCACCGCGGTTTGTGCAGTCTCTGCCGCTCGCCCCCAGCGAGCTGGCGCGCAAATCGCATGAACTGCAACTCGGTCTCGCCCCGGAAGCCGTCGAACATCCGGGGAAAGGGGAAGCTGCTCTGTTAAAAACTAGGCCGAAATCAATCGCGGCAAGCCTTTTGACTTATACGATGTTGGGAGCCGTTGGTCAGTTTTGTCGGCAGATGCCGCGACTGGGCTGCGAGCGGGAGGCGAAAGGGCAGGATCGCGCCAGTGAGCACCGCCGTGGGCGGCTACATAGAGAGCCAGTTCCAGGCGACTCCACACACCGAGTTTGTCAAACGTGTTGCGCAAGTAATTTTTTACTACCTGCTCGGTGGTGCCGACGACCGTGGCTATTTCACGATTGGTCTGGCCTTCCCACACCAGCATCGCGACTTGAATTTCCTTGGCGGTTAAACGGTCACATGGTTGCATGAGATTCCCTCTGCTCTCTTTGGAAGACGGCGGTTGCCAGCTTCACACGTTTGCGGCCATCCTTAATTCCGGCTCGCAAGAACAGCGTGCGCAGATGCTGTTTCACGGTCCGTGGACTGATATTCAATTGCTCTGCGATTTCTTTGTTGCTGCATCCTTCCACCAGCAGGCGCAGAACCTGTTCATCGCGTTGCGTAATCTTAATGTCACTGAGATCCAACATTGGTTTCCTCTCTGGCTAATCCCGGAATCCGTACTCGCTTTTCTGATTGATTCGAACTCAATCACTTCCATGCAAATGCAAGTGGTTCGCCAAACCTTCGCCTACCAACACGTAGGGATAAAGACCTTTGAATGCCGCATCTTGAGGAGATGGCCGAAGCCATTGCGAGTTTCTGGCAGGACCAATCCGGGAAAAGCTGTGCTGAAAGGGGTCTTGTTGAACAATGAGAAACAGCCGCCGCCGAAAATGCACAGGGTCACAACGAAGACGGCGCTCGAAAGTTACAAAACGCTTACTCGTTGCGCAGGGCTACGAGGGGATCGACTTTAGTGGCACGTTGCGCCGGGATGTAAGAGGCGAAGACGGCGACGAACAGGAGCAACATCGCCACCCCAGCGAAGGTTAACGGATCTGTGGCGCGGACGCCGTACAGCAGGCTGGCCATGAGTCGGGTCAACCCCAGCGCTGAGGTCAGACCCAATGCCACTCCGCCCAAGGCAAGCATTCCGCCGCGAGCGAGAATGAGCCGCAGGATATGCATCCTCTGCGCGCCCAGAGCCATGCGAATGCCGATCTCCTGGGTCCGCTGCCCAACCACATAGGAAATCACGCCGTAGATGCCGACGCTGGCCAGCAGCAGGGCGAGTGCGGCGAATGCGCCGAGCAATATCATGGAAAAGCGTTGCGCTGCGAGCGACTTGGAAATGATCTCGTCAAAGGTGCGGACATTGTAGATGAACTCCTGACCGTTCATGGCCGCGACCGCGTTCCGAATGGCATCTATGTTCGCCCGATGGGCTTCGTCGAAACGCAGGACCACATCTACGCCGCCAGAAGTCTGTTGCATGTCCTTGTCGGCGATTTGCATGAAGGGACAATAAAGTTGCGCGTGCAGAGTTTCTTTATCGTCAGTATCGAGGCCCCATTGTTTTATGTGTCCAACCACGCCAACGATTTCGAGTGGCCGATCGATTCCTTTTAAGTTGATGTGTTTGCCAATCGGGTCCCGCTGGGCAAAGTATCTGTCAGCAAAGCTTTCATCGACCACTGCGACCAGGGAAGAATGCTCGTTGTCCTGAGCGGTCAAGAGACGACCACGCTTCAAAGGAATTGTCATGGCCGGGAAATAATCCGGTTCGACGGTATAACGGAGGGTCCAACTCATATCTTTGTCCGTGGAAGGCCTGGCTTGCCCTTCAATCCAGAACAACTCTTCGTCGTCGCCCAACAGGGGCAGTGCGCCACTGGACAAGGAAACCGCGTGAACGCCGGGAACGGAGGCGAGTCCGTCATGAAGTTGGCGAAGGTTGGATCGAGCCGCGTCGGGACTTAATGCCCCTGAGGGCGGAAGCGCGACGCTGAAGTTGACAACATTGTGCGGAGCGAATCCCGGACTAACACTCCACAGCCGCATCAAGCTGCGAATCATCAAACCTGCGCCAATCAGCAGAACGAGAGCCATGGCCATCTCGACGATCACAAAAGCCGCTTGGGTGCGATGCTGGGCACCACTGATTCCTCTCCCACTCTGTTTGAGAGTGTCCTGCAAGTTTGAACGGGCCATTCTTAGCGCTGGAGCAAGGCCAAAGAGAAAACCGGCGACGAGCGAAACCACAGCGGTAAAGATCAAGACATGGCTGTCGAATCCAACTTCCTCGGCGCGTGGCAGCGCGATGGGGAGCGCGGCGAGTGCCGCCTTCATTCCCCAGACAGCGAGAAGCAAGCCCAAGCCGGCGCCACCAATTGCGAGCAGAATGCTCTCGGTAAGAAGCTGACGAACCACGCGTCCTCGGCCAGCCCCCAGTGCGGCACGGATGGCGAACTCACGGGTGCGGCTGGTCGAGCGAGCCAGCAGCAGATTGGCGACGTTGACACAGGCGATGAGCAGCACAAAGCAGACTGCGGCAAGCAGCATCAGAAGAAAGGGCTCAATGTCTCCTATCATCCTCTGCTTCAGCGGGATCACCGTGGACCCTTCACCCGCATCGGCTTGAGGAAAAGCCGCGGCCAGGTTTTGGGTTACTGAATCCATGTCGGCTCGGGCTTGGGCCAGAGTGATGCCGGGCTTGAGCCGGCCGAATACCTTTCATCCCCAAGGCGTGACTGCGATCGCGGAAGTCTGCATACTTCCACTGGCCGATGGGAACGAAGACCTCGTTATTTTCCCGGAAATTGGGAAGGAACAAGTGAAAGCTGGCGGGCATCACGCCGATGATGGTGTACGCCTCGCCATCCAGCACAATGCTGCGACCCAGGATGTCAGGGGCACCAGCCAATTTGCGCTTCCAAAAACCGCTGCTGATGAGGGCAACGCGGCCTGCCCCGAGCCGATCCTCTTGCGAAGTAAACATGCGGCCAATCAAAGGCTTTACCCCGAGAATGGAAAAGAAATCCGCGGACAACATTTCGCCGCGCACTTGCTCAGCGTCACCGGAACCCGTGAGACTGAAACTGTCAGGCCGATACGCTGCTATCGAAGAGAAGGCGTGATTCTCCCGTTGCCAGTCGAGGAAGTTGGGATAGGAGATAGAGCCTTCTTTGAAATTCGGCTTGCTCTCGAACAGCACGACCAGTTTGTCGGAGTCAGGAAAAGGCAGCGGATTAAGGAGCACTCCATTCACAATGGAGAAAACTGCGGTGTTGACTCCGATTCCGAGAGCCAGGGTGAACAATGCTATAGCGGTGAATCCTGGATTCTTCCGCAGCATGCGGAATCCATAGCGCAGGTCATCGATCAGCGTTCCCATCGGCTCAATCCTCGGACGCAAGCTGGCGTCTTCTCCTGCGAAGCAACTTCCCTTCCCTTACGGAACTGCTAACTCTTTGATTTGACGGCGCAGACTGTCGGTCGTGAGCTAAGCAGATGTTCGCTAGCGAAATGGGATGTTCAGAATCGGACAGGCCGCATCGATTACGGAGTGTTTGATTCGACATCGTGGCAGCACTTTCAACTGGCTTCAGGACACGTTAAGGTGGAAAGATATAAGGTGCTTTGAGCAGTACCTGGGGAAGGCTCCAAGTGCGCGTTCTGATCATCGAAGACGAGCCGCGGTTGGCGGAAAACGTCGCTCGGAGCTTGCGCGAGAGCGCGGGGTACGCGGTCGATATTGCCCACGATGGTCAGGAAGGGCTTTTTCTGGCGGAGTCCAGCGAATACGACGTGGTGCTACTGGATCTGATGCTGCCGCAAATGGATGGAATGAAACTGCTCGGTCGTCTGCGGCAGGCTGGTCAGCGCACGCCCGTTCTGGTTGTGACCGCCCGCGACGATAAAGAATCCGTGGTCGCGCTGCTGAACGCCGGAGCCGACGACTACCTCACCAAACCCTTTGACTTGGGTGAACTGCTGGCCCGGACCAAGGCACTGATTCGCCGCGGAAAGGGACAGCCCTCGCCGGTTCTGGCGGTGGGCGACCTGGAGTTGAACACGGTGAGTCGCAGCGTGCAGCGCGGCGGCCGGGCAATCACTTTGACCGCCATGGAATATCGTGTCCTAGAGTATCTGGCGCATCGGCCTCGAGCGGTGGTCTCAAAGACCGAGTTGCTGGAACATCTCTACGACTATAACTGGGAGAAGTTCAGCAATGTCATCGAGGTGTATATCTCGGGGCTGCGGCGCAAACTGGATGTTGGCTCCTCGCGGCAGTTGATTCACACGCTGCGTGGCCAGGGTTATATTTTGCAGGACGGAACACCGCAGGGATGACGGGTGAAGACAATACCGTGACTCAGCGCTCGATGGTGGATCGCTCGATGATGCAAGCTTCGATCAAAGGCCGGTTGATCACCATCGTCGTGCTCTCGCAGACTTTGCTGGCGGCCGGTCTGTTGTTTACGGGCATCTTCTACACGCACCAGCGCCTGCTTTCTACGCTCGATGCGGGCATGCAGGCTCGCGCCATGAGTGTGGCGGCTCTGGTGCGATATGCGGAAGACGCGAGTGGCAACGTGTACTTTGACGATTCGCTGATGCCTTCTTCGCTTGATCCTGCGCATCCGGATTTGTTTGCCGTCTGGACGGAAAGATCGGGGCTTCTGACTCGTTCCGCGAATTGGCCGACCGGTCTTGAGATTCCGCCCGCCGGCCACGATCATTGGAACTTCAAGTGGACGCAAGTACCTTACCGTGGCTTGCGGGCTTCGCGGGTTCCGGTTCTCGATCGCGAGGAAGGCAAAACCTTCCAGCCCCAGTCGTTGACCATCGTGTATGCAGCCCCCATGATCCAATTGGATGAGCAGGTCAGGCAAGCGGGAATTTCGATTGCGCTTTCTAGTTTGCTATTATTGGGCGCGACGGTGCTGCTTGCGCTGTGGGGTATTCGGCGCGGACTCTTGCCGCTGCAGGAATTGGCCGCACAGGCGGCTCTGGTGTCGACTCACAACTGGGAATTGCACCTCCCGGACGACGCCCGGCAAATCAAAGAGCTGCGTCCACTGACACAATCCATGACTACGATGCTGGCTCGGCTGCAACATTCTTTCGAGCAGCAGCGAGAATTTCTGGGCAATGCCGCGCATGAATTGAAGACTCCGGTTGCGGTATTGAAGTCCACGTTGCAGTCCTTGCTGCAGCGGCCGCGGGCTGGGGAAGAATATCGAGCCGGGATCGAACACTCTTTAGAAGATCTTGAACGTCTGGAGCAACTGCTGCAATGGATGCTGCGGCTGGCGCGGGCGGAACAGTGGGCGCACGGCGCTTTGCGCCGGGACCTGCAGGTTATCGATGTGACGGCCACCTGCGAAGAGGCGGTGGAAAGAACTCGCCATCTGGCGGAAAGCCGCAACGCCACCGTTCATCTCTCCAAGAATGGCCCAGTGTTGTTTCGCGCCGATCCCGAAGACTTGCAGCTGGTCTGGATCAACCTGCTGGAAAATGCGGTGCGTTACGGGCCCGAAGGCGGATCGGTCGAGGTCGCCGTCGCGCAGAAAAATGGTGGCCCAGCGCAGATTATTTTCGCGGACCATGGCGCGGGCATTGCCGCCGCTGATCTGCCCCACGTGTTCGAGCGCTTCTATCGCGGCGATCCCTCCCGCACTCGCAGTACAGGAGGCTTCGGCCTGGGGTTGGCAATCGCGAAGGCATTGGTCGAAGCCTACGGAGGAACCATCACTGCCGACAGCGCCCCGGGCAAGGGCACGCGCATGACCGTCGAACTGCCGACCAACAACTAGTGCAGGCACGGTCGTCCGCGCCCGTGCGGGCGTTGTCATCCATTCCCGCCATCTCCTTCAGCTTCGCTTAATCTTCAATTTAAGACCATCAAGCCGTGGTTCGACGGTCCCTCCTCCGCCGAGCTTCGCGTGAGGGTAGGCTTGGCGAAAGCCTACCCTTTCGCGGGCAGGGGTGAAGATCGGACTCGATCCGGCGCATACGGAGCAAGGAAATGACAAACGGGAATTCAAGAGTCCGCCGTAGTTGGGTCGGAGCGCGGTCTGCGTTCCTGCTACTGGCGTTGAGTCTGGGGCTGGCCGCGTCCGCGCAGACTGCTCCCAAAGAGGTAACGCGAAATAATGGCCAGGCGAACAGCAGCAGTGCTCCTCTGACGTTGACCTTGCAGGATGCGCTGGAGCGGGCAAAGAAAAATAATCCGGAATACCGCGGGGCGGTAACGGAATTCGAAGTGGCCAAGGAAGATCGGGTGCAGAGTCGAGCCGCGCTCCTGCCCAGCGTGAATTACAACGGACAATTTCTCTACACCGAGGGAAACGGCTCGGGAAGCAGATTCATCGCCAACAATGGCGTGCATGAGTACATCAGCCAGGGCAATGTGCATCAGGAATTTTCGCTGGGCACGATCGCCGATTATCGCCGCAGTTCCGCGGCTGCGGCCGTGGCCCGGGCACGTGCGGAAATTGCGGCTCGGGGGCTGGTGGTGACCGTGGTGCAGGCTTACTACGGATTCGTGGTGGCGCAACGAAAATATTCCACCGCGCAACGGGCCGCCACTGAGGCGGAACGGTTCTTCGACATCAAGCCAGAAACTTGAACACGGCGGCGAGGTGGCACACTCGGATGTCATCAAGGCGCAGATACAAACCCAGCAGCAGCAGCGGGATTTGCGCGAAGCGGAATTAGAGATGAACCGCAGCCGGCTTGAATTGGCGGTTCTGGTTTTTCCCGACTTCAACGAGAACTACTCGGTGGTGGATGATTTGCAGATGCCGGAGCCGGTACCTTCAATCACTGAAGTTCAGGCCGCTGCCGCAAAGCAGAATCCTGAACTACGGGCTGCGCTGGCTGCCGTCGCAACAAGCCAACCATGAGGTTACGGGCGCCTGGAACGGATTCCTGCCCACCCTCAGTGTCGATTATTTTTATGGCATTGACGCGAATCATTACGCGGTGAATCAGATTGATCCGGTAACCGGGCAGCAAGTTCGTAATCTGGGGTACGCGGCCACAGCCACGCTGCAGTTTCCCGTCTGGAATTGGGGTGCAAATCGCAGCAAGCTGAAGCAGGCAGACTTGCGCCGTCAGCAGGCGCGCGTGGAACTTAGTTTCACGCAGCGGCAATTGCTGGCGAAGTTGCAAACGTTGTATAGCGAAGCTCAGACGGCGCGCTCGGAACTGGAATCGCTGAACCAGTCCGCCGAACTCGCGGCAGAAAGTCTGCGTCTGACGACGATGCGTTATCAGGCCGGCGAATCGACCGTGCTCGAAGTTGTAGACGCGCAGAACACACTGACCCTGGCGCACAACGCCTTTAACGACGGGCAGGCGCGCTTCCGCGTTTCGATGGCAAATCTACAAACGCTGACCGGAAGCTTATAAACGATGCGAACAGGCAACTTTTGGATCAATCCGCCGACGTCTCGTCCATCTGCTTAGTGCTCGTGCAGTCCGGACTGCTTTTCTTTATCTGCGGTGTTCCAAGGGACCCGCGGAAAAAGAACCAGTCGTCCCGGTACAGGTTGCCCTGGTGGAGAAGACCACGATTCAGCACACAGTGGTCGCGGAGGCAGTTTTGTTTCCGTTGGCACAGTCGGCGATCGTTCCGAAGATCAGCGCACCGGTAAAAACCTTCCTGGTGAAGCGCGGCAGTCGCGTGCACCAGGGACAATTGCTGGCCGTGCTCGAACATCAGGATCTCGCCGCCGCGGCCCAGGACACAAGAGGGGCATACGATCAGGCTCAGGCCACCTACGAAATCAGCACGGGCGCCGATCTGCCAGCGGAAATGCAGAAGGCGCAACTGGAGATGCAAGCCGCCAAGCAAATGCTTGACGCGCAGCAAAAGATCTTCGACAGCCGGCAGGAACTACTTCAGCAGGGCGCTCTTCCTCGCAAAGAACTCGATCAGTCCGGCGTGGATCTCACGCAAGCGCGCAACCAATATGAAATGGCGCAAAAGCATTTGGACGCGATGCAGGCGATTGGAAAGCAGCAGGGCTCAAGTCCGCGGCCGGACAACTGGAGTCCGCGAAGGGCAAGTATCTGGGCGCGACCGCGCAACTCAGTTACTCCGAGATTCGCAGTCCGATGAACGGCGTGATTGCCGACCGTCCGTTGTATCCCGGAGAAATGGCCGCTGCCGGGACGCCTCTGCTCACGGTCATGGATGTCTCCCAGGTCATCGCCCGCGCACACATTCCGCAGCAGGATGCGGCGTCGCTCAAGCTCGGGGACAAAGCGACCATCAGCGCGCCCGGCGAAGAGCAGTCCGTCGAGGGCACAATCACAGTGATCAGCCCGGCGCTCGATCCGAACAGCACCACGGTCGAAGTCTGGGTGCAGGCAAAAAATCCTGAGCAGCGACTTAAGCCCGGCACCAGCGTGCAGCTATCCATGCTGGCGCGCACGATTCCCGATGCGCTGGTCATTCCCGCGGCCAGCCTGCTCACTGCGGAAGACGGCGCCACCTCGGTGATGCTCGTCGGCTCCGACAATCGCGCTCACCAGAAGCCGGTGAAGGTCGGGGTTCGCCAGGGCGATCAAGCGCAGATCGTGGAGGGTCTGCAAGCCGGTGATCGTGTGGTGGCCTCGGGAGCGTACGGCTTGCCCGACAATACCCAGATCCAAGTCGAGGATCAGAAGCAGCAGAAAGAGCAGAACGAAAAGAGCAGTGGTGGAGCGGAAAAGTGAGTCAGCCGGAATCCTCATACTGGTTTGCGCACCATTCCAAACCGGTGATCTTCCTGATCCTCACGTTGGCGCTCCTGGGCGCTTATCTCGCTTTCACGATTCCAGTGTCGGTTTTTCCGGAAACCAATTTTCCTCGTATCCTGATCGCTGTCGACAACGGCGTGATGCCGATCGACCAAATGATGGTCACGATCACGCGGCCCTTGGAAGAGGCTGTGAACAGCGTGCCCGGACTGCAAGACGTGCGTTCCATCACCAGCCGCGGCTCTGCCGAGATCGATCTTTTCTTTCACTGGAACGTCGATATGTTCCAGACCCTGCAATATGTCAATGCAGCGCTGGCGCGCGTCCAGCCCGAGCTTCCATCGACTGCAACCGTAGTGGCGAACCGGATGACGTTTGCCAGCTTTCCGATTATCGGTTACAGCCTGACTTCGGACACGATGCCGCAGACCCAACTCTGGGAGATGGCCACCTACGAGATCAAGCCGCGGCTGAACCGGCTCGATGGGGTTTCAACGGTGCTGGTACAAGGCGGTCAGGAACCGGAGTTCGATATCACGCCCGATCCCGCGAAGCTGCAAACCGCGAACATCACGGTGACGGATATTCTGGATACGATGCGGCGCACGAATCTGATTGATTCGCCCGGACTGTTCGAGCGCAATCATCAGCTTGTACTGGGCTTGATCAGCGGGCAGGTGCGCACGCCGGAGCAAATCGCGAACACGGTGGTCAAGGCCACTCCGGCGGGAATTCCGGTGCGCATCGGCGATATCGCCACGGTGACGCGCGGAGTGAAACCCGTTTACACGATCGTGACCGCGAACGGGAAACCTTCGGTGCTGCTCAACATCAACCGGCAGCCCGACAGCAACACGGTCGCAGTCGCCAAAGAAGTACACGCGCGAAGTGGATCGCATCCAGAAGTCGCTTCCTCCGGGAATTAAGATTCGGCCGTTCTACGATCAGTCCATCATTGTCGCTGACTCGATCAAGAGCGTGCGCGATGCCATTCTGCTCGGACTGATTCTGGCGTCAATCATTCTGGTTGTGTTTCTGCGCGACTGGGGCACTTCGATCGTCGCGGGCTTGGTGATTCCAGTCACGATTCTGGTGACGTTTGTCGCGCTCAAACTGCTCCATCAAAGCTTCAACCTGATGACGCTGGGCGGACTGGCGGCCGCCGTAGGCCTGGTGATTGACGATGCGATCGTGGTGGTAGAAAACATCGTGCTGCATCGCGATGCCGGACAGAATCGGCTGCAGGCCATCCATAGCGCGCTTCAGGAAATCACGGTTCCCCTGATCGGTTCGACCGTTACTCCCGTGGTGGTGTTTCTTCCCCTGATTTCAATTACCGGAGTTACCGGTACATTCTTTCGCGCGCTGGCCGTGACCATGGCGATCTCGCTGTTCACGTCGCTGGCTCTCGCACTCACATGGACGCCGAATCTGAGCCAGTATTTCATCAAGCATAAAACCGCGCCCACAGATGCAGCCTCGCACGAGCAAGGAACCGAAGCTGAAGAAGAGTCGATTACTCGCCTGCTGGCAGCCGAGGAAGCATCCATCAGTGGATTCTTTCGTAAGATCGTTGACTTCCACGAGCGCTGGTTGCGGCGTGCGCTGGCCAAGCCCTTCTGGCTCGCCGCGGGCGCGGGTGTACTGGTGATCGCGTCTTACGTTTGCTATCGATATTCCGGATCGGATCTGCTGCCCGCAATGGACGAGGGTGGCTTCACTCTGGATTACTGGACGCCCGCGGGAGCATCGCTGGTGGAGACCAATCGCATGATCACCCACGTCGAAGGCATCGTGAATTCCATTCCCGAGGTTGAGAGCACGTCGCGGCGTACCGGCCTGGAGCTGGGCCTGGCCGCGGTTACGGAAGCCAATCGCGGAGACATTTTGGTCAAGCTCAAGAAAGATCGCAAGCGGAGTGTGGACGAGGTAATCGAAGATATTCGTTCGCAGGTGGAATCGCAGGAGCCTGCGGTGCGCGTTGAATTCGTACAAGTGTTGCAGGACATGATTGGCGACTTGACCAGCGCGCCGGAGCCGATCCAGATCAAACTATTCTCGCCGAACGGCGCGGTGCTGGAACAATGGGCCCCCAGAGTGGCCGATGCGATTCACAAACTTCCCGGCGTGGTCGATGTGCTGGACGGAATTGAAAACACAATCAGCGGCCCGTCCGCCACTTTTCAGATTGATCCGAGCGTCGCGGCCCGAGCCGGATTCACACCCGAAGAAATTGCCACGGATGCGGCCGCCATCGTCGAAGGCGAACCGGCCGCTACTCCCGTGATCAACAACGACCGCGCCTACAACGTGCGAGTGCGGTTCCCGGCCGCTAATCGCTCTTCGCTCGAGGCCATCCGGGATACTCTGCTGACCAGCAGCAGCGGCCGGACCGCTACGTTGGGGGCGCTGGCTACCATCACCGAACTGCCCGGACAGACCGAAATTCGACGCGAAAACCTGCAGCGCGACGTGTCGATTACAGCCCGGCTGGAAGGAACCGACCTGGGCAGCGGAATGGACGCGGTCAAGAAAACCATCGACGCACTTCACATTCCCGCAAACATTCGCGTCGTCTACGGCGGAACCTACGAGCAGCAACAGAAGACATTTCGCGATCTGGTGTTTGTTCTCATACTGGCGATTCTGCTGGTGTTCATCGTGTTGTTGTTCGAGTTTCGTACCTTCGCGGCCCCGGTTGCGATTCTCGCTTCCGCTCTGCTATCGACCTCCGGCGTGTTCATCGCGTTGCTCATTACCGGCATCACTTTTAATGTCTCCTCATTCATGGGAATGATCATGGTAATTGGCATCGTGGCGAAGAATGGAATTTTGCTGCTCGACGCGGATCAGAAATTCCGCAAGCTTGGATTCTCCGCAGAAGACGCTATGCTGCAAGCCAGCCGGCGGCGGTTGCGCCCTATCGTGATGACCGCGATGGCAACTGTGGCCGGCATGCTGCCGCTTGCCTTTGCGCTGGGTGCGGGCTCACAAATGCTCCAGCCATTGGCGGTTGCGGTCATCGGCGGCATTCTGATCTCCATGGTGCTCTCGCTTGTGATCACGCCCGCGGTTCACTACTACCTCAGCGGTCCGGAAGCCAAACAGGGACAACTCGCGCCTGCACAAATTTAGTTTCGTCCCGTGGTCGCCCTAACCCCATACCCGGAAAGTGCAACAACTTGCACATTCCCCAGGTCGGCTGGCGTGGAGATACCGGGGTATGCTGCTGGAGCGCATCTTGGGATTCCATGTCTCACAGTGGTGGCCCCTGATGGCTCCCTTTAAGCGCAAGAAGTGCAAGCACTTGAGTGCACCCAGTCTGGTATGGTCCGAGTTCATCAAGGCTGCTAGAATCAAGCGGTTGCGCGGTTGCGCCTAGCATTGTGGACAGCGAATTGCACTAGCCTATGGCAGAGTCGTACAAGCCGGGAGCGCGTGAACCTTTGGAGCAGCAGACCATAAGCGAGCGGGAAAAGCCAGGCCTGGATGAAGCCACCTTCCAGCAACTGCTCGGAGCCGCTCATGTTCTGCAGGAGCAAAAGGCGTTTGAGGTTGCCAATCGCCCGAAACCCAAGCCTGCGGAAGCACTCGCCGAAATTGTCGAGACGCAGGAGTTCCTGCGCTCGCAACCCAGCGATTTGCAACTCGCCGGGAATCTGATTGTCGAACGGTTACAGAGGATCACGCACGCGACCGGAGTTGCGGTTGCGGTGGTGCGTGAGAATCACCTGGAGTATTGCGCGGCTGCCGGAGATGCCGCCAACCTCGCTGGATCAAGCCTGCCAATGGATTCAAGCATGTCCGCGGATGGGCGGCTCTCTACCGAATTCAGTCGCGAGCCCACGAACAAACACTCCATCGCGCTGCCGCTTCACCACGAAGGCAATCTCGCTGGCCTGCTGGAAGTTCGTTTCGCGGATACCGAATCCATTGAAGAACCGGAGATGCGAAGTTGCCAGCTCATGGCGGGATTGATGACGGAGGCAATCGCCCGAGCAGCGGACAAGCAATGGCGACAAACGCTCGCGGCCGAACGGGCCGCCATGCTGGAGGCTCTGGAACGAATCAAGCCGCAACTGGAACGCCTGGCGGTCACACCCGCAAATAACGCGACTCAGCCCGCGCTTTCCCCTGCAGTGGAAAGGTTTGTCGAACCAGCCGCGCGGACTGAGTCCGGAATTGTGCTTCCCCCCAGAGCATCGGGAACGAAGCCCGGAAGCGACCCGATCTGTTCGGAATGCGGCCATCGATTTGCCGAACCAGAATTATTTTGCGGCCGATGCGGAACCGCGCGACCGCAAGAAACCTCATCCGCGCTTGACCTGCACAGCAAGAGATCTTCTCTATGGCACCACCCGCCGTCGGCAGAGAACAAAAACACCCCGCGCGAAGAGGCGGAAACGCGGCACGACGAAATCGAAATCAGCCCGCTGGCAGAGACTAAGCCAGGGTTTTCTCATGAACCCGCTCCCGAGTTGGCACAAGAAACTTCATCGCCCCATGATCAAGGGGACGAAGCTGTCGCAGCTCTGGAAGGCGACTCCGGATTGGTGACGAGTGATGCAGCGCCAGAGGGCAGAGCTCTAGTTACGAAAGCAGATGAAGTTGCAAAATCGTCGAAGCCCTGGGGGTCCGCTGCGCACACTCAGGAATGGCTGGAATCGTTGCACCCGAAATCGGCAACGGGAATCTGGCTGGCAAAGCATCGGGCAGACATTTACGTCGGAGCAGCGGTTGTTCTGCTTTTAATCGTGCTCTCAAGCTGGGGTGCGCATCCCGCGGAGTCTCACCTCCAGCCGAAAGGTCCTCCGCAGCCGAGTCTCACGCTTTTTGACAAACTCCTGGTGAGTTTGGGATTAGCCGAAACGCCACCAGCTCCGGTTTATCTCGGGAACCCGAATGCCCGCGTCTGGGTCGACCGCCATACGGCTCTTTACTACTGTCCAGGCGCAGAACTGTATGGCAAAACGGCGGGAGGAAAATTCACCACCCAGCGCGACGCGCAGTTGGATCAGTTCGAGCCGGCGGCGAGAAAAAACTGCGATTAATCTCTTCCAGAAGATAACCAGTCAGTAAGCATTCATCCAGGCTAAAACCGAGGCTAAAACAAAGACCCCCGCGTCAGCGACGCGAGGGTCAGATATGGTGCAAGTTGGTTTCGCTTCGATGCGGAGCAGAAAAGCTTGTGAGTCGAATCAAGCGCGGACAGCTTTCAAAACGCCTCAAGCGCCTGCCAGAAGACTCTCATGCCGCCGCGCTTCGTGCCACAGAGCCAGTTCAACCCGATTCCACAGCCCGAGTTTGTCATAGATCGCGCGGAGATAATTCTTCACGACATGCTCAGTGGTGCCGATTGCTTCTGCGACTTCACTGTTCTTGAGTCCTTGGGCGACAAGTTCGATGACTCGCCGTTCCCGGTCGTTGGGTGCGCGTTTTCCGTATCGGTCTCCTCCAAACATAGCTGCCTCCGATATAAGGTTGTCGCGAGTTTCACTCGCTTGATACCGTTGCGAATGCCAAAGCGCACGAACAAACGATTG
This sequence comes from Terriglobales bacterium, assembly GCA_963706465.1. Classification (GTDB taxonomy): domain Bacteria; phylum Acidobacteriota; class Terriglobia; order Terriglobales; family Acidobacteriaceae; genus JABDBE01. Next base: position 83,977 of record CAVPMC010000010.1, read on the forward strand.
AAATGCGCTTTGACCGTACGTCGGGCCATCTTGAGTTGCGAAGCAATTTCCCTATTGTCGCAGCCCTGCAACAGCAACTCGGCAATTTGCTCCTCCCGTGGGCCCAAGCGAACAGGCTTTTCCTCCATGTCAGCTCTTCCTTAAGGGGTGAGATAAATAACTGACGCCGCCCGGGAGTTTTACACAGATTCCCTATTGCAAGCGCCCTTCGCCGACCCAGCCGCAAAGGAAGCATATTTTTGACTGGGTTCTCCCAGAATTCATAGCATTCACCCTGCCAAGTGAACCGGCTTTCCTCAGTATTTTCCCGTATGTTCTCCCGAAGCAGACTTTAACGGGAAGCGCTGGCCGGACCCTACAGCATAACCCTGAAGTCTTTGTCGAGGTGGGCCTGAGATCATTCCTGCTACGGCTCGAATTCCTTTAAATCACTGAAACTAAAGAGCAGGCATAAACCCGACTGAATCAGTCCGATATTGACTTTACCTGTGAATAAAAACCAACATTGCCGTTCCGCCGACGCTCTCTGCCGACGATTTGGCAACTGGCATAACCCCTCCATCTTCAACCTGACCCCAAATAGACGACATGTACCAAGACCTTAGGACAAAATTCCCCGATCATGTAAGAGTCCTGAGAACTAATTACACGTCTTACCAGAATCGCGGCCGAGGCATTCCGGGTCCAACATGTCCGATTGCCAACTTTCGGCCTCGCACCACCACTCTGGGGTTGCTTAGGAAAGCATTAAAGCCCGGACTGGGAATGTTCTACACTAAGGAGCCTTTCTTAAGCCATGAAACTGTCGGTCGTCATACCGGTTTACAACGAGGGCGCCACCTTACGCTACGTCGTGGAACGCGTGTTGGCCGTCCCACTCGAACTTGAGGTACTTTGCGTGGACGACGGGTCGCGCGACGGTTCCCGCGAAATTCTCGAAGAGTTGCAAAGCCAGCATCCGCGAGTGCAGGTTTTTCTGCAGCCGCAGAACATGGGGAAAGGAGCGGCGCTGCGCCGCGGAATTCAGCAGGCCACGGGAGACTTCGTGATCATCCAGGATGCGGACCTCGAATACGATCCCGCGGATTACCCGTTACTGCTTGAGCCAATGATCCAGGGCAAGGCGGACGTGGTTTACGGTTCGCGTTTCCTGGGCTCTGCGCCTCACCGCGTCCTATACTTCTGGCATTCGGTGGGAAACCGGTTGCTGACGTTGCTCTCAAACTGTCTCACCAACATCAATCTCACCGACATGGAGACTTGTTACAAGGTTTTCCGGCGAGAGGTGATTCAGTCCATTCCACTCGAGGAAAGCCGTTTCGGATTCGAGCCCGAAATTACAGTCAAGGTAGCAAAGCGTAATTTGCGGATTTATGAGGTTGGCATCAGCTACTGGGGGCGAACCTACGAAGAGGGAAAGAAGATCGGCTGGAAAGATGGGGTGCGCGCCGTGTGGTGCCTGCTGAAATACTCTATTAAGGAACCGGTGGTGGCGGCCCAGAAAGTCACGTCCGTGGAGTCCATCCGGAATTCGTCTGGCGAAGAGGGGTTCTCTAGTGGTCGAAGTTGAATTCGTCGGATGGAAACTGTGCCTGGAGTGCAAAGCTTTTCACATTCTTCGCCGAGTCCCGCGAGCCGAAGTGAGCCGATCTTATAAACCTTTTATTACCTGTGGCATAGCGATCCAATGCGTGGGAGGCAAAGGTATGCGAATTGCTCGTACTAAAACTTGATTCGCTCTAAGCAGACAGAACTTGCTGCCCCGCTGGTTACACGGTATTCTGGCGCATCGTTGTTGACGCACTCCGTCCAGCTCTGCGTGAGCCGCAATTGTCACAGTCATACTGCCCGTGTAGTGAGCAGTCACAACATAGTGTGCAACTAAACCAGTTTCAGAAGGAGCTAAGGATTTGACCGTTTCGACAAGCCATATTATTGCGCCGCACGGCGGAGAACTCACCGAGTTGATGACGACGCCAGAGCGCGCCGCAGAACTGAAGGCTCATTCGCGCGAGTGGCCATCGTGGGATCTCACACCGCGCCAGATTTGCGATCTTGAATTGTTGATGAGCGGAGGTTTCTCGCCACTGCAGGGATTCATGAACCAGGGTGATTACGACGGCGTATGCCATAACATGCGGCTGAGCAGCGGCGTTCTGTGGCCGATGCCGATCACTCTAGATGTTAAGGAAGAGTTTGCCAAGGCACTGAAGCCGGGAGCAGCAAGATTGCGCTGCGCGATGCTGAAGGCGTGATGCTGGCGGTCCTGCATGTCGAAGAGGTCTGGCAGCCAGATCGCAAGGCCGAAGCAAAATCCGTATTCGGAACCACCAGCACGGTTCATCCCGGTGTCGATTATTTATTGAACAAGGGCAACTCCTGGTATGTGGGAGGCCGAGTCGAAGGCGTGCAGGCGCCCGTCACACTATGACTTCCGCACCCTTGCGTCTGACCCCAGCCGAATTGCGCGGCGAATTGGCGCGTCTGGGGTGGCGCCGCGTGGTTGCGTTTCAAACCCGCAATCCCATGCACCGCGCCCACGTGGAACTGACCTTCCGCGCGGCTAAACAGGTTGAAGCTAACCTGCTGCTCCATCCTTCCGTCGGAATGACTAAACCAGGCGACGTGGATTACTTCACCCGGGTGCGTTGCTATCAGCTGCTTCTTTCCAAGTTCCCCGCCGGAAGTGTCAAGCTCTCCATGCTGCCGCTGGCGATGCGTATGGGTGGACCACGCGAAGCGATCTGGCACGCGCTGATCCGCAAGAATCACGGTGTAACCCATTTCATCGTGGGCCGCGATCACGCTGGCCCTGGCAAGGATTCCGACGGCAAGCCTTTCTACGGCCCCTACGAAGCCCAGGAGTTGTTTAAGAAGCACGAGGCTGATATCGGCGTCACCATGGTTCCCTTCAACATGATGGTGTACCTGGAAGATCAGGACCAGTACGTGCCCGACAATGAAGTAACCAACGGCTCACGCGTGCTGAATATCTCCGGTACCGAGCTGCGGGATCGTCTCAATGAAGGCCGGGACATTCCCAGTTGGTTCACTTATCCCGAGGTCGTGCAGGAGTTGCGGCGCAGCTATCCCCCGCGGCACAAGCAGGGCGTGACGATTTTCTTCACCGGACTTTCAGGTTCCGGGAAGTCGACCATCGCCAACGTGCTGGTCACCAAGTTTCTGGAGGCGGGCGGACGTCCGGTAACCCTGCTGGATGGAGACCTGGTTCGCAAGCATTTGTCGTCGGAGCTTGGATTCTCGAAGGAGCATCGCGACATTAATATCAGACGAATCGGGTACGTGGCTTCGGAAATTACGAAGAACGGCGGCATTGCCATCTGCGCGCCCATCGCTCCCTATGATGCGACTCGCAAAGCAGTGCGCAGCATGATCGAATCCGGTGGCGGCTTCATTCTGGTGCATATCGCGACGCCCGTGGAAACCTGCGAGCAGCGCGACCGGAAGGGCCTTTATGCCAAAGCTCGCGCCGGAATATTGAAAGAGTTTACGGGTATTTCGGACCCCTACGAAGAACCCAGGGATGCTGAAGTTGTGATCAATACGGCTGAACTCAGCCCCGAAGAAGCAGCGCAAGAGATCATTTTGCATCTGGAGCGCGAGGGCTTCATCGGAGTCAACGGACAGTCGGCCTGATCGCCGAGCGGAAGGGTCAACATAAAGCAGTACGGGATTTAACATGCTTCTAGCAAAAGTCGTCATCGGCTTCGTCGTAGGTACCCTGATCGGTATGACTGGGGTGGGGGGTGGTGTTCTGTTGCTGCCCCTCTTGATTTTTGTTCTGCGAGTGCCGCCAATCATCGCGGTCGGATCCGACGCGCTCTTCAACTTCGTCACCAAAATCGGCTCCAGCTGGGTTCACCTGAGCAAAGGAACCGTGCGACGCAAGGTTGTTTTAGCTCTGGCCTCCGGCAGCGTCCCAGGTTCGATTCTTGGGGTCAGCTTGCTGGGCCATTTGCGCACGGTCTATGGAACGGGAGTCAACACCTTCATCACGATCGGCAGTCGGGATTCTCCTGATCTGCATTCCGACTCTTTTGCTCTTCCAAAGCCGGATCGAAGAACACGTAGCTCATCGGTCTCCGACCTTGCAGTCGTTCATGGGCATGTCTGCCATTGGCCTGCTGGCGGGCTTTCTGGTCGGTATGACTTCGGTTGGATCGGGCAGCATCATTATGATGCTTCTGCTTCTGTTCTACAGCTTCTCACCCAAAGTGATGGTGGGCACGGACATTGTGCACGCGGTGATCCTTACCGGCGTGACCAGCCTGTTGCATTTCCGGCTCGGCAATATTGATCCCTACCTGGTCGGTTCTCTGTTGATTGGTTCCATCCCCGGTGGATTGCTCGGCTCGCACTTAAGCACCCGGCTACCTGTACCCTGGTTGCGACGGTTGCTGTGCGCCGTTCTGCTGGCTACCGGCGCGCGCATGCTGTGGGCCTGATCACGAAAATTAAAACCATCGTATGACAAGTAACTCCAACCCCGAAACTCTGCAACGCATTCAATCTGCGATGGAAGCCGCTCGAGCAGTGTTCAGCCGGTTCACGTTGGGCGCGATTGAGACGGAATACAAGATCGGGCATGATCCGGTGACGGAAGCAGATCGGGCGCTGGACGCAGTGCTTCGCGAGGAATTGCTGCGCGATGGGGAAGGCTGGCTCTCGGAAGAAAGCGTGGACGACTATACACGCCTCGACAAAACCCGCGTGTGGGTTGTCGATCCGCTGGATGGCACACGCGAGTTTGTGGCGGGCATTCCTGAGTTCTGCGTGTCGATTGCGATGGTAGAGAATGGCCGTCCGGTCGCCGGCGGAATCTGCAATCCGGCCACCAATGAAGTTTTCCTGGGCTCGCTCGAAACGGGCGTGACCTATAACGGCAAGCCTGCCCGGCCCAGCCAGCGAAGCACGCTGGACGGCGCCACCGTGTTAGCGAGCCGCAGCGAAACCAAGCGCGGCGAGTGGAAGCAGTTCGAGGACGCAAATTTCAAAGTTCGTCCCATGGGATCGGTCGCCTACAAGCTGGCTTTGGTGTCGGCTGGCCTGGTCGACATTACATTTACCCTCGTCCCCAAAAATGAATGGGACGTTGCCGCCGGAGCCGCGCTGGTGACGAGCGCCGGGGGCTTTGTCAGCACGTTGGAAAACGGATCTTTGCAATGCAACCGGCGCAATCCTCTTATCACAGGCCTGATCGCCTGCGGTCCCAATTTGAAGGAACCGCTGCTCGCGCTGCTGGAAAATCATATGCAGCCTGCGGGCTCGCAACCCGAACGAGTCTAATCGATTTCGCTACTATTGGATCAGCGAGGCTTCGGGCAGACGCCGGAGCCCTTCCGCCTGGGCGGCCAAAGTGGCTTGGTGAGCCTGCCGGTAACCCTGCTCGAAAGAATCCCGGTCTTCCGCCCGGGACCAGCGCCCAAGCGCGACATGCGCCGGTCGACCTTGTAGAGCATCGCGCATTCCTTGATAGAGCCCGTCACGATAGGCGCCGTTGGTGGGTCGAGCGTTCGTTGCTGCAGGACTTGGCAGAGAAGCCTCGGCCATCCGTTCAGCATAGGCTCGCTCATATCCGGCGGCAAACGACTGGCGATCGCTCGTGCTGGCCCATCGGCCAAGTGCGATGTGGGGAGTTTCGTCATTCGCAGCGGCAAGATTTCCCAGGTAAAGTCCGTCGCGGAACGCCCCATTTGTAGCTTCGCCGTTGGCGCTGGTCGTGGCGTCTCCGGCTTTGCGTAGAACGGTTGTCATAATCATTGCAGCCATAACCAGAACGATCCACCCAGAAGATCTCTTCATTACTTTACTCCCCTTTTCGTGAAGTATTATCCACGTCCGGCCTTCATTAGAGCCGATTGGGAAAGTACGTATGTAAGAGGCATGTAAAGAGGTTGTAAAACCTTATGCCGGGCGTGGCGGCCTCGCTCCCGCGAAGCTCGAATGGCGAGGGGCGCGTCCCCAGACGGGCTTCTTGGGGACCGGGCATTGCCCCGTCCCCACGTGAGTTTGGCGGCTTTAGTCGGCGGCTACGCCCGTGCCTACTACTTCGGTTCTTCGGCGGGTGGAGCGGTTTGGCGGCAGGCCGGCGTCGCGGATCTTGTACAGCAACGCACGATAGCTGATGAGAGAGCCCGCGCCGCTTGTTTGCGGTTCCAGTGATGCGCTTGCAGAACTTTCAGGATTATCTTGCGTTCCAGTTCGCGGGTGGCTTGCCGGGTCAGCTTCTTTAGGGAGATGGGGCCATCCAGATTGATCTCGGGATTGAAGAATTCCTGTTCGTTGCGGGCCACCAGGTCATTGCTGATGACATCTTCGCTGCCGAGGATCACGTAGCGCTTGATCAGGTTCTCGAGTTCGCGGATGTTTCCCGGCCAGTGATATTTCTGCAGCACTGCCCATAAGGTCGGCAGAAATCGCACGGGCGCGGCAGTTGTATTTGCGGTTGTAATATTCGAGGAAGTAGTGCACCAGATCCTCGATATCGCCGCGGCGCTCGCGCAGCGGTGGCATGCGCAGATTCACTACGTTGATGCGGTAGTACAAATCCTGGCGGAAGGTTCCATTCTCGATTTCGACGTCCAGTTGGCGATTGGTGGCGCAGACGATGCGAACTTCGACTTTCTTGTCTTCCTGGGCGCCGATACGACAAAACTGTCCGTCTTGCAATAGCTGCAGGAGCTTCGACTGCAGCGCGAGATCGAGTTCCGAAATCTCATCCAGAAATAGTGTCCCGCGATGGGCCATTTCCACGCGTCCGGGCTTAGTGCCGTAGGCGCCGGTGAAGGCCCCTTTTTCGTATCCGAAGAGTTCGCTTTCGAGCAAGGTGCCGGGGATTGCCGGGCAGTTCACCTTGACGAACGGTCCGCTCTTCCACGGGGAAAGACCATGAATCATGCGGGCAATAATGTCTTTGCCGGTCCCGCTCTCGCCATTGATCAGGACTGGGACGTTGGCGCTAGCTACCTTATCCATGCGAGCGCGCAGGGCCTGCATGGCGTCGGATTTACCAAATATGATGGCGTCGGGGGGGAACTCGCCCAAGGGATGGACCAAAGAACTGACAGAATTTGTGATTGAAATAGGCATCTTTTTGCGTGCGGCTCCTCTACCCAGGCCTGTATGTGCACCCCGAGAGCCAAATGGTACAAACTGTGAACTATCGCTGTGAATAACAGTTTACCATCATTATTTCAATAACTTACTGATACTAGATAGGGCGTCACCGAGGCGCAAAAGACCGGGGTAGTAGGGCTCATACTGCCGATTTTGAGTAGGAAAAACTTTTCACACAGGGGAACTAACTTTCCTTCCGACAGAACTTCGGCGCGAGCCGCCGGTCGCCAAAGGATGGGAGAATTTAAGACCGATCAGGTGATAACCGTCCACGTGGGTGATGCGCACGGTGCGGGCGCGAAGCGTTCGAGAAGCTTTGGGGAAGGAGTTTCCCGAATTCAAAGGGGCGCTGGGAATCTCCAGCAGAACCTGCGCTGATAGCGGCAAGCAGCGGCGGACGGCGACCAGGGCTCCGCCTGCTGAAATGTTCAATGCCGTGGCAAATTCCAATAGTTCTTTTCCTTCTTCGTCGCGGCTGCGCACGAAGATGGGAATCGCCAATGGCAGGCGGGGCCACTTCCGGTTTTCGGTTTCCGGCCTCTGTCGTGTCAACGGATCCCCTCGAGAGTGTGTATAACCGACTCTTTACCGCATCTGGGGGGCCAAACCCGGTCGCATGTTGGCGTGGCCGTGCCCACTAAGTCCCTCTAGAGCTCACCATTTCTCTGGAAGCGCCCGCCCATTGCGGGAGTTCCGCTGCCCTCCTTTTGCCATATATTCGCCGGTTGAGCAGCCCTTCTTCGAGCTTCTAGGTACTTCTGCATGCAAGCTTTTTCCCTTTGGTGACTACTTCCTTGCGTTTTCCGTTGACAGCGGGAAACCCGTATCATAGCATCGCCAGATAGCATTCACCGTTACCAGTGAGTGCCCTCCCTCGCTGTGACCAATCACTGAGCGCCAATAATGGCTGTGACACCGGAAAAGACGTATTTGTCTCACGTGAAAGAGCCTAAATCAGACCTCACCGAGCTATGCCCAGCCAAGCTCGAAGGCGAAACTGCATGTCCCGACCCCGGCTGCAGTCAGGACTTGTTGCAGCAATTCACCCAACTTCAGGAGCGCTTTCAACGGACCACCAACGCGCTGGCATCCGCGGCGCACGATCTTAAAACTCCTCTGGCCATTCTGAACGGCTATGTGGAACTTTTGCAAAGCGAAAAGCTGGGCGCGTTGAACGAACGGCAACGCGAAATTATGGCGGACATGCGAATCCAGCGGTCAGCGCCTGCAGCAATTCATCCAGGACTTTCTCAGCTTCAGTGTGCTTGAAATCGGCGAAATGAAGATGCACTTCGAGGCCGCCGACCTCAACGCGTGCTTATCGGAAGTTTGCCGGCTGTGGTCGCACTCGTTCCAGGAAAAAGGGCTGGCTCTTTACTTTCTGGCCAATGAAAAACTCACAGAGTTTGCCCTCGATGTGCCCAAGATCCAGCGGGTGGTTTCGAACCTTCTGGAAAACGCCTCGAAGTTCACGCCGCCGGGAGGAACCGTCTGGCTGCATGCTGAACCTTATATGTGGGAGCGGCGAAGCGTGAGCAGTCCGGATAATCCTACGGAACGGCGGCGACAAAGCCTTTCTCATCCGAATTCCGTAAAGGTGAGCGTATCCGATACTGGCCCCGGTATTCCGGCGGAATATCACATCGAAGTGTTCGATGATTTCTTTCGCCTGCCGCAAAGTGAAAGTCAGTCGGGGATGGGGCTGGGCTTGGCGATTGCCCGCCGGCTGGTGGCGGGAATGGGCGGCAAGATCTGGGTGGAGAGCGATCCCGGCGCGGGCTGCAAGTTTTCCTTCATTCTTCCGCTTCTGCCTCCCTCGCCGGCAACCAATCAAGCAATCAAACCAGGGAAAAGCAAATGAAATCTGCGGCCAACCACATTCTACTCGTCGATGATGAACCGGGAATGCTGCGCTACATCCGAACCCTCCTCGAAGTGGACAATTACAAAGTCGAAACGGCCAGTACCGGCGAAGAAGCCGTGGAACGATTGCAGAAAGGTTTGCGGCCCGACCTGGTACTGCTCGACTTGCTGATGCCTGGAATCGATGGCATTCAGACTCTGGAGCAAATGCGCAAGCTGCAGCCCAATCTCAAGGTGGTGATGCTCTCCTGCGTCAGCGATACGCGCAAAGTCGTCCAGGCAATTCGCCTGGGCGCGCACGACTACCTGACCAAGCCTTTTCAGAAGAGCGAACTGGACACGGTGATCGACCAGTGTCTGGGCACCAATCAGCAGAATTATCCCGGCGAAGTCGAAGAGGTTGGCGACGAAGTATTTTTTGTCGCCGCCAGCGCTGTGATGCGCAAACTGCGTTCGCAGGCAGCGCTCGTGGCTAACGTCGACATCCCTGTCCTCATGCTGGGTGAAAGCGGCACCGGCAAGGAAGTCATGGCCCGGCTAATCCACAAGCTCTCGCCCCGGGCGCATCGAACGTTTCTCAAAGTAAATTGCGCCGCGGTTCCAGCCGACTTGCTGGAGAGCGAACTGTTCGGCTACGAAGCTGGCGCCTTCACCGGAGCCAATCACGCCAAGCCCGGAAAATTCGAGCTCTGCAATAAGGGCACGATCCTGCTGGATGAAATCGGAGAAATGCCACCCGGCTTGCAGGCCAAGCTGCTGCACGTTTTGCAGGATCAGCAGTTTTCCCGCTTGGGCAGCCGCTCAGTGATCAAAGTGGACGTGCGCATTCTGGCTGCCACCAACATCAACATTCCCGAAGCGCTCGCCAACAAGCGCCTGCGGGAAGATCTTTATTACCGGCTGAATGCTTTCACGCTATCGGTTCCGCCGCTGCGCGAGCGCAAGGAAGAGATTCCCATCCTGCTCAAACATTTCATGTCGAGCATGTCGGAGCGCTATGCCCGGCCGCCGTTGCCGCTTTCGACCGAGTTGCTGCAAGCCTGTCAGGATTACGCCTGGCCGGGAAATCTGCGTGAGCTGAATAATTTCGTGAAGCGCTATCTGGTTCTCGGAGACGAAAAACTCGCCATTCAGGAACTCCGTCCCAAGAGCGATGGCAGCGGAGCGCAATTCGCTCCGGGTTCAGAGAATTCTGGTGAGTCCTCTGGAGGGTTGAAGTCGCTGGCGCGCACCGCCAAAGATGGGGCCGAAGCCGAAGCCATCAGCAAGGCACTCGACGAAACCAACTGGAATCGCAAGCAGGCGGCCGCGCTGTTGAAGATCAGCTACAAGGCGCTGCTCTACAAGATTCGCCAGTACGGCATCGCCCAATCGAAGAGCCACAAGCTTTCCGCAGGCGCCAGCTAACGCCGCGTGGCGAAGTGAAGTTCTAATCCGCCAAGAATCCAAACTATTGCACGACCAGCGTGACCACGGTGCTGCGCGTCGCGCTGCCCGAGGTCGCACTGACGGTCACCGAATAAGTTCCTGCCGGAGTGCCGGTCGTGGTCGTCGTCGTCGATTTAGAACCGCATCCTGCCAGGAACAAAATAAGCGCGAAGATCGCACCCAGGCACAGCCCCATCAGCCACCGCCGCCGGCGAGAGCGTTTGCCTCCCAGTCCTGCACCAAGCAGAGCCAGCCCGGATACTGGCAAGAGCGTCGCATAGAACGGAATTCCCAAACCGCTTCCGTGCCCCAGATCGGTGGTCGTGGTCACGCGCGCGGTAGTGTTAATCACCAACTGCGAACTTTGTGGACCGGTGTTGAGATTTGGAATGGGATTGTTGTTGCCAGGCAGGCAGGTTGCGCCGGTGGGCAGGCCGCTGCCACAGGAGATGGAGACGCTGTCAGGAAATCCGCTGTTCGAACTGGGTGCGACCGTGGCCGTAAAAGCCGCAGGCACACCCGCCGGCACAGTAGCCGTTACCGGCGCTACCTTGATGCTGAAATCATTTACGGTGGCGTTGGCGCTGCTTGTGGCCTTCAGCGCCTGGCCCACAAATGCCTGGCCACTGTTGCCCAGACTCACGGGGCCGCCGGGCAGAACTGGCGCGACCGGCGTCACAATTACGGTGACGGTCGCGGTGGCAGCGGCATTAAGCGTGCCAATGTTGCATAACACAGTCTGATTGGTGGGAGCGCCGCAAGTGCCCGGGCTCGAAGCGGCGGAAACGAACGTGGCGCCTGATACCGGCAAGAAGTCAATGAAAGTGACCCCGTTTGTAAACTCACCGTTGTTCGTAATGGTGTAAGCGAAACTGACCTGATTGCCCACGCCCACTATTAATGGAGTGACAGTCGGCGCCAGCATGGTGAGATTAAGAACCGGCGCAAGCTTGCTCACAAACGCATCCGTCGGTCCGTTCAGGGAACCCTGGCTAGGATTCAGCAGAGGGAAACCGCTGGACGAAGCCGTCTCTCCCGCCAGATAAGTGGAGCCTTGCTGATCGATCGCAATGCCGGTGCCGGAGTCCGCGCCCGAACCACCAAAGTAGCTCGACGTACTGGTGCTGGCGCAGGTCGAAGTCACAAGCGGGCTGCAGGTCGCAAGCGTATCGATTCGGGCGAAGAAAGCATCGGTGGCTCCTCCCCCGTAAGCTGACTGCAGCAGAGTTCCCACTAAGGGGAAGGTTGGATGCGGGGAATTTGTCCAGCCGGTTATGCGCGCGCCTGAATTACTGTCTACGGTGATGGCAGTACCGACATCCGTGCCCGCGCCCCCCAGATAAGTAAAGTAATCTAGGGGAATATTAAAGGTAGTGCACCCCGTTCCTGTACACGGTACGCCAAGTTTGGCGACGAAAGCATCCGTGCCGCCGCTGTTGTTGCCTTGTAATGCCGTGGCCGTGGTTCCTGTGACACTGAAATCGGAGGAATTGGTCGAACCGGTAACGTAAGCGTCCCCGCTCGAATCGACTGCGATGCCGTAGCCTACATCGTCGAGCGAGCCGCCGAGATAAGTCGAATACACCAGTTGCGTTCCCGCTGAGCCAAGCGGGTTGATCTTGGCCACGAAAACATCCAATCCACCCTTGTTGGTTCCTTGGTACGCGTTCAGCAAAGGCAAATCGGTGAAGTTCGTGCCGCCGGTAATGTAGACGTTGCTGGTAGTGTCAACCGCGACTCCGCCGCCCACAGCCACGCCCGCCGCGCCTGAAGGACTCGATCCGCCGAAATAAGTCGAATATGGGAGGCTGGACGTTCCGGAAAGGTTGGGATTCACTTTGCTCATGAAGAACTGGATGAGCGAACCCGGAGCCGGAGCGATTTGATAAGAACCGGTGGTGGAGGGGAATCCGTTTTGTTGCTCGCTCGATGTGGTGGTTCCGGTAACGTAGGCGTTGCCGCCGGGGTCAACCGCCAGGCCAGAAGCCACGTCTGTGCCGTTGCCCGAGAGATAGGTCGAGTAAAGCAGCGTCTTTCCCGTCGGGTCGAGCTTGCTTGCAAAAACGTGTTTGCCGCCACTGACGGGCTTGGTCTGAAAAGCTGCATTGCTTCCGTTAGTTCCGTCAGTGGTGGGGAAATTGCTCGAACTGGTCGTTCCAGCCACGATCACATCAAAGCCGGAATCCACCGCGACGCCAGCCGTATAGTCCGTGCCATCGCCACCTAAATACGTAGCAAACAGAAGAGTCCCGGCGGGATCGAACTTCGCAATGAAAGCGTTGGCAGTCGCTCCGGTCGCCAGCGTGGTCTGAAATTCCCCGGCCGTCTGAGGAAAATCCGTGGACTCGGTCGAGCCCGCTACATAAGCGTTGGAGGCCGCATCCACCGCAATCGCGGGACACCCCGGCGGCGGGGCCGCAATCCCATCGATGGTAATGGGAGCGATGATGGAGCACGCTTCGTTTCCGCTCCCTCCGAGGTAGGTCGAGTAAGCGAGCATTGGGTCGATGATCAACGTCCGCGTGCGGTCGTAAGCGCCTAGCCGGAAGCCAACTTCATTTTTCTCTGGGCCGCGCAGTTCGAAGCGGCCAGCCACGGCTCGTTCTTCTGTCCCAAACTTCTGGTACACGCGCGGCGCACGCAGCCGCAAATCACTTCCGGCGGCCGCCAAGACGAGATCGCCAGCAGCGTCGATTCTCGGACTCTGCGAACCCTGAAACTTAAGTCCCACGAGCGCGGGATCGCTGCCCGGGGCAACTTCGAAATCGTATTCCAATTGTCCCTGGTGGCCGTAATACACCAGGTCGATTCCGGGATACACGTTGCGATAACGCACCCGCGCAAACTGAGGAATGTCGCGATGCCATTTCGTGGGATCGTTGCCAATGAGGTAGTGGCTCTTCCCCGGCAGTTCAACGTCACCGACCGGTTCGACGCTGGAAGTGGGGCCTACAAGTTTCATGCTCACCACCGACGTCCGAGACTTGGAGTGCGGCAGAGCCAGCACCGCTTCGTGCGACGTAAGATATAAGCCGTATCCGCTGCCTCGCGCCAGAAATTTTACCCTCGCATCGGTCTGTCCCTGGTTCGGCTCAAACATCAGGGGAAGGCGGCTGTAAGTGGCCAGAGCTTTCTGCGAAGTTGGCGAAGACATCGCCTGCACAAATCCGGTTGTGTCGTGGACAGAAGATTGGAGAAGGCTGGTGGCGTTGGCACGTGGCAGCTCCGTCGTGCGCGAATTAAGCATCAGCGCCATGACTCCGAGAATCATCAACAATGTGACGGCGCTGGCGACGCGAGTTCGCGAACAAGTCCTGCCCGACTGACGAGGATCCAATCTCACTAAACTCCTCCGATTTCCCGCGATGTCTTTCCCGATTTCAGGGAGAGGAAGAAGAAACGGCGCACAAACAGCATTCCGACTCGCGCCCGCGAAGCGGCTTGCGTCCTTGTCACCAAAAAATAAGTGCAAGAGATAAGTAACTACTTAAACATCTGACGGATAGCCTGTCAAGATGCGCAACCCTGTTCTTAACGCTGAGATTCGTGAGATGCGGGCAAAGCTAGCCGGAGATGGCCGTGGGAAGGCAGAAAACGTCAGGAAGAGTCGTTAGGGACGACCGCTACAACATGTCGCCGCAGAGGAAGTTTTCTGCAAATTGTTTCATCCGCCGTCTGGACGAACTGTCAATCGACGGCTTCAACTCGTTCATTCTCTTGTCGGCATGTATTCTCGAATGAAACAACCTAGTGGCAGCGCAATTGCTGCTCCGACCGGGCGCGACCCTTCCCCGCCCTCCCCTCCTTCTTCTTCTCCCGCAAGATTGTGCACAACGCGGCAGTAACCGAGTCGCTTCCTTAATCTGTTTGGCCTTGCAAACTGCCGGCAATTCATTATCTTTGGCCTGAGAGTATGGCGACTGAAAGGGCCGGGGATGCTTGAAAAACAAGCCAGCGCAATGCTGGAACCATCGCAGGACCGGCGCCTCGTTCGGCGCTTCGACATGCGCCTGCCCGCGATCGTCAAGCTAGCGGACGCCGACACCGATGAACTGTTGACCGAGACTCAGAATGTAAGCGCGCGCGGAGTTTTTTTCTACCTCGACCGCGCGCTCAGCGAAGGATGCCACATTCATGTGACTTTGACTCTTCCGCCTCACGTCACCCTGACCGCTCCGGTGCGAGTTCGCTTCAGCGCCCGCGTTGTACGAACTGAAGCGCCTTTGCCAGCCTCCCGCATCGGCATCGCCGCCGTCATCGAGGACTACGAATTCCTGCGTTCCGGCGCCTTGAGTATCTAAGATTGTCGTTTGCGAACACCGCGCGCCCTGCGTCTTTTCTCGGCGGATTCGTCTCGCCTAACTCTTTTCGTCCCCTCGCCCCTTGTATTCTTCGATCTCTTTTCTCAGCCGCGTATAACGCCGCATGATGGTGGTCAGATAACCAATGTGGATGGCCCAGGTAACGATGTATGCGGCGTAAAGATAGCTCATCCCGCGCTCCCAGATCTCGAAGTGTTTGCTTGCGGAAGCCTCGGTTCGAGAAGCGCTTCCAAGGCTAGCGTTTCGTCTACTTCGCGCCGCACCACTTCCAGGCGATAGCGAGACCAGCACACCAGCGCGGCAAAGCAGGAGAAAGCGAGCCAATTAATCAGCAGAACGTGCAGCATACGGGGATCAATGGAACCGCCTCCGCCGATGACGGGCTGGGGATGTTGAGTACGAAAAAACCAGATGGAAAAATAAACCAGGGGAACGTCGAGCGCGCCGAAAATCGCCAACACAGCGGCCAACAGCGGCGTCTGCCCGCTGCTGGAAAATCTTGCGCAGCATCAGATAGCTGACGTAAATCAGCCACAGCACCAGGGTGAGGGTCAGGCGCAAATCCCAGGTCCACCAGATTCCCCACACTGGGCGTGCCCAGATCGAACCGGTCACCAGATTGACGGTGCAGAAGACGACGCCCACTTCGGCGGCGACCAGAGCCAGGATATCCGCCTTCGCGTTGCGCCGGATCAAGTACACGATGGAGGCAAATAAATTGACGAAAAACAAAATGAAAGCAGTCCAGTGCGGACGGCACATGGTAGTAAAAAATGCGTTGCACGTCGCCCATGGTCTGTTCGGTGGGCGCGCCGATCAGGGCCTCATACAAGGCATAGCTCAGCAGCGCAGCCGTCAGAACAGCGAGAATGGGGAAGGCGCGTTTCATTCCGCCTGCAAAACAAATCCGAACAAGAAAAGGCTAGCGATAGTAAACACCACATCGTAGGCGGCAAGCAACACGATCCAGAACTTCGCGGAAAATTCTCCGGTGAGTATGGCGCCGGTGGCTTCGACCATGGCCAGCAACGCCGGAATAGAGATGGGAAACAACAGCAACGGAAGCATGATTTCGCGGCTGCGCGTGCGCAAAGATATAGTCGCGAAAAATGTTCCGTTCACCACCAACGCCCACGTCCCCAGCGCCGCAACTATGGGTAACTGGTACGCGGGACCGAGCGCACGCAGATTGTAAAACACAATAAAAAGCGGCGTCATCAGCGCCTGCAACACGGTCACGAAGATGAAATTCCCGATGACTTTCGCCAGCAACAGAGCATTCGGCGGCGCCGGGGAAACCCGGTATGCGTCCAGCACCTGATTGCGCATCTCCCGCGCCCAGGTTTGATTCAAAGCGACCACTGCAGCAAAGAGAAACGCCACCCACACCAGGCCGCCGGCGATTTGCCGAGACTGTTCCGCCGTCGGGTCGAACGAAAAACTGAAGATCACGACCACCAGCAAAGAAAAAAACAGCATCGAGTTGATGGCGTCTTTCGAGCGCCATTCCAGGCGAAGGTCCTTGGACAGCGTGGCTCGGGTCAAACCAGCGACCGGGCTCATCGGGTATCCGGCGTTGCCCGCAGGTCGGGAGTGCGGCCGACAATTTGCCCGGCTTCCATCCATACGAACTCATCGGCCGCTGCTTCGAGCAAAGAAGCTTGGTGCGTGACTACGAAAACAGTTTTGCCGGCATCGCGCAAACCCGCCAGCAGGCTCACCATCTCGCGTGCGGAACGCAGATCGACGTTGGAGAAGGGCTCATCCAGGAGAAGAATCTTCGGGTCGTTAAGCAGCGCCCGAGCCAGCGATATCCGTTGCCGCATTCCTTGCGAATATTGGCCCACGGCTCGCGACAGCCCTGGATCAAGGTGCACGGCCCGGATCACGTCGGCACAGCGCTCGATCGTCGCGGATTTCGTAAAGCCGTGCGAAGTAACGCAGGTTTTCCATCCCGCTCATTTCATCGTAAAGCAAAGAAGGATGGGCCATGTATCCGAGCTGGCCGCAGACGGAGCGCAGGTCATTTGTTCCCAACATCGAAATGCTGCCGCGCGTAGGAGGCGTTAACCCGGCGAGAGCGCGCAACAGGGTCGTCTTCCCTGCCCCGTTATCGCCAAGAATCGCATAGAGCTTCCCGCCGGAAAACTCCGCGCTTACGCCACGCAAGGCCGCGAAGCGTCCAAACTGCTTGACCAAGTCAGTAACCACCACGGCAGGAAGCATCGGTTTGCAAGATAGCTGAACCCAGCGGTGAAGTCGAGCGCAGTATCACACAATCGGGGACGGTGCGTCTCGCCCGTCCTGCCAGAATGAGAATCCGGAGAAACATTTCAGGCAGTTCACCGCACCTTCAGCCCATATTTCTGAGTCATCGGTGGAACCATGCCGTTCAAGCGCAGATACTCGACCACTTGTCCGTAATGGTCGGTGATGTGCCAGACCGAAATAACCGAGATACCGAGTTTGGTGTTCGGTCCGGCATAACGGCCTTCTACGCGGTCCAGCGCATTTTGTGCAGTGAGCGTGCCCAGAACGCGGTTCGAGTAATCGAAGGAGTCTTTTAGATATTTGATCAGCTCGGCTTTGGTTTTCGCGGGATCGTGGCCGCCTTTTTCGCAATCGTCAGGCGGTTTCTTTCCCTCAAATTCGTTGAAGAAGGCGAACTGGGCGCAGGCGACATGCTTCACCTGTTCGCCGAAGTTGCGGACGCCATCGAACTTGCCGCCGGTGGGAATAAACGAATATTTGTCCTCCGGCATAGCTTCAGCGACGGCAAGAAAATTCCCTTCCGCGAAATCGAGTGTGCCGCTGACGCTTTCCGCGATGGACTTCGGAATGTCGTCTGCCCGGGCGGCTTGCTTGGTGGCTGAGTTCTGTGGCGTTGCAGATTCCCCGAAAGCAGAAAGGGCTATACCACAGAGGATGAGGGCTGCAATACCAAGTGATCTCATTCGTCCTCCGTTCGGTGGGTTCTAGTTCGACATGGTGCTGGCGCCGCTGGTTTCGACCTGCGTCATGCTCTTCGCGGGCGCATTCGGAGATCCGCCGCTGGCGGGCGCTCCCGGCTGTTGCGGCGCGTATTTCGAGGCGCATTTGGCTTGCAATTGCTTGGCGTGAAAGACGCCATCGCGTCCAAAACTACCGTCGGCTAACGCCTGGGAATTGTCCTTGAAGGTATCGGGCGGAGGCTCGGTGCCGCTGTACGAAACCGCAAGAGTTTGGTCGTTCTCTATCAGGATGAACTCTACTTTGGTCCCGTTCCGCTTGATCGAGCCGGGTTGCACATTCCCCGCTACGCGCAGGCGCTTAGTATGGGCGGAGTCTCCCATACCGCGCAATTCCTTAATCGTCACGTAATAACTTTTGCTCTCCTGGACGCCGGTGTAGGCCAAGTATCCGAGCGCTAACAGGATCACTACCGTCGCGCCACCGAACTTTAAGTATCTGCTGACTTCGTTGGACATAAGAGAACCTTCGCCATACGAACTCTATTCCTTGGGTCGAACGTGGGTCAAGAAGCGAAAACACAGTTAGGCGTTACAATTCCGATATCGTTCATTTTCTCGATTAAGGCCATTCCCGATGATCCATGCTTGGCATGACGTGACCCCCGGAGAGCAGTTGCCGGAAGAGTTCAACACGGTGATTGAAATTCCCTTTGGCTCGAGCGTGAAATATGAATTGGACAAAGCCAGCGGCCTGATCAAACTTGATCGCGTGCTCTACTCCGCAGTCTATTATCCTGCCAACTACGGCTTCATTCCCCAGACCATGGCCGAGGATGACGATCCGCTCGACGTTCTCGTGCTCTGTCAGGAGAGCGTGGTTCCGCTGACCCTCATTCACGCGCGAGCCATCGGCCTCATGACCATGATCGATGCCGGCAAGAAGGATCACAAGATCATCGCCGTCGCTACCGAAGATCCTGAATTCAACAGCTACCGCGAGGCCGCGGAAATGCCGCCGCACCGCCTGGTCATGCTCCGAAGATTCTTCCAGGATTACAAACAGCTCGAGGGAAAAGAGGTGGAGGTGGACGAAATACGCCCCGCCGGCGAGGCGTATCCCATCATTAACGATGCCCTGCGCCGTTACAGTGAGCAACGGCGCAAAGGATTTATCAAGTAGAAAATGTTGCCCACACGTTAGGCCGGACAACCTCCTCCGGTTTACATCGCTTTGAAAGTGAACTCGATGCTCTTGCTTTCATTCCCACCGACGGTGACTTGCTGGGTTGCGGTACCCAGCTTCTCGTGCCACGCCTTGAGCGTGTAGGTGCCCGGGGGCAGATTGCTGAGATCGAAACTGCCATCTTTGCCCGTAACCGTAAAATAGGGATGATTGAATACCGCCACATAGCCCCTCATCCAGGGATGGATATTGCACTTCACGGGAATGGCGATCTCTTCCCGCGAGAAAGCTTCTTTCATCGTGGATCCCGGAAGCTCTGCCCGGTTCCACTCGCGATTGTTAACGGGCATGGGATGAATGTTATGCGTAGTGGGATCGGCGTTGACGACTTGCAGCGGCTGATTGGCGCGGAGTGCCACGACGTGCGGTTCATACAGGCATCCCTTTTGCTCGATCACCGCCGGTTCGCTCGGGGGAGCAAAAGTGCGATCCCCGAGGCCGTCAGAAACAAACACGATTACGTTTTGTAATCCTCCTTTTGAATCAGCCATCACGTCGCCAGTCAGGACTGGCCCAGAATGCAGCTTGGAGCAACTTGGGTCAGCCGCCATATTGATGGACTTGGGCCTGGACAATGTGCCCTCGACTTTCACCATTCCCTTCACCGTGGCGCCGCCTGGCGCCGGGTTATTCGCCTTTACCGCGTGATTGCCGGATATGCAAATCGTTACCGCCAACCCCAAAAAAAGAACGAGACTTTTCGTTTTCATGCCATCACCTCTCAACCGCTCACATGCGTGAGCCGCAGATATTATTTGGTTTTCATGACCACGGTAAGCAAGCTTGGGCAGGGGGTTGTCACGGTGCCGTCACTGCGCGGTCATTTCGCGGTCATTTTCGTGTCAACGATTTGTAAACCAAGGATGTGTTGCTAGAGGAATCGGCGGGAAGTTAAACAAAGCAAGGCGGGAGCGAGGGATCTCTCCCGCCGTCTTAAATTGATTTTTTTACGGCTACCAGACGTGGCAGGCGTTCGCGCTCACCATGGGCTGACCCGCTTTGCAGTTCCATGCTTTTTGGAACTCAGGCATGTTCTGCACCACACCATCGACGCGCCACTTTCCGGGTGAGTGCGGATTAGTGGTCACCTGCATACGCTCGTACTCGGGCCGCCGTTTCTCGCACCAGACGCGCGCGAATCCCAAAAAGAACCGTTGCTCGGGCGTGTAGCCATCGATTTTTTGCCCCTCTTTGCCCGTTTTGTCATCGGCAATCATGTGCTCGAGAGCCATCAGTGCAATGCGTGCCCCGCCATTGTCGGCGGTGTTTTCGCCGAGCGTGAGCCGGCCGTTCAGCTTGAGATCATCGACCGCGACAAAGTTGCTGTACTCATCGGCGACGCAGCTGACTCGCTGTTCGAATTCCTTGCCGTCCTCGGCCGTCCACCAGTCGCGCAGATTGCCCTGCGGATCGTACTTGCGTCCCTGATCGTCGAATCCATGTGTCAACTCGTGCCCAATCACCAGTCCGATGCCGCCGAAGTTCACCGCGTCGTCCATGCTCTTGTCAAAGAATGGCGGTTGCAAAATGCCCGCGGGAAAGACGATTTCGTTATAAGAACCGCTGTAGTAGGCATTGACGGTCGGCGGCGACATGCCCCACTCTTTGCGGTCCAGCGGTTTGTCGATCTTGGCGATTTCGCGCTTGGATTCGAATTCGTTGGCGCGCAGAAAATTCCCCAGCAGATCGCCCCGTACGATATTCAGCGAACTGTAGTCACGCCACACATCTGGGTAGCCGATCTTGTTGCGAATGGCTTGCAGCTTGAGCTTTGCCTGTTTCTTAGTTTCATCCGTCATCCAGGGCAGGCCGTGGATGTCCTCGTCCAGCGATTTCTCCAGCGCATCCACCATTTTCAACATGCGCTGCTTGCCCTCAGCCCCGAAGGTCAGCTCCACATATTTCTGCCCCAGCGCTTCACCCAGGGCGTCATCGGTCAGTTCCACGCAGCGCTTCCATCTGGCCTGGATTTCCTTCTGACCGGTCAACGCCTGCCGCATTTTGAAGTTGGCCGCGACGAAAGGCTCCGAGAGCCAGGGAGCCGCGCCGCGAAGCAGATGCCACGTCACGTAGGTTTTGAGGCTGTCCAGCGATTCCGAATCGAGCACGCCATTTACTTGTTTGAAGAAATCCGGGTTGCTGACGTTCAACTCGGAAAAACTCGGCGAGCCCGTCGCCGCGAAATACTGATCGAGATGAAAATCTGGCGCCAGCGCGGCAGCCGCATCGCGCGTCATCTTGTGATCGCGCGTATGCGGATCCCGGCGAACCGTGCGATCCATGGAAGCTTTCGCCAAAGCCGTCTCGATACGCAAGACGGTTTGCGCCGAGTCCGCCGCTTGCGTGGCCGATTGCCCATCAAGCACGAACATCTGGGTTACATATTCGACCAGATGTTTGCGCATGTCGGTCATCCGCGCGTCGTCCTTGATG
Organism: Terriglobales bacterium; assembly: GCA_963706465.1. Classification (GTDB taxonomy): domain Bacteria; phylum Acidobacteriota; class Terriglobia; order Terriglobales; family Acidobacteriaceae; genus JABDBE01. The sequence goes on from CAVPMC010000010.1 coordinate 105,354, forward strand.
TAATAGTCGCGGTCCGGCAACGACAATCCGCCCTGATCGATATACGCGATTACCTGATCCGCATTGTGCAGATCAGAATTCGAATAGAAACGAAACAGCGGATTAGGCCCCAGCAGGTGCACGCGCGCGATCGCATCCATCAGCGCAGCCTTGTCGCTCACGGCGGAGATGCGGTCCAGTTCCGGCTTCAGCGAATCCAGACCCTTCGCGTCCACTGCCTTTTCGTCCATGCAGGAACCATAGAAGTCGCCGATCTTTTGTTCGACGGCGGTCCGCTTGGGATCTGTTGACCGCAGCTTTTTCCAGAATTCCGCGCAGCGTCACTAGGTTGCGCTCATCCAGCTCCGTAAAGCTCACCCACGAACTCTGATCCGCAGGGATTTCCGCCGTCTTCAGCCAGTTGCCGCATGCGTACTGATAGAAATCGACGCAAGGGTCAAGTGTCTTGTCGATGTTGTCTACGCTGAAACCGGGCCCCGGATGGGCGGTGGAATTACTCTGGGCATGAACAATGACGGTTCCCAGCAGCAGGAATAACGGCACGAAACGGTATGCGCGCATTAAGGACCTCGTTTTGATGTCGAACGGAGATTGTAAGCCCCAGACTTTGGACGGACAAGCCGGGAAAAGGATATGTCCTCCGCCAGATGAGTGGCCAGGTTGAGTCGAACGCCAGGGCGCCGGAGGCAAATTGAAAAGGAAATGTGGCCCTTGCGGGAAGCCTGATCGCGTTTCGCGAGGTATAATCGCACTTAAAGAATCCAGAAAAGGTGGTTCGTCATGGCTTCCTCAAACGGCAGTCCCGGTAACGGCAATCATCTGCAGGGCGATGAAAGTCAGGGTGGCGGCGGCAACAGCGTTCCCCGGCCGCGCGCCGAGTGGATCGCGCGCCGCAAGGCCGAAAATCGCGACGGCAACTTCTCCCAGATGCATTATGCCCGTAACGGACTCGTCACGGAAGAAATGACGTACGTGGCAGCCCGGGAAAAGCTTTCTGCCGAATTGGTTCGCGACGAAGTAGCTCGCGGACGCATGATTATTCCGGCCAACATCCATCATCCAGAACTCGAGCCGATGTGCATCGGCGTAGCTTCGCTCTGCAAGATCAATTCCAACATCGGCAATTCCGCAGTTACGTCGAACATCGAGGAGGAGCTCAAGAAGCTGCATACGTCGGTGCACTTCGGCGCCGACACGGTGATGGATCTATCGACCGGCGGCGACATTCATGACATTCGCGAGGCGATTCTGCGCCATTCGCCCGTACCCATTGGCACCGTGCCGATCTATGAGGCGATTTCACGGGTCAAACGCATCGAAGATTTGAATGCCGATGTCATGCTGGAAGTGATCGAAGAGCAAGCCGAGCAGGGCGTGGACTACATGACGATTCACGCCGGCGTCCTGATTCAGTATCTGCCGATGGTTTCCAAGCGCATCACGGGAATCGTGAGCCGCGGTGGAGCAATTCTGGCGCAGTGGATGGCCCACCATCACAAACAGAATTTTCTCTACGAGCGTTTCGACGACATCTGCAAGATTTTCGCCAAGCACGACGTTTCGCTTCTCGCTCGGCGATGGCCTGCGTCCCGGCTGCATCGCCGACGCCAGCGATGAAGCCCAATTCGCCGAGTTGAAGACGCTCGGCGAACTGACCAAGAAAGCCTGGGAATACGATGTGCAGGTGATGATCGAAGGCCCCGGCCACGTCCCGCTCGACAAGATCAAAGAGCAGGTCGACAAAGAAAAAGAACTCTGCTACGAAGCGCCGTTCTACACGCTGGGACCGCTGGTCACCGACATCGCCCCAGGATACGATCACATCACCTCGGCGATCGGCGCAGCCATGATCGGCTGGCATGGCGCAGCGATGCTTTGCTACGTCACGCCCAAAGAACACTCGGCCTGCCGAACGAGAAAGACGTAAAAGACGGAATCATCGCCTACAAGATCGCCGCTCACGCCGCGGATCTAGCGCGCCATCGTCCCGGCGCTCAGGACCGCGACGACGCTCTAAGCTATGCCCGCTACAAATTCGACTGGGAAAAGCAGTTCGCGCTGTCTCTCGATCCCGAGACAGCGCGCTCCATGCACGACGAAACTCTGCCCGACGACTACTACAAAGAAGCAACATTCTGCTCCATGTGCGGCCCGAAGTTCTGCTCCATGAATTATTCCAGCAAAGTGGACGAGTACAACAAAGCGGTCCACGGCCTGGAAAAGAAAGACTACTCAGACTTGGTGGAAAAACTGGTTTCACTCAAGTAAGGTTTGCGCCCCAGATCGCAAGCAAGCATCAACAGAAGCGCGAGCGGCCTAAACGTCCGTGCATGAAGTTGTTGGAAATCCTCATCAGTGTTGCAGCGCGTGGCTGGGCATCATTCGGAGTAACCGCTTTAACGATCGCTCTCCAGCGTTTTGGCGGCGCGATTTAACGCCGCCGTCAGAACCACGATTTGCTGCCGCGTCCGGGCGAGGTCGTGCTTGTCGATGGCCTCGTTGATCCCGGGAATGACCACGGCTGCGTATCCCGTGTACTGACCGGGAGCGTAAATCGCATGGCGGAACCAGGGACGATTCGGTAGTCCCTCAGGCACGAGGAACGAGCGCTCCGCGTCGCGCAAAGCTCGATTCAACTTGGCAACATCGCGGGGAGCATTTTGTTGCCGGACAAGAATTCTGGCGGCGGCTTGATCGAAGCGATGCGCCGCCTGAGCAAGCGGGGCAAAGTTCAGGCTCTGACCAGCAAACTCAGCCTGCGCTTTCTTCTTGGCGGAATCGATGTAGAAAGCAATTTCCTTCGCATACTCCTCATAGTCGTATGGCAGCACGTCGGTATCCGCCATGCGGATGATCGAGAGCCCGAAGAATCGCGCCATTTGTTGTTCGTAGACGAAATCGGGATCGCCGAATTTCTTGAACCAGTTGAAATTGTCGAAAGCCGAGTGATAAACGCCGTACGAACCGGTAGAGCCGATATCGGTCGAGGGCACTCCTAGATGTTGCAGGAAGACCGTGTAATCCGATCCGCTGCCCAGGTCTCCAACCGGAACATCGGCCTTCACTTGAGCCGCAGGTGGACGATAAGTGCTGGTGCTGGTCTCCTGAGGATTTGCCGCCTCGCTGGAAGTTTGACTGGCTTTTTGCCAACTGCTGTAGACAGTTCCACCTTTTGCGGCGGGCACGACTCTGGCCACATCCCGCAGAAACTGCTTCAGGCTGGGAACGGATGCGGCACCAAACTTCGGCCCCGAGACCGCGACGTCCATATTGAAATAGGCGGCGGCGCTGGCCAGTTCACGTTCGTGCTGCTCGCCCCACTCAGTCGAACCGATCAAGCCTTCTTCTTCCGCGTCCCAGCTGCCGAGAACGATTGTTCGCTTCGGCCTCCAGCCTGACTTCAATAATTCGCCGATTCCGTGTACCGCCTCAAGCATTGCCGCGGTGCCGCTGTTCGGATCAACCGCTCCGTAGACCCATGCATCGCGATGATTGCCTGCGACTACCCATTCATCGGGCTGTTCGCTGCCGCGCACTCGTCCGATCACATCCCAAATAGTGCGGAATTGATAGTCCTGTTTGAGATGCATCTTCACCTTTAACGGCCCGGGACCCACGTGGTAGGTAAATGGCAAAGAGCCCTGCCATTCGCGGGGAGAGTCCGGTCCGCCAAGATGCTCAAGGATGGGCCACGCATCCGCATAGGACAGGGGCGTGGTGGGAATTTTCGGCAGCTGCGCGGATTGCTCCGGCGGCGTGCGCTTCGCGTCGGGAAGCGAAGGCACGGAGGCAATCCCAGGCGAAGTGGGATCCCCGGGAAACTGGAACATGTAACCAATCGATCCCCGCTGCACGCCGGTGTCGGGGCGCCAGGGACCCTGGGGATATTTATCGCCGCGCCGCCAGCCATCGTCGGTGGGATCGGAATATATGATCAGGCCGGCGGCCCCGTGCTCTTGCGCGACAAAAGCTTTTACTCCGCGGAAGTTTTGGCCATAGCGCACTAGCACGATCTTCCCGCGCACGTCGATGTTCATCTGCTCGAGCTTTTTGAAATCCTCGGGCGAACCGTAATTGGCGTAGACCACCTCGCCTTCGGCGTCGCCCGAAGGAGACATTGCGTTATAGGGCGTAATGACTCGCGGATCGTCAGCGAGCGCATCGCCTTCCACGTGCTCGCGCGTCGGTCCGTGCATGTGAACGTCGGCGGGAGCGGTCACATCCACGCTGATCTCCGAAGGGTAGTTCAGCCAGACGCGGTATTCGACGATCTCTGTGTCCAAGCCGGCCTCGCCAAACTTTTGCGCCACGTAATCGGCGGTCGCCTTATCTTCGGGCGAGCCGGCGACATGAGGCGCCTGGGTCAGAATGCGGAGATGCTGTTCCGCGAGTTTCGGATCAGGCACGGCAAGAAACCTGCCCTCCTCGTTCGTTTCCGCAGTGGAATTGCGAAAGCCAAAGATTGGGGTGGAAGCCTTGGGCGTTTCCGGCGCGGTTTGCGTCTGGGAAAAGCTCAGCAGCAGCAGGCTGCAAAACAAGGTCGAGGCGATTCGAAGGGCCATGAGATTTCGTTGGTGAAACAGACAAGTGTACATGAATGGCGCTGGCGCCGGTCGTTGATGGCTGGACCTACGATCATCCAATCGGCGATTTGCCGGGCAGTCGCGAAGCGATAAACTGCTGACATGCGGGTTAACGATGCCACTCAGCGGTTTTCTTCCCGGGTCGATCACTACGTGCGCTACCGGCCTGGGTATCCAATCGACATCCTCGAGCTTTTAAAGAGCGAGTGCGACCTCACCCCTAATTCCGTGATCGCTGATATCGCCTTCGGCACGGGGATTTTCACGCGCCTGCTGGCCGAAAATGGCAACCGCGTTTTTGGCGTGGAACCAAATGCGGAAATGCGCCAAGCGGGAGAAGAATTCCTGCAAAATTATCCCACGTTCACGAGCGTTGAGGGAACGGCGGAGGCCACCACGCTTCCGGAGCACTGCGTGAACATAATTACAGCGGCGCAGGCGGGGCACTGGTTCGATCCGGAAAAAGCTGTTCGCGAGTTTAAACGCATTCTCAAACCGGAAGGCTGGCTGGTGCTGGTCTGGAATGATCGCCGCATGGATTCGACCGAATTTCAACGCGAATACGAACAACTGCTGCGCGCTTATGGAACCGACTATGAGGACGTGCGGCGAACCGGCGCGACTCTGGCCTTCGAGCGTTTTTTTCCGCAATCATTTCGAAAGAGCGAGTTCGAATACAAACAGACGCTGGATTATGCTGGACTCCAAGGTCGATTACTTTCTTCTTCCTACATTCCACAGAGGGGTCACCCGCAGTATGATTCCATGCTGCGCGAGTTGCGTCGGACGTTTGATCGCCATCGGGTGAACGGCTCAGTTTCTTTCGATTACGACACTCGGGTCTATTATGGACAGCTCGCATAGATCCGCGGCATAAACCACAAAAGACACCAGGGTACAGAAAACGGCAACCAGTTCGGAGATGATTGGCTTCGGAGCTTCTATGCCTGACGAAAAAAGCTTTCACATGACTCCCGATGAGTTTCGCCGTCACGGCCATGCGGTCGTGGACTGGATCGCGGATTACTATTCACGGATCGAATCGTATCCCGTGTTGTCTCGCGCCGCAGCCGGTCAGATACGGTCTTTGTTGCCCGCGAGCCCTCCGTCAACGGGTGAACCTTTCGCAGCGATTCTCGGAGACATCGAAAAGCTGATCCTTCCCGGCATTACGCACTGGCAGTCGCCCAACTTTTTCGCTTTCTTTCCGGCAAATGCATCCGGGCCTGCGATTCTTGGCGACTTGCTCTCTTCAGGATTGGGAGTACAAGGCATGCTTTGGGCGACCAGTCCGGCGTGCACGGAACTGGAAACTCATGTGCTTGATTGGCTGGTTGGCATGCTCGACCTGCCGAACAGGTTTCTTTCTACCGAAACGGGCGGCGGCGTTCTACAGGATACTGCTTCGAGTGCCTCGCTATGCGCACTGCTGGCGGCGCGCGAACGGAATACTAACTTTGCCAGCAACAAGCGTGGTTGCGACGGAAAGCTGGTCGCGTACACATCGTCGCAGGCCCACTCCTCTATTGAAAAGGATGTGCGAATCGCGGGGCTTGGGCTCGACAATTTGCGGCTCATCGAGGTCGACGAAAAATTCGCCATGCGTGCCGACGCGCTCGCGCGGCAAATTGAGCAAGATCGGCGCGCGGGCCTGATCCCTTGCTTTATGTGCGCCACGATTGGCACGACTTCCTCGAATGCGATGGATCCGCTGCCCGAGATTGGGCGAATCTGCCGCGAGAACAACCTATGGTTTCACGTCGATGCTGCGATGTCGGGCACGGCTGCCCTCTGCCCTGAATTCCGCCACACCCATAAAGGAGTTGAACTCGCCGACAGTTACACTTTCAATCCACACAAGTGGATGTTCACCAACTTCGACTGCAACTGTTTCTACGTCGCCGATCGCACGGCACTGATTAAAACTCTAAGCATTTTGCCCGAATACTTGCGCAATAAGGCCACGGAATCCGGCGCGGTGATCGACTATCGCGATTGGCAGATTCCGCTAGGCCGCCGTTTCCGCGCACTGAAACTCTGGTTCGTGATCCGTCACTACGGCGTCGAAGGCTTGCAGTATCACATTCGTCGTCACGTTGAACTGGCCCAACAATTCGCGGGATGGGTGAAGAACGATGCCCGTTTCGAGTTGGCCGCACCCGCGCCGCTCAACCTGGTCTGCTTCCGTCACAGGGGCGGGGACGAAGTGAATCAGGCATTGTTGGATCGCCTGAATCGCAGCGGCCATCTCTACCTGACACACACTCGTCTGAATGACCGGCTCACCCTGCGGTTCTGCGTTGGCCAAACTAACACGATGGAACGACACGTCGAGCGGGCATGGAACAAAATTCAGGACGAGGCGAGAAGATTGTAGGCACGGTTGTCTTCGCCCCTGCCCGCCCCTCCACGAGACTCAGTCTCTTGGTTTCTCAGCCTGGGGCTGGTTTGCCGGCGGTTCGGGTTTCAGTGCGGACGCATTCGCCGCCGCCGACGGGTTCACTCCGAAATCCCAGACGTAGGTATTAATTCCTTCTCTGCCGAGCATTTCGACGACCGCGTATTCACCTGGTTCAAGAGCCTTGCTAGGCGTGACCTTGACCCACCCTCCGGTCAGTCTTTGCGAGTCGGTCAGAACCACGTTCTGCTCCTGACTGGCTTTGCCGAGTGGGCTGATCTTGACTTCTCCCACAATGCGCTTCCCCTTTTTTGATTGCACGCGCACGATGCGGAATCGATCCCACGGCTGCTCCGCTTGCTGCGGCTGTTGTGCCTGCTGTTGCTGCTGCGGGGAACTGACGTTCGAGCCCTGATCCGGTTCGAGGCTGACGTAAATCGTAGGCAAGGTCGCATGCGCCTGAACGCTGGCATGCAACCCGTCCAGTTCGATCGTCTGTTTGCTGCTGGCAATTGGAATGACCGCCGAGCGCAAGATGTTCGATCTCTTATTTCGGTTGACCTCGCCAGTGTTCTGCTGCAGGGGGACGAGTTGCGGCTGAGTCTGGAACGTATCGAGCAACAGCATTCCTCCGTCGTCGGGCAGATGAAGACCGGGCGCGACCTGGGGAGTCTTGGCCTCGTCGGCGCGACGTTCGGCTTCGATTTCTTTGTCGAGTTCCACTGCTTCCGGTGCAGGAACCCCGGCGGCGCGATCTTTCTCGTATTTGTCGGTAGCGGCCCAATCCACCAGCGAGTTCGGCAACTCTTCCCATTCGTCGCGCTCGGCGCTCAGGTAGCGCACGCGGTCGCCTTTGATCTCCCACTTCGATGCGAGCTGGTAGGAGCCGTCTTTCAGGATGATGCGTTTCGAGAGTTGCTGCGCATGCACCTGCGGCGCAAGCAGAACGAATGCCAGTACCAGCAGAAACCCGGCGGTAATACTTCTTCTCATAATCCTCCAATAATATGATGCGAGCCACTGGCGCAGCCAAAACGAAATACGCGATGCCGCCTTAGTTGTTAGCAGATGATGCTTGCTCCCGCCGCTTGCACAAAACGTAAGCGCAGATCGGTCAAGGGTCTGAGGAGCGCTGAATGCCCGCTTCAAAACCCAGTCTGTCGATCCAACCTGAGTGCACCTTCTGATCTCTGCGCGTTGTAGGGGTCAGAGTCCGCTGCTACAATCCGGCGCATGCCCGTCAATGCGAGGGTTGCAACTGACTCCAACCCGTCAACATTGCGCGAAGCCACCCAGCCAGACCTGTTGACGATTATTGCTATCGCGATCGTGGCTACCGTGATTGTGGATTTCATCCACGAAGGCGTTGGTCACGGAGGCATGTGCGCGGCCCTGGGCCAGCAACCACTGGCGCTTTCTACTGTGCACTTTGAGTGTAGCGCGGACACTCGTCTGGTGGCCGCGGGCGGGACGCTCGCCAATCTGATCTTGGGAGCGCTGTTCTTTGTCGCCTCACGCACGGTCAGCCAGACCGCATCCTGGCGCTATTTCTTCTGGCTGCTGATGACCTTTAATCTGTTCGATGGAGGCGGGTATTTTCTGTTTTCCGGTATCGGCAACTTCGGCGACTGGGCCGCGGTTGTGGCGGGATGGCAACCGGCATGGGCGTGGCGCGTGGGCCTGGTTGCGCTGGGGGCGGTGACCTATTTCCTATTGTTTGTACCCTGGTGCTTGCGCGAGTTGCGTCCGTTTCTGGGAACAGATCCACAGATTCGCGTACGGCGCGCGCGCCAGCTCTCACTCGCACCTTATCTTACTGCCGGAATCCTTTCCTGTATTGCGGGCACTCTGAACCCGGTAGGGCCGCTACTCATTCTGGTCTCTGCTGCGGCTGCGTCGTTTGGGGGGAAATCCGGGCTGGCATGGATGTGGACGCTGCTCCGCGGTCCGCGCATTCCCAGACAGCGAACTGCAGATGCCGGAGATCGAACGCAGCCGGGGATGGATCGCCGTCGCTGTGATTCTGGCGATAGCGTTTATCGCCGGACTGGGCCCCGGCCTGAAGTTCCATTCGGGCTAGGGAGTTATCCCACTCGACGGCTGCGAACCTCCCTGTTCCTTCAGCATTGGCGTTGAGATTCGGCCATCAGGCTTCGAGCCTCAGGCTTCGATTACACCGAAAATCTCGGATCGCCTTCGAGAATCTGGGTTTGGAGTTTGGGCGCTTCGCCGCTTTTCCAGAGGTTGGTTCGAAATCTGACGCGATAGCTCAGAGCGCCTCCATCGAGGCGGTCGCTGCGTTCGAGAGGCCGGGGAATACAGACGAATTCAGTCTCGATGAATTCGCTGGCAACCTGCACGACGGAATAGCCGTGCCCGCCCATGTCGACGAATGAGACGTGCGGCGACAAATCGGGATTTGACAGGGCTCGCGCTTTCGCAATGTCGCCGCTCTTTGCATACTCGAGGCAGGAACGCACGCCGTGCCGCACCAGCAGATTCAAGGTTGGCTGGGGAGCGTGATCGCCCGGTCCTTGTCCCACGTAGAGTGAGCGCAGAGGATGGTCCTTCGGCAAGACATGTTCCAATGCTTCGACCACTCCCGGAGCGGAGATCGAGCCGGTTACAAAAGCGATGCCAACCGGGACAAAAGGTTTTGGCGGAAGAGTTTTAGCCGCGAATCCCGCCCAGAAGCTGTGCCGGTCTCCGGCGACCGTGGCAAAGCCGGTAATTTCGTTGGCCGCGACGAAATCGTAGATCTCGCCCCGCTCCACATACGCGGTGCCGTGATCACCAAATGGAGAGGTGGCGTAACCAGCTCCGGGCCAGGGCTTGGTTATCCCCGGAGGGAGGTTTTGCAGATCGGCTCGCATGTCGAGCGTTGCTGTCGTGTTGCCCCAAATCTTCCAGGTTGCTTTCGACTCGCGCAATCGCTCCAGGAACCAGGTCTTCTGCTCGGCGCCGAGAATGGTCTGCGCGGGACGGTCTTTGCAGAAGTTCGCTAGCTCGACGCTTCCGAAACGGATTGACGCCGGCGGCCGCCCGCCATTGTAGGTTCGTCCCGCATCCATTACTTCCATAGCCTCTTCGGAGATGAACTCGGGAAAGTCCTCGCTCGAAAGAGGTTCTGACTCAGGCTGATCGGTTGGCTCCTCGGAGCGATAAGTGCGCTGGTCGGTGACAATCAGCTCCACATTCCGTCCCCATCGCAGAGCGCGGTAGCCCTTAAGGCTGCCGATGGCGGCGAGATTGTTCGGCTCTTGCCCCAGACCGTTCTCGTCAAAACGTGTGACCGGCGCATCGACTACCTGCGGAGCGTCAAAGCGATCAAGCGAGGGCCCGCTTGGTTTACGTGATGCGCGCGGGCTGGTATTCGAAGAAGGCCTGATTGGCGGCCACTTTGCGGGTCTGCGCAGGCAGGTTCTTCCCTCCAAATCTCTGCAGGGATTGCCAGCCCAGCCAGCTGAATTCGTGGTTGTCCCACATGTTGACAAAGGGCCAGCGGGCGCGGGCGTCCTGCAGATCGGGGTCACTCAGATATGCCGCGATAAACGGCGCGGTAGTCCTCCACCGTAGTCGGGATGTGAAAGTCGCGAATCTTCTCGCCATGCGGATAGCGGACGATGTCTCGCAGGCGGCGGTCGTACATGCCCTGCGGACGGTCCTCGGGATACCAGACAATTTCATAGATGAAGTCACCGAGGTGCAGGACGAAGCCAATGCGCTCCGCTTCGGGAGCGCGCTCATCTTCGAAAATCATTCTGCGATAGGCGTTCTGCGCGCCCTGGGTTGCGTTCTGGCAACTCACAAAAACAAAGCGAACGGGGGTCGCATCGTCCACCGCCGGGCGCGGTAATCGTCCGGCCCACGCGGCTGCCAAAGCCTTCGGAATCGGTGAAGCGGTACCAATAGATGCGGCTGGGCTTCAGTCCGCCAACCAGCACGCGGCAGGTCCAGTCGGATGCCGCCGAAATCGGAGCGGGAGCCGTGGCCACAACATGCGCGAACATCTCATCTTCAGCGACTTCGACGTTCAATTTTAGAGTTTGGGTTTCATTCGCCGGCGGGCGGCGCGTCCACAGAAGAACGCTGTTGCTGTCAGGATCTCCCGAAGCAACTCCTTCGGGGAACAGATCGCGGCGTTCCCGCCATGCAATTCGGGATTTAGTTCCAAACGGTCGACCCCATGCTGCCGTGGCGCCCATGGCGGCGGCCATGGCCAGGAACGAGCGTCTGGTGATGCTGGACATCGGTTCCTATCCTACTAGTTTTGTCGCCCAGAAATGTTTTCGTTTTGGCAGGCAACCCGCCGGGCGATTCGAGCCTCCCACCGCCGAATCGGGACTCTCCTACATTCCGTGCACGCCACCCAGCGCTTAATACGCGAGAAAGAACCTTGCTATGAGATTCAAACTATCTTTTGCGATTCTGGCTGTGACCCTGCTCGTCTCGAGCAGTTGGGCAACCACGGAGCAGGCACTGTATAGCTTCAACAACACTGATGGTGGCCTTCCTGCCAGCGGCGTGATATTCGATGCCGCCGGCAACCTGTACGGCATGACACCGTACGGCGGCAACGAAAACTGCACAGGCGGTTGCGGTACGGTGTTCGAGTTGACTCCTGCAGCGGGGGGACGCTGGACGCACAAGGTGCTGCATTTTTTCAGCAACAGCGCTGACGGACATTATCCCTACGCAAGTCTGGTCCTTGATGGTTCTGGCAATCTCTATGGTACGACGGCGTTCGGCGGCAGTGGATCCTGCAAAGGCGGCTGCGGTACGGTGTTCGAGCTCACCCCCAAAACCAGCGGGACATGGGCGGAAAAAGTACTGCATTCTTTCAATGGCAAAGACGGGCGCTACGCCGAGGCCGCATTGATCTTTGATGCTTTCGGCAACCTATACGGTTCGACATCCGTGGGTGGGACTCACGGATACGGTACGGTGTTCGAGTTGGTGCACAATGCGAACGGAGGGTGGACGGCGGAAGTGCTGCACGACTTCGAGGGAGGGTATGGATCTCTGGGTAGCCTGGTTTTCGACGGCTCCGGCAACCTTTATGGCACGACTCTCGGCGGCGGGGCTTTCAACGATGGCACCGTCTTCAAGTTAAAGGCCAACGGAACCGGCGGCTGGACGGAAACAGTGCTGCATAGTTTCAATGGAAACGACGGGTCGCAACCGTTTGCTGGCCTGATCCTGAAGAAGGGCGCTTTTTACGGTACGACGCTTTCCGGCGGAGCGAACGGCGGCGGTACGGTGTTCAAGTTGGCTCCAAAAGCAGGAGGCGGCTGGACCGAGAAGGTCCTGTACAGCTTCTGCGCCTCCGCCTTACAGTTCTGCCCCAATGGTTCTGGCCCCGAAGCTGGCCTGACCTTCGGTGCGACCGGCCGGTTGTACGGCACGACAGCATCCGGTGGGAGCCAGCAATGCGAAGTCGGCTGCGGTACGGCATTTGAACTAACGCCCAGCCGGGGCGGAGGATGGAACGAAAACGTATTGTATCTCTTCGGGGTGAAAAGCACTGACGGGATTGTTCCCGTAGCCAATCTGGCAATTGACTCTTCCGGCAATCTTTTCGGCACAACGCATGACGGTGGCGTCGGCGGCTATGGCATCGTCTTTGAAATTACGCTAGGCCTCGGGAACTAACGCTCGCGACCTTGGGGTGCCGGCCCTCCGAGGTGAAATCTGATGCCTGCTTTCTTGACTTTGAATATGATGACGCGGTATGGCGCGTTAAGGGAGGCTAGCGGATGTGATGTGTGCGAATGCCTCCACGATCGATCTGCGGTGTAAATGGGCATCCCAAGCGCAATCCCCATAGCCAGACAAGCACGGTCCCGAGCGATAAACCAAGCCGACGCGTTTGCCATGCCCGATCATCCTCTGGAGAAATATTTTGCCTTCTTGGACGATCGATGTATCCTCGCAACGGAGAAAACGTGCCATGTGTTTTTCCGCCACAGCGAACTTTGTGGGCAGCGGAGTTCTAGGCGCCGTCGGCGTCGTCACCTTGACCAGGGTGAAGCACAGGCGTGAACTGCTTTTCGCAACCCTGCCTCTGCTCTTCGCGGTCCATCAACTCATCGAGGGCTTCGTCTGGCTGGGCTTGGATGGGATCCTCTCGCCCACCGTAGCCCACGACATGGGGGCGGCGTTTATGCTTTATGCCCAGGGCCTTCTCCCATTTTTATTGCCGCTGAGCGTGTTCTTGTTCGAGGCTGATCGGAACAGCCGCGAAAGGATGCTGCCCTTCCTCGTGCTCGGCGGGGGAACCACGCTCTATATTTTGTGGGCGCTCACGGCATTCCCATTGCGGCTTTATGTCCTGGGCAACAGTATCGTGTACATCAACCAGGCCACCAACAATACCGCGGTCGCGGTCCTCTATGTGATTGCGACCTGTGGCTCGCTGTTTTTCTCGAAGATCCGGATGATGGTGATCTTCGGCGCGTCCAACCTGGCAATCCTGCTGGCAGTCATGGAGTTCAAGCGCTACGCGTTCACTTCCCTGTGGTGTGCGTACGCAGCCGTCGCCAGTGTGATCATCCTCGCGTACTTTTGGAGAAGCCACGGAGAGCGACCGCTTGCCTACGCGTAACAACGGTTCCGCGAAAACTAAACGCCCCGCCCAAGTGAAGCTTAAGCGTGCATCCGCACCCAGCTTTCAAAACGATCGGGCTATCCTTTGGTGGTGTAAGCTTGCAAGGCTAGAAAGAGGTGCTCCCATGTTCGAGTTACTATCCCCCAAGCTGAAATGCATTGGTTGGTGGATCGCTTGCATGACCGTAGCCGTATGTGTTCTGCGACCGACTCTTTTCGCCCAATCGCATCCGAGATTGATCGCCAGCGCGCAAGAACCATCTAGCTCCAGCGCGACTGAAGCCGCGCCCTCCGCACCGGCTTGTCAGGCAAGAGTGAATGACACCCCGGAAAAACTTCTGGAGTGCATTCAACCGTCATCGCTCTGGAGTCATCTTGCCCACTTTCAGAAGATCGCCAACGAAAACAAGGTAAATGGCCACGGCTACCGCGATACCGGCACACCTGGTTACAAAGCGTCGGTGGATTATGTGGCCGGGCTGATGCGGCAAGCCGGCTACCACGTGACCATTCAACAGTATCAATACAACGCTTCCGAGGTCACCGGAGTGCCGCAGCTCGGCACGCCGGACCGGAGTTATGCTTTCACCCGTGACTGGCTGGTCGCTCAGCGCTCCGCTGGTGGCACACTCACAGCCTCGATAACACCGGCCGGTGGCTCAGGCAAGGGCTGTTCCCCCGCTGATTTCGCTGGATTCGTGCCGGGAAATATTGCTCTGCTGGAGCGCGGGAGATGCGGCTACAACGCGCAGGTGGCGAACGCTGAAAAGGCGGGGGTCGCTGCAGTCGTTCTCTATGCCTCTGGCAACGCTAGTCCGTTCCCAGTTCGGCTCACGCGTCCGGCGACGATTCCAGTAGTGAGTGTTTCTTACGCGGTGGGCGCCGAGTTGCTTCGCCGATACAACACCCAGACCCCGCCGACCGTGCATCTCGACATTCGCATGCGCCCCACGTCCGGTGTGGACTACAACCTGATCGCCGATTCGCCCTACGGCGATACCAGCCACGTCGTCGTCGTGGATGCGCATCTGGACTCCATCTTCGGCGCGGGCATGCTGGATAACGCGTCCGGATCGACCACCATTCTTGAGATCGCCTTGAACATGGCGAAAACTCAGACCCACAATCAACTCCGCTACATCTGGTTCGGTGGCGAGGAAATCGGGTTGCTCGGCTCCGCCTATTACACTACGCACCTGACCAGCGCGCAGCGCAAGCGAATCGCCTTCGACATTGATATGGACGTCACCGCCACCCCCAACTTCGATATTTGGATTGCCGATCCCGCCAATGCATCGAACGTTGGACAGTTCCCCTCGAATGTGGTCCCCCAGTCAAAAATCGGCAACAAGTTTTTCGAGGAGTTTTTCAACTCCGCCGGTATTGTGTCGCAGTCCGCCTCCTTTGGGAATGACGGAACAGACTCGAACTCGTTCGCCCTGATCGGCATCCCGGACAGCGGCATTCTGACCCGGCAGGATTGCTGCAAGGCACAACCGGAAGTCACGATCTGGGGTGGGTTCCTCGGAAACTACGAGGGCACCGTTCCCGGTAACGATGGCGGATGCGTCGACTATCCTAACCGTTGGTGTGACAATCTTTCGAACAACGACCCATTTGTCTTGGGACTGGCATCGAAGGCTTCAGCCTACGTGACCCTCAAGATGGCCAATCATGTGTTTAAGGCGAGCCAGCCATGAGAGGCTGACCACACTTCAGCGTCTAAACCACTCTTCAGGGTGCCCCGCTCAAGCTTCGCTTGGGCGGGGTTTTATTTTCCGGAGCCACGGTGATCGCATGATTTTTGCCTTCTCACTCTGGGTGAGGGCTCGTATTCTTCGATGATGCCATAGAGGTCGACCCGTCCCCGCTTCCGCAGCAGCGGCGCTGGGGCACGGTCGTGCAGCAGGTACCAGGCTTCTCGGTACTGCTCCCACTGATTTGGTTTGTCGCCCGGGCACACGCAGATGGACTGTTTGCAGCAGGCCACAGCCCACGGGATGATGTACCAGATATCTTTAGGAATACAGTAAACCGCGAGGTAGTCGAAGTCGGTTTGCTGGTAGCGGTGGTTGGGGCCGCTGGGGTGAACCAGGCTGGCCACGAAGTTGCCGGGCTTCAGGTTGCTCGCCTGAAATAAAGTGGATTTCACCTGCACGCTAATGAAGCGTCCGCCCAGATCAACCACCACGTCGTATTGGGTGGCGTCGCCTACGGGCTTGGCCAGTTGATAGCCAAATTCGGTGGCTTTGGCCATGAACCGAAGCTCGGCCCATTGCCCTCGCTTTTTGTGGTCGCGGATATCCATGCCGGAAGTTTTCACGCTCTCCCCCGTGTCGTTAAACATGTCTCGCCGAATATGTCTCGCACAATAAAAAAGGCGCAGCCCCTGGGCCACGCCTTTGTTTTTGATCCTATATACAGCCTAGCATTTTTGAGGGGGTAAATGAGCCACGTTTCCGATATTTATATTTGGAATCATTTCATCGGGTTGCGGGGATTTGGGCTGTTCCAGGGTCTTGACAAGATTTTAAGAAAAGCTGCCGGGTGCCGGCGCTCCGGGCGACCCGGATGAACTCTAGCGGACGAGGTGAATTCGCCAGGCAGCTGCTTTACCTTCGTTCCCAGTCGGCCCGCGCGATGATTCACCGCCATGACTCTGTCATCCCGACCAAAGCGAAGCAATACTTCTGTCATCCCGACCGGAGCGAAGCAATACTTCTGTCATCCCGACCGGAGCGAAGCGGAGTGGAGGGACCTTGCGTTTTCGCACGGCGGCGCGATGACGAGCCGGGTGCCCCATTTCTCGCGCGTTCTGTGCGCGAGAATTGGGGAGTTCAGCGCTCGGCCTGCGCGATGCCTTCCCGCGGGGGCTGGCCCAACCTAAGCCTCCAAACTACTCTTCAGGGTGCCCCGCTCAAGCTTCGCTTGGGCGGGGATGTTCAGTTGTCACAGACAGCCTTTACGTCATCGGCAACTAAGCTTGTCCTATGCCGTGGGGACTCAAACACTTTCAGGAATCCGGACAGCTGCATTTCCTGACCTTCAGTTGCTATCGACGCCGTCCAAACTTCGCGACTCCGCACTCGCGCGGATGCTTCGAATCGTCACTCGAACGCGTGCGCCAGTCCTACGGTCTGTGCGTGTACGGATACGTCGTGATGCCTGAGCACGTACATCTGCTGGTCAATGAACCCGAGCGAGGCTGCCTGTCACAGCTGCTGCAGTCGCTGAAGCAGTCAGTGGCGCGAACCCTCGCCTTGCGAGCAGCGGATTCGTTTTGGCAAGCGCGTTACTACGACTTCAACGTGTGGAGCGAACGTAAGTTTGTGGAGAAGTTGAGATACATCCATCGCAACCCAGTCGTTCGCGGATTGGTGGAACGGCCCGAGGATTGGCAGTGGAGCAGCTTCCGTCACTATCTCACCGGTGCGGACGGGACTGTCAAGATCGAATCACAATGGACGGCGCGGCGCCGGGAGCGACTGGGGATCGTGCCGACGGCTCACGTTTGCCAAAGCCCCGCCCAAGCAAAGCTTGCACGGGGCACCCTGAAGAGCACATTAGACGGCTAGGTCATGCCCCCCGCCAGTCAATCATTGAAAACCGGGTGCCCCATTCTAAATTTCGCGCTCTTTGCGAAATTTAGGGTGGGGACGTTGACCGGGCCACCCCGTCCTTCCCGCCATACTTCTGCCATCCCGACCGAAGCGAAGCCCTGACTCTGTCATCCCGACCGAAGCGAAGCGGAGTGGAGGGACCTTGTGTTTTCGCAGCGACGCGAAAACCTGCCGCCGCCTATCTGCGATAAGAACCGGATGCGCTAATAAGCGCCCGTCCGGGTCTGTACGGGGGGCAACCAGTGATGGTTGTCCCTACCGTGATCGCCAACAATGTTTAGGACACCGCTGGATGGTTGGCAGGTGCAGGGATAAACGGTGCGGCACGACTGCTCCAACCGCCCTACGGTTTAGCGTCCACGGATTCTTCTCTTCGCCAAATGGCGAGTCCGGGCGCTCCCAACGCAAGCAGGCCGAGCGATGCAGGTTGCGAATTGTCGGGAATGGGGTTGGTCAGGGAAGCACCGGGACCGGGATCATCCGGGCTAACGGAGTCTGGAGTGGGTGGCAAAATGTCGAAGGTCTGACCAGCCTTGATCGACTTCCCGGGGATGGTCTCGTAGGCGTAGCCGGTTAAAGTCGAGATTATTCCGGTTGGATAAAGGGCGGAGGTAACGGTGAGCCGGGCCCAGCCATAGTGGATTTGTCCCTTAATTCTGAATCGGAAGCCGAGATAGTGATTTTTTACGGTCCGGTCACCTGGCTCACCAGCCCAATGGCCTATGAAGGCGCTATTGGAATGGGTCCCACTCTCGACCCCAAATGCCATTAATACGAAATTCTTACGGATGAATTGGCCGGTCGGTCCGACAGAAACGCCGTGGGTAAGCGCCGACGCATATGCCATCCGATTTGCAAATCCGTAAACGTCATTCTTAGGCGCAGGTTCCAGGAACAAACCTGCCCTTTCAGATTGAGTACTGTCATAGGCCCTCAGTTGGTAATCGACGATACCGTCGTGGTTGATGTCGATCTGGATTGTGGCGTTTGGTCCGAACTTAACGTGCGTTGGTGTATATACGATCTTCGCCTCCGCGGGTTGCCCGAGTGCCAACACGCCGACTTCGGCCGCTCCTGCCGCGAGTGCGTACACGCTGAGGTGACGATTGAGTGACTGGGAGAGGCTAGCGGGCTTGCGTGGCCGTTTCATGACGACCTCCTTGAAGAGGACGCGATTATCCGTTATCTGGCGTCCAAGGTCAACTGTTGTGACCTCGCGATATCACTCATTGACCAAGGGGACACGAGAACAAGGAGTCCTCTTTCTACCGACCTCCCGGTGCCCCGAGGGAGTCTCCCTGGGAGAACCCTCTTTTCGGGGAGGATGACCTACGGGAAATTGCTTTCACGCTTGCTTTGGGACGTACCGATTCCGTCCGAGACGTTTCCTCCGCTTGGCTCTGATAAGCCGCAATTTTGCCCGTGCCCGACAACGCGCTTGGGCGACCGGGTGCCCCGCTCCTTGCGGTTTTTGCAAGGGGCGGGAGAGGTTGACCGCAGCGACTCCGAGCAAACGCTGCTTCACCTTCGTTCCCAGTCGGCCCGCGCGATGCTTCACGGCAATAACTCTGTCATCCCGACCGAAGCGAAGCAATACTCTGTCATCCCGACCGAAGCGAAGCGGAGTGGAGGGACCTTGTGTTTTCGCAGGGGGCTGGCCCAACCTAAACTTCCAATCATGCTCTTCAGGGTGCCCCGCTCAAGCTTCGCTTGGGCGGGGATGTTCAGTTGTCACAGAACCTTTCGTCATCGGCAACTAAGCTTGTCCTATGCCGTGGGGACTCAAACACTTTCAGGAATCCGGGCAGTTGCATTTCCTGACCTTCAGTTGCTATCGACGCCGTCCAAACTTCGCGACGCCGCACTCGCGCGCATGTTTCGAATCGTCACTGGAACGAGTGCGCCAGTCTTACGGGTTGTGCGTGTACGGTTACGTCGTGATGCCCGAGCACGTACATCTGCTGGTCAACGAACCGGAGCGAGGCTGCCTGTCACAGATGCTGCAGTCGCTGAAGCAGTCGGTGGCGCGAACCCTTGCCTTGCGAGCCGCGGATTCGTTCTGGCAAGCGCGTTACTACGACTTCAACGTGTGGAGCGAGACTAAATTCGTGGAGAAGCTGAGATACATCCATCGCAACCCAGTCGTTCGCGGATTGGTGGAACGGCCCGAGGATTGGCAGTGGAGCAGCTTTCGTCACTATCTCACCGGCGCGGAGGGAGCTGTCAAGATCGAATCACAATGGACGGCGCGGCGGCGGGAACGACTGGGAATCGTGCCGACGGCTCACGTTCGCCAAAGCCCCGCCCAAGCGAAGCTTGAACGGGGCACCCTGAAGAGTAGAAGAGTAGATTTCAAGAAAACCACCTAGCCACGCTCCCGCATTTCTGGCATAATTACTCGTGCACCCATCCTGCACAAAATTTCAAACACAATTTAAGGTGAGGAAGCGATGTCGGCAAAGTACATCTTTGTGACCGGCGGAGTTGTGTCTTCGCTCGGGAAAGGGCTGGCGGCGGCCTCCATTGGCTGCCTGCTGGAGAGCCGTGGGCTGAAAGTCAACCTGATGAAGTTCGATCCTTACCTCAACGTGGACCCGGGCACCATGTCGCCCTTCCAGCACGGCGAGGTTTTCGTTACCGACGACGGCGCCGAGACCGATCTCGACCTCGGCCACTACGAACGCTTTACCCACGCCAAACTTTCTCGCGATAACAATTGGACCACCGGCCGCATTTACGAGCAGATCATTGCCAAGGAGCGGCGCGGCGATTATCTCGGCAAAACCGTGCAGGTAATTCCGCACGTGACCAACGAAATCAAGGCGGCCATGAAGAAGGTCGCGCAGGATGTGGATATCGCCATCGTCGAAATCGGCGGCACAGTCGGCGACATCGAGTCGCTCCCGTTCATGGAAGCCATCCGCCAGATGCGCCAGGAACTGGGCCGCGAGCGGACATTGTTTATGCACGTAACCCTGGTGCCCTTCATAGCGGCCGCCCAGGAGCTGAAAACAAAGCCCACGCAGCACTCGGTAAAAGAGCTGTTAAGCATCGGAATTCAACCCGACATCCTACTCTGCCGCACCGACCGCTTCCTTTCGAAGGAAATCAAATCGAAGATCGCCCTCTTCTGCAACGTCGAAGAAGAAGCGGTCATCACGGCGAAAGATGTCGCGTCGATCTACGAAGTCCCGGTAGTGTTTTCCCACGAAGGCGTAGACACGCTGGTGTTGCGCTATTTGCACATCGATGCCAAAGAGCGCGATCTGAAGAGTTGGGAAGAGCTGGTCCACCGCGTCTATAACCCAAAAGCGGAAGTCACAATCGGCATCGTAGGCAAGTACGTCGAGTACGAGGATTCGTACAAGTCGCTGAAGGAGGCGTTGGTGCATGGGGCTTTAGCGCACAACTTAAAGCTCAACTTGAACTGGATTGAGGCGGAGGGGCTGGAACCGGGGAACAACGATGAGCAGCTTGCGGATTACGACGGGATTCTGGTGCCCGGGGGCTTTGGCAAACGCGGCATTGAAGGCATGCTGATTGCGATTCGGTATGCGCGGGAGAAGAAGGTTCCGTACTTCGGAATCTGTTTGGGGATGCAGACGGCTTGCATTGAGTTCGCGCGAAATGTTTGCGGGTTGGCCGATGCGAATTCCAGCGAATTCGATCCGGCGACGCCGCATCGGGTGATTTACAAGTTGCGCGAGTTGCGAGGAGTGGAAGAACTGGGGGGAACCATGCGGCTGGGGGCGTGGACGTGCAAGATTGAGCCGGGGACGTTGGCGCACAGAATCTACGGCCAGCTTGAGATCAGCGAACGCCACCGGCATCGTTACGAATTCAACCGCGAGTATGAAGAGACTCTGACGGCGGGCGGGCTGCGGATTTCCGGTTCCACGCCGGATGGAACCTATGTCGAGATGGTTGAACTTCCGGACCATCCGCATTTCATCGGATGCCAGTTTCATCCGGAGTTCAAGTCGAAGCCGCTGGAGCCACATCCTTTATTTAAGACGTTCGTCGGGGCCGCGTACGAGCATGGGTTGAAGCGGCGAGCGGAAAAAGCTGCGGCCGAAGTAGAGATGTTCCACCGGCCTGAGAAAGTGGGCAGACGGTAAGAAAGGGCATTAACCACTAAGGACACGAAGGTTCACAAAGGGAAACCCTCTTGATCACCCGCTGCTAACGAGCCTATGAGTATTTCTTTCCAAGTCGAGGGGGTGCGCATTGGCTCGGGCAATCTGTTTCTCATTGCCGGGCCGTGCGTTATTGAGAGCGAGAAGCACGCGTTGTTCATGGCCGAGGTGATCAAGGGCGTCACCCGGGCACTGAATATTCCGTTTATTTTTAAGGCTTCTTACGATAAGGCCAACCGCACTTCGATGCGCAGTTTTCGCGGGCCGGGGCTTACCGAAGGCCTGCGCATTCTGAAAAAGGTAAAAGATGAAGTTCATGTGCCAGTGCTCACCGACGTGCACGATGCGCACGATGTGGGCAAGGTGGCTGAAGTCGCGGACGTGCTGCAGATCCCGGCTTTCCTCTGCCGCCAGACCGACCTCATCATCGCCGTGGCCATGAGCGAACGGGCAGTGAACATCAAGAAGGGCCAGTTCGTTTCGCCGTGGGACATGAAACACGCCGTGGAAAAATGCCGTGCTGCGGGCAATGATCGGATATTTCTCACCGAGCGTGGATCGAGCTTTGGCTACAACAATCTGGTTGTGGACATGCGCTCGCTCGCCATCATGCGGAAGTTTGCGCCCGTGGTTTTTGACGCGACCCATTCCGTCCAATTGCCGTCTGCCTCTCACGGCGACGATGATGGCGCGACGTCCAGCGGCGGCCAACCGGAGTTTATCCCGGTGCTGGCGCGCGCGGCCGTGGGCGCGGGCGTGGATGGCATATTTCTCGAAGTCCACGATAATCCGAAAGAAGCAAAATCGGACGGCGCAAATGCGCTGGAATCTACGCAACTGCGCGGACTGCTCAAGGAGTTGCTGGCGGTTCATGGGGCGCTGCAGACCGCGCGGTCCACTCCGTAAGCAACCCGTAAAGCTCAACGCTGACGTGCCTGCTGCACCATCTCTATCAGGACGTCTCTAGCCTCTTTCGGATTGCGCGCTTCCCGTAAGAAAGCGATGCGAGCGCCGCGCATTCCTTCCTGAGTTTTCAGACGCAGGTGAAAACCGAGGCGGTCGACAGATGTCATGGCAGCCTCTTGTGAGTCGATGCCGGCGAATGCTCGGGCAATGAGGATCAGTGCGTCCGTATGGTCGGCATTCATGTGCTGGATGATTTCGGCGGTTGAGTCTGCGAGCGGATCGGGTTGCGCGCGTTCATATTCCGACGCGGCAACCCAGCCCATCACGCCGAAGCCGCCGACGTAGTAAATATCAACGACGTCCATTCGGTAGAAAGAAAAATCTTCGAAATCCACCCAATACTTGCTGTTTTCGTAACGTTGCAAGTAGAGAGCTTCTGGCAGCGGGCACCTCCGCCGGTGGGAGCGGCAGTACATTCCCCACCAATGTGACCCGGGATGCGCCGAGCGGATCGCCGCTGGCATCGGCCTGGGTCACGAGCAGGCTGGCACGAGGGTCGGCCTGCAGGTTTTGGGTATGCATGGCCATGGTGCTGATGAGGAAGATGGGGCGGCCGCGATCATCCAGGCCGTAGGGCATTACCGATCCAAACGGAAAGCCGGGCTGTTTTCTCGACAATGTCGAAAGGCTGCCGATGCGGCCGAGGTACAACAGCGTACGGGCACGTTCGGCGAAGGCAGGCTCGGGGACGGAATGCTGGTTCGTGACTGGACCGCCGGCCGCATGTTTGCCCGGTGGATGAAACGGTCATCATGAATCTCCTGCGTAGCCTACATAATCGCACGAACGCGGAAGGTGGAATTCTCGAAATCTGCTACCATTTCCGCCATCACCACTTTCGCATGCTGATCTTCGCCACCATTGCCGGAATTCTTGTTATCCTCGCCGTCCTTTTGGATGCGTTTGAAACCGTCGTCCTGCCACGGCGGGTGCGCAGACAATTTCGTATTACGGTCTGGTTCTACCGCAACACCTGGAAGCCGTGGCGGAAGATCACAAGTCTGATCAAGTCGGCCGGACGCCGGGAGAATTTTCTCGGCTACTTCGGTCCGCTGTCCTTGCTTTTCCTGCTGGCGCTTTGGGCATGCGGGTTGGTGTTTGGCTTTGCGTTGCTGCAATACGGCGCCGGGGAACATGTCATGCTCAGCAATGAGCCGGTGACTTTCGGCCGCACCATTTACTTCAGCGGTTCAACCTTCTTCACCCTCGGTTACGGGGATGTTGTCCCGACCTCGACCTTTGCCCGTGTGTTGGCAGTGCTCGAAGCGGGCATGGGCTTTGGTTTTTTAGGAACGGTCATTGGATATCTGCCGACAATTTATTCGTCATTTTCCCGGCGCGAAATTGAAATCTCCTTGCTCGACGCGCGCGCTGGATCGCCGCCAACTGCCACGGAGTTGCTGGCGCGATTCGGAAATTGCCCGCAACAGGATGTGCTGGACGTCATATTCCGTGACTGGGAGCGCTGGGCGGCGGAAGTGCTGGAGAGTCACATTTCTTATCCTCCGCTCAGCTTTTTTCGTTCCCAGCACAATAATCAATCCTGGTTGGGCGCGTTGACCATGATGCTCGATGCCAGCGCTCTGGTAATCGCAGGCATCGATGGTATCCGGAACGAACAGGCCAAACTGACGTTCGCGGTGGCGCGGCATGCGATGGTGGATCTGGCGCAACTGGTGAATGCGCGATATGATTTGCGCGATTCGGGCCGGCTTGAACCCGAGCAACTGACCAAGCTTCGTCAGGCGCTTGCAGAACGCGGCCTGCGGGCTCAGGATACCGCCAAGTCTAACGAGAAGCTGGCGCATCTGTGCTCGCTGTACGAACCATACGCCCTCGCGATGGCGCGCAATTTGTTTATCACGCTTCCTCCCTGGATCCACCCTGATAAGAAAAAAGATAATTGGGAAGCCGGTCCCTGGGATCGTGCCATTCAAGCTCAGAGCCTGGCGGGATTAGGACGAAGAGCAGATCAGATACAGCGGATGGATGACCACTTCTAGACTCTGTAGAAACGCAGCTCTGCTGGCTCTGTAGAAACGTAGCTCGGCTACGTCTGAGGTCATCAAGGATTGCCGCCTCGGAGACATTGCCGCTGGAGACACTGCCAGCAACGTCTGTACACTCGGCGGCGTGCTAACATCCTCTTTCTCCCATGAAACATGTAGGCGAAAACGTGGTGCGCATCGAGGCCGAGGCGTTGCGCGTCCTGGCCGATCGCATTGCCGGGCCGATGGCGGCGGCGTTCAATCACGCGGTGGAATTGATTTACAAATGCAACGGGCGCGTCGTAGTCACGGGCATGGGCAAGAGTGGCATCATCGCGCGCAAGATTGCCGCTACCCTGAATTCGACCGGAACGCCTGCGCTGTTTATGCATCCAGTTGAAGCTGTGCATGGAGATCTGGGAATGGTGGTGCGAGGCGATGCCGTGCTGGCGCTCTCGGCCAGCGGCGAGACGGAGGAGATTCTGCGCTTGCTGGCCACGCTCAAACGATTGCAGGTTCCGCTGATCGCGCTGACTTGTGACGACCTTTATTCGGAAAGCGTGGGCGATGGTGCCCGCGCCACACGGGCCGGGCCTTCGACCCTAGCAGGCGCGGCCGAAGTCGCGCTGGACTGCTCGGTGGCTGAGGAGGCTTGTTCCCTAGGGCTGGCGCCGACGGCTTCTACGACTTGCATGCTCGCCCTTGGGGATGCGTTGGCGATGGGGTTGGCGGAGAAGCGCGGATTTAAAGAAGAAGATTTCGCCAACCTGCATCCTGGAGGCAAGCTGGGCAAGCGCCTGGCGCGAGTGGAATCGTTG
This sequence comes from Terriglobales bacterium, assembly GCA_963706465.1. Lineage (GTDB taxonomy): Bacteria > Acidobacteriota > Terriglobia > Terriglobales > Acidobacteriaceae > JABDBE01. The sequence goes on from CAVPMC010000010.1 coordinate 130,469, forward strand.
ATGCATACGGGGGAAGCGGTGCCGCGCGTGACGCCGCGCACTACCATGCCGGATGTGATTTATGAAATGTCGCGGAAGAAGCTCGGTGTCACTGCCGTGGTTGAAGGCGAAAAGCTGGTGGGAGTGATCAGCGACGGCGATCTGCGGCGATTGCTCGAACTCCGCGGCAAGGATGTGCTTGATTTAACCGCCGGCGAGTGCATGACGAAGAATCCGAAAACAATCTCAGGAGGGGAGTTCGCCGCGACCGCGCTAGCTCTGATGGAAGAGAAGAAGATCACGTCATTGGCGGTTGTGGATGGGGATGGAAGACTGGAAGGCATCGTCCATCTGCATGATTTGTGGGGAACGGAGATGATGTAGGGATTGAATCATTGAGTCATTGAATCATTGAATCATTTGAAGCGTAGGATTGGGTTATTGAGTTGTGGCCGGATGAATAAGTTGGATCAGGCCGAGGTTTTGAAATTGCGGACCAAGCAATTTGCCATCAGAATTGTGGCGGTTTCGCGATCTTTGCCGCGGTCGCGAGAAGCGGACGTTATTGGCAAGCAGTTTGCTGCGCTCGGGGACTGCGGTGGCCGCCAATTATCGCGCTGTTTGTCGGGCACGATCAAAAGCCGAGTTCATCTCCAAGATGAGCATCGTCGTGGAAGAAGCTGATGAGACGGTATTTTGGCTCGAACTGCTTGGCGACACGGCGCTTGCCCCTGCAGCCAAGCTCGCACTCTTGGTGAAAGAAGCGAACGAACTGGTGGCCATCTGCGCAGCCTCGTTACGTACAGCAAAGGACAACAGAGTAGCTTGAAATTGATTTCAATGAGTCAATGAATCAATCTCTGAATGAGTCAATCCTATGTATCACTATGACCCTAGTACGGCGCTGGAAGAACTGACGGAAGATGCGACCCTGCCTAACCCGGTTCACGTGCGCGACATGATTCTGCGCAAGCGGCTGTCGGCGGATAAATCGCTGGAGATGAACCGGCTGTTCGTCGAATATCAGAAGTTTTTTGGCGAGACGCAGAAGTTGGGGAAAGAGATTTTGAAGCAGTTGGCAAGCTAAGCACTATTTCGGAGGCCCGTCGGGAGGGTGTAGTGGCGGTTTCTCCCGGTTCTCACGAAGCTCGGCTGCTTCATCCCAACCTTCGCGAATCCGACGGACGTACTCATCCGCGTGCTCGTCGGCCCAGAGGTCTTTGCCGGAACGCATCAGTTGCAGCAGGGGATCTGAGTCGATCAGAGACTGTACATTAACGGAATTCGGGGAGTTGCCCGGGTGACTCTTCTTGATCTTCAATCTCTTCCGCTGCATGTATAGAGCATAACGGTGAGCCTACCGTTCCGCAAGGAAGTCGCCAAGAGGGCGCTTGTGCTTTCGGGAATTGCATTCCAGGCAAGCCGTTATCAAATTCTCAAAGCTGTTGTCGCCGCCCTCTGCCACCGGCGTGACGTGGTCCAGAGTGGCCGTAAATCTGGTCAGCTGTTTCTCGCAGTAGCGGCATTTATAGCCGTCCCGCTCATACACCTTGATTCGGTTCTCCCGCACGTTGTAAAAATCTATTTCTCCGACGGAAATTTCCGCCTTTGGCTCGGTCGCACCTCGTTCCGCTCGGTATTTGCGACAAGCTTCGATCTCGTCTGGAATAAACACCTAACGTGTGGGTTGCCGTTCCTGGCAATCGAATGGCGGAAAGCATACCAATAGAACGCCACTTCGTAGGGGCTCAGCAATGGTTGCAAGTCATCCACGATCTCCCGGATGATGAGCGGTAGTTCCGCTGCAGAAAAGTCTGCGACCCCATCTGAACTGGAGCCAGAAGGCATGCGCTCTTCAACTTCTTTTAGAAGTTGGCGGATTTGATCAAAATGGCCTTTCACCATCAGGTAGAGATTGTAGCTTTGACATGTTTGAATAGCTACTCTTCCTGGAGGGACAATGCGTCGCCTATTGCCGAGCTTTGCACGGCGGGCGGACAAGGGCGTCCGCCCCTACGTGGGTATCGTTTGGTTCCGGAAGCCGTTGCCTCGTCCCTTGCACGTAATCGTTTACAATATCCAATTCCCTGCTACTCAGGATTCCCTAACTATGCATCGTTGGTCTGAACTCTTTATTCCTACGCTGCGCGAGGCGCCGGCCGACGCCGAGGTCGCCAGCCACAAGTTTCTGGTGCGCGCCGGCTACATCCGCCAGCTTGCCGCCGGGATTTACTCCTATCCTTTTCATGGGCAAGCGCTCGTTCAACAAGATCATGAGCATCGTGCGCGAGGAGATGGACAAGATCGGGCAGGAATTCTTTCTGCCGGCGCTGCATCCGCGCGAGCTGTGGGAAGCGAGCGGCCGCTGGGCGGTGATGGGCGACAACATGTTCCGCCTGAAGGACCGCAAGGGCGCCGACCTGTGCCTCGGCATGACCCACGAAGAGGTCATGACCGACATCGCGCGCAAGGAACTGCGCAGCTACAAGCAGCTGCCGCAGATCTGGTACCAGATTCAGACCAAGTTTCGCGACGAGCCGCGGCCCCAAGTCCGGACTGCTGCGCGTGCGCCAGTTCATCATGAAGGACTCGTACTCGTTCGACATCGATGCCGCCGGGCTCGACGTTTCCTACAGAAGCACTACGACGCCTATTGCCGCATCTTCGATCGCTGCGGACTGAAGTACATGGTGGTCGAAGCGCACTCGGGCGCCATGGGCGGATCGCAGTCGCACGAATTCATGGTGCGCACGCCGGCGGGCGAAGATCGATCGTCAGCTGCGAGAAGTGCAACTACGCGGCCAACCTGGAGAAGGCCACCTCGAAACTGGAGCCGGTCGAAGATCTGAAGCCCGAAGGCGACGGCAAGCCGCTCGAAGTCCACACACCGGGGCAGAAGACGATTGAAGATGTTGCGCGCTTTCTGGGCGTCTCTCCGAAGAACAAGATCAAGACGCTGGCGCTCATGGCGAACGAAACCGACGCCAAGACGCGGCAAAGACGAAGCTGCGCCCGGTGATTCTGCTGATGCGCGGCGATCACCAGATGAACGAGGCCAAGCTCTCAACCGCGGTCGGCGGGCAAGCGAAACGCGTCCCATGCAGGAGGAGGAAATCAGGCGCTGTTTCATTCTCCGGCGGGATTTCTGGGACCGATCGGCATCGATTGGGCCAAGAGATTCGAAGGACGTCGACCAGCCGATCCTGCATCGTCGACAAAGCGCTTGAAGGGCCGCAAGAATCTGATCTCGCGGCGCGAACAAAGAGGACTACCACCTCAAGAACGTCACGCCGGGCGCGACTTCCAGCCGACGGCCTATGCCGATCTGCGCAGCGTGACCGCGGGCGAAGCCTGTCCGAATTGCGGCGCGCCGCTGCGCATCGACACCGCCGTCGAGATCGGACACATCTTCAAGCTGGGCTACAAGTATTCCGAGTCGATGGGCGCGCGCGTGCTCGACCGCAACGGCAAGGAAGTCATGCCCATCATGGGCTGCTACGGCATCGGCATCGAGCGCATCCTGACCGCCGTCGTCGAGCAGAACAACGACGAGAACGGCTTCTGGCTGCCGCCGCAGATCGCGCCCTTTCGAGATCGTGGTCGTGCCGACGAATGTCACGGACGACAAGATCCGAACGACGCGCCGAGGACATCGCCGACACGCCTGGAAGCGGCCGGATTTGACGTGTTACTGGACGACCGGGACGAACGGCCAGGGGTGAAGTTCAAGGACGCTGACCTGGTGGGCATACCCTTTCGTGTCACCGTCGGAAAGAAGGTTACCGAAGGTACTGTGGAGGTCGTTCAACGCTCGACACGGGAAATGCAGGATGCTAGCATCGCCGCAATAACGGAATATTTCAGAAGCCTTACGGCCTGCGCGCTAGTCGAATCTCAGCGCGCGGCCGAAGCAGGGAGCGCACGATGGGTACCATCAAACTCGTTTTTGGAATCTTCGTGATTGTGGCGGTAATCTATCTCGGCGATACAACTGGTTCCCGCCTTATTATTCGAATTACCAGTTCGAGGACGACGTCAAGACGGAGGCCACGCTGGAACACCTACAGCACCAAGCCGGAAGACGCAATTCGCGACGCTATCTTCAAGAAAGCGCAAGGTCTGGACATTCCGCTGACCAGAGATCAGATCAAGGTCCAGCGCCACGGCACACAAGGCACTGGATCGCTCATCATCGAGCGCGCCTTACGTGGTGCACTTGGACCTGCCAGGCTATCCTGTAGACCTGCACTTTGACCCCTCCACCAAGAACAAGAGTCCCTTCTGACAATAGCTGTGGATTGGGAGTGATTTAGAATAGGTGGAGGGGTCGACTCTGGGGAAATCTCGCTCGTTCGCGATTCATCGGAGCAGGCGTGGGTTGGACTGTGCTTGTGTGGCCCACCCCGGTCTCTCGGGATAACGCACGCGCAGGCGGCGTCATCTCACTCAGTAGTGGAGCGGTACTGCCCGAGACTCAAAGGATTCCGCCAATTCACCGTGGCCATTAAAGTTAAGATCCCGAGGACGAGAAGGAGCGGGACGGGCAGTCGACTGGTCTCCCGCGATCCTGTGATCAGGATCGCCGTCGCGCTATTCGTCATTCTTTCGGTTACCGTCTGCGGCTGGTTTTCCTTACTACTACATCAAATACGACCGGATTATCGATCAGCGCTTCAAAGGGGCGGTATTCAGCAGTTCCGCCACAATCTACGCCATACCGCGGGCGATCAAAGTAGGGGAGAAGGTGGATCTGCATGAGATGGCAACTCAGCTTCGACGCGCCGGCTATGTAGAAAACGACAGCCGATCGGCGATGGGAAGTTATCGAACTGCTGAAGAACGGCATCGAAATCAAGCCCGGGGTTCAGTCCTATCATAGCCCCGAGCCAGCGACCATTCGCGTACAGGACGGGCATGTGTCAAGCATTACGGGCCGGGCAGGCGAACTGGAAGCCTACGAACTCGAACCCCAGCATGATCACCGCGCTGTTTGACGCGGAGCAGCGCTCCAAACGACAATTGGTGAAATACAACGACATTCCCAAAGTGCTGGTGGATGCCGTGCTTGCCATCGAAGACCGGCGCTTTTTCCAGCACGGCGGAGTGAATTTCATCCGCCTGGGTGAAGCGGCCTGGGTTGACGTTACTCATCAGAGGCATGAACAGGGCGGCTCCACGCTCACCATGCAACTGTCGCGCGCATTTTTCCTCACGCCGGAGAAGACGGTCAAGCGCAAGATCATCGAAATGCTGATCGCGATGGAACTGGAACAGAAGTTCAGCAAGCAGCAGATCTTCGAGTTCTACGCCAATCGGGTGGATCTGGGACAACGCGGTTCGTTCACCATCAGCGGCTTTGCCGAGGCTTCGCAGGCATACTTCAACAAAGACTTGAAGGATATTACACTTGCCCGAGGCCGCTTTAATCGCAGGCCTCATCCAGGCCCCTAGTTATCTATCCCCTTATCGCCATCCGGAACGCGCGACTCGAGCGGCGTAACCTGGTGCTGGACAGCATGGTCGAGACCCATGCCATCACCAGAGATCAGGCGGACAAAGCCAAAGCCACTCCGCTGAAGCTCGCGCCTCCGAATGTGGAAGCGAGCGATGCGCCGTATTTTGTCGATCTGGTTCGCGACGCTGTAATCAACAAGCTGAATGAACGCGAACTGAACGAGCAGTCCTACCGCATCTACACGACGCTTGATCCCGACCTGCAGCGAGTTGCGGCGCAAGCCGTGGACGTAGGCATGAAACTGGTTGACGAGCAGGTGACGAAGATGCGCACGAAAAAAATAAAGATTGGCAAGAACAAGTACGAAACGAAGGTTCTGCCCGGGCCGCAGGCACAGGTGGCGCTGGTCGCTATGAATCCGCACACGGGTGAGGTTCTGGCTCTGGTCGGTGGGCGTAACTACGGTTTCAGCCAACTGGACCATGCGGTGGCGCGAACGTCCCACCGGATCGATTTTCAAACCCTTCGTCTATGCGGCGGCAATCAACACGGCGGTGAATGGCAGCGAATCCGGTGTTCACTCCCGCGTCGATGGTCACCGACCAGCCGAGCAGCTTTCGCCTACGGCGATCAGATTTACGAGCCGCGAAATTACAAAGAGGAATACCACGGCGATGTGACCGCGCGATATGCGCTGGCGATGTCGCTGAACAATGCGACGGTAAAACTGGCGGAGGAAGTGGGCTACGACAAGGTCGCGGACTTGGCCAAAGCCGCGGGGATCACTTCAGTCAAAGCCCACGCCGGCCATGGCGCTGGGCGCCTACGACGCGACTCCCCTGGACATGGCAGCCGCCTACACCGTCTTCGCCAATGCCGGGCGTGCGCCTCTCGCCGATCATGGTCAACTCGGTGCGCAATGCGAGCTGGCGATGTGGTCATGGACTTCAAACCGGACAAGCGAGCAGGTGCTGGATCCGCGGGTCGCCTCCGTCATGACCAACATGATGGAAGGCGTGCTGAACTTTGGAACTGCGTTTCGCGGTTCGCACTGCGCGGTTTCGACTGCCCCCGCCGCCGGCAAGACGGGAAGCTCGCATGATGGCTGGTTTGCCGGTTACACCAGCAATCTTCTATGCATTGTCTGGGTCGGTTACGACGATTACAGCGACATCCACCTGAGCGGAGCTCAAACCGCCGCACCCATCTGGGCGGAGTTCATGAAGAAGGCGGTTGCCCTTCCCGCAATACTCGGATGTGAAACCATTCTCCCAGCCGGCGGGCGTGGTAGATGTTCAACTGGACAAGACGACGAACTTGCTGGCAACTCCGGCCTGCCCGCAAACCTATACTGCGGCCTTCATTGCCGGGACAGAGCCGAATCAAACCTGCGATCAGCCGACTGGCGTAAAGGCATTTTTCTCGCGCATCCTCGGTCTGGGCAGCGAAAAGGCGCTTCCGCCTCCTTCGGCCAGTCAGAACGGCTCCCCTAACGGGGGAACAACTCAAGACGCAAACGCTAGCGATGCGGATGGGAAAAAGAAAAAGGGATTCTTTGGCAAAATCGCGGGTATCTTTAAGGACGACAAATCGTCTAACCCTCCGGCAAATCCGCCGCCGCAGCCGGGCAGCGCGCCGCAGTGAGGGAACATTATTGAGTTCGAGGGTGTCAGTGGGTATATATAGGGAGTCCACCTGAGTTCACTTTCTGGAGGTGAGCCATGCACCGTCTGCCTCTTGTCTGCTTATTCGTTTTAGTCTTTGCTTTGCTGTCCTTCGGGCAAGATCAGGGTTCGACATCCGAACTTGTGCAGATTAGCCCGCCTCCGCTACGTCGAGCAGAGCCTCCATCGGCAACCGCTACCGCCAACGAGCTGGAAAAACGAGGGGATGAGCTTCGCGGCGAAAAGGACTACCTCGACGCCCTGGATTATTATTGGGCCGCTCTGGCTAAGAAACCGAGTTCCGCCCTCTATAACAAAGCCGGCATTGCGGAATTGCTGCTGCAGCGCTACCGGGAGGCTGGCAAGGACTTCGAGCACGCCATCCACCTCGACCATGAGAATGCGGATGCCGTCAACAATCTTGGCGTAATTGATTACGAAGCCAAGAAGTACAGCAAAGCAATTAAGCAGTACGAGAAGGCAATCCGGTTGCAGCCAGCCTCTGCGTCCTTCTACAGCAACCAGGGCGCGGCTTACTTCGGAAAGAAAGAATTTGAAAAAGCCACGGGCGACTACGCCAAGGCGATGCAGCTCGATCCGGAGATCCTGGAACGAACTTCGCACAATGGCATTTCCGCGCAACTGCCTTCCCCTGAGGACCGGGCGCGTTACGACTACATCATCGCCAAACTCTGCGCCAAGCAAGGGGACCGGGACAGGTCACTGCAGCACCTCCGGCGCGCCATGGAGGAAGGGTATAAAAAGATTGACGACGTATACACAGACCCGGAGTTTGCCGGGTTGCGAAGTGATACCCGCTTTACCGAGCTGATGGCCGCCCGTCCGCCCGCAATTCCGGAATAAGTCGCGCCATTGCATCGATTTAAGAAATCCACAAAATTTTGTGTCCGGAGGCGAAACTTTGTTGCCCAGACGGGTTTCTAGTTACTAATGACTCCTGAAAACAACAGGGTGAGTAAGGAGAAACGGTAGCCCATCGGTTGTCGACCCGAGCACGCCCCAAGCAGACAACCGGTGGGTTTTTTCTGAGCTGCTACTGCTCGTCCGGCGAGGGGTAGCCTCAAGAGCGTTTCGGACTTCTCTCGCAGATGTATTCACTGACCACGCGTTTCCATTTTCCTTGAGCTTTCAAGATGTACTCAGCTGCGTCACGTAGTGCACCATCTCCGCCGGCGTGAGGCGTGACGTAGTGGGCCTCCGCTTTCACTTCAGCCCGAGCATTGGCCACTGCAACCGCGAAGCCACAGTTCCGCATTACCGGAAGATCGATGACGTCGTCGCCGACATAGGCAGCCTCGCTGGCGTCGATGCCGTCCTGTCCCAGTATTTGTTCGAACACGGCCAGCTTGTCCTGAATGCCCTGGTAAACGTACTCGAGCCTCAGGTCGCGAGCGCGCAGCGCGACGGTTTCTGAAACCCGCTTAGTGATCAGCCCCGTCTTGATGCCCCCCAGGCGAGCCAAAGAAATGGCCGCGCCATCGTGCGCATGAAAGCCCTTGGCTTCGATCATGGATTGGCTGACCAGACCAAATCCGCCGCCCTCTGATTGTTTTGCGGCGTGATCTTTTGTGGACTGCTGAATTCCGGCAGGCGCGGGGAAGATGTAGAGCTTGCCGTCGGTAAGGACGCCGTCTACATCAAAGAGAAGAAGTTTGATTTTCCTGGCGCGAAGCTTGGCGGATTGCGTTTTGGGCATCGCGGGATTTTAGCATTGATGCTATGAGGCATTGGGGCCAACGTTGATTCAGGGCTGCTCGGAAAGCGGCTAGGTCATAATGGTTTTCGGCTTCTCGGCTTGCTTTCCAAGTATTCCAACCTCCGTTCGGTAAAGCTTTTCTCCTGGCGACCGTGGTGAAGAGCATCGACCAATGAATCTTTGCCTCTGCAGCATCCGCGAAGAGTCTTGATGAGTTGACCCATCCTTCTCAGCTCATGCGCTCTGTTATCCGGATCGAGTTTTTCCTCTAACCGCTCCGATGGAGTTTGCTTGGTGCGATTCTTGTAGTTCCCCATACACACATTATAGGCGAACATTTTACGAATATCCTCTCTCCGGCTACAATATCCTCAATGTCTTCGCCTGCCTCACCTCTTGCTTGGGCGCATCCTCTGGTCAGGGACTGGTTTGTGCGGCGGTTTGGCACACCCACGGAACCGCAGGAGCAGGGATGGCCGCACATCCTCGCCGGGCACACGACGCTGATTTCCGCGCCCACCGGTTCCGGCAAGACCCTTGCTGCCTTTCTCGCCTGCATTGATCGACTGGTCCGCAAAGCGCTGGCGGGCGATCTGCAGGATCGTACCGAAGTGCTCTACGTTTCGCCGCTGAAGGCGCTGGGCAACGACATCCAGAAGAATCTCGAAGTCCCGCTTGGCGAAATTCTGCAGATGGCGGGCGAGCGCGGCCTGCTGATGCCGCAGATTCGCACTGCCGTCCGCACCGGCGACACCCTGATGCACGAGCGGCGGGCGATGCTGAAGCGGCCTCCACACATTCTGGTCACTACGCCGGAGTCGCTGTACATTCTGCTGACCGCGGAGAAGAGCCGCGCGATTCTGCGCGATGTTGAGACCGTGATCGTCGACGAAATTCACGCCGTCGCCGACGACAAACGCGGCGCTCATCTGACGCTCTCGCTGGAGCGACTGGAAGCGCTGACGCATCGGCCGCCGGTACGCATTGGCCTTTCGGCTACGCAGAAGCCGATCGAAGCAAATCGCGCACTTCCTTACCGGCAATGGCCGTCCTGATCCGGTGATCGTCAACGTCGGCCACAAACGCAAGCTCGATCTCGCCGTCGAAGTGCCCGCCAGCCAGCTTGGCCCCATCGCCACCAATGAGATGTGGGACGAGATTTACGACCGTCTTGTTGAACTTGTCGAGCAACATCGTTCGACGCTGGTTTTCGTCAATACGCGGCGGCTTGTCGGAACGAATCTCGCACCACCTGGCTGAGAAGCTCGGGCGAGGACAACGTTGCGGCGCATCACGGCAGTCTCTCGCGCAAACTGCGACTCGCGGCGGAAAAGAAACTTAAAGATGGCGAAGTTAAAGTGCTGGTCGCGACCGCTTCGCTGGAACTGGGAATCGATATCGGCACCGTCGATTTGGTCGTCCAGATCAGCTCTCCGCGAGCCATCGCCGTGGCTCTGCAGCGCGTCGGACGTTCTGGCCACTGGCGCGGCGCAGTTCCTAAAGGGCGCTTCTTCGCCACCACGCGCGACGAACTTCTGGAGTGCGCAGCGCTGGTCCGGGCCATCCGCCATGGCGATCTCGATCGCATCATGATTCCCGATTCGCCGCTCGATATTCTCGCGCAGCAGATCGTGGCCATCTGTGCGGCTGGAAGTGTGGGGCGGGCGGAGAAGCCCGCGCCGATCGATGCTGGGGCACTCGATCCTGGGGCACTCGATCCTGGGGCACTCGATCCTGGATGGGACGAAGATGAGTTGTTCGCTTTGGTGCGCGCGCGTATCCGTATCGCAATCTTTCACGCGAGACCTATGAAGCGGTTCTCGAAATGCTTTCCGAAGGCATTGCCGTCGCGGCGCGGACGCTACGGCGCTTACCTCCATCGTGATCGCGTCAATCGGAAACTGCGGGCGCGGCGTGGCAGCCGGCTGGCGGCGATCACCAGCGGCGGCGCGATCCCCGAAACTGCGCTGTTTACCGTGGTCGCCGAGCCCGAAGGTATGGTCGTCGGCACGCTCGACGAAGACTTCGCCGTGGAGAGCAATGCCGGCGACATCATGCTGCTGGGCAATACTTCGTGGCGAATTCGCCGCGTCGAAGGCAAGTCCGGACGCGTGCTGGTGGAAGACGCGCACGGCGCGCCACCCAGCGTTCCCTTCTGGCGCGGCGAGGCTCCGGCGCGGACCGAGGAACTTTCTCTGCAGGTTGCCGATCTGCGCCAAGAGATCAGCGAGCGGCTGCCGAACGTCTCACCGGTCGGGGTTTCGTCAGAACCAGCCTGAAGTGGCGGAGACGGTTGCGTGGCTGAAAGCAAGAATGCGGGCTCGACGACTCCGGCGCCGAGCAAATGATCGAATACATTCTGCAAGGACGTGCCGTGCTGGGCGCGGTACCGACGCAGCAGACAATCATCGCCGAACGCTTCTTCGATGAAGGCGGCGGCATGCAGTTGGTCATCCACGCGCCGTTCGGCGGACGCATCAACAAAGCCTGGGGACTGGCGTTGCGCAAGCGCTTCTGCCGCAGCTTCAACTTCGAATTGCAGGCCGCGGCCACCGACAACGGATTGAACATCGCGCTCGCCGAGCAGCACAGTTTTCCGCTGGCCGACGTTTTTCATTTCCTGAGTGCCGAGACGGTGCAGCCGATCCTGGAGCAGGCGGCGCTGGCTTCGCCAATCTTCGGCACCCGCTGGCGCTGGGATGCGAACCGCGCCCTCGCGCTTGCTGCGCTTTCAAGGCGGCAAGAAAGTTCCGCCGCAGATTCAGCGCATGCGCTCCGACGATCTGCTGGCTTCGGTGTTTCCCGACGTCGCCGCCTGCCAGGAAAACATCGACGGCGACATCCAGATTCCCGACCATCCTCTGGTGAATGAAGTGATGAAGGATGTGCTCACCGAGGCGATGGATCATCGAAGGGCTTGAAGAATCTGCTGCGCGGAATGGATGACGGCCGCATCCGCTGCGTGGCCGTGGACACGCCGGTGCCGTCGCAGTTTTCGCACGAGATTCTGAATGCGAATCCGTATGCCTATCTCGACGATGCGCCGCTCGAAGAGCGACGCGCGCGCGCGGTCGAGATGCGGCGGATTCTGCCGGAATCGGTGCTGGAGGAAGTTGGCAAACTTGATCCGGCGGCGATTGCGCAGGTGCGCGAAGAGGCCTGGCCCGATGTTCGCGACGCCGACGAATTGCACGATGTGCTGCATACGCTGATTGCGGTGCCTGGAGGGGGAGATGCGCACTCGGCTGTCGCCACTGCGCGACTGTCCCCAGGCGATTCAGCAGTGGGCTGGGTACTTCGCAACGGCTTGTTGCAGGAGCATCGAGCAGCCTCAGCGATTGAGCAACGGTACGGCGCTACTGGGTCGCGGCCGAGCGGGCGCAGATATTTTCGTTTGCTCTTCCCCGATGCGAGTTTTGATCGAGCGCCGTGGTCGAAATCGAAAGCACACTTCCCTCTCGCGATGATGCAGTGCTGGCGATCGTCACCGGCTGGATGACACATCTCGGTCCAGTGACGGCAGAACAATTGGGGTCGCTGCTCGGACTGCCGGCCTCCGAAATCGAAAAGGCTTTGCTTCGCATGGAGGCTAGCGGAGCTATTCTGCGCGGGAAGTTCACCGATCGCAGAATGCGGACAGGAGTGTCCGCGCCACACGAACTCCAGTCGAATGGTGCGAGCGGCGACTGCTGGCGCGAATTCATCGCCTGACCGTCGCGACCCTGCGCAAGCAGATCGAGCCCGTCACCGCCAGCGCAGTTCATGCGCTGGCTGCTGCGCTGGCAGCACGTCGCGCCAGGCACACAGGTTCAGGGGGAACGAGCGATCGCTCGAAGTGTTGCGCCAGCTTCAGGGATTCGAAATTCCGGCCAACGCCTGGGAGCGGCAAGTCCTGGCGCGACGCATCGCCAACTACGATCCCAAGTGGCTCGACCAACTCTGCCTGACCGGCGCCGTGGGTTGGGGACGTCTCTCGCCGCATCCGGCGACGCTCGAAGATTCCGCGGCGGGCAAACGGCGAGTGATTCCGACCAGCGTGGCTCCCATCACATTTTTTGTTCGCGAAGAAGCCGACTGGATGAGTCCGCACCATCCCGCCGCCAATCAGCCCGAAGCGCGCGGTTTGAGCGATGGAGCGCGGCAGGTGCTGGAATTCCTGCGCCAGCGCGGAGCGTCGTTCTTCGCCGACATCGTGCGCGGCACGGACAAGCTGAAGGCCGAAGTCGAAACCGCGCTGTGGGAACTGGTTGCCGCCGGAGTGGTTACCGCCGATGGCTTCGACAATCTGCGCTCGCTGATCGATCCCAAACGCCGCGCCGGACAGGGCAGCGGGCGCGCCGCACGTCCGCGCCACAGTACCGGACGCTGGGCGTTGCTTTATACCGATCAGGCCGCCGAGCGCAATCGCGCGGTCGAAGCCACCTGCTGGATGCTGCTGAAGCGTTACGGAATCGTGTTTCGCGATGTGCTGGCGCGCGAGACGCAATCTGCCCAAGTGGCGCGAACTGCAAATGGCATTTCGCCGACTGGAAGATCGCGGCGAGATTCGCGGCGGCCGCTTCGTGGATGGATTCCTCGGCGAGCAATTTGCCTTGCCGGTTGCGGTCGAATCGTTGCGCGCGACGCGGAAAATGCCGCTCACAGGCGAAGTCATCACGATCTCCGCGGCTGATCCGCTGAACCTGGTCGGCATCCTGGTTCCAGGCGAGCGCGTCCCGGCAATTTCGGGAAGAAGCGTGAGCTTTCGCGATGGCGTCCCAATCGACCAACCGGTTGCTCAACTTTCGGCACAGCCATCGGCGGTTGCGGGCTGAGAAAACCCTCTCTTCCGGAAGCCCTTGAGCCTTTGCGCATCCCTCAGAATCTGACTGGTGACCGCGACCGGGAGCGCCTCAAAGGGACGCATGTCCCCCGTCTTCTCCCGATATGCCTGGAGCGCCTCATCCACAAAGATTTTGTCCATAGTCGAAATGAAGCAAGGTAGAGAAAGAAAATCGGGAGGCTGACGAGGGGGTCTCTCAGTCTCCCGATCAGCCTTACCCTGGCAAGACTGCCAAAAGCGCTTCCCCCATCGCTTCGCCAGGTCAGGGCTTGGGAAAGCTAGTGCACGTGGCGGACCACGGCTCCGGCTACGGACCTGGATTCGCAATGTGCTCTCAAGTTACTGATTTACGGCGCTCAAGCCCGCCACGAAACAAGGCCCTGTTGCTCTCTTGCCGCAAGCACACGTATCCGAACGGATAGCCAAACTATCCGTTCGGATAGTGGCCCTGTCGATCAGCCGATGTCACCGCTCGTTCAGGCTGCTACCTGGGCTTGCTCGAGGAATTGCAGCAGATTCGCAGACGCCCTGACGCCGTACCGTGGTTCAATGCCCAGTGCCGATTGTTTTCGAAACCTGGCAACGTCGTCAGCTTCACGCGACCAGCGTTCGGGATGGCGTACCGCCTCATACATCCACAGGTTAAAGGCGCGAGCGAAAACCGCTTCTGCCGGAGCAACCGCCGGGGTATCCGTCTTGATCGTCGCCCACGCAATCGAGCGATCGGAATCCAATTCCAGATAGTGCAGGAAATGCGCGGTCGCCCCGGCGCCGTGTGAGGGCTTGATGCCCCGACTCAACTGCTGGCGAAACAGAGCGACATCCTCGGTCTCATGGGACCACCGCTGTTCGTGCCGAACCGCGTCATCCATCCACAAATTAAAAGCTCGAGCGAAGGCGGCTTTTGCCGGCGCCGGCGAAAAAGTCGCGCTTCGCGGAAGCGCTGAGAGATCTGCCACCGCTTTCTGTGATCCAAGAGCAACCAATCCAGTGCCCCCGAGTACCAGGAACGTGCGCCGATCTACTTGCATAATGTCTCCTTTGCTGAGTGCCGTCTGCCCAGCGGACTCCCATCAAATTCCGCAATGCTCACGACACCCTTGGTTGTTTTGCAGTTTGGAAATGCAAATATTGGACCGCGGTTGCAGCGGGCGTGCCCTGTGAGGCCCGCTCCGAGATGACTGATTTTGTTCCCTTAGGTTCACCAAAAAATGAGGCCGTGTTTTTTCCACAACGAAGTCACTATCCAAATGGTTAACTCAACTATCTGTTCGGATAGTCGAACAGCCTCAAATAGGTTTGCGAAACCAGCCAAAAGTGTGTTAGAGAGGATTGCACCGTAGTGAGGCGTTTGAAGTGAACCCAAGGCTTCTAGTGATCTCGGGGCCGCTGAAAGATTCCACATTCGCGCTCCCCAGCGGAGAGATTCACATTGGGCGCGACCCATCCAATTTGCTGTGCATCAACGACCCTTCCCTGTCGCGTCGGCATTGCGCGCTCAGCCGGGACGACGACGGTTACAAGATACGGGATCTCGACAGTCGTAATGGCACGTCGGTGAATGGTGTGGCCGTCAAAGAGGCGCGACTGCGCCATGGAGACCAGGTCTCGGTCGGAGATTCCATCTTCCTGTTGTTGCTGCATGACGAAGCAGAGGAACCGATTGAAGGGCGAGTTCAGTACGAAGACAGTTTGACTCAGGCAACCGCGCAGGTTCGTCCCCAGGACGTGCTCTACCTGCAACCCGAGCGAATTCTTAAGGAGCTTCCCGCGAGTTCCCGTGTGGCGCGGAATCTGAACGCGCTGCTCAAGATCAGCCGCATTGTCCATTCCATTCACGACCTCGACGAACTGCGTGAGCAAATTCTGAATCTGATTTTCGAAGTCGTGCCCGCCGAGCGAGGAGCCATATTACTGGATGGCGAAGGGGGCGAGCACTTCGAGTCTGCGTTCGCCCGCCATCGGATTGCCAAGTCCGTGCTGCCGGTTCGCATCAGCCGCACCATCGCACGGCAAGTTATGAAAGAAGGATTGGCGATTCTGGGGGCTGACGTTCCCGGCTCGAACGATCTGGCGGAGGTCGAAAGCCTGGTGAATTGCCAGGTGCGCTCGCTGTTGTGCGTGCCGCTTACGATGTTTAAGAAAGTCACAGGCTGTATTTATCTGGACACCTGTAACCCCACCAGCCGCTTCGACGAAGATCACCTTCAAGTGGTCGCGGCGATTGCCGGCACATCGGCTATCGCCCTAGAAAATGCGCGGACACTGCAGCGGCTAGAACAGGACAATCTTCGGCTTTCCGCAGAGATCAACCTCGATCACAATCTGATTGGCGACGGTCCTCGAATGAAAGAGGTTTACCAGTTTCTGGCGCGGGTGGCGCCGACGGAATCAAACGTACTGCTGCAAGGCGAGAGCGGAACCGGAAAAGAATTGGCCGCCCGGGCCATCCATCGGAACAGTCCACGATCGACCAAGCCTTTCGTGACCATTAACTGCGCTGCCATCCCGGAAGGCTTGTTGGAAAGCGAGTTATTCGGCCACGAGAGGGGTGCCTTTACCGGAGCGACGACGCAGAAAAAGGGTCGGTTAGAAGTGGCCAACGGCGGGGTCGTCTTCCTGGACGAAATCGGAGAACTCGCTCCCGCTCTGCAAGTGAAGTTGTTGCGGGTGTTGCAGGAACGCGAGTTCGAACGCGTCGGCGGTTTGCGTCCAATTTCTGTAGACATACGCCTGGTCGCGGCCACCAACCGGGACTTGGGAGACGCGGCGAAGAATGGGACGTTTCGCAAAGATCTGTTTTATCGCTTGAATGTTCTCTCTCTCGTCATGCCTCCGCTGCGCGAGCGTCGCGAAGATATAGCCATGCTGGCCGATTATTTTGTCGCCAAATACATCAAGAAATTCAACATGAGGACCAAGCGACTTTCGCCAGAGGCCACGCTGTGCCTGGCGAACTATGACTGGCCAGGGAACGTGCGCGAATTGGAGAATGCCATCGAGCGCGCTCTGGTGCTGAGTATGTCGGAGGTGATTCAAGTTGACGACTTGCCCGAGTCCATCCTGGAAAAAGGATTAACCCCGAACATGAAGGAGGCGACCTATCACAGTGAAGTGCGAGAAGTGAAAAAACAACTCATCCTCAACGCGCTGCAGGAAAGCAAGGGTAACTACACCGACGCTGCAGAGTTGCTTGGCTTGCAGGTAAATTACCTGTATCGCCTGATTCGTAATCTGGATCTGAAAGAGGCACTTCGCTCCTCGCCAAACCTGCGCCCGGGAACACAGCAGTCTCCCCGCGCACGTTCACGGCACCTGGAGACTTAGCAGGGTCGCCGGATTCAAATAAACTCCCTGCCAGCGCACGGCAACGTGCAGATGAGGGCCCGTGGCCCGTCCAGTGCTACCGCTCAAACCGATTTTCTGTCCACGTGTAATGTGATCCCCTTCTTTGACCTCAATTTTTGAAAGATGCATGTACAGGGTGAGCAAGCCCTGACCATGGTCCAGCACCACGCAATTGCCTTCGAAAAACAACGGCTGCGCTAGCCGAACCGTTCCGTTATTCAGCGCTGCGACCGGCGTGCCTTCCGGAACCGCATAGTCGAGCCCCTGATGAACGCTCTGCACCCGGCCATTGAAGGTACGTGAGGTTCCAAAGACATCGGAGATTTGCGCTTTGACCGGAGGACGAAAATCACCTTCCCATTCGCGTTCAGGAGTCACCCGCGAGAACGTTTGTTCCTTAAGCGCCTTGTCCTGATTGACGGTTTGAAGTTGCTGAGGACTCGGCTCCGTATATTGTTTGGGAACGTTGGCGACGATGCTGTGATATTTTCCTTTCGCGACTGCCACTTGTCTTTCAAAGTTGAGTTCTTTTCCGTTCGTAGTCACTGCCGTGAGCTTAAGCAAATAGTTTCCCGGGCGCGTTTCGAGACTGGCGCCAGCGATTCCGTACCAGACCTTCCCTCCTGAATTAACTGAAGAAAAGAACAAATCATGCGTCAGCCACTTGCCGGAAAGCGATTTCAGTCGCTCGGGCGTAGTCACGTGGAATACGATGGGCGATCCATTCACCAATCTCGGCGGTTGCCAGCGCACCGACCAGGAGCCTGATGCCGCGGGCTCCGGCTTTGACGTGGGAAGTTCAAATGCGCGGAGAGGAAGCGCGCCGAGCAAAATCCCGGCAACCAGGATTGCAAACCTGCGGCGCGGGGCGTGCGTGAATGTCAAGGATGGACACACTTCGAGTTAGCCTAGCACTGATCTCTGCCGACTTAGGCCGAAATCAGTCGGGCCGGAACCCAGTTCCTATACTCAATCTTAAGCGCGGGAAGCTCTCAGGGATCCTATTTGGCGGAAAACTTGTACACGGTGGTTGACTGATAACGCTGCCCCGGCTTCAGTTCGGTGGAAGGAAAATCGGGATGATTCGGCGAATCGGGAAAATGCTGCGTCTCAAGGCAAAATGCATAATGGCGCTTATAAACCTTGCCTTCCTTTCCTCGCATGCCGTCCAGAAAGTTCCCGGTGTACAGTTGCAGGCCCGGTTCCGTGGTCCACACCTCGAGCCCGCGTCCAGATTGAGGATCACGCGCCCGCGCTGCCAGGGACAACGCCCCTTGCGCTCCGCCATTCAGCACAAAGTTGTGATCGTAGCCTTTGCCCAACTTTAGTTGCGGATCGTCCTGTTCGATGCGGGCGCCAATGGCGGTTTCCTTCGTGAAATCGAACGGCGTTCCTTTGACACTTTGCAGTGCCCCGGTAGGAATCAGGCTTGCATCCACTGCTGTGAACCGGTCTGACCGGATCATCAACCGCTGCCGCAAAATGTCTCCGTTGCCCTGGCCCGCCAAATTGAAGTAGCAGTGATTGGTGAGGTTGATCACCGTGTCTTTGTCCGTGGTTGCGCTGTAATCGATTCTGAGTTCGTTGTCTTCCGTCAGCTTGTACACGACTTTAACTGACAAGTTCCCCGGAAAACCATCTTCCCCATCTTTGCTTAGGTAGTTTAGTTCGAGGGCCTCTCCGGCGCCGCTGGACACATCTTTTGCCGTCCATACTCGCTTATTGAAACCGCCATGCAGATGGTTATCACCGTCATTCTTCGGCAGTGTGTAGGTGATGCCGTCTAGCGTGAATTTGGCGCGTGCGATTCGGTTGGCATACCGTCCGACGGTAGCGCCAAAGTATGCTTTGCCGGCAGCGTAGTCGTCTAGCTTATCGTAGCCCAGTACGACGTCTTCGATTTTGCCGCTGCGGTCGGGGACTTTCAGAGAGACGACAGTCCCGCCGAAGTTGGTGATCGCTACCTGCATTCCCTTCTTGTTGGTCAGGGTATACAGATCTGCCTGCTGTCCATCTTCTGTCTTGCCGAATGATTGCTGACGCATTGTCGATATTGCCCCTGCCTGTAAACAAGACATAAAGATTATGGCGATGAACCAAAACCACATCAGGATAGCCGCTGTACGCAGAGCACGAAGGAAGGCAAGTCTATCCGGGATAATGTACTCATAGAGACTCATGTTTCTTTACCCCTGCTAAACCGAGTCGAAGATTTCATGTCTCGCCGGATCTGTTCTTCTAAACTCGTGACGCAGCGCTACAGCGTTCCGGCACTCGGCAGGATTGTCAACTCTTCCACCGTGCTCTCATCCGGCACCAGAAGTGCGTTCACCACGGCCTCGGCGACGGTTTTCGCCGACATCATCTTCTTTCGTGGCGCTTCCGGCCACAATGTCTTCCAGATCGCCGTGTCCGTCGCACCCGGAAGCAGCGCAATCACACGGATTCCCTGCCCGCGGAGTTCCTCCCGCAGCGTGTCTGTAAACCCCAGCGCCCCGTGCTTGGAAGCGTTGTACGCCGCCGAACCCGCAAACACACGCTTCGCCGCAATCGAAAGATTGTTTACGATTACGCCTCCGCGCTTCATCAGCGGCAATGCCGCCCGCGTGACCAGAAACATGCCGGTCAGGTTAGTATCGAGGACGTCCATCCATGAAGCCACCGGCAACTTCCCAACGCTCGCATTCGAATGAGCCACGCCGGCATTGTTGATCAAAATATCGAGACGGCGAAACCGAGCCTTCACATGCAAGAGTAATTGTTCCACCGCAACTGGATCGCGCACATCGCAGTTCACCGGCAACACGCCGACCTTGCGCCGCGAAAGCGCCCTTGCAGCTTTGTTTAAGGCCGACTGATCGCGGCCGCTGATAACGAGATTGCATCCCCGATCGGCCAGCGCGCGGGCGATGGCTAACCCGATGCCTCGATTCGCGCCCGTAATCAGCGCAACTTTTCCCCGGAAGTGCAGCTTGCTTGTGGCCACTAGAATCGCGTTGGGACAGCCGCCCTCGGCTGTCCGGTGGAGTGCAACTCCACTAGAAGACGCCTAAATACCATTGGCCCGGTTGCGGATCAGTGACAGAAATTCCGTCCTGGTTTCCTGCTCGTCGCGGAAACAACCCAACATGGACGACGTGACCGCGGCGGAATGCTGTTTCTCGACTCCGCGCATCATCATGCACAGGTGCCGCGCCTCGATTACCACGCCTACGCCCTGTGGCTCGATGGCCTTCTGAATGGTCTCCGCGATCTGCGTCGTGAGGCGTTCCTGTATCTGCAAGCGGCGCGAGAAAATTTCGATCAGCCGGGGAATCTTGCTCAAGCCGATTACCTTCCCGTTCGGAATATACGCCACATGTACCTTGCCATAAAAAGGCAGAATGTGATGTTCACACAGGCTGAACATCTCTACGTCTTTGACAATGACCATTTCGTCGTAGGTCACGGTGAAAAGCGCCTTCTTAAGCATGGCGTCAGCATCTTCTTTATAGCCCTTGGTCAAATACTCGTAAGCACGATGCACCCGGTTGGGCGTTCGCATCAGACCTTCGCGAGTCGGATCCTCGCCCAAACGCACGATCATCTCGCGCACTAGATCTTCAAACGTGGCTCCGGTCAAGGTAGATGTTTCAACAGAAGGTGTCATGGTTGCCTGATTTCGAGGATTGAGTAATTGTGCAATTTCGAAATTGTTGCTAAATTACACAATCACCCGATTACTTCCCCAGTATTCGAACGAATTCATCATCGTCTCTTCGAACCGGACCCTTTCCAGATGAGCAGAATGGAAGCCGCGCTGCAAAATATCGTAAATGACGATGCATAGGTTTTCCGTGGTCGGAATACTTTCCCTGAATTGCATCAGCATGTTCAGATTCTGGTGGTCGAAGCGCTCCAGTATTTCCCGATGCACAAACCCATCCAGGTCGGTCAGATTGCACACCATTCCCGTACTGTCAGCGACTGGGCCGCTGACCGTAACTTCGAGCATGTAGTTGTGGCCGTGTCCGTGGGGATTGTTGCACTTGCCGTAAGTCGCGGCATTTTCGGCATCCGACAGAGCATCGCTGTGCAGCCGATGCGAAGCCGAAAACATATACCGCCGCGTCAGGTATGCCTTCATGCTTCTCCGTAGAAATCAACGAACAGATCTGGCGTCTCGTACACCCGCACCCGATGCAACTGCGCAGCTTTCAACTTCGGCGCCAGGCGCTGCCAGATCGCAATCGCCAGGTTCTCAGTGGTCGGGATGCGGGTGAAGAACTCGGGCACTTCTTTGTTCAGGAAACGGTGGTCGAGAGCCTCCAGTACTTCCCTGCTCATCGTTTCCTTCAACTGCTTGAGGTCCACGACAAAGCCGGACCGCGGATCGACTTCGCCCTTCACCGTGACTTCGAGCGTGTAGTTGTGCCCGTGTCCGTTGGGATTGTTGCATTTGCCGAAGATGCGCCGGTTCTCTTCCGCGGTGAACTCCGGATTGTGATAATAGTGCGAAGCAGAGAATTCAGCTTTGCGCGTTAAATAAACCATACCTGGCCTTAATTCGAGATAGCGCGACGTACGAAGCAGCGCCGGTGTCTTGCCGACTGCCGGGAAGGCGATTTGCCCGCACTTCGGTAGAATCGCTGCTGCCAAGGTAGCGTCGTCCCTTCCATGAAACGTTCCCACTCTTATAGGCACTTCTTGACCGCAGCAGCAAATACGAAAATAGCGGCAGGCCGGCTAACGCCAACAAGTTTGCATCCCAGGAAAAATGCGCTTTACCGATTCGCCTGAAAAATACAGCGTACAAAACAACGGCCACAATCGCAGCCGCAGCGCCGGGACCCATTTGCCATGGAGTCCCACCGCAATGGCAACGATGCCACTACCTAAGATCAGAACAAACTCCAGCAGCCGCAGCACAGCCAGCCGCACCGGGGAATGAAACAGCAGCACCAGATTTTTGGTCCAGCCTTCGTGTAGCTGCGCAAAGCTGCGATACATGCGCGTTCGCACGGCATCTCCGCCGTAGCGAAAAAATACTCTGCGACCCGAAGCCTTCACTGCCCGGGCCAGCGCCACGTCCTCGAGCAAGCTGGTGGCAACCGCCGCATGTCCACCAACTGCTGTCGTACGCGTCCCGCGAAACTAAGATGTATTGCCCATTCGCGGCCGCCGCGGCAGAGGCCGGATTGCTGACCTCCGATGGACGGTAAGTGGATGCCAGTTCCGCGAAGATCACCGGCATCACGGCCTTCTCCCACAAACCGTCAACTTCCTGTTCGGGAGAATAGGAGAGTAAAGCGGCTCTTTGCCGCAGAGCTTCCGCAATGCTGCGGGCCAACGATCCAGCGTGATGCACAGTATCGGCGTCCGTAAAGAGCAGCCATTCTCCTCGCGCCTCGCTTGCGCCAGCCACGAGTGCATTGTTCTTTCCACTCCAACCTTGCGGCAGCGGTCCCGGGTCAACGACTCGCACCCTGGGAAACGATCGCGCAATCTCGCACGTGCGGTCCGTCGACCCGTCATCCACAACAATGACCTCGAAGGTCACGCCAGTTTGCGCCATCAGCGATTCCAGGCAAGTCCGCAGACTAGCTTCTTCATTCCGCGCCGGCACAATGACCGACACCATGGGCCGCTCCGAAGCTGGATCTCCCGCCTTCATAGCCTGAATTAGGTATTATAGCTTTGTGCGACACGTCTCCGTTCTTCTCGCCATCCTGACAGTCTTGCTCACCGGTTGCTATCGCGGTTCGCGGCCGCCGCGCATTGGCACGGTCGCGCCCGATTTCACCGTCCAGGATGCCGATCGCAAGGTCACACTCAGCGACTTTCGCGGCAAGGTCGTAGTTCTGAACTTCTGGGCAACATGGTGCGGGCCTTGCGTTGAAGAAATGCCTTCGCTGGTACAACTGCAGCAGCGCTTTAAGAATAAGGGGGTGACCGTGGTCGGCATCAGCATCGATGTAGACGGCGATGCTTATCACAAGTTTTTGAAGGATTATAAAGTCGACTTCCTGACCGTCCGTGATCCGGATCAGAAGACTAGCAACCTTTACGGGACGTTCAAGTGGCCGGAAACCTACATCATCGATCGTAGCGGCATTGTGCGCCGCAAGTTTATCGGACCCGTGGAGTGGAGCCAGCCGGAGATCGTAGATTTCCTGAGTAAACTTTAGTCTGAAATCCTACGAGGCGCCCGAGGATGTGGGCAGGGGCGCCACGAGTGGATAGGTGCGCGTAAAGATGTCTTAGCTTTTCACCTCTTAACGTGCCAATGTTGCCGTCGCGGTATTACAGGGCGGCCCGTCGACCGTCTCCTGGTCCGCCATGCTGACGGCGCCGGTACTGGCTAGAGCCTTCCCACGAAGCACTCCGCCATCCAGTGTGATGCTGGCCAGCGCCAGGATCTTTCCGACGAAAATGCTTCCCGTCCCAATCGTCGCTGAGGAACCGACCTGCCAGTACACGTTGCACCCTCTCAGGCCTTTTTCCCACGGCGGGTGCATTGGTCCCAGGACCATGACTACTCTGGAATCGGTCGCAGTCGTCAAAGTACTGCCGATCTGGAAAATCCACTGCGCATCGGGATTCCCGTGAGCGTCCAGCGTCACCGTTCCAGTCAGTCCGGCCGACGACGAAAAGCAATACACTCCGGGTCCGAGTTTCATTCCACCCAGATCTTTGCCCGAAAGATCGGTGCCGCAGGATGCGCCCGCTGCTTCATTGTAGGCAATGGTCAAGCCCTTCTGCGCCCTTGCCGTGACGGGGTTTGCATGGAGGAACAGCTGACCGACCACTTGAGATCGTAAGAGCCCCGTTACAGAGGGTGTCGGAGAGCTGCCCACATCGCCAATTATGTGGGTGAGTGCACTAACATTGGTTATTCCGGACGCGCCCAGCAGGGCAAATTTGTCAGCCGTCCCCAAATTTATTTTTACTGCGCCAGGACCAGCCTGGGCGACAGCACTCACTCCGAACATCGATAGAACGAGCAAAAGCAAAGTAAGCAATTTCATCATAATCTCCGTGGCCACGCGAATCACATTCTTCGAGCGTCATTGACTTTACAGGGCGCGGGGGTTCCATGTCTGAGCAATTCCGCACACTTTTGTCAATACGCTCCACGGTTGGAAGATCATCTCCTGCTGGCCGCCTCCACGAACGGTATCCTTGATCGCCCCAAAATGCATGCGTGACCGACCGGCGTTGATCGTTCCTTGAACACTTTCAGCTCTGATATTCTTGGAGGGTGGCGCACTCCGGTTCACCCGGAAGGCAGCCCCGGAGACATCTCGATCCAAACTCTATTGTGGAGGCAAGCACTTGAAAGACGAAACGGCTACTGGCGGGACGAAAAGAATCTCTCGCTCCGAACTTGTTGATCGATTGAACGAAGACCTCGCGCGCGAATATCAGGCCATCATCGCTTACGTCGTGTATTCACAGGTCTTGAAGGGTGCGGAGTTCATGAACATCGCGGGCGAACTTGAAAAGCACGCCGCGGAGGAACTGAGCCATGCCCTCATCATTGCCAAGCAAATTGATTATTTGGACGGCATGCCAACGGTCGAACCCAAGCCGGTCCGGGTCTCAGAGAAAGCCACCCAGATGCTGCAGTTTGATCTCGATAATGAAACCGAAACCATTCGAAATTATCGCGAGCGAGTCCGTCAATGCGAGGAGTTGGGCGAGTATGCCATGGGCGAGCAAATTCGGGAGATTTTGATCCAGGAACAGGATCACCAGATTGCTTTGGCCACCGCTCTCGGCAAAAACGTCCCGCGCAGCGGCAAATAATAAGGAGGAGCAGCCCAAAGCTGAAACACCCCACGCGATGTTCTGCCTGCCGGCTCGACAGATCACGAAACGACGCGATGCGAATGCCAATTGGATTTTATGAAAGCGGCCGTGTCCACCGCGACCGACTCTCCCGAAGAGCGCGACTCTACCGCGCGCAAGGTGGTCAGCGTGGTCGACACAATATCGTCGAACGGGATTGGAGGCGCTCCCCGGCCGCAGACTGCGTCCGCAAAAGCCTCCAGTTCAGCGCGATGTCCTTTGTCCTGGCGTAATGGTGCGTGGAATGTTTCTTTCTTTCCGTGACGCACGAGTTCGAGCCGCCGAAAATCCTCCAGCACCGCCACCGCGCCGCCGCCAAACGCTTCCACGCGTTCCTTGGAGTAGGATCGGTCACCGTTTGCCAGATAGCTAATCGTGCCGTGTGAGCCGTTGGCAAATCGCAGCGAAACGATGATGTTGTCGTCGCAATGCTGTTTGGGGCTGATCACGCTTTGGGCTCGCACTTCGATCGGCTGAGCGCCAGCGAAAAAAGTGAGCAGGTCTACAAAATGGCATGCTTCCCCGAGCACTCGTCCGCCGCCCTGCTCGGGATCATTGACCCAATGATCGCGCGAGATGAAACCAGCATTGACGCGATAATGCAGCACAAGCGGTTCGTGGGCCTGTTTGAGAAAGGCTCTCATCTTTAGCGCCATAGGAGCGAATCGGCGGTTGAAACCAACCATGAGCAAGCGGTCGCGGCCGGAGATTGAGTAGGCTCGAACAATTTCCGCCAAATCGATTTCGCTCAGGCACAGCGGCTTCTCGCAGAGGATGTGTTTGCCAGCCTCGATCGCTGCCAATACCTGGCCGGCGTGTAAATGGTTCCGAGTAGCGATCACAACCGTGTTGACGTCCGGGTCGTTGAGCACGTTCTGCTCGTTTGTCACACAGTAGCGGAAGCCAAATTTATCTCCTGCATGCCGGGCATGAGCGCCGCTGGCAGCGCACACTCCGACCAATTGCGCCCCGCGAATGTGCTTGATCGCAGGCAGCAATGTACTCATGGCAAAATTACCCGCGCCTAAAACTCCGACGGCAACCGATTTCTCGCAGGCAAAAGCAGTTCCCTTCCCAACCAGTTGTAGTTCATGGCTCGCCTCAGCCTGCTCTGAATAAGTAATCAATACGCCGAGGAATGACTGGCCCATCCTTTCTGTGATCAGATCGTAAGCACTCTTGGCGCGTTCAATGGGGAAACGGTGACTGACCAGCGATTTCACATCGAGCTTGCCTTCCGCGAGCAGGTGGAGAAAAGCTTCCATGTTTCGAGTCTCGGTCCAACGCACGTAGCCGATGGGATAATCGCGACCCTTCTGCTCGTAGGCTGAATCGTATCGACCCGGTCCATAGGAGCGCGAAATCCGGAAATCCAACTCTTTTTCAAAGTAGAGCTTGCGTTGGATATCCATCCCGACCGTGCCGACCGCCACCACAACCCCGCGGTCACGCGCTATTTCTCCCGCCAGATCAACCGGTTCGCTGCTGGCGGTTTCCGCCGTAATCAGTACCGCGTCGGCCCCATGTCCGCCGGAGTGCTGCCGGCAAAGGTCGCGCAATCCGTCGCCCGAGATGCTGACATCATCGGCGCCCATGCGCGACGCAAGCTCGGCACGCTCCGGTGCGATGTCCATTCCCAACACGCGACAACCCGCGGCTTTCAACATTTGAACCGTGAGCTGACCAAGAAGCCCGAGTCCGATCACTGCGACGAGGTCCCCCAGTTTCACATCTGCCGTACGGAGACCGTGCAAAGCGACAGCGCCGACAGTGGTGAAAGCGGCCTGTTCGAAACTTATCGAATCCGGAGGAATCTTAGCCGCCAACAAGCGAGGGACACAGGCAAACTCCGCGTGGACGGCGAAATTCGCTCCCGCACACGCCACACGATCACCAACCTTGAGGTCGGTGATGCCTTCCCCAACCTCAATCACAGTTCCAGAACTGCTGTATCCCAGAGCGATCGGCTGATCGAGACGGCCGCGAACCGCGCTGACGGTCGAAAAAATGCCGTCCCGTCGAATTTTATTGACTACTTCGCGAACCAGGTCCGGGCGAGCCTTCGCCTTCTGCCAAAGGTTTTTGTCCGCGAATTCGCAAGCGGCACGTTCCGTGCCAGATGAAACCAGCGATGCCGCCACGCGTACCAGAACGCACCCGGGAAGTACCGTGGGAGCCGGCACTTCCCGCACGGTAACCTCATTCGCGCTGGCCTGCTGTAACACTTGTTTCATGCTCTGTCCGCACCTTGCGACTCGTTGCCTGATTGCCATGTTACTCGGAATCTGCCGCTTTCCCGGTT
Source organism: Terriglobales bacterium (assembly GCA_963706465.1). Classification (GTDB taxonomy): domain Bacteria; phylum Acidobacteriota; class Terriglobia; order Terriglobales; family Acidobacteriaceae; genus JABDBE01. The sequence continues at coordinate 157,586 of CAVPMC010000010.1, forward strand.
ACACAGTAGGCACTGTCGGCGTTGCCGCTGATGCGGGATTTGCCAGCGGCGCAGCTTTTGACAGCGGACGTTTCGGCCAAGCTGGCCGGTTGCACGATTTGGATCGAGCGCTGCCCTGCAGGAGAGAGAACGTTCCTATGAAAAACTCTTGGCTTGGGATTCTTGAAGATCGAGTCGCAGTTGACGAAGCCTGGTTGCCTTCGCCGGATCCGTTCCCGGCTGCAGATCGGTTTCTTCCACAAAATAACTCCACCCTGAGCTTCGGTCTTCCTGACTCTGACACCATTCGAAGTCGTTAAGAGTGCGTTGGGCGCTCGCCGTGCCTTTGACGACGGCCACCACACCCCCCGACACATAAGTCTTTTCGTTGAAGCGAATGATTGCGAACGGACGGTCAGTGCTGTTTGTCATTTTTGTTTTTCCAGGAAATTAATGTGGACGGTCGCCATCGAATCAGAACGCCTGCTTTCGCAAACATTCGTCGAACAGCTTTGTCCAAAAAACTCTTCGCCGCCAAATTACGGTTCGTAAGGGATTTCGTAAATGGCCTCTTGGTGGTAAACGGTAGCACCATTGGGTAAGGGGCGGGACGGGCGATTCATGACAGATTCGCAGCGTAGGAACTCAGCCAGCGGAGATTTTACGCTTTCGTCGGCGTCGCGGCCGTTGTTAGAAAATCCTGCTTGGGAACGGATAAACCTTGTGTTGACAAGAACAGTATCCCGAGGTAGCTTTGGGCGGAAGTTCGGATGGGGTCGTCGATTCTTTCTCCCAAGAGAGGGTGTATGAAGAACCATAAAGTATGTTGGTTTGCGTTGTCAGTTTTCATTTGCCTGGCAGGAACGAACGTGATGGCCGCTTCACCCCATCCGGCGCAAACCACGGCAGCGACGCAAACGCCCGCCGCGCCACCGGCGCAAGGCCGCAAGAAACGCGTGGCTATTTTCGACTTCGACTACGCTACCGTGCATGCCGGAGTGTCGGGAATTTTTGGCCAGGACGTCGATATTGGCAAGGGCATCTCCGACCTCTTAGTGACCTACCTCGTCAAGGATGGCAGCTACTCCGTGATTGAACGCAAGGCACTCGACAAAATTCTGGGGGAGCAGAACTTCTCCAACAGTGACCGAGCCAATCCCACTTCGGCAGCCAAAATCGGGAAGTTGCTGGGTGTGGATGCAATCATCGTGGGCAGTATTACGCAATTCGGCAATGAGACCAAGAATACGAACATCGGCGGCACCGGCGGAGGCTGGACCGGCATGGGCATTGGAGGATTTGGCCACAAAAAATCAAAAGCCATCGTGGCTCTAACTGCGCGTCTCGTCGACGTTGACACCGGCGAGATCCTGGGTGTGGCCGAAGGCAAAGGAGAATCGCAACGCGAAAGCACTTCGATGCTCGGGGGCGGCAGCAACTGGCACGGATTTGGCGGAGGCAATGCTGATTTTGGCAGCAGCGATTTCCAGAGCACCATTATCGGGGAAGCCGTGAAAGCCGCCGTGGAACAGACCAGCACGGAGGTGATCGGCGACAAAGATAGACTCGTGGCTCGCACCGTCACCGTGCAGGGGTTGGTCGCAGCCGTCGATGGCGGCCAGCTTATCCTTAATGTAGGTGCCAAGGCCGGCGTGAAGGTCGGCGATCAACTCAACGTGGAACGCGTGACGAAAGAAATCAAAGACCCGACGACAGGGCAGGTGCTCCGCCGCTTGAGTTCGCCGGTGGGCGTGGTAAAAGTCACCGATGTGGACGATGTTTCTTCGATCGCCACGCCAGTTTCGGGATCGGGGTTCAAGACGGGGGACGCGGTCAAGACTGTAACCCAGTAGCGGGACGGTCGATCTCCCGCGGTCTATCTCCCGCGGTCAATCTCCGAGATCAATGTCCCGCAGTTAATGTCCGAGAAAGTGCTCGAGCACTTCGGCGTCGCTCTCGGCCATATCCACGCGCTTCTTGGCGGTCGCCAAATCGCCACGCTCCATTGCGTTTTGCGCCTTCGACAAGTTTGTATTCATGCTCGCCTGCCGGGCTGCCATGTCGCCGCGCAAACCGTATCCGGCCGCGCTCTGCTGCTGTTGCAGCCTCTCCAGACTCCCATTCACTGCCGCCGCGCGATTGGAAAGCTGATCGACCTGACGCTCGACGTCATCCCGATTGATCGGGGCCGCTGGCTGCACCCCAGGCATCGGCTCCGGATTGACTTGATTCGGCGCGCGGACGATACCCTGGCCGGCAATGGGAGTGTTCTGCGCCGCATTTGAGATTCCGTCCGCAGGCGCGGTCGCAAGCGGAGCCGGTCGCGTCGCATGACGTATCTGCGGTTTGGAGACAGCGGCCACCGGCGCAGTTGTCGGCTGCATGGTAGCGGGAACGGCGTCAGGTACGGCCGCGTTAGGCGCGGTCGCATTAGGCACAACCGCGGGAAGCGCGGGCGCGGCAGGCAGAGTTGGCTGAGCTTCCCTTTTTTCCGTTTCCCCTTGTGCCTCCGTCTTGATGCGACGCGGCAAATAGATTCCTCCAGCCACCAACACGGCGAGCACGATCAACGCGCCGAGCGCCATGTACAATCCCCGGTGACCGCCCGGTAAAGGCGCGCGCGGCGCAATAATGGGTGCTGGAACTGGACTGGCGGGTGGCTTAGCGTCCGCCATCGGCCGAGCCGGCGTAACCGGATGTTTCGGAGGATTCGCCGGAATACTTGGAAGAATAGTGCACTCTACCGTGGAAGCTTCGGAAGCTTTCAGCGCGGCAACGTTCGCGGCGGAGGCCTCCCCCCGCACGCTGCTGAGGGCATTCGCGAAAGCCTCGGCCGACTGGAAGCGTTGCGCCGGCTCTTTCGCAATGGACATAAGGATGATTTCGTTCAACGTGGGAGGTAGCCCCGGTTGCAGCTCGACCGGCGGCTTCGGCAACTCTCTGACGTGAGCTGTCATGAGAGAAAAATCACTATCTGCCCGGAAGGGCCGCTGCCCCGTGACCATTTCGTAGAGCGACACGCCCACGGAGTACAGGTCGGAACGCGCGTCCGTAGCCTCCCCTTGAACCTGCTCCGGCGACATGTAGCCGAGCGACCCAAGTGTGGTACCCGTCATGGTCAGGCTGTGTCCGTCGCCAGCGCGGGCTATCCCAAAATCCATGACTTTCACTGCCCCCTCGGGCGTGACCATAATGTTGGCCGGCTTGATATCGCGATGGATCACATGCTGGTGGTGCGCGTAATTTAACGCATTCAACACCTCGCCGATATAATTCAGCGCCTCAGGCACCGGAATCGGTCCGTGTTCCAGGCGAGCGGCCAGAGTGCTGCCTTCGACATATTCCATGATCATGACTAACTGGTTATTCGCTGTGAACGCAGTTCGAAGTTGGGCGATATTGGGGTGGTTGAGGCTGGCCATGAGCTTGATTTCGCGCAGAAAGCGAGTCGCTAACTCTTGCTGCCCAACCAGGTCAGGCAAGAGAACTTTCATGGCTTCAATGCGATCAGAGATGACGTTTCGCACCCGGTAAACCCGGCCCATCCCTCCGCTGCCCAACTCGTTGAGAATCTGGTAGTCGCCAATGCGCTGGTTCATTTCTTCGCTCATGGACAGAACTCCTTTTTGCCCGGAGAGGTGCGAGCCGTGAATTCGATCATCGCCGCCCCGCTCATCAAGTACGTGAGGAGCATAGGAGCGAACTTCAGGTCCGCCATTATCCTCCGCTACCCCCTGCGGGTCAAGGTTTTCGGCAGGGTTATTCGGAGGTCAGAAGCCAATACGAGGCCACATCGAGCCAGCCCAAATTGCCTGACTGGCCTGCGTGGCGGCTATTCGCCGATCACGCGTTCGTCGATTCCCATCGGGTTCGAGCCACATTCAGCTTGTACTTCGCAATGTTCAAATTGTTCGTGGCTTTGTCTTGCATCTCTTTCCAGCTTTCGGGCTTGGCGGGATTCCCGCTCCGAAGAATTCGGATGTTGGTTTCTGCCTCTCCGGCGTAGAGCGCGGCTGCGCCCATGTTCTCCCCAACAATGGGATCGATCGCATTGGCTCGTTGGGTCGCGATGCCGAAGTCAGTAGGGAGAATCCTGATCTCGTCCGGCAGTTGCGGAAACGCGACCGAACTGATTCGCTTAACCCAGTCCTCAATGGTGTGAATCGCAACCTTCAACTGCAAGCCCACGGTTGCGAGATCTGCGCTTCGCTGATCCTCAATCTGTTTGCGCAAGATCGAGAGGGTTTCCGCGGCAATCTCTCTCTGCCGGTTGGCTGTGTCCACCTGTGCGCTGCCCGCATCCGCCTGGCGCTTTGCGTGCCACGCATAATACATGTTGATGGAGACGAGGACCAAAACCAGTATCACGTTCGCGATCGCCGCGTACGCCATCACTTGATTGACACTGAGGCCGAAGACCTTGTCTGACATGTCAGGTACCATCCGCGAAAGTATAGATCGTACGCGCTTTCACGAATCTTAGGGAAGAACGGCGGTGGGAAACGCAGGCTGGAAAAGGTAAAGGCCGTGATCTTGGTTATGCTCTAGCCGCCAGCTCCTGCGAGGGAGCCAAACAGCGTGGAGTATGCACCATCACGGCCCTTGATGCGATCACCGCTTTCGCAGTTCCAAACCCCAACTACCCCTCGCAGAGCAGTCGGTTTTTTCGGGTCTGGTCGTTCTCCGGGTCACCCCGACGAACGAATCACCCAGCTTACTTTGGACTGGCCAACCTTTGTTTTGACCAACCCTTTCAGCCGTCGACGGGGGCAAAGGTAAACACTTGCTTGCGATTTGTCAATGCCGATTATTGGTGCAAACGGTGCTCGCGACGAACTAAAACATGCACAACGCAGATGATTGAAGGAATGGCATTTATAAAATACGGAAATTTTCATTCCTGCTTTTCCACAACATTATGCACAGTCCCGAGGAAGCCTCCGAAGCTCGGACAAAACGAAATTCGCCGAGAAAGAAATAAGCAGCGAACCATGAAAGCTCTTGACGACGATGGGTTCCAACGCGCATGTTGGATCAGGCAGAACAGAATGTCAGATTTGGTGGCTTACGTGGATGGTGGCTCTCTGGGAAATCCGGGGCCATCGGGAATTGGCGTTGTGCTGGACGGTTCTGAAGGCCGCACAATCAGAATTGCCAAATGGATTGGACGCCAGGACAACAACGTGGCCGAGTATGTCGCCTTACTCGAAGCCTTGCAATGTGCTTTGACGCTCAAGGCCCGCAAACTTCACGTCTACTCCGATTCCGAAGTCGTGGTGCGGCAGATGAAAGGGGAATACACCTGCCGCAGTTCGCGTCTCTATTCCCTGCACTGGATCTGCCGCAAGCTGTCCCGCTCATTCGATTTTTCCATCTCGCACGTCGGCCGCGAGCACAACACCGAAGCCAACCGCCTGGCCAACTCCGCTGTCCGCAAACATCTGTCTCGTCCTTCGTCGAATCGTCAGATTTCCCTGCTCGATGCGGAAGAGGTTCTGCCCAGCGGCCGCTCGCGCCGCACTATCTGCGATTTGCGGGTCCGCACTCCCGGCGCCTACGCGGACGAACCTGCCCGCACCTAGTGGCGCCAGCTCCAGACCGGATTCCCTTTCTCATCCCGCAGCACCAGCGTCTCCGTGCCTTTCACAACTTCGCGCGCAAGCACCAGGTCGGCCCCGCCGTACTTAACCTTCGATCCCGTAAAAGCAAGTTCGTCGCCTTTGCTGAAGGTGACACCCATGTCGTCCATAAACGATTTCGGGCAGAAGTACAGGTCAACCACATCGTCCCCATTTTTCATCAGCAAGTGGACGACTTCCTTGTCATTCCCTTTTGCAGGTAGTTTGACCTCCTCCACCGTGCCTTTCATCTTGGCTTCGGTGTGCAGGTCATACTTGGGTGGCCCAGTCTCCGCGCCGAAAACCGCACTGCAGGCGAGCGCGAGCGTGGCAGCCAGAAAGAAGAATTTGTTGCGAATCTTGTTCCGAATCTTGTCGCGACGGCTCGAAAAGCCGGACGCGCTCGAACGATGCATGGCTCCCTCCTCGATGGCAAAAACGAGAAGCCGCCAGTCGTACCAGCAGCAGCAAACCCCGATCCTCGGTTCCCTAAGTGATCCGCCAGGACCGGGCCACTTCGTAAATCGAAACCATCGTACTCCTCTGAAATCGCATTCGCCAGCCGCGCCGCAATCTGCAGATCAAATTCACTCAACCAGTGTCGGAGAAAAATGACTTCGTCGCCTATGTCGATGCGATTGGAAAACTACTTCTGCCCGCTACCCGGAAGAACCAGATGGGCTGCTAGCTCTCGATCCGCAACTGGTTTGCTATTCCTGGATGACCGGAATTTCTGAAGTCGCCCAGGTTGTCTTCGTCCGAAAGCGGCTGGTGGAAGTGCAGTACCTGCGAACCGCAATCACCGATGAACAACGCGCGGAATTCGGCCAGTTAGTCGAAGACACGATCCGCCGGGTCTCCGCGCAGTTTCTGCCGCATAGCGGTATCCGATTTCCGCAAAACCCCTGCAGCACCTGCCCGTACGTCGGACTCTGCCTGGGGAAACCGTCATTGATCAATATTGCGCTCGAACGAAGGCCAGGAGCAGAAAACCTTGGTTGGCTTGACGAGCTTACGTACTAGGAACCCGCCCATGCTGCCCAAGCTCAATCGTCGACGAGCCATGTTCGTGCTGACCAAAATCGACGAGATTCTGGCTTGGGAAAAGAAGAATGAAGCCGAGCGGGACACGAAGTTTGTCGAACTGGGCAGGTATTTGTGCGAGGTGCGCGCAGGACAATACTGGCGGGTGGAGAATGTGAAGTCGTTCGATGAGTTCCTGGAAAGACGGTTTCCGGAGTCGCGGCGAAAAGCGTATTACTTGATGTCCATCCACGAGCACCTGCCACCGCAAGCGAGAAGAGAACTGAAAGAAGTCGGCTGGACAAAAGGACTGGAGCTAGCCAAAGTCGCACGCAGGGACGGCCAGAACTTCGATAGTGCAACCTGGTTGCACAAAGCCCGCGAGATGCCGAAGGAACAGTTCAAGCATGAGGTGGAAAAAGAGCTGACGGGCAGGGACACGGAACCGTCGGAGATCATCTATTTCAAGCCAAAAAGCCAGATCCCGGTCGTCGAGCAGGCCATCGAGACGGCTGCTCTGATGCTGGGAACCGACAAGTCGCGCGGATACTGTTTAGAAATGATCTGCGCCGACTTCCTGGCCGGCGCAAACCTCGAAAATGGCAACTCGCACATCCTGCTGCAATCGATCCTGCATTTCTTCAAGTTTCTTCCGGGTGAAGAACGAAAGACATTCTTGAACCATTTTGCAGAGAAAGCGTCGTGAGTTGCGTCGGACCAAAACGTCCTCGCCTGCGGCTTGATCCCGAGTTGTACGAACAACTCCGCAATCAGGTACTGCGCCGCGATGGCTGGAGATGCCAAGCCTGCGGCGCCATGTCCAACCTTGAGGTCCACCACCAAGAATTTCGTAGCCACTGCCGGCGACGATTCAGAGCAAAACCTCATTACGCTTTGTTCTGCATGCCACGCCGCTGTCCACCAGGGTTAAACCTCTGGATGCGGCTGATGACGCGAATCATGCTCTACCACAGCGAGCCAGAGGTCGCGCGTTAGTGCCATCCGTCCGAGCGCGCCGGAATCAAGAAGCCGATCGAGTGCGTCTCCGCACCCGTTTGCGTTGTGTCCTGACTCCTCGGATAAAGTGGAATCCTCTGGCCCCCGATAAACGTAATGCCCAGCAATCTGCATCTGGCAGACCGTCTTCGCACTGCTGCCTGGTGTTGCTTCGTACATGACCGCTGTCGGCCCCGGTCTCGCGGCGCTTCGCTGAACTCAACGTTCCCGTTTTTCAGCAAGAGCGCAGCACAATCTACTGTGCTCCCGAACCCATGCCAACTAAAAATTTGCGTGCGGCTGCGGGTGGGGCGGCAAAAAGGTCGGTGGATGGTCCCCAGCGTCACCATTCGGCTGCCGCCCGGGTCGTGGGACTACCCGTCAGTTCCGTACAATGAGCGTGAGTGGCATCTGCTCGCTTGTGCTTCCGATCTTGGCCGTGACCGTCAGAGTGTACCTCCCCGGTGGCGTTTCGTTGCTACCACCGCACGAACAGAATAATAACAACAAAAGCAGGGAGAGATATCGGGGACCGACCGCTCCTTCCTTTTTCCCCGGGGCAGGACCACCCCTCCCAGCATGGCGACGGCCCACATCCAAGGCAACGGCGAGAAACCATTGGGACGGAGTTCCCCCATCTGGTGCGATGTGGTCGTCACACTCGCAGCGAAAACCGTGGCCGAGGTAGGGCTGATGGCCTCGGTGGCAGGAAGATTGCAAATGGCTCCCGTCGGTGCTCCGCTGCAGCTCAGCGAAGCTGTACCACTGAGCCCGGCACCGCCGATGGAGAGCGAATACTTGGCGGCCGTCCCCGCTGCGACTGTCATCGAGTTGGAACCGCCAGGTGCAATGCTGAGGCCTAAGCCGTGGGGAATTCCGGTGCCAGTGAGTACCCCAGTCTGCGGACTGTTGGGGGCGCTGTCGGTAATGGTGAGAGTTCCGTTTCGCGCGCCTGTGGTCGTAGGCAGGAAGGATACGTGGACTTGGCATGTACCGAACGCCGGCAAACCGGTACCACACTCGTCGGTCTCGCGGAAATCACCGCTAGCCCGAACCTGCAAATTTTGCACAGCGACAGCTCCTGCCGTGAGCGTGAGGGTTTGTGCCGAACTCGTCGTTGCTACACCTTGATTCTGAAATAAGAGGATCTTCGGCGAGATCAGTTGCGATAGGCCGAGAACCCCGCTTCCACCTTCCACGTTCCCCGAGAAATTGTCACCGTAGAGAAACACGCTCGCAGTATTGGCAAGTTCAAGGCCATAGAGTTGTGTGCCTGTTCCGGTATCGGTGGCTGTAACTCCAAGGATTTGTCCCGTGGTTCCATTGGCCAAACTAATACCGACCTGATTTTGTCCTCCGAATTTACCTAGACCGTTGTCATCAATGACACCACCGAGAATTTCCAGGGTGCTATTTACAGCCCAATGTACCGGAGAGGAATGGTCGGCAGGAGAGTTCGCCAAGATCAGATGCCCCGAATCTGCCACCGACGCAATCTTATAAGCGATACCGTCGAGAACAAATGGTGTGCCAGGTACCCAAGCTAAGCCAAAACCGCCTGAAACACCGGAAACAAAGGTGACTTCCGAACCTAAATTCGTTGCAGTACCGGCCTGCCACTCGGCAAGCACGCCGGTGCCTTGGTTGCGGTTTATTGAATCGCTTATAAGACGGACATTTGTGCTTCCAGCCATAGCGATTCCTGCTGCCGAACCATCGCTGATGTCGGAGTCTTCTACGACGACGTCGTCGTCAATGAAAATCCATATTCCAGGCTGTTGATCGTCAAGGTATCCAGCGCCGCGCAGTACGCAGTTGGAAACATAAATATGCCCCGTATTGATAAGGTCAAGGCCGTCTCCGAGCGCACCATGCACGTGGTTCCGCCCCATCCCGCCGTTATAAGAAGAGTTGGTGTCCGTGATAGATACATCATAAGACGGTGTTTTCTGGTACAGCTGACTCAGGATTCCGTCCATATTAGCGTTGCCACTAATGACGCCACCGTTGACCATTATGTGAGAAGAACCGGCGATCACCAGGCCCCCGGCCCCATGCTTGACATAGCTGGCATCCACACCGCTAATTCCGATGTTGCTGACCGTGATGTTATTCGAAAGGTTTAACCCAAGGATACCGGTACTATTCGATCCCGCGGGGAATACGAAGTTGCTTGCTTTAAGATTGTCTATGCGTCCAAAAGAGCAATTCACTAAGAAAAATCCGCTCTCTACCGTGCCAGTTGTTCGATCGACCGCGGTGATGCTCACAACGGTGTTGCTCAAGATACTAAAGTGCTCAACGCCAGCCCAGTAAACTAAGTTGCCACCACCCACAAAGGATACGTGTTCTAGTTCCACATGGTTCGTATTGATGGATTGGATTTCTCCTAAAATGGGGGTGGGGGTGGATGAAATGATGCAGTTCCTGATGCGAGTATGACTGTGCATATAGACGTAAGAACCGGCATTCAGGGAAATCGTGGTCCGACCATCGCTGCCACAGACAAGGTCGTGCCCGACGGATAAAGATACTTTACCTTCGCTTACAGTTCCCGAAGCCGTTACATAGATTTCTCCTGCACGTGCACCCAATTTGGCGTCAGCTTCGATAATCTGGGCACCAAGGTCACGGGCTCCGGCAGCGACACATCCCATCGACATCACCATAGCGAGTGACATCAGAAGACGATTCATCCGGATCTCCTTAATTTATTACTGATTGATTACTTAATCTTAGGAAACATTACCTACCGTCAAGAAAACGGCAACCCACATAAACATATCCCGTACCTGGAACAGGTTCAAGATCTCGCGTTTGGCTCCGGGAGGTCGATTCAAAACGCCTGGCGAAAAAGCGTTCAATCCAGACCCTTCATCAATCCGCGCACTCCATCGCTGTTGCGTGTTGCTGTCCAAACCGCGTAATTCTGTCACGGGCTCCATCGTACGACCACTTAACCAGAGTCAGAAAAGAAATCTTAAGTGACAGGCCTGTGATGCGTTGTATGATTGGCCTCTTGTTCAAACCCACACTGATGGAACTCGGGCACGAGTTTGGAAGGGGGTACACGATGAGCAAATCTCGAACATACTTGTTTGTGCGTCTAGCTCTGTGCATTCTACTTGTTCTCGCTTCACTCGGTTGTGGCTCCGTTGAAGGATTTGGTGATCCGACCGCCGCCGTCACCAAGACGGCGAACGCTCTGGTCGCCCAGTACAGCATCACGTTACCTCACCCACATTCCACTGCTTGGGTTGAGTTTGGCACTGACACCAGTTATGGCCGTAAGACCTCACCGACGCCAGCGAGCACCCGCTACGGTCAAGTACTCAACATTTTGGTAGCCGGCATGAAGCCCAAGACAACCTACCACTTGCGCGCGCACGCCGAATGGCCCGGCGGATCGTGGGCGGGACAAGATGAGACTTTTAAGACGGAGCAGATTCCCAGCGCAGCAGGTACACTGCCGGGAATCGTTGTCACCCGCCCTACTCCAGGCCTTGCGCCCTCAGGGGGAATCGAGATATTCAACCTGGTTGGTCCAGCCACTATGTTGCGGGCCTTTGTGACCGACCTCGAAGGCAACGTCATTTGGTATTACGACTTGGGAAAGGCAGGTTCTCCGACGCCCATGAGGCTCATGCAGAATGGGCATTTCATATTAAATGTCGGCGACCTGCGGGAAATCGACTTAGCGGGCAATATCGTGCGTGACGTCACGACCGATGCAATCAATCAATCACTGCAGGCCAACGGCTATCCGTTTACGATAAGTGTCTTCCACCACGATGTGATCGTTCTGCCCAATGGTCATTGGATTGCGCTGGCTAACACGTCCAAGCAATTTACGGACCTGCCTGGCTATTCGGGAGTTACCGACGTTATTGGGGACGCTTTGATCGATATCGACCTTAACGGCAATGTGGCGTGGGCATGGTCGGGCTTCGATCACCTCGACGTCAACCGACACCTGATGGGATTACCCGACTGGACTCACAGCAACGCCATCATTTACACAGCGGACGGTAACCTCTTGCTTTCAATGCGCCACCAAAGCTGGATACTCAAGATCGATTATGCGGATGGTGCCGGCGCCGGCGACATCTTGTGGCGACTCGGTAACGAGGGTGATTTCGCCCTCGCAGGCGGAGATCCCACCGACTGGTTCTTTGCCCAACACTATCCCAATCTGGAGAGCACCGACGGTTCCCAATCGACTTTGGCGATCTGGGACAATGGAGACCTTCGAGTCGACTCGGGCGGCGGACAGTGTTCGTCGACCTGCTATAGTCGCGCCACGATTTTCCGGGTAAACGAAGACACTAGGGTGGCAACTCTTGTCTGGCAGGATCTTCCAGGTCTCTATTCCTTCTGGGGAGGCAGCATTGGAACGTTAGACAATGGAGATATCGAGTTTGACCTCACAACTGTGGCAAAGACACCCGCCTCGCAAGTCATGGAGGTAACTCACACTGGCAGCCCGCAAAGTGTGTGGCAATTGAATCTCACCGGCGAGAATGCCTATCGAGCTTACCGCATTCCAAGCCTCTATCCTGGAATATCCTGGACGAAGTGAACACCCTGGGGCAGCAATGCTCGAGGGTAAGTGGCTCGGCCTGGTGACCGACTCACGGAATCCTGCAACCTGGTGCTACTGGCTCTGCTTGCTTCAATTTTGAGACAGTCCAAAGCTTTTATCATTGCACTATCAGAGTAAGGTTCGCAGTATGCGTCAACTTGGCAGGGCCGGAGTTGAAAGAGCCGGTCACTATGACGTTGTAGGTGCCTGCCTGCGTCCCACTCCCCCCTCTGCTGCCTCCACCGCCGCACGCTGACATGGTCACTCCGATGGAAAGCAAACACAGGAACATCAGCCCGTAGAGCAATTGAGGACGCCACGTACGACGGCGTCCACCCATCCCTATCAACAGCGCCAACCCCAGCGTGCCGCAGAGTGCTACCCACGATGCGAACAGGCCATTGCTCGGCGGGCCCGTTGGTTGGGTCAGACCCGCCGATGCTGCCGTGGTCGAGACCGCTACGTCCGCCGTTGCTGAAGTCGATCCGTCGAGGGTTACCGAACTGGGTGTCACGGTGCACGTCGATTGCGGCGGGGCTCCACTGCAACTCAACTTCACGTTCTGGTTGAATCCGCTGAGCGGTGAGACCGCTACCGAATAATTGGCCACCTGCCCAGGGGCGACGGTCATACTCGACTGGGAACTCACGGCAAGTGAGAAATCCTGGCCCATGCCACTGAGGGCTATCGTCTGCGGGCTGCCGGGAGCGCTGGTGGTGCCCAAGTTCTGGACCCGAAGTCCAGGCTGGTCGGAGAAACCACGACGATGGCGGTGGTATTGATGAGCACACCCACCGAGCTATGGTCACATTTGCTATCGGCACATTGGTTGGCCACCAGCAAGTCTGGCTTGCCGTCCCCATTCACGTCGGCCACCGCGACCGAGCTTCCGATTGATCCACCCGTGCAGAAATCCAACTCCGACTGGAAAGTCCCATCGCCATGGCCCAACAGCACAGCCGCCGTCGAGCCGTTTGAGCAGCTACCGCCCTGCTCAGTAACCACCACATCAGCCTTGCCGTCACCATTTACATCGGCAACTGCGAGCACGGTCACGCCCAATCCATTGATGTCATAGACCACCGGCGTCTGGAATGTTCCGTCGCCGTTGCCCAAGAGCACCCCAACCGCACTAGGTCCATGCAGGCTTGGGAGGGAGAGTTGGTTGGATACCAGAACATCGAGTTTGCCGTCCCCGTTCACGTCCGCGATCGCCAGCGACTCGGGATCGTCCGCGCCCGAGGAGTAGTTCACTACCGTCTGGAGAGTTCCGTCGCCGTTTCCCAACAGCACCCCAACCGATCCCGGCGCGCATGCAAACACCGGGCCCGGGCAAGAAGCTACAATCACGTCGGGCTTGCTGTCTCCGTTCAAATCTCCCACCGCGACGAAAGTAGTTTCTCCGCCTGAGTCATAAGCCACTGCCGTCTGGAATGTGCCGTCGCCATTGCCCAATAGAACGCTCACTGAGCCGGGGCCGTTGTTGGTACAGTTGGTGCTGTTGCTGCAGAAGTTGGCCACAACCACGTCAGGCTTCCCATCGCCGTTCATGTCCGCCACAGCCACCGAATCGGCCTGCATACCGCCAGAGTCATACACCACCGCCGTCTGGAAGGTTCCATCGCCGTTGCCCAACAGCACCGCCACGGAGCCATCTGTCCCGCAAGTGGGGCCCGCACAAAAGTTAGCCGCCACGAGGTCCGGCTTGCCGTCTCCGTTCACATCCGCCACCGCCACCGAAGTGGTCCCTAGCCCGCCCGTGCCGTAGGTCACCGCCGTCTTAAAGGTCCCGTCGCCGTTACTCAACAACACGCCTACCGAGTTGGAGTTAGCCACCACGAGGTCGGGCTTACCGTCTCCGTTCACGTCCGCCACCGCCACTGAATCAGCGGAAAGCCCACCCGAGCCGTAAACGACCGCATTCGCAAAGTCCAACCCCAGGATTTGCGGGGCTTTGCTCTGGCGCACAATGGCCTTGGACGCTCTATTCCCGCGCTGCCCGAAAGGCAAACCCCGCAGGGAACCAGAAATGCTCGGGGACATCTCCGGTTGGCTCTGGTTGGGACGAGAAACAGGATTGGCTTGTGCCAGCGCCAGCGTGCCGGCGAATATCATGGCGAGGTACGCGAAGTGGGGCTTCATGAACCCTCCTTAGGCCGCCAGTTCAAATATTGGACAGGTGCGTCGGGGCGAAATGAGACTCGAGACACCAATCTTGCCCCGGCTCGCGCCGGACTATACCACAACACCCTGGCGAACCCATACCCGACTAAATAGTTGCGGCCGGCCCGGCAAAAAAGGTTGAACATGGAATAGCAACTCTAACCTGCCTATGCCGCGTCCTACTACCACCAAGCCGTGTTGAGGAGGAAAATCTCTGTGGGTCGATCTACGACTTTCCTGAGCTGGGGCTTAGTTTTCTGCGTGGCGGGGCTTCTCCTGAATCTCGGGGCATGCGGCTCACCCCAGACCGATACGCAAAAAATCCAGCATGTGGTTGTGATCTTCCAGGAGAACCGCACCCCCGACAATCTCTTTCACGGTTTGCCGAACGCAGATATCGCCGACAGTGGAGTTAACTCGCGGGGCGAAATCGTCCCCCTGACAACCGTCCCCTTGGCCAACGACTATGACCTGGATCACTCCTACGCTTCCTTCAACAACATGTACGACCATGGAAAGATGGATGGAGCCGACAAGATTCCGGTGGCGTGCGTGGCAACTCCACGAGCCTGCGAGCCCCCACCTCCCCATGCTCAATTCCGGTACGTAGAACCCTCCGACGTGGCACCCTACCTCCAGTTGGCAGAAACCTTCACGTTCGGAGATCGGATGTTTCAGACCAACCAGGGACCCAGCTTTCCAGCCCATCAATTCATCATTTCAGGCACGTCGGCCCCCACTGCGACCAGCGATTTGTTCGCGGCGTCGAACCCCGGCGGAGTTAGTGCTGGCGCCGACGCCGGTTGCACGGCCCCAGCCAAAGAAATCGTTTCCATGGTTGACCCGGCCGGGAAATTGTCGTCCGTGCAGTATCCGTGTTTCGAACATCCTACCCTCGTGGATCTACTGGACTCGTCGGGAATTAGCTGGCGCTATTACACACCTTCGGCAGGCTCGATCTGGACAGGACCGAACGCGATCCGACACTTACGATTTGGCCCAGATTGGGGAAGGAATGTCGTTCTACACCCAAATCAGATTTTCTTCGACATCGCCGAGAACCGGCTGCCCGCCGTCAGTTGGGTGATTCCGGCCGGACAAGCATCCGATCATGCGGGCGGCAACGAGGGATTGGGACCCTCATGGGTGGCGTCCATTGTAAACGCCATTGGTAGCAGCAGTTATTGGGCTCATACAGCCATCTTTATTACGTGGGATGACTGGGGAGGATGGTACGACCACGTCGCGCCTAAGATCTACGACTCGTATGAATACGGGTTTCGCGTACCGCTCATCGTGATATCACCGTATGCGAAACGATCCTATGTGTCCCACGTCACCCACGATTTCGGAAGCATCCTGAAGTTCATCGAGAAAAACTACAACCTTCCCTCTCTGGGCTATGCCGATGCCCGGGCAGACGATTTCTCTGACTGCTTCGACTTCGATTTATCGCCGGGGGAGTTTGCGCCGATAACCGCGCCGGTAGGCGCACGCCGTTTTCTCGAGGACCGGAGCCCGCCCAGTGACCCTGACGATGATTGACGGCGTCGCGGCGTCCCAGCCGCAGCCAGCGCTACGCCAGAGTCGAACGGGCGGTGAGTTAGGAAGCAGCTCGCAGGAAAGTCCAGCGTGAGCCAGTACGCTCGTCGCCATCGATGAAAGGATCGTTGACAATCACCTGCGCTCCCTGGAAATCGAATGCGAAAGCCATTTCCTGAATGCTTTCCGCTGCCAAGGCTTTTCGAACGCCTGGTTGATTGTCGGGGTCTGCATAAAGAAGAAGGAACCCCCCGCCACCGGCGCCGGTAATCTTTCCGCCCATTGCGCCATGTCGTCGGGCGACCTCATAGAGGTGATCGATTCGGGGATTAGAGATCTTAGTCGACACTCTCTTTTTTGCCTGCCAAGCTTCGTCCATCAGCAATCCAACGACTGCGAGGTCACCTCGTTGCAAAGCATCGCGCATACGGTATGCTAGCGAACGGACTTCGTGCAGAGCTTCTACTGCTTCGCCACCGTGAGCCTTGGTCAACTTCTCCTGCTCCTCAAGAATGGTCCACGAATGGTGGGCAGCGCCGGTAAAGAATAACATCAAGTTGGCCTGAAAGTTTTGCATTAGGCCGCTCTCGATCTTTATGGGCTCTACATCAGTAGAACCGTCCCGCCCAAAGGTGATGAAGTTCAAGCCACCGAACGCAGACGCATATTCGTCCTGTTTCCCTACATGGCGTGCCAGAACGTTCCTGGCAATGCGAAAAGCGCGTTCGGCTAACTCATACTTTGAGAGTGGCTGGTCTAGGTATGACGTCAGCGTCTTGAGGATATTGACGCAGACACTGGCCGAGGAGCCTAAGCCTGTTCCTGGAGGGATCTCGGAAGCCAGAAAAAGATCCACCGAAACGTGCGCTGACAGCTCCTTCAGCACCGCAAAGGGGATTTCCAGCTCGCTGCCTTCCAGCTTCATACCAGCGATGTCTTCCCAGGTTTCGAATACCCGTAAATCGGAAGAAATGACCTGAATACGATTATCGGCTCTCTGACCCAGGATGGTGTAAAAGTACTTGTTAATAGTGGTGCTGAGTACTGCACCACCAAACTGTTCGTAATACGCGGGTAAATCAGTACCGCCTCCAGCGAAGCTAATCCGCACTGGACTGCGACCGATGAGCATGGTGCAATGCCTCCTCGACGGATCGAAACCGAAAGTCGCCACGTTGTCTTTGCACCGACTCACCAGCGGTAGAGGAGACCAATTGGGGGTATTGAAACATGCGCATGGCGAGAGTCCACGATGTCTGTAACAACAATGAAAGGTCCATCAGCGGTGACGGCCCGAGCAAGTATTGCAAATCAAAACGCGTTTTTTCTTCCGAAGAGTGCTCCTCGCGCAAGCCATGCACCTGGGCCAAACCTGTCATGCCGGGTTTCACGCTCAGTCGCTGCTTTTGCCACTCGGAATAATGGCGCACTCGGTCGGGTGACTCCGGACGCGGTCCTACCAAGGACATTTCACCACGCAAGACATTTAACAACTGAGGAAGCTCAGTGATACTCAGGCGCTGTAGAAACTGTTCCAGACGGGTCAGATCACTCGAATGGCGATCAATGTTAAGACTCCACATGGAAAATGGTTTGCCGTTCTTGCCGGAACGGGTCTCCTCCCGAAATGCTCGCCCTTTGGACACGCGAAGAGCGATCGCCACCGGCAATAGAATGGGCACTGCAAGGATAGATAAGAGAAGACCTCCCAACAGATCCACCGCGCGTTTGCCCTTAAATAAGAGGTTCGGAGAGGGAGCTTCGTGAAGACGCAGAATAGGCAGACCGCCCAAGTCAAGCAGGTGCGGTTTTGAAAGATACAACTCGTATGGCTGCGGCACCAAGCTGACAGTCACACCTAGTTCACGACAGCGACCGATCAAATTCAGTAACTCGGGCCACGAAGGCTTTGGCAGCGCCAAAACTAATTCATCAATATGTTCGCTACGCAGGAGATCCACAACCTTCAGAGTCGTTAAAACCTCAGAATCCAAAGCAGGGTTGCGCACCAGGCCCAAGTCAGTCGAACCATCTTGGGGAGACAGAAACCCGATGACCTTGCTTAACATCTCGGGGTGATGTTCGATCTTGGATGCCAGTTCTCGTGCAATTGACCCGGTGCCCACGATTAGCACCCGACCCACCTTGCCTCCTCTATGACGTGCGCGCAGAAACAATCGTGCGCCGTACCTGATCGCGATAAAACCTCCCAAGAGCAGGATTCCGACGTACCCAATTGCCAACCGGGATACATATTCTCGGGTCAGATAGCTAACCGCCAGAAGAACCGTCATCAACAGCAGCACTGCCAAGAACAACGCCGAGACGATGGCAGGAAAACGCCAACCGCCTCGAAAGCCATCCAGTTGCATATTCTCGGAGAGCACCGCCCACGCCAGCCATGTCACCGGCAAAAACGGCAGAAGGATGTGGACGAAGGCGTTCTGTGTGGTACCCCAATGAACTCCGTATCGGAGGAGGTCGGCTCCGAGAAAAGATAAGGCCACCCACAGAAGATCCGTCGCTAATATCCACAGCATGAAGCGATTTTTCTTCATGGCTTTCCAGTACTAAGTCCAATGGGATGTTGAGTAGTCTTCAACTTCGCTGAAAACAAAGACCTAGGGAATTTTGAAAGAAGCACTAGGGTGCGCTTGGGTACATTCCCTTTGACCTACTCGCTCGTTCATGAAAGGGAGGTGCCACTTCCGTCGGCAGAGGTTCCGCGCCGTTTGCGAAGCAGGTCGGCGACGCGCCGCCGGATACCGTTTGCAAAGACCATCCACATCCCCCATATTGCAGCCAGTGTAGGCATTAGAATTTGGAAGAAGACCCCGCCGCTCGGATCCCCGTACGCGTAAACGGGACGAACCACAACCAGTACAAGCAACGCAACCATGATTACCGGGACTCGACCCCTCACTTTGACTCCCTCCACATACTATAAAAGAGATGCTAGGAATATCTCACTCCATCCGACTCGTGTCAAGGCCGCGGACTCTCTCTATCCCGTTATACATCCGATCCTTAGTGCTCCGCCGCCAGCCGCAGGAACTGTCTGGGCGCAGAGTCGTCCCGCTGCCGGCAGACCACCCGAGTCGCTTTGCCCGCTAAACCATCATGATCCTGCCTCTACCCTAAATCCCTAATGGTTCACGGCCGGATCTCGACTTCGGCACTTCGTGCGCCAATAGTCCAAAAGGTCTTTGATAGTTTTCTCTAGCGGTACCTCGCGTCGCCACCCAGTGTCAGCTTGAATCTTCGTTGGATCACCAAAAACCTCTGCCACATCCTTTGATCGAATCCTGTTCGGATCGCGATCAATAGTCACCACGATGCCTGAGATCGCTTGAAATATCCTGACGATCTCGGACAAAGCCACTGCGGTACCGGAGCAGACATTGTAGACTTCGCCTACCCTTCCGCTTTCAAGCAGCATGCAGTAAGCGCGAACGACATCCCGGACGTCAGTGAAATCGCGTTTCACATCCAGGTTGCCCAAGCTCAGCCTTGGCGGACGCACCCCCGATTCAATTTCCGCGAACTGTTTAGCAATAGACGGCAGCACGTAGTGCGGTGACTGGCCAGGTCCCGTGTGGTTAAAAGATCTAACTGTAATGATGCCACCCGCATCGCAGCCTCGATATTGAGAAACCAGAAGTTCGGCCATTGCTTTACTCGCTGCGTAAGGATTGTCAGGCCCAACCAGGCTATTCTCAGTCAGAATGCGGGAGGAGGGAGCGTAGACCTGAGACGTGCTGACGTTCAGTATTTTAGGGGGGGACGCCCCATTCATGGCAGCGTCAAACAGGTTGTGTGCCCCGAACAGGTTAACTTCGTATGTTTGGAGCGGATGCCTCCACGCCGCCTCCACGTTGGAAATGCCTGCCAGATGATAAATGTGATCGGGGGTGAGTTCGCGTACGATCGCACGAACACGCTCGAAGTCGCGGATTTCTACGCTATGATACCCTACTCCAGCCTCCTTGGATGGAGCCTCTGCCGAGGCAAGGACTTCGATCTGTGCACCGCTCGGTCGGAGAAGGCGTACAAGGTAGGATCCGACAAATCCCGTCCCCCCGGTTATCAGAATGCGCAACTAGGCGCTCCCTTGTCCCCGATCACTTCCGACCGAAGTTGCGGACTTTAGAGGCGTTGATATGTTCCTAAAGAAAGCGGTTTGGAAGAAGTTCTCGCCACCAGATCAAGGTCACTGGTGACCATTACTTCAACCAGTTGTTCGAAGCCGATCACCGGTTTCCAACCCAGTTCCCGACGCGCCTTGGAGCAATCTCCACGCAGATGAAAAACGTCTGCCGGACGCAATAAATCAGGGTCCACTTCCACGTGGTTACGGTAATCGAGACCGACGCGCGCAAAAGCAAGTTCGACGAAGTCCTTTACTGTGTGGGCCACTTCAGTCGCGATCACAAAATCATCTGGCGTGTCCTGCTGGAGCATCAGCCACATCGCCCGAACGTAATCGCCGGCAAAACCCCAGTCACGCTCGGCATCCAGATTGCCCATCTTGAGCTTCTCTTGCAAACCCAATTTAATGCGGGCTACATTGTAGCTTATCCTTCTCGTAACGAACTCTACCCCACGTCGTGGCGATTCGTGATTGAACAGAATTCCTGAACAAGCAAACATGCCATAGCTCTCGCGAGCATTCACTGTCATCCAGTGGCCGTATAACTTGGCGACTCCGTACGGGCTTCGTGGATAAAAACGGGTGGTTTCGTTTTGAGGAGATTCTTCCGCCATGCCGAACATTTCGCTGGAAGATGCTTGGTAAAACCGAATAGCAGGGTTCACCACGCGAATAGCTTCAATGATACGGGTGACGCCCAGCGCAGTGAACTCGCCGGTTAAGACCGGCTGGCTCCAAGACGTCGGGACGAAGGACTGCGCGGCGAGGTTGTAGACTTCATCAGGTTCCGTCTTCTGCAAAGCAGTGATCAACGAGCTCTGATCGAGAAGATCTCCGGGAATTAACTCGACCTTGTCTTGCAGATGAGTAATCCGCTCAAAGTTGATCGTGCTGCTCCGCCGGACTAGTCCGTAGACGCGGTAGTTCTTCTCCAACAAGAACTCGGCCAGATAAGACCCGTCCTGCCCTGTGATTCCGGTGATGAGCGCCTTACGCGACATGTGTTTTATCGCCCTCCCTCATAGCCTCGAAGATTCTAGCAGCATTTTTATCGAAATCAGCCAGGACAATTAGACAAACGGGCGACCAATGCCAATAGCGGCGCACTGACGCCGATTGCCGTCTCTCCGTTTCGTGCGGGAAGGCGACCCTCTTCGGTTGTGGTTACCCTCAATAAACCGGATGAATCTTCCTGCATGCGGGGATAGTTTTGACGCCCTGTTTTCTTCCGCGTGTGGACGCTTTTTACGCCTAGAGGTTTTCTAATGAATCTCGCTCCTCTGCGGACTGTCGCGCACACCTCCAGCAAGGTTACCCTCCACGGCGTTGCGGCTAGCTACGATACGCGCCCGGTTTTCAACTCGGATTCCATATGTCTGAGTCTTCTGGAACTGGGTATCGGCAGCATGCAAACCTGTTACTCGACCCGTAATCTCCCCCGAGGTTCCGGCAAAGTAAACCCCCTCTCTCCGGCCTGCGTTTTGATTCGGCGGCAATCCTGCGCTGGTCTGACCATTGTCAAGCGATTCGCCCCCGGTTATTTCCACATAGCTGTCCACGTTGTATCCGTATGTTCCACTCGCACCCTTAAAGTCCCTGACTAGCGTTAGTTTGCCGGTTGACTGGAACGACGCAACCGAATATACCGTCCCTCCAATAAGGACTTTGGTTTGTGGCGGCCACACCGCAGAAAATGTGACTTGAGCACTTCCAGGCGTCCAATCCACAATCGGCGAGCCGTGAGTAGCTGTCACTTTGCCGACCGCAGGCATGACAAGGATGCCCGCGCCTCCGTTGTGGCTGGTATGTGAATCGCGGATGGTTACCATGGGCGAGCCGTCCACCTTGATCCCCTCGCCCCCGTTGTCACTGATCGTTGAATTGCTAATCGTGATCTCAGTCGAGTTGCTCACCTCGATCCCCGGCTGCCGGCTGCTCGGATACGTGGAGTTATTCCGCACGGTGACTCCAGAGAGCCGGACGCGCTTTGAATTGAATATGTCGAAACCCTCGCCATTGTGCGCGTAGCTGCCCACTCCGGCTTCGTGATTGTGCCCGCCGCTGGTTGTTCCGGTGATCTCGATGTCGCTCGTCGGTGCCAAGGCTCCTGACTCCGTGAGGACGCCATCGCAATTCTTAAGCCCGCTGATCTCGCCGCCACGCAGAGCGGAGTTGGTTGAGGAGGTGAAAGTAACTCCGCCGCATCCGTCCACCGCTGAGGCATCGACGTCGCGAACAACGGGATCGCTTATATCCACGAAATTGCTTTTGTTCAACGCGATCAACCGGATCTGGAACTTGCCAGCCGGGACAGTGAAGCCATCAATGCGGGGAGAGACGATCTGGCCATGGACTGACGAACTCACCAGTATTGGCGATGCACCTTCTGCAGTAATCGAAACATGGTGGGTGTTCTTGATACTGAAATTTGAGACCGTCGCATAGTGGATATGGTACCCGCCTCCAATAAAGGTCACGTTCTCGACGTGGACATTGGACGTACCCTGAGAAAAAATCTCTCCGCCCACCGGTGGTGCCGTCTGATTCGAAGATAGAGTGCAGCCCCGCACAGTGGTGTTGTTCTGCTGCACGATCGATGCCTTGGAGTCTGACAGGGTTAAAGTGGTACGATCACCATCACAGACCAGATCGTGATTCTGCGACAGAACCAGTCGCGTAGAAATCTGACCTGATTTCGTAACCCGGATTTCCCCTCTTTCAGAACCCAGCGCCGCATTCGCCGCTTCGATCTTCGCCCCCAGATCGCTGCCCGGTTGCTGATCGGCCAAAATAATTCTGCCTTGGGACGACGATTCGCCCGCCACGCTCAGTTTGACTCCTCCATGTATTACGCCCTTTTCACCGACGTTGCTATTAAGTAGGCTCACAGCCGGGATACCCGAACCCAGTGGTCGGGCGATCGCACTTGCGAGCAGTAGGCTTAAAAAAACTCCCACTCGTGCGAACGCCACTGCTAGTGCAGCAAACCTTCTTTTCCGCATCTTCGCGCTCCGTTCTCGTAGACTCGAGGGGTTGAGTCGCCTTCAGGCAGGATTTTGTGTTCCAGAAAGCTCAGGTACCGGTGAAACAGGCAACCTCAAAGTCTATCCGACAGTGATGTATTCATCCGACCAGCAATACCCCTTCAGCTGTATAAGGTCCCCCCAAACCGCATCAATTCGCTCTTTCTGCGCTGGCGAGACTCGGAAATGATTGCGCCGATGATCGGCGACGTTTTTTACGTACTGTTCGAGCCGGGGTTGCACTGTGTCGAAATCCCCTAACTCCAGCTCGGCGTACACCCGTGCCATTTCTCCGATCGGGTCGGCGACCAACTCTTCGTATCGTTATTCGGGTCAGCGACCGCGCATCGAGTTGGCGAGTTCCTTCCTCTAAAACTTGCTCGTGCAAAATGTAAGCTTGTAGGACAAACTCTTCAATTTCATTTACCCGAGGGGGTTTCAAGGAGTACATATCGAGGAGCGTGCTCCAAAGCTTCAGATTCGAAGCAAATACCTCGTAGGGATTGCGCTGGATGACGACGTAGCGCGCATGTGGAAATAGCGATGGCAAAAGCGGCAGTCTAAATCCGTGCGGTGGCGATTTCAGAACCATGGGCTTTCCCTGCTGTACCGTGAGCAGCCGTATAAAATATAGCAGCGCCTCGGACCACCGATCCTGTACCTCCTGTGGCTGCCGACAGAGGTCTAGGAGCGCGCGCACGTCACCCATCAGGAAAGGGGCGAGCAACACTTGATAGGCCGATGGCGCACCCAACGCAAGCAGCGCAAACTCATCTTCCTGCGGCGAAGCCCAGGAATAGCGCATGTCATCCATCTGCCGTCGACTCTGTGCATCTGGCTGGTGTTTGCGCGACCACTCTTCGGTGAGAAGGAAGTGAGAAGGGTTTAGGCAAGCGTATGTACTTGGGTAACCGAAACGGGGATCACAACAAAACAGTTCATGCAAGAAAGTTGTGCCGGAGCGCCAAAAGCCCAGCAGAAAAATCGGAGGAGGAAAAACGGCCGCATTGATTCTGTCCGCGTGGCTGGCGTGCTGAATCCGAAATAACAGCGAGTGAGCGGCGCCACCCAACCAACAGGAGGAACGGGTTCGCCAGTTCAGACGTACCTCGTGGGAATCAAATTTGCTGGCCAGGTCGCGCCAAGCTCGCAGAGATAGGCGGAGACGAGGCCTCCCGTTTGGGGTTGCAGTCCTCTCGGATCGGCTCACGGTTTTCCCATTGACCGGGCATTGACCTCGTTGACATTCTTGAGCACCACGTCCCGCATTCGCCGGGCCACTTCCGGATCAGAGGCAATCAGGTTGTGTTCTTCAAGCGGGTCAGTCTTGTACTGATAAAGCTCTTCTTCGTGGAGATTAAGACGAAGCACGTACTTGAACTCGTCATCCCTCACCGCTATCGTACCCTTCGAGATAGCACCGAACGTCGGGTCCGACTCCAGGTTCATACTAAAGATGAAGCGCTCTGGAAGCGGTTGGCCTTTCAGTGCGGACTGAAGCGATGTACCGTCCGTCCAACTCGGGACTGGTGCGCCTACCAAGTCGAGGATCGTAGGAAGCAGATCTGCCTGTTGTGCAGGAGTGGAAATGTGCACGCCCTTTGTCTGTCCGGGCAAATGGATCAGCAATGGAACCTGGATCATGTTTTCGTAAAGGAATGGTCCGGCATGCAAGAAGGTTCCGTGCTCGAAGGATTCCCCGTGATCCGATGAAACAATCACGATTGCGTGATCAAGACGACCCGTTCGATCCAGCCAGTCAAGATAGTCCCCTACAACCGAGTCGGCGTACAGGACCATCTCGTCATAACGGGCACGTAGTTCCGCCGCTGATACGCCCGGCGGCAATGCGTCGTTCCGCAAGGAAAGCAAATCTTTTGAGCTTCCCAACTTGTCCGTAGATAAGAAACGTTTCCTGGTTAGCAAAGGAGGCACGTAAGGGTCGTGCGGAGGCAAGATGTGTGTCCATACGAATCGTGGTTGCGCATGTTGCGTGTCCTGGACCAGGTTGCGGGCGCGATCGAAAACCGCTTCCGCTGGGGCTGGATAGCGGTCGGGCCAAATCAGGGCGTCCGCAATCGTCAGAACCCGAATCAGCCGTCGTAACAGCGCCCCGTACAGGGTGTACTGGGAGTTGGCGCCGATGATGTTAGTACACCGTGACCACCTACCGGCCAGCCCCAAAGGTGCCTCGTATTGCACGGCATCATAGCTGCCCAGTGTGCGATGCCGAAAAGGAGCCGCCCATTGGTTCGATGTGATCATCGCTGTGTAGTATCCGCGTCGATGCAACTCTGCGGCGATGTTTTCCTCTTGAGCTGCGCCGCGCAAAAAACTACCCTGTTGAAAAACGCGATGCGACCATGGCAGTTTGCCAGTCTCAATCGAAGTCGTGCTGGAGGCGGTGAAATTGGAGTTGGCAAAAAAAAAGTCGAACTTAAAACTGTGCGTGGCAAACCGTTCTAGACTGGGCGTGGTCGGAAGATGGTAGCCATAAAGCGACGTGTCCTGGGCGGCCAATGCGTCAAGTGTGACCAGGTAAATGTCCGGCAGTTGCGAGTTCGCGGCAATCGCGGGCCGGGCGTAATTATGGAACAGATGGACGCCATTCACCCATAGCGCGCACACCGTGATTCCCGCAAGAATGACATGACCCCACGCAATGGGAACTAACCGTGTCCGGCAGAATTCCTGGAGCTGAGATACACGAACTCTCAAAAGACCAACGAGGCAAGGGACAGAAATCAATAACCAGGCGAGCCATCCAGTTTTCCAGTGAGGAAAAATTAGCGTCTTGGCGGCGCTGAACAAGTCAAGAATCAAGTAGAGAAAAGGAACAAGCAGCCCGACGTACCAGGCTATGCCGATTCGGTGCCGCCCGGTTAGCCGAACGATCTTCGCCGACGCCGCGAGAAGCAAAACGCACAGCCACCATATCACCGCGACTGCTAACAGAATCAGCAGTGCGATGCCAACATCTAATGCGATTTCGCCGTACGTCATGTACAAAGAGAGGCTATCAATTTGTTCGAGAACCACGAGTTCCAATTGCAGGCTGAAACAGGTCACCAAACCTGCGAGAAGAAGGATGGGACGCAACGATAGATTAATCCGGTGGGGTGATACCGGATCGGCCAATTTCCGCTCGGTTTCGAACAGCAGTTCTTCTGCCATGGTATAACTTCAAGATTTAACGAGACTGGCTGAGGTAGCGGCCGACCTTCGTCACACACTCAAGGAAAGGTTGGCATCAGCAGTACAGCGGTTTCTAGGATGATCTCTTTTCCGGTTTTATCCAGTTTCCACAATTCTATCCGAATGTCGATTCCGTCCACAAACCTTGCAGGTGTTTCCCTGCGTCCTAACTCCCTTTTTCCAGGCCAGAGAATTGCCTGATCCGCGGAAGACGAGCGACAAATGTCGCCTGCGATCACGAGCGCGTCGCGTGTTAATCAGGACCGGTATGGCGCGGCCTTAGTTGCGACTCGCCCCACCGACCTCATTTGCTCCACCCAGTAACGGGTCCTGAGTTTCTCATTCGGGCCCGTTTTTCCCGCATGGGTTGATTGCCAGGTGGTTAGGTTGAGTTCAGTGATCTCGCTCCAACTCTTGAGCGTAACGACGGGCAAATCGGTGTAGAGAGCATCCAGAGCAGACGAAGGCACCAGCACAATATGCCCCAGGGCAAGAGCCTCCCACGTCCTGTGACAATCAAGACCCATTCCGTGAGGGCTGAGAACAAATGCGTGTTCTCCCCTCTCTCGCCACATCCGAGTTCGTGGAAGTGGACCGTCTTGACAGACAGCCAATTCGTTCCCCCGCATCTTTCTACCAATCCGGCGTCTGCTCTCGTGAAACTTCGTGCCTTCGAGCGGATGGTATCGACGATAGTGACGCAAGCCGAGTCCTTGTTGCCAGGCGAAGTCGACGTAGACCTTGGGGATTCGGTCTCTCAAAGCAGGAAGACCCTGGCGGGTGGAGGCCAGCATTTGCTCCTGTTGCGCTGGAGACGACACGCTTTCGCCCCAGATCGGCCGTTCACTCAGCATGTGAAAGTCGATGCCGATCGGTATCGGGGAAATCCGGTCCGATACGATCGAACCGTCATAATTCTGGGTGTACCAATGCACAACCCTGGGGCACTGCAAAACTGCGCGCGCTTCGGACATGAGCTCTGACGGCACACAACTGTCGGAATCTCCAGTCACCAAAATAAATCTGCCAGTGACGAACGGAAGCACCTGTTTAACGAATGACCTCAGCCATGAGAGTCTGACCCATACGAGTTCGCCGTCCCGTATGTCGCCGAACGCCGAAGGATCCGCAATAAGGTTGTCGGGTAGCTTAGAGGAGGTCAACGCTCCTGCAAAGGTTGCCACGGGGGAGTAGCTCCAGACGTCCGTAAACTCATCGGGAATCCTCCGGTCGCACAAAGCAGCGATTCCCTTGTTCCAGACCAATTCCACGGCCGATGCCCGAGGCGACTCGGTCACGGTGAAACCTCACTCACAATGGATTTGTCGTCATTCTTGGAGACGCGAGTACGGCTACCAAGCGCCAGATCTAATCCCGTGTTCAGGATCTGCGTGCCTTCGCCGAGCTTCACCAGGCGGGCAATGATCAGGAACGTTGCCCCGCTAATGAAAAGAACCAAAGACACAATTCCCAATCGCAGCGCTGTGTTGCCGGAGTCGAATAACGATTGAAGAAGACGCAGGCTCATCCAGCTCACGGCTGCCATCACAAGCGATGCGAAGGCAGTCCTCATCACGAACCGAAAAAGATCAACATCGATAGTCAGCAAGCTCCGCCTGCTCGCTAGCACAAAGATAAGAATTGCAGTAACCAGGAAAAATGTCATGCCACGAGCTAGCGCCAATCCCTCGATACCAAAATGCCGGGCAAGTAGTGTCGCGGCGGCTGCATAAAAAACCAGGTCAAGAGTCCCTGCCAGCAAAGGGGTAACCGTATCCTGAACCGCGTAGAAGCATCGCAGCAGGATCACTGCCATAGCGTTTGGAAGAATTCCTATACCATACAACATCAAGACTCGTGCAGTAACAAGCGAGTCTTGCAGTCGAAACTGCCCGCGCTCGTAAATTAGCCGGGTCACCGGGAGCGCATTTAGGATGGTCCAAATGGTGACCGGCAAGAACAGAAACATAACCATACGAAGCGTTCGAGAGAGTTGGTTGCGTAAGTCGCCATGGCTCTCACGCACTGCTTCGAGTGCGAACAGTGGATAACATACTACAGCCAGCGGAGCAGCTAAGAAATTCGATGGAACGGCAAACAGTCGCATGGCATAGGTCAAAGTTGATACTGCTCCCGCCGAAAGCGATGATGCCAGATTACGCTCCAGGAACAAAGCTCCGTTTGACACCGCCAGGTAGAGAAACACTGGGCCTCCCAAACGAAACAACTTGCCAATTGCAGGATGCCTGAAACTAACAATCAGTCGGTAGCGAATCCCAAGGGAGACGGTCGCGGGTATTAGCAGTAGCAACTGCAGCAAAAAACCCACTGCAGTAGCAATCGCAACGACGTATATGGCCCGGCTGCCATGAGCCAAAAGGGCTGCTGCAATCACGGTAATGCTCGACAAAGCGGGTGCGAACGCAGCCAAGGCAAACTTGTGGAATCCATTCAGCACAGCCGTCAGAATTCCCGCCAGCGCCACGAAAAGGACTGACGGAAATATCACGTAGATTAAGCGCGAGGTCACAGCAGCAGTTTCAGCACTAAAACCCGGAAATAGCAGGAACAACCATTTGTGGGCGGTGATCAAGGCGCAGCCCACGATCGCTGACAAGAGCAGCAGTACGAAGTTCGTGACTACGCTGAACGTCTCTGAAAGTCGGGCGCGGTCTTCTACAGCATTCTCCTGCATCAGAATTGGGATAAATACGGGTGATAACGTGCCGGCAATAAGTACCATGTAGACCATCGTGGGAATGAAGATTGCCCCGAAGTATGCATCCATGGTCGTGGACAGGCCGAACCGCGCCGCAAGAGCGGCTTCGCGGAGATAGCCGAAGACGGCGACGGACACCGTCAGCACGCTAACGATACCCACAGCACGCCCTCGCCGAGGATCTCGGGATTGGGGAACACCGGTCTTTATGGCAAACTCTGCCGATCGAACTTCCGGTTTGGTAAGCATGCTTTTCGGCCTAGCGGCTCGTGTGACCGTGCGCTCGCGTAACTTGATTGGGTTCAGGGGACTGGATCAGCTTCGCGTGCCCTGTTTGGCTCAGAATCGCGTTGATTGCAACCTCTGCAGAATACGACGTCCGTGAGATTCGGATCGTACATTAGGCCATTCCCGGAAAGCTTACGAACTGCCCCTGGCTCCCACCACGATAAGAGAACTGCCGAAGGGAATAGGCAAAGCTCGAAGCGTCTTCTGCTCAATCCGCGATAGCCAATACAAGGCTTTGTTGATGGGGGCCACCGGAACCGCTGCCGGAGTCGGCTTGAGACGAAGGAGGCCTTCTACAACACGTACTCCAAGTTTTACCGGATAGGTCCAATGATATACGTAGCGCTGCTCCTGAATGTATAGACCGGCCTGCCGGGCTATCGTCCGGAAAGCCGACTTTGTGTACCGGGTAAAATGATGATTCAATACGTCGTGGTTAGTCCAAAGCGCCATAAAGGCTGGAACGGTAGCGATAAACGTTCCCTCCGGGGTCAAGAGCTCAAGAACGTGGCGCAACGCTTCCACCGGATTTTCTAGGTGCTCCAGAACATCGAGCATCAGAATAAGCGAGTATTTTTTGCCTGGTCGGAAGTTCTGGTCGAAGCGACAGAGATAGATGCGGCGCAGAAAAGGATTGCCTGGGTCGACTAGCTGCTCGCAAGCTTCGACACCTTCTACATCGCCAAACTCCGATAGTCGGTCGAAGAACAGCCCGTCACCACACCCAACATCCAGGATGTTCCCCCAGCCTTTTGCGGGTCGGAGGCGGCGCAGCAGGTCGACCACCAGTTCTGTTCGGGCGCGCCACCACCAGTGGTTCTCGAAAAGGTGCCGATACCGCTCCGCATATTCTGGATCCACCTGAGGCCTCGCTAGAAATCAGAAGTTTGAGGATCAGCCAGCGCGCCGGTCTAGGGCTGACGGCGGCTCCTGAGATCCGCAACAGCATTTAAAATCGTCGCTTCATCTTTATGAGCACCAGTTTGGCCCACCCTTTTGCGGATTACATAATGCGGACGCGCCTTAGCTTCCTCATATACCCGGCCGACATACTCTCCGATGATTCCGAGGAAAAATAGGTTAACACCGGAAAGGAAGGTTATGACCAGAATCAACGCTGTAAACCCTTGGGGCGCCTGGTGTAAGAAAAACTTGGCAAAAATGGAGTATGCGGCGAATAGGAACGACAGCACGATGGCCGCTAGGCCAAGCATAGCGGACGCTCGCAGAGGAACAATGGAGAAAGCAAAAATACCGTCGAAAGCCAGCTTCAATAGCTTGATGGGGCTGTACTTGGTGCGCCCCGCCTGACGAGCTGCACGCTCAATGGGTACGCCCACCTGGCGAAATCCCACCCAAGTCCGTAAGCCCCGCAAATACCGATGATGCTCCGGCATACTTCGCATTTCCTCGACAACTCGGCGTGACATCAGGGCAAAGTCGCCCGAATCCAGAGGCAATTGGATCGAAGAAAGGATAGCGATTAGCCGGTAGAAAAGGTAATAGCAAACACGCAACCACCAGGACTCTTTGCGATTCACTCGCCGCACATAAACCACGTCATAGCCTTGCTGGTACCATTCGAGGAGGATCGGTATCGCCTCCGGGGGATCTTGCAGATCACCATCCATCAGCACTGTAACATCCCCTGACACGTGGTCGAGCGCAGCCCCCAATGCGGTTTGATGACCAAAGTTTCGTGACAGGGCGATGACGACTAGCCGCGAATCCTCTTCTGCTGCTCCTTCCAGCAGTTCCATTGTCCGGTCCGAGCTGCCATCGTCAACGAAAACGATCTCGTGCGGTCCACCATCGATGGAGTCCAGAACAGTTCGGCATCGCCGCAGAAGTTCCGGTATAACCAATTCTTCGTTGAAGACAGGTACGGCAATGGAAATACGCAAGTCTTGCCTCATTCCCGGCACCGTCCCTTGAAATACACCATATTCCACAAAGTGACGCCCATTGCAGCGAGAGGGTATGGTTCGAATGTAACAGGCTCAAAAACGTGATTGAAAATTGTGTGCCAATCATTCAATGGACGCGCAAAATGTCCCCTGTCCCAGCGCGCTAGCAGTCGAGCCATCGAAACCTTCTCGGGCAACACCAACTCCAGAATGTGTATATTGCCGTCCTCGGTCAGTAAGGATCGCAAGTGCGTGAGAATATCCAGAACCTCCTCTGTGGCAAGATGATGCAAGAAACTGTTCACCAGGACAAAATCGAATCGGTCTCCAGGCTTACTGCTGTAGCCGCGTACATCGGCGGCCACGAAATTGCGCTCGTGCCGCCGGCGAGCCGTACGCACATAGCGCTCGTTGAAGTCGACCCCCAGATAATCGGATTGCGCGAAATGATGAGTGTTTGTTCCTGGTCCACATCCGACGTCCAGCACCCGCCGCACGCGACGCAAATCGTTGTGTGACAACACCGCCGCGAACTTTTGCTCAGCAAAGGGCGCCTGCCACAGGCGATAAACCATCGGATATTCAAGGATTGTGTCCACAAAATTCATGTGTGTGCCGCCTTTGCGGAATGTTTTTTAAAGCCTGCGACCTCCCGACCGTCCGATGTTTTTGGGGTGGCGAATCCAACCCTGTTCCAGATCCCACGCAGGGTTACCGGCATTCTGCTGCAACGTTTCTATTTGGTTTCGCCCCCGGCCAGATTCAGACGGACCAGCCTGTTCAAGGGGTCATATCCGACCTGACAGTGCAATCGCCTCGTGAATCGTCGGCGACGGAGGCAACTTGACGATCGCAAACAATGTCTCTCCCGAGTCGTAGGCGGCACTCGACAAACCCAAGCACAGCGCTCCTGCGCAAAAGAAATAATAGTTGCAGAAGCCCGCGATATTCATAACGAAGAATATCAAAGACACCATGCCCAGAGAGGCAGCAAAGCCGGCCGGGGTCCTCGGGGACTTTTTCAGAGCAAGTCCAATACCGCCAACCACAGCTAACATTACCACCCACTGAGGAATAGGTCGAAATCCGTGCGCACCGAGCAAAGCCGAGAAGCTAAGGGCATCCGTGCGTAGGGGAACAACAAGCCGAAATCCCACTAAGCTCCACCAAAAGCCCTTTGGGTCCCAGAGGAGAAAAGGAAGAGTAATGACCGTCGCGACAGCGCCAGCCTTTGCGAGCAGGACAGAATACGCTTTCCATGAAAAAACCGGCAGCAATATCGCCGCCAAAGGCACCGCGAGAAGCGAGTACTGTTTCGAAGCGAAGAACAACCCTAGAGCAACCGGCAGCCATCGAGGAGACCGCCTGGCTGCTAAAACAGTTGCGGCCAAGGTCATCACCATCAACGGTTCCGTCCAGCCAAAAGTGAGAACAAACAGTGTGTCGGGAACGAATAAAAACAACATCGCGGAAAGAACGCCGTTTAGGTTGGGTTCGCGATAGAACAACATTAGCGCCGTCAGAACGATGGCGAGCAGAAACGAATATCGCACATCCCCGAGAAGATACCCCGGCAATATCCAGAAAAGCGTCAAGGGTGGATAAGGAAACCCTACTCTCACCCGACCGTTTACCTCGGTTCCGGGACCGTAGATTCTTTGTTCCGGGGTATAAATGTCCTTGTGGGTGATGTCCCTGCCGTAAGGATCGATACCACGAAGAAGGGCATGCGCCGAATCGTCCTCCATGATTAGAACATCAATCGGCAAATGCCGAAGTCTCAAGAACCCGGCTCCGGCTACGAAGTAGGCAAACAGGAGCAGGAGAAAACTTCGACGGATCACAGCAGGCTTGCTGAATGGCACCAGCAGCAGTGTCACACGCGGAAGAACCAGAGCAATGGCGCAAAGTAATATGGAAGCTGTTACAGCGATCAGCGCTTTCCAATTGAGAAACCCATGGCTAATCTGAAGAGCGAATCCCAATACGAGGACAGCGGCGCCGCAAAGGATGCCAGCCAAGCTGATGCGGGTGCAGTCTTGGGGCTTGGCGCGCAAAGTGCTGACATTCTGCAAGGGACTGTCCTTGGCGTATTCTTGTTTGGAAGACGCTGACCTGCCGCGTTTCAGAGTGTCCACGGTTGTTTACCGAGCTTCGAGAGTAGACCCCCGAACTGTCGGGGTCGGGGACCCCCGAAAAGCGACGTCATCGTTCGGTTTCCAGAAAACACCATAGTATTATAGGAATATCGATGTCCGACGTAGCCTGATATCGCAAAATCAAGATGAAAACTGAACTTCTTCAGCAATGCAATATCTGCGACAGCCCAATGCTCGAGGTAGTTGATGCCGATTGCTACATTGTACGATGTCAGTCCTGCGGTTACATCTTCGACAGCCCGAGACCCACGCTGGAAGAGCTGGTCCACTTCTATTCGCGTCCTGCTCAATACGATTCGTGGCTTACGCAGTTGCCGGCCCGAGATCGGTTGTGGAAGCGAAGACTGCGCAAACTGAGAGCGAGCAAGAAACCTGGGTCGTTGCTCGATGTGGGAACCGGAATCGGTCAGTTTCTTGTTTGCGCGCAAGGCTCCTACGCGCAAGTATACGGCACCGAGGTCTCCAGCGCCGCCATTAAGATCGCACGGGAGAGATACAATCTGAATCTGTTTCATGGCACGATCGAGGACCTTGACATGCGAAACAAAGTTTTCGACAACATTACTTTGTTCCACGTCCTGGAACATGTGCCTGATCCAAGATCAGTGCTGAAAATTTGTCACTCGTTGCTTTCTGAACAGGGGATTATCGTGATCGGAGTCCCGAATGAAGTCACTTCACTCCGGGCTTCTATGAAGAGGGTGCTCGTGAAAGCGGGAGTGAAAAAACAAAATCACGTCGGGCGCTTTGGACTGCCGCGCATCAGTCTGGGACCAAGCAGCGGCGAGGTCCATTTATCTCACTTCACACCTAGGGTGTTACACCGACTTCTTGAGATTGCGGGGTTCTCCGTTATCGAAAATACCCTCGACCCTTACTATGTTGCCACCGGTGTGTCCAAGCTAAAAGCTGATAGCTACTATCTTTGTTGTCTCGCCTTTCAACAGTTATTCAAAATCAATGTTTACGATGCGATGTTGGTAATCGGTCGTAAGCTCGACACCATGCCAGATCGTCAGCCAACACATGGCCGCTGATCGAATGAGCGATCTAAGAGTTGCCTGGGATAACTGTTTTGCACAGCGGAACGATGGCGGGTCGGGTGTTTATGCAGCGCGCTTATTGGAAGAGTTCGCCGGCCGATCAGGTCTCGAAGTCGAGGTATTCCATGGATGGCGGACGCATTCGCAGCGGCGGACATTTGCCGCTCGGACTTTTCACACCGCCAGGGATTTGTTCTGGACGCATGCCTACCTTCCGGCGGCGCTCTGGAAACGGCGCTTTGACCTGCTTCATGCCCCAGCCTTCATTGCACCGATAACAGCTTCTTGCCCGGTGGTGGTTACGATCCATGACATCACGTATTTGCTCTATCCCGAATACTTCCCCCATTGGTGGGTGAAGTACATGAAGTACGTAATGCCTCGTGTCGTCAATTCAGCCGCCGCGATAATCTGCGGTTCTGAGCACTCGAAGCGCGACATCGTTAGGGCCTATCGCACGCCTGGCGACAAGGTTCACGTCGTTCCCTACGGGGTGGACCACCGGCGGTTTCATCCCGCTGCAACTCTGGATCATGATTGGACCCGACAACTTGGAATACGCCATGGCTATGTGCTTCACGTGGGAGCGTTCTCGCACCGTAAGAACATCCCTACGCTCTTGCGCGCTCTTGCGCATCAATGCTCGAAAGGCAAGCCTTTTCAGCTCGTTCTGGCCGGCTCGGAGAGCCCCGGCCTCTCCGGTGCGGAGGAAATCTATGCGACCATACGGCAATTGGGAATTGGAGCCAACGTTGTACTCGCCGGTCGCATACCTGAGGAGCATATTGCCGGTCTATACGCAAACGCCAGCATGCTGGTAATGCCTTCCTTATATGAAGGGTTCGGATTTCCCATTCTGGAAGGCATGGCTGCTGGCATTCCCGTTGTGGCTGGCAACACCTCAAGCCTTCCAGAGGTCGCAGGCGGCGCCGCTATACTCTTTCCCCCGCAAGACGAACGTGCTTTAGCCGAAGCAATCGAAGACATAACGAAGAATCGTGCGATTGCCGAACAGCTTCGGCGGAAGGGCCTCGAGCGGGCGCGCCAGTTCAGTTGGCAGCATGCCGCGGACATGACAATCGAGGTATATAGAACGGTTGCCGAGCGGTGACCAATGGTGCGGAAGGCCGCAACGCTTTTGTACCTGAGGTTTGCGATCTTCCCCTTGGAAGGTAGATTGCGAAACCAGACCTCCAAGGGCACAACTTGCATCCTCTGCGGCGCAGACGATTTAAACAAGCGTCACGTATGAACCCGAGACGAGTCGTGTGGTTGCTCTGGATATGCTCCAATCAACATATCTTGGAACGCGTTCGTGCACGTGACCGGATACAACGATGCATGAATCTGATACTCAAATCCTGCCTGCTCGAGTTGACCGAGAAAACCAGCCAGCCGTGAACGCTGGCCAGCCATGTGATGATGATATTCGATAACCATTCGACGGATGCAATGAATCTTCCCGCTGCGGACCAGATCGCAGAGGATCCGATGTTCCGCACCCTCTACATCCAACTTAAGAAGGTCAACTGGCCCATGAATGAAGTCTGAAAGCCGTCTACCGGGTACGTCGATGCTTGTGCTGTAAAGGCGGGAACTGTCCGTACTCATCATCAACGAGCCGGGAGCCGTTTCGTCGACGAAGAATTTGATTTCTCCATTCTCGTCCCACAGAGCGCAATTGTGGGTAGTGACATCCGTAAGGTGATTTTGACCGATATTTCGATTGAGAACGGCAAATGTCCTGGGGTCTGGTTCAAAGGCCAGAATTCGCGCCTTCGGATAGAGCCACTTGAAGTAAAGGGTAGCCATTCCTACGTTGGCCCCGCAATCGAACACTACTGGAGCGTCTGTATCCGCACGGCAGTAATAGTACTGGCGAACGAAAATCTCCCGATACAGATGCTCGAGACTCGGACGATCGAAGTATGAAATATCGAACCCCATCATCTTACTGGAAGGGTGGAGGAGATTGAACCATAGTGCAGTTTTCTTACGCAGGGAATGAGGAGTGCGCAAAAGATAGTACGAGTCATTCGCGAAGCGCGCGAGCCTGGCAATCATTTTTAGATAGTCCTGTCACGGTCGTCCCCAACTCAATCTAAACGCCGAGAGTCCGGGGGCCAACCGAGGCGACCCGCTTGGCGGAGGAATCTTCTTGCCCGATAAGATCCTGGCAAAGACTTTGGATCTGGTCCGCAAAGCGGTCCCAGTTATAGGTCGAGCGCGCGAGCTTCATGCCGTTTTGCGCAACATCAGCTCTCATCGTGGGCAGCTCTACCAATGATTTGATCTTTTCCGCCAATACCTCAGGGTTACGCGGCGGAAAAAGAATCGCATTGGTGTTGTCGGTGAGCACCTCGTGCACACCCGCTCCTCTCGAAACCAGCACAGGACAGCCACACGACATCGCCTCAAGTACGGCCAGCCCCCATGTCTGCTGATCGTTGGGGAATACGAAAGCGTCGCAAGCGGCGTAAAAATCGCAGATTTCCTCGTCCGCGACCTTACCAGTAAAAGTCACCAAGTGCTGGACCGACAAAGTGCGGACCAGTGCTTTCAGGGAATTGCAATACTCCGGATGGCTGCGATCAGACCCAGCCAACAAAAGCCGGACTCTAATTCTCAACGATGCCAGGCGGCTCACAGCTGTGATGGCATCTTCTAGCCGCCGGTGGGGCATGAAAATACCTAGCCATAGCAGAACAAATTCATCCTCGGCGAAGCCAAACCTAGACCGAATTCTGGTCCGATTCCCTCCGGACGAAAAACAATTAGGATCTGCCCCGCTTCGCACCACGCGTGTTGCAAAGGGGTAGATAGCCGTAAACTCACTCTCGGCCCATTCTGAGAGCAGCAGGGTCAAATCAACCTTGCGATTCTGCTTTCGGTCATAAAGGTAATAAAGTCGATACAGAGGAGCCAACATTGAGGCCCTCGTCAAATGGGGGTCCTCGGACTTTATATAGAAATCGGGGACATCATTACACATCCAAACCACGCATCCCCCTAATCTCCGCTTGAGCCATACTGCAGCCCATTGGGCTGGCCAGTGATGCGGATTCCAAAGCTGATGGGCTTCCTCCACAGCGGTTGCCAGATGCAGCATGTCAAGATAGCCGCGGACAAACAAGGGCCTGCGCAGACGGGGAAAAAGTCCGCGGCCCAGCGCCTTAATGGTGAAAGCTTTGCAAATCTCCGGGAAGCAATTTTTTCGGTCGTACGCGCAGGTATAAAGAGTAACCTTGTGCCCGTGTTGAGCCAAAGCACGGGCAAGACAAACACACTGCCTTTCGCCGCCCCCCTCGACCAGCAATTCGTGAATAATTACAGCGATGTCCACGCGTACCCGTTCAGTTTTTTCTTGGTGCAGGACCGCCCTGGTGTGGTCGCGCGGGGGCTGAATGCAAGTGATCGATTACTCGAAACAAAGGGGATTCACAGATTCTTCGCCGCATAGTAAGTGCGGCTTGAGATGTTTGAACCGGCACGTTGATCCGCCACAATTTGCAACATCCTACCTCCGCCAGATTCAACGATCGAGACCACGTTGCTCTCGGGAAGAAATCTCATCGGGATTGGATGCAACCCGAGTTTTCGGTAAAGCAGTTGTTCAGAGATGCCGACGGTTCTAAGCCATGTGTAAAGTCGCGGCCGCGCCTGTAGTCTGCGCCGAAGTGGAACATGATTCGGCAACTGCATTACCAGCAAGCCTCCACCTCTCAAGACACGCATGAACTCCGCAATATAGCTTCGAATCAGGCTTTGCTCTGGAACATGCTGCAAAACGATAACGCTATAAACCAGATTAAACTGTTCTGAGCGAAACGGTAATGATTCGGAATCATTCACCACAAACTGACAATTCGGGTGTGAGTTCAAAGCTACCGCTTGCTGGACCATGGACTGCGAAATGTCGACCCCTACAACGTTCCCGAAGTATCCTGCCAGCGCGCAACTAAGTCTCCCCACCCCACAACCAAAATCGAGTGCCCAATCATGATCGAGTCTGACTCCCAGTTTTTGGATTGCAGTCATCAAACCAGAGATCTCGTCTTTTCCGGTTTCGAAGAACTTCTTGAGTTCCCACTTCCCGTGCTTAGTTCCCGGCTCTGAGAGAATCGCCCAGCACGGGTCCAGTTTTCCCATGTCTTCCCAGTGGGTTCTACTTTTCTCTAGGGACACTGACGGCCCTCTGCGGGCAAACTTCGAGGGGATCCTTGTGCACACTTCTCACCTAGCACGCGCTCATAGACGGCTACCGTTTGTTGCGCAGCGTTCCTAAAGCTAAACTGGTTGCTCCTAGTCACACCGGCCCGGCTCAATCGCGTACGCAGTTCAGGATCTGCCAAAATCTGAATCACACTCTCAGCTATCGATTGTTCATCAAGGGGGTCAACGAGCAAGGCGGCGTCGCCCGCCACTTCCTCAAGCGAGGAACCGCGACTGGTAACGACGGGGACCCCGCAGGCCATCGCTTCGACGACTGGGAGACCAAATCCCTCCAACAATGAGGGATGAACGAAAACCTCCGCCGCGTTGAACAGAGTCGGCAAATCCGAGGCTTCGACGTATCCAAGCAGGAAAACATCCTTCTCCAACTTCAATTCGCGAAGACGTGAAAGCACCGGTTGAAACAGGAGTCCTCTTTCCGGCCAACACCAGCTTGTGAGGAAAACCGGCTTTGCGAACACGCGTACGCGTGGACCAGTCGCATCAGGTTCTTACGCGCCTGGAGGTCGTCCAACGTACAAAATGAATTCGCCATCGATTTTGCGTGCTTGCGCGCTACGTCCTCTTTCGCCTTATCCCTGTCGAGTGGCACAAATTCGTCCCCGGCGCCTTCGTATGTCACAGTGATCTTTTCGTGGCTCACGCCGTAAGTCTGAATGGGGATTCCTTTGAATGCTCCGACACAGTAATGATGTGGTCGGCTTTCCTTGCCGACTCCCGGACAAGCACTCTTAGCCAAGCTCTCTGGTGCAGGGGGAAAGACTGAGGCGAATGTTCGTAGGCGATATCGGGAATCGTAGTCACGGTTTTACATTTCAGAAACGGGGGCACGATGAATTGAGCGTGGAACAAATCCAGGTTGTCGTGTCGCGCCCGCAGCGGGATAGTAAAGGGGATTCGCAGCCAAGGAGAAGCCGGAACAAGGCGCCTAAGGGGGAAGCGGCCCGCACCGCCAAACTCCCGCGTAGCCAGAGGATGTGTATGGTATAGAAAAAAGGTATGGTCGCAACGAACTTTCACCAACTCCCTCACCAGTTCGCGATAGTAAGTTTCATTGCCTCCCTTGTGGCTGCCGACGCTGTGAATGTCAATCCCGATTCTAAACGGTCTCATCCCAGACACCCTGCAGGAATCGAAAGAGCACTCCGGTTTAAGCGTGGCTTGTGCGATTGAAACCGCGGCGAGGGAGCAGTTTCTGCGGACGCGATGAACCGTGGTGAAACCTGTCCTTAAGTTCCCCTACCGAAAGTGATCGGAAGTCGGAAATGACCGGGTCGGCTCCCGCTAAACGCAGTCTTTCGGCCCGCTCAGCTGAGGCAACCCCCACGCAACAAATTCCAGCAGCCCTCGCGGACTTCACCCCTGAGACGGCATCTTCCATGGCCAGCAGGTTCTCGGGATCCTCCTTCATCCGTTCTGCCGCCAGAAGGTAAATAGCAGGATCAGGTTTGCTGCTGACAACTTCATCCCCGGTCACAACGGCCTCAAAATAGTGCATCAACCCCAGTTCTTTGAGAGTACCAAGAGCCCGCCGGCGGCTCGCGGAGGTTGCCAGGGCGATTCGGATACCAGCAGTGCAGAGACCTTCCAGAAACTCCACAATTCCTTGGAAGGGTTGCATTGCTCTCCCCATCTGCTGTAACATCTCATCCTTCTTGGCCCCATACTCTCGAATCTGCATGGGCCTCAGGTTCCCTAGGAAATAGCAGAGAATCTCATCTCGCCTGCGTCCATCAAGGATGAAATCTAACTCGCCATCGGGAACGTCACGGCCTAATGTCAAAAGGAAATGTTTCCAAGCTTCCCTATGAAGGGGATGGCTGTCGATTAGTACGCCGTCCATATCAAACACTACTCCCCGCAGCATTCGAATGATTCACCCTTTGGAAGGCCAGGCCAAGTTACCTGCGCCTTTCTATAATTTTCCATCGTGCCGATATCGAGCAAGTAATCAGAAATAGGATAAGCGAGCATTCGACCCATCAACAGTGGCAATACGTGGAATCCTATGTCGACCGGAACATCAGCAGGGATAGCGTCCAACATGTCATGCGTACCAATCATCAATCCGGAAAATGCGAGATTTCCAGCGGGACGGTTGGGTTTTTCGGTGAATTCCTGAATCATCCCCGTACTGTCCGCCGTCACGATACCACAGCGATGGGGGTCCGGCACTTCGTAAACTCCCAGCGTGGCAACCGGCCGTCGTTCTTGGTGCATCTTCATCATGCCTTCTAAGTCCGCGCGGTTAAGAACATCCGCGTAAAAAACCCAGAAGCAATCCTCGCCGACCACCCAATCGCGATTTGCCCGCAACGTTCCTGCACTTCCCAGGAGCTGCGGCTCCCCCACCACCCGAACTCGAGTTCGACTGGTGTTGCGCTTCAACAACTCGTGCACCGCTTCAGGGTGGGCGTGCAAATTGATCAATACCTCTTCAATGCCAAACCAATCGAACAAATCCAGCCAGATCGACAAGAGCGGCACGCCCCTGATTGGGACCATGCATTTTGGCATGGACTCGGTGAGGGGACGCAGGCGTTCTCCGTGGCCAGCTGCCAGTAAGAATGCTTTCAATGCTCACTCGTTTATACAAGTCTTTAAAGCGATCGCCCTTATGAAACTAGGAGGAGCAGCGCCCGCTCGCGACCATCGCCAGATTCTGCGACCTGAACTCTGCAATCCGTTCGCGTAGTGAGACGAAAACCGAGTGGGCGATAGAGAGGTGGGCATCCTCGACGACTTGCATATTGTCCGACGGCACAACAATGCAGAGTTCGCAGAGCGATTTCATCTTGCCGCCCTGGAAACCGGTAAGACCGACGGTGAATGCACCCATCTCAGAAGCTACACGAAGGCCATTCAGAACATTAGGCGAGTTACCGCTCCCGCTGATACCAAAGGCAACATCGCCCTCTCGGAGAAAGGAACGTAGCGGCTCGACAAAAATATTCTGGTAGTCAGCATCGTTCGCCCACGCGGTCATAAGGGGAACGTTGTCGGTGAGCGAAAGAACGCGAAAACGGTGTTGCTCATTCACGATAGTGCCCTTGCTTAGATCGCATGCACAATGCGAAGCCAAGGCGGCACTCCCGCCGTTACCAAAAAGGTAGACGGATCGGTTCCCCTGATAGGCACTCCACAGCACTTCAGTCAATTGATCGATCATCGCAAACGGGAGCATCTTCAGGGTGCTTGAGACCAGTTGAAGGTAGCCCGCGGATCGTGATAGTTCGACCGTCTTGGTCGAGGTGCCAGCTGTCCTTCGACGATTCGGTAAAGTGGTTGTGGTACTCATACTCATTCGGTTCCAATCAAACAGAATCCCGTTGGTTCAATGCCGCAATATGAACCAGACGGACAGCCCAAGATCAATGGACGGCCGCTAGGACAACTCCGGAATGCTTCATGTTGGAATATGCATCAGGTAATTCGTCGGGAATGCCGCCGCTTTTCTCAACCCATTCCAAGAAGTCATCGAGGATGGTGGAGAGGTTACGACGAGGTTCCCAGCCGAGTGCTCTCAGCTTCTCGATCGATGAAACGCTGTGCCGGTTATCGCCGCGACGGTACTCACCCGGAAAAGTTAACTCAACCGGGCTACCCAGTTTCTCTCCTACAGCCTTGGCGTACGTCAGAACCGAAGTGGATAGCCCACTTCCTACATTGAACGCATGAAAGTTAGCCTCGTCATTCTGAAGCACTAGCATGTTAGCGTCAACCGCATCTTGCACGTGAACGAAGTCGCGCGTCTGCAGTCCGTCCTCGTATATCACTAAGGGCTCTCCCCGCAAAGCGCGACTTACGAAGATGCGGCAAACTCCTGAATAGTGATTGAAGAGCGATTGCCGAGGCCCCTGCGTAATAGAGTAACGGAGGGCCACCGTGGGAATTCCATTTAGCCAGCCTACTCCCAGGGCGGTCTTTTCTTGCGCCAATTTGGAAACCGCGTACTGGTTATAGGGATTTGTGATATTCTTCGCGCAAAAGCAGTGCCGCGTTAGCTTCTTGGCCGCACTTTGGACACATGACTTCCCATTTTCCCTCTTGCAGTTGCCGGCCTCGCGGCGCAGGCAAAAATGGCCGTGTTCCGGACATGAATATTGTCCTTCTCCGTAAACCGCCTGGGAAGAGGCGACAATGACTTTCTTTACCGGTAGTCGGTGGCGCACGATAAGTTCATAGATCAGCGCCGTCCCCACCGCATTTACGTGCAAGAAACGTGAAAAGTCCGGCATGTAGTCCTGATAGGCAGCCTGGTGAGAGACCACGTCCACATCGCGCAACGCATGCCCTAGTTTCTCTCGGTCGGTAACATCTCCCTGTATGAATTCGACCTGGGGAGACAGATAGGCGGGCTTACCGTGGGATGAATCTTGGAATCCAGGCGTCCAGCACTCGCACCCGAAAACCATCTTCGATAAAACGATCAACCAGATGGCTTCCGATGAATCCCGCACCGCCGGTGACGAGAACACGCATAATTAAATTCCACTCCTTAAGTGGAAATTACATCGGAAGTTTTCTGTTCCCTACTTGCCAGACCCCGAGACGACTGCCCCCACGGTCTTCACCAAGATTCTAAGATCCAACCACAGAGACCAGCAACGAATATAACTTAGATCTAACCCGACCCATTCATCAAAGTCGCGGAGATGGTTGCGACCACCAATTTGCCATAGACAGGTCATTCCCGGTTTCACCGCAAGCTTCAGTCTCTGATGTTGAGTGAACCGCTCGTATTCGGTGACTAAAGGAGGGCGAGGTCCCACCAGGGCCATGTCTCCTTTGAGCACGCTGTAAAGTTGGGGCAACTCGTCCAAGCTGTAGCGCCGCATCCAAAACCCTATACGAGTGATCCGGGGGTCGCAATCCAACTTGAAAACCGGACCCATCATCTGATTACGATCTTCCAGATTAGCCTTCAGTTCATCAGCATTTGCGACCATTGACCGGATCTTGTAGCCCACGAAAGGACGCCCGTTCTTGCCGACAACCTTCCAGCGATAGAAAACAGGCCCGGGCGACGTTAATTTGACCAACAGGCCGAGGACGAGGAACAGCGGCGACAACAGAATCAGGAATGGCCCAGAGACCAAGACATCCAAGGCACGTTTGCAACCGACCTGCAGTGGCCGCTCCCAATTATGAGAGAGCCCAAAAACTCAACCGCCTGTTCTGAGGTTGTGGACATGGCTATTGCGATCGACTCTACACAAATTCTGGTTCCTCGACCGGACCCGACTGGCCAACCAGTTGACGATATAGATCTGCATGTTTCTGAACGACGTCCTCCCAGCGGTAATGCATTTGAGCCCGTTGGCGAGCACGAATCCGGTACTCGGCAACGACGCCCGGTGCATCCAGCAGTTGCTGCAATTTACGCTGCAAATCGGCGTGACCACTGGCCCCGGAGTAATAGAATCCTGAGTCCGCGATCACTTCGAGATTGGACGGAGTATCGTTGACCAGGGCGCAATTACCGTACCCCATGGCTTCCACGAGAGCGGGATGAGTGCCCCCTACTTCGTCCGGAAGCACAAACAAATAAGCATTCTGTTGCAGTTGGGCATAACCATCCCCATAAACGCTCCCGGCAAAGACGATGCGCGGATCACGAGTGGATTTAAGGGACTTGACATATTCTTTTTCCCACGGGTCATCACCCACAATAACCAGCTTCTTCGTCGTACGAATCCCCTCAAACGCGCGGATGAGATGATGTAGATTGTTTTCGGGAACCAAACGGCCAACGAACAAAACGTATTCCCGCTGCGTTAGTTGAAGCCGATCCAACACGTCCTGATGCGACGAACGATGGTCCTGCGTGCCGTAGACAACGCAGAAGGACGCCGCCCCATACTTCTGGCGGTAATAGCCCATGACCTCTTTGGAGTCGGAGATGAGCCCATGGCAACACCGCACGGCCAAGCGCTCGGAGAAGCGAAGGTACCAGCGAGCAGGACGACTCCACTTG
The DNA here is from genome assembly GCA_963706465.1 of Terriglobales bacterium. Taxonomy (GTDB): domain Bacteria; phylum Acidobacteriota; class Terriglobia; order Terriglobales; family Acidobacteriaceae; genus JABDBE01. The sequence continues at coordinate 202,183 of CAVPMC010000010.1, forward strand.
GCGCGCTGCCAATCCGTTCCATCGACCGAGCAAACCACGGTCATACCAAACAGACGGGCGAGTGGGGCGAAAAGTGTGACCCCGGTGGTGAAGTAGTGGACCACATCAACCCGGTGGACCAGAACATGGAGTGTACATAGGAATGCATGCACGATGGTACTGAGGTTTTTCGAGCGTAATGTGGGAAGTGTGTGTAACTCTACTCCCTCGTAAGAAGGACTGGAAAGCGTGTTCATACCGGAGCGGTTGTAGACCCGCACGCTGTGTCCAAGCCTCACCAAACCTCGGGAAAGTTCGTCCACTGCAGTCTCAAACCCGCCGAAACGAGCCGGGATCGCCTTAATCCCAATCATCGCGATACGCATTAGCTATGGGGGTACCTCAGCCCGAGTGTTCATGTGATTTATGGATGATCTGTTTGCTGACGACAGAAGACTCAGGCAGGCGCACCCGACTGCCGCCCACGGGCTAACAAGTCAACCTCCGTGGCCCGAACCGCCGCTGCCAGCAGGCCGAAATGAATCCATGTAAATGCGAGGGTCGAGGCGTCCGTCAATTGGTATGCGATAAACATTACAATAACAGCTCCCGAAAGCGCGCCGACCGCCGCGTTCGTCGACTTGCGCACCGAAAGAATTCGCCAAACCCGGCGACCCAGGCTCACAAAAAACCATCCTAGCAAGAATGTCCCGACTAGGCCGGTATCGTGTGCCACTCGGAAAAAAAAACTTCCCAGCCATGCTTGGCCCGTGCCTTCATAGCTGTCGTCATCGCCCTGATTCATCAACTGAAAGCTGCTGCTACCGGAGCCTACAATCGGATGCTGCTTAATATCGTCTATGGCTTGGAGAATGGTTCTTGCGCGACGGATGAGAGTGGGGTCCTGCATAACCTCGCTTATCGCGAGACTCGCCAGCCTCTGCTGCAGATCCTTCATAACACTGGCTGCGATTAACATTGAGAGCAGAATTACCACAACAGGTGCGACGAACTGCCTCCACCTCACCTGCTTGCGGCGCAGCTTGTAAAAAAGGACCAGCGGTATCACGATAATCAAGCAGGCCCAAGCCTGCCGAGCTAAGCTTAAAAGTGCCCCAAGCGCGGTCACTAAGAATCCAAGCAAATACCAACCCTTCTTATATTGGCGCGAAAAGAAACAAAACACAAACATCACCGCAAAAGAAGCGCAGTAACTTCCAAATATGTTCGGTTCCCATTGGGAGCCGCGGACACCGGGAATGAAGTCGAGGTTGGAAAAGAACCCTACACCGACCCTGGTGTCAAAGGCCAGATACGACAGAAAACAGAGTATTCCGAATGACGCTTCCAATGCTCCTATCGAAAGCCACACATCAAACATACGATCGACCTGTTGCGAGGTACGAACGGTCTGTCCGATGAGAAAGAAAGGAGTCGCCGCCAACGTTTGCAGTAACGCCCACCGCAAAGTCAAATGAGCATCTGGTGAGGTGAAGTAGGAGCTGAAGAAGTTCACTGCCAGGAAACCCAAGAGCAGCCAGTCGAGTTTCCCTAACGCGTTCCAGCGGTGGCGACTCGTGCATATCCGGACAAGAAGGATTCCCCCGAAGGCGGCCACCACCAGATGCTCGGGTCTCGCCTTCCATGCCGAGATCTCGATGAACCATCGTGGCATCGCTGCCGCGACGACCAACCCCAGCAGCGCACCTTGAGGCCAGCGCACAACCAAGACTAGAACAGCAGCAAGCGCACCAACAACGAACGGAATCCAATCGAGGGTTTCCGTTGCCAAGAGATACAGGACTACGCCAGCCACTGCAATCAGGCTTATCTTCTCCAGGTTGTCCACGACATCCCATCGGGGGGAACGAGGCAGAATCAGACCGTCGGAGGAAAGTTGGCCAGCCATCTCTAGATCATCACCCCCTTGAAAAGGCACCGAAAAAACAAGCACGCGGATTTTCACCCGCATGTCTTATCATCAACGGACGAGAGGAGTACCCGCCGCGAAAAGGGTACCGGCTCGAAGAGGCCTACTCAGGTCCTCCGACATCCCGCGGGGCGTGACCATTGAGTGGCCACTTCGGGAGCCGGCTCGCCACGCGCTTGCGGACCCGGCCAGCGGACTGGAATAAGGGGACCAAAGTCTCTTGTCCAATGTTCTCGATGAGCTGCTTACGCGGGTCCCGTTGGTCAAGACGCCGCCAGGCTGCGGTGCCTAGAATCCACGCCGATCCCATCCCGCACGACAATATAGCTCCGATTACCATAATGAGGAGGCGTGGAATGTTGGAGGTCTTTTCTGGTACCTCGCCGACGTCATAGGCCTGGACCGAAGGCACCTCTTTTGCTTCCTGGATTTTCGCCATCTCGTACTGGCCAGTAAGAAGTTCGTAGACAGTTTCCTCAATCTTAGACTCGCGATACAGGTCCGCCCAGCGCACCCCCAACAGTGGGAGTTTGCGGATGGAAGGATATAGGTCACTGGAATAAGAGTCTGCGAGACCCTCTTTGGGAATGGCAGTAAGACTGGAAGTCTCGCCGCCCATTTTCTGAAGCTCCTTTTGAAGCTCTGCGACGCGGGCCTGTGCGGAACGTACGCGAACGTTGCTGGCAGTGTAAACCTGAGATAGTCCCTCGACTTCCGATTGGGCGGCAATCAGCTGTCCCTGCAAAATTGCTGCAGCTTCGACCATTGCCTTGCCCTGCTCCGGAATGTCGATTGCCGTGTTCTTACTAGCATAGTCGCTGAATTCGTGTTCCGCCCGATCCAAATCCTGTTTAACTGCTTTGAGTCGCGCTTCGATGAAAATGCGCTCCCGGCGAGCCGAAGAAGTGCTGACCGCCGCCAGTAAATCGTTCAGTGCTTCCACATAGGCTTGGGCCATTTGCGCCGCGCGTTTGGCATCATGGTCCTTCACATTGATCACGATGACACCGCTCTTTTTGTCCTCGGCAATATCGGTATGACTCTTCAGCCTCTGCCGCGCATCCTCCCAATATTTGACTTTGTAGACGCTGCGCAGGTTGAATCGCTGAATGAGTACGTCGGCTACGCTGCGACTCTGCAAGATCTCCACCACCAGAGCTCCTTCGCTCTTGGTGCCGAGGATATCGCTAGCGACATCCCCAAGAGTGGAACCGGATCCCCCCGACCCCCCTGAGCCACCCGATGCCATTGCGGCCATCATGAAAAGAGGTGAGCCTGACGACTCCTTTTCTGGAGGCATTAGGCGGGTGACGGATGTGTACGAGTTGCGCATAATAAACGCCAGGATGGTGGCCAAGAGGAGTCCACTCAGTGTGAACCGCCGCACGCGACGCCGATTCTCCCACAGCAACCATGCCTTATCCAGATTGCTCCAGCGCGACCCATTAGTCCGGGAGTCGATACCATTTCCCGGCGATGCGTCGACGTCCTGAAGCGTCTGAACTGAACTCTCAAATTCACTAATTGGTTTCAAGTTGACCCCGACAGAACCAGAATACTATCAGTTAGTCCTTCAGTTCACCGCTTTGTTATTGCCTGACTCTTCAGGCATTTCGTTGCCATACCGTAGTGGCGCGCTGTCTCCGACTCGATTCGCGGTTTTCTCCACCCGATACGCAATCAATGTCTCAGGATAAAAGGTGACCCGCAGCTTACGCACGCTGCTACCAGGCAAAAGCTTGGCGAACTGCCGAATTGTGAGAAGATTAATCGGCTCTTCCTCAGGCCAAGTCTTCCACTTCCGTTGCACAAGATCCTGAACCGAATGTGGCAGGAATTGCATGAAAGGTAATTTATGATGCATTTCAATCGGGTACCAAAAATTGGGTGTGGTCACGAACCAGGATCGGCCGACACGCACAATCTCCCGTGCCATAGTTTGTTGCTGAGCTGGCAGCAGGTGCTCAATAACGGCATTCGAAAAAACGATATCAAAGCTCTTATCGCGAAACGGGAGGCGACACCCATCAGCGACGATCGCGTGAAAGCCTTTCTCCCGGTACTCGCGATGGTACTCGTGCATATTTCCGAACAAAAGGTTGCATCCGACAACTCTCAGGTCACTCCACCTGGGATCCTGTTCGGGTTGCTCTACGAGAGCATTCTGCGTGCCTGTGAGAACACGCCCCACATGTGGCGCCGAAGCGCCCAAATTCAGCAGTGAGGCACCGGCTACCGGCTTCATCAAGGACCAGAACAAGTCAAACTTAATTTGTCTTGATTTCGAGCTCAACAGGTAGTTCCACTGCAGGAGTCGCTTGCTGAGACGCATCCTCTTGAACTCATCCAAGCTACTCAAGCTCCACGCCGCTCTCCCTGGCCGGCGAGTCCTCCGACCCTCTTGGTCCGTCGCTGGCTAGACCAAATCGCTTCATCTTGTGATCCGCCACTTGGGATAATAGGTAAGTTGGAGCGAAGCGGTAACGTTCGATTGTTTGCTCTGCGCCAAGACTGGGAAACCCCACTGCTCGTATTGAAATCGCGTAGAAACAGCGACCCGGGAAGATACCCAAAAGCTACCGCTTGCTGAGTAGTCCGCCAAGACGGCCGCCGCCGATGAAGTTCTTAGATACTTCTTGAAGTCTGTATTGCAATTGCACCTGAGTGCGAGGCGAGAACGAGTACGTCAACCAACCTTGGCCGCCACGACCGGCTCGGCCAATCCAGTTTGCCAAGAGATTACCGTCATTGGTGTAACCGGATCGATAACGGCGTAAATCATAGTAAACGAAGCCCGGCGCGAACTCATTCGTCATAGACTCGTTGATTCCCTCGGCACGAAGTTCCATTCTTGCAACTTTTGGTATCCGTGGCAGGTAGATGCCTGGACTCAAGTTTGCACGGGTTGAGCCGATGGGCGATGCCTCGTCAACCACCAAAGAATCCATATAAACGGTCAGCCAGTTCCTCACACCAGGCACTCGATAGGTAAAATCCGCCGCCGAGAGCCGTTTGCCGGGGTTGTTGGCGGCGTTGGGCGAGTGGACGTAATAAGTGCGAAAGAAGTTGCCGAATGTGACGGGGAGGCCAGGGCCGCCGAACATGGCCGTGATTCCCATCCCGAATTCAAGATTCGGAGTGGGTTGAAAACTGATTTTTTCCCCGTGGATGAATGGCTGCGGAGAAATAACGGGTCCAACCACACCGGCGTATGCAGGATGCGATTGGCAAGTCGGCAGAGAACAGAATTCCCAGTGCTGCCCTGAGAGCTGCCCAATAAAGAATTCCGTTCGGAAAGGCCCGAGTAGTCGTGAAAGACCGGGGATTTTGTGCGGCGAGATGTCATCAATCTTGAACGCCGGGAAGGGCGCGGCGTTGTCGCTCATCAGCAACGAGCCTGCTTCGCCGGGACCGAGCCATTGACTCTGCTCGCCGAAAGAAAACTGCACATTATTTATGTTGAGCAAGACAGCGCTGTTTACCAACTGAAATCGATTGGCGGTGGATGTCCCATCGGGCAGCGGTGGAGTAACATTGGCCGCCGCAATCGCTGCCAGCGCTTGCGGAGGATCAGAAGGCATCGCCGGCGCGTGTTGGTATTCGCCCTGAAACGAAAATGCAACTGGCCCAGCTTCAGCCTCCGCGACGACGCCCGTCACATTATTGAAACCCGTCCAGTACGGTCTTCCGTAGTCGTTAACGATGGTTTGGCCGAAATTGTAGCCGTCCCGAAGTGGAGTGCCCGAGATTTCCGTACTCCGCGAGTAAACGGACTCCACCCGTCCACCCACGTTGGAAGCTCCGTCCAAGCGCGCGATCTCGCTGCTGAATTCGTTGCTCAAGGTCTTATAGATCTTCCCTGCTTCCCCTGCCTCCACACCATCATTCTGAAGCTTCTCTGCCGCATCCTCCAGGATTCGCGCGCACGCCATCCGGGTCCAGGGACGCATGCCTAGCATGTTGGATTGTGCGTATCCCAGTGCGATCAGACGCTCTAACGCTGGATAGATCCAGCTGTCCAATGACACGTAAGAAGAAGCCATGTAGGCCGGATTGCGAATCTTGTCCCCAGTGTTCTCCTCGAGCAGACTCCCCCATGGGGAACCACCCACCTCCGGGTCGTGATGGGCGCGATAAACCTGGCGCCCGAAGTACCAGCCGAGCGCACTGCCGACGATCACATCGGATGGGAAGTGTTGCTGAGCGGTTACGCGCGTAACCGTGATCGCGGAAGCTAGGCCATAGGCTGCGGTTTGGCTGAGCCAGCCAGGATACTCATGCGCCCATACACTCGCGATGGACCAGGCGATGGCCGAGTGCTCCGAAGGGAAAGACGAGCCTCCCTTGAAGAAATCACCGTTCCCATTTCCTTCGAGTGGACGCTGCCGCTGGGTAATTTCCTTAAACAAATAGGCCACACCGGTGCTGTTGATTGCCGCTTCTCCACTCAGAAGCCCGGCTTCCTGCAGGTGATCGTTATGAGTCATTTGACCAAACAGGAAAGACGCCCCACCCAAACCGATCATGGAATATGTCCCGTAATCTGAAATATGCAGGCTGGTTTGCATGTGATTCGGATTTACCTGCTTGGCCCACCAGCTATCGCTTGCGATGAAGGTCGCGGTTACGGCGGTGAAAGGTAGAGTCCACTTGAGATCTTTAATCCTAAGGCGGCTAGGCTGGGTCCAGAACTGTCTTTGATCTCCAGCCAGGTGTCTCAGGAAAGGGGATACGAGCCGATTCTCAGGATCGCTTCCTGGTTCTAACCAACCACTATTCTCCGCCTCCCCGGTTGGTTTATGTGTTGACGTCGACGCGCCCGCAGTGCCTTGATTTACTTGCGGCGCCATCTCTGCGGTCGCTGACACTGCGCTTGTCTGACTGAGGCCAAGCCTCGCGCTGAGCAGAACGATACCCAACAGGCAATGACTATTCACGCGGCGTGACAAGGCTCAGACGAAGCTCAGAAATGCCCCACATAGTACGCCGCGATCCCAATTGAGGTCGCGAGTTGGGCGGCTTGCAGGGTGGACTTGAACTTGGTGCCGTAGTAGTAGTTTTTTTCAGGCACCACAATCATATCCCCGGGACGCATCTCTACGCTCTCAACGCCACCGCTGAATAGACCGCCGGACCCGCCCACCACGGATCCATCAGCACGAATGACAAATGTGGATTTCCTATCCGCTGCTGAGGTCGCTCCACCCGATTGGCTCAGGTACCAACCAGCGCTTTTGCCCGGTTTATAGGTGATCCCGGTCGGGTTGTAAACAGAACCGTCGACTAGCACGATCCCCGGCTTCTTGGGTATGTATATCTTGTCCCCGGCGCGCACCTGAATATCTGCTGAAGTGTTTGCCCATCGCTTCAGGTCAGAAGAAATGTGAATCACCAGACGACCAACCGGCGGTGTGTTTTGTAGATTGTCAATGGTTTTCTGGTAAAGCAAGGTAACCGCCTTCACCTTCAACTGCTCATCTGCGTCCATTCCCGGAATGAGCTTCATCTCCGCTTGCTCCGAGCGAACACGCTGGATCAGGTCGGCTCGACTCTTCTCTTCCAGTTCCCGCACTTCCACGCGTTCAAGTATCGCGCCAGCGGGATAGGCAGAAGACAGAAAACCCCCAGCCCGCGCGATGATCGAACTGAGACGTTCCCCAGGCTCGATACCGAAGCCACCGGGATGTGCCACCTCCCCTTTGACTTCGATGGTCGCGCCCAAATCTTGCCATCCCGAGAGTTGACGGATGGTCAGGACATCACCATCGTGCAAGCGGACGTCCGTGTCCGGCTCACCTTCCAGCGCTTGGCGATGTGAATGGTCTGATGATCGGACACAATCCGGTCCCCATGCTCGATCATATAGCTTGTCAGATCCGCCTCGTCGGTGTAGGCACTCCGCTTCAACCCACCGGCAAGACGTACCAGTCCTGCCGCAGTCATGCCGTCTCCAAGGGGATATTTACCCGCACGACCCGACTTCGCCTGAAATCGTGACTGTCGGAGGATCCATCTTCTCTAGATCCCGATGGACAAAAACCCGATCCCTCGACTCAAGAGGAATGTTGGACTTTTCATCACCCTCCAGCGCCCTGGCCAGATTTACGCTTAAGACTTTCAACTTTCCATCGTTTGTTTTGCGGAAAACTTGGACGTCATCCAGCGACGCGTCGCGAGTTGCGCCCCCCGCCAGATAAATAGCATCGCGCAAGTGGGGAGTACCGTTGGTAAGGTGGTCACCCGGATCGCGCACCTCGCCGGTAATAGTGATTACCGGTGGATCCTCGAAGTCATACCTGCCAAAAACACGGACCGTGTCGAACGGCTTCAGCACGAGATCCTGGTCTTTGCCGGCGAGCGCATCACCAAGATTGAATGCCAGCACTTCGGGAGTAAAATCAGGCTCGACTTAGACGAATGATCTCGGCGTGTGACGTGCTAGGTTCCGGCAAGAGGTCTTTGTAGGACTTGATAAGATCGGTCACTTTCATTCCGTCGCTGTAAGCGAACTTGCCGGGACGTGAGACATGTCCATCCAGGTAGACGGTCTTGTCCGCATAAGGCAAGATCGGGGTGACCTTGATCTTATCTCCGTCCTGCACGGAAAAATCTCCGAGCGCCGTGGCGACACTCGCGTCGCTGTTCGTTTCCGGAATGTCCAGACGAAGCATGGTACGACTCTGATGGCTCTCGACACGTTCCACGTCCATATGGCGCAAGGTGCCGGTGGGAAGTACCCCGCCGGCAAGCTGCAACACTTCTGCAAGACTCTTCTCGCCATTCAGTTCATAGATTGCGGGACGGCGTACCATACCTTCCACCGTTACTTGGTCACTCAAGGGTGGGACACGGAGGGTATCTCCCGGCTGTATCCTTTGCATATCGGCACGAGTCCCATGCAGTAGCAGATCGTAAAGATCCACCTTCTCGACAAGTTGGGTACCGCGATAGTGTTCCAAAATCCGCAGAGAACCGTCCGATGTCGGTCCACCCGCGAGGTATAGAGCGTTTAGAGGGGTGGACAGCGAACTTACGTCGTAGGCGCCTGGCCTTTCAACATCACCGACCACATAGACACGAACGGTGCGTAACCGAGCCAGAGAAACATCCGCGCCGACATTTCGGAACTGGCCACGAAGAACCGTCTGCACCAAGTGTTGCACCTCACCCAGGCTTTTCCCCGACACTTCCACGGCGCCGACTTCTGGGAGAGCCAACCGACCTTCGCGGTCAATCACACGCAACAGTTTCTGGGAAACGCCTCCCCACATATCAATACTCAGGCCGTCACCGGGACCTACTACATAGTCCGGCCCGACCGGTAGATCCATGGGCAATTCGTCGAGATTGCCCGTTCCATAAAGAAATATGTCACCGCCAAAGCGCTGAAGGATTCGGGAGTGTCTTGAGTACTGACCGTAGAGATCATAGAGAGACGGGATATCCGCGTACGGATTCGCCTGATGGCGAAGCCTGGGTTGCTGCGGCGGTTTGGGCGGAGGAAAATCCTGTAGTTGGGGGTAGGTTTGGTTCCCCTGAGTATTCTGTGTCGGAAAACCTGGAGTACCGAACGAAGAACCATTAATTCCCATACCTTGCATACCGAACATCGAGCCCGTTGAACCCATCGACGAAGTCAATGGATTCATGAGAGGAGAGCTGAGCGATGACGACCGACCCATACCGGACATGCCTGCGCCGCTCATCGACCCAGGTCCACCTCCTGAGAATGACGACATGCCGTTCGTCTGGCTGGTACTCAACAGACTCGGCAGTTCTTCGGGTTGAATATCGACCATTTCATCTTGGTCGCTTTCCATCCCAAAGTAGCCCTGGGAAGGTTGTTGCATTTGAGTAAAATCAAGTTGCCGGTGGTAATCCGTTGAAGGCCACTGGGGACCATACTGCGATGGTGAATTTTGCTGGGGAGATGGCTGCTGGAAGTAAGGCTGTTGACGGGAAGGGTTTCCTTGCTGCGTTTGCTGCGCGGGTTGCTGCTGCGCTTGCCCATTCTGGGGCGGTAAAATCAAGGATTGAGCGGTGCCATTTGGCAGATATTGGGTAAGGTAACAGTCTAAGTCGTTCTCGTGTTCGGCCCAGTACAGCTGCTCCTGACTCGGAATCGATTTCTTGTCCTGCACCGCTTCGGACGGCTGTGACCCGTGTTCCTGCCGTTTTGCGAGAGCCTCCGCCGACAGCGCGGGCTGACATGGCATGTTCCGGGCCAATTCTTCACGAGTGGGTTTAGCCCTGATATAAGAACGATCTCCGATTTCCTTCGTCGCGATAACGCGTACATCTTCGTTTTCGCGGACAAGACGATATATCGCTTCATCGGTCAGATCCTTCGGATTCAGTATCCTGCCTTGCTCGAATGCCTTCCTGACCAATGCTTTCTTGACCTCGAGCATCAGTCCGGGTTCCTGGTTAAGAATGCCCACAATTAGATCAGCGGAGAGAGAAACCATTTGCTCCGCTTCGGTTTCGGCGCGAGACTTCTCCTGATCGATAGCGGTACTCCGGGTATAAGACAGTTGCTGCTGCTGGCTCCAACTTGTCTCAGAAAATCCGACCATGCAAAGCAGCGCAAGGGCGCAAATGGTCAGCAGACGGACGGTAAGTAAGGATCTACTCATAACATCTCCATGCGGCTGGGGCCGCTCGACAGTGTGATCATCGGAAGGATCTTCATTTATTCCGCGTGTGAGCGGCAACGGCACGAATGATGCAATCAATCGAGAGAACCAGCGGAACTTAATCTTTATCTGCGCGCAGGTCTTGGACCACGGAACAAATTCACAGGTCTGTCGCGGGGAAGTCTCAAATTCTTGTACAGTGCTGCTTTTTCGCAACAGCGGTCGATCTAAAGCAATTGGGGAGAGTTGCATCCGTTATATCAGCTGTAGGGAGCACCTCAATAGGTACCGTGGCTCCTAGCATAGTCAGCGGCCAAGTTGAGTTCTTTGAAGAGCCACGTTGATGTCATTGATCGCATTCGCCTTGTGGCCGCCCCACTCACCGCCCGCATGTTCCAGATCATTCTTGGCGCCTTGCAGCTTATCGATTGCCAAGCGAATTTCTGCGGGGCTGTCTTTTGCTTGGACCTGTTGGAACTCTCCCGGAGCACCTGTTTGACTCGCAGCCGACGAGGTAGCTGCCTGTTTCTGGATTGCTGTCTGTGCCGACTGAGAAAACGCGGCAGAAGCCATCAAGCCTAGTGCTAACACGAAAATGCATATTCCAAAGCCATTCCGCATGTTGTATCTCCATTTTCTTCTTCGGTTGATTCATCTTTGGTTGACTACGGCTCTACAAAGTATCTACTGCGCCGATTCGCACGGTCTCGAAAACGATCTGCAAGACGGGATACGTGAAATTCATGCTCGTCAGCAGTTACACAATTTAGACGCCCTGGCTGTTCTCGAACGAAGCAACTCTTCTGCAGCTTCGCCCCTCACGCACGAAGTCTGGATAGACTGCGCTCAAACGGCCCGCGACGACCAGAGTCAGCAAGGCTCCACGTCCGACTCATCGACTTCTACCGCGACCGAACGCATGATCAGGTCGATGGAAAGCACGACGCGAAATTTATCTTTGCGGCGAACCAGGATGCCTTGCGTTCCCGCCAGGGGACCGTGCTTTACACGCACGCGATGCCCAACCTTTAGGTACGGATGCGGCTCGGCGCGGACTCCCTTGGCTAATCCGTTGATCAGAACTTCGATTTCAGCATCCGGCAGCGCTGCGGGCTGACCGTTGAAACTTACGAATCGAGCCACGCTCGGTATCTGCAAAACGCGCAGACGATCTTTCAAATCGAGGTGAACAAAAACATAACCTGGAAAAAGCACCAACTCCAGTTCCTTGCGGCGATCTTTCCAGCGGCGAACGCTGCGATACACCGGCAAGAAACAACTCACATGGCGCTCTTCGAGTTGGCGCGCAACCTGTTTTTCGTGACGCGAGCGTACATGCGCTGCGTACCAGTGAGATTGCAACTGCGCTGCCGTGCGCGGGCTGGGCTGCAAAGATCCGTCTGCGGAAACGAGATCCGAACTCTCCTTCAACTTCGCCGACCCCTCTTATCGTTCGACCCTAGTTGCAGCTTCGCCCCCTCACTTACAGGGCATCCTGTGAGCTAACCCGAAACACTTCCCGGTTCACGCATTTCCCAGTTGCACGAGACAGCTACTCGTCGGAGCTCAGTCCAATCCCGCAGAGCTCACGCCGTATCCAAACCCGTCACAACGTACGAAGTCGCGGAGAGGTGAGTTCGAACAACCTGCAACTCCGCGACTGAAGAACTCGGATGGACGGCCAGATCCGAACCGCAGCCGGCTTCCCTTCCCAGTCCGTACTATTTTTAATCCGCATCCCTACGCGTCTAAATTCCAACTAGCTCCTGCTTATTTCGCAGCACGCTCAAAATGCCCTGTTCGGACGATTCCACATTCATGGAGCGAATATCGACAAAAGCCCAATAAAAAATGCCGCTATTCCGTTCTGCGGCCAGAGCCAGGATTTTCATTTCTGGATAGCGCCCCAACAGAAACCCGCTCAAACCCGGCCGAACCTCGGGATTCTCCAGCGCAATGATCAAGTAGTCAGGACGCGTACGTTCGACCAGTTCTGTGATTTCCGCTTCATCCTGGGTTTCGCCAACGACTTCAATGTCGGGTTGATCCCCTATTGTCGCAAGGACCAAATCCTTCATCAAGCGCGGCCGGTTCGCCACCAACACTCTGATTTTTTGCACGATCCTCTCCGTGCCGGGCAGTGTCTCCCATTCTCACTAAAAAAGTAAGACTCAAATCAGGTCCAGAGACTCAAGGCAGGCAGTACCTAGAAGGTTCCATGAAGCGTTCGGCAATCCGGACCGCCTCCATGTCGCGCCAGTACCAAAAAAGTACCAACGCAAATCGTGCAGCACCGGGCTATGCGACCGCACCCGGCATCCGGCATAACTCCACCGCGCCGAAGCGGTTGGTTGCCCCCACCTTGCGCAACATCCGATGAACGTGGTTTTTCACCGTCTGTTCCGAAAGGTTTAATTGCATGGCTATTTCCTTGTTAGTAAGTCCGTTACCGATCATTTGAACTAACTGTTGTTCCCGGCGCGTCAGTCCGAGATTGTGGCGGATCACGAAGCTGGCAGGCGGAGCGTTCTGATTGGCCACACGCTCGAACAGCGTCAAGCAAAGACTCGGGGGACAAACCGCTTCCCCATTTGACACCGAACGGACCGCCGCAGCTACTTCCATTGCGGATGCATCTTTCAGCACGAAACCTACGATTCCATCTCGTACCGCGCGCAGGAAGGTCTCGCGATCAGCGTCCATTCCGACCATGACCACCTTGAGATCAGGAATCGCCGCCCGCACCTCTGCGACCAGCCGGAGCTCGGAGAGCGTCACGGCCGCGGAATCGGATAGTAGAACATCGGGAGCGGTGTTGCTTATTTGCCCCACGATGTCAGGAGAGAAAGCGGACGCTCCAACTACCTGAATGTCGCTTTTCTTACTAAAAATGCGCGTAAGGGCTTCGCGCAAAAGCCGGTTCTCTGCCAATATGAAAACCCGTACGCTCTCAACCGCATCAGACATAACAAACCTCTCCACCTTCGCATGCGCCCCCTCACGCGATGTTTCAGGTGCTCCGGTAAGATGAAACTAATTTGTTGCAGCTAAGGATATATGGTTTCGCTGCAAAATGCGAGAAGGATAGAGTTAATTTTGCATCCCTCTTGGTTGAGGAAGAGGAGCCCGGTAATGGCAGGCGGGGTTGGTACGCCAATTACTGACAGTTGCGGCAAAGTCGTCCCGTATCCGGATCTAATACGTCGAATGACTTTGATGCCTGCGCAATTGGATATCAATCCCTACCATCGGTCCGTAAACATTAATGCCATAGTTCCGAACGCCCCAGTTCGGCTTACCGTTGCTTTCGGATAAATCAAGATTCGATATATGCATGAAATTCAGACCGGCCGAAATTGCATAGCGAGGACTGAAGTTATATCGCACTCCACTGCCCATGTTCACAGTAAACGTGAGGTCTTGTCCTTGCGCATATTTCACCCCGTCGGGACCTTTAGCGTCAATGTTCCCGACGCCGAGGCGTACATCAAAGTAGGGCGCGGTCCTCCAGTTGCGCGGGACAAAATTACGTCGAATGCCCATGATGTAAGAGAAATACCGGCTCTCAGGTCCCCTCGGAATCGCGGTAACGGACCCGGTGAATGTGAGATCCCAATTGCCGCGTAGAATCCAAGGACCTCCTACGTCGTCGATCTGCCATCGGAGCGAAGCAAAGATGGGTACGAGTGTGTATTTGAGAGGATAGGTGTTGTAGTTATCGCCCACGAAAAGGTCCAGAGGAAAAGGGATATTGATGGGAAGCCATCCGCCGTCCAAGGAGAATTCGAGCTTGTTTCTGTAATAGATGTCTCGGTTGAAGGCGGGTGGTGGAGAGACTTGTGCCCTTTCGAGCGCCGGTTCGTTTTTTGAATCTCCACCTGGCTTGTCGTCAAGCGTTGTCGGCGACTCTGTGGCGTATAAATCAAACATCTGGCTCGCGCACGCACTCTGCGGCGGAGTCGCAGTCTGGCCGGCTGGATTTTCGAATATGGCGGAGGCCGGCACGGCAGAAATCGGCTTCTCGCGAATGCGCCCCATCACATCAATGTCCGGTTGGTCAGCATAATCAATGGACGCAACCCCGGCTCGGGAAAACACGGGAAGAGGAGCCGTGGCAGGAACAACTGATTGCTTCTGCGCCACGACTGCGCTCAGGACCAGATCACAATCAGGTGAAGATGGCTGACTAAAACAGACTGCGTGCCACAGCAGTACGACGAGGGGAACGGAACTACGGGCTAAGGCTTTCATCGCTTTCCGAACCGCTCATAATACCAGAAGCATTTTCATTCGCAATGGTAGACTTTTCCCAGGTGAGGTGGAATGAGCTGGATCCACGTTACGCCCTGTCGCCAAGGTAAATTCCTTTGGCATCCGATATGGCTTTGCTGACTTCGGCACTCGTGATCGGGCTTGTTCTGCTGTTACTGGGCTCGTGGGTTTACTGCGTGCTGGCCAGCATCGCCGCGCGCCGCTACCTGGGTGTTTCTCCAGCACCGCTTCACACGCCGCCGCCCATTAGCGTTCTCAAGCCGCTTTGCGGACAAGACGATCGCCTGGAAGAAAATCTGCGCAGCTTTTTCACCCAGGATTATCCAGACTACGAAATTCTCTTCGCAGTCCACAAATTGACCGATCCCGCCGTCGCTCTCGTGGACAAAGTAAGACACGAATTTCCCCAGGGTCCGAGAGTTCAACTAATCGAAACCGGCGATGCAATCACTCCCAATGCCAAGGCGCACAGTCTGGGCCATTTGGTGGCGCGGGCGCAACACAGCATCCTCGTCATGAGCGATAGCGATGTCTGCGTCCCGCGCGATCTCCTGCGACGCATCGCAGACGAATTCCAGACAGGAGACTCGCGGAAGAAACCCGTGGGCGTTGTCACTTGTCCATATCGGGCCGTCCCCGGACGAGGTTTCTGGTCGCGCCTCGAAGCCATCGGCATGAATACGGAATTTCTGGCTGGCGTCCTCGTAGCCTGGCTGATCGGCGAAATGGATTTCGCTCTCGGTCCGACCCTGGCGGCGCGCCGCGAAGCAATCGAGGCCATGGGCGGCTTCGCCGAACTCGGTCACTACCTCGCCGAAGATTTCGTAATCGGCAATCAAGCTCCCCGCCTGGGATACCGCGTCGTCCTCTCCTCCTGCATTATTGAGCACCGCATCGGCAGTCAGAACTTCAAAGGAAATCTGCAGCATCGCCTGCGCTGGGCACGCAGCACCCGTCGCTCCCGCCCCGCTGGCTACTGGGGCGAGATCTTCACCAACCCTCTACCACTCGCTCTGCTGCTATGGCTGGCCGCGCCCAGGCTGTGGCCGCTGGTAGCGATCACTGTTCTCTTTCGCGCATTGGCTGCGTGGAGCACAGCTCACCATGTTTTGCATGATCCACTCACCAGTCGAAGATGGTGGCTGATTCCGCTTCAGGATGTCGTGAGCTTTCTCCTGTGGATCGCGGGGTTCTTCGGCAACACCATCGACTGGCGAGGCCGTCGCTACAAACTTCTTCGCGATGGCAAATTTCAGTTCGTCGGAAATGCAAATATCGCAACCGGGGAGGCAGCGTCCTTTCGCCAAGACGAAATCAGCTCGAATAAGACTCAGGAAGAAATTCTACGACGATAGGAATCTAGGGAGGGTGAACGCGGGGCCAAGGCTGGCCGTCCGATTCTGTGCCGATCACAACCCTCGCCTTTTTATGATGTGGTATAACTGTTATACCCATGCGATTTCGCTTCGATGAGCGCAAGAGCAGGCGATTGAGGGCGAACCCGAAACGAAGTATTGGATTCGAAGAGGCGCAGGAGGATTTTTTCCCACCCGTACTACCTCGACCAACGCTTGGATTGCGCTGAGCAATACCGGGCAATCGGCTGGGTGGGAGAGCGCCTGTACACCGTCATTTTTGAGATGCGAGAGGACAAGGGCGGAGAATATTACCACCTTGTGACTCTCTGGAAAGCCACCCATCAGGAGCAGCAACTTTATGAAGAGCATTCGTAAGCCGGGAAAACCGGTGCAGGCAGAAACCATTGCCCGCCTTGCCAATCAAGGCAAGGATGTGTCACGGTTCTTTACCAACAACGGAAAAATGATGGGGCCGATACAAAGGGTGAATGTTGATCTGGCTCCCGGTATGTTGGACGAACTGGACCGGGCCGCAAGAGAGCTGAACATAAGCCGGCAGGCGGTAATCAAAACGCTCATACGCCAAGCGCTCGATCAGCAGTATCTGGCCCGAGGAAGCCGCCGCCTGCGGAGGCGAACGTAGGGCATGAGCGATCATGTGGCCTGTGCGTCGCAAGCACGCAATCTTAGATATGGTTTTCAGGGTTTGATAACCTTGCTCACCTGGACCCATTGATGGAACAACCCACCGCCGGCAAACCTTCGTCCCATTCCATCTTTCAATTTGTTCGACCCGGTTGGATCGTCACCGCCGCGGCTTCGCTCGTCTTCCTGGTAAGCATTGCCAGCCCTCCGCGACTCATGGACGACGTGGACGCGGTTCAAGCGCAAGCCGCGCGCAACATGCTCGCATCCGGAGACTGGGTCACGGCGCGGCTCGACGGTATCGCCTATCTCGAAAAGTCGCCGCTCAACTACTGGATGATGGCGGTCGCGTATCGCATCTTCGGCGTGCGCGACTGGGCCGCGCGACTTCCTCACGCTCTCGCCGTGCTGCTCTTGTGTTGGGTTACCTACCGTTTCGGCCGCTGGGCCTTTGATGAGACCGCCGCACTCTACGCCGGGCTCGCGCTCAGCACCTGCGTCGGACTTTTTCTTTTCACGCGAATCTTAATCCCCGACGCTGTCCTGACGTTGGCCATCACGGGGGCCATCTGGGCATGGCTGCGCCTGCTCGAACCGGATGAGGAACATCCGCTGCGCTGGTCGTTCATGTTGGGTAGTTGCCTGGGAGTTGGGCTGCTGCTGAAGGGCTTGATCGCCGCGGTATTCCCCGTGATCGCGGCGCTGGCTTATATGGCCGTGACTCGCCGTCTGTTTTCTTGGGCGGCATGGCGGCGCCTTCATATCGCCATCGCGATTCCCGTTGCATTAGCCCTTGCTGTGCCCTGGTATGTGCTGGCGACTTTGCGCAACCCGCCATATTTTGCCTTCTCTCTGCACAGCGGGCCCGGTGAGTATCGCGGGTTTTTCTGGTTCTACTTCTTCAACGAGCACCTGCTGCGTTTTCTGGGATTGCGATATCCGCGCGACTACAACACCGTCCCCAGATTCTGGTTCTGGATTCTGAATCTGGTCTGGATTTTCCCCTGGTCGTTCTATCTACTCTCCGCGCCGACGCTCGACTACAAACCGACTTCCCGCGCGGGCCGGACCAGGTTGATGGCGGTTTGCTGGATCGGAGTGGTGATGTTGTTTTTCACCTTCTCGACCACCCAGGAATATTATTCGATGCCAATCTATCCCGCGCTGGCGCTGCTGGCCGGATCGGCGCTGAGCGTTGGCGGCCGCTGGATTCGCGCGGGAACCTATGCGCTGCTGATTACGTGTTCGATTCTTTTTGCAGTGCTTTCGCTGGTGCTGATCTCCGTCTGGCGTATTCCCGCACAGGGAGATATCTATCAGGCCTTGACCCAGCATCCCGAGGCCTACACGCTTTCGCTCGGCCACATTCGCGATCTTACCCTTAGCGCTTTCGCGTATCTGAAATTGCCGCTCGGCATTGCCGCGCTTGCCTTCGGCGGCTGCGCTTTTGCCTTGGCGTTCTCGCGCGAGAATATTCGCAGAACGGTTCTGATCGTCGCCGTCAGCATGATTATCTTTTTCCAGGCGGCCCGCATCGCGCTGGTCCGCTTCGACTCATATCTTGGATCCTACCCGCTGGCGGAAAGCCTGCAGAAGAGTCCGCCCGGCCAACTGATCGCAGCCGACACTTATTATGCTTTTTCTTCTGTTTTCTTCTATGCGAATCGAACGGCGCTGCTGTTGAACGGCCGTCGCAATAACCTGGAGTATGGATCGTACGCGCCGGGCGCTCCCGCGGTCTTCATCGATGACCAGAAGTTCGTTTCGCTGTGGCGGGAAGAGTCCCGCTGGTACCTGCTGGCGTACGGCTCCGACATGCCGCATCTGGAGGAACTCGTCGGGGGCGCAAACTTGCACCTAGTGGCGGAGAATGCCGGGAACTACTTGCTCACCAACCGCGCCCTTCCTTGATCTCTAGAGTCGAAGTCGAGAGTCAAAAGAGGCCGAACAGACCGCCGCCCCAAAGAGACGAGCGTTGCCGTCGGCCTCCCTTCGGCCTCTCACATTCAAAACCTCAGTGCTGATCGTGATCATGATCGTAATTCGAATCCCGATCCCAATTGTGCTCGGTCTCCCAGCGATGTTCTCGCGCGTTCCACCACTGATGGTACTGGCCCCAACAGCGCTCCCGTTCGGCATTCAAATCGCGCCGCCGTTCGTCAGTCTCGTGACTGCGCTCGCCGTGCTTTCGAATGCTTCGATCCAGACGCGCTTCTGCTTTCTCGACAGCATGCTGGCACCTGCCGCGATCGTCATCGGCATGCGCACGCGGTACTGCAGTGAAGAACAAAAGAGCTCCTGCTACAACTGCCGCCGCTGCTAATTTTCCCAATCGTGATTTCAAGATGTTCTCTCCTGTTTTTGGATGACGACTACGACTCCCTTGCGAAGTCCCTCGATCAGCATTTCACTGGTTCTTGGCATGTTCGCTTGGAACTGATAAATTTTACGGGCAGTGCTGCCCGCTTTTCGATACAGTACATCCGGTATTGCCCTTAGGGTTAGCCGGGGAGACTGATCGTGAGATTCGGCAGGCGCAGGCTTCTGTCCGCACTGCGGTGTCGCCGCAAGCGTCCTCCATGGGCGGTACAATGTCAGCACCACACGCCCGGGTGGCGAAACTGGCAGACGCACGGGACTTAAAATCCCGGGTCTCGAAAGAGACGTACCGGTTCAATTCCGGTCCCGGGCACCACTTAGTCTCAAGTATTTCGGCTGATTTCGCGTTCTCTCTCATTGCTTCGCGAAAACTAGATTTGATAATCGACGTCTTCCATAATTCTCTGGAGGGATTCTGAGGCTGGTTCGCTTGCGGACTCTGAGCCTTCGAGCTTTTGCACTCGCTCCCGCAGTTTGCTCACTTCGGTTGCGACTGCCGCCAGCGCCTCGGAGAGCGGGTCGTTGATTTGCTTCGGATCGGTAATGACTACGCGTTGGCCGTTGCGGAAGATGATGTGGCCGGGAACGCCGACCACGGTGGAATTCTCCGGCACGTCGCGCAGCACCACCGAACCGGCGCCGATGCGGCAATTTCGTCCGACGGTGATGTTGCCGAGAACCTTCGCTCCACCGCCGATCACCACGTTGTCGCCAATGGTGGGATGGCGCTTGCCGTGCTCCTTGCCGGTGCCACCGAGAGTGACGCCCTGATACAAGCGTCACGTCGTCACCGACGATTGCGGTTTCGCCGATGACGACTCCCATGACCGTGATCGATAAACAGCCGCCGGCCAATCTTGGCGCCGGGATGAATTTCGATTCCGGTGAGCAAGCGCGCCACTTGCGAAAGCCATCGCGCCAGCAGGAAAAATCCATGTCTCCACAGCCAATGGTTGATGCGATAGAACCAGACCGCGTGCAGTCCGGAGTAGCAGAGAAAGACTTCGAGACGCGACCTGGCCGCGGGATCGCGCTCCATCACGGTGGCGACGTCTTCGCGAATTGAGGCTCACAAGCTGGGGCATGAATCAAGCCGCGAGCGTTGCGGTTGGAATCTGCAGTGCCTGGTTGCGCAAGCGCGTCGAACAGAATGCTGCTGAGATAGCGTTCGCCGAACGATCGGCAGAACAACCACGATCAGTTTGCCCGCGTTTTCTTTGCGACTCGCCACCTTGAGGGCGGCGACCACGGCTGCCCCGGACGAAATGCCTACCAGACAGACCTTCTTCTTTGGCGAGACGCCGCGCCATATCAATCGCGTCATCGTTGGTGACGGTGATGACTTCGTCGATGTAGTCCCGGCGCAGAATGCTGGGCACAAATCCGGCGCCGATGCCCTGAATCTTGTGGGGCGAAGGCTTGCCGCCGGAGAGCACCGGGCTGTCGGCCGGTTCGACTGCGACCGCTTTAAAGGAAGGCTTCTTCGGCTTGATGTATTCGCAAACGCCGGTAATGGTGCCGCCGGTGCCGACGCCGCAGATCAGGATATCGACGCGCGCCGTCGGTGTCGTTCCAGATCTCGGGCCCGGTGGTTTCGAAGTGAATCTTGGGATTGGCAGGATTGTCGAACTGCTGCAGCATGAAACCGTTGGGTGTTTTGGCGAGGAGCTCTTCGGCCTTCGCGATCGCGCCCTTCATGCCGTTTGGTCCGGGAGTGAGAACGATTTCGGCGCCGAAGGCGAGCAGAAGCACGCGGCGCTCCAGACTCATGGTGTCGGGCATCGTCAGGATCAGCTTGTAGCCTTTCACCGCGGCAACGAAGGCCAGCGCCGATGCCGGTGTTGCCGCTGGTGGGCTCGATCAGCACGGTCTTGCCAGGCTGAATTTTGCCCGCGCGTTCGGCTTCGTTGATCATGCTGACGCCGATGCGATCTTTCACGCTGGCACAGGGATTCTGGCTCTCCAGTTTCGCGACGACCTGGGCGACGCAGCCTTCGGTCACTTTGTTCAGCCGCACCAGCGGCGTGTTGCCGATCAGCTCGGTGACATCGTTTGCGATCTTCATGGTGGATTGTCCTTTGCCGTCGAATCCAGCGTACTAATCTGCCGCCTGCGTTACAAGGGAGGGCTCTTCTAAATCGATCGACCACGAGTTAAACGAACGCTGGCGGTTAGGCCGGCCGTGGACGCCCGCGCCTCAGGGGTATTCGGATGTTCTGTTTCCGGAGAGAGTTTACGCGCCCGCCGCTTGGGCTTTAGCGGGTTCGGCGTCGTTCATGCCGTCGGGTTCTACTACGAACTCGGGTTGAACTCCGTTCGCGTCCTCAAGCGTCTCGATGAATTTCTCCAATTGCTTGCGCTGATGAATGGCGGTCCTTGTGAATTCAATTCCCATGCCGACATCGGGATGCATCACGCGCACCACCGCTTCCGCGCGGGTCTCGCGTTTTGCCAGCCGCATCGTGAGGATGACCCGCGTATTTACAGGAAACGGCGCAGTCAGTTCAAGGTAGCAGCCGTCCGCAGTGAGGTTGTTAAGTTTGCACGGAGCGGGTGGATCGTCGGGCTCCATTTCCGGGGAATGCCGGGTTACCCACGTCTTGAGCTGGTCCCGTTGTTCTGGGGACAGATTCACAAAGCGGATGCCGGCTTGGGAGCCGTCGCCTTCCCACGCCACTTCCGCCGTGCATTCGATGCTGTTGTCGGTTCCCGGCAAAGTAAACTTTATGCGCGTAGGGCCAGCGCTCCGGGCGCGACGCGAGAGCATCAGGGACATACCGCCTTGACTGATGTCGGAAGTGATCGCCTTTCTTTGCTCTTTGCCATTCTCGCTGATCAGAATCACATGAACCTGAATGGCAACCCGGGTATTGCGGCGGCGTTCGCACTTCATCAAAGCGCGGGCGGCGCGAAAACTGGTGCGGGCCCGTTCCGCGGAGATAGGTTTATACAGAACAAAATGCGCTCCCAGGGCGAACGCGCTGCGCACTGCCTTCTGGCCGTCGATCAGGGCGACGGCGATGGAGCGCTTGTTGCAGGGAGCCGAGCGAACGCTTTTGAGCACCAGGGCCGCGAGGTCTTCGTCGTTGCAGTCGACCACCACGGCCTCAAATCGGCGGCGGGTGAGTTTGCGCACCGCCGACTCGGCGTCGGTGCACAGTTCCATGTCAATTTCCAGGTCGCTGAGGACTCGCCGCAGCACCCGTATGACTTTTTCGTCGGAACACCGGACCAGGGCTTGCAGACTCATTGGGGACGAACTCCGCCTATCCTTTAGCCGCCGATGGCGGCTCCTTCACCGTGCGCTTCCTCTTCATTCAATAAATGGGCGACGCTGCGAAGTTGCTCAGCAGCGGTCTGCAGGGCCTCGATCTGCTTGCCCAGTTGGGCTTGTTCGGCCTGCTTTTTTCGGAGTACCTCGTAGATATCCTTCACGATAACAGCCTCCTTCTGCACTGTAGGTTGGCAGCTTCGGGTGGTCAATGGACCTGGCGCTGTGGCCGGGTTACGGCGGTAATCTGATCAGATATCTGACAGGTTGAGTGCCGATCACGGATGAGGCTCGGGAAAAACTTGAGCGGCCTTTCTGGGTTAACGCTCGTCGTATAAATGACTTCCGTGATGACCTTTCAACTGGCGGGTGCGATTTTTGTTGACTTTTGCCCTAAAAACCCGTAGAATCAAGGTCTTCCGGTTAGCCCAACGGGTTCGTGAGGTAGTCTGTGAGCCTTCAATAAGGCTGAATCTCACTCCGCCGGGCATGAATCTAACTTTCTACCGGTGTAAGTTTATCTCACGCACGAGGCATTATAACTATGGCAAAGCGACGCGGAAATCCAAACTGGGGCAAGCCTGAGCCCATCGGCCCCGTTGTTCCCACCATCACCGAGTTCGAACAGGTAGTTCGCGAGTACAAGCTTTCGCCCGATCAGTATCTACGCTCCACCCGGCTGCGGGAGTGGGCCCGGCGTAACAAGAATTCGAAGTACATTCCCGAGCCTTTGCTTGAGGCTTGGGGGTTCGAGATCGAATCCACCCTTTAAAGTAAGGACGGAGCAAAGTTCAAAGGTCGCCCCAGCGGCGACCTTTTGCTTTTCTGGCACAACCCCGGGCGAACGACAATTCTCTTACAATTCCGTCGAAGCTCGTTTGCTACAATCGCACTGTAATGACGCCCCAATCGGCATTTACCGATGTTCCCACCGCCGTCGAGGAAATTCGCTCCGGCCGCATGGTCGTGGTGGTCGACGATGAGGATCGCGAGAACGAAGGCGACCTCACCCTCGCCGCCGAAAAAGTCACGCCTGAGTTGATCAACTTCATGGCCAAGTATGGCCGTGGCTTGATCTGCCTGGCCATGACCGACGAGCGCCTGGATCACCTGCGCATCGGTCCCATGAGCGCGGAAAACACATCGAACTACGGGACTGCGTTTTGCGAAGCCATTGATGCCCGCGAGGGAGTGACCACCGGAATTTCAGCGTACGATCGCGCCCGCACCATCAAGGTTGCCATCGATCCCGCGACCCGGCCGTCGGATTTGGCGCGTCCCGGACACGTTTTCCCGCTGCAGGCTCGCAAAGGCGGCGTGCTGGTGCGCGCCGGGCAAACCGAGGCCTCCGTCGATCTTGCTCGCATGGCCGGACTGATTCCCGCAGGCGTGATCTGCGAAATCATGCGCGACGACGGCACCATGGCGCGCGTCCCCGACCTCATCGAGTTCTGCAAGACCCATGGCATGAAGATGCTGACCGTCGCCGAACTCATCCGCTACCGCATGCAGCACGAGCGTTACGTGCACCGGGTTGGCGAAGCTTTGATCGGAACTCACTACGGCGAGTTTCGCCTGATCGCTTATGAGAGCGAAGTGGATGGCGGCGAATCTCACGTCGCACTCGTGCGCGGTGACATTGAAGGAAGCGAGCCAGTGCTGGTTCGCATGCACTCCCATTGCGTGATGGGCGATGTATTCGGATCGACCGCTTGCGATTGTCACGCCACCATTGAAGGCTCCATGCAGGCCATTGCCCGCGAAGGCCGCGGCGCCCTGATCTATTTGCATCAGACTTCGAAGGGATTTTCGGTCGAGAGCATCGGAGATCGCAAGATGCTCACCTTCCATCGCGACCAGCGTCTCCCCTCTCTACCGGAGAGCGAACGCAAGACCCAGCGCGAGATTGGCATCGGGGCGCAAATTCTCTCGGATTTGAATCTGCGCCGAATTCGCCTGCTGACCAACCATCCCCGAAAAGTCCCGGCGCTCGAAGGATTCGACATCGAAATCGTCGAACAGGTCCCAGTGCTGCTGGATAAAGTGAAATCGCAGCGCTGAAGATTTGATGAAATGGCTGGGTGCCCCACCCTAACGTCGCGGAAGATACTCCCATCCCAACCTCACTCCGGTTTTGCGACGGCAGGGTGGGGATTTTGACTTTTGACCGCTGGACGCAGCTGGACAAATGACCCCCTTTGGCGTCTGCTTGACATATGCCATCGGAGCCCGCCAAAACAAGCCCTGAACGCTACGTCAGAGTCTTTAAGAATGGACGGGGGACGGAAATTCGGGACAGACGGGACGTTCACCAGTTTTTTCTTTCGGCTCGGCGGTGTGAAGAAACCGGGGTGCGTCCCGTCTGTCCCTAGGTTTCCCTCCATAGTTTTCCTCGGCTGTGATCATCTAAGCCACTGAACTTTGATTTCCTTTTCGAGCGGCTTGAATTCCAGATCGCCGGTGACGAGTTCCACCCTTCTTTCCTTTGCCAGCGCGGCGGCAAAGGCGTCGGCCAAACTCAATTTGAAACGCGCCTTGAAATCGGCCGCAGTGTCGGCCAGCGCGCGGGTCGTGGAATGAAAATCAATCGGCAGGCCCTGAAGGACCTTCGCGGCCTCCGCCCACGCCTCCGCGCCGTCTTTCTTCACAATGGAGTATTTGACCTCGGCGTAGTTCACATCGGTCATGAGGAGCGGGCTGTCCTTCTTACCGGCGGAGACGAGCATATCTTCCATCGTCTCCGCGCCCGGCTCGTCGCGGAAGTAGGCGATCAGTGCGAAGCTGTCGAGCACCTTAGCCGGCATGGCGCTCCTCGAGTGCCCGTTCTCGCTTCTTGTGCTCGGCCCAGTCCTCCGTCAGCGGCTTGCCTCCTGGCCTGCGCTTAAGGATGCCGCGCCCACGCTTGATGAGCGCCGCGGTCATGGGTTTGAGGAGGATTCCATCCGGTGTGGCTTGGACCACGGCCTTGGTCCCGTCCTCGATGTCGAATTGCTTGCGCAGGCGAAGTGGGATGACGACCTGACCCTTCGTCGTGAACCACACGGTTTCGAGTTTCTCAGTCATACCAATGGTTATGAGTATGATTCATTATAGATAGTCTGTCAATATATATAAAGTAGTAATTCTTGGAACAGACGGACTTTCCCGGTTCTATCCGTCTTCTGAACCGGGTGCCCCATTCTAACGTCGCAGAAATAGCTCGATCCCAACCTAAACTCTGGTTTCGCGACGTTAGGGTGGGGATTTTGACTTTCGACGTCGTGTGGCCCACTGAAGTCCGGTTTTGGCTTGACAAGGCGATGTTCAGCCCTCCCCAACTCTGTCACCCCGACCGCAACAGATCATCGCACAGCGATGATCTGTGGAGTGGAGGGACCTTGTGTTTAATGTGTGCATCGAAGGGTGGCCGGCCCACCTTTGCGGTTTTGCAAAGGTGGGGACTAATGCAGCCTGCATCCCGATTTCCCACCCGTGACCGCCGACCTCATCGTTCCCACCTTTACAAGGAACGTAAAGGTGCCTTCTAATTGCGGCTCAAGCGCTGGCGCTTGACTACGTAATTGTCACCGACAACGAAAGAGAATTCTCGCGAGGGTCTGCGACTGCAAAATTGGGCCGCGCTCCCGAGAATAGGTGGGGAGGCCCAACGGATGGGCGACCGGCCGGAGTTGCTGAGGAGGAAGTGAATCCTTCGTCCACTCTATTGTCTAACTTGCCGCTTGTCGCGGCTTAGGTCCTTCGCGGACCAGTTTCTCAGCAGCTCGCTCGATATTTGCGTCTACCATTTTCTGAAGTTGCCCGCGAGAAATTCCAAACTCCCGCAACACTTGCGCAGCGGTGGCGATTGCCTCCGAGGTGGTTCGCTGGGCGTTTTCAACCCTCTCACGCAGACCCTGAGTAACGATCTGTTCCGGCGAGAGAAGGGAGGCTATCGCAAGCGTGTCACGCGCTCCGGCATCTGCCGGGAGGTCGATACGCTGATCCGGGATAATTCCTATCGCCAAATCTGGATGACTAAGAGTAAATTTCTCCACTTGAACTCTTCCCGCCTCGAAGTGCAGGCTCAGCTCAGGCTTTTTGTAGGTGCCCAAGATCTTGGCAATATCGTTCAGGGTTCGCAGCGGTAGTCGAACCGTTCCGGGCAACTTCCCGCTCACAGGCACGTCTATCCAAGAGCCCACCGCGCGAAACGTCGCGGCGCAAGATGATACCAAGAGGTCGGCGCAATCCGACTGCTTGAATTCTCCACGGTTGAACAAGAGTCGCCTGGTAGCTTTTCGCAGTTCGGATAGGCGAATGGTAAATTCGACAATCTCGCCCATGTGTTTACCCCCAATCGATCTCAACCCGAATTATATCCCGTTCTTCGCATTTTGCGAAGTTACTTGGGGTTTAATCTTTGGTCTTATTTTCGAGCTTGCACAAACTTCGCAAATCGCGAATACTAGAAGACGCTGTGCGAATAATCCCGATGGACCGAGTTTCCCCTTTTGAAGGTATTAGGAACGGAAGTGCTGGACAAGGCGAAGAAGGCGCACGGCGACCTGACTGCTTCGGTCGCGACGTGGTTAGCGATTGCACGGGAATCCAAATGGACGAGTCTTAATGATGTTCGGCATACATGGCGAAACACCGATTGTGTAAAGGGACAAACAATATTCAACATCAAAGGGAACCGCTACCGGCTGGTCGCTGTGGTTAATTATGCGAGCCAGACCATAGTCGTGAAAATGTTGTTGACCCATGCGGAGTACAGCAGCGGAGGGTGGCAATCATGAGCCTAGTGGGGGAGTATAAACAGCTGATCGCGGAAGTTCCTCCAAAGGTCATCCACAGCGAGAAGGAGAATCGTTATTACTTGGGCAAGATCGACGAGATGAATGCACGCTGGGAAGATTTGACAGAGGCGGAGCGCGATCTTTACGAGACGCTGGCGGTGTTGATCGAGGACTTCGAGAAGAAAACTTATCCGAACCGGGCGGCGTCACCGATCGAGGCGATTCAGGAGCTGATGGCAGCGAATGGGCTCAAGCAGAAAGACTTGGTGGGAGTGTTTGAGACGGCGAGTGTGGCGTCGGAGGTGTTGAAGGGGAAGCGGAGTTTGACGACCGAGCATATTCGCAGGTTGGGAAAGCGGTTTAAGGTTTCACCGGCGTTGTTTCTGTAGGCAGGCGGCTAGGTTCACGCCCGTTCCTTGATATCCAGGCTCGTAACACCCGTTCTTCGGGCGCTAACCTGGGTTTCGCCACATTTAGAAGGAGACAGCCCCAGATGTCATGGCTATAAATCGTCTTGCGCCATGGCCACACCGTTCGCGCACTTTACGTTTCCCATTTCGGGAACCGTCTTCAGGGCCCGTCCACTTTGCCCTTGATCTCATGTCCCCATCCGGGATATTATATAACAACACTGGTTATCTATAAGATAACTGCGATCTTTGACAACCTGACAAGGGCGCAGCTCTTGGCTATTGCCAACTGCTGAGTCCGACCAACCAGACGAAGGCGAAAACCTTCGTCCGGCGCGTTGCTGTTGTCCGAAGCGTAGGCGCAACCGGCCCGACAGATCGTCGCGGGAAAGACCGGGAACGACGCGCTAACCCTAATGTTTAGAATATTTTGCCTGTAACTACCTTAAGAACCATAGATCTACAAGGCCGAATTTTTACCGGCCCTTTGTTTTCTAGATTTTGGGCGAAATCGAGTGTTTTTTTTCAGGGAAATAATGCACCAGAATAGGTGCAGTCTACGAATGAGCCGGAGCCGGAGACCATCGTCATGTTGGCGGCGTCAGAACGGCTTTCTGCTCACGACCTGGCTGTCGTTGATGAAGAACTGCGCGGGACACTCATTGGAACCGCAAATTACCGGCAGCAGTCCGGCGAGCTGTTTGCGCGTGATCAGCCCCAGGGTGCCGCATTCGGGACAGGACAGCACGGCCCAGTAGGGGTCATCTTTTTCGCCGACACGGCCGGCGTTCTCCAGCACGAAGATGGTGCCGGGGAGCATCTGTTCGGGAATCCATTGGTTTAGGACGTCCAGTTCTGCAACCATTTTGCCTCCTCCGTTTGCCCGGGGGATTCGGGGCCGATGTGGAACCAAACTTCCCTGCTTTATGAAGCCTGTCTTACTTTGCGAAATGAACGGTGCGTACTCGTGCCATTATTTTTCTTGGCGCGTATTTCGGCTCGAACTTGGCGAACCGTGTCGCTGAGACAAATCGTTAGCATGGGCTGACGCGCGTTTTTCAAGATGTCCACAATCTGCCGCGGCGACGTTTCGAGATACAAAGTTTTGCCGTCGGTCAGCAAGTGGTATTCGGAGGCGCCACTGACCGTCTCGGCCAGGCGCTTGCCGAACTCCCGCTGCAAGAAGCGCATGACTCTGCGCACGCGTTGCAAGGAGAATCCGCGGTGTCGTAGTTCGCAGATCACGGCGATCTCGGCCAGATCCTCCATCGAGTACAATCGGCGGCGGCCTTCGCGAGCCGGTACCACGATGCGGCGCTCGTCCCACCACTGCAATTGGCGGGGCGTGATCCCGGTCAGCGATACCACATCGCGAGATGTGAACGTTTGCTGCACGCCGCGTCCGAAAATGTTTCAAACAATCGGTAAGCTAAATGTTTGGAATATTTTAGGCGCGCAACCGCCGATGTCAACTGTGGATTGTTGCCAGAGGGGTGACTAAACGAGTTCCCCGTGACGTTCAAGGATGGCGGTGGCAACGAATGCTTACTTTCGCATGACGTAATCCAACGCCAGAACCGCCATGATGATGAGTAGGGGAGGAAAGATCATCTCGTACCAGTGGCGCCAGGCAGGATGGGTGAGCGCCATCGCGCTAACCACCAGCATGACCAGAACAAAGATGGCTTGCCTGCCCGTCGAGAAAAACATTTTCAGCCTTTTGCCATACACATCATCATGCTCTTCATCTGAAATCGAGGCTCTTTAGTTGTGGTTCGCGGTTCGTGGTTTTTGGAAACAGACGATCAAGATTCTATCCGCCGCCGACAAAGTGGACGATCTCCAAGCGGTCGCCCTCCGCCAGGTTGGTTTCGGTCCAGTGATCGCGGGCTACGATGCTGCGGTTCAGTTCAATAGCGACGCGATCGGCTTTCATTCCGAGTTCATCGACCAGACCGCTGAGAGTGAGCGGAGGAGCAAAGTCGCGGGGTTCGCCGTTGATCTGCAGTTTCATATCGTCTGGATTTTCGCAGTAAGAACGCGGCGCCCTTCTCTCCGTCGCCTGCTACGCTTCGACTTTGCGCAGGTGGAATTTGCGGGTAGCAGTGCGACCTGAATAGCTGGCTTGCACGAGCACCGCGGAATCGGGGAGAGCGGCTTCGTCGGCATCAATCTTCAGTTCGGCGTCGCCGCTGGAACCAGTGACCACCTGAGTGTAGAACGGAGCCGCGTCAGGACGGGCAAAGCGAACTGTCAAGCGCGCTCCCGCGATTCCCGCGCCGCCTTCGGTGACACGCAACTGCAGGGTCAGGTTGCGATCCGAATGGACGGAGCCGGCATTGAGCCACTGCACGTCGAGTTCTTTGATCGCAGCCAGCGACTCGGGTGTGAAACGTTTGTCGAAAACACCCTCCAACCGGCCATCGCGGATGGAGTCGAGCACCAGACGGTGCTGGTCGCGCAAAATCTGCTCTTTCTGCTGGTCGGTGAAGCCGGATTCAGCAGCCTTGTCCGCGTACGAAATGGCGCGCTTGCCGATGCAGCGACCGCGAACGAATACCTGCGTCTGCAACAGGAGTTCGTTCTCCCGCGCTTCACTCTGCACGTGGTAAACCGTGTCCTCGTGCTTCACATCGGTATTGAAGCCAAAAATCATGTCGCTTCGTGTATAAAACACGAGCTCGGTCGCTTGACACTCCCATCCGCGAAATCTACTCTAGAATGTTTAGTTAATGCATGGCTGCGAATTATATATAGCTCCTCTATGCCGGACAATTACTTCGCTCGTTACCTGCCATTATTGATTCACCTTATCGTAGCAGGTGCTCTGGCTTCCGCCATTGTGCTGCTTTCGTGGTTTATTGGCTACCGGCGGCCCACCCGAGCCAAGCTTTCTCCTTATGAATGCGGGATGATGCCGGTAGGGGATGCGCGCGAGCGCTTTTCGGTGAAGTTCTACCTGGTGGCTATGCTCTTCATTCTGTTCGACGTGGAAGCCGTGTTTCTGTATCCGTGGGCGGTAATCCTGCGGGAGCTCAAGATGTTTGGCTTCTGGGAGATGCTGGTTTACATCGGCATCGTTCTAGTCGGCTTCTTCTATATCTGGAAAAAGGGCGTGCTGGATTGGGGCACTCCGTCGACGCGAAGGGGTGAAGTTTAATGCCGCTGGCCCCCGCCATTACCGACCTCGATGCAACTCAAGGAGCACCCTGCCATGGCGAGGTTGCGGTCGTGGAATTCGGCTGCAGTTGTAGGAGCGAAATTCGATCGCGATGAGATGACGGTTTACATCGAGCGGTCTAGCATCCGCGAAGCTTGCACCATCTTGCGCGACGATCCAAGTTGCCCCTTTAATTATCTGTCCGATGTGACCTGTGTGGATTGGTATCCGTCACAGCCGCGTTTCGAGGTCGTGTATCAATTGCTGTCGATTTCGAAGAAAGAGCGGGTGCGCCTGAAGGTGCGACTGGAGGCCGACAGCGCCGCGGTGGAATCGGTGACGTCGGTATGGCCGGGGGCAAATTACTTCGAGCGCGAAGTTTTTGATCTGTTTGGCATCCGCTTTACCGGGCATCCTTATTTGCGGCGCATTCAGATGCCCGAAGACTGGGAAGGCCATCCTCTGCGCAAAGACTATCCGGTGGAGGGCTATCGCTAGCATGGCCCATATGAGTTCCACGCCTGTGCTCGACCCCGGCCAGGATCGGACCATGATCCTGAACATGGGCCCGCAGCATCCGTCGACCCACGGAGTGTTGCGCTTGATTCTCGAAATCGATGGCGAAACCGTGGTGCGGCTCATGCCCGATATTGGGTATCTGCACACCGGAATCGAGAAGACCTGCGAGGCGAAGTTTTATCAGCAGGTGGTACCGCTGACCGATCGCATCGATTACCTCTGCCCCATGACCAACAATCTTTGCTACGCGTTGGCGGTCGAGAAATTGCTGGGGCTGGAGATTCCTCCGAAGGCGCAGTGGCTGCGCGTGATGATGAATGAGTTGACCCGCATCAACTCGCACCTGGTGTGGCTGGGAACGCATGCCATGGACATCGGGGCGCTGACGGTTTTTCTTTATTGTTTCCGCGAGCGGGAAGATGTTTTGCGTTTGTTCGAGGCCATCAGCGGCCAACGCATGATGACTTCTTATTTCCGCATCGGCGGCGTGGCGCTGGAACCTCCGCTGGGTTTCTTCGACCGGGTGCGGGGCTTCGCGAACCGCTTCCCTTCTAAAGTGGATGAGTACGAAAATTTACTGACGGGAAATCCTATCTGGACCATGCGAACGAAAGGCGTGGCGCGGATTACAGCGGAAGATGCCATTGCATTAGGCGCAAGCGGACCGACACTGCGAGGAAGTGGCGTTGACTTTGATCTGCGGCGGGATATGCCGTACTCGGGCTACGAGAACTTCAAATTCAAAGTTCCGGTGTCGCAGGAAGGCGATGTGTTTGCCCGCTATATTTGCCGGGTGCAGGAGTTGCGCGAGTCGATCGCGATTGTGCAGCAGGCTCTCGATGGAATGCCGGAGGGCGCGATCAAAGCGGATGCTCCGAAAGTTGTGTTGCCCGACCGCGAAAAGATGAAGACGCAGATGGAAGCGCTCATCTATCACTTCAAGATTATTACCGAGGGCTTTGCGGTTCCGGCGGGCGAGGTCTATCAGGCAGTGGAATCGCCGCGCGGCGAAATGGGGTATTACGTTGTGAGCGACGGAACGGCGAAGCCGTATCGCGTGCATATGCGGGCGGCTTGCCTGGCTAACCTGCAATTGCTGCCCAAGATGTGCGAGGGGAGGCTGCTGGCGGATGTGGTGGCGGCGATTGGATCGATTGACATCGTGTTAGGAGAAATTGACCGCTAGCTGAGTATTTAATCGTGGATTGGAAAAGGCGCTAACCACAGAGGACACGAAGGTACACAAAGGGACCCACTGCAGGGGCAATGAGATTTTCTGACCAATTCGAATCGCGCTTCGCCGAGATGCTGACGCATTATCCGACCAAGCGGTCGGTGCTGGTGCCGACTCTCCTCTACGCGCAGGACGAGGTCGGGTATTTAGGTCATGACGTTATTCATGAGATTGCGCAACGGTTGGACCTCACCGATCTCGAAGTGAGCAACGTGATCAGCTACTATTCCATGCTCACTACCAAACCTCGCGGCAAATTCAATGTGCAGGTTTGCACCAACATCGCCTGCATGCTGCGCGGGGGCGAAGAGATTCTGGGTCACTGCGAGAAGAAGCTGGGCATCGGTCACAAAGGCACAACGCCGGACGGAATGTTTTCGCTCGAGGAAGTGGAGTGTATCGGGGCTTGCAGCTGGGCTCCTGCGGCGCAAGTCAACTATGACTTTCACGAGAACCTGACGACGGAAAAGATGGACAAAGTGCTCGACGGGTACAAAAAGAATTGAGAAATTGGGTAATCGGGTAATTTTGCAATTTAAGAATTTACCCGATTACTCAATTACCCAATCACAAAATGGCTGATCTGGTGTCCCATCCCGACGAAGTAAAAGTCGTCTCCAAACGCTTTGGCAAAGGTGCGACCGATATCGATCGCTATCTGGAGCTCGACGGTTATAAAGCCGTGCAGAAAGCACTGGGGATGCAGCCCGATGCGATTGTCAATCTGGTGAAGGACTCCGGACTGCGCGGGCGCGGCGGGGCAGGCTTTAACACGGGAATGAAGTGGTCGTTCGTCCCCAAGCAATCGGCGAAGCCCAAGTACATTTTGTGCAATGGCGATGAGAGCGAGCCCGGCACCTGCAAAGACCGCCTGATTTTTGAGCACGATCCGCACGCCGTGATTGAAGGCGTGGTGATCGCGGGAATCGCAACGGGATCGCATGCCGGATACATCTATGTTCGCGGCGAATATCGCTATTTGCTGGAAATCATGCAGAAGGCGATTAAGGACGCATACGCCCGCGGATTTCTGGGCAAGAACATTTTCGGGAGCGGATACGATTTCGAAGTTTACTGGCATGGCGGAGCCGGGGCGTACGAGGTTGGCGAAGAGTCAGCGCTGATGGAATCGCTCGAGGGCAAGCGCGGCATTCCGCGAATCCGGCCGCCGTTTCCGGCTGTAGTCGGGCTGTGGGGCGGGCCGACGGTCATTAATAATGCGGAGACGCTGGCTAGTGTGCCGCACATTTTGCTTGGCGGAGCGGAGTGGTTTGCCAAGCTGGGCCCACCCAAGAATGGTGGGACACGGTTGTTTTGCTTAAGCGGACATTTGAATCGTCCCGGCGTGTACGAGTTGCCCATGGGCTACAACCTGAAGAAGATGATTTACGAGGTGGGTGGCGGGATTACGAACGGACGCGCGCTGAAGGCCGTCGTGCCAGGCGGTTCGAGCTGTCCGGTTTTGACCGCCGCTGAAATCGACGTCTCCATGGATTTTGATTCCATGATGAAAGCGGGAACCATGCTCGGTTCCGGCGGCGTTGTGGTCGTGGATGAAACCACCTGCATGGTGAAGTTTGCCTTGCGCATCATGAAGTTTTATCAGCACGAGAGTTGCGGCTGGTGCATCCCTTGCCGCGAGGGCACGGACTGGTTGAAGAAAACGCTGATTCGATTCCACTCTGGAGGCGGGGTGCAGAAGGACATCGACAACATTCGTTACCTCGCGGAAAACATGTTGGGACGAACGTTTTGTCCGCTGGGCGACGCCGCGGCGATGCCGACAATTTCCATCGTGAAGAAATTCCGCAAGGAATTTGAAGATCATCTGGAAGGCAGGCCGTGTCCGTTTGAAACAGCGCCTGCGATCGAACCTGCCGAGGCCTTGGTTTGAGATTGAGTAATTGAGTAATTTAGAAATTGAGTGATTCAGAAATTGAGTAATTTGAAAACAAAAGCGGTTCAATTACTCAATTACAAAATTACTCAATTCCCAAATTTCTTATGGCTGATGTGAACATCACGGTGGACGGCAAGAAGGTCACGGCTCCCGCTGGGACGCTGCTGATCGAGGCCTGCAAAAGCGTGGGCATCGAGGTGCCCTCATTTTGCTACTACCCAAATCTGTCGCTGCAGGGCGCCTGCCGTATGTGTCTGGTCAAAGTCGAAAAGATGCCCAAACTGCAGACCGCGTGCACCACGGTGATCAGCGAAGGCATGGCGGTCACGACGGAGAGTGATGAGATCCGGCAGGCCCGCAAGAGCATGGTGGAATTGCTGCTGGGGAACCATCCGCTCGACTGTCCGGTGTGCGACGCGGGGGGCGAATGCGAATTGCAGGATATGACGTTCTCCTACGGCGCCGCCGAATCGAAATACATCGACGCAAAAAATCATAAAGAAGAGCAGCAGTGGTCGCCAGTGGTTTTCTTCGACCGGCCGCGCTGTATTTTGTGCTACCGCTGCGTGCGGGTGTGCGGCGAAGGCATGGATGTTTGGGCTCTCGGCGTGCAGAACCGTGGCGTGAGTTCGATTATTGCGCCCAACAAGGGCGACCATCTGGAATGCGAAGAGTGCGGCATGTGCATCGACATATGCCCGGTGGGCGCGCTGACTTCGGGCGCGTACCGCTACAAGACTCGGCCCTGGGAGATGAATCACGTAGGCACGACTTGCACTCACTGCGCCGACGGCTGCAAGACGACACTGGGTGTGCGCCGCTCCGATACCGGCATGGAGATCGTGCGCGGAGACAATCGCGACAAGAGCGGGATCAACGGTGATTTTCTATGTATTAAAGGACGCTACGCTTTCGATTTTGCGCATCATGAAGAGCGGTTGACCCAGCCTTTGATTCGCAAGGACGGGCGACTGACCCCGTCCACGTGGGAAGAAGCATTTGAGTTGATCGGAAAACGGTTCGCCGGGATTCGCGACAACGAAGGCGGACAGGCGATCGGCGTGGTCGGCTCCAACCGCACCACGAATGAAGAAAATTATTTACTGCAGAAGTTCGCTCGCGTAACGCTGCAGACCAACAATATCGACCACCATCGCACCGCCGACTTCCCTGCTTTTGCCGCGGCGCTCACGGGAAAAGCGGAAGCCACGGCCAGCATGCGTGATGTGTTCAATGCACCGGCGACTTTGCTGATCGGCAACGATCCCACGGAGCAGCATCCTCTGCTTGCATGGCAGATTCGCAATAATGTCCGCCTGCATCGGGCGCGGTTGTACGTGATCAACTCGCAGCCCATTAAACTAAAACGGCAGGCGACCAACTTCGTTCGGATACCCGCGGGATTGGAAGG
This sequence comes from Terriglobales bacterium, assembly GCA_963706465.1. Taxonomy (GTDB): domain Bacteria; phylum Acidobacteriota; class Terriglobia; order Terriglobales; family Acidobacteriaceae; genus JABDBE01. Next base: position 238,065 of record CAVPMC010000010.1, read on the forward strand.
AAGAGTAGTTGCGTTTCTGGCGGGCGAGGATGCAGCTGTCGACGCAATTTCCAGTGAGGAAACCAAGCGCAACGCCTGGATCGAGCTACGAGACAAGCTGCGGGGCGAAGCAAACCTCATCATTATTTTTGGATCAGAGATCCGCGGCGCGGACATTGCCTGGTTGGTGAAATTCGGTTCGGGTATTCAGGGAGCGAAGTTCATCTGCCTCGGCGATTACGCCAACTCGCACGGCGCTGCGGATATGGGGCTCTACCCAGACCTGCTTCCAGGCTACCAACGAGTTTCGGATACGGGCAAGTTTCACGAAGAGTGGGGCACCTTACCGCGAGCCGCAGGACTGACCTTGCCTGCGATGGTCGAGAGCGCGAAAGCTGGCAAGCTGAAGGCTTTTTACGTTGTCGGCGCGAATCCTGTCGAGCACACTGGTATTGATCCCTATGTCTTCTCCAACAGCTTTGTGGTCGTGCAGGACATGTTCCTGACCGAGACGGCCTTGATCGCGGATGTGGTTTTGCCGGCCGCGAATGCATACGAGAAATCGGGAACATTTACGAACACGTGCGGTGACCTGCAGTTGGTGAAGAAAGCAGGCGAAGTGACCGGCACCAAGTCGGATTTTGAAATGATCGTACGAATCGCCCGAGCGATGGGCTTCGACATCCGGCGACTGGTACCGTTCGGCCGAGGAACAGGCACGGACATGGGACAATCGCGCGGTGCGCAATCCGGCGAAGCAGACCGGCACGGGGTGTGGCTTGAGGCCAATGCACTCGAACCGAAAATGAGTCCGTTCGATTCGATGGCCATCCTGGATGAGATTCAACGGTTGGTGCCGGGCTACGATCTTTCGCGGATAAACATATTGTCGGGCAATGATCAGCACACGAGTTTGTCCGGGAGCGGGCCCGGGGCAGTGCGCAATCCGGAACTGATCGTACCCGCGCAAGATACGCTTTTCAGTTCGGGCACCCTGGGGCGTTATTCCCGCACCTTGAATTCAGTAATTGAGAACCGTCAAAAACAGCCGGCGGAGACGGAAGTCGCCGCAGATTAACTTTTGTTGGAGCGTCCCCCTAGATGGATTTACGCGGGCGCAGTGTCCGCGCCAGCCGGTGAGGACACGGGCACTACAGTTCCACAGGAAAACTACTTCGTTGAGCCTCGGCGAATTCATTATCGTTTCTGTCGTTAAGATCGTAATCGCGCTCGGCGTACTGCTCACCGCCGTCGCGTATACGGTATGGCTGGAGCGCAAGGTGGTCGGTCACATCCAGAATCGGTGGGGACCCACGCGGGTCGGCCCCTTTGGCCTGCTGCAGCCTCTGGCGGACGGAATCAAATTTATCTTCAAAGAGGATTTGATACCGCCGCACGCCTTTAAACCGCTGTACATCGCGGCGCCGATGATTGCGTTGATTTTCGCGCTGACCTCGATCTCGGTTATTCCCATCGGGAACTGGATTACTGTCTTCGGAATTCACACGCCGCTCGAGATCACTGACGTCAATATCGGGCTGCTCATCGTCCTGGGAATCACATCGCTCGGCGTCTACGGAGTTGCGCTGGCTGGCTGGTCGTCGAACAGCAAGTATTCCCTGCTGGGTGGATTGCGCGCCAGCGCGCAGATGGTGAGCTACGAAATTTCGCTGGGTCTTTCGCTGGTGGGCGTGTTGATTCTGGCAGGTAGTTTCAGCCTGCGCGATATCGTCGATGCACAGGGGGGAACGTTTTGGGGATTCATCCCGCGCTGGAATATTTTTCAGGGACAGATTGTAGCGTTTTTTATTTACCTGATGGCGGCCTATGCGGAAACCAACCGCATTCCCTTCGATCTGCCCGAGGCGGAGACGGAACTGGTGGCCGGTTACCACACTGAATACAGTGCCATGAAGTTCGCGATGTTTTTCATGGCGGAATACGCAAACATGATCACGGTGGCGTGTCTGGCAACCTTGCTGTTTCTGGGTGGCTGGCACGGCCCGCATCGTTTCGGACCACCGTTTTTGCAAGCGATTCTGCCAGTGTTCTGGTTTATGGCCAAGGTGTTTGCGTTTCTCTTCCTTTATATATGGGTTCGCGGCACGCTGCCGCGGTTTCGGTATGACCAGTTAATGGCGTTTGGGTGGAAATTTCTGCTGCCCCTGGCCATCGCGAACCTGGTAATTACAGCGTTGATTGTGGCGTTGCGAGCATAACGGAATGCTTCATCTGATCGTATTTTCGGTATTCGGATTCGTATGCCTTGCCGGCGCAGTAAATCTGCTGGTGCAGCGGCATCCGATCAACAGCGCTCTGTCGCTGGTAGTTGTGATGGGCTCGCTCGCGGTGGAGTACCTGCTCCTGGGCGCAGAGTTCGTTGCGGCGGTGCAGGTCATTGTCTATGCCGGAGCGATTATGGTCCTCTTTGTTTTCGTCATCATGCTCTTGAACGCCGGCGAAGAAGACCGCACGAAAGGCAGCCGAGTAGCGATGCTGGTCGGAATTCCGGGCGTACTCATTGGTAGTGTGCTCGTCGCGTGGGTTCTGATGGAACACTCAGGCACAGGGAACGTCGCGGCAGGCGCTCTTCCGGGACCTCCGAAGGTAATTGGATGGCTTCTCTTCCACGATTTTCTGCTGCCGTTTGAAGTGACCTCGGTGCTGGTGCTGATCGCGATTATGGGTGCAGTAGTTCTGGCCAGCCATCCGGGGTCAGTCCAACAAGCGTCGGCGCAATCAGACAAGAGGGAGCGCTGATGGTTCCTCTCGCCTACTACCTCGTCCTCAGCGGCATTCTGTTTGCCTGCGGCGTGACCGGTTTTCTGATCAAGCGCAACATCATCACAATTTTTATGTCGATTGAGTTGATGCTCAATGGAGTAAATCTGTCGTTCGTCGCATTCGCGGCGCAATGGCACGCGCTCAGCGGACAGGTATTCGTGTTCTTTGTGATGGTGGTGGCGGCGGCAGAATCGGCGGTGGGTTTGGCAATCATCATCGCGGTTTACCGCACGCGAGGGACGTTGAATGTGGACCGGGTGGACCTGCTTAAACTATGACGCCGAATTTGCATCTATGGCTGATTCCGGTGTTGCCGCTGGTCGGCGCCGCCATCAATGGGCTGTTCGGTAAGCGCTTTTCCCGGCAAACCGTATCGGCAATCGCTCTAGGGTTCAGCGGTGCAGCGCTGGTGATGGCGTTGTGGATTGCGGCCGGATTTTCCTCTTTGAGCCTCCCCCACGTCGAACAACTGGCATCGTGGATTCGGGCGGGCGATTTTCAGGTCGACTTCGCGTTTTATCTCGATCAACTTTCATTGGTGATGCTGCTGGTCGTCACTGGCGTTGGCTTTCTTATTCACGTTTATTCCATCGGCTACATGTGGGAAGAAGGCGGGTTTTACCGGTTCTTCAGCTACCTGAATCTGTTTATGTTTTTTATGCTGACCCTGGTGCTGGCCAGCAATTATCTGCTGATGTTCATCGGCTGGGAGGGCGTGGGACTGGCGTCTTATCTGCTGATCGGATTCTGGTTCACCAAGGACTCTGCGGCCTCCGCCGGCAAGAAAGCATTCATCGTTAATCGAATTGGCGACTTTGGATTTTTGATCGCTCTGTTCCTGATGATCAAACATTTCGGTTCGCTGAACTTTCTGCAGGTGTTTCGCATCGTGTCCGATATGCCGGCAGAAGCTGCGGGCGCGGGATTGCTTACTGCAATCGGCTTGCTTCTGATGGTAGGGGCTGCCGGGAAATCCGCTCAGCTTCCACTCTATGTTTGGTTGCCGGACGCCATGGAAGGCCCGACGCCGGTTTCGGCGCTCATTCACGCGGCGACCATGGTGACTGCGGGAGTTTATATGGTGGCGCGTTCGCATGCGGTCTTCGACCGCGCGCCGCAGGCTTTGATGGTGGTCGCAATAATCGGCACGCTGACGGCTTTGTTCGCCGCGACCATTGGAGTTTGCCAGACGGACATCAAGAAAGTTCTTGCCTACTCCACCATTTCGCAACTGGGCTACATGTTTATGGCCTGTGGCGTGGCCGCGTACTCCGCCGGAATTTTTCACCTGATGACCCACGCGTTTTTCAAGGGCCTGCTTTTTCTGGCGGCAGGTTCGGTAATTCATGCGGTCGGCGGCGAGCAGGACATGCGCCGCATGGGCGGGTTACGGCACCATATTCCGTGGACCTTCTGGACCATGACGGCGGCGACTTTTGCCATTGCGGGATTCCCTCCGTTCGCGGGCTTCTTCAGCAAGGACGCAATTTTGTGGCGAGCCTACTCGAGTCCCTATGGCAGCTGGGTTTATTGGCTGCTCGGCGTGTTCACGGCTTTTTTGACTTCGTTTTATATGTTCCGGCTTTGGTTTCTGACATTCTTCGGTGAGTATCGTGGCCAAGCGGAGGCTGCTCATGGCGACAACCGCGCACACGTGGTCAGCGACTCGCGGGCGGGTGCGCCCGCACCACACGGGCACAGCGGCATTCACGAGAGTCCGAGGATCATGCTCATACCTTTAGTGATCCTGGCGTTGCTTTCGATTTGCGGGGGCTGGGTGGGAAGTGAGCGCTTCGACAAGTTTCTTTCGCCTGCACTCTCGGCTAGCGTGACGACATCGGAGGAAGGGGCCGTCACAACTCCTGCGCCGGAACCTAAAGAGCAAAGCGGCAGGGAAACGATTTTCACGGGCATTTCAGTTCTGGCCGCGGTCGCCGGACTGTTTCTCGCCTGGTTGTTGTACCTGCGCCGCCCGCAGTTGCCGCAAGAGATTGCCCACGCATTGGGTGGTTTTTACGAAGCGGTCGTGCACAAATATTACGTGGATGAGATTTACGCGGCGGTCTTCGTCAAGCCTCTCATCGACGGCTCGACGCGGATTCTCTGGCAAGGCATTGATCGGGACGTGATTGACGCGACACTGGATAACAGCGCCGAAGGCGCGCGCGAGGTTTCCGATGCCATGCGCCACATGCAGTCCGGCAATCTTCGCTCGTATGCCGGATGGATCGCAGCCGGCGCTGCCGCAGTGATCGCTTACATGATCTGGATGGGAACGCGATGAGCACGGCTCTCGACAACTCGATGCTCACGCTGGTCACGTTCATTCCGTTGGCGGGTGCGCTTTTGCTGTTGCTGTTTCCACGGCGTGACCGCGATATTCGTCTGTTTGCCCTGGTGGTCTCGCTGCTCGATTTCGTTTTGTCTCTGCATCTCCCGGTGCATTTTCAGCGGGCGCAAGCCGGGTTTCAGTACGAAGTCAACAACGTCTGGATCTCGAATCCTAATATTCATTACCACATGGGTGTCGACGGGGTATCCATGTGGCTGGTGGTGCTGACAACTTTTCTGACGCCGCTCTGCGTCCTTATTTCATGGAACTCGATTCACGAGCGAGTGAAAGAGTTTTTTATTCTGTTACTGGTTTTGCAGACCGCGCTGATCGGCGTGTTTGTCGCGCTTGATCTATTCCTCTTTTACTTTTTCTGGGAAGCCACTTTGATTCCCATGGCTTTGCTGATCGGCATTTTCGGGCACGGGCGGCGCGTGTATGCGGCGGTGAAATTTTTCCTGTACACAATGGTCGCGTCGATGTTCATGCTGGCGGCCATCCTGTGGCTTTACGCCAAGGTCGGCACCTTCGATTTCGTGAGCATCCAAGCCGCAATTCGCAACGGACAAGTGGATAATTTTGCTGGTGCGGCGTCCTGGCTTTTCCTGGGGTTCTTCATCGCGTTTGCGGTGAAGGTTCCAGTCTTCCCGTTCCACACCTGGCTGCCGGACGCGCACGTGGAAGCGCCAACTGCCGGGTCCGTCCTGCTGGCAGGCGTTCTGCTCAAGATGGGCACGTACGGCATGTTTCGCTTCAATCTCGGCTTGTTTCCTGAACAGTCGCGGGGCAATGCCTCGTGGATCATGATTCTGGCGCTGATCGGGATCGTCTATGGCGCGCTGGTCGCGATGGTGCAGCCGAACATGAAGAAGCTGATCGCGTATTCGTCGATCAGTCACCTCGGTTTTGTTGTCCTCGGCATTTTCAGCTTCACGCAGGCTGGGCTGGATGGCGCGACCTTCGTCATGCTGGCGCATGGAGTTTCTACCGGCGCTCTGTTCATGCTGGCAGGAATTCTCTACGAGCGGCGGCATACTTATGAGATTGCCGAATTTGGCGGCCTCGCTACTCCCATGCCGATCTATGCGACGTTTTTCTTGTTCATCGTGCTGGCGTCGGTGGGATTGCCTTTGCTCAACGGATTTATTGGCGAGTTCCTGGTATTGAGCGGCGCTTTCCGCGATCGCGCGGTCTACGGGATACTGGGCGCGACCGGCGTAATCTGGAGCGCCTGCTACCTGCTCTGGATGTATCAGCGCGTCTTCTTCGGAAAGATTACGCACGACGTCAATCTGTCATTGCCGGATCTAAGCGGACGCGAACGAGCCGCGCTGTGGCCTGCGGCCGCCGTCGCGCTGGTCATGGGCGTGGCGCCGCTGCTCTGGCTGAATGCCATTGATCCCGCGGTGCAAACTGCATTGGCGCCATTCGCGCAGCTTGCCAGCAAGGTGGTGGGCCGGTGAACAGCGCCAACGAGTTGACGCAAGTCATTCCCCATGCGGCCGATTACGTTCGCATCCTGCCGGAAATCGTGCTGACGATTTTCGGCATGATCGTGATGGTGCTCGATCCCCTGATGGACGAACGTCGGAGCCAAAAGACTCTGGGATCATTGCGCTGGTGGGTTCGCTGGCAGCGCTGGGTGCAACCTTGTTCCAGTCGCAGTATCCCGGGCTCGGCTTCTGGAACATGGTGCAGGTCGACAGCTTCAGCGTGTTCTTCCATTTTCTGGTCGCCGCAGTCACCGCGGTCGTAATTCTGACCTCGTACGAATACATGCAAGTGCAGGAGCATTCGCGCAGGCGAATACTACGCTTTGATTCTGTTTGGCGCGCTAGGGCATGAGCCTGATGTCCTCCGCGGTCGAATTGGTGCTGATCTTTATCGCGCTGGAAATTTCTTCGATTTCGACTTACATTCTGGCGGGATTTCGCCGGCGCGCAGCGATCAGCAGCGAGTCTTCGGTCAAGTACTTTCTTTTGGGTTCATTCGCGACTGCATTCTTTCTTTATGGAGTCGCGCTCATGTTCGGCGCCACTGGCTCGACCAGCATCACGGTGATTGGCGATGTGCTTCGTTCGGGCAGATTCCAATGCTGGCGTACGTGGGCGTCGCACTGATGTTCGTGGGCTTGGGTTTCAAGGTGGCGGCGGCTCCCTTCCACGTTTGGACCCCGGATGTATACGAAGGCGCCCCTGCACCGGTGGTGGGATTTATGTCCACCGCTCCGAAAGCGGCGGTGTTCGCGGTTCTGCTGCGGATCATGTTTGAGGCCAACGCTCCCGGACGCGTCTGGTTGATCTGGGTCTTGGCGGCGCTTTCGATGACGCTGGGCAATATCGGCGCGCTGGTGCAGGACAATGTGAAGCGCCTGCTGGCGTATTCGTCGATCGCTCACGCCGGATACCTGCTGGTTGCCTTTGCCGCGCTGCCGAACAACGGTATTCCTGCTGCGATGTTTTACACGGCTTCATATGCGGCCATGAACGTCGGGGCTTTCGCTGTGATCAGCCACATCGCCGGCGAGGGCGAGCGGTACGTCACGCTGGAAGATTACGCGGGTCTGGGACGCCGTAGTCCGTTGCTGGCAGCCGTGCTGACCATCTTTCTGCTCTCGTTGATTGGCATCCCGATTACCGGCGGATTCTTCGCCAAGTTCTACGTGTTCAGCGCGGCCCTGCAGGCGAACCTGGTTGGACTCGTGATTATCGGCGTGCTCAACAGCGCAATGGCCTCGTACTATTACCTGCGGTTGATCGTGGTGATGTACATGCGCGAAGCGCGCGAAGACGTACCTCTAGCACCAATATCGTTAGGACTCGGGGCCGCCCTGGCGATCAGCTTGGCGGTCACGATCTATCTTGGCGTCCTTCCCGGCCGGGTGCTGGACTATGCCGCTCGCACGGCCGTCGAGTGGGCCCGATAAGCCCGTTCATAAGCCACGTCCTCGCTGCCAGATATTTGGTGGGTGGATACAACTTGGAATTGACAACCACCCTCAGTCACGGCATGATAGTCGCGCACCCCAACCCCCAGTGGAGGTACTATGGCTAAGTGGATGAAGAGGCTTTGGTCCGAGGAAGAGGGCCAGGACATCGCGGAGTACGCCGTGATGCTTGCCGTAATTCTGGTTTTGGTCGTCGGAACCGTACGGTTGATCGGCAGCAGCTCGAACAATGTCTTCTCGGCAGTTGCGAGCTCGGTCGGGCAGTAGTCGTTGAGACGAGGTTGGCTTCGCCGGGCTGGTCTGCACTCAGGAAACTGATCGCAGACCCGACGGACCCATTCCGTACTGTTTCAGCTTGTGATAGAGAGAGCTGCGCGGAATGCCAAGCGTTCTCGCAGCCGACTGAACTCGTCCACGTTCCTTGCGAAGTACCTGCTGGATGTAATTGCGCTCCATCTCTTCCAAGGTTCTGAATTGACCGGCGCCTGACAGGTATTGTTCGATCTGCGCATCAAAACGAAATTCCGGATCTGCCGCGACCTCTTTTCCGGCAACGAGCACCATGCGTTCCAGAACGTTTCGTAGCTCCCGAGTATTTCCCGGCCAGGCATAACTCTGCAAGGCTCGCACGGCGGCGCCCCCCAGCTCCAGGTTGGCCGTCCCCATACCGGCAGCCAACTCGCCCAGGATATGAGTGCTTAGGACGGGTATGTCTTCGATGCGTTCGCGCAAGGGCGGCATGGAGAGCGCGATCCAGCTTATGCGATCGTATAAATCTCCGCGAAAGTGTTTGCGAAGTCCAGGCGGCGCCATGACTTGCTCAGTGGCCGCAATCAGGCGAACGTCGGCTCTTCGATCACAAGCTTCTCCGTGTCGGCGAAACTGTTTCTCGTCCACCAACTTCAATAGCTTTGCCTGAATCTGGGAATCCGCTTTTTCAATCTCGTCGAGGAAGATCGTCCCCTTGTGGGCGATCTCCAGCAACCCGCCAGCCGACCCGACTGTCGCCGTATCGCGCTCTGCTCTGAACAATTCGGTTTCGAGAAAGTCACCTGCCCACTCGTCGCAGTTCAGATCCGCGAAAGGTTCGGCAGCTCGGGGCCCGTTGCGATGCAGCCACCGTGCGATCGTTTCCTTGCCGGTACCAGCTTCGCCCTGAATTAAGACCGGGGCATCGTTCGATGCCGCATTGTGGGCTTGCTCAGCGAGTCTTCGTATGCTTTCGCTCTTACCCAGAAAAGGATCTCGAATTGCGCGGCTCCTCATCGTCTTTTCGACCAACTGCCGACGATGGCTGCGCTGATTCTCCAGGCTGCGCTGTATCAGAATATGGAGGACGGGCAGTTCCGCAGGCTTGGGCAAAAAAGTTTCTGCCCCGAGCTTGACTGCTTCGACGGCCAAATCAATCGAACCGTATCCGGTCAAAACAATGATTGGAATCGTCGCGTCGATGGCCTTCAGGCGGGGGATGAGTCCAAGTGCATTTCCGTCAGAGAGACTGTAATCCAGGATTGCGATATCAGTCCGCGTCGAACGCCAGATTTTTTCCGCAAGAGCGCAACTCCCTGCGGTTGCGACTTCATAACCTCGATCTTCGAGGTAGTGGCGCAATACTTCGCAGGCTTCCTTTTCCTCTTCGACAATCAATATTCTGTCTCTGGACATTTTGCTGCTTCGAGGACACGCTGATATCGCTCTGAAAGTAGAACTGACTGCGTGCATCCGCGTTGTGCCTCCTTTCGCGTACAGTGCCGGCGCATTCGTAAGGCGTCGCTTGAGCGCCGCAAGCCCGATTGTTAACACATCGCCTGCGGGATAGATTTTAGTTGGCGGCGGTTTTACGAAAACGGAACAAAGAATTGGGCGAGTCAGGGGAAGGCGCCTGAAGCGGGCGAGCTGAGCGTTGTGCGGGGAAAAATTGCGGGATGAAGCTGGTGGCGCGCTTTCAAACAATTCAGAGCGCGCCATCAGAAGTTTAGCTCATTTAATCCTGCGACCAGCGATAAGCACGCACGCCAAAGAACAGGTTGGCACCCGTTACAAGCGCAGCGGGAACATACCAGATGCGGCTGTGCCTCTTCTTCATGATGTAGGTCAGATAGGCGACGCCGATGTCTGCTGGAATCCCTATGCCGTACAAAGCAGCGCGGCTGTGCAGCGAGGTTGGCACGTCGTTGCAGGACGGATGCACGTTCAAGCAGTGCACCGTCAGTTCCGCATTGATGATGCTGGCGCCGAACATCCCGCCAGTGACGGCCAAGTAGTTCCGGTCGGCGACCGTGCGATCGACGCCCAGTGAGCCACTCGTAGCCGCGGCCGGCGCACCGCTCGATTCTTTCCTGGCCGGAGCAGCAGCCGACGCGTCAGAGGTTGACGTATCCGGCTTTGCCGCGCTCGGCGCGTCCGGCAGTTCGGATTCATCGTTGACGGCGCTGATCGCTGGAGTTCCAACGGCGGTCGCGATAAGCACTGCCTGGGCAGAGGCGCCCACCAATTGAAGGCCATCCCCTCGTTGAGCATTAACACGACCAGACTGCGCCAGCACTGAAAGTCCTGACGCCAGCACAAAAATGCAGATAAAAGACCTTCTATAACGGTTACGCACGCTTTCCTCCTGGTGCTCAAGCATTGGTTTCGCGAACTGGCCAATTCTTGCTTTCAAAATCAGTGGCGGCCCGAACTCACACGCACCGCCCCGCTGCATTAGAGCAATTTAATCGCCGAGACTAACCGGAAGTCGACGTGATCCCCGAACAGAAGCAGAACAAACTCTTTGGATTGACCCAGTCTTGGCCGATAAAACATGCTCAACCGGGCAGTTACATGCCGGGCCGCCTTTTGCCTTGCAGAGCGGAAGCGCGTGGCGTGTGCCCGTTGCTGAGCGCTTTTCAACCGCAAGATGCCTCGTTATTTTTCTCGCTGAGAATGAGACGTGAGAAACTATTGCCGGACTTTCTCTCGCTTTGAGACATTCGGACGTCGACCAACCCACTCCGAAATAAAATCGAGGCGCGACGTTCGCTAGGACCTTCGCTTGATCGGCAGCTTGATCTTCTTTATGTCGCCGGAGAACTGTTGCGGCTTCGCGCCAGATTGCCGCTGCAGCTTCATCTCGGGTCTTCACGAGGATGAGACGCAAATGGGATTTGTTCTGTCCCTGGCTCTCCTTTTGAGACGCGCAGGCTCGTCTGTTCCCGAATTGGCACGGCTAAACACCGACAAACAGGCGAGTTAGTGAAAGGTACCGAATTGGCACCCGCCATGCATCTAGGATCGCGAAGCGTGTAGGTACCTACTTACACCTTCCGCAAAAAACCAGGCACGGTCTTCGCAGTCGGCCGTGATTACCAAAACAACTTTTGCAGCGGAACAAGCGCTATCTCTAAGCGACGGGGGCGAAGCCTTGGCTGAAATGACGCAAGCAACGACGGCAGCAACGACACAGAGTTTGTTGATGCCTCCGTCCGTGCTCACCGCCGAGCAGCAGCCTCACTGGTACGCCGTCTATACAAGTCCAAGACATGAGAAGCGGGTTCACGAGCATTTGAGGCAGCGGTGCGTGGAATGCTTCCTTCCTTTATTCCGCAGCATTCATCGCTGGAAAAATGGCTGCAAGGCCCAGGTCGAGCTGCCCTTATTTCCCGGTTATCTGTTTGTGAGTATCGGACGTTCTGAACGCGTACGCGTCCTGGACGTTCCCGGCATTCTTTCCTTTGTCGGCCCCCGAAGCGAACCTGCGCGGCTCGCCGACTTTGAGATCGAAACCTTGCGTTCCGGATTGCCCTTGCAGAAATTCGAGCCTTATCGCGGCCTGGCTATCGGCCAGAAAGTGCGCATTAACGCCGGCGCGTTGCAGGGACTCGAAGGAGTGCTGGTGCGAAACGCCAACGGATTTCGCGTCGTAATTACGGTGGAACTCATTCAACAGAGCGTCGCCGTCGAACTCGATGCCGACGCTGTAGAACCCCTCTAACTCGAGAAAGTTCTCCAGTTTTCAATTCCTCAATAACACAATTTCTTAATTACTCAATTTCTCCGTATCCTCGTTCGGCCTGAATTGAATTCAATGTCCACCGCAAAAATCCAAAACACGAATGGCACCGCGAACCGCATCGTGGAAGCGGCTGTGCAGTTGTTCTCGCGCCAGGGTTTCGCCGCCAGCAGCACCCATGAGATCGCCCGACTGGCGGGGGTTAGCGAGGTTACGGTCTTTCGCCATTTTCCCCGAAAACGGGAGCTCTTCTGGGCCGCAACCGAATCCCGGCTGCGCCGGCTGCGAATCAGCAAGGAATTGCGAGGGCGGCTCGAAAACAACGAGCACCCCCGCACCGCGATTCCGGGTATTGTTTCCTTGCTAGTCGAAACCGTTCAGCATCAACCGGAGTTGCTCCGTCTGCTCTACCTTAGCCTCTTCGAACTGGAGAACGGCGCGGAACGAATATTGCGCAAGCATCTGGTGCCTCTCTTCGAACCGGTCCGCGAATATCTGACCCGGTGCGTATCCACCGGTCTGATCCGTGATCTCGAGCCCGGTGTCGCAACCCTCGGACTTGCAGCTTCGGTGGCCGCTCACCAGGGCCTGCAGCAGGTGCTGACCATCGCTGACATTCCCTACGCCAACCCGGACGACGCCATTGCGGCTTATAGCGCGTTCTGGATGAAAGCGCTTGTACCTGACGCGGTTTTGCCGACCGCTCCGTTAATTGGCGCCGCACAGCTTTAGTGGTTGATGAACAAATGAGGCCGAAAGCCAGGCCTCAGCCCAGTTTAATCAAGGATTTTATGACCGATAATCTAGTGATCAGCAAAAAAACGGACCTGGGGAAATTCGATTTCTCCGAATTTCACGCTGCGACCATCGACGCTCCGGACGATCAGATCTCGATCGTGCAATTCTGGCGGGTGCTGCAGAAACGCCGACGGCTCGTCCTCTACACGCTAGCCGCCATTGTATTGGCGGTGACCGTCGTCTCCCTGCTTTTACCGAAGCGCTACGAGGCGTCGGGGCGCATTCTGCTTGATCTCGAAGGCGCCAGCGATCTCGGCCTGGAGCAAGCGGTCATGCCCATCGGCATCGATCTCAACACCAAACTGGAAACCCAGATCCGCATTGTGCAAAGCGATACCATCGCCAACAGCGTCATCAAACAGCTCGCGCTTCAGCGAAACTACACCTTCGCCGGAACACTCACTGACCACAGCGCGCGGGACTTCGACGATCTTGATCTCAAGACCCACGCCAAATTGAATAAGGCCTTCCACAAGGCGCTCAACGTTCAGCTTATTCCCAAAACACAAATCGTCGAAGTCCACTTTCGCAGCAAGGATCCCAAGCTGGCCGCTGAAGTTGCCAACAGCGTTGCCAACAACTATATCGAGCATAACTTCCAGACCAAATACAAAGCCACGCTGCAAACCTCAGACTGGCTGACCAAACAACTGGACGATTTGAAGAAGCATGCCGAAACTGCGCAGGAGACTCTGACCAGCTATCAGAAGAAAACCGGCATCCTGGGCACGGACGAGACCCACAACATCATTCTTGACAAGCTCGAGGAAGTAAACAAGGAACTCTCCGCGGCGGAGGGTGACCGGATTGTGAAAGAGGCGAAATATCGCATTGCGATGACGCAAAACCCCGAGTTGATCGCAAACATCGCGCCCGAGAGCGTTCTGGGAGCTCTCTACAAACAGCGCGCCGAGATCCGATCACAATATGCGCAGCTAACCGCCAAGTACGGTGCTTCGTATCCGCGCGTCATCCAACTGCAATCGGAATTGGACGAGTTGGATCCCAGCATTAAACAGGAAGTCGCAAAAGTAGGCGACGCGGTACACGCCGAGTACCAGGCGGCCGCGAAGTCCGAGGAAATGTTGCAGGCGTCCTTCGACAAGCAAAAGGGTGAAGCCTACAAACTGAATGAAGATGCGATCCAGTATGCCATCCTGCGACGCGACGTTGAATCCAGCCGCGACCTTTATGAAGGCCTGATGAAAAAGCTGAAAGAAGCGGGCATTATGGCGGGTCTGAAATCGAGCAACATCAATATTGTCGATCGGGCCAGCGTGCCCGTCGAGCCGGTCGAACCCAATATTCCGCTCAACATTGCCCTGGCTTTAATGGGCGGCCTTCTCGGGGGCGTCGCGTTGGCTTTCATCGTGGAGAATGTCGATAATTCCGTTCGCACTCCGCAAGACATTGAAACCTACTGCGGCCTTCCCTCGCTGGGCGTCATTCCCAGGGTGGCTCTGAATGGCAAGAACGGCCACAAGCTGATCGCTCGCGCCGCCGGCGAGCGAGCTCTGATTCTTCCGGTCACCATGGAACAACGCAATTCGGGCAGCGCGGAAGCGTTTCGAGCACTGCGAACTTCCCTGCTGTTGTCATCGCCCGGCGCTCCGCCTCAGGTGATCATGGTCACCAGCGCCATGATGCAGGAAGGCAAAAGCTTCACTGCGCTCAATCTTGCCGTGGTCTTGGCTCAGACCGGACAAAAGGTTTTGCTTGTGGATTCCGATATGCGCCGGCCGGCGGTTAACAAGTACCTGGGCATGCCCATGAACAATGGCTTGAGCGCTTGCCTGGCTGGAACCGAAGAACCCGCTGCCGTCACGGTCGCGATCGATGAAATACCCGGACTTCATGTCATTCCCGCTGGCCATATGCCTCCGTATCCTTCGGAAATGCTCGCGTCCGATGCGATGCCGCGGTTGGTGCAGGGCTGGCGCGAACAGTATCGCTACATTGTTATCGATACTCCACCGGTCTTAGCCGTGACTGATGCTGTGGTGTGCGCGCGAATCGCGGATGTGGTCGTCCTCATCGCTCGCTCAGAAAAAACCGGCAGACAGTCGCTGGTGCGCACTCGCGACATATTGAGGAAGGTCAGAGCCAACATCGCCGGCGTCGTGGTAAACGATCTGTCCTTCGACTCGGTAGAGTACCGCCAGTACTACGGCCACTACGGGTCTGAATATTCTTACTATTACCACGACAATGGAAACGGACGCAACGGACACAGCAACGGACACAGCAATGGCAACGGCAACGGACACAATTTGCCTCCCAGGGGACAGGCATAATGAAAACTTACTTTAGAACTTGGTTCTTCTTTCTCTTAGTGGTATTCGCTGCGGGACTCTTATCCGCACAGGAGAGAATCCCGAACACATCCCAGCTTTCCACATTCGGCGGCGCTGGCTTTGGCAGCGGCGCTGCGGGTCTGATTGGGGCTGGCGATCTCTTGGAAATGAGCGTCTTCGATACTCCGGAACTCAGCGGCAAACTTCGGGTGAGCAACACCGGAGACATTTTGCTCCCGCTGGTGGGATCGATGCACGTGCAGGGTCTGAAGGCCGACGAAGCCCAGAACCTCATCCGCGAGAAGTTCATCAGCGGCGGCTTTGTGAAGGACCCGCAGGTCACGATCTTCATTGCGGAGTACGCGACTCAGGGCGTCTCGGTGGTTGGCGAAGTGAAGAACCCCGGCATTTATCCGGCGTTCGGCGCGCATCATCTGCTCGACTACATTTCGGTGGCGCAAGGACTGACTCCGCTAGCCGGCACGAGAATCACGATTACTCACTCGGGCAAGCCTGACGAACCACAGCATGTGAAGATGACCGCGGGGGCAACCCCCAAGGCGGAAAACAATCCTGAAATTCTTCCCGGCGACACCATCTTCGTCGAACGAACCGGAATCGTCTACGTCGTGGGAGACGTGGCGCGTCCCGGTGGCTTCCCCATGGATCACGATGAGCAACTCACAATCCTGCAGGCGGTTGCCCTGGCGCAAGGCACCAATCCCACCGCGGCCAAAGGCTCAGCCAAACTTATCCGCACCACTGCCCAGGGACGCCAAGAGATTCCCGTCAACCTCAAAAAAGTTCTCAGCTCCAAAGAAACCGACTCTGGCCATGCAGGACAACGACATCCTCTTCGTCCCCAGCAGCACCGCCAAGAATGCATGGAAGGACGTGGAAGCAGCCTTG